>NZ_WTYA01000009.1 GCF_009828025.1 Qipengyuania algicida | reverse complement strand
GAAATTAGCCTTCCTCATCGTCGCCTCCTGTCCTCAAATTTAGGAAAGAAGACGTCCACAAATCTAGGGGCTATTCAATCCAGCACTCACTGGCTCTGAGCTTGGCGCCTCTATTTCGGATGAATTCGCTTTGGGTTGGACTGATGCTTCGAAGACGCGGACTGGTAACGCACTCAAGCAATGGTCCAATTGGATCATCGAAGGGAGCAAGGGCAATAAGATTCCTGATCCACCGGGCCGGAAAAAGAAATCTCCCCCGATCCACGAGCCCATGGCCTAGTCCTGTGATTTTAGTTGCCCCAAGCTGCAACCAAGATCAGCCCAGCGGCCATCAGGCAAAGATATCCTTCCTAAGTCAGATGACCCCAGAAATGTAGAGGCCCATTCCCTCGAGGCGCTATATTTCCGAAAGTATTAAATAGACGGAGTGGCAGCTTTCAACGGTCCAGTGCCTCCAAGCAGACAGTCCGCAATCGACCCTATTCTGTTCAAAAAAGTCGGGGGTGCCGAATTGAAGCCTGACTCCTGGCAACAATGATTCAGAGTGAGCTCGCTGCTTGAATCATTGTTACGCAGAGCGATGCATCCAATCTATACTATTGCTGACCAAAAATGACGATGGAGTTTTCAACACAATAGGCCCAATTCCAGCCTTTCAGCTTGCCGCTAAACGCCCATCGAAGCTGAAGTGGGATTAGCGTGGGTCGCGCCAAATTTTCTACCCAAAGCGACCCAAGCGGGACCCAAAGCGCACGACCAGCCGAAAGGCCTTTCGCCCTAGAGCGCTGAACTTCCCTACTGAAAGTGGTGGTGCCGCTTACAGGACTCGAACCTGTGGCCCCATCATTACGAATGATGTGCTCTACCAACTGAGCTAAAGCGGCGCCCTGGCAGCGCATTTAGCCACCTTGCGGGTCTACCGCAATCGGCTGGCTGCGTACCAATATGGAGGCCCGAGCCGGAATCGAACCGGCGTGCAAGGATTTGCAGTCCTCTGCGTAACCACTCCGCCATCGGGCCTCACCCCACCGACGATCACGCCTGCGGGAAGCGCCCCCTAGCGAATGCCTCGCCACGGCGCAATCGGCTTCTTGCGCGTTTGCGCTCCGCGTCCGGGCTGGCGCGACGCAAAACTATCCGTATGAATGTTCGGCATGACCATCGCTTCGCTGATCGATCCCATCCCCGCTGGCAATGGCTCCGTCCACCTCACCCATGCGCAAAGCTGGATGCAGGGACGCACGCTCTATGGCGGCGCGTCCGCACTCATCGCCTACACCGCCGCGATCCGCGCCTTTGCCGACCTTCCCCCGCTACGGGCCGGGCAGATCGGCTTCGTGGCGCCTGTCGGGGAGAGTTTCGCGGTGGCGACGACAATGATTCGCCAGGGTCGCAACGTCACCCAACTGCGCAGCGAATTGCTGAGCGAGGGGCGGGTGGCGCTGACCGCCTTTTGGCTGTTCGGTGCTGGACGCGAGCCCAATGCTATCCATGCTGCCTCCCCGCCCGAGGACTGGGCCGGACCGCCCGAGGATGCCGAACCGGTAATGGCTGACAAGGGACCAGCGTTCATTCGCGAGAACTTCGAACTGCGCCGCGCGCAGGACCAGCGCGGACCGGGTGCACCCGTGGTCCGTCGTTGGGCGCGGCTAACAGACCGCAATATCCTCGATCCGGTCAGCGAGTGCATCCTTATGGGCGATGTCATGCCGCCGGGAGCGATACGCGCGATGGTGCGGCAAGGCCCGATCAGTTCGATCAACTGGTCGTTCAACCTGCTCGAGCCGCAACCGTCGACCGCGGACGGTTGGTGGATGAGCGAGAACTCCAGCACCCATGCCGATCATGGTTATTCGAGCGAGCGACTGCGGCTGTGGAATAGCGACGGAAGGCAAGTACTCGATGGCCTGCAATGCGCCGCAATCTTCGGCTGATGGCCGCCCTCAAACGTCGGTGAAGCTCGGCGAGCGGCGCTCCATCCCTGCCATGACCGCTTCCACCTGATTGGGGCGGCGGATGATGCCCGCCTGCTCCTCGCTTTCCGCCATCAGGATCGCTGCGGTATCGCCGTCGATCATCGTGTCGAACAGGCGTTTCGCACCGCGGATAGCTTCGGGATTGCGATTGGCGATGGTACGAGCAATGTCCTGCGCATGCGGCAGGGGCTTGGCCTCGCAATGGGTTGCAAAGCCGAGCGATAGCGCTTTTTCGCCGGTGAATTCGCGGTTGGTGTAGGTCAGCTCGCGCAGCACATCGTCGCGCACCAGCCCGCGCCAAAGCGCATAGCCGCCCATGTCGGGGACCAGCCCCCATTTCATTTCCATCACCGCCATGCGCGTGTCGGGCGCGACGATCCGGATATCGGCACCGCTCGCGATCTGGAGCCCGCCGCCAAAGCATACGCCGTGCACCGCAGCGATGACCGGCACCGGGCATTTGCGCCAGGTCATCGCCACTTCCTGGAACCTGTTGGCATTGCCATGGGTGCGATCGGTCAAGGGCTGTGCGCCACCTCCGGCAGCGGCGAAACTGGCGGTATCAAGTCCGGCGCAAAACGCCCGTCCCTCGCCTGCGATCACAACCGCCCGCAGCCCTTTCATCGTCCGTAGAGATTCCCCGACCTCGATCAACGCATCGAACATCGCCGGGTCTAGCGCGTTCATCTTGTCAGCACGGATCATCCTGACCTGCGCCACGCCATCGTCCTGCAATTCGACTGTTACCCGATCATTCGACATGGTTTCCGCTCACGCTGCCTGCATCTTCGCAAGCATCGTGAGCGTTTGGTTGGGCGCTGTCCAGAGCATGGTGACGGTCCTGGAACGCGAAGAAGGATTTGCTGCTGCGCTGCCCCAAGCGATAGCCGCCTTGCGGAACGGTCTCGTTCAGCCATGCCGCATGGTCTATGCCAAGCTTGGCGCGCAGGCGCGAGACGTGGACTTTGAGCGAATTGGTTTCCGGTATGTGTTCGAGACGCCAGACGTCCGACAACAGCTCACCGAAATCAACCGGCATGTCGGGCGTTTCCGCCAACCGCCAGAAAAGCGCAAACTCTCGCGGGTGGAGGCTCAACCAGCGCCCACCGATCCGCGCATCGCGATGGAACAGGTCGAGCAGCGCCGGGTCGGCGCGGCGGAAGCGCGGCATCACATCGACCTGTTCCGCCAGCCGGGTGAGTCGCAAAGCCAATTCCGACAGCGCCACCCGCGTGGACAGCACTTCGCCGAAATCGGCGGCCAGCATGGCCACCCGCTCTTCCTGCCCATCCGCGCCGAACGCGGCGATCAATTTGGCAGGGTTCATGTCCTGCCACCGGCGGGCCATCGACTGGAGGCGGCAGTCGAACAACCAGACCGGTTCGCCAGCGGTCGGCGGGGCGGCGTTGGGGATCGTCATGCGCCAGCCGAGCAGCCGCAGATCCCACCGTGCAGGTGGATCCGCCTTCAGAAACCCAGGCGAATGCTCCACTCATGGAAACAGGCAACATCTTTCCCAAGCCCTGTCTATGAGCGCGTGGGGCCGGGCTTGCTATCCGATGTTACTACCTAGATAGAGCCGGAAGATGCAAGGAAGCGTTTGATGTTGCGCGCAGCCTGTCGCAACCGCTGTTCGTTCTCGACCATGGCGATGCGCACGTAACCCTCGCCCTCCTCGCCGTAGCCGACGCCTGCAGCCACCGCGACGCCTGCATGTTCGAGCAATTGCTTCGAAAATTCCAGACTGCCGACATTGTGGAATGCCTTGGGGATCGGCGCCCAGGCGAACATGCTGGCCGGAGGAGTGGGAATGTCCCACCCAGCGCGGGAGAAGCTTTCGACCATCACGTCACGGCGACGCTGGTAACGCTGGCGGTTCTCCTCGACGATGTCCTGCTGCCCGTTGAGCGCCGCGCAGGCCGCTGCCTGAATCGGGGTGAAGGCCCCGTAGTCGAGGTAGCTCTTCACTCGTGTGAGCGCAGAAATCAGCTGCGGATTGCCGACCGCAAAGCCCATCCGCCAGCCCGCCATCGAATAGGTCTTCGACATCGAGGTGAATTCGACCGCGACATCCTTCGCCCCCGGCACTTCCAGGATCGAGCGGGTCGGCTTGCCGTCGTAATAGAGTTCGGAATAGGCCAGGTCCGAGAGCACCCAGACCTTGTTCTCGCGCGCCCACGCGACCAGCCTTTCGTAAAATTCGAGATCGACCGTCTCGGCGGTCGGATTGCTGGGATAGTTGACCACCAGCACCGTGGGCCGGGGCACGGTATATGCCATCGCATTGTCGAGCGCCTTCCAATAGTGCTCGTCCGGCGTGGTCGGGACACTGCGGATAGTAGCCCCGGCGATGATGAAGCCGAAGGTGTGGATCGGATAGGACGGGCTCGGCGCGAGCACCACGTCGCCCGGCGCGATGATCGCGGTCGCCATCGACGACAGGCCTTCCTTAGAGCCCATGGTGACGACCACTTCACGCTCGGGATCGAGATCGACGTTGAAGCGGCGGCCATAGTAATTCGCCTGCGCCTTTCGCAGCCCCGGAATACCCTTCGACTGCGAATAGCCGTGCGCATTGGGTTTCTGCGCGACCTCGCACAGCTTGTCGATCACATGCTGGGGCGGCGGATGATCGGGATTGCCCATGCCCAGATCGATGATATCCCTGCCCGCCTGACGCGCCGCATGCCTCATATTGTTCACTTCGGCGATCACATAAGGCGGCAATCGCCTGATACGGTAGAATTCGTCTGACATCGGGATCCCTGGCCCACACTTCGGTTTCATGACATTGTCCTATTCGTGCGGCAGGCGCAATTGTGCAGGCAATGCTTGACGCAAGCATTTCATGGATGGATGAAACTTGCCATTCGGCACGCCAACAGCAGGCCCTATAACGCTAAGGGAGCCAAAGATGCCCGGTGACGACGACACGCCAGACCCGTTCACCAACCTTTATGAAGGCCCGGCCAAGATGGTGCAGGCCTTCTTCGCGCCGATGGCCGCCATGCCCGGTCGCGATGCATTGGCGCCGGAAGACGTGCAGCATTGGGCCGAAGTCGGCACGCGGCTGCAAGCCATGTGGCTGGAATTCATGACCGAACAGAACAGCCAGCCGGATGCGGCGCTGTCCTATCTCGATCCGGCGCGCTGGATGGCGCTGGCGCAGGGCTGGTACAAGCAGATGCCGCTGGTCGATCCCCAGCGGCAGAAGGCATTGTGGGACGAAAGTTTTGCCCTGTGGCAGCAGGTACTCGGCGGGTTCAGTGCAGCCGGAACGAGCGACAATACGCCCGAGCTACCCTACAAGGATCGCCGCTTTGCCGACGATCGCTGGCGCAGCCATCCCGCCTTTGCCTTGATCCACCAGACCTATCTGTTCGTCGCCGAGAGGTTGAACGCGATGGTCGATGACATCCACGGCCTGCCCGAGGACCAGCGCGAGAAACTGCGCTTCACGACGAAGGCGCTGGTAGAAGCGGCCAGCCCGGCCAATTTCCCCTTTACCAACCCGGTGGTGATGGAGCGGACTTTGGAGACCCGCGGCGAAAACCTCGTCAGCGGGATGGAGCACATGCTGGCGGATATGAAGCGCGGGCAGCTCACCCACACCAAGCTCGGCGCTTTTTCGCTGGGTGAGAACATCGCCACCACACCGGGCAAGGTGGTGTTCGAGACCGAGCTGTTCCAGCTGATCCAGTACAGTCCCACGACCGAGAAAGTGCTGGAGACGCCGCTGGTGATCTTCCCGCCATGGATCAACCGGTTCTACATCCTCGACCTCAATCCGAAGAAGAGCTTCGTCGCCTGGGCGGTCGATCAGGGGATCACCGTGTTCATGGTGAGCTGGAAGTCGGCCGACGCAAGCATGAAGGACGTGGTGTGGGACGATTATATCCGCGCGCAGATCACCGCGATCGATCACATCCGCGCAAGGCTCGACGTCGATAATGTCCACGCCATCGGTTACTGCGTTGCAGGCACCACGCTGGCCGCAACGCTCGCCATCCTCGCGCGCCGGGGCGAGGCGGACAAGGTCGCCAGCGCCACCTTCTTCACTGCACAGGTCGATTTCGAGAAGGCGGGCGATTTGCTCCACTTTGTCGACGACCAGCAGCTTGCGACGATCGAGTCCTTGTCGCCCGAAGGCTATCTCGACGGGCGGTATATGGCCGCCACCTTCAACCTGCTGCGCGGAACCGACCTCATCTGGAATTACGTCGTCAGCAATTATTTGCTGGGCGAAGATTACCCGGAATTCGACCTGCTTTACTGGAACGGCGACACCACCAATCTGCCCGCCAAGTGGCATCAGGCCTATTTGCGCGAGCTTTATCGCGACAACCGGCTCGTCCAGCCCGATTCGCTCGAAGCAGACGGCACGCCTATCGACCTGACCCGGATCGAAACGCCGACCTATGTTCAGGCCGGGCGCGAGGATCATATTGCGCCAGCGGAAAGTGTCTGGCGGATTACCGACCACTTGCGTGGGCCGGTACGCTTCGTGCTCGCCGGTTCGGGCCATATCGCCGGCGTGATCAATCCGCCCGATGCTCAAAAATACCAGTATTGGATCAACGACGGCGCCCCCCGCAGTCTGGAGGAGTTCCAATCGGGGGCGACCGAGCACAAGGGCAGCTGGTGGCCCGACTGGATCGATTGGATCAAGGGACAATCGAGTGATCAAGTGCCGGCCAAGGGCAAACGCAAGCCGGGCAGCAAGAGCGACAACGTGATCGAGGACGCTCCCGGCCGCTACGTCAAATCGCGCTGACGGATCAGCTTTTCGGAGTAAATCCGGCAGAATGCTTGCGTAATCGGGCAATTATTGTGCAGTGCACAAAAAGTGCTTGACCTTACGGTGCGGATGCCTATTTTGTGCACTGCAACAAAACCCGTGAGGAATCGCATGGCCGATACCCATTCAAAGATCGATGCCGCTGCCGAAAAGGCGTTTGCCGAGGCTGCGGAGAAGAAAACGGCTCAGGCCGCCAAGGCGCCTCAGCCGGTGCCCGCCGAGCAGCCAGAGGCTGCCGCGAACACCAAGCCCGCCCCGGTCGATAAGATTGTGGCGAGCCCAAAGAAAGCGAGCGCGCCCAAGCCTGCCGCCAAGAAGGCCGTGGCACGCAAGCCAAAGACCAAGAAGGCTGCAGCAGCGAAACCCGCCGCCAAGCGCGCCCCCGCCAAACCGCTTACCGATACCCCGATCAGTCAACTCAAGGAAAAGATCATGGCTACCGCCAAGACCACTGATTTCAGCAAGACTTTCAAGGACGCTGCCGCCGAAGTGCAGACCCGCGTCAAGGCCGCTTATGAAAAGGGCACCGAAATGACCGGCGAATTCACCGAATTCCACAAGGGCAACGTCGACGCTTTCGTCGAATCCGGCAAGGTCCTCGCCAGCGGAATGCAGGACATGGGCCGCACCGCGATGGAAGAGCTCAAGACCGCTGCCGAGACCGCGACCGCCGACGTCAAGAAGATGGCCGCCGTCAAGTCGCCGACCGAGCTGTTCCAGCTTCAGGGCGAAATCGCACGTCGCAACTTCGACGCTGCCATGGCGCAGGGTTCGAAGAATGCCGAGCTGTTCATGAAGCTTGCCAATGACGTATTCGCGCCGCTTTCGAGCCGCGCCAGCGTCGCTGCCGAAAAGCTGACCAAGGCAGCTTGAGCCTTGCGGATGCCGTGAGGCGCTGATCGCGTCTGTTGCGGCAATTCGATCACGAACCAAGGGCTGGATGGCGCAAGCTGTCCGGCCCTTTTTCGTGAGTGGGTTAACCAACAAACAATACCGACCCGTCGCCAAATCCTTGCGCAGCGGCTTTGCCATACGATATTGGGGCGATGATGAAGCCAATAAGTCCCGCCTTGCCCAGCTTTGACGACGCGCCGCGATGCGCGAATGACCAGAACGGTGACAGCGATACCGACAACCGGGTGGGCGTCGCCACCAAGACACGTGCAAAGCCCAAGAAGCCAAGCCAGTACAAGGTGCTGCTACTCAACGACGATTACACGCCGATGGAATTCGTCGTGATGGTGCTCAAGCGGTTTTTCCGGATGGACCTGGAAGAAGCGACGCGGGTCATGCTCCACGTTCACCAGCGTGGTGTCGGCGTTTGCGGGATATTCCCTTATGAAGTCGCCGAAACCAAGGTGAATCAGGTGATGGATTTCGCCCGACAAAATCAGCATCCATTGCAGTGCACGCTGGAGAAAGCGTGATTGTTGCGATGCAAAATTGAGGGCATGACCGGCGGATGATTCCGCGCTAGGGCTACCCAAGGTTTCCACAATTAACCACAGGCGCCCTTGTTCCGATTGCTCCCCAGTATCGACCGCTATGTCGCCCGGCTGGTGATCTGGCCGATGCTGGGCGTGTTCGCGCTGGCCGCCAGTCTCCTGACGCTCGACAAGATGCTGCGCCTGTTCCAGTTCGTGGCGGTCCAGGGCGGCCCGATCGGCGTGACCTTCAAGATGCTGGGCACGCTCATCCCCGAATATGCCAGTCTGGCCATTCCGCTGGGGCTGATGCTCGGCGTACTGCTGGCGTTCCGGCGTATGGCCGTGAACAGCGAACTCGACGTGATGCGCGCCGTGGGCATGTCCTACGGGCGGCTGCTGCGCGTTCCCTATATCATCACCGCAGTGCTGATGATGATCAATCTGGGGATCGTCTATTACGTCCAGCCGGTCAGCCGTTACGTCTACGAACAGCTCAATTACGAATTGCAGTCCGGCGCGCTGGGCGCGTCGATCCAGGTGGGCGAATTCACGACTCTCGCCGACAAGATGGCGCTCAGGATCGACAAGAGCGAGGATCAGGGGCGCAAGCTCTACGGCATTTTCGCAAGGGTGAACGACGGCAAGGGCCAGGTGCTTTCGGTGTCCGCGCGTGAAGGCACGTTTCTGGCCACCAGCGACAATCCGAACACCATCATCCTGCGCCTGGTCGATGGCACCATCATCCAGAACACCGGCGATACGACGCCGCGCGTGCTGACCTTCGCAAGGCAGGATTTGCCGATCGACCTTCCGCAAGTGGCCGCGTTCCGCAAGCGCGGCAGTGCGGAGCGCGAATATATCCTGCCCGAATTGCTACGGATCGGGTGGAGCAGCAGCACGCCCGAGGTGAAGCGCGATGCAAGCCAGGCCAGTTTCAACTTCCGCCTTGTCGAGGTGATGATGATGGCATTGATGCCGCTGCTGGGCGTAGCGTTGGGCATCCCGCCCAAACGATCGACCAGCGCACTGGGCGTGTTCGTTTCGGTCGTCCTTGTGGTCGCCTATCACAAGGTCAATGAATACGGCGAAGGCCTCGCCGCGCTGGGGCGTTTCAATCCCTTCATTGCGCTGTGGGGGCCGTTCGTGATCTTCGGCCTGTTGATCGTGTGGATGTACTGGCGCGTGGCACACGTACCGGGCGGACAGGCGATCGGCGCGCTGGAAGTGTGGTTCGCCAAACTCGCCCGCGTCCTGAAAAAGCTTTTCCGTCGCCGCCATCGTGCCGCAACGACGACCGATCTGGCGACAGCGGAATAGGGTAACCTCGGCAATATGCAGCTCGACTTCTTTCCCTCTCGCACGCTGACGCTCTACCTCATGCGGCTGTTCGTCACCCGCATCCTTGCGGTGCTGGTGATGCTGGTGCTGGTGCTCACCATGCTCGACCTGCTCTCCGAAAGCGGGACGATCCTACAGGTGTCGGGGAACGGACAGGCGCAGCTGCTCGCCTATGCGTCATTGCGGGCGCCGCAACTTGCCAAGACTTTCCTGCCCTATTCGGTGTTGCTGGCAACGCTGATCACGCTCGTCACGCTGAACCAGAACAGCGAAGTGGTCTCGATGAAGGCCGCGGGGCTGTCAGCCCATCAGATCCTTGCCCCGCTCGTGCTCGCCGCGGTGGTGGTCGCCGGGTTCAGTTTTGCCTTCAACGAGCGCGTGGTCACGCGGGCAACGGCCACCCTCAAGGCCTGGCAATCGGTGAATTACGGCCCGATGCCGAAGGACTCTGCAATCAAGTCCAACATCTACACCAGCGACGGCACCAACATCCTGTCAGCGGCCACCGTTCTGGGCACCGGCAACGCCATGCACATGCAGAACGTGACATGGTACAAGCGCAGCCCCGATGGTATGATCCAGCAACAGATCCGGGCGCCCGGAGCGCGCTATGCGGCCCCCGGTTGGCTGTTGACCAATGCGACGAGTTTCGAGGTGCAAAGCGCCGCCACTACAGAAATACCCTCGATCGTGGTCGGCACCGATATTACGCCGCAGCAGGTCGACCTCGCCCGCATCGATCCGGACAGCGAAAGCTTCTGGCATCTCACCCAGTCGATCTCGCGTTATGAGGCGGCGGGCCGACGCACTTCCGAACTGAAGGCGGTGTGGTGGCACAAGCTGTCCGGCCCGCTCTCCTCGGTCCTCATGCCCCTGCTCGGTTCGGTCGCAGCTTTCGGGCTGGCGCGGTCAGGCCAGGTGTTCATGCGCGCATTGATCGGAATGGCGCTGGGCTTCGGCTTCTTCGTGATCGACACCGCCGCGCTGGCGATGGGCGATTTCGGGGGCTATCCGCCGTTTCTCGCCGCTTGGGGACCGTTCCTGCTGTTCCTGATGATCGGCGAGACCGTGCTCATCCGCACCGAGGAATAGGAACGGCGCGTCAAGGCTGGCGTGGCCGCATGGTGCTGCGCGCGATCCGTGCAACCAGCGTCGCCATGCCGGGATGGTTGGCGCCGAAATAGGTCGAGCCATCGCCCAGTTCACGCGCGAGCCGGCGATGCGCCTCGGGCAAGTCATGATAGGGCATACTCGGCATAAGATGATGCAGCGCATGATAGCGCAGGCCCACCGGAGCCCAAATCTCCGCCACCACACCGGGCGGCGGGACATTGACGGAATCGAGGAATTGCGCGGTGACCGTCATCGGTTCGCCCTCGTTCTCCCACAAATGCGCCACGAGTGTGCGCAGCTGGTTGAGAACGGCCGTGACCGAGACAACTGCAAGTGCGATCAGAAGCGGACGCCAGCCGATCATCTGCGTGCTTGCCAGCAGCAACCACGCCCAGATCATTCCCAGCGCCTCCTGGTAGAGCACGCGGGGCTTGAGCTCCCCTTCCGCCGGTCGGCGGCGGAAATCGGGATTGATCGAGAGCGCAGAAAAACGCGTCCATGTCAGCCGACGGACCGCCGGGATGATCGCCCCCAACGGCACGAGCACCGCGAAGCGGAACAGCAAAGCAATCGGTGCCAGCAGCGCGATCGCCACGAACAGCGGCAACGACCATGGCTTCATCAGTGCGAGCGGGAGATATTCCGGATCCTCGCGCGTGCCATAGCGCGTGCGCGCGTGATGCAGCGTGTGAACCCCTTCATACATGAAAGACGGGGTCAGCAGCGGAATGCCGACCAGCAGGTTCCATCCGAGCCGGAAGCCCGGCAGCGCGTCGCGGTGGATGTGGGAAATCTCGTGGATGAACAGCAATGCGCGATAAAGCGCCAGCGCCGCGACCAGTCCGAGCGCGACGACCAGAAGCGGCTGGTGCAGCAGTATGGCACCTGCCAGCGCCGCATATCCGATGATGGCGGATGCCAGCATATCGGTCCAGTAGATCGCGCCGCGTGCTGCGCCAAGGTCACGCGTCAGGTCGCGTGCGGCGCGCAACATCGCCTTGTCGTCGGCGATCGACGCAAGCGTAGGCTTGCCCTTGTTCTGGTCGGTCGACCCGGCGGTTATGGTCTGTTGCATCGTCATGGCAGAAGCTTCCGGTTCGAAACCTATAGCAGATTGCTGGGGTTGCAAGGAACACGAAGATCGCGCCGTGCTTGGCGCTTGACAAAATCTTGTATGGGCACGCAGGGCTGGCTCCAAACTGAATGAGGTCCCCTTCGTGACATGCGATCAAATAGTCATCCGTCCCGTTTCCGGCAAGTCTGGGCGCGGTGCATTCGTCGATCTAGGCCGTGCCTTTGCCGCGCGCGAGCCGCATTCGGTGCCGCAATTGCGCTCCGAACAGCTCGAGCTGATCGATCCGGGCAAGAACCCTTTCTTCGGCCATGCCACGGTGGACCTGCTGATCGCTTATCGGGGGGATACGCCGGTTGGGCGGATTTCCGCGCAGATCGACCATCTCGCGCTGGAGATGCCCGCCGATCAGGGGTTCGGCCCCGGAACCGGCCTGTTCGGCTATTTCGATGCGGAAGACGAGGAAGTCGCCCATGCACTGCTTGCCGAGGCTGAGCGGCGCCTGCGCGAACGCGGGATGACGCGTGTGTTGGGACCGATTTCGATGTCGGTGTGGGAAGAGCCGGGTCTGCTGGTGCGCGGGCAGAACCATGCACCGACGATCATGATGGGCCATCACCCGGCGCACTATCGCGCATGGATCGAATCCGCTGGATATACGCTCGCCAAGACGCTGCTGACCTATGAACTCGACATCACCAGAGATTTCCCGCCGCTGATCCAGCGCATCGTCGCCTCTGGCGATCGCAACAAGCGCATCACGATTCGCCCGATCGACAAGTCGCGCTGGGCCGAGGAGGTGAGGACCGTGCTCACCATCCTCAACGATGCATGGTCGGACAACTGGGGTTTCGTCCCATTCACGCCCGAAGAAATCGCTTATGCGGGCAAGAAGATGAAGCCGATCATCCATCCCGACCTCAATATGCTTGCCGAACTCGATGGGCGTCCCGTGGCTTTCATGATGACGCTGCCTGACATGAACGGGCTGCTGCGCCGCATCGATGGAAAGCTGCTGCCATTCGGCTGGGTCAAACTGCTCAGCTGGCTGCGCAAACCCAAGGGCACCGACATGCGCGTGCCGCTGATGGGCGTGCTCAAGGAATTGCACAATTCACGGCTCGCCAGCCAGCTCGCCTTCATGATGATCAGCCAGATCCGCCGCAACGCTAGCGAGCGTTACAGCAGTAAGCGCGGGGAGATCGGCTGGATTCTCGATGACAATCAGGGAATGGTCGCCATTGCCGATGCGATCCAAAGCACGGTCAACCGCGAATATGTGATATTCGAAAAACCCCTGTAATCTGCTGCCGCGTAAATTCCTATCGCGATACGGCGGCGTTACAGCGCGCGACTGGAACAGAGTGACCGGATAGGGATTGGATTTGGTGCGGGCCTGCGCCGAAGCAGCTCTCGCGCGATCGAGGGCAAGATGAACAAGGAAACGACAGCTTCGAGCAAGGCGTTTGACCTGCCGAACCATGTACTGGTTATCGAGGACGATCCGGTGCTGGTGATGGCCATAGAAGACAGTCTTCGCGACGCCGGTGTAGCCAGGATCGATTTCAGCCCGACAACCGATGGCGCTCTCGAAGCGATGAAGCGCGCACAGCCCGACGCCATCGTGCTCGACGTTCATCTGGCGGATCGGGCGGATGGCTGGGCAATCGCGGAACTTGTACAGGATCTCGGCCCGAATCGTCCGCGGATCATTTTCTCAACCGGCGCACCGGAAGATATACCGGAACACATTGCTGCGCTCGGCGATGTGCTGGAAAAGCCCTACCAGACCGACGCGCTGGTCAAGCTGTTGCGCACGCCGAAACGTCGCGGGATCGTCGGTCGACTGCGTGGCGCGCTGGGCTAAGGTCGCAAGCCGGAAAGGCTGCGCAACTCATTCGATGAGCATTGCAAACTGACGGGGCATCAAGCCGTCATCCTGCATTGGCTGCCCCACTCCAAAAGAAAAAAGGCCTCCGTTCTCTTGAACGGAGGCCCTTCGGGATCGTATCACCAGCCGCTTGGACGGGAGGGGGGGTCTCGGCGGTGACAATGGCATAATGACCGGCCAAGAAGCTGGTTCCCCAGCAGTCGAAAAAATGCAATTTTTTTTGCTCGTCGCCATTTCTGCCGCGGGAAAACAGGTCAGATAAACGGCCTGGGGGGCATCTTCGTACGCTCGAATTGGGCAAAGTCTACGGCGGCATCCAAGTTGGGCACCTGGATTTCACCTTGCCGCCAATTCACCAGCCCGTCGCGTTCGAGCGCTTTGATCGTACGATTGGTGTGGACCAGCGACAAACCAAGCATATCGGCGATCTGCGTCTGGGTGATCGGAACCTTTAGCGTGTCCTCGTGCTCGGCCATGCAGGTGCCGATCGCACGCTCCAGCAGCCATACCGCGAGATAGGCCACGCGCTCCTTGGCCGAACGCCGCCCGAGCGCCACGATGTGCTCTTCAAGCGCGGTTTCTTCCTTCGCGCCCAGCCAGGTGATGTCATAGCCCAGCCGTGGCTGATTGACGATCAGATCGAAGAACTGGTTGTGATCGAACACGCACAGGCGCGCCGGCAGCAGGGCTTCCACCGTGTGACTGGCCGGCTCGTCGAACATGCCCTGCAAACCGACGAGATCCCCAGGAAACATGAAATTGACGATCTGCCGGCGCCCATCCTCGAGCGAGCGATAGCGGATCAATATTCCCTCCAGAACAGTGTAGAGCGTCTTGCGCTCGCTGCCCTGACGCACGATGGTTTCACCCCGATCGGCGATCACCTCCCCCTTCTTGAAGGTGTCGATATATTCCAGTTCTTGCTGGCTGTGCTTGCGCAAGCCGGGGCACGCCAGCAACGGGCATGACGTGCATGGAAACGGATGACCCACGTTCAGCATGATTGCTCTCTGTTTCCCCTAACCCAGCTACAAACAGAAACAATCGAACGTCGGTTGTCAATTACATGTGCGTATCGCAAGGTGCAATGGAACTATCGCGGCAAAGCCGCGTTGAGGCTGCGCATTACCAGAAGGGGTCTTCATGTCGCTTGGTGAACAGATTGCCAAAAACCTGCCTTACTTGCGCCGCTATGCCCGCGCCCTGACCGGGTCGCAGGCAACCGGCGATGCCTTTGTCCGTGCCACGCTGGAGGCGGCGCTGGCCGACGACCAGTTGAAAGCATCGCTCGATGGCGGACGCGTTCCGCTCTATCGCGCGTTCAACAAGGTCTGGAGCAGCGCGTATCTCGAGGTGTCCGACGTCCAGAGCGGTTCTGGTGCGCATGAGGATGCGGCCAACGGTCGGTTGAAATCGATTACTCCGCTCAACCGTCAGGCGCTGCTGCTGACCACGCTGGAGGATTTCTCCATCGCCGAGACTGGCGAAATAATGGAGTTGGATGCCGAAAAGGTCGAGGCGCTCGTGCAAGAAGCCGTTTCCGAAATCGACCGCGAAACCGCGACCAGCGTGCTCATCATCGAGGACGAGCCGCTGATTTCGATGCAGTTGGAAGATCTCGTCCAGTCACTCGGCCATGAAATTTGCGGTACCGCTGCAACGCGCACGCAGGCACAGCAAGTCGTCGCCGAAAAAACACCCGGGCTTGTGCTCGCCGATATCCAGCTTGCAGACGGATCCTCCGGACTCGATGCAGTGGACGATATCCTTGCGATCGGCTCGGTCCCAGTGATCTTCATCACCGCTTACCCCGAGCGTTTGCTGACCGGCGATCGTCCCGAGCCGACCTATCTCGTGACCAAGCCGTTTCAGGAGCAGACCGTTCGCGCGGCAATCAGCCAGGCATTGTTCTTCGGATCGAGCCGTCCGCTCGACTGAAACGGCAAACGCAACCGTCAGGAAATCCGAGCCGCCGGAAGCAGTTTGTTTCCGGCGGCTTTTCCTTTGCGCGTCAGGAACGCGCCCGGATTGCAAACTGGCTGGGCTGGCGCACCGGCACCAGTAATGTGCAGCGCACGCCTTCGGGTGCGAACACCAAATTGACCGGATGGCGCAATTCATGCGCTACGATCTTTTCGATCAAGTCGGTGCCGAAGCCGCGCGAACGCTCACGCGGGACGCTTGGGCCACCGCTTTCGACCCAATCGATTCGTGCAAGCCCGTCTTCGGTTGTCTCCCAGGTGATCGAGACCTTGCCCCCCGCCTGGCTGAGCGCGCCATACTTCGACGCGTTGGTGGCGAGTTCGTGCAGTGCCAACCCCAGCGACAACGCATCGTTGGGGGCCAGCTCGACGTCCGGGCCGCTGGTCTCGAGTGTGCCGTCCATCCCCTGTGCATAGGGCGCCAGTTCGGCCCTCGCGACCGCGGCGACGGGAGTGGTGCCCCATTCGGACTGGGTCAGCAGGTCGTGGGTGGCAGACAATGCCCGTATTCGTCCGTCCAGCCCATCGGCATATTCGTCCAACGTGGTGGCCCGGCGGCGCGTCAAGGTGGCAATTGACAGCACGTTGGCTAGCGTGTTCTTGACCCGGTGGTTGAGTTCCCGGGTGAGCGAATTACGGATCGAGTTCTGCTCCGCGAACCAGTCGAGCGCGCGCTGATCCTCCAGCGCCTGCTGGGTCAGAAGGCGCGACACGATCATCAGCAGGCTGGCGACAGCAAGGCCGAACAGCAGCGTAATCATAGACAACAGCGACAGCGAACCGTCACGCGACGAGGTGATGACCAAAGTCATCGGGCGGTAAGCAATGGAAAAATGCTGGATTACTCTGGCCTCGCCTTTCCCAGGGCCGGCAATCTCGGCCAGCAAACGGCGCTTGCCACGGTTATCGTCATACAGCGCTGCTCCCATTCCGTTCAAATCGACCTGTTCAGTCGCCGACGCGAGAAACCCGGGCGCGTTATACGGGCTATATATGAAGCCCTTCAGAGTGGTTCTGCCTCCCGCGCTACTGAACACCGGCATGTACACGATGAACCCGGCATCTGTAGCTGAGCCCTCCTGAACCAATGTAATCGGCCCGCTGGCTGTCGGGCGCTGGCCTTCCTCGGCAGCGTCTATCGCCGCCCGTCGAACCGATTCGGAATACATATCGAATCCCAATGCCCGGCGATTTCGGGCAGTCTCAGGTTCCAGATAGAAAACCGGGACAATCTTTGTGCGCGATCCGGAACCCGGTGCGGGATGAAGGTTGATGTCAGTGCCGTAAAGCGCTTGCAACTGCTGATCGAAGGCTGCCGCCTGGCCGGGTTCGACAACCGGTGCCCAGCCCAGGCCCTCTGCTCCGCGATAATCGGAATCGAACCGCATTTCCGAAACGAACCGGCGGAAAATTCCGACGCTCACCCCATTCTGCATCGAAAACAACGCTGCGCCCGCCCGCAAATAGGACGAGTTGACCGAAGCGCGTCGCTCGAGCGCGGAGCTCAATGCCAGCGCGGTCCGGCCCATCATCGCCTGATCGCGCTGGCGTTCACCGCGTTCGATCGAAAACACACCCAGAATCGTAATCGCGAGCACAAGCAGGAATATGACCAGAGGCAGCGAGCGCGGATGTTTGACCAACCATCTGCGCGATACCGAATTCCTGGTAGAGCGTTCTCCCGGCAGCGTATCTTCCCCGTTTTATTTCGCGCCGCCCCTCTGACGGACAATCACGACCTGATTTCACCCGCCCCGCGCGAGAAGACTATATCTGTGCGGGAACAAAGCGCGAGCTGCATCGTTCCCAAAAACTCATCGGGACGGTATAAGATGTTTCCCCGGCTTCAAGGCCGGTGGCGGCATGAGGGACTATTGGTCACTAAATGACATCAAAAAACGAAAAGGACGGCAAATCCGTGCAGCCGGAGCAAACCACCACTGCCCCCAAGCCTGCGGAGATGCCCGGATGGGCAGCAGGGTTGCGGCGTCTGTATGATTCGGTCGTCGACGAGGATATTCCAGACAATTTCCGCGATCTGATTTCCAAGTTGGACAAAGAAGGCTGATGTCCGGCGAAACCCGAACGGCCTCGGAAAAGGCCGATTTCAAGCGCGAACTCACAGAAGTCGTGCCGCATCTGCGCGCCTTTGCGCGCGGCCTTTGCGGCCGGGCCGACATGGCCGACGATCTGGTGCAGGAAGCGTTGCTCAAGGCATGGGCGGCGCAGGAACGGTTCGAGCCGGGCACGTCGATGCGCGCATGGACCTTCGTGATCCTGCGCAATGCCTATCTCACCGATATGCGGCGCAATCGCTTCCGCGGCGAATATGACGAGAACGTCGCCGAGCGGATCCTTACCGCGCCCGCATCTCAGGAAGAGCCGATCCACCTGTCCGACCTGCATCGCGCGCTGCTGACGCTTCCGCCCGAACGGCGCGAGGCGCTGTTGCTGGTCGGCGCGGGCGGGTTCTCCTACGAGGAAGCGGCCAATATCTGCGGTTGTGCCGTGGGCACGATCAAAAGCCGGGTTGGCCGTGCGCGTGCGGCGCTCAACTCCATGCTGGCGGAAGGCGCGATTCCACAGCGTTCGCTCAACGACGATGGCGCGCATCGTGCCATCCTCGAAGAGCTCGAGGATGTGGCCGCAGGCAATGGTTCGTCTGCCAGACCCTAGGCCGGGACCATGATGGCGTCCGGCCCCACCAACGAGGAGAAGCCGGAGCTGGTCCCCCCAGCTGAGGTGACGACGCGCCATGGTTTGGCCGAGCAGGAATTGCGCCTGATCTCGGCGCTTGCGGTCATCCTCGGTCTGGGGCTGTTCTTCGCCCTGCCCTTCGTTCTGTCGATCGGGTCGGTGGTGTTCCTTCCGGTTACGGCCGCGCTGGTGCTGACCGTCATCCTGTCCCCGTTGGCGGACAAATTGGCGGGCCTTGGCTTGCCAAATGCACTGGCAAGTTTCATCGCCATCCTGATCTTGATCGCGATCATCCTGTTCGGTCTCGCGCTGATCCTGCAACCCGCGATCGCCCTGTTCGATCAGGTGCCCGAACTCATCAGCCACGTCGGGCACAGGTTCAACGAATTACAGGACAAGTTTGCGTGGCTGTCGCGGATCAATACCCAGCTCAGCGATCTTCTGAGCCATCGCAGCCATCGTGAGGTCGTGCTGGCGAGTCCCACGCCGCTCGAATCCATCGCCATCGCCACGCCAAGCGTCGTGATCGAAATCGTGCTGACGCTGCTTATGGCCTTCTTCATGGTCGAAGCGCGGGTGCGGATGCGCCAGAAGCTGCTGCTGGGTCGCTCGTCCTTCGGGTCGAGCATCAAGGCGGCCCGCGTGATCCGCGAAATTCAGGATCGCGTGGCGTCCTACATCCTGACCGTGGCGTTGATCAATATTGGCATCGGAATCATCGTCGCGACCGGTGCGTGGCTGTTCGGGCTGGAAGCACCGATCATGTGGGGCGGTCTCGCCGCCCTGCTGAATTTCATCCCCTATGTCGGACCTGCGGCGATGATCGGGGTCCTCGGCGTATTCGGCATCGGCTCGACCGAAACCCTGCTGCCCGGACTGGTCCCGGCGCTGGCCTACCTCTGCCTGCACGCGGTAGAGGCCAATTTCATCACTCCCTCGATCCTCGGCGCGCGGTTCACCGTCAATCCGCTGCTGATCCTGATCGCGCTGAGTTATTTCTCATGGATCTGGGGTGTGATCGGCGCGCTTCTCTCGGTGCCGATCCTGCTGATCCTGACGGCGCTGTTCGACCATATCGGCCACCCCAATCTGATCGGTTTTGTGTTCGGTGAGCCGCTGTTCGCCAGCAATCCATTCGATGCCGCCGACACGGGCGAGGAAACGCCCCCTCAATAGCAAACGGCCCGTCCCACATATGCGGAACGGGCCGAGATGCTTTGCCACGGCGCGACATTGCGCCGTCTGTCCCGATCAGGCGGGATATTGCCAGGTGGTGCCGCGCGCCAGGTTCTGCGATGCGAAAGCCCAGTTGAGCTTGCCGTTAATCACCGCATCGAGATATTTCGGACGCGCGTTCTGGTGATCGAGGTAATAGGCGTGTTCCCACACGTCGATGGTGAGCAGCGGATTGAAATCCTTGTCCGCGAGCGTATCGCCATCGTGCGTTTCCTCGATCGACAGCTTGCCGCCCTTTTCCGCCAGCCACACCCAGCCGCTGGCAAAGTGACCCGCACCGCGCTCGGCCAGCTTCTTCTTGAGTTCATCGGCCGATCCGAAAGCATCGTCGATCATCGCCTTGAGTTCCTCCGACGCGCTGGTTTCTTCGCCCGCCAGCGAATGCCAGTAGAAGCCGTGGTTCCAGCTCTGCGCAGCATTGTTGAACAGACCCTGGTTCGAGCCGCGCGCAGAAGCGATAATATCTTCCAGCGATTTGTCGGCCATTTCACCGCCTTCGATCGCGGAGTTGGTCTTGTCGATATAGGCCTGATGGTGTTTGCCATGATGGAAGCTCAGGGTTTCGGCAGAGATCGCCGGGGCAAGAGCGCTATCGTCGTAAGGCAGTTCGATCAGTTTGAAGGCCATGATATGGAATCCCTTTTGCTGAAGTGAAATTTGATACTCAAGACACCAACGCCCTGTCGCCGCATGAGTTGCATGGCAAGCAGCGAATGGTTTGCTGCAACGGACAAAGCGTGCCTTTCCCCCTTCCCATTTCTGCCCGCCGCAGTCAAAACGCCAGCGACAAACGAGGACAACCAAGCCATGGATCGCAAATTCTTCGGCACCGACGGTATTCGCGGTCGGACCAACACCGAAAAGCTCACCGCCGCTACCGCCATGTGTGTAGGCCAGGCTGCGGGGACTCATTTCCTGCGCGGCGCGCATCGGCACCGGGTGGTGATCGGCAAGGACACGCGCCTGTCGGGCTATATGATGGAAAGTGCGCTGGTGGCCGGCTTTACCAGCGTCGGCATGGACGTGATCATGACCGGACCGTTGCCGACACCGGCCATCGCCATGCTCACCCGCGAAATGCGCGCCGATCTGGGCGTGATGATTTCCGCCAGCCACAATCCTTACGAAGACAATGGCATCAAGCTGTTCGGGCCGGACGGTTTCAAGCTGTCGGACGAGGACGAGTTGGCGATCGAGGCCCTGATGGTGACCGATCCGAAACTGGTCGACGCCTCACGTGTGGGCCGCGCCCGCCGGATCGAGGATTCGCGCGGACGCTATATCCATGCGGTCAAGCAATCGGTCGGTAGCGATATCCGCTTCGACGGGCTGAAGGTGGTGGTGGATTGCGCAAACGGTGCGGCCTATCAGGTTGCGCCCGAGGCAATCTGGGAGCTGGGCGCGGAAGTCATCGCGATCGGGGACGAGCCCAACGGCACCAATATCAACGCCGGGGTCGGCTCGACCTCGCTCGATGCAGTCAAGGCCAAGGTTGTCGAAACCGGCGCGCATATCGGGCTCGCGCTGGATGGCGATGCCGACCGGCTGATCGTGGTCGACGAGAATGGCGAGACCGTAGACGGCGACCAGCTTATGGCGCTGATCGCCACGAGGATGCTCGAGAAGGGGCAATTGCGCGGCGGTGGCGTCGTCGCGACGGTCATGTCCAATCTCGGCCTCGAGCGCTATCTCGGCGGGATCGGGCTGTCGCTCGAGCGCACCAAGGTTGGCGATCGCTACGTGCTCGAACGGATGCGCGAGGGCGGCTTCAACGTCGGCGGCGAGCAATCGGGCCATATGATCCTGCTCGACTATGGCACCACCGGCGACGGACTGGTCGCCGCCTTGCGCGTGCTTGCCAGTCTCGTTCGTTCTAACAAGCGTGCGAGCGAGTTGCTGCACCTTTTCGACCGCGTACCGCAGGTGCTCAAGAACGTGCGCTACGAAGGCGGCAAGCCGCTCGAGGAAGCCAGCGTCAAGGCTGTCATCGCCGAAGCCGAAGCCAGCCTTGCCGGATCGGGCCGCTTGGTCCTTCGCCCATCCGGCACCGAGCCGGTAATCCGGGTCATGGCCGAAGGCGATGATGCGAAGCGGGTCGAGGCCGCCGTCGATGCGATCTGCCAGGCGGTAAAGGCGGTCGCCTGATGCTGGAGATGCGACCCGACTGCGAACGCTGCGGCGTGGACCTTCCGGCCGAAGCGCCGGGGGCATTCATCTGCAGCTTCGAATGCACGTTCTGCGCGCAATGCAGCGAGGCGCTTGACGATCTGTGCCCCAATTGCGCGGGCGAGCTGGTCGACCGTCCGACCCGCGCGGTTCACCTGCACGAGAAATCGCCGCCTTCGCGCGAAAGGCATTATAAATCATGAGCAAATCGCCACCGCGTGTTCTTTCCATCGCCGGGTCCGACAGCTCGGGCGGCGCCGGCATTCAGGCCGATATCAAGACCATCACCATGCTGTCTGGCTACGCGATGACCGCGATAACCGCAGTGACGGCGCAGAACAGCGTCGGGGTGCAGGCCATCGCCCCGCTCTCACCCGATATGGTCGCCAGCCAGATCGAGAGTTGCGTTGCCGATATCGGCGTCGATGCAATCAAGATCGGGATGCTGCACGATGCGGGGATCGTTGCCGCGGTGGCGGAAACGCTGGCGGCGCTCGATCCGGACGTGCCGATCGTGCTCGATCCGGTGATGATATCGACCAGCGGCGCGACGCTGATCGCTGCCGATGCAATCGCGGCTCTGCGCGAAAGATTGTTCGCCCGTGCGACGCTGATCACCCCCAATTTGCCCGAGCTGGAGCATCTCGTCGCACGCAAGCTGGAAAACACCGATCAGGTGCGCGAGGCGGCAGCCGAGCTGTCGCAAGCCCACGGCTGCGCAGTGCTGGCCAAGGGCGGGCACACTGCCGATGCGCGGATCATCGATATCCTCATGCCCGCGACCGGCCGCGCAGTGCAGTTCGACAATCCTCGCATCGATACGCCGCACACCCACGGCACGGGCTGCACACTGTCCTCGGCGATCGCCACGCTGATCGGACATGGCCAGCCGCTCGAACATTCGGTCGAACTGGCGGGCAATTTCGTACGCCGCGCCATTCGCGAGGCTCCCGGCTTCGGCGCGGGCAACGGCCCGATGGGGCATCAGGCCGTGCGCGGCTGAAAGAGCGTTACCCTCCTTGCGCGGTTTTCGCGATAGCCACCGCCTTGTCGAGCCGGTCGGCATAATCGTTGAGCACCGCCGCGGTCTTCGCCACATAGGTCCGCGCATCGTTCCAGCGTCGCTGCTCGATCGCCTCGCGCACGCCCGGCAGCGTCTTCGCCCCATATCCGGTCAGCGTTCCCGGCGCATAGACGAGGTTCTTGAACCAGGGCCGCCCCGGCAGCCCATCGGGATCGATCAACGACTGGTCGATCGAACGCAATTGCGCATCCACTTTCGCCCGCACCGCTGCGGGGAGCGAATCATAGCTCCCCAACATCGCATCGGCCGCACCTGCCGAACGCTCCAGTCGGTCGGCGGCATCCTGCAACGGCAGCAGATCTATCAGCGGGGTGATGCCTTTGTCCGGCGGCGCGGTGGTCGGATCGTCATGCAAGGAAGCAAGCTTGAACACACCCTCCCCGGTCAGTTCCTTGAGCTCGCGATCACGCTTGCGCTGATCGGCAGCAAGATCGCCCAATTCCCCAACATAACGCTCGACGGTTCGGGCAAAGCTCGAATAGATCGCCGGCACTCTCTCGGCATCGGCGGCGGCAAGCACCATATGCCCGACCACTTTCGATACCGCAGCGCCATATTGCATTCCCGGATCGTCGAATTCCATTACATGATGGAAGCTGTCGTACACCGAGTGATAGGACCCGCCTTGCATGTCCTCGCCACCGAATCCGGTGTCGATCGTCGCGATGCCAAGATGCTGGAAGAACGCCGAATAGTCCGACCCGGAACCCAAAGCATACAGCGGCAGGTCGCCGTCCGACTTCGCCGCTGAATACAGCCAAGGCTCGACGCTTCCCGGCGTCTCGTAATGGTCAGCCAGAATTCTCGCACGCGAGCGCTCGACCACCGACACGCCGGTCTGCGGGTCAGTCACATCGCGGGCAGCGGCATTGGCGAAATGCTGCAATTCGTGGCTACCGCCCGCATACCAGAATCCGCGCCCCGGGTTGTCGGTGTTGATGTAGAGGATGGCCTTGTCCTTAAGCTCGGCGGCGTGTTCCTCGACCCATTCGGTCGAACCGATCAGCCCCGGCTCCTCGGCATCCCAGCTGGCGTAGACGATCGTGCGCTTGGGCCGCCAACCGGATTTGTACAGCGCGCCCAATGCCTTGGCCTCGCTCATCAGCGCGACTTGCCCGGCGAGCGGATCGGCAGCGCCGAACACCCAGCCATCATGGTGGTTGCCACGAATTATCCATTGGTCGGGCCAGACGGACCCCGGCAATTTGGCGATCACGTCATACACCGGCTTCAGCGACCAGTCGGATTTCACCGCCAGATGGACCTTTACCGCATCGGTACCGCCCCAGTGATAGGCCATGCCGAGCCCACCGCGATCCTTGCCGGTCACCACCGGACCTTCCATTTTGGCAAGGATCTTCGCAGCGTCAGCATAGGAAATCGGCAGCGCCGGTATCTTCAGGATCACCTTCGATTCCGCACGCGTCAGCCGTTTCGCGTCTGCGGTCGCGCCCACACCCGGCGTCAATGGATCGCCGGGATATGTGGTCATATCTTCGACCGAGCCACGCTGCACGCCATGCTCCGGCCGAGCGCCGCCGCGCGGATAGGAATCGCCCGTGGCATAGCCATCGTTCGCAGGGTCCGAATAGATCAGGCAACCGACCGCGCCATGTTCCTGCGCCAGTTTCGGCTTGAGCCCGCGCCAGCCTCCGCCGTAACGCGCCAGCACGATCTTGCCCTTCACGTCGATCCCGCGCCGGGCCAGCGCTTCGTAATCCTCGGGCATTCCATAGTTCACGTAAACCACTGGCGCAGTGACATCGCCATCGCCCTGATAGATCAGGTAGGGAGGCAGCGCGGCTGCGGTGTTCCCGGACGTATCGTCCCCCGCGACCGAGGGCTCCTGCCCGCCCAGCGTCACACGTTCCGGCGTGACCATTTCGACTTTGGTTGAGATCGGGGTCGGATAGAGCGCCTGAAACGTCTCTATATGCGCGTTCCAGCCCCATTTCTTGAACAGGGCGAGTTGCATCTCCGCATTGGCCTTGTCGTGCGGGCTACCCACCTGATTGGGAGCGGAGGACATCTCCCTGAGCCACGCCACCTGATCGGCGGGATCGATCATCGCATCGAAGCGCGCCTCGGTCGAAGCATTGTCAGACGCACCATGAGGCGCCGCATTGAGCGGTAGCGCCGTACCTGCGGCCAAAGCCGTACTGGCGACGACCGCCGCCCACAATCCTGTCCTTTTCATCTGCCCCGAACCTTCCCTGTTACCCCTCCACTCCAACTTTAGGCGTGCTCGGAAGCAGCTGTCAAAGCGTGTCGTATCGGTCGGTACAGCTCA
The DNA here is from genome assembly GCF_009828025.1 of Qipengyuania algicida. Classification (GTDB taxonomy): domain Bacteria; phylum Pseudomonadota; class Alphaproteobacteria; order Sphingomonadales; family Sphingomonadaceae; genus Qipengyuania; species Qipengyuania algicida. Next base: position 137,259 of record NZ_WTYA01000009.1, on the reverse strand, counting down.
GGTCAGGACAGAAGACGATGCTTCAGAGATTATAGAAAGCCGCGACGTGTTCCCACGCTTCTTCGGCCGTTTCGCACCAGTGGAACAGGTCCAGGTCCTTGCGGTTGATCGTTCCTTCGTCTGCCAGCGCATCGAAATCCACGACCCGGGTCCAGAACTCCTTGCCGAACAGCAGGATCGGCATCGGTTTCATCTTGCCGGTCTGGACCAGCGTCAACAGCTCGAAGAATTCGTCGAAAGTGCCGAAACCGCCCGGGAACACCGCCACCGCCTTGGCGCGGAGGAGAAAATGCATCTTGCGCAGGGCGAAATAGTGGAACTGGAAGCTGAGATAAGGCGTCACATACGGGTTTGGCGCTTGCTCATGCGGGAGCACGATATTGAGCCCGAGGGATTCAGACCCCGCGTCGCTTGCGCCCTTGTTGGCCGCTTCCATGATCGAGGGGCCACCACCGGAGCAGATAACGAACTGGCGCTTGCCGTCCTGAACGATCGCCTTCTCGCTAGCGATCCGCGCAAGATTATAGGCTTCGGTATAATACTTCGACTTTGCGGCGAGGTTTTCGACCACGCGTCGATCTTCCTCCGGCAGCTCCTTCGCTCCAGCGAGAGCTTTATCGACCGCATCTGGCGACGGGATGCGCGCGGAACCATAGATGACCAGCGTCGATCCGACACCCGCTTCTTCCAGCAGCATTTCCGGCTTGAGCAATTCGAGCTGGAAGCGCACCGGGCGCAATTCGTCACGCAGCAGGAAGTCCGTGTCGCGATAGGCGAGCCGATAGGCCGGATGCATCGTCTGCGGGGTGTGGGGCGATTTCTTTTCGACGAAATCTGCTTCTTCGCTCGCGGGATAGAACTTTCGCGCCGCAAGCTCGCTCTTTTCTTCTTCAGTCATTCAGGCGTCGATAGGAGCGGGATTCGCAGCCTGCAAGCGGGAAACTGGCGCTTCTCGAAAGCATGAAAGAACATCACGGGAGAGACCCGCCGCAGCGCAGGCCTTTTGTATCGCCTATCATTCTGTTGTAGCGAGAAAAATTGGATGCCCCGTGAGGATTCGAACCTCAATTGACGGAGTCAGAGTCCCATTCAAACGGATATGGCATCCGTGGGAAACCGCGGAAAATCGGGCGAGATACGCCGCCTTGTCGCAGATTTGCTGCATTAAGGTATTTGTCGTGATCAGGGACGATCCTAGTCAGAATAACAATCGTCGCTATGAGGACCATTCTTGAGCACCCAATCATCGACTGAACGCATCATGTCGGCCGCACTTTCTTTCAGATCAAAGAGGTGCCCATAGAGGTCAAACGTAATTTGAATGGATGAGTGCCCAATGAGGGTCTGGACACGCTTGGCAGAGAACCCCATTTCAATCCAAATAGAAGCGGTAGTATGCCTCGTGGCATGCAAGCTCCGAAGATGCCGTAGTTTCCCCTTGACCGTTTTCGTCAGGCCAGACTCGAACATTATCGGATCATACAGCTGACTAATTTGCTGAAAGTACGACATGGGCCTCCCTTCCCTATCCGGAAATACGAGGTCGTCAGGAGCGGGTTTTACCTCCGATTTCCAAGCCGTTAAGGCTTTTACGCAGCTGGGCGTCATAGGAATGGTGCGAAAGCTCGTCTCCGATTTCGGCGGCCCGATAGTGCGCCAACGATCAGCCCGTTGTGAGATGATAACCGTTCCCTTCTCTAAGTTTACCGATTCCCAAGGCAATCCACGCCCTTCGGAGGACCGTAAGCCATGGAGCCAAAAAAGGTGCGCAAAAGCTCTGTATCTCGGGCCAAGCTTAAGTGACGCGGATAGCGCGGAATTTACTTCCTCCATCTGGAAAAACTCAGGACGGCTACGATGCCGTTTCGAGGTCTTGATTTTGACCTTCTCCGCTACATTCACAGATACTTTATCCTTATCGTCTGCTAATTTCATAATAATTTTGAAATAGGAAAAGACCCGCTCCGCGGTCCTAGGGCCCAACTCCTTTAGTAGTTGGTCTCTGAAGTTCTCTACGAATGCGCGATTAAGCTGAGAAAGCTTAACTTCACCAATTCGAGGAATGATATGGAGGCGCAAAACTCGGCGATACTCCTCGTATGTCGATCTCTCTAAACCTTCGGAGACAGCCCGCTCGATCCAAAGTTCCCCAGCTTGGGCGACTGTTATGCTTTCCGCCATACTGACGTGTGATCCACGGTCGAGTTCGGCTGAAATCTCGAGCCATCGACGCTCGGCCTCGCGTTTAGTGGAGAATGTAACCTGTGTTCGTTTTCCATTAATATTAGAATATACCAACACCCACGCTGTTTTCTGTTTTCCTCCAGAAACCCAAGTTCGTTTTCGAATACTCATGCCACCCTCCCATTTATCGAGGATTGCGAACCAGTTTTGCTAGGGCCACCCCTTTGGAACGCCCCCGCGAACGTTTGGTCGAGTTCGCTCTTCCGGAAGAAAAGTCGATGCCCGAGCCGCACGTAAGGAATCTCATCCTGCTGGCACAACCGATAAATCGTTCCCTGATCCAAGCCGGTGTAGTTTGCGGCGGCGGCGGCTCCACGAATTAGATCATTCTTTAACATTGATATACTCCAAGTTCTGCTTCGAGTCGTATCAATAATAACACAGTTTTTAAAAACTTTGAGTCCGTAAATTGCATGATAAGTTTAATATATTTATCCAGGAACTTTGTGGATCTTTCAATTCATATTTCTATTTCAGTAATAGCATATGGATTTATGCTAACAATATCCTGAATCATCCCAAATTATCCTGAAATATACTTCATCTCACGCAAACGTGAGGGTAAAGAGTTCCAGCCGGTCCCTGGAAAATTACTGGTTGAGATCTGGAAAATGAAGCGCCAAGCGTATGGCATTTTCATGTCCTGTTCCCCGGTCAGCGAGGTCAGACAAAGCGATGGCTCGAGTGTTTCATGGGCTGCGATAGACCAGCCAAAGGATTACGAAGATTGGAGCCGTTTGGTGAGAGTGTGTCTGCGAGCGGATTGATGCGCATGCATCCCGCGTCTGCCGCGGTCACGCTCTGTAGAAGGCATCATCCTCAAAGCGTCTTGGCGAATGATTACTTAGCGCCCCATTCCGGTCATTACGGCTCGCCTCGCCATTGCCTCGAAGCGGACAAGGTTATCAGCTTGGTCGAATGGCTTGGTTTGGGACATATCTGCCGTTGACCACGTGCTAGATAAATGACGGCAATTTCCAGAAGCGGTCGGTGGGCTACCGCACGACGCTCTCCCAACCACCACATCGACAATGCAATCGGGCGTCGTGATCTACGAATAGTTCATGCAGTGAACGAAGCAACGGCGGTGAGCCGGGATCTTGTTTGCCTTGCCACCGCAGGCGCATCGGGCAATTGACGCTTAATGCGCTTGTCCGACGATACTGCCGATATTCCGGATCGACTGATTGCCCTCCAAGAGAAGGGCGAGGTTGTATTCCTGTGCGGCGCTGGCATCTCGCAGCGGTACGGCCTTCCATCATTCTACGAGCTCACCACAGACATTTACGCTGACCTTGGTGAGAGCTGGGAAGGATACGCTGCCGAAGAAGATGCGATGGGCCTCGACAAAGACGGCAAGGAGAGGGGACCCGCGGCACTTGATCGCGCTCTGTTTGCTCTTTCCAAACGTCTACGGGGAACTGACACCGCCTCTCGGATCCGAGCCGAGGGGCTGCTGACGACGGCGATCGAGAAAAACTTGCAGCCGCCGCTTGGCCCCTTTCCGGCCCATCAGGACGTCTGGACCCTCTCGCGCGATCCCGAGATGCGCCAACGCATCGTCACGACCAACTTCGACACCCTTTTCGAGAGGGCGGGTCCTACGAAAGTCGCGAGCCGGGCGTGCGCCGATCTGCCTCCCCCACTTGGCACTGACTTTACCGGTGTTCTTCATCTGCATGGCCGAATTGCCGACGGCGATCTGGGCCTCTCGCGCACCTCATTGGTGCTGAACAGTGCTGAGTTCGGTGAAGCCTATCTCCGATCCGGCTGGGCAGCGCGATATGTCTATGACCTCGCACGCGCAACGACCATCGTGATTCTTGGCTACGGGGCCGACGATCCGCCGATGCGCTACATCCTTGAGGTGCTTACGGCGGACAGGGAGCGTTACCCCGACATCCGCGAAATCTTCGCGTTTGTTCCCTCGGCGCCAGACGGTCCATCCAGAAATCGTATTGCCGCGATCTGGGAAGCCAAGGGCGCGACGGCGATCACGTACGACTCTCGCGATTCCAAAGATCACGACACGCTTTACGAGACGATATCGACGTGGGCCGGGTTCGCGGCAGATCCAACCGGATGGCGCCGGGGGCACGCCAGCCGGATACTGGGGCAGGATCCAGACGAGGTCAGCGAGGGTGATTGGCAGCGACTCCGCTGGCTGCTGAGCGGCGGCGATGCAGGAGAGCTCCTTGGCGAGGTTAACCCGGATCCGAAATGGGCAGCGCCGCTCGTTAAGGCAGACGTCTTTCGAATGAACACCATCTCGCCGTACCGTTGGATCGTTGCGCGATTGAACGATCGTAACATGCCGGCTGCGACGGCCGAGAATCTTCCCCTCTCGCCAGAGACCTTGGGCGCCATCGAACGGATCTTGGGATGGCGAAATCGAAAGTCGGGCGAACTCCATCCCGTCCTCCTTCGCGCCTGGCAGCTGATCGTTCGCGTTGCGGCGCGACGCTATGCCTCCAACAGCGATGTGGGTCTCCGCTGGTTTCGAGCGAAGGCGGCCATAAACGAGGGCGATTTCTCGTTAAGCACAAAGCGCGACGTTCTGTCGTGCCTTCGACCACAGGTCAGGATTGGGCACGTCTTTCGATGGCCGGGCCTGGAGGACGATCCTACCCCAGAAACGTTGGCTCTGCGTCACGTCCTGCGGGTCGATTGGGGCCCCGGACCTCTCGACAAGATTGAGGATCTGGTTGCGCAGTGGCCCAATGATGGTCGCTCGAGCCTGATCCGTGCGCTCATGCGCGAGCTGGAAGATGCGCTCGAAGAGGCGGCAGATACCGACACCCTCTATACAACCAGCAGCGACGTCAAATCGGTTTCACGCCATTTCCAGGATCAACATCCTGACGGATTCTATTCGATCGTTCGCGCGGTGATCGACCTTTGGGATACGGAGGCCGCTGTTCGACCGATTGCAGCAAAAGCTCTGGCAATCGAGTGGCTGACATCGTCGTATCTATTGCTCCGAAGAATGGGGCTTCATGCCTTAAGACAAACATTCTTCTCAACGTCGGAAGTTGCCGAGCATCTCCTGACATTGTCGGACGAGGACTTTTGGCTCAGCGATGCCCGGCGCGAAACCATGCAGCTCTTCGTCCATCGTTGGTCCAGTGTGGTCGCTGAGGATCGGGCGAGGGTCGAGAAACGGATCTGCGTCGGCTTGCCACGCGAGCTCCTGTTATCCGACGGCGACCCCGATCAGATCGCATCAGTGCGAGACAATGCGGTGTTTATCCGCCTAGCTCGGATCGAGGGTGCGGATGTTAGCTTGTCGCCGCTTGCGGCAGACACATTGGCCCTACTCAGAGCGAGGCATCCTGCCTGGAAGTCAGACGGCGAGGAGGACGACTTCCGGGTCTGGTCTTCCGGTGTTCGCACAGTAGGTCACCAAGGAGACGTAAGTATCCTCGCCGAAACGCCGGTCGATGAGGTGCTTGGTCGGGTCGAAGAGGTCATCGGTCGCGATCCGTTTGCACAGGGCGATCTATGGCGGCTCTACTGCGACGCAGAACCTCAGCGTGCCCTGTCGGCTCTCCTCGCTGACGATCCGTCGAGCAGCAGTCGCGCTGGCGCATGGCAGTCTTTCTTCTGGTCCATCACCGCAACTGAGAAAGAAGACATCCAGCATCTCGCACTGGACGCGATCAGCCGGCCGGATTTTCAGTTCAAGCCGTACACTGCGATCGCGGATTGGTTTCTTCGGAAACGCGACACCCTGTCGATCTCGACAGCGTCTTTTTTGTCGGTCTGGGATCGACTGTTTGCGGCGGTCCTGGACCATGCCGGGCCGGTCGATGAGCAATCTCGAACGGATGTCGTCTTCAGCATGCTGAATAGCGCGGAGGGCAAAATTGGAACGCTGCTGCTCGATGAATACGAAAAGGTGCGAGGAAGCGAACGAGCCGGTGACCAGCATGCAATCCTTACGCGGCTTGAGCGCCTAGTTTCCGCCGAGGGCGAGCTGGGATTCCTTGGAACGGCCGCGGCGATGGGTGGCATGAGGGCTCTGTTCGCTGAACATCCGGCTTGGACGACGCAATGGTTGCTACCATTGACGGTCTGGACGTCGCCCTATGCGCCGGCAGCTTGGTCAGTATTGCTGCGTGGGCAGATTCCCCAGCCTGATCTTTATGCAGCCCTGAAGGCTGGTCTGCTCGAAGCCGGCAGCCATTCGGATCTCGATCGCTCGATAGGTTCCGTCGCCCAGTGGATGGTCGCACCGCTGCTATGGGCGCAGGTCGCAACAGCGCCCGTTCCCGAGATCTCCAGCGTCGAGGTCAGACGCGCGTTGGCTCGATCGACAGAAGAGGTTCGCAGCAGTGCCGCATATTGGCTCTCCGAGGCGATCGAGAAGATGGACGGTAGCGCTGCAGATCTTTGGCGGGAGCGGATTGGCCCGCTCTTCAAACAGATATGGCCGCTTGATCCCGCCAGCCGTTCGGCTGGCGCCAGTCTGCATCTTGTGAGGTTGGCGCTCCATACGGCCGGGGCTTTTCCCGAGGCTGCCGATGCCATAGCGCCGGCCTTGGCCCCCCTCGATACATGGGAGATCGAAAGCTACCTCGGTCGCGACGAAGATGCGAAGACGTTTTATGAAACCGCGCCGCGCGCCGTGCTGACCCTTCTTGACGCCGTTGTGGCCGAAGACAGAGTGCCGAGTTCGCTTCTATCCATGTTGAAGAGTCTCGCGGAGAGCGACGCGGCGTTGGAAACCGATCCGCGTTTCATGAAGTTGATGGGTTGGGCGCGCCGGCAGGCGGCCGCGTAGAGTGGGTTTCGGCCGCGCGGTGACGGAGTCCACCGCGCGGATTTGCCCGCGGGTGGCGAGCTGGTCCTGGTAATCTAGATCACGCCGGCGCACGAACCGGCCTATTGTCCTCTACGAGGAGGCCTTGTGCATATCTTCATCGATGAGTCAGGGACGTTTACTGGGGTGGGGGCCGACGCGCCGGCGGTCTCGACGCTCGGCGCGCTCATCATGCCGTCCCACCGCCTGCCCAAGCTGTTCAAGAAATATGGGCGGCTCCGCTTAAACCTGCCGACGCGAAAGGGCGAGGTGAAAGGTAGCCTGCTCGACGAGCGCCAAGTTGCCGCGGTGATCGAGCTCCTGCGTATCAATGGCGCGCTGTTCTGCGCCTCGATGATCGACCTCGCCGACCACAGCCCCGAGGACATCGCCAAGCACCGCGAGAGACGCAGCGCGGGTCTCGCTGCCAACCTTACCCATGGTCATACCCAAGAACTACGAGATAGCGTCGCTGCGCTGCAGGAGCGCATGGCTGGGTTTTCCGACCAGCTCTATGTTCAGGGCGCGGTGACGATTGACCTCCTCTACAACGTCATGCAGGACATGATCGTCTACCACTGCCAGCGCTTTCCGAAGGAACTCGGAGAATTCAACTGGGTCATCGACGCCAAGAATCCCGGTGCCGTCACCAACTGGGAGGACTGGTGGTCCAAAACGCTGGTGATCTGGCTGCAGGCGATGTCGCTGGTGAAACCCGGCGCGATGATCCCCGGCGGCGATTACCGCCATTTTCGTCGCTTCATTTTTGACGACCTTCCCGAATATCTCCGCGACGTCGCGCCGCCCGCCGATCACAGCAGGGGCGCCGGCATCGACCTGCAGAAGATGTTTGGTGAGAGCTTTCGCTTCTCGAGCGAACCGGAGCCCGGCCTCGAGTTGGTCGATATCGTGACAAACGCTCTACGCCGCGGCTTGATCGGCAATCTCGGCGAGGCCGGGTGGCTGCCGCTGCGCGGTCTCATGATCCACCGCAGCGAGGTCTATGTGAGCCCCGTTGGGCTGCTTCCGCCCGATCGCAAGCTGGCCCGCGCGCTGCTACCTACAATGAACAAATTCCGCCTGGGCGGTCGGATCATGGCGACGCCCAGCCTTGCCTGGCCCGAGGACGAACCGGCCGCCGCCAAATAAGCCGAGATCTCGCCGACCAATCGGGGTAATGTTGCCGCATGAACGGTTCCGACTCCTCCTTCTCCGATCGCTTCGGCTACCAGGCTCCAGAAGCCGAAATCACGACCCGCGAAGACGCTCCGACTTCGGTTCGTGATGGTATCCTGATGGCGGGATACGGTGCTGACCTTGGCCCCGGCGTGATGCGCGACGTTCTGTGCCAGGTCCTGCTGCGGCGGCCCGACCAGAACAACTGGTCGGCGAGCAATGTCGAGCGCGAGGTGTCGGGGCTTATCGACGAAGCGCCATGGTATCGCGTGTATGACTTTGCCGAGCGCCTCTTCACCGAAATCGGCGCGCGCGACTTCACCGGCAGGCAGCAGGCCCGTTTCGAAGCGCAGCTCAACCAGCTTTTCCGCGAGCGGGGTGTGGGCTGGGAGATGAAGCAGGGGACGTTGAACGCGCGTGGATCTGAGGCCTTCGCGCTCGCCACCGGACATGCGACCGAGGTTATGCGGCAGAACGGCGCGCCGACGGCCGCGAACGAGGTCCATGAAGCTTTGCGCGATATCTCGCGTCGCCCCCATGCCGATGTCACTGGGGCGATCCAGCACGCCATGGCGGCGCTGGAATGCGTGGCGCGCGAGGTGGGCGAGACGACTGACACGCTCGGGCCGGCCATCAGGCGACTGAACCTGCCAGCGCCGCTCGATCAGGCGGTCGAGAAGCTCTGGGGGTTCACGTCGCAGCAGGGGCGCCACATTCTCGAAGGGCGCCAACCGCAATTCGAGGAGGCCGAGCTCGTGGTTACCACTGCCAGCGCGCTCAGCGTCTATCTTCTGCGGCGGCGGGCTGGGTGATCCTGCCCTTCAGCCGACTTCGACACCGTGCCGGCGGAGCAGCGGGACAATGACCGAGGCGATCTTCTCCTCCGCCCACGCAGGGTGTTCGATTTGAACCCGGCTAATTTGGGAAAGCGCATTCCGCTTAGAATGCATCGGCATATACAATCGATGACAATGGAAAGGGCCAACCGCGATGATAGGCGTTGATGACAGGTCGCAGACGCTTGCCAGCTCGCCGAGCAACTATAAGCGCGACATTCTATTTTTCGATGGAATGCTACTGATGCATTCGACCGCAGCGATCAACGAGTGGCGGTACGGAGCGCATAATCGCGCGAAATATCAAGCTTTCGCTGACGAGATGGAATTCTTGCTAGAGAGCCCATACTTTCTCTCTTCCGATCGCTTGGCAGGTGTTCCGATATCTGGCCCGACGGTCGAAGAAATAGGACCGGCTCTGCGTGAGGTCGACGAGCGGCTTCAGGGCGCGCTGCCACCGAACTCCGGATTGACGGTGTCGATTGAAGAATTCAGTCAGTTACAGGGATTGCGAGCCAGCCTTTCAACTAGGCTCGCTGCGGCGTCTTTGACCAATCACGGCACACACGCGGTGTCGGCGCATACCATGCCGTTGATCGCGCAGGGCGCACCAGTGCAGTCACTGAGTGTGGGCAGTGTGCTCCACCTAGCGATAAAGCGTGTTCTGATCCCTGAAGAACGGACAAGCTGGGAAGACATCTTCGCCCTTAAGCAGGACAGAAACCTCCAGGAGCGAGCGCGGAAACTCCGACTCTGGGCGAGCAAAACCGCCAAGAGCGAAACGTCATTGGCTCTGGTGGAAGAGCACCTTGCGGATCTGCTATCTGATTACGAGACGTACCTTCGCGCTCATAAGCTTAAATACACAACGATGACGCTTGGTGCTGTCGTGGGACAGGGTGCCGAACTGATCGAAGACGTAGTCAAGCTGCGTCTAGGAAAGTTAGCAGGGAAGCTATTCTCAGCCACAAAGACCAAAGCTGACATGACCCTGTCCGAGATGAAGGCGCCAGGTCGCGAGCTGTCAATAGTGACACATCTCAATGAAAGACTCGGCTGAATGGCGGAATTAGGACAGTAGCCGACCGGACGGTTCGCGCGACCCGAATGGCCTGTTTCAGCAAGAGCTGACGCTTACGTCAAAAACGCTGGATGTCTTGATTTGGTCGGCAGCCGCCCTTTCTGAGGCGCTTATCGAACGGCGGCTTTCCACCTCTCAGCGCCCAGAACCAGCCATTCAGCAACCGGCCCACTTTCCCGCCTCCAATTAGAATGTGAACGAACGACCGTTTCCAGGATGTGCTCAACCCGTCGCAATGTCTACCTTTCGGTCTTACGGTGCTACGGTCGCTGCTGCGTTGCGATCGAAGTTCAGGCCAATCCGGGGCATTTTTTCAACGATCGCGCGAACAGGTACTCGCGAGACTTCGAGGCCAGGCACCAGTTGACGTGAATCAGGTCCTCAAAGCCCATGACGCCAGACCTCGTGCTGTGCAACGCCACCGTCGGCGTGAGCGGAATGATGCCATGGGCAGGCACGTCGGGTACACAGAACTCGCCGGCATTCGTTGTCACGGTTCGCCAGGTCCTTCCGTCCAAACCGTCTATGATGCGGAACATCGCGAGCCGGATGACAGGACCCATCAGGTGCCGCATCGAGATCGTTCCATCGCCACGAAAGGCCGATATTCCGGCCTTTTCCAACTTTTCCAAGTCGTCTTCGGTGTAGTCTAAGCGTGTGCCGAGCACGCCCTCGGCGGCGGGAACGCGCTGTGACGGCAGCCGCCGGCGCTCGGCTCGCGCCTGCCATAGGGCGTAGAAGTCGCTTATAGTCGCGGACTGCTTTTCGTCGAAAACGTCCAACAAACCGGCAAGCAGCTTCTCAACAAGGTCTTGGAACGCGTCTTCTATGTCCTTCATCCATCCGGCCTCAGGACCATGCCCCCACGCCCGGTCAGCACAGAACATAGGGTCATCTGGCTTGGCGCGCCTGAGCAAGTGCTGCTTTAGATCGTACAGGTCCACGCCACCGGCATCGACAAACCGATCGATGCTCGCCCGCGGGTACACGTGCTGACGAATGGTTAGCTGGTGGGGATTTCCCTTCTGCGTCCTTTCCGATCGTGTGCTCATGATCTTCAGATAGGTGAGCACCTTTACTAGCGCCATGGCCGTAAGGTGTCCGCGGAGCTGTCCCGCCCCCGAAGGGCACGACCATCGCCGCAATGGCATCGGCCGCGGCCGTCGCCTACGAGGCACCCATTTGCTATCCTCCCGAGGCGCGCGGGCTCGACGAGGGGGCAGGCGCCGAGAAGGAGCAACGGACGACACCGACATTGCTTCGGATGGGCGTTCGCCGGGACGATGGCCATGCCGGAAGAGGCGGCGACCGGTGCCGCGATTCGTGGGAGCGTAGCCGAAGACGAGGCGAATAGTTTGGTCAGCTAAATGATCGTCCGCTTCGCTCATTGACGATCTGAAAGCCGCCTGACTGCAATCGGCCCAACGAAGGACGTTACAATGGGGCCGCAAGCACTGCGTCAGCTCTCGTCTTGCTAATCGCCCAATTGTAGCTTTATTCCGGTGCCGCGGTGCTCGTTGCAGCCAGTATCACGCGAACGGTCTCGTCTGGCCGATCCCACATCGGGAAGTGTCCGCTACGTTCGAACCAGTGCAGCGTTGCTTGAGGGAAGGCTTTCATCGCGCGGTCCGCCTGCTGCGGTAAACACAGCCGATCCTTGCGTCCCCAGCCGATGACAACGGGCGCATCCGTCGCCGCAGGGCCCTCTTGCATTGCGCCATTGGCGAGGTCCTTCACAAGCGAATTGACGGTGCGCGTATTCGCCAACGACTTCAGTTCACGTGCGACGAATGCCGGATCGAGCGCCCACGGCCTTGCAGAAAGCTGGGCCATGAGTGCGGTCCGTCCTGCGACATTTCCGGTGATGGCAGAAAGCGCCGGTCGCAGTGCGCGAACCAGTGCAACCGAAGGCGTTATCGTGGTCTTGAAGAAAGTCCGCTCCCACCCCTGCCAAAAACCGCCCGGGTCCAGTGCGACAACCGCGCCCGAGTGGCCGCGCCGCGCCATTTCGAGCACCAGGCGAGCTCCCAAGGAGCTTCCAACCATGTCGATACCTGTGAGACTTTCCGCGCTAAGCCAGTCATCCAGACTGCGCGCGAGTCCTGCAAACGTGCCGCTGTCGTTCTCTTCGGGCGTCTGCCCATGACCAGGCAGATCTACGGCAATAACCTCCCTGGCTTGAGAAAGCGCAGGCGAGATCGTGTCCCACGAACGAAAGGTAGCCCCCAGCCCGTGGACAAGGAGAAGGGGTTTTCCGCGCCCCGTGCGCGTATGGTGCATGGTCATATTATAGCAACGCCTCGCACCGGCTTATGGCCCCGCGAATGTCTATTTTGCCGAAGGTGAATTCAAGAGCGGACAGCCCGCTTCCGGCCCAAAATCGGCCAGTCAGCAAAGCGCCCTAGTTTCCGTCATTTAGTGCGGCCGTCATTGCCCCCGAAAGCGGTCGTTGCCATTTAGCATGAATTACAACAGAAGTGGCGATAGCCACCTGTCCGAAGCGACACGGCAGGACGTCAACCTCTCTTTCATAGTGATTGATTGCGACAGCATGATCGGCTTGACCGCGCAACAGATTGGCTAATTTGCTGGAATAGTGGGCCTCCAAGTTCGAGCTAGCTTATTTGAAGGCGCTTTACGGTGGCGCCAAGAATCTGACTTCGATGTAGGGATCGAAGTCCCTGGTAATCTCGATCCTGCAGAACTTTGGCGGACTACACCACTGATCCGCCACGTGCAGCCTTTCGCCTGATCTAGGGACGCCACAAGCATAGCCGAGCCATCGATCACAAAAAGGGCCGCTATCCGGGAAGACATCTCATCAAGGACGCCTGCTTCCGAATCATGAACCTCCGCCGCGTCGACACTCGCTACGACAAACTCGCCATCAACTTTCTTTCAGGCCTCGCCATTGCAACCGTACTGGCCTTCTGGTTCTGATTGAGGCTCAGCCGGAGAAAGCGTCACAGAAGCGCCCGTTGAGCAATCACTCGCTTCTCAACGCGCTGGATTGCAGATCGGCTGAGATTGTACTCCTTGGCGAGCAGCTACTCGCAAGTATTCCTTCAATTGTGATTTTCCGCTGTGTTGACACAAGGCAGCTTTTGGGTCGTGTTCCACGCGGCTTCCTGCAAGGCTGTTGCCGTCTTGGGGGAAATTCCCAATTCCTCGGCTGCGCGTTCATGCGGGCCTAGAATGCGTGGATCCTTTCCTGTAAGGTCGGCGAACACCGTCAGCGCTTCGAGGTAATAGCCGAAGCGGCTGGCGTGATAATGGTCGTAGGCCCACAGATCGACTTTGCCGAAACCGATGCCGTCATAGGGATCGGGATCGGCCGCCCCCATTGCGATGGCGCAATTGAATGCCTGCCCCACAGGGTTGATCATCGTGACTTCAGGCGAGGCTGCAGCCGCCTGGTCGAGGCCGTGCCGGATATCGAGTGCCATTGCGGTGATCGGCTGCCCGAACCAGTGGCCGGTCTTCAGATAGGTCTGGTCCGGGCGCGACCAAGTAGCGGTGAGGCTGATTTGGACCTTTGGGTTGCGCGCTGCGAACAGATGCGCGAAACGGCCGACATCCGCGATCGTCTCGGTCGGATTTCCGGGCTTTTCGGGATTGAGGACGCTGTATTGTTGCATCACCACCTTGTCCCACGCGCGATCCACGACTGCGCGCTTGTTCGCCCAGTGCCATGCCAGGGTCTTGCCGCCCGATGTTTCCAGGCTGACCTGATAGTCGAGTCCGGCTTCTTGAGTGAACAGCTTGAACAGCGCCGGGACGCCGCCCACCCCATCGCCGTTCAGATCGGTGACGGTGTCGGCGCGATATTTCCAGACCGGCGAGTGCGCTCCGTAGGTAAAGCTGTTCCCAATGAACAGGACCGTCGTCGGTGCCGGTTGCGTTTGCGCAGAAACGGATGGTGCCACAAACGCGATGAGTGCGGCAGCACAGACGCCGAGGGAGCGGATTGTCATTGAAGTCTCCTGCAAATCTTCGGTTCGGACGCCGATAGTGCTCCGGCGCTATCGCCCGTTGGCACCAATGGGCGACAAAGGCCATATATGGCTGGTCAACGATGTCGCGAACGGACATCTCATTGGCGATAATCGCGTGGTTTAATACCGTATTTCGACATTTTGTCGTAAAGTGTCTTGCGCGGAATATCGAGGCGGACCTGCACATCGCCGATCCTGCCGTCGGCCTGCTTCAAGGCATCCTCGATGACTGTCTTTTCGAAGCTTGAAACCAGTTGTCGTAGGCTGCTGCTGGAGACACTCGCTGGCGTCGCAGCAAGAACGTCGGTCAATCTCAGAACGAAATTGCGAGCGAACTGGCGCAGCTCACGCACGTTTCCGGGCCAGTCGCTCTTGAGAAGATGGTACCATTCCCTGTCTCCGATGGGGCCGGCAATGGTGCGTGTTTCGCTTTCGAATTCCTGCACGAAGGCACGAAACATTTCGGGGATGTCTTCGCGTCTTTCTGCAAGCGGCGGCAGGGAAATCCCCACGCCGCTCAGCCGTTCGAAGAGCGCGCGATCGCCGACAATGGCCGATGGTGGCGCAATCGAGCCATCGGTGCCAATCGTTCCGATCACGCGCAGATCGATCGCGGTGGGGCGTTCCGCCCCGATTGCGAAAAAGCGCCGTGTGTCGAGGAGGCTTGCAAGCCGCTTGCTGAACGCTTCGGGTATCCTGTCGATGTCTTCGAGAACCAGCGTGCCGCCATTGGCGCGTTCGATCAGCCCCGAACGCGACAGGGCGACCGATGGATCGCGGCCATAAAGGATTAGTTCGGCTTCCTTGTTCAGCAGGATCGCTGCATCTATGACTACGAAAGGACGTCCCTGTCGCGCACTTGCGTCATGGATCAGTCGGCTGACGAAGCTCTTGCCCGAGCCTGTGGGCCCGGAAATAAGCAGGTCGGTATCGAACTGCGCCACACCCGAGATCGTCCGACGCAGGCGTTCGGCCTGCGCCGAGCTACCGGTAATTTCCGGTTGTCCAGTTCCCCGCAGCTCCTCACGCAGCCTGCGATTTTCGATCATCAGCGCGCGTTTTTCGGACGCATTCCTGATTGCGCGGGTGAGCCTGCCGATCGAATACGGCTTGGTGAAGAAATCCGCCGCCCCGTCCTGAAGCGCGCGCACCGCCATGTCGACGTCGCCGTGTGCGGTCGTGAAAATCACCTGAAGACCGGCATCGACCTGCTGGAGACGGTCGAAGAATTCGATCCCGTCCATCACTGGCAACCTAACGTCGCTCACGATGACTCCCGTATAATCTGGCGCAATTGTCTCCAATGCGGAAACCGCGTCGGCAAATGCGGTGACGTTGAACCCTTCGAGGGACAGCGCCTGCGCGGTGGCTTCGCGGAGCATCTCATCGTCTTCGACGAATACGATCTCGATACCGGAATTGCTCATCCGGCTCTCGGTACCGTCATGGTGAAGCAGGTACCTTGCGAGCCGGGCGCATAGGCCAGCTCGCCACCAAGATCGCGCATGATATCGCGCGAAATGACAAGACCGATACCCAGCCCGTCAGCCTTGGTGGTTGCGAAAGGCTGGAACAATTGCCCTTCGCGATCTGAAGAGATGCCTGGCCCATTGTCGCATACACTCAACAAGGCAATTGTTTCCTCGAGTTCGAGAACGAGTGCGATCTCGCCGCCATCTCCGGTCGCATCGAGGGCATTCTGGAGCAGGTTCACCAGCACCTGCTCCAACCGCACGGGCTCGGCAGTCACCCGCACTGCAAGATCGGCAGCGGGTGGCAAGCTGACCTGCACGGCGGAGGACTGAATGCGATCGCGCAGGAGCAGCAGTGCGCCATCGACCGCAGCGCCGAGTGGGATATCCATGCGCTCCCCAACCTGACGCTTGCTGAACTTGCGCAATTCCCCGGTGATCTCGCCAATACGCTCGGTCAGGCTGACGATCCGGGCGAAGTTGTCGCTCGCTTTCCCCGTTTCGCCGGTTGCGATCAGTCGCTGCCCGCTTTCCGCGAATACGCGGGCGGCGGCCACCGGCTGGCCGATTTCATGACCGACACCGGCAGATATCTGTCCGAGCGTGGCGAGGCGATTTGCCTGCGAGAGCTGTTCCCGCAAGGTTCGCGTACGTTCGGCGAGAACTATCTCGGCCTGCGCTTCCCGTCGCCGTCGCATCAGCACCGCACCAGCTGCCAGCACGATCGCAATTGTGATCAGCACGACAATGGCCAGACGTCCGTTGGCGACCGCATTGGCCACACGCGGCCCCGGATCAACAAGCAGGTGCAAGCTCCAGCCATTGGGCGAAATCGGTTGCTGTGCATCGAGCAACGGTGCCTTGACCGAACTGGTACTTTTATCCGGGCCATCGAATACCAACGGCGCGAGTTTTGCGACCCCGAATTGGCGCAAATCCGCCGTTGCATCGCGGGCAATCGCGGGAGCGGACGAGGCGACATGAAACCGCCATGCCGGATCGCTGGTGAGTAACACCACGCCCTGCGCATCGGTCACATAGACGCCATCCGTCGCGTCGTGCCAATTGGCTTCCAGCGCGTCGAATTCGATCTTGACCGCAACGACACCGAGCGGCGAGGACGCTGTGCCGACGCGCCGCGCAACATAGAGGCCGGGTTGGCGGCTGACCGTCCCGAGAGCGAACTGCGTGGTCGAGCCATCCTTGATCGCATCGCGGAAATAGCGCCGGAATGCATAGTTCGAACCGACGAAGCTGCTCGGCTGGTCGGCATTGCTCGCGGCCAGCGTCATTCCTTGCGCATCCATGACATAGATCGCTGCAGCATTCGATTGCCGGGCCAAGTCTGCCAGTCGCTGGTCGAGTGCCGATTTCAGCCGGGCGTCTCCGCCAAGCAGCGCCTGCACCTGTGCATCGTCGGACAGTACCAGCGGCATAAGGCTGAACTTGTCGAGCTCGCTGCGCAGCCCGGTCGCAAGCAATTTCGCATCGGCTTGGGCGATGCCCTGCTGCTCGCGATAGGCGCTTTCGCGCATGATCCGATCCGTGGCGAGCATTGCCAGAACCGCAAGCGCGATCAAGGCTATGCCCAACATCATGTGCCAGCGCCGCGGAAGGTGGGATGACTTCGCCATCTGAATATCTGATGTGCAGAAATCCGCACAAAATGCAATTTTTATGTGCGACATACCACACATAATTGCGCACAAAGTTGTATAAACTTCTGAAAAATAGTAGAAATAAATATGCTCTCTGAGCCTTTGCTCCCTTGCATACACTAAATAATCTCGATGGCAGCCGACCGAGAGCGGTGCGAGGGAGTGACAGGAATGACATCGAGGGAGTTGGGTGGTACGGCGAATGCGCCGGAACGGCGCGTACCGTTTTACCGCCTGCTATACGTTCAAGTGCTGGCAGCCATCGCATTGGGCGCATTGGTTGGTCATTTCTTCCCGCATATAGGAGCATCGCTCAAGCCGCTTGGCGATGGGTTCATTGCGCTGGTCAAGATGATCATAGCGCCGGTGATATTCCTAACCGTGGCCACCGGCATCGCGAGCATGAAGGACATGTCCTCGGTCGGCAAAGTGGCTGGCAAGGCGATCATCTATTTTCTCTTTTTTTCGACGCTTGCGCTCATCATCGGCCTTGCTGTCGCCAACATCGTACATCCCGGATCGGGCCTCAACATCGATCCGGCAACCCTCGATGCTTCGTCCGTCTCAAGCTATGCCACGACGGCCGAAGAACAAACCGTATCGGGCTTCCTGCTAGCGATCATCCCGACCACTTTCTTCAGTGCACTGACCCATGGCAGTATCCTGCAGGTCCTGCTCGTCGCGATCCTGACAGGCGTGGCGATCGCCGCCACACGGCCGCAAAGCGACCTTGCGCTCGACCTGCTCAACTCGGTCAACGAAGTTATCTTCAAGCTCGTCCACATGCTGATGAAGCTGGCGCCGATCGGCGCTTTCGGCGCGATCGCCTTCACCATCGGCGAGTTCGGCATCGGGTCGCTGGTCAACCTCGCCGCGCTGGTGGGCACGTTCTATGCCACCTCCCTGCTGTTTGTGCTGGTGGTGCTTGGAGCGGTAGCGCGCTTCACCGGTTTCTCCATTCTCAAGCTCATCCGCTATTTGCGCGCCGAATTGCTGCTCGTCCTGGGCACATCTTCGTCCGAGGCGGCCCTGCCGAGCCTGATGGAAAAGCTCGAAATCGCCGGTTGCCGCAAGACGGTGGTCGGGCTGGTGGTGCCGACCGGCTATTCGTTCAATCTGGACGGCACCAATATCTACATGACCCTTGCCGCGCTGTTCATCGCGCAGGCGCTGGGGATCGAGCTGTCGCTGGGGGAACAGTTCGCCCTGGTGCTGGTCGCGATGATCAGCTCGAAGGGAGCGGCGGGGGTCACCGGGGCGGGGTTCGTGATCCTCGCTGCCACGCTATCGGTGGTTCCATCGGTCCCGGTCGCGGGCATGGCGCTGATCCTTGGCATCGACCGCTTCATGAGCGAGTGCCGCGCTCTGACCAATTTCGTCGGCAATGCCGTGGCGACCATCGTCGTCGCGCGGTGGGAGAACGCTCTCGACAAGGAACGGCTGGCCGCCGCCCTTGCCGGTTATCCCATGCCCTTGCCTGAAGAGGACACCGAGCGACACGAGCGGAGCGGCCCATTTTCGGAAGCGCTGGCACAGGCGAGGGAGCCAGCGGAATGATTACGCGGCGGGGCATTGTGCTGAACGGATGTGCCGTTGGCGCGCTTGCGGGCGTTGCGCAAGCCGTGCCGCTAAAGGCGCAAACGCCGGAGGAGATTCCCCTGTGGCCCGGCAAGCCGCCTGGCGAGGGTGGACCCAGCGGCCCTGAAAAGATCGGTGGCCCCGGCAAAGGCTATGGCGCGGTATCGAACATCTCTACTCCGCGCCTCAGGGTTCACCGCCCGAACCATCCCAATGGCAAGGCTGTGATAATTTGCGGTGGCGGCGGCTACTTCCGTATCCAGCTGTGGAAGGAAAGCGCGCCCGCCGCGCGCTGGTTGCAGAACCGTGGCTACACCGCGTTCGAACTGATCTATCGCCTGCCCAATGATGGTTGGAACGTCGGTGCGCCATTTGCCGATGCGCAAAGGGCGATGAAAATCGTACGCATGCGTGCCGCCGAATTCGGTATCCAGCCCGACCGGATCGGCATCATGGGAATGTCGGCCGGGGGGCATTTGGCGGGCTATACCGCGCTCCAGCCGACCCATGCTTTCTACAGCGGCAATGATCGTTACGAGCAGGTCAGCGCGCGTCCCGATTTCGCCGCACTGCTGTTCCCGGTCGTGGTGCTGCGCAAGCCTTACGATACCACCAGAACCCGCCGCGAGCTCGTCGGGTCGCACCCGAGCCGCGCAGCGGAAAACGCCTGGTCGCTCGACAAGCTTGCACACAGGGGTGCCCCGCCGACGATCCTATTTTCAGCCTCCGACGATCCAATCGCCCCGCCGGGCCACAATCTCGCGCTGTATCAGGCGCTGCATGAAGCAGGTGCGCCTGCCGAGCTGCATATTTTCGAGAAGGGCGGCCACGGCTGGGGGCTGGGCCGACCCAATGAAATCCTGAGCCAGTGGCCGGAGATATTCGATGCCTGGATCACCAGGCGAAACTTCAAACAATAACCGAATCGATAAGCACAGGAGAGGGAACCCATGAGAACCACCAGCATCGGCAAGCTCATGCTGCTCGCCAGCGGCAGCATGCTCGCATTCGCCGGAAGCGCACAGGCGCAGGATACGGCAACTCCGGCTGACAGCGACAATAGCCAGGCGGAAGCCGCTTCATCCGATGTCGCGACCAACAATGTGATCGTCGTCACCGGTACCCAGATCAAGGGCGCGCATATCGACGATGTGCTGCCGGTCACGGTGGTGAGCCAGCAAGATATCGATGCGATCAACCCGTCATCGGGCGATGAGCTATTTCGTGCGATCCCGCAGGCGGGCGCGGTCGCCTTCAATGAACAGAACACCACCGGCGGCATCAACAGCTCGCGCGGGGATGTGGCCTCGATCAATTTGCGAGAACTCGGCACAGGCAACACCTTGCTGCTGCTTAACGGCCGCCGGATGGTCAACGATCCGGGCTTCCAGACCGAACTGCTGGTTCCGGTGGTTTCGCCCGACACCAACACTATCCCTCCCGGAAGCGTGCGCCGGATCGAAGTGCTGCGCGATGGCGCATCGGCAATCTACGGTGCGGATGCGGTTGCGGGCGTGGTCAACACGGTCCTCAAGAGCAATCTCAACGGCGGCTATGCCGATGCCAAATATCGTGTTTCCGATGGGACAGGGCTGTTCAACACCAGCCTTCGCGGAGCCTATGGCTTCGATTTCAACGGCGGGCGCAGCAATTTGACCGTCTATGGCGGCTATTTCTACGAAAACGGCGCGCCGAGCAGCATCAGGGACTATGCGCGTAGCAGCGACCGGGAATTCGATCCCAGGCTCGAAGGCACGCCGTACTATGGCGACACCAATTTCCGCAACACATCGACATATACGCCGTGGGGCCAGTTCGACATCCAAGGTTCGAAACCCAGCAGCGCAACCGATATCGGAGACGACGATTTCCAGATCCAGCCGGACAGCTTTTCGGGCTGCCGACTGGATCTCGGCAATGGGATTTGTGCAGACAATGGGACATCGGTCGATGTGCCCTTGCGCTACGACCTCGACGCTGCGCGCTCGCTCTATTCGGAAAAGAACCGCTACAATGCGATGGTCCTGTTCAATCACCAGTTCAGCGACGCAGCCGAATTCTATGTCGAGGGTTCTTTCTATCGCACCAAGTCGAGCCGCCTGGGACAACCTAGCGCGCTGCTGAGCGCCGTGCCGATCGGCATTTCGCGTGATGCCTATTACAATCCTTTCGGCGCCGAGAATTTTCCTGACGGTTCGACCAACCCGAATCGCCTGACCAGCGGGATCGACGGTGTGGACGCCGATGGGCGCGACGTGATCCTCGAACGCTATCGCGTGGTCGATGCCGGACCGCGCCAGACCATTGTGACCAAGAACGATTATCGCATCGTCGCCGGCCTGCGCGGTGACATTGGCGGGTGGGATTACGATACCGGTTTCGTATACGAGCAGGCGAACAAGACCGACCTGACGAAGAATCGCATTTCCAACACAGCCTTCCAGAACCAGATCAATCTCAGCACGCCGGATGCCTACAACCCCTTCAATGGCGGCTGCTACGATCCCAGCCGCGCCTACGCGCCTGCCAATGGCGATTGCACGCCCAGCAGCCAGGCGGCGCTCGATGCGATCCGGATCGACGTCTATCGTAAGGGCGAGACCACGCTCGCTCTGGCGGATTTCAAGGTCTCTAAATCGAATCTGCTTGCCCTGCCTGGTGGCGATCTGGGGCTCGCGGCCGGGGTCGAATGGCGGCGCGAGACATTCAGCGACGATCGCGATCCGCGGCTCGACGGAACGATCACCTTTACCGATTCCGTCACTGGGGACTTCTTCGGCAGCGACGTGATGAATTCCAGCCCATCGCCCGATACGAGCGGGCGACGGGACGTGTATTCGGCCTTCGCCGAAGCTTTCGTGCCCATCGTGTCCGAGGACATGCATGTGCCGCTGGTGAAGCGTTTCGAAGTCCAGTTTGCCGGGCGGATGGAGCATTTCACGGATATCGATGAAACCACGGTCGTCCCGCGCGTCGCCGCATCATGGACGATGCTGGACGGGCTGATGCTGCGTGGTGCCTGGTCACAGGGTTTCCGTGCGCCGAATCTTGTGCAGGTCAATGATGTCGGGACAACGCGTGTCAACACTCGCGACGATTACGTCCAGTGCTATGCGCAGATCCTTAAGGGAGAGATCTCCACTTTCGACGACTGCACGGGCACGGGTACTGTATCGCAGAGGACGGGCACCAATGTGCTCAAGCCGGAAACCACTGAGAGCATCAATCTGGGCGTCGTACTCAAGCCGTCGTTCATTCCCGGCCTCACCATTACCGCCGATTACTGGCGGGTCGAGCAGAAGGGGATCGTCGGCGTCTTCGGGGACGACAACGCGCTGGCGCTCGACCTGCTTCGCCGACTTGAAGGATCGACCAATCCCAACGTCATCCGCAATGCTCCCGACGCCGACCAGGTTGCGCTGTTCGATGGCACCGGGCTGGCCCCGGTCGGTTCGGTGGTGCAGGTGCTCGACCCGTACAAAAACCTCGATAGCCGCCGGGTGAAAGGCTGGGATTTTGCAGTCAATTACCGAGTTCCCGAGTTCGGTCTCGGCCGGTTCGATCTGTCGTTCAACGCAGCGCTGCTGGAAAGTTTCTACCAGTCGCCGGGACCGGACGGGGAAGAACTGCTGAATGCGGTGGCGGACGGCACGCTGCCCGACAGCATTGTCATTAGCGATATCGGCGAACAGCGCGGGATCAACGGACGCCCGAAATGGCGCTGGACCGCAACGATGAACTGGCGCTCAGGCCCGGTTCGCGCTTCCCTGTTCGGGCGGTACGTTGGCAGCGTTCTGGATGACAGCGTCACGCAGGATGCGACCGATTTCGATGGCAATCCCAATCCCGATCCCGGTGCACTCTATCCGGTGGACAACTGGTTCACGCTCAATGCGACCGTCAGCTACACGATCCGCAGCGACACGGCGATCGACGGGACGCGGCTGATGTTCGGGATCAACAATCTCTTCAACGAGGCACCGCCGCTTGCCGATGAGAGCTTCGGCTTTTTCAGCGCACTTGCCAACGCGCGTGGTCGGCAGTTCACGTTCGGCATTCGCAAGTCGTTCTAGGAGGGAAAGCTGCGCAAACCCTGGCGCCTTGCCGGTCTCGGACTGGCTCTGACATTGACGGCGGCGTGCGCTGGCGCGCCGCCGATCGTATCCGCGCGAGCCGAGGCGTCGCGGACCAAATCGCAAATTGGATGTTCCACCGCGGCTGCTTCGATCTCGTTCGATTTCGACGGAGCCGCTGTATCCCGTTGCGCAATCTTGGGAGAGCGCGAATTTGCTCTGGCGATCGGTCCGGAACATGCTCCGCCGATCAATCCCAGCCCGTGGTATGCTTTCCGTTATCGCACGGTGGGGGATCAAAACATTACCGTTAGGCTCGACTATATCGATGCGAAACATCGGTACCGGCCCAAGCTGAGCAAAAACGGTACGGTGAGTGTACTCGGCGCGCAGGTCAGTGAAGCCGGGCGCCATGCCCGACTGACACTGCCTGCAGGTGGTGGCATCGTCAGCGGACAGGAGATTTTCGGACAGGCGCGTTACGACAGATTGCTCGATCGGCTGGCGAAATTGCAGGGTAGCACGCGCCTGACGCTGGGCAGGTCGCTTGACGGGCGCCCGCTCAAGGCGCTCCTTTTAGGCAGCGCGAAAGCCCCCTATCTCGTCGTCCTGATCGGGCGCCAGCATCCCCCCGAAGTAACCGGGGCATTGGCGATGGAAGCCTTCTTGCACGAACTGGCCGCGCAGATTGCAGTAGGAGAAGTCGACCTTGATCGCTATCGCTTTCTTATCGTCCCCATGCTCAATCCCGACGGTGTGTATCATGGGCATTGGCGCGCCAATCGCGGCGGGCAGGACCTCAATCGCGACTGGGGCCACTTCACCCAGCCTGAAACCCAAGCGGTGCGCAACTGGCTGAATGATTTGTCGGTGGACGTCTGTCCCATCGCGATGGTGGATTTCCATTCTACCGGGCGCAACCTGTTCTACGTACAGGGCAAGGCTGAAACCGATGCAGCGCAAGAAGCCTTTCTCTCGTCATGGCTCGGCCGAGCAGGGCCGATACCCGGCTATGATTTCACGATCGAACGTCGCAATGCGAATCCCGGTTCGGGAACATCGAAGAACTGGTTTCATCAACGCTATGGCATCCCCGCCTATACCTATGAAGTCGGCGACGAAACCGACCGGACAGCCATAGCGCGATCCGCATCACTCCTTGCAAGACGCTTCATTCCAGCCCTCGTCGGG
Source organism: Qipengyuania algicida (assembly GCF_009828025.1). Taxonomy (GTDB): domain Bacteria; phylum Pseudomonadota; class Alphaproteobacteria; order Sphingomonadales; family Sphingomonadaceae; genus Qipengyuania; species Qipengyuania algicida. The sequence continues at coordinate 113,154 of NZ_WTYA01000009.1, read as the reverse complement.
CTGCCCGGTGATACAGCATCGCGATGCAATACGACCGACTGACCCGTTCGCAATCAGAGCCGTTCATTCAAACGCAAGCAATCGGCGTGACATAGGGCGCCTGTCATATCGTTGTATTTGCAGGTCCACCCATGCGCATTCTGCTCGTCGACGATTTGCCAGAACTGGCGCAGGCGTTGAGCTTGGCGCTGCGAGATTTCGGGCTGTCGTGCGACATTGTGGGCTGTGCCCAGAATGCCGGGCTGATACTGGGCCAATCGGATTATGCGATGGTGGTGCTGGACCTTGGGCTGCCGGACGAGGTCGGTCTGACATCGCTACGGACATGGCGGGCGTGCTCCACCATGAACCCGGTCATCGTCCTGATCGCACGCACCGATGTCGACATGCTCATCATGGCGCTGCGGACCGGCGCGGAAGACTATCTGGCCAAGTCGTTCGATGTGGAAGAACTGCACGCGCGCATGGAAGCGGTGTTGCGTCGCATATCCGTCTACTTCAGGGCGATGACTCGCTATCGTCACATCCGCCGCGACGTGCGACCGCAGGCGTGGGACGCCGTCCGCGAACAGCTCGACAGATGTCGCCGTCAACTCCGCGCAATAGTTACTGCGGGCTGGCGGGTTTCCGAGGAGGGCGGCCATCCCTTGGTCAAGGAGGAAGTAGCTGCCGAGAAAGAGGCCCTGGCGCGCATGCTTCCACGCGCGCATCGTCTCTTGGTACTGCTTCATGAGCAACTTGATTTGCCGGTATTTCTAGAACAATATCTCGCCCTGTTTCGCGTGATCGAGAGTGGCCTCGGGGGCATGGAGCACGCCGAGTGGGATCCCGATCGCAGGTGAGCGAGCCCCTTAACTTTTGGTCCGTACACTTGTGGACGTCGAGGCCAGTCTCGGGCCGTTTGCAGCGTCGACGGGCATCGATGCTGTGGCTCAGATGGGCGGCATCCTCCGGTTGGCTCCAACGATCCTAGCTCGTGCCGGCATCGTTCCTACGTCGGAGAAGCATGCCGAGAAGGCGCTCTTTGAATTGATCAGGCTGGTCCACCCAAGCGCGCGCTAGCAGGTCGAGGTGTCGCAGGTGATCAAACCTTTAAAGGGGGATATCGGGATCGGTTCCTTTGGCGTGCTCATCGAGGTGAAGTTGGGCACGTCCGAAAGGGAAACTTGTTCGGAGACGCCGGGGATTTTCTAAGACATGTTCGGCTACCGGGACGATTCAGCTTGGAAACATCATTTTGCACTGAATTACTGTTCCGATCATTCCATCACGCAATGTGAACTTGAAGCGCAATTCGACCGGTCGGAATGTCCGTTCGACTGGCCGCCGGTTGTGGTGTGTGGAGCCGGCAGTCGCCGTGCGAAGACTGTCGGATCGGCCAAGGGTAGTCGTTCTCTCAAGGCTACTGGATCGGCGCGATGACGGGTCACAATTAGTCACGCCGTTATCGCGCGACTTCGCAGACGTCCGCCTTTTCGGCATTAAGTTGGCAGCGTCATCCCTTCGGACCCTTTGAGCGACTGCTTTCCGCGATTTGTTGCTGAATCCTGCCGGTCCGCTTCCGGCCCACTAGCCGCCAAGTTGCGACCGTTCTCATCATGGCCAATCAAGGCCGAGGAGAACGACAATGGGCTACTCAAGATTTGACCCCGCCATACAGGCGCGCGCGGCATGGAATGCCGGCAAGACCGTTGGCACAAAGCGACCACTGACGCAGAAGCATAGCTGGGCAATAGGCTTTCATCTCGATCGAAAGGGTTGGCTGCGAGACAAGGCGCTTTTCGATCTCGCGATCGACAGCAAGCTGCGCGGCTGTGACCTGGTCAAGATCAAGATCGGCGACGTCGTAGCCGGGGCAGACGTCCGCACCCGAGCGATCGTGATCCAGCAGAAGACAAGTCGCCCGGTCCAGTTTGAATTGACCGCAGATGTTCGTGCAACGCTGCTTTCGTGGCTGGAGCGTCGGTGCGGGTCGATCACCGACTATCTATTTCCAAGCAGGATCGATCATGCCGGTCACATGAGCACGCGCCAGTACGCACGTCTGGTAGATGAGTGGGTCACAGCGATAGGCCTGCGCAAATCCGAGTACGGCACGCACTCGCTCCGCCGGACGAAAGCCGCCATGATTTACCGGGCGACAGGCAACATTCGTGCGATCCAGATTTTGCTGGGTCACACCAAGATCGAGAATACTGTTCGCTATCTAGGGGTCGACGTTGAAGATGCCCTGCTGCTGGCGGAGCGCACCGAAATCTAATTCATCACGCGGTCGACCGGCCACTTCGGTCGACCGCTTTCGGGCTAGCACTAAGGTGCGCCGAATGACCGATTTGTTGGGGAAAGCGGACATCGCGAATCATTTTCTCATCGGCCGGAAGTGGTCGGTTGCTGACTGGCACCTGGGTGGTTCAGGTTGTCAAAAACGATCTGGCGTTCGATCTCACCGCAGCCACGAACGAACGGCAGCGCACCCACTTCACCGACCAAGCGCCTTGCGATAGGCGGCGATCGCTTCGTCAGTCCAGCCCAAATGATCGAGCGCAAACGCATCCTGAAACCAGCTCATTTCAGCATGCTCACGGTCGACGGGCATCCCCTGCTTCGCCGAGCATCGCAGTCAACGTACTAGTCGGGACGACCTGGTGCAGGATACGGGTCGTGGCCGCCAGACACCCGGGCTTGAGCCACCCCATGCTCTGCGTCGTTCCGATCTGACGCAACATGAGGTTGAGCTGAACTGGCGACTGCAGCTGGTGCACCAGATCGTCTGCACAGATGGTGTCGCCCGCCCAGAGCCGCCGCGTTGGGACACTCGCGAAGAACGGATTACTCTCGCTTCGGACGGTGTTCATCATCAGCGCTGGGCTATGGAACAGGCGCGTGAGCGCGGAGGCGTCGGTAAAATAGACGCCGTCGATCGGGTGCGGAACGCTCATCGGCAGCACGTTCAGCACGGACGGGATCAGCTCGAGTTCGCTGGCCCCTGGGCCGAACAGACCATCGAGAATGTCCGGGTGCAGCTTCAGGCCGTCGACCAGTCGAGTGACCTGCCCGACCTGGCTGTCCAGCTCCAGCGCGTCATAATAAGACGCGACCAGATTGTTGCCCGACAGGGATCGGCTCTTGCACTCGAAGAGGAAGATGCGCTCGTCCCAGCGGACCAGCAAATCATAGTCATACTCTTCCCGGCCGCGCCGGACGGTGATGGTGCGCGCATCGAGCCCTTCCCCTTCCATGAAGGCGAGCATCGCCTTTTCGAAAGCCTTGCCGCGGGCTTCCAGCGATTGTTTCAGGCAGGCGAGGCGCGAGAGCGTGGTCTGCGCCGGTATTCCCCCGACGAGCGCGGGGCCGTAAAGGAGCATTGTCGTCGACCCACAGCATAAGATGGGTGTATCAAAGAGATCGCGCGTTCCCTTGTCAAAAGAGACCAAGTTAATGAAGCTGTTGGCCTTCGCGCCGGCGAGCCCGACGCGCTGCAGACGCTTGATCAGGTCCACTCGCTCGAACTCGACGAGCAGCAGTTCGGGGCGATGGTCGCCCGCCTCATACGGTGCCGCAACCAGTTCCTGAAGCGTGGCATAGCCACGGAGCCACTCGACCAACCGGAGCCCGCGATATTGTGTCGTGTCGGTGGCGACGCTGGTGCTCAGCGCATGGTCAAGAGTATGCGCCGACTGCAGTTCCTCAATGCTGACGAACGCATCCGGGAGGAGCGGGGTCTTGTCCGAGACGCCCTTGACCAGCTTGGCGGCGTTCGAACCGAACGCCATCTGCGCTGCCTCTTGCTTGATCCGCAGGTGGAGCCGCTCGTTCGCGGCGAGGTCGATCACATGCCATCCTGCGCTTCCCGGCACATGGCGCAGAAATCGGGTTACGCCCGCGTCGTGATACTCCTGCGGAAATTCCGAAGGCGGAACATCCGTCAAGGTTCCGTCAAAATATCGGGTCTCTTCCTGGATCCATGTCCAGTGCCGCCAGGCTTGGGCCGCTATCAGTAGAGGTCGCACGGCCTCGCGCTCGTCGGTCGTGGTTTCGACGCGTTTCGGCAGAACAAGCTGATCGGACGCGTTGAACCATCCTTGCTGAAACGCCTCCATCTTGAGCGCCATCGTCAATGTCACCACATCGACGTCGATCGGGACGTCGGGCGATACGACATTGCCATGCCCATCGGCGACACCGAGCCCGATCGGGTCGATCATCCCGTCGACGGTGATCGCATCCATGGATGCCGTACGGACGCCATCGCGGCGTTGGGCGCAAAGGTCGAAAAGCGCCGAGATACGGCACTCGGGCGTGAGGCTCGCCGACGGCAGTCCCGCAAGATCCTCCAGGATGGCGCGGTAGCCGGACTCGATGAGCTTGAAGAGCGCGAGGACGGCTTTGATGTCGTCGGCGGCGCCGATCGGCGCCCTGGCCTCGATGATCGCGACGATCTGAGCGATGGCATCCTCGCGTGCCGCCTCGGCCTTCGCATTCGGATATTCAAAGAGTGGTAGGCAGCCGCGCTTCAGCAGCGACGCCAGCGTGTCGATTTCGTCGGATCCCAGTGAGATAGCTCTGAGATGCGACAGCAGTGGTTTGACGTCCTTCTTGGCAAACGCCTCGCGGACGATCTTCTCTCGCAGCTCCATCGAACGTACCTTCACTCCGCAGGGCGCAGCGCATCGCGCATCTGTGCAACCTTGTCGCCGAGCGCGGGCTGACCGACGCGCCGCAATCCGGCAGCCAGACCGTCGATAAAGTTCTTCTTCGACAGGATGTGATGGAAGAGTGCGTAGCGCTCCTTCGCGAGACGGTGCGCCGCCAGCGTTGTCTCGAGCAAACGAGGATATTCTTCCCCGAACCGCCGGTCGCGGCCCACATAGTAGATCGCCTGCAGGTCCGCGAATTCTTCGACAGTCAGCTGCTTCATCACGGCTCTGTTCAGCGCGCTCATTTTGTCGCCGTAGCGCATGACGTCGTCGAAGCTTATACTGGAGGCGTTGACCACGCGCGGCGGCGTATTGGCAGGCTTCGGCGGATTGGCGTCCAGCCACAGCGCGACGATTTCTACGATCTTCGCTTCTGACAGATGCAGCAGATCACTCTCGACCTCGATTATGTTCTTCAGCTCGCGCGACGCCTTGACGGCATCGAGCGCCTTCGAGAAGCCTTTGCTGGAAAGCCCGAATTGAGCCATAGCATCGGCCTTGCGATCCAAGAAGGCATCTTCGGTCCAGCTTTGTTTTGGGCCGACGATCCGAGCGATCGCGATGAGGTCCGATCGAGAGCATTCCGCAGTCCTCGTGCCGGAGATATGCTCTTGGGCAAGGCAGGCCACGCGCTCCATTAGCCGCTCCAGAATGTACAGTAGCTCCCGCACCGCGGCCTGAATGAGCGGGAGGTTGACAACAGCCTGCTCGCCGAGGCTTTGTTTGCCGTCGCGATTTTCGAAATATCGCAGCTCCTGTCCGTCGATATCTTGCTTCATGAAGCTCTCGACGAACGGCTTGAGCTCCGCCAGCTGCTCGCGACACGCCCGGTCGCCGATGTGCTGCTCGCTGAGATGCACCCAGTAGGCATGGAGATCATGGTCCACCGGGCCCTCCCGCGTGCGCGCCATGCCGAGCGCGCTAAACTCGCGAAGGACATATTTCAGGGCCAGTTCCAGGCCGTGTCGGGCATTGAAGAGGATTGGCATGGCAAGCGTGTCGCGGCTGCCGAACATTTCCTTTTCCAACAGCGTATCGACTAGCAGTTGCGCCGCCTGGAGATAGCCTTCGACGTAGTTGATCTCGTCGCCCTGCTTTCCGATGCAGGCATTCCAGTCGCCGTCGTACAGCACCTCGAAAAAAGGATCTGTGACACTGCCCTCCCGCAAGAGGTCGCCCATCTCCGGCATATCTCTATCGCTCCCGATCACGCGACTTGGTTCGGTAGCGATCCGGCCACGTCTCGTCTTCTGCACCCCGCTCGCGCGTTTGTACTTCGCGCACGGTAGGCTCGACAATATGATCTCGCGGGGAGCTGTCAAAGCGTCCGGCTTGAACAGCACTTGAGTGAGTTTTGCCCGATTGCGTAGTTCTCGGCAGCGTTGCATCTTAAAGAGGTCGGGTTTTGGCACAAGCTGACGTTTCTCGTTTCATTCGGGAGCGACCGCTTTGTCCCAAACTCAGTCGTCGATCTGGCGTTGAGCGTATGTCTGCTTTTGGGAGAACGGTATCCTGTCTCCAACTACCGACATTGGGGCGCAAAGCGGAATTCGGACTGATTCTTGCTCAATGTCTGGAATTGGGTCGTTTCCGGAAATTCTGCTTTGGGTTTGGAAAACTTCCGAAGCGGACATTCGAGACCGTTGTGAACCTTAATGCTTTTGGAGGGCAGCTATGGCGCTATTTCACCCTAATTCCTGCCTGTCAGAATACGACCCAGGATCTGCCGCAATTCGCCATGTGAATAAGTGTCCGGTTTCAGCGCTGTGGCGAGGCGTCGTGAACGTCATCTAATTCAGCGTCTGCTGAAATTCAATCTGGATCGCAGGAATGATCGCTTATCCCACATTGGATGATGAAAACGGATAAGCATGAGACGGCCCAAGATTAGTCGATATGTTTAACTTTCTTGAATCTTTATATGCGCCGCCCTCCATGCGAATAGGCCAACTGCCAAATATGCACCTGCAGGCACGATGAATGCGCTGGAAAGGCTGGTAGAATCTGCGATCAAACCCACGACAAGCGGAACGACGGCACCTCCTATAATCGCAAGGCACAACAGTCCTGACGTTGAAGAATTCGACGCGCCGGAACGCTCAAGTGTTAGCGAGAAGATGGTCGGGAACATGATCGAATTAAACAGACCGATTGCGAGAGCGGCATAGCCAGTCATCGGACCTGTAAGCAGGCATACAATTGCACAAAGAGCAGCTGAAATCGCCGCACAAAGCCCCAGTAGCCGAGTGGCAGGTATCTTCGTCAGCAGGATGGTGCCGATCAACCGTCCCACCAGGGCGCCGCCCCAGTAGATATTGGCCAAATAGCGGCCACCATCTTCAAATGTCATCCCGAGAGTGTCTGAGCGATGCAGGAAGACAATCATTATGCTGCCAATCGCAACTTCTGCGCCGACGTAGAGTCCTATCGCAAGTGCTCCAAACAATGCCCATTTCGATTTGAGTGCATCGAGCACCGATGCCTTCGGCTCAGGTCGTGCGGCGACAGCAATCTGGCTAATTCGCTTGCGCTGTAGCCATATGAAGAGAGCCAGAGCAGCGATCGCCAAGGCCATCACACCATATGCAGTCTCTATTGATGCAAGAGCAATGCGGCGCTCTACCAAATTGTCCAGCCGACCGCGGTTCACCAAATATATTTGTCCCCCCAGCATAGCCATAGTGCCGAAATGAACGCCGATGACCACCCCTAACGAGTTGAAAGACTGCGCGAAGTTGAGACGAAAATGACTGCTTTCATTTGGCCCCATTGCGGCTGCGAGCGGATTAGCGGCTACCTGAAGCGAAGTGATTCCAGCAGCCATGACGAACAAAGCGCAGAGGATCAGTTCATAGCTTGCAAGGCTTGCCGCCATGCGAACCAGGAGACAACCGATTGCAATCCCGGCCAAGGATACAATGATCGATGGGACCTGCCCAAACCTGTTGCCCAGCGATGCCGCTGGCAGGGAAATTAGGCCGCTCGCCAAGAAGAAAACAAGCTGGGTGCTCAACGCTTCAGTATAGTTCAAACCGAATATCGCTCGAAGAGCGACGATCAGTGGATCGTTGTTTGATGAGATAAAACCCCAAGCAAAAAACAGCACTGTCACCGAGACAAATGCGCCGGAAATCCCCAACTCGCGCACTCGGCTAATCATGTACCGACCTAACGCCCTCCCCAGACATAAGTCGCGATCTCACCTGCTGGCAGTTTAGTGCTGAAGTAGCGCGGCCCGATACTGACGGTGAAAGACTGAGGCTTCTTCGCCTGATTGTGCACTATCAAAACTATGGAGCCATCACGATTGCGGAAAGCGACATCAACAAGGTCTTTGGCTTCAGTGCTTTCGATCCGCTTTGCCCCCACGTCGACAAAGCGACTTGCCTGCCCGAGAACGTAATATTCCAGGTTGCGGGTAATGGCGCCGGATTTGCGGTTAATCGTCACCACTCCACGGCAGGTCCCGCAACCTCCGTCATGTGGTCCATTGTTCTCGTCGAGCGCGAGATTCCACAAAATGGTTCCCCTTGAACCATAGCGTGTCGCGGCAATGATCAGCTTGTCGGTCATCCACCCCAGGGTGGAGGCCCAATCCGGTGCCCAGGTCCCGCCAGAACACTCGGTAATGAACGCATCCTTTTTGGGATAGGCGCGCTTGACCGGCTCCATGGCAGAAACATTGCCCGCGTAGCAATGCCAGGCAATACCGCTGACATATTTGCGAGCAGAAGCGTCGGCGAGCACCGCAAGAGGTTCTTCGGGATGGTCCCAGTTGTGGTCCCAGTCGAGCAAGCGCGTCGATTGTCCGCGCTTGGCCAGCAGGGGCCCGAGAAATTTGCCGTCGAAAGCTGCGCGATCCTTTGCGTTCATCCACATGCCCGGATAATCCTTGGGCTCGAAATGCGGCTCATTCTGAATAGTGAGATAGGCAATCGGCACGCCGCGTTCGGCCATCGCGTCAAGATAGTTCGAAAGATAGTGAGCATAGGGCCCATATGCATCTGGGCGCAGGTGACCGGTGACGAGGCTGTCGCTCGTCTTCATCCAGGCCGGAGCCGACCAAGGGCTGGCGACCAAAGTAACTTCGGGATTTATTCGTCGTACCGCACGTAGGGCAGGGACCTGCGCTTGATCCGGGATAGCCATGGAAAAATGTGTCAGAGCGGGGTCACGTTCACCGGTAGGCACATCATCCAGGCTGTAATGACTGGTCGAGAAATCGGAAGCACCGATCGGCACGCGCAGGAACGACAACCCGATCCCTCCGTCCTTGCGACCGAAAAGTTCGCTGAACAATTGGTCCCGTGCAGGCCTCGACAATGTCTGTTCGAAGAGGATGGCCGACGCATCGGTCATTGCCGCTCCGAAGCCGACCATGCTCTGGAAGCTCTTACTGGGATCTACGACCAGTAGAGTTTGTGCCGGTTCAGCCGAAGCACCCGAGCGTTCGAGTGTGCTATCGGCACCCCTGGCGAGGCGACGAGCCCCATCAGCGCTGGTGCTCCACATGGCGACCTTATGGGACCATACACCGGATGAGTTTGGTTGAATGCTGGTGGCGGCGCAGGCCGCAACCAGCATCGAACAACATCCGGCGATCACTTTGCAAAGTTGGCGTGCGACGATCATGGTGCAGGAGCCGGACATGTTTTCGCGACGTAGTCTTCATGCGTTGGCATCACATTCACGCATTTACCAATCACCATGGCTATATCGTCGAGGTATCGCGTCACATCGTCGTCCTTCTTCATATCGACCATTGGGTCATAGCCGCGCGGGATCAGTCCCTGGCCAATGAAGACCTGGATCCAGCTTTCCTCCGCAAACAGCTCGTCATCCTCCCGGAAGATGCGCCCATTGCCCATCCAGAGATCTATCTTTCGTTGCAGCGTATCTGGCAGATCCATGGTTCGGCAGTAATTCCAGAACTCGGTATCGTTACGCTGCGTTGCGGCATAGTGAAGGACGATGAAGTCGCGGATACGTTCATATTCGAAATCGCTCTGACGATTGAATTCGGCTATGGTTGCGGGATCGAAATTGCGGTCCGGGAGCAGTTTGACCAGTCGGATGATCGCCGACTGGACCAAGTGCAGGCTGGTCGATTCAAGCGGCTCAAGAAAGCCCCCGGCCAGTCCGATAGCAATGCAATTCTTTCGCCACAGCTCTTTCCGCTTTCCAGCTTTGAACGCAATTCTACGCGGGTCGGTCCGCGGTGCGCTATCGAGGTTGGATAGCAAAAGGTTTTCAGCGTCTTCGTCTGCTATATGCCGACTGGAATAGACGAGGCCATTGCCAGTGCGGTGCTGCAATGGGATACGCCATTGCCAACCAGCGCCATGCGCTGTCGCACGCGTATAAGGTGTGAAGTTTACCGCCCTGTCGCTTGGTACGGCGATGGCCCGATCGCATGGTAGCCAGTGCGACCAATCATCGAATGGTACACTCAGGGCCTGTCCGAGAAGCAGCGAGCGAAAGCCAGAGCAATCGATAAACAGGTCAGCAGCGACGGTTTCTCCGTCCTCCAGCGTGACAGACTCGATGTATCCGTCGCTGCGCAAATTCACATCGACGATGCGACCTTCACGGCGATGCACACCGCGCTGTTGAGCAAAATTTGAGAGGAAACGCGCAAATAGCGATGCATCGAAATGGAATGCGTGGACGATGTGGCTGAGTGGGCTTTCACCCATTTGCGTTTGGGCGCGAAGGAATTTGTTCTGGAGCGCCGCCGCAGTGTTGATCGAATAATCGGCGAAATAGCGCACATGACCTGTGGCACGCGCCTTCAACCAATATTGATGGCATCCAAGCCATTCCAGATTTTGGCCAATGACACCGAACCCATGAATATAGCTTTCGCCTTTGCGCCACCAATCGACGAACTGGATACCCATCTTGAACGAGGCTTGGGTGGAGGCCATGAACGCGTTTTCATCGAGGCCCAGCAACTCGTTGTACTTCTTGATCGCGGGGATAGTGGCTTCGCCTACCCCGATCGTACCAATCGCGTCGGATTCAACTAGCACGATCTCGTAGAGGCCCTGAAACAGCTTGGACAGCAATGCGGCCGTCATCCATCCCGACGACCCTCCTCCGGCAATCAGAATGCGTTTAATTGGGACCATACTGCCTATTGCTCGTTCCGGGCGTTGCGACAATCTCTACCGGTTTAGGGGCAAGATCGAGGTACTGACAATTCTGCCAGATGATGGACAGTGCCGCCATGGTGATAGCTCAGGCCGTAGTCGCGTTTGAACAGTGTTTCGCTGGCAAGTTCACCACCTGTGGGACAGGCAGTATTAGGCCATGCAAATGAGAGTCGACCGCTGAAGTCCAGACCTTTTCTTCCGGCGAGAAGGTCAGCAAGCGCTCCGGCTTCACTGCCGGGAAGGAACCCGGCGACAAAGGCTGTAGAGCGATTGATTATATCGCTAGTGTATGTCGGGCGCCCCGAATAGAGCACAGTCACCACCGGAACTCCCTTGCCTGATACTCGCTTCAGCAGCTTGAGCTGTTCAGGATAGCTTGCGGATTCGGCAAGCGGAGCAGGCCATCGCACGTCACCCTTGTATTCAGCATGGGGTGTTTCGCCAATTACTGCGATCACGGCATCGTACTGCGCCTTTGCGAGAGCCGTGCCATCGGGTGAATAGGTAACGTTGGCAGCGCCATAGACCCGCCTCAGCCCTGCCAGCAACGTTTCACCAGTGGTGAAATCGGCATTGACGTTATCGTCACCTTGCCAGGTAAGCGACCAGCCCCCGGTCTGTTCGGCAAAGCTGTCAGCTCCGCCGCCTACGACCAGAATGCGCTTGCCAACGCGCAGAGGCAAGATCGGCGATGCGCTGGTCTTGAACGAATTGTTCTTCAGCAGAACCACGGATTTACGCGCTGCTTCGCGGGCCAAGGGGCGATCAGTCAGGGCGGCTTGATCGCCAGTGAGCGGGCTGGATGCAACCGGGTGATCGAAGAGGCCAGCACGCATTTTGACCCTCAGGATGCGGGTCACGGCATTATTTATTCGGCTCATGGGAATTCTTCCCGCGCGCACATCCGCTACGGTGTTGGCGATGAATTCCTTCCATTTCTCGGACACCATGAATACGTCGATTCCCGCATTCACGGCTTGCGGGCAATGATCCACCGTACAGCCTGGGACCTGCTCGATCGCATTCCAGTCGGACACGACTAACCCGTCAAAATGAAGCCTGTCCTTCAGCACCCCGGTGACCAGCGTTCTGTCACCGTGCATTTTGCCAAACGGAATTTTGCCACCATCGGTCCAACTCGAATAGGACACCATGACGGTCTGGACGCCCGCGTCGAGCGCGGCATAATATCCTGCCCCATCGACACGGGCGAGTGCATTCGCAGTGGCCAGGTTGTCCCCTTGGTCCTGACCTCGAGCCGTGCCGCCATCGCCGACAAAATGCTTGGCCGTTGCCAGTACGTCGTCAGGTCCGGAAATCGATCCCTGCAGTCCGCGGACGACAGCCGCACCGTCTTTTGCAACCTCAACGGGATCGCTTGAAAAACTTTCGTAAGCCCGTCCCCACCGTGCATCACGCGAGACGGCGACGGTAGGGGCGAACGCCCAGCTTGCACCGATTGCACGAACCGCCCGCGCTGTCGCCCGACCAATGCGGAACAGGAGTTCAGGATCATGCGCTGCTCCCAACCCGATATTGTGGGGATAAAGCGTCGAACCCATCACATTGTTGTTGCCGTGTACCGCATCGATTCCCCAAAGTAGCGGTATATGCGTGGGCATATCGGTTTCCATCGCCGCGGTAGCATACGATTTTGTCAGTCTGGTCCAGTCGGAGAGCGACGCATGCTTATTCATTTCAGGCCAAGACCCACCACCATTAAGCACTGAGCCGATATAATATTGGCGCACCTGATCCGGTGTAATCCAGCGAATTTCGGGTTGGGTCATCTGCCCAATCTTCTGTTCGAGGGTCATCCCGGCAACAATCTTGGCGATCCGCTCCTCGTCGGCAGTACTCAACCGACTTTTAGTCGTAGTGGTAGAGCGCGGAGGCCATGCCGCTATCACGGATCGTTGCGCTGCGGTCCACTCAGGAACCGAAGCCAGACTGGCAGGTGTAGAGCCCAATACCAGCAGCGCGAGTGGAAGAAGGGAAACACGCAGCCTTGAGTTTCGCACGACGGGCAAGTTCAGACCTTTCGCTGGATTGCGGGCAATATCTAAGACAATTTTGGGACCCGATTTGAACCGCCCGATAAGCAACGGATCGGGTCCCTTTAAGAAGAGATCAGAATTTGTAGCTCAGTCCGAGCAGCCATTCCCGTCCATACTCTTCATAGGTTTCCAGCATCTGTGTGCCATTTACTGTATAGCTGGTGCGATAAGGTGAATTGAGCACATTGCTCACTTGAAGCTGGACGCCAAGGCCTGCCAGATTTGAATTGTCCGGGAACGTGTATCCGATTTGAGCATCAAGCTGCTTGTCGGCGAGGATATAAGGATAACCCAGATTTGTGAACAAGGAGACAACTTCTCCCTTGAACCCAGAGCGATAACGATAACTAGCCCGCGCCTGAAAACCGTTCTTTTCGTAATAGCCGGTCAGGTTATAGACCCAGTCAGAAAGGCCTGGCAGGTTGCCGACCTGCGATGCAGCAGCCTTATCGAGCGACGCATCAGTATAGGCTACACTACCAGTGAAGCCAAACCCATCAAGCAGTCGGGTTAGCTTGCCGAACTCCAACGAGGCCGACATTTCGATTCCTCTGGCATAACCACCCTGTCCATTTGCAGGCGCGGTCAGTGTACCTTCCGGGCTAACGATTACGTTGGACGGGATAGATGATGCAGTTGCGGGTTCAGGAAGACCGGTAAAGTCGTAGGGCAGCGCCTGCGTATAGATGTAGTTGTCGAGCCAGACATAGAAGCTCGTGACGCTAATATAGGTCGCCTTGCCGCCATACCAATCGAGTGCGAGGTTAATTTCCTTCGCCCGCCAAGGTTGGAGGTAGGGATTGCCGCCACTCGCTGACCAGGGATGAACCTCCTGGCCTGGCGTACAACCAGGAGAGCCTGCACAGACCGAACTGTTGAAGCTGGGTAGCAGATTGGCTCGCATGTCGTCCATATTGGGGCGAGCCATGACCTTGGCAGCGGCAAAGCGCAGACGCATCGCGCTGTTGAGGTCGTAGATCAGGTTCAGGCTGGGTAAGACATCGGTGTAACGATCGCTGATTTGAACTGGCGAGATTGTTGGTGGCGACGTCGTATCGAAAATTCGCAAGCCGTCAGACGACTGATTTTCGATCACCGCCTGCACCCCGACGTTCCCATGCAGTTTGCCCGCTCTGATATTGGCCTTGGCCCTGAGCGTGACGAGATCCTCCGTAATGCCCCAGGCCTTGTCGAAATGATTGATGTCCTGGAGTTGGACTTCGTCGTAATAGTTGCTGAACGCCGCCGGCAGGTTGAAAGCCAGAACACTGCCCATACCAGCGAAGTCAAGTGATGTCGGCGACACAAGGTATTGCGGATCGATGGGAACTTGCTCGCGGTCGTTCTTCAGGAACAGGTCGAGTTCCGTCACAGTCTTGGTCTTACGGCGATGGGTGTAATTGATACCAATATCGATATCGCTGATGACGCCGCCGAATTCGCGCTTCAGCCCCAGATCGATCGCGCCGACCGATTCCTTGACATGCGGCGATTTGAGCAATCCGTCATGGCCCCACCCGCCCCAAGGCGCACGATCGCCCAGCGTCACCTGGCTGGCGTCAGCATAATCGAGCCCGAAGCCGGTGAACTGAGGAAAGCCATTCTGTGGGATCGAGAAATCATACCCGTCGGTAGTGCGCGTCTGATACGGTCCGGCGCCGTAACCCTGGTAGGTTTCGAGATAGGTCTCGTCGCGCTTGTTAGACGAATAGCTCAGATCGGCGACGAACGTCGTGCGATCGTCCATTTTGAATTCGCCGTTCCAGCCGATCGCAAATAGCTCGTCATCGCGGCGGTTGTTGTCATTGCGAATGATCGGGACGGCGTTGTCAAAATGACCCGAGACACCAAAGTCCGTCCCGCCGATAGTTTGGCTCTGGACGTTGCTGAAGGTTCCGTCATCGACATATTGGTCGGAATACCATTGCGCGCCGCGATTGATGGTGCGCTGCTTGAAACGCGAGTAATAGAGATCGAGGGTACTGTGGACCGTGTCGCTCGGCTGCCATTCCAACGTCGCCATTACGCCATCGCGGATATCGCGGTTGTTGGTCGCGAAGACTTCCTGCCCGGACAGCAGATTGGTGGTGCCGCCGTAGGTATCATAGAACCAATTCTTGGTATGGTCGGTATGGCTGGGCGCATCGAGATGGGCATAGCCGATCACCCAGCCCAGCGTGCCGTCCTTGTTCTGATCAATATAGCTGATACTGCCGCGACCGCCCCATTTTGGCATGTCGGCGTTGCGACCGCCGCCCTCGTCATACTGACCGCGAATGTTCACCGCGATCGTGCGCTTGCCATAGGCAAGCGGGCGGATGGTTCGAAGGTCGACCGTTCCGGCAAGTCCCATGCTGGAAATATCGGCATCTGGCGTTTTGTAGACCACCACCGAGGACAGAAGTTCGGACGGGTATTGATCGAATTCTACAGCCCGGTTGTAGTTGGAACTGGCTTGAACGCGTCCATTCAGCAACACGTTCGTGAACGCGGGCGGGAACCCGCGCACTGAAATAATTTCGGCCCGTCCACCAACGCGCTGCGCAGCAATGCCCGGCAGACGCGCGATAGATTCTGCGATCGAAGCGTCGGGCAGCTTGCCGATTTCTTCTGCCGTTACTGCCTCGACAATGCTGTCGTTGGAACGTTTTAGATCGATTGCGTTGGCGATTGACTGCCGGAATCCGGTCACCACAATTTCATTGCTGGGTTCGGTCGGAGCAGAGCTTTGCTCATTGCCATCAGCAGTGGTCGTTTTGGCCTTCGCAGCGATACGGGCATCGGTGGATTGGGAGTGATCGCCAGGCGACTTTGCGCTGCCGGCCTCCTGAGCGACCGCCGACGTTGGGAGAATTGCAGCGAAGGCAAAGACTGACGCTGCAGTCAGCCCGAAAGGGCAACGCCGCGCAGCCCGTTTGACGCTCAAAACAGATTTGACCTCGGTCGACATCAGATTTCCTCCCTGATCGCTGGCTTGTTTCCTGCCCGCCGGCGAACTGCCGGCGTCCACTATTGGAAGCGCTTCCAATTCCGAATGCTACAATTCAATTTGGTGGTCAAGTGACCTTGTACTGATGCATCAAGTGTGTGGCTGAATTGCCTCACTCACGCTGGATTCCCGAGCGATCAAATGATGCTCACATAGCTCTCTTGCAGGTTCGTCCAACGTCTCTTCCGTGGAGGTAGATAATCGTTCAACTGCGCGTTCGCCCATTGCGCGTAAGGGCTGGTGTATGGTGGTAAGTGGCGGCCAAACGATCTGTGATACAGGCGTGTCATCGAAACCTGTGATTGCCACATCGGACGGAATTTGAAGTCCAAGCTTGTGTGCCGCCAGCAATGCTCCGGCAGCCATATCGTCATTAGCGCAAACAAGAGCGGTTATGCCATGAGCGGCGGAAAGTAGCCGCTGCCCGCATTCTATGCCGGACCGGAAAGTAAAATTACCTCTTTCCTTGACCACCGCATCCGGGCTGATGTCGGAGCACGCAAGCGCCCGAAGAAATCCTTCATATCGGCTTTCAGCGGAAATGTGGCCTTCAAGCCCGCCGACATATCCAAATTTGCGATGCCCACGAGATACAAGGTGAAGGCCGATATCGTATCCTGCTCGCTCATCGTCTATTCCCAGTGTCATCGCCAGATCAGCAGTGTCAGGAGCCGCAGCGACGCAAAGCACGCGTCGTCCAGCGCCGGCGAGAGACCTAAGCAAGCTCTCATCGTCGGCGAAGGGGGGCGTCAAGATCACTGCGTCGCAATCATCACTGATAACCCGTGAAATAATTTGCTTGGCTGCTTCGCAATCATTTTGATTCACGACATGGATGAGCAACTGTACACCGAGACGAGCAGCCGCCCTAGTGGCACCCAGCTCTAGGGCTGAACTAAAGTAAGAATTTGGCTCGTTTTCGAAATCTGACGCATGGACCAGGCAAATTCTGATGTCATTGCGCCCTGCCAGGTTGCGCGCTTGTAGATTTACCTGAAACCCGAGCGTTTCTACCGCTTGTAGTACCTTACGTCGCATAGTTTCGCGAACATTTGGTTGATTGTTGAGCACTCGCGAGACAGTTGTCCGGGCCACGCCGGCTAAGGATGCCACATCGTCAATTGTCGGTTTTTTCACGACCGCTAACTTTCCGATCGCTCGCCGTTTTACAAGCCCAACTCTACATTTGATGAGGTTATCATCGCTAGGAGACGCATTTTTCACTGCTATTGAAGCGACGAATCTATCTTCTTCTAGTGCCAATCCAGCTTCATCGATATCCATGGATTGACAATTTGAAAGAAGTTGGACTTTAGGCGTACTCAATCGATTCTGTCGTTTGCCGGCAAGCTGGATGGTTGTCACGTTGATAGTCTGCCTTGCCCCTTTGGCACACTGAAGCGGACTGACCGTAAACGGCGCAGGAGGGGCAGTAATCTATCGCATGAACGAACGACCGGTCTTGATGACCATGCAAGGTGTCGCGAATGTCGGCTTTGTTGGCGATTGCGAATCCACCCGTTGTTTCGCCTGTATGTTGGCTTTCCCAGTATCGATAACACGCAATCAGAAGGCAGCTTGCGGCCCAGGACAGGCAATATTCCGCTGCGTGATTGAAGGGCCGGTTTCGACGGCCAAGTTGGCGTTCTTGGACGTTTGCTTTGTTGGCAACTTCGGGCCCGCCCACTATTCCCTTCGAATTTTTGCGCCCCAGTTCCGGAGCCTTGAACCAGACAGATAGAAGACGGCCTAACTATTGGCCTCGATATGGTTCGCAGCCAATGCCATCGCCGTCTCCATCTAAGCGATCGGAAAAGCCCGGTTCCGAGCTGAAAAGCGGCGCAACACCAGCAGCACGGACTTCATCGCAACCAGAGTACTTATAGCCTGGTGGTAATGCCTCAAGGATGGCATTACGCTTTTAAGCATTGTCCCAGGCATTCGCGCCGAATGCGATGGCGAGGCCTGATACGCAGGCAACAAACCCGTATCGCTTCGCAGTCTCGAAGGTCGTCTCAGTCTCCTTCGGCCGCCGTTGCCGGCTAGGGCCGGAATTGCCGAGGAGAATGACGTCGAGACATCCGGCCTATCTACCATGCAATTGTAAAGGCCCGCTTACTGCGCCTATCTTGAAGAGGATTTGGATGCACAACCAAGGTTAGGATCGGCTCCATTACCAGCGGCAGAAAACTCGAAATCGGCCCATGAAGCGCTGAAATCCGCAACCTGAACGAACGACCGGTTTTGACGATGAAACAAGCCGTCGCGAATGACGTTTGTTTAGGGAAGCGGACATCACGCTTAAGCTCACGCAGCAAGGCGATGGTGTTGGGACGTCGGCTGGCAAAGGATCTTCTCATCTGTAGCGTTCGCCCAGCAAGTACCGAGCGACATCTTCCAGATCCTTGCGATTTCCGGATGTCATTAGGGACATCGCGCACTTACCTTGAAATAGTGGTGCTCGATTAGCCGCACGCACCCAATCTCTCGATCGCTCATGGTTAAGCAGGATCACCAGCGATGCATAGATCGAGAGGGCACAGCCTATGCCTTCCAAAACGTTGTTAGAGAGCGAGACTTGATGCCCAGCTCGAGCATGATCCATCCACTCCTGCAGGACCTCTTCGTCGACTCCTAGCAGTAAGCGTTGCTCTGAAACGCTCATGTTCCAATGCGCTGCAATTCTGCCGAATGCACGTAGGCAGATGCTATCTCTGCTCGCACTTTCGGACTCAACTTTAGGCTTGCCCATCAGATGTAAACTCCAGCCTCAATATCACCAGTCATATCGATTACGAACGCAAGACCTTCATCCGACAGCGCGGCACGTTCGAGAGGTGTTTGGCCATCCAGCCAGCGATGGTATTTTTTTATAAAGAAGATGCTGACCTAAAGGTCCCCGGCCCATATGCGCATTGCTACTTCCAAGGCAGCGCGATTGGATCGTTCTCCGGCGGCCCCGACCAAATGCACTGCTTCGCACAGCGAAACTCCCACATCAGAAATCCGGCCCACATCCCTGAGGTTCAACAAGCTTGGATTGCTAGGCATCGCAAGTACGGGAGGCTTGACCTAGTTCCTCCTGACGACGAAATTAGGACCGGTTTGAGCGGCAGGACATATCGAACTGTCAATCATCTAAACCGAAGACCGTAGCCAGTCCGGTATCGTCGAGATCATCGGGTCTTTCGCGTATAGTTATCGGTTCGTACCGCACATTGGGCGGCAAGGGCTCGTAGCGTTCATCTCCAGGCTGAAGCGTAATCGTGAACGGGCGAATTTTCCCGTCCTCGTTCACAGCCTGCAGTCTTTTGGAGCCACGCCAAGGATAACAGCGGATCTCAAGGTTCGTCAGGCAGTCAACACCGTGTTGCTCGAAAAAGTCGATTATCTTTTGAAGGTCCTTCGCAATATAAGGACGCTGCGGAGAGTAGCTGTAACAAATGTGCATGACCGTTCCTCCAAATTATAATGGTGGGCGGCTAAGTTACATGCTGTAAAAGTGAGCCCTCACCGAGGCATCGCCACCTTTGAGCACAGCCTTTAGCATGCGAGTCGCCGACCCGTCCGCGAACTCTCCGGCCGAGCGAGAACAACTAAGATTAACCAGCCCGCCGTTGGGGCTCACCAGCGATGATTAGTGCATCACTGCACTAGTGAGTCTCTATACCACCAATGAATGAGATATAAAAGCCGTGGCGTATTAGCCCGTAGACGTTTCCGCGACCTGTTGTCAGCTAAGCAACGTGACTAAGCGCGCTGTTCAAATCGTTGGGGCCAAGATCCGTAGGATGCGCGAAGACGCGGGCTTCTCGCAGGAAAAGTTCGCGCAAAAAATTCAAATTGATCGATCATACTACGGGCGTATCGAGCGGGGCGCACAAAACATAAGTATTACGACCATTTGTGCGATTGCGTCAGGCCTAGGGGTCAGTCCGGCAGTCCTTCTTGCAGACTTAACGATATCGGATTGTTCAGAGGCTACGCCGCATTCGACCTGAGCGATTTTGTCGCATCCATGTCGCGCGGAAGAATCCGCATTAACGCGCAAAGTCACGAAAGCCGCGGAAATCTGCGGAAAAATTCGGTAAATGCGATTGGTGCTTAAATCCCGTGGGAATTTATTACCCAAATTCTTGCTTTTCTTAGGAAAAGCAGTGGATGCCCCGTGAGGATTCGAACCTCAATTGACGGAGTCAGAGTCCGTAGTCTTACCATTAGACGACGGGGCATCGCGACCGGCGATGGACAGCCGGGAAGGCGCGGCACTTAGTCGCGCGGTCGGGCAAGGTCAAGAGAAGCCAGTTCCGATCAGAGGCGAAACCCTTGCCCTGCACGTCACGCCGCACTAGCATCGTTGTCAGGTCTTCGCGCTGCATGTTTGTGGCGCGGCAAGGAAAACAAGAAAGTACCCCGCATGGCGGATGTTTCTCCGCCGGACATCAAAAGGGGGGCTGAACGAAAGAAGGGCGGCACGTCCGGCACTGTAGCCGATTTCCGCTACAAGCGTCCTTCCCAGCCCGAAAAGCGCAAGCAGTCCACGCTAAGGCGGTCGGGCTCGCATGGCGCGCACAATGCCAAACCTGTACGGACAGGCGAAAGGCGGCAGGCGTTCGCCGCGCTTGATCTTGGCACCAACAATTGCCGCCTGCTGATCGCCCGGCCCTCGGGCGAGAACTTCACCGTGATCGATGCCTTCAGCCGGGTCGTGCGCTTGGGCGAAGGTCTGGCCGCAAGCGGCAAACTGTCCGACGCTGCGATGGAACGCACACTTGCTGCGCTGCATGTCTGCGCGGAGAAGCTCAAGCGGCGCAACGTCCATCTGGCGCGTTCGGTCGCGACCGAAGCCTGCCGCCGGGCGACCAATGGCGCCGATTTCATCGCCCGGGTGCGCGAGGAAACCGGTATCGCGCTCGACATAATTTCCGCACAGGAGGAGGCCCGACTTGCGGTGCTCGGTTGCCATATCCTGCTCGAAGACGGTGAAGGCCCGGCGGTGGTGTTCGACATCGGTGGCGGTTCGACCGAGCTGGTATTGATCGAACCGGGCGGCCCGGTACCGCGCATCCTCGACTGGCTGAGTGTGCCATGGGGCGTTGTGTCGCTGACCGACAGCGTTGCGCCTCCCGGTGGCAGCGACGAAGACCGGCGGGCACGCTATGCTTCGATGCGCAAGCTGGTCGATGACAGCTTCGCGCCCTTCGTAGAGCGTGTGGCCCCGGTTGCCAGACAGGCCAAACATGTTCGGCTGCTCGGCACCAGCGGGACCGTCACCACGCTCGCCAGCCTGCATCTCGAACTCCCGCATTACGACCGTCAGGCCGTGGACGGATTGATCGTGCCGAGCGACAGTATGCGGGATATTTGCCGTCGGCTTGCGACGATGAGCGCCGCCGAACGCAAGACGGTGCCGTGCATCGGCGAAGATCGAGCGCGGATGGTGGTGGCGGGTTGCGCTATTCTCGAATCTATCCTCGATATCTGGCCGGCACGTGATCTGGCCGTCGCCGATCGCGGCATTCGCGAGGGTATCCTGCGCAGCCTGATCGCCGCCAATTCGCAAGGCCAGCAATCCCGGTCGGAAATCCAGAGCCAGCGAGACGACCTGTGAGTCGCGCCGGTCGCAACCCGGACAAACGCGTCAAGACGGCGCGCGGCAGGACGGCGTCTTCGGTGCGTTGGCTGGAGCGGCAGCTCAACGATCCCTACGTCAAGCAGGCGAAGGCCGATGGGCTGCGTAGCCGCGCGGCCTACAAGTTGATCGAGCTGGACGAAAAATTCGCGATCCTCAAAGGGGTCACGCGTGTCGTCGACCTCGGGATCGCTCCGGGTGGATGGAGTCAGGTTATCCGTCGGCGTCTGCCCAAGGCTGGCGTGGTCGGGATCGATCTTCTGCCGACCGAGCCGATCGAGGGCGTGACGATCTTCGAGATGGATTTCATGGCCGACGACGCGCCCGCCAGGCTTCAGGAAGCGCTCGATGGGCCACCCGACTTGGTCATGAGCGACATGGCGGCCAACACTGTCGGCCACAAACAGACCGACCACCTTCGCACAATGGGACTGGTGGAAGCTGCTTCATGGTTCGCGATCGAGACATTGGCGGAAGGCGGCACGTTCCTCGCCAAGGTTTTGGCTGGCGGGACCGATACCGAGCTTCTCGCGCTGCTCAAGAAGCACTTCCGAACCGTTAAGCACGCCAAGCCACCCGCGAGCCGCAAGGGCTCGTCGGAATGGTACGTGATTGCACAGGGGTTTAAAGGCCGCGCCGAAGACATCCCCGGCTAACGACCGTAAAGGCGCTGGAAGAAATCAGGCCTTGGGCGCTGCGTCCTTGGTCTCTGCCGCGGGCGTATCACTGGATTTCTCAGCCGGTGCTGCGCTGCCATCTGCCGCAGGCGTAGCATCGCCCTTTGCATCAGTTGCCTTGGCGTCCTTCGATGCATCCGCTGCCGGGGCGGCTGGCGGCGGATATGCCGGACCTCCGCCATTGGCCTTGAGATAAGCAATGACATCGGCGCGATCCTGCGGATTTGAAAGACCGGCAAAGCTCATCTTTGTGCCCGGCGCAAAGCTGCGCGGACTGGTCAACCAATGGTCGAGGTTCTCGTAGGTCCAGTTGCCGCCATGGCCGGAGAGTGCACTTGAGAACGCATAGCCGTTCTTGCCCTCACCCATCGGCACCCCGATCGTACCATACAAATTGGGCCCGATCCCGTTGGGGCCGCCCTGGTTGATCGTGTGGCACGAAGTGCACTTGGCGAAAACCTTCTCGCCCTTCGACACGTCGGCATTTGCCAGCACGGTGCCCAGATCGTAGGTCGGCTTGTCCGAATCGCCGCCTTCTGCGGCACCTTCAATGAAATAGCCCATCTTTTCAGGCGATTCCGGCTTGTCGGCATGGAAATAAAGCCCGCTGAAAATCGAGGCGCCCAACGCGACGATTCCAGAAAACAAGACCCAACCGGCGGCAGTGTTAAAGCGATCGTCCATGCGTGATTGCCCGCAAGAATGCGTCCCCCATTAAATTCGAGCATTCCTCTAATGGGGCTTGCGCATGGTGGCAAGAGGGGCGCTGGGTGCTTGCCCAGCTTGCGTCCTGCGGATAGCAGCGGCGTACTATGCGCAAATTTCCCAAGCCCGCCGCCGCACTGGTCGATACCATGCGTTCTGCCGCCGGAGCAGCTCCTGCGGGCGCTGTCGCTTTTGGTGGTGCACCGGGATCGAATTCGCATCAGGCAACCATGGCTCATCAGCCCGATTGCTTGCCATTGCCCTGCTACAGCTTCGACGATGCAATCGATGCGGTGCGCTCCGGCGCTGCTGGCGCGGCGATGATCCCGATCGACAATTCGCAGGCAGGTCGCGTCGCCGATATCCATTTCCTGCTGCCTGAAAGCGGGCTGTTCATCGTGGCCGAATATTTCATGCCCATCACTCACGCGCTGATGGGGTTGAGCAGGGGGCCTTTCGAAGCCGCCTACAGCCATCCGCATGCGCTCGCCCAATCACGCAAGTTCCTCGCCGAGCGAGGCCTGGTCGCGATGAGCTACGCTGATACGGCTGGTGCCGCTGCGCTGGTCGCTGATCGGGGCGACCCCAGCTTTGCAGCCATTGCACCGCCGCTAGCTGCCGAGCTCTATGGCCTCACCATCGTAGAGGACAAAGTCGAGGACACGCATGACAACACCACCCGCTTCGTGGTGCTGGCGGCTCATGCTCTCGACCCGCACACGCTGGAAGGGAAGTCAGCGATGACAAGCTTCCTGTTCGAAGTGCGCAATGTGCCGGCCGCTCTCTACAAGGCGCTGGGGTGCTTCGCGACGGCAGGGGTAAATATGACCAAGCTCGAAAGCTATCAGGTCGGCACGAGTTTTGCCGCCACACGCTTTTATGCCGAGATCGAAGGCATGCCGGGCGACCGGCGTGTGGACAGCGCGCTTGAGGAACTGACCTTCCATTGCCAGGGGGATGTCCAGATGCTTGGCAGTTACGCACAGGCCAGGAAGCGCGGCTGAGTTTCGTTCTCAACGTCAGCTTGCCCTGTGGTCGATCGGTTCCGATATTGCAGCCAACGACAAGGAGAGCGATGATGAGCGAATTCGGCTTTGAGAGCACCGCAGACGAAGTCCTGGCCGACAAGGATCTGAGCACCAGGGTGGTATTTATCACCGGCGCTTATTCCGGGCTCGGCCGCGAGACCGCGCGTGCGATGGGAGCAAAGGGCGCGCATCTGATCCTTTCCGGGCGAGATGCCGCAAAACTGGAATCGGCAGCCAGGGAAATTTCTCAAGAGACAGGTGCCGAGGTCGAGACGCTGGTGTGCGATCTCGCTTCGCTCGATTCGATCAGGACTGCAGCCAAGGATGCCACCGAACGGTTCGAACGGATCGATATTCTCATCAACAATGCCGGCGTGATGGCCGCCCCGCTCGGGCGTACGGCCGACGGGTTCGAAACCCAGTTCGGCACCAATCACCTCGGCCATTTCCTGCTCACCAACCTGCTGATGCCATTGGTCGAGAATGGCAGCGCACAGCGGATCGTCAACCTGTCGAGCCGCGGCCATCACTTCGACCAGGTCCATTTCGACGATCCGAATTTCGAACACCGGGACTATGACAAATGGCAGGCCTATGGTCAGTCCAAGACGGCCAATATCCTGTTCTCGGTCGGTCTTGAAAAGCGCCTGAAGAGCAAGGGGATCCACGCCTATGCAGTGCATCCGGGAGGCATCATGACCAATCTTGGGAGGCACATGAGCGAACAGGACATCCAGTTCATGATGGCTCGTATGCGCAAGCTGGCGGAGGAAAGCGGAAGCTCGGGCGAAGGC
Organism: Qipengyuania algicida; assembly: GCF_009828025.1. Taxonomy (GTDB): domain Bacteria; phylum Pseudomonadota; class Alphaproteobacteria; order Sphingomonadales; family Sphingomonadaceae; genus Qipengyuania; species Qipengyuania algicida. The sequence goes on along the minus strand of NZ_WTYA01000009.1, from coordinate 88,420 downwards.
TTCAAGTCGATCCCACAGGGCGCGGCAACGACGTGCTGGGTCGCGACCGCTTCCGAACTGGCGGACCGCGGCGGCCTTTATGCCGAAAACTGTCACGTTGCCGAAATCGACGATGACAGCACAACAGAAGGCGTTCGTTCCTATGCGATCGAGCCGAAAAAGGCCGAGCAGCTTTGGAAATTGTCGGAAGAACTGGTGGGCGAAACTTTCGCCTACTGATCCTTCACAGCCAGCGCAGCCGCTTGAACAGCACCACCAGGCCGACCAGCACGAGACCGCAGATACCGGCCACGGTCCAGAACGCTTCCGGGTTGTCGACCCCCGGCATACCGCCGACGTTGATACCCAGCAGGCCAGTGAGAAAGGACAGTGGCAGGAACACCCCCGCGACCACGGTCAGCATATAGGTGGCGTTCTCGTTCGAGGACAGGCTGCGTGCGCGCAATTCGTCCTGCAACACCAGCGCGCTTTCCTTGCTGATGTCGACATCGTCGATGTAGCGGCGCAAGCGCGCAATCGATTCAGCGATTTCCCGGCGGTCATCGGATTCGAACCAAGATGGCGCTTCGCGGCTGATGTGCTCGAGCGCCTCATGCTGGGGTGACATGTGGCGTTTGAGCGCCAGGCAATTGCGGCGGATCGTCGAAATGCGCTTGAGCATCCCCTCGGGATCACGCTCAGGGTCTTCATCCTCAAGCTGGTCGATCACTTCGTTCATATCGACGATCGACTGGTTCATGCGGGTAATCAGAAGCTCGGCCAGCAGGCTGATGGTTGCCCCGGCATCGACTGGGCCAGATCCGCTGTCGAGCCGCGCCATCACCTCGCGCGGGGTTTGCAGGGGTGAACTGCGCAAGGTCACCAGCCGCCGACCATCGCTCCACAATTGCAGCGAGACCATATCCTCGGGCTCGGCTCCGGGATTGAAGTTGATCCCGCGCAGCGTTGCCACAAGCGCCAGCCCTTCGCGAAAAGCGCGCGGCCTCGTGCCCTGCGAGGTGAGCAGTTCCGCAGTCGGTTCGGGAATACCGAATTGCGATTCGAGCCATTGCTGAACACCGGGCGCATCGCGACGGATATGCAGCCACAGGACATCCTGCTGACCACTTGGCGTCCAACCGTGCGCCTCCTCCCATGAAATCGGCCGTCCGCCACCTTCGCCATCGAGCACACGCCCGAACAGCAATGCGTCATTTCCGGCGGCTTCATCGGTCAAATCGTCATGTTCGCGCATCGCATTCATCTGCCGCAGAATTTTAACGCTGTCACGGGCCGAGCGTGTCATTGCCCCTTCATCATCCGGGGTCTATATTGCGTGTCATGTCAGCAATACGTCCATGGCGCACGATCGAGCGCCGCAAAAGCCGCCAAATCATGGTCGGCAATGTCCCCGTCGGCGGCGACGCGCCGATCACGGTACAGACCATGACCAATACCCCGACCGAGGACGTCGGCGCGACGATCGACCAGATCCGCCGCTGCGAAGATGCAGGTGCGGACATCATCCGCGTGTCCTGCCCCACCGCCGATTCGACTGCGCATTTCGACAAGATCACACGCGCCGCCAATATCCCGATCGTTGCCGACATACATTTCCATTACAAACGCGCACTCGAAGCGGCAGACAAGGGCGCGGCCTGCCTGCGCATCAATCCGGGCAATATCGGCTCGTCGGAGCGCGTGGCCGAAGTCGTCCGCGCAGCGAAAGCCAATGGTTGCGCAATCCGCATCGGCGTGAACGCCGGGAGCCTTGAGAAAGACCTGCTCGAAAAATACGGCGAGCCCTGCCCCGAAGCCCTGATCGAAAGCGCGCTCGATCATATCAAGCTGCTACAGGACCACGATTTCCACGAGTACAAGGTGGCTGTGAAGGCGAGCGACGTTTTCCTCGCGGTGGCAGCCTATCACGGCCTTGCGGAAACGGTCGATTGCCCGCTCCATCTTGGCATTACCGAGGCAGGCGGATTGATCGGCGGCACGGTCAAGAGCTCGATCGGGATGGGTAGCCTGCTGTGGGCGGGGATCGGCGATACCATCCGGGTTTCGCTTTCTGCCGAACCGGAGCAGGAAGTGCGCGTGGGGTTCGAAATTCTCAAGTCGCTGGGCCTTCGGACGCGCGGCGTGCGCGTCGTGTCATGCCCGAGTTGCGCGCGGCAGGGCTTCGACGTCATTCGCACCGTTCAGGCGCTGGAGGAACGGCTCCAGCATATAAAGACACCGCTCTCGCTTTCGGTATTGGGCTGCGTGGTCAATGGTCCGGGCGAAGCGCGTGAAACCGATATCGGCATCACCGGCGGCGGTGCGGGCAAGCATATGGTCTATCTGTCTGGCGTCACCGATCACCACGTACAGGACGCCGATATGCTCGACCATATCGTTTCGTTGGTCGAGACACGGGCTGCCGAGATAGAGGCAGCGGCAGACGCAGAAATATCTGGCAAAGATGCGCTTGAGATAGCGGAATAGCGTCTGCATTACAGGCGATGGAATTTACGCGGTTTTAAAGCCCTTGCCCACATGATCGAGCGATGCGCAACGCACTGCTCATCGCCCTTGGAACGATCATCGCCGTCGGATGGCTCGCTTCGCCACAGAAGCCAGTAGCCGAAGCTTCTTCGAAGGAGGCAGCGCTCACGGCGAGCAAGCAGGTCACCGAAGCGGAGAAGCAGCGCAAGCTGGACAATTACTTCGCCGGTACAGCTGAATTGTCGCGCTCTGCGGACGGCCATTTTTACAGCGATGTCTCGGTCAACCGCACGAGGATTCACGCTTTGGTCGATACAGGCGCAAGCGTCGTCGCGCTTACCGGGGCGGACGCCAGCGCGATCGGACTGCGTTGGAATCAGGCGGACGTTCGCGTCGTGGGCAGCGGAGCCAGCGGCCCTGTGGAGGGTGTGCCAGTCACGCTCGACAGCGTCGAACTCGGTCGCCACGAGGCACGACAGGTTCAGGCGGTAATCATTCCCAAGGGCCTCGACGTGTCATTGTTGGGCCAATCCTATCTCACCACAGTGGATCCGGTGCGAATCGAGGGCGATCGAATGCTGCTTGGCGGGTGACCCAACCGTCCGGGCGCTTTGCACTTGGCGGCAGATAGGATGCTCTGTTACGGTGTTGCAACGATGGATAGACGCACACTCATCAAGACCGGTATTCTTGCAGGAGCCGCCTTCAGTGCCGCTCCGCGCGTCTTCGCACAGCCTGCCTCTCCCACTGCCGCTCGCGACCTTCAACTTGCTGAATTGGCACAACGCGAGATTGCGCTTGCGGGCTCGGCTCTGTGGCACCGCGATCTGGTGGCTATTGCCGATTTCGGCCTGCATTCGGCGAGCAAACGTTTTCACTTCGTCGATATGGACGGCGGACGGGTAGACAGCTTCCTCGTTACGCACGGCTATGGGTCCGACAAGGAACACGACGGCTGGCTAAAACGATATTCGAATATCGAAGAATCGCTGTGCACCTGCCGCGGCTCTTTCAGGACGCGCAGCTGGTACGACGGCAAATACGGCACGTCGATGCGTATCGATGGGATGGACCCGACCAATTCCAACGCCCTGCCCCGCGCCATCGTGATGCATCCGGCCGACTATGCAACAGAGGAACATGTTCAGCGCTGGGGCAAGCTGGGCCGGTCCGACGGATGCTTTGCCATGGACCCGGCCAAATTCCACGAAGCCCTGATCCGCCTGAGCGGCGGGCGTCTGCTGTTTGCCGGGAGCCTTGGCCTCGCGGAAGACGGCTCTGTCGTAACCCCGCCCGACCCCCAGACCGATATGCTTCCCCAGACGGCCACCGGCGGCACCATCGAACGCGATATTCAGCGCATTACCGTCTGAGGCACCGGCCCAGCGCCGGTCAGGTCTGTAGATCGTCTATGATCGGTACCACCTTCTCGCTCGTCTTGCGCGCGCGGTTGGCCTCACGCGGCTTGCTGAATGAGGCGATCACAGGGGCGTCGCGATCGTAGATATCGTCGAAGGTCCTGAGCTTGCCGTCGACGTCGGATGCCATGGTGAAATAGGTCAGATAAACCGGCCATGGATTGGTCAGCGGGTAGCGCGTGTATTTTCCGCTGGTCGAGATGTCCTGCACCTCGGCCTGGATTGTCGGAATGTCCTCTTTGCTGGTCATGTTGCCGAGCATCGCCATGGTCATGCCCAGTTCGCGCGCGTCCTGCACCCGCACGCAGCCATGTGACAGATCGCGATCCGTCTTGTTGAACAGATAACGCTGCGGCGTGTCGTGGATGAAGATCGCATGTGGGTTGGGCATGTCGAGCTTCATCAGCCCAAGTGAATTGTTCGCCCCGGGTTGCTGGACCACATAGGTGACACCATCCGCCCCCTTGGTCGCTTTGTAGCCGGCAGACTTGGCCCAGGCGGGATTGTTGAGCACTTTTGCACCCAATCCTTCACCCTGAACGATCGACTGCGGGACCGTCCAGGTCGGATTGAACACCACCGCCTCCACGCTTTCGGCGAGTTGCGGCGTCGCGGTGCGGCCCGGTTTGCCGACAATTGCCCGGTAGCTTTTGATGATGCGGTTATGGACCACAAGCCGCAGCTTATATTCAGGGATGTTGGTGAGCAGGTAATGCGTGCCGAGATCCTGCGGCAGCCACCGCCAGCGATCCATATTGGCGCGAATCAACAGGCGCTTCTGGGGATCGGTAGTCTTCGCCAGCTCTGCCTTCAACTTGGCATAGTCGGGATTGACCGGGTCGAGCCCATGCAGGGTCGCGGCAATCTTGCCCGTCTTGACCGCTTGGGCGAGCAGCTTGCCCGTCGGCATCCGGTCCGGATCGGGATCGACCACGAACCATTGCAGGCGGTCTTCCATCGGCGTGCGTCCGTCGCGCAAATCCTCGACCAGCCAGTCAAAGGTCTGGCTGGCGGCCTGATTGAGCGCATCGCCCGGTCCCTGCGCTATCGCCGCAGCCAACGCGTCCAGCTGGTAATCCTTGGGGTCCAGGCCTTCCGTGCCGATCCCTTCGGCGTATTTCACGAGTGCCTTGGCCTGCAGTACGGTCCAGTTCGCGACCATAGCATAGGTCGGCTGCACGACCTCATGCTGCTCGAACTCGGTGAAGCTTTGTTCAACGGTAGGATGGTCGGCCTGCGCCTCCGTATCCTGCCCCGTTGCGGTCATTGGCGATGCCGATGGCACCGGTGATGGCTTGGCATGTGCTGCCGGGTCGGGTGGCAGCAGATCTTGCGGCGCGTTCTGCGCCAGCACCGGATTGGCCACGATAGCTATAGCCGCCGCACCGAAAAGGAATGTCTTCGCGTTCATATCAAAACCCCAAAGCCCCTGCCGGAGCACGGCGGGACCATAGCAATATCAATGCCGTCATTCCAGCAACGCGCCTGAAGCAGGCGTGAATCGTCACCGGACAGGTGACCTGTCTGCGACGAAGCGTTACGTCACCTGCGATATGGCCCGATCATACGCAGCCTTGCCGATCCTCGCCGCACTTTTCGGCATCGCCTGCCTTTCGCTGATGGACGCCTTCATGAAGGGCGCGTCGCTCGCCATCGGCGCATACAGTGCCGCCTGGCTACGCTCGACCATGGGAGCCGCATTGGCAACGCCGCTATGGCTCCTGCGCGGCGGTCGCTGGCCACACAGGCCTGTACTGGAACTGCACGTCCAGCGAGGCGTGGTATCCACCTTCATGGCGATCACTTTTTTCTATGCCCTGACCAAGCTCGCGATTGCCGAAGCAATCGCCATCAGTTTCGTGGCTCCGATCCTCGCGCTGTACCTTGCCCACACATTGCTGGGCGAATCGATCCACCGGGCCGCCATCCTTGCCGCCATCCTTGGATTGGCCGGCACGCTGGTCATAGTCGGTGGCAAGATCTCGCGCAGCACATTCGATAACGATACGATGCTTGGGCTCGCGGCGATCCTCACCTCGGCGGCATTATACGCCTATAATTTCATCCTGATCCGCCGTCAGTCGCAGGCCGCTGGTCCGCTTGAGATCGCCGCGTTCCACTCGGGCGTTTCCGCAATGGTTCTGGGCATTGCCGCCCCATTCCTGTTCACCGCACCAGCCATCGGAAATCTATGGGGGATTGCCTGCGCGGCGGCGCTCACCGTCATCGGCGCTATCGCAATCGCTTGGGCCTATGCGCGCGAAGAGGCGCAGGCGCTGGTGCCGATGGAATATAGCGGATTTCTGTGGGCCAGTCTGTTCGGCTGGCTGTTTTTTCGCGAAAAGCTCGCGGTCACGACAATCATCGGCGCCGGATTGATCGTCCTGGGCTGCTGGATCGCGGCGCGACGCAAGCGCACGGAGCAAGCGGCGATCTAGCGGATTTGCTGAGCCTGTTCGGCAGCTGCGGGCACACCTGCAAGAGAGATGGCCACACCGAAACAGGCGGCCACCGCCAATATCGTGCCGACCACAGCAATGCGAAGCGAACGTGACCTGGCTGAAGGTTTGCCCGTACCATTATCTCGCAAAACTGCCATTTTTTACTCCCTGACTACCGTTCCTAGCCTTTGCCTTGTTTCTGCCATATTAATGACGCGCACCTTTCAGCGGTTCCCCGCGCCGTCTGCCCCTAGGCTCGCCCCTTGATTTTCTGGCCCGCACAGCGCAGGTGCGCGGCACATACAGCCGCCTTGTCCATTGATGAGGTGACGGCTCCAGAAAGAAAGGATTGGCACAGGCATGACCGAGGTCGGCAAGGACACGCTCGCAACCCGCTCGAAACTCACCGTGAACGGAAAGGATTATACCTATTATTCCTTTGCCAAAGCGGCGGCGAAGATCGGGGACGTTTCCCGGTTGCCCTTCAGCCTTAAGGTTCTGCTGGAGAACATGCTGCGGTTCGAGGACGAAGGCTTCACCGTCGGCGAAGATCATATCCGTGCAATCGCCAACTGGCAGAAGAATCCCAAGACCGGCCAGGAAATCCAGTATCGCCCTGCCCGCGTGCTGCTGCAGGATTTCACCGGCGTTCCCTGTGTCGTCGACCTGGCCGCCATGCGCGATGCCATCGGCAAGCTCGGCGGCGATACCGCCAAGATCAATCCGCAGGTTCCCGTAAACCTCGTCATCGATCACTCGGTGATGGTGGACGAGTTCGGCACGCCCAAGGCTTTTGCCCAGAACGTCGAGCTTGAATATCACCGCAATGCCGAACGCTATGACTTCCTCAAATGGGGATCAAAAAGCTTCCAGAATTTCTCCGCCGTTCCTCCGGGCACCGGCATCTGCCACCAGGTAAACCTCGAACATATCGCGCGCTGCGTATGGGCGAGCGAGAACCCCGATGGCGAATTGGTTGCCTATCCCGATACTTGTGTTGGCACTGACAGCCACACCACCATGGTCAATGGCCTGGGCGTGCTGGGCTGGGGCGTCGGCGGGATCGAGGCGGAGGCCGCGATGCTCGGCCAGCCGGTTTCGATGCTGATCCCCGAAGTGGTCGGTTTCAAGCTGACGGGCGAGATGGCCGAGGGCATTACCGCCACCGATCTCGTGCTGACCTGCGTGCAGATGCTGCGCGAAGTTGGCGTGGTCGGACGGTTCGTCGAATTCTACGGCCCGGGCGTTGCGACGCTGAGCGTGGCCGACCGTGCAACCATCGCCAATATGGCACCTGAATATGGCGCGACTTGCGGCTTTTTCGGCATCGATCAGAAGACCATCGATTATCTGCGCCTTACCGGCCGCCCGGAAGACCAGATCGCCCTCGTCGAAGCCTATTCCCGCGAACAGGGCCTGTGGTTCGAACCCGATCACGAGCCGATCTTCACCAACACGCTGGAGCTGGACATGGGCAAGGTCGTGCCCAGCCTCGCCGGTCCGAAGCGCCCGCAGGACAAGGTCGCGCTGCCGGAGGTGGACGAGCTGTTCAATGGCCAGCTCAAGAGCCTTTACAAAAAGGATGCGCCGGTGCGCGTGCCGGTCGACGAGAAAGGCCACGACATCGGCGATGGCGACGTGGTGATCGCCGCGATCACCAGCTGCACCAACACCTCCAACCCCGACGTGCTGATCGCCGCGGGCCTCGTCGCCAAGAAAGCGAATGAGAAGGGCCTGAAGCCCAAGCCGTGGGTCAAGACCAGCCTCGCGCCGGGATCGCAGGTTGTCACCGACTACCTCATCAAGGCAGGCTTGCAGGACCATCTCAACGCTATCGGCTTCGATCTGGTCGGTTACGGCTGCACCACCTGCATCGGCAATTCCGGGCCACTCGCCCCGCCGATCAGCAAAGCGATCAACGGCAACGATATCGTCGCCGCCAGCGTGCTGTCGGGCAACCGCAATTTTGAAGGCCGCGTCAGCCCCGATGTTCGCGCGAACTTCCTCGCCAGCCCGCCGCTGGTGGTTGCCTATGCGCTCAAGGGGACGGTGACCGAGGATATCACAACCACCCCGATCGGGCAGGACCAGAACGGTGACGACGTGATGCTGGCCGATATCTGGCCGAGCAACGAGGAGATCATCCGGGTGCGTTCGGGCGCGATCGATCGCAAGATGTTCGAGAGCCGCTATGCCGACGTCTACAAGGGCGACGAGCACTGGCAGGCGATCAAGGTCGAACCTTCCGATACCTATCGCTGGAAGCCGGGTTCGACCTATGTCGCCAACCCGCCGTTCTTCGACGGGATGGAGATGACTCCGGCTCCGGTGACCGACATCGTCGAAGCCCAGCCGCTCGCAATCCTCGGCGACAGCGTGACCACCGACCACATCAGCCCGGCAGGATCGATCAAGGAAGACAGCCCCGCAGGCAAGTATCTGATGGAGAACCAGGTCGCCAAGGCGGACTTCAACTCCTACGGCAGCCGCCGCGGCAATCACGAGGTGATGATGCGCGGCACCTTTGCCAATATCCGCATCCGCAACGAGATGGTTCCGGGCGTCGAGGGCGGCGTCACCACCTACAAGGGTGAGCAGATGCCGATCTATGACGCGGCGATGAAGCACAAGGCCGACGGTACACCGCTGGTCGTCGTGGCGGGCAAGGAATATGGCACCGGGTCGAGCCGCGACTGGGCGGCCAAGGGCACCGTCCTGCTCGGCGTTCGTGCCGTGATCGTCGAAAGTTTCGAGCGTATCCACCGGTCCAACCTCATCGGGATGGGCGTGCTGCCCCTCCAGTTCAAGAACGGCGACACGCGTGAGACGCTGGGCCTCAAGAGTGACGACAGCTTCACGATCCGTGGACTGGCCAACCTCACCCCGTCTCAGGACGTCGAAGTCGAAGTGACCCGTGCCGATGGCTCGACACTGTCCTTCACCGCCCAGTGCCGCATCGATACCGCCAACGAGATGGAGTATTACCGCAACGGCGGCATCCTCCAGTACGTGTTGCGTAACCTCGCAGCCTGACAATGATCGGGAGGGCTACTCGCCCTCCCCGAACAACCCCGCCTGGCCGCTCGCGGCGGGCGGGGTCATTTCCAGATGCGCCCATCCGCCATCGTTGAGGCACCGCCCGCGCGCCGTGCGCGCAATCAGGCCGAGCTGGATGAGATAGGGCTCGATCACCTCCTCCACCGTATCGCGTGGTTCGGACAGACCGGCGGCAAGCGTTTCGACCCCGACCGGACCGCCCTTGTATGTGGTCGCGATCATGGTGAGGTAACGCCGATCCATCGCATCGAGGCCGAGCGAATCGACCTCCAGCCGGGTCAGCGCATCGTCCGCCACAGCGCGGGTGATCCTCTCGGTCCCGGCGACATGGGCGAAATCGCGCACCCGGCGCAGCAATCGCCCGGCGACGCGCGGCGTTCCGCGGCTGCGTCGGGCGATCTCGCGCGCGCCGCCCTCGTCCACGCCCATGCCGAGCAAACCCGCGCCGCGCGTCACGACGCGCAGCAATTCGTCCTCGGTGTAGAAATTGAGCCGCACCGGGATGCCGAACCGATCGCGCAGCGGCGTGGTCAGCAGCCCCTGCCGCGTGGTCGCGCCGACCAGCGTGAACGGCGGCAGATCGATCCGCACGCTGCGCGCCGATGGCCCCTCGCCGATAATCAGGTCGAGCGCGCGGTCCTCCATCGCCGGATACAGAACCTCCTCGACCACCGGATTGAGCCGGTGGATCTCGTCGATGAACAGCACGTCATGCGGTTCGAGATTGGTCAGCAGCGCAGCCAGATCGCCTGCCTTGGCGATCACCGGGCCGCTGGTGGCGCGGAAACCCACGCCCAGCTCCTTGGCGACGATCTGCGCCAGCGTGGTCTTGCCGAGGCCGGGCGGGCCGAAGAATAGCACATGGTCCATCGCCTCGCCCCGCCCGCGCGCGGCCTCGATAAACACGCGCAGATTCTCGCGCGCCGCCGCCTGCCCGACGAACTCGCCGAGCGACTTGGGCCTGAGCGCAGCATCCGGATCTTCCGACTGGCGCTGGGCGGAGTGGAGGGGTTCAGTAGCGTTCAAAGTGGAACCGCGTGATCCAAAGTTGATGTAGCTTCGTGCCAGATTTTATTTCAACCATCTCTTGCCAGTCAGCGGAGGCAAAAGCTCTTCGAATTGCGCCTTCGACTCGATCTTTATGGGCGAGAGCATCTGACTTCGGCTCCTGCTCTCTTGTTCCTAGCCCATCTTCTAGAACCTCCTCGGGTAGCACGACGATGTGAGAGGGTTTGCCGTCGCGGAAACGCAAAGTGAGATTGCCGCCTTCACTTCGGAGCGTGCTCCAATCGACCGCTGGACTGTCAGGTCTCTTTAACATTGGGACTCACCTCACGGATTGACCGTATAGCCCTGCTGCTGGAGCAGCGCGAAGGCGTCCATGGCCGACAGGGCTGTCTCCACGCCAGGGATCAGCTCGCCATCCTTGACGCCGAGTGCCGCCTTGCTCTGGCCGCAGATGATGATCCGCACCCCGTGATCGAGAAGCGCCTGCACCATCGCGGCCGACGGGTTGTCGCCGCTCTTGTCATGCGCCGCCCAGCCTGCGGGGTTGAGCAGATCGAACAGCGCCTTGCCGTGAGCGACGATGGCGATGTGGATGTTGTCCTCGGGCACGCCATGCGCGACGTTCATGTTGATGAAACGCGCCGCGCTCTCGATGCCCTCGTTGCGCTTGCCGTCCTTGGCTTCGGTATCGACGTTGAAGACGACCTTGAATTCGGTCGTCGCGGGCAGCTTCTCGATCCCCTGCACCGGCGCGTGCGGGCCGAAATCGGTGAACACCGGGCCGGTCTTGAACGCGCTCATATCCTGCGCGGTGGCGGGCATGGCGAAAGCAAGCAGGGGCAACAACAGCAATCGTTTCATCGGATTGGCTCCTTTGCGCTTCGGGCGTGCGCGGTCAGTCATAATGTTCGATCCCCTCGCCCACCACAGCGACCCATGGGTGGCGGCGAACCTCGTACACCGAGTATTCGGGCGGCGGAAATTCAGGATCGGCGAAACGACCCACCGGGATCGCCATCATTTCGAGAAAAGGCCGCGCGACATACCACACCTCCGATCCGCATTCGGGGCAGAAGTGGTGCTCCGACGTGTTGCCGCTCTCGGCGGTCCGCTCCCACACCTTGTCCGTGCCCGAAACCGTCACCTGCTCCGCCGGAAACCGCGCCTGCGCCGCGAAAGGCGCACCGCTGCGCTTCTGGCAATCGAGGCAATGGCAAACCGAAACGCGGGCGGGTTCCCCATCGCACGCCAGGGAAAGCTGGCCGCATTGGCAGGTGGCGATGCGGGTCACTTCCCGCTCCCGACGCGGCCCATCACCATCAACCCGACGAGCACGATCATCGCCGCGACCCATTGCAGCGCGGGTACGACCGCGAACACCAGCGCCGATTGCGCATCGGGCGCGGCGCGATAGAGCGTATCGACAATCACCCATAATCCGCTCAGCCCAAGGACGATGGCGGCCACGCCCTTGGCCGTGCGATGCGAGCGGGTGAGGCAGAGCAGCGCCAGCGGCGCCAGCGCAAACACCATGAAAAAGGCAGCAAAACCGAACCACTCCGCGCTGTCCGGCCGTCCCGCATCGACCATCAGATAGGCGATCGCGACCGCATAAACCGCCAGCACCACAAGACGCCAATCCTTTACCATCACCCCGCCGCCTTCTTCAACGCCACGCGGATCAGGTCGCTCTCGCTCGCACCCTCGCCGAGTTCTCCCGTCGCTTCCGCCACGGCGCGCGCGGCAACGGCGGGTTTGAAGCCAAGATTTTCCAGCGCGCTCACTGCGTCGGCGCTGGCCGCGCCCGCCGGGGTGGCAGCGAAGGTTTGCCCCGCACCGCCGCCGCCGGGCAAGGCGCCTGCCTTGTCCTTCAGCTCGTTGACGATCCGCCCGGCAAGTTTCGGCCCCACGCCCTGCGCGCGCGCCACGCTGGCGGCATCGCCGCGCGAGCAGGCATCGCGCAATTCGCCGGGGCTGAGGGCGGAAAGGATCGCCAGGCCGACCTTGCTCCCCACGCCCTGCACACCCGTCAGCAGGCGGAACCAGTCACGCTCCCCCGCATCGGCAAAGCCGAGCAGGCGCATGTCGTTCTCGCTCACCTGCAAATCGGTATAGACGGTGCAGGCTTCGCCCTTTTCGCCCAGCGAGGCGAGGGTGCGGTTCGAACAATGGACCAGATAGCCAACACCCGACACATCGATCACCGCCCAATCGGTGCCGGTCTCGTCAAGCAGGCCGCGCAGTTTCGCAATCATGCTTTGTTCCTGCCCCAAACACGGCGCGTTTGCCAGTGTTGGAGCAAAGTTGTGAACCGCCCGGGTGCGTCCAACGATATGGAACACATGGAACACGGTCCTGAAGCAAAAAACACAAGTGCGTGTGGCTTTTGCTCAAGAGGCATCGTTTCAGCGGTGGAAGAAGGCGTGACCATGTCCGCCGCGATGCCAGCTTTGCGCGGGGTAGGAAAATCTTCGTATGGCCCCGCTCGACAGCGGGCACTCTTGCGCTAAGACTGCGTGCATGAGCTGGAACACATTCGGACGCGTGCTGCGCTTTACCACCTGGGGCGAAAGTCACGGGCCTGCGCTGGGCGCGGTGGTCGATGGCTGCCCTCCCGGACTGACGCTGGCCGAGCACGACATCCAGCCGTTCCTCGACGCGCGCCGTCCGGGGCAGAGCAAGTTCACCACCCAGCGGCAGGAGCCCGACGCGGTGCGCATCCTGTCGGGCGTGTTCGAAGGGCAGACGACCGGCACGCCGATCAGCCTGATGATCGAGAACACCGATCAGCGGTCCAAGGATTATTCCGAGATCGCGCAAAGCTATCGCCCCGGCCATGCCGACTATGCCTATGACGCCAAATACGGCCTGCGCGATTATCGCGGCGGCGGGCGCAGTTCGGCGCGCGAAACGGCGGCGCGCGTGGCGGCAGGCGCGGTGGCGCGGCTGGTCGTGCCCGAGGTGACGATTACCGCCTATGTCTGCGAAATCGGCGGCGATGCTATCGATCCTGCAAATTTCGATGCGGACGAGATTGCGCGCAATCCCTTCTGGTGCCCCGATGCCGGAGCGGCGGTGCGCTGGGAGAGGCTGGTGGACGAAGCGCGCAAAGCCGGATCGTCGCTCGGCGCGGTGGTCGAATGCGTGGCCGAGGGGGTTCCGGCAGGCTGGGGCGCGCCGATCTATGCCAAGCTCGACGCCGACCTTGCCGCCGCCATGATGGGGATCAACGCGGTCAAGGGGGTGGAGATCGGCGATGGCTTCGGCGCGGCCAGGCTGACCGGCGAACAGAACGCCGACCCGATGCATCCCGCCGCCGGCGGGCCGAAGTTCGATGCGAACCACGCCGGTGGGATCGCAGGCGGAATTTCCACTGGACAGCCGGTGGTGTGCCGCGTGGCGTTCAAGCCGACCAGCTCGATCCTGACACCCGTGGACAGCATCACCAGCGATGGCGAGGCGGTACAGGTCCGGACGAAGGGCCGCCATGACCCTTGCGTCGGCATTCGCGGCACGCCGGTCGTCGCGGCGATGATGGCGCTGGTGCTGGCCGATCACAAGCTGCTCAACCGCGCGCAGTGCGGGTGAGGCTGCGCCGCGATCAGGGTTCCAGAGCGTAAGCCTTCGCGCGGTCGGCGACCGAAGTATCCAGGACGACAGCATCCTTGCGGTCCTTTGCGCCCTGTGCCGCCTGCCCGAGCTTGGTCTCGGTCATCCCGCGCATATAGAGCGACCAGGCCTCTTTCGGCTGCGCGGCCAGCACCTTGTTGTAATTGTCCAGCGCGTCGTCAAACTTGCCCTGCCGATAGAGCACGAGCGCAAGGCTGTCGCGCACGGCGGGGGCATCGTTCGACAGCTTCAAGGCGCGCTTGCAATCGCGCAGCGCGTCATCGGTAGCGACATTGCCGAGCCCGCTGCTCCAGCATAGACCGTTGTAGAGCGCGCCGAGATTGTGGTCTTCGCGATGCGTGCGGATCACCGGATCGTAAAGCGGCACTGCATCGGCAGCGTGGCCGAGTTCGATATAGAGATCGGCCAACGCGGTGACTTGCAGCGATTGCGGGGCGATCAACGCCTTGGCCTTCTGTGCCGCCGACCAGGCCTGCGCCGGCTCGTCATGCGCGTGATATGCGAAGGCGAGGTCGAGCATGATGTCGGGATCGTCAGGCTTGAGCGCGGCGGCTTTCTGCAAATCGGTCAGAGCGGCTTTGTAGTCCCCCGTTCGACGCTCGGCGAGGCTCAACTGGTGGTAGTATTCGCCGTTTTCGGGTTCGAGCTTCACTGCGTGGGAATAGGCAGCCACAGCGCCTTTCGAATCATTGCGAGCAAGCAGCACCGCACCCTGACGAGCGAATTCGCCTGCATTCTTGGGCGTTGCATCGGCCCCGACCGCCTTAACCAGATGCTTTCCTTCGGGAATAGTGGACACCGCAGCGGCTGTGCTGACGCCATTCTGGTTCGGCGAGCTCAGGTCGATGAATGGCTTGCCGCCACTGTAGGTAAAATAAATGAGATGCTGATCGCGCGAGACATAAAGATGGTGCGACAGCAGATATCCGATACCGAGCAACATGTCGGGAGCATTCGGCCCATCCACGATCGGACCATCTATGACGGTGAGGCGCGGGTTGAGAATGGTTTCATCCCCGATCGAAACGCTTTTGAGCCTGACGGACCACCCCTTCTCAAAGTGTCTCCCGAAACCGGAAAGCCGCTCGATCGGTATGGCGTCCGGCCCATCGAGATCGATGCCGGCTCGCTCGGCGGCACGGCGACTGATCAGCGTGATGGCACCGCTGTCGATCTCTGCCTCAACCTCCTTACCGTTCAGCATCACCGGCAGGGCGAAATCGTTGATCTTGCCATTGCCTTCGCCGCGCAGCAACTTGACCGTGAACGGCAACTGACTCTTCGACCAATAGCCAAAATTGACATGTTTGCAGTCACCTTCGGGGCGAACGATTGATACGCTTCCATGCGCGATGTCGAATTCGGTATCGAAGTTGGCAAGCAAATTGCGCCCGATCAGACCCGACCCGGCGTCACTACCGCCGACGATGAAATCGACTCTGTGCAACACCGAACCATTGATCGCAAAGTCGCTGATCGTAGTGACCTCTGGGCGAAATGATCCGCCAATTCCCGACATCATAAGCCCTCGAGGGGCTTGATCGATGCGCAGTCCGAGTTCCTGTGCCTTGGCGTTGGACATGATGGAGAACCACGCACCGGAATCGAGCCAGAATGTCGTCTTGTGGCCATTGACGGTAACCGGGACGCTCGCGCTCAGCCCATCCATCGTTACAGGCAGCTGAAACGCCGGAAGTCGGCATTGCTCGGAATGTGCCAGCACCGGGAAGACGCTGACCGCCGAGGCAATGCCCGACGCCAGAATTCGCTATTTCGAAACACAACCCATTAATAGCCCCCGCTTTTCTGGGAAGCTGCGCTGAGAAACGTGACGGAGCAAATGAATTTTCGGTCATATTTCGGCGCTTGTTCGCTTCCGCGACACTGCCAACACAGAACCGCCAGATTGCGCGTTACGCAACAGAAAAGACGCAATTGTTGCGCTTTGCGAAAGTTCCCGCTGCGTGAACGATTATTTCGATCTTCGCAATCGCAACAAATCGCTTTTTTGCATCGCAGCAATACCTATGTTGAGAGCGACTGGTTTTCACTCAACACATCAGGAGCATCCAACAATGGGTATCATCGGCAGCACCATCAAACCATTCCAGGCAACCGCCTTTCAGGCCGGCAAGGACTTCTTCGACGTCACCGAAAAGGACATCGAGGGCAAGTGGGCGGTGTTCTTCTTCTATCCGGCGGATTTCACATTCGTGTGCCCGACCGAACTGGAAGATCTCGGCGAGAAGTACGACATGCTGCAGAGCATGGGCGTGGAAGTGTTCGGCGTTTCGACCGACACGCATTTCAGCCACAAGGCATGGCACGACACCTCCGAGAAGATCGGCAAGCTGAAGTTCGCCTTCCTCGGCGACCAGATGCACACGCTGGCCAACAATTTCGGCGTGCTGCGTGACGGCGTCGGTCTCGCCGACCGTGCGACCTTCGTGGTCGATCCCGACGGCGTGATCCAGATCATGGAGATCACCTGCGAGGGCGTGGGCCGCAACGCCAACGAGCTGACCCGCAAGATCAAGGCCGCGCAATATGTTCGCAACAACCCCGGCCAGGTCTGTCCCGCCGCATGGGAAGAAGGCAGCGACACGCTGGCCCCCTCGCTCGACCTCGTCGGCAAGCTCTAAGCGACCATTGCGGACCCGGGCGTGAAAGTCCGGGTCCGCACGAAGGCCCGGGGCCTGTCCCCCCTCCCCCCGCTCCGGGCTTTTACCTCTCCCCAATCCAACAGGACTTTATCCATGCTCGACCAGGCCATGCAGACCCAGCTCAAGACCTATCTCGCCAATCTGCGCGAGCCGATCGAGCTCGTCGCGTCGCTGGGCGAGGATGAAAAATCCGCCCAGACCCGCGAATTGCTGACCGAGATCGCCGCGCTGCACGACATGGTCAGCGCGCATTTCGACGGGACCGACCAGCGCAAGCCCAGCTTCGTCATCCGCCGCGCATCGGATGCGGAAAAGTGGGTGCGCTTTGCAGGCCTGCCGATGGGGCACGAGTTCACCTCGCTCGTCCTTGCGCTTCTGTGGGCGGGCGGCCATCCCCCCAAGGTCGACGCCGATCTGCTCGAGCAGGTGCGCGGGCTGGAGGGCGATTTCGCATTCGAGATGTATTTCTCGCTGTCTTGCCACAATTGCCCCGACGTGGTGCAGGCGCTGACGCTGATGGCACTGGAGAACCCGCGCATCACCGCTACGCTGATCGAAGGCGGCGCGTATCAGGACGAAGTCGATGCGCGAGAGGTGATGGCCGTGCCCGCGACCTTCCTCAATGGCGAACCATTCTACAACGGCAAGCTGGAGCTGGCCGAAATCCTCAGCCGACTGGACAGCAATGCCGATGCGAAGGCGGCAGAAAAGCTGGCGGCGAAAGATCCGTTCGAAGTGCTCGTCATTGGCGGCGGTCCGGCGGGCGCGACCAGCGCAATCTATACCGCGCGCAAGGGCTTTCGCACCGGCATCGCCGCAGAACGCTTCGGCGGGCAGCTGCACGACACGCTGGGGATCGAGAACCTGCCCGGCACCCCCTATACCGAAGGGCCGAAGCTGGCAGGCGATCTGGAGCGCCATGTCGGCGAATACGATATCGACCTGATGAACCTCGCGCGCGCGATCGAGCTCGTCCCCGCCAAGCAGGCGGGCGGCCTGCACGAAGTGAAGCTGGCCAATGGCGCCAGCCTCAAGGCGCGCAGCCTGATCCTGTCGACCGGCGCGCGCTGGCGCAATCTCGGCGTGCCGGGCGAGGCGGACTATCGCAACAAGGGCGTTGCCTATTGCCCGCATTGCGACGGGCCGCTGTTCAAGGGCAAGCGTATCGCGGTGATCGGCGGCGGCAATTCGGGCGTCGAGGCGGCGATCGACCTGGCCAAGATCGTCGGCCATGTCACGCTCATCGAATATGACGACAAGCTGCGCGCCGATGCGGTGTTGCAGGCCAAGCTCAACAGCATGGACAATGTCGCCATCATCACCGGCGGCCAAACGACCGAGATCACCGGCGCGGACGGCAAGGTCAATGGGTTGATCGTCAAGGATCGCAAGACCGCGGAAGAACGCAAGATCGAGCTGGAAGGCGTGTTCATCCAGATTGGCCTCGTCCCCAACACCGAATGGTTGCAGGACAGCGGGCTCGAGCTGTCGAAGCACGGCGAGATCGTGACCGATGGCGAAGGCAGGACCAACCTGCCCGGCGTGTTCGGTGCGGGCGATGTCACCACCGTGTCCTACAAGCAGATCGTTGTTGCCATGGGCGAAGGTTCACGTGCGGGCCTTTCTGCGTTCGATTATTTGATCCGGACCGAACCGGCCGAGGATATCGCGCAAGCGGCCTGATCGCATTGGCAGCATGGGAACAAGGGGCGGCGCGTCTTGCGCCGCCCTTTTTCGTATACGGCGCAGGGTCGCTTCGGCGAACGGTTGTTTTAGGCGCAAACTAAGATCGTTTTAGCCAATCAATAATACCCAGTTAATCGATTGGACGGATTACCGCCAAACAGTCATCTTCCTCTTCGATACCGACACAACCCCCCGATTCCCTTTGGAGAGGAGATTACCGATGGACGCCAAGACTGGATCAATCGAAGGCGGCTGCCCCGTGCCCCATGACGGTGGCGTGCGCAGCCTGCTCGGCCGCACCAACAAGGACTGGTGGCCGGATATGCTGGCAACCGAAATCCTCACCCCCAATGGTCCGTCGAATCCGCTGGGCGCGGACTTCGATTATGCCGAAGCCTTCAACACCATCGATTACAAGGCGCTGAAGGCCGATCTCACCGCGCTGATGACCGACAGCCAACCTTGGTGGCCGGCCGATTATGGCCACTATGGCCCGTTCTTCATCCGCATGGCATGGCACGCGGCCGGCACCTATCGCACCGCCGACGGACGCGGCGGCGCCAACAGCGGGCAACAGCGTTTTGCTCCGCTCGACAGCTGGCCGGACAATGGCAACCTCGACAAGGCGCGCCGCCTGCTGTGGCCGATCAAGCAGAAATACGGCACCGCGATCAGCTGGGCCGACCTGTTCATCCTGGCCGGCAATGTCGCGATCGAATCGATGGGCGGGCCGACCTTCGGCTTCGGCGGCGGACGGGCCGACGTGTTCGAGCCGGAACGCGACATCTACTGGGGCAGCGAGGACAAGTGGGTCAACGAAGGTGTCCAGACCCGCATCGATCCCGAGCATGGTTTCGAACAGATCGAAGGCCCGCTGGCCGCGATCCAGATGGGGCTGATCTACGTCAATCCCGAAGGTCCGCAGGGCAATCCGCACAATGACGAGGGCATGGCTCGCGACATGAAGGAAACCTTCCGCCGCATGGCGATGAACGACGAGGAAACCGTCGCGCTGACCGCCGGGGGTCACACTTTCGGCAAGGCCCATGGCAATGGCGATGCCTCGACGCTGGGCGCAGCTCCTTCTGGCGGCGACATCACCGCGATGGGATTTGGCTGGGTGTCGAACCAGGACCATGGCGGGATCGGCGAACACACGATCACCAGCGGCATCGAAGGCGCCTGGACCAACACCCCCTTCGAATGGAGCGAGAACTACTTCCGCCTGCTGCTCGACTATGACTACGAGCTGGTCCAATCGCCCGCGGGCGCCAACCAGTGGCAACCTATCGACCAGAAGGAAGAAGACATGGCGCCGGCGGCCTGGGACCCCTCGATCAAGGTCCCGACCATGATGACCACGGCGGACATGCAGCTGAAGCGCGATCCGGAATATCGCAGGATCAGCGAGAAATTCCGCAACGATCCCAAGGCTTTTGCCGACGCTTTCGCGCGTGCCTGGTTCAAGCTGACCCATCGCGACATGGGGCCGAAGACACGCTATCTCGGGCCCGAAGTGCCTGCCGAAGACCTGATCTGGCAGGATCCGGTTCCGGCTGGAACCATGCCGTCGGACGCGCTCGTCTCAGAGGTGAAGCAAAAGATCGCTGACAGTGGCCTGACCGTCGCCCAGCTGGTCAAGACGGCCTGGGCGTCGGCCTCGACCTATCGCAAGACCGACTATCGTGGCGGTGCCAATGGTGCGCGCATTGCGCTCGCCCCGCAAAAGGACTGGGAGGTCAACGAACCGGCGGAACTCAAGAAGGTGCTCGATACGCTCGATGGCCTGCGCGGCGACATGAGCCTTGCCGATGCCATCGTGCTGGGCGGCGTGGTCGGCCTCGAACAGGCAGGCGCCGGCAAAGTGCCCTTTACCGGCGGGCGCGGCGATGCGACGCAGGACCAGACCGACGTCGAAAGCTTCGACTGGCTCGAACCCGAAGCGGATGCCTTCCGCAACTATCTCGGCAAGAAAAAGCTCGCGGTGAAGACCGAGGAGATGATGCTCGACCGCGCGTCGCTGCTCGGCCTCTCGGTACCGGAGATGACCGCGCTGATCGGCGGGTTGCGTGTGCTGGGCGCCAATCACGGCGACAGCGGGCATGGCCATTTCACCGAGCAGTCGGGCAAGCTCACCAACGACTATTTCGTCAATCTGCTCGACATGACCAATGTCTGGAAGGCGACCGACGACAGCCAGCAGGATTTCGTCGCGACCGACCGCAAGGATGGCGGAGAGAAGTGGAAAGCAACCCGTGCCGACCTGATTTTCGGCTCCAATTCCGAACTGCGCGCAGTGGCCGAAGTCTATGCCCAGAAGGGCGGCGAGGAAAAGCTGAAGGCGGACTTCGTCAAGGCCTGGACCAAGGTCATGGACGCTGACCGTTTCGACCTGACCATGGCGAAATACCACAAGGGCTGAAAGCCACCCTTTCGGATCTCAAGAAACGGGGCTCCGGCAGCGATGCCGGGGCCCTTTCTCATTTGCGATGGCGTGTGGGACCGGGCTATGCGCGGGCGATGACAACTCAGAGCAGCAGGCTGGCGCGAACCAGCGCAGGGCTGATTGCCTTCATCGCCACGATTGCGCTGGCGGTGCAGGTCACAGTCGACACCACGCGCGACGGATCGGTCCTGCTGGCGGCGGTCAACATGCTGCGGTTCTTCACTATCTGGAGCAATTGCGCGGTCGCGGTGATCCTGGGGCTGATTGCCGCAAGCCGTCCGGTCGGCGCGCGTGTATTGCTGGCACTGGCCACCGCAATCGCGATCGTCGCGCTGGTCTACCATGCCTTGCTCGCGGCACTGGTCCACCCCCAAGGCATCAACTGGTGGACCGACCAGACCTTCCACAGCCTGATACCGGCACTCACGGTCGTCTGGTGGCTCGGCTTCAGTGCGACCGGTCCGGGCCAGTTTCGCAATTTGCCCTGGGTAGTGATCGCGCCGATCCTTTATTCGATCGTCATCCTGACGGCAGCTCGCTGGACGGATTTCTATCCCTATTTCTTTCTCAACGTGGACCGTTTCGGATGGCCTGCCGTAATCCTCAATATGGTGGGACTTGGCGCCGGTTTCGTGATCATGGGCGCATTGCTACTTGCAGCTCGCACGGGGGTCCGCCGACTGGCGTGATGAGAGGATACGATTTCGGGGCGAGTGCCGGTTGCGTTCGGAACTTGCAGGCCAAACGGACCGTTGACGGGATGTACCCCCAAATCGAGGAATATCCCCATGGCCGACAAGCGCAGCACCCCCGTAACGACCACCGATGCCGGCATCCCGGTGCACAGCGAGGAACATTCGCTGACTGTGGGACCGGACGGGCCGATCGTACTCAACGATCACTACCTCATCGAACAGATGGCCAATTTCAACCGTGAGCGGATTCCCGAACGCCAGCCCCACGCAAAAGGATCGGGGGCTTTCGGCTATTTCAAGGTGACGCAGGACGTCACGAAATATACCAAGGCCAAAGTCTTCCAGCCAGGTACGCGCACGTACATTGCGGCGCGCTTTTCAACCGTCGCGGGCGAGCGCGGCAGCCCCGATACCTGGCGTGACCCGCGCGGCTTTTCGGTGAAGTTCTACACCGAAGAAGGAAATTTTGACATGGTCGGCAACAACACGCCGATCTTCTTCATCCGCGACCCGATCAAGTTCCAGCAGTTCATCCGCAGCCAGAAGCGCCGTGCCGATAACGGCCTGCGCGATCACGACATGCAGTGGGATTTCTGGACGCTCAGCCCCGAAAGCGCGCATCAGGTGACCTATTTGATGGGCGATCGCGGGGTGCCAAAGAACTGGCGTGAGATGAACGGCTATTCCAGCCATACTTATATGCTGATCAACGAGGCGGGCGAGAAGTTCTGGGTCAAGTTCCACTTCCACACCGATCAGGGCGACGGCAACGCCTATCTCAGCCAGGACGAAGCCGACAAGATGGCCGGGCAGGACGGCGATTATCACCGCCGCGACCTGTTCGATCACATCGCCAAGGGCGAAGCGCCGAGCTGGACGCTCAAATGGCAGATCATGCCGTATGAAGACGCCAAGACATATCGCTATAACCCCTTCGATCTGACCAAGGTCTGGCCGCATGAGGATTATCCGCTGATCGAGGTCGGCAAGATGGTGCTCGACAAGAACCCGGTCGATTGGGACGCGCAGATCGAACAGCTGGCGTTCGAGCCCAACAATATGGTCCCCGGCATTGGCCTGTCGCCCGACAAGATGCTGCTCGCGCGCGGGTTCTCCTATGCCGATGCGCACCGCGCCCGGCTGGGGGTCAATTACAAGCAAATCCCGGTGAACCGCCCGCAGAGCGAGGTCCATTCCTATTCGCGCGCAGGCGATATGCGCATCGATCTGGCGACTGACCCGGTCTATGCACCCAACAGCTATGGCGGCCCGTCCGCACTCGGCGACCAAGCCGATAACGCGGGTGAGTGGTTCGCCGATGGCGATATGGTCCGCCAGGCCTACACCTTGCGCGAATGCGACGACGACTGGAGCCAGGCGCGCATGTTGGTCAATGATGTGATGGACGATGCCCAGCGCGATCGCTTCGTCGGCAACGTCGCCGGACATCTGGCCGATGGCGTCAGCGAAAAGGTGCTGGTGCGCGCCTTCAAATACTGGCGCAATGTCGATGAAAAGATCGGCGACCGGATCGAGAAGAAGGTCCGCGACATGATCGGCGGCAAGTCCACCACGCCGGGAATGGGCAGCGCCGAATCCATCAAAAAGGCGATGGGCAGCGATGGCGCGGACGCCAAGCAGCAGCATATGGAACCTGCCGAATAAGGCAGCAACGGGCGGACCCGACCTGCCCGCCCTCTTACCGATGGAAGCCGCGCGATTAGGTTGGTCGCGCGGCTTTTTCATGCGCGGATGGAAAGAAACGCCGCGTCATACGCTGAGTGCGCACAGGCAAGGGGGCACGCATGTTCTTCGACAACCAGATTATCAACGCCGTGGCTCAGGGGCTGATCCTTGCGGTCGCAGCACTTCTGTGGGTCATCCTGCTGGTGCGCGTCGTGGGCCTGCGATCTTTTTCCAAGATGACCAGCTTCGATTTCGTGATGACGGTTGCGATGGGCTCGCTGGTCGCCACGGCCAGCCAGGCGACGCAGTGGAGCGGCTTCATCCAGGTGCTTGCCGCGATGACCGGACTGTTCGCCATCCAATATGTGCTGGCGCGCGGACGCAAGGCCAGCGATCTGGTTGAAAGCGCCCTTGGCAACACGCCGGTGTTGCTGATGCGCGATGGCGAGGTGATCGAAAGCGCATTGGTGGATAGCCGGGTGTCGATGAACGATCTGCGCGCCAAGCTCAGGGAAGCCAATGTGCTCGATTTCAGCCAGGTTCGCGCCGCGGTGCTGGAGACCACCGGCGATGTCAGCATCCTCCACGGCGACCATCTCGACGACAGCCTGCTTGAGAACGTCAGAAGCGCCTAGCGCGGCTTTTTGAGGATCACATAGAGCGCGCCTTCGCCGCCATGACGCCGGTGCGCCTTGCGGATCGCGGCAATGGCGGAGGAATGGCGGCTGGCGGCCAGCCAGTCGAGCAGCTTGGCTCGGATCGCGCCGCGCCGTTCCGCCCGGTCGGCAGATGCCACCGGGCGTTCGCGGCCCGCGATCACCAGCACCACCCGCGCGCCCTGCTCGCGTGCGAGATCCAGCCCGCCCAACAACCTTTGATAGGCCGCGTCGAGCGAGTGCTCGTGCAGGTCGAGTGTAAAGTCGGGTGCCAGCGTACCGCTGCGCAAGCGGCGCTCCCAATGCGAATCGAGTCCCGCAGGGGCCGATGGCTGTGGTGCCGGTGGCGACGGCTGACGCACCGGCGCAGCTGGGCGGACGCGAAGCGGGGCGGATGGCATTGCCGGCGGGGCAAGCGCTGCTTTCGGTGTCGGCTGCAAAGCCTTCGCCGGTTTCGCCTTGGGCCTTGCCGGATGCAGCGGGCGTACAGTCGCGGCCAGCCGTTCCCACGCCGTCGCTTCTTCCTCGCTCAATCCGCGTGGGTGGCTCATCGCCCGGTCAGGCGTTCGACCACGCCCTTGGGCAGCAGCACCAGCGCCGTTCCACGTGCGCTCATTCCGCCTGCGATCTCGCGCGCCTGTTCGCCATTGCCCCAGAATGTATCGAAGCGATTGGCGCCCTTGATGGCACCGCCGGTGTCTTGCGCCACCCATAGTCCGTCCGCTTCGCTGCGATCGACATCGAGCCATACCGGAGCACCCAGCGGCGTGTAGGCAGGATCGGCAGCAACCGACGCGCGCCCACGCACCGGGACGCCCATCGCGCCGAGCGGGCCATCCGTGTTGAGCACGCGGAAGAAGATATAGCTGGGGTTCTGGCGCATCAGCGCCTCGCCTTCAGCGGGATGCTCATGAATATAGGCGAGGATACCCTGCATCGTCGGCGGGTACTGGCCCGGCCCATCGCCCAACAGCCCCTGTTGGCGCATGACCCGCCCGATGGCGACATAGCCATGGCCGTTCTGACCGGCATAGCCGATCCGCATCAGCGATTGATCGGGCAGGCGCAACAGGCCCGACCCCTGCACCTGAAGGAAGAAGAATTCCGCAGGATCGGCGGCCCAGGCAATCTCCAGCCCCTTGCCCGCCAGCGCTCCGTCATCGATCTGGGCGCGGGTGTAATAAGGCACGAAATTCCCGCTTGCGTCATAGCGCCCGAGCGGCGGTTTGCCGGTTTGCTGCTCTGGCGGAGTATCGGCAGGCCAGGCCCGCACCAGATCGGGCGGGAGTTTGTAGATCGGGGTCTGGTAACCGGGTGCCTCGGTCAGGCTGGCATGGATCTCGGGCTCGAAATAGCCGGTGACGAAGCTGGTGCCGTCACCCATCTTCACCGTATCGAAATAGGTCGTAAAGAAACGGCTGGCATCATTGGCTGGCCAGGTCGCTGCGGCGCTGCATACGGGGCGCCAGTCGTCCGCGGTGGTGAGGTGGCTGGCGTCGGTCTGCGCCAGCATTGCTGGACATGATTCGACAAAGGATGCGAGCACGGCACGCGCTTTCGCAGGGGTTATCGCCAGCGAGGCGACCGATGGTCCCTGGACTATTTGCGGTCGGGCGGGCGGCGGCGCGGGTTCAGTGCCGGGACCATGCCCAGCCGGAACCCCTTGAGCACATCCCGCCAGCAGCGCAACCGCCGTCAGCGCAGAAACCAGCCGTCCAAAACCCAGTTGCACGGCCTTTGCCCCCGCCGGTTGTAAATCAGCCCTCGTCGGTCTCGTCGAGCTTCCAGTCGGGGCTGGACGCATCCACATGTCGCATGAAGGTCCACACGTCGCGACTTTCGATCGCATCGACCAGCGACCCGGCGATCACCTTGTCCTCACGGTCACGGGTGACGGTGGCAATGTCGGCAACGAAAAGCAGGCTCACGCGCGCCATACGGCCGTCGAGTTCAGCCGATTTGATCGTCACGTCCTCGATCCGGATCAGGCGATTATCGAGCTTCTCGCCCGCCTTCTCGCGCGCATCGATGGCGGCGGCGAAGCTCTCGTAGACGTCCTCGTCGCACATTTCGCGCAAGGTCTGCTTGTCGCCTACCCAGAAGGCTTCGAGCACCATGCGATAGGCACCCTTGGCCCCTTCGATAAATGCCAGCACGTCGAAGTGCGGATCGGCGGCGGCAATGGCGCGCACCCCACCCTCGGTACCGGCAGGAAGGTCGCGCTTCAACAACGCCGCGCCGGGCAACGACGAGCGGCGAGTCGTGGGCTCGGCATCCGGCAACGGTTCGTCCGGGCGATCGAAATGGCGCGGGATCGGCTCCTCTTCATGCTCCGCCCTGCGTCCGAGCACCGAATAGAGCCTGAGGCCGAGAAAAACAGCCACCATGGCGAGAATGACGATTTCGACAATCACCTTTGAAATCTTCTCCTTCGACGCTGATACAGACGCGCCGCACGACTAAGCGTTCCTTGTGCACTAGATAGGGTGCAAATTCAATTGAACAACAGCATTACCGCTCGCTTGCGGGCGAACCGGACACCGCTGGTCGCATTGCGCCAACCCATTGCCCAGATGTTGCTTGCCTGCTACGCGCGCACCGCGAGGGCGGGCCATGCGGGCCTGACGCTCTTCCAAGGCAACGCAGTTTACGAAAGTTCACACCCCATGGCCGAACAAGGCGACATTCTCACCGATCTCAATCTCGATCCCGCACCCGGCGCGAATGGTGCCGACAATCAGCCGGTCGCCAGCGTGATCGCACAATATGTGAAGGATCTGTCGGTAGAAAATCCCAATGCGCCGACTTGCTTCCAGTGGACCGACCAGCCCAATGTCGACATCCAGTTCAACATCGCGGCGCAGCAGATCAATGACGAGATCCACGAGGTCGAGCTGAAGATCACCGCCACGGCGAAGATGGAACAGGGCAATCTCTACCTGATCGAGCTGTCCTATTGCGGCCTCGTCGGCGTGCGCAATCTGCCCGACGAGCACGTCCATGCCTTCCTTTACGCCGAAGCGCCCCGGCAGCTGTTCCCCTTTGCCCGCCGCGTCGTGTCCGACGCCACCCGCGATGCCGGTTTCGCGCCGCTGATGATGGACCCGATCGATTTCGGCAGCCTGTACCAGCAGCAACTTGCCGCGCGCGCGCAGGAGCAGGCTGCAGCAGGCACCGCGCCGGGCGGAGAGGCCTGAGCGACGCGCATAGGGCGGGTGCGCAGGGCGTGACCGCATGAGTTCGCTGGTCCGCAACGTCGGCACCATTGGCGGGCTGACCGCGGTCAGCCGCGTGTTCGGCTTCGTCCGCGACATGCTGCTCGCCCGCGTGCTCGGGGCCGGACTGGCGGCCGACGCCTGGCAGCTCGCCTTCACCCTGCCCAACACGTTTCGCCGCCTGTTCGCGGAAGGTGCGTTCAGCGTGGCCTTCGTGCCGATGTATACGCGGCGGCTGAATGCGGAGACGGACGGCGGCGAGGAAGCCGCCGACCGCTTCGCCAGCGATGTGCTGAGCGTGTTCGTCTGGGTCCTGCTGGGCTTTTCCGCGCTGTGCATGATCGCCATGCCGGGGATCGTCTGGCTGCTGGCGCGCGACTATCAGGCCGTGCCGGGCAAGTTCGAATTGTCGGTAACGCTGAGCCGGATCACCTTCCCCTATCTCGGCCTAGTCAGCCTCGTGGCGATGCTGTCGGGCGTGCTCAACGCGCGCAGCCGATTTGCGCCGGGGGCTTTTGTGCCGGTGCTGCTCAATATCGTGCTCATCGGCGGTATCGTGACGGGGTATGTCCTGCGCAAGAATGATGGCGGGGGCGATGCCACGGTCGCCTATGCGCAAGCGGTGGCGCTGTTCCTCGCGGGGGTCGCGCAACTTGCCTATATGTGGTGGGCGATGCGCAAGGCGGGCGTTCGTCTCGCGATCCGCGCGCCGCGCTTCACGCCGGAAGTGAAGCGGCTTGGGATGCTGATCCTGCCCGCCACTTTCGGCGCCGGGATCTACCAGATCAGTCAGCTGGTCGATACTTTCTTCGCCACCTCCCTGCCACAGGGCTCGCTGGCGCTGCTCAAATACGCCGATCGTCTGAACCAGATGCCGCTGGGGATCTTCGGCATTGCGCTGGGCACGGCCATCCTGCCGATGCTGGCGCGACATATCCAGACCGGGGACACGAAAGAGGCGCAACGCCTCCAGACAAACGCGATAGAAATCGCCATGCTGCTGTGCCTGCCCTGCGCGGTGGCTCTGGCGATCTGTTCGCAGGCCTTCACCGCCGGAATCTTCCGCGGGGGCAAGATGACCGCTGCAGACACCGCGATCATGGGCCATATCGTCACAGCGCTGGTTGCCGGGCTGCCCGCCTATGTGTTGATCA
Source organism: Qipengyuania algicida (assembly GCF_009828025.1). Classification (GTDB taxonomy): domain Bacteria; phylum Pseudomonadota; class Alphaproteobacteria; order Sphingomonadales; family Sphingomonadaceae; genus Qipengyuania; species Qipengyuania algicida. Next base: position 60,199 of record NZ_WTYA01000009.1, on the reverse strand, counting down.
AGGTATTCCAGCCCGCCTTTTTCAGCCGCGAGGACACCAAGACGCCAACCTTCGTTGCGGCTGGCGCGCTGGCGATCAACATCGGTCTGAATTTCTACGTCGTGCCGCGCTATGGCATCGTCGGCCTTGCCGCTGCGACTGCGACCACGGCGACGCTCAATGTGCTGACACTTTACACCATCCTGCAAATACGCGGCTGGTTCCATTTCACCGCCAAGCTTGCCGGCCGGATTGCCCGGCAAATCGCCGCGACCGCATTGATGGGCTTGGCGCTTTGGTATCTGACGCCTGCGCTCGAACCATATTGGCTGGGCGGCGCATTGTCGCGAATCGTCTCGCTCGCCGCGCTGGTCCTGGTGGGCGCGTCGGTGTTCTTCGGCGCGGCCTATCTGCTGGGCGCACTCGACAAGGACCTGATCGCCCAGCTGACCCGCAAGCGCCGGGCCAAGCCGGTCGATCTTGCCGAATGACGCGCCTGTGCTAAAACGCGCAGCGATGAAACCGATGATGTTCTTCGCCAACGCTGCCCCGCGCCGCTTTGCGGTTCGCGGGCGGGCGGCCTGGCGATGGCTGGGACGAGCCTGACCCATTATTTGCGTCCGGCATCGACCGGGCGCCCCCGAGTCTTTCGTTTTCAAGCTATTTCAGGACAAGTGAATCATGCGCGTCGTTTCCGGCATCCAGCCCACCGGCAATCTCCACCTCGGCAATTATCTCGGCGCGATCCGCAACTGGGTGCGGATGCAGGACGAGATGGATGATGACAGCCAATGCCTGTTCTTCCTCGCCGATCTTCATGCCATCAGCCAACCGCACGTCCCTGCCGAACTGCGCGCAGGGACGCTGGAGATGGCCGCTGCGCTGGTCGCTTGCGGGATCGACCCGCAACGCTCGATCCTGTTCAACCAGGCGCAAGTGCCCCAGCATGCCGAACTGCAATGGCTTCTGAACGGCACCGCGCGGATGGGCTGGCTGAACCGCATGACGCAGTGGAAGGACAAGGCGGGCAAAAATCGCGAGGGCCAGTCTGTCGCACTGTTCGCTTATCCGGTGCTGCAGGCCGCCGACGTGTTGCTCTATCAGGCGACGCATGTGCCGGTAGGCGAGGATCAGAAACAGCATCTCGAGCTGGCCCGCGACATCGCGCAGAAGTTCAACAACGACTTTGCTTCGGACGATGCGCCGGTGTTCACCCTGCCCGACCCGATCGTGCCACCACAGGCCGCACGGATCATGAGCCTGCGCGACGGCAGCGCAAAGATGAGCAAGTCCGATCCATCGGAGATGAGCAGGATCAACCTCGTCGACGATGCCGATACGGTGATGAAGAAGATCAAGAAGGCGAAGACGGACCCCGAACCGCTGCCGAGCGAGGCGGCGGGGCTGGCCGAGCGACCCGAGGCGCTCAATCTGGTGACGATCTATGCCGCGCTCAGGGACATGAGCATCGATGCCGTGCTGGCCGAACATGGCGGATCGGGCTTCGGTGCATTCAAGCCTGCGCTTGGCGAAGTATTGGTTGAAATTTTGCGCCCGATTTCGGATCGCTTCACCGCGCTGCTCGAAGATCGTGAGGCGCTCGATGCGATCCTTGCACGCGGTGCGGCGCAGGCTCGGGAGATCGCGCTGCCGACTCTTGATGCCACCTACAAAGCGCTCGGCCTCGTGCGCGGCTAGGTGTTGTCGGACCCCCAGGCCGGAACCTCCTGAAATCCTGCCGTTTGACGCGTGCCATTCAAACCTTGTTCATGGGTTTGTTCTTACGGTAGAGTCACGTGCTGGTCAGCTGTCCGGACCTGGGGGAAGGGGCCGTGCAGATCGCACCGGCCCGCGAAAGGACAGATAAGATGACCGACCGTACCAAAGCCAAAGGTTGGGGGCGCAGTCTCAAACTCGCTTCCGTTCCCTTGTTGCTCGCAGGGCTCGCCGCCTGTGCGACCAATTTCAATTCTGACGTTACCCGCTTCCACACGCAGCTGCCCGCACCCCAGGGGCAGACGTTTGCGATCGTACCGGAGAACCCGGCCGATGCGGGCGGTCTCGAATTCGCGCAATATGCGGGCTATGTCGCGCAGCAGATGCAACGGCTGGGCTATACGCCGGTGGCGTCGGCCAATGACGCCAATCTGGTGGTTATGTTCGGTTACGGAGTCGGACCGGGTCGGGAGCGTATCCACTCAACCCCCGGTTTTGCCGACCCGTTCTATCGCCCGTGGTATGGCTATGGCCCGTATTACGGACCGCGCTTTGGCGGCTATTACGGCGGGCGCTGGGCTTTCGGTATGTACGATCCGTTCTTCGACGGGCCGGACATCGACAGCTACACCGTCTATACCAGCCACATCGACCTGAAGATCGACCGCGCATCCGATCACCAGCGGCTGTTCGAAGGCAAGGCGGAAGCGCTCTCGACCTCGAACCACCTGCAATATCTGGTGCCGAATCTGGTCGAGGCGATGTTCACCAACTTCCCCGGCGATTCAGGCCAGACCATGCGCATCTCGATCGCGCCGGAAAACATGGCGGTGAAGCGCCAGCCGCAGAACTGATCAGCTCAGCTGCGAAAGAAGAAGGCCCGCCATTTGCGCGGGCCTTTTTCGTATCAGGCAAGCTTGGCGTGACCCCCGGTGGAGCCGAAGCCGCCTGCGCCGCGGACGGTCTCGTCCAGTTCCTCGACCTCATCCCATGCCGCCTGCACGACCGGCGCAAGCACCAGCTGCGCAATCCGATCCCCGCGCGCAATCGCGAAGGACTCGTGACCGTGATTGATGAGGATGATCTTGAGTTCGCCGCGATAATCGGAATCGATCGTCCCGGGCGTGTTGGGCACGGTGATCGCATGTTTGAGTGCGAGGCCGGAACGTGGCCTGACCTGGATTTCATAGCCGGACGGAATCGCCAGTGCGAGCCCGGTTGCCACCGCCGCACGGGCGCCGGGGGCAAGCTCCACATCTTCCGCCGAAAGCACATCCATTCCCGCAGCGCCATCGGTGGCATAGGCGGGCAGCGCCAATCCTTCGCCATGCGGCAATCGGCGCAATTTGACCCGCACAGCTTCAGCCATGCTGTTCGGTGTCCGGATTCACCAGCGCATGGGCGGCCCGTCGTACCAGTTCGCGCGCGACATCTTCCTTGTTCATTTCGGGCAATTCCTCGACCCCGGCGGAGGTAACGATCTGTACGGTGTTGGTATCGCCGCCCATCACGCTGCCTTTGGTGCCGGATTTGATCCTGCCGTAAGAGACGTCGTTGGCAACGATCCAGTCGGCCCCCTTGCGCTTGCGCTTGGCCTTGGCGTTCTCAACCAGATCGTCGGTCTCGGCAGCAAACCCGATGAGCAATTGCGGGCGCTTGCGGGCGGCACTGGTGGTGGCGAGGATATCGGGGTTTTCGGTCAGCACCAGCGCCGGTGGAGCCGAGCCGCGCTTCTTCATTTTCTCGACCGCGACACGCTTGGATTTCCAGTCGGCCACCGCAGCGACCATGAAGGCGATGTCGGCCGGCAGCGCCTTGCGCACCGCATCGGCCATTTCGTCGGCGCTTTCGACATCGATACGATCGACGCCGAGCGGGGTCGGCAAATGCACTGGGCCTGCAACCAGAGTCACGCGTGCACCAGCGGCGGCGGCCATCGCGGCGATCGCGAAGCCTTGCTTGCCGCTCGACCGATTGGCGATATAGCGCACCGGATCGATCGGCTCCCATGTCGGTCCGGCTGTCACTAGCACATGCCTGCCGTGCAGCGGGCGGTGATCGGGATCGGGATCGAACTCGGTCTGCCCTGCCAGCGGGTCGGGCATCGGCTCCGGCTGAGCCACGGGAGCTTCGGTTCGGAGTGCTTCTTCGGCAATCGGTTGCGGGCGGGCAGCCGGGTTCTTGCGCGCAACTTCGTGGTTGAGAGCTTCGGGATCGATCGGCGGTGCCGCCGAAGCCTTGCCTTTCGATGCCAGCAGCGGGCCGCCGAGATCCGGCGCAGGTATATCGCCACCGTCGTCCAGAGGGGGCTGACCAAGGAAACCTTCGGCGTCGAAGGGATCGACTTCGGGCAAATCCTGCAGTTCGGCTTCGAGGTCTTTGTCGATCTGCTGGTGGCTGCGACGCGCGGTCGAACGCGGAATGATCGCCGAAAGCAGGCTGGTGAGCGTCCCGCGTGGCTGGACCTCGGGCTCAGGCTCGAGCGCCTCGCTGGCAAGATCGACGTCCGGCTCTTCGAGCTCGCCCTCATCGCTCGTTTCCGTTTGCGGAGCATCGACTGGCGCTTCGAGCACACGCAGCGACGGCGCGCTGGCTTCAACGATCTCCGGCAGCTCGATATCGAGATCGAGCCGGTTGGCGATTTCGGCGAGGATCGCGGCGGGCTCGGGCAGGCGACCCGGTCCATATTCGCCACAAGCCATCTCGCCCTCGTCGGGCTCCATCACCCCCACGCCTGCCTGGCGGAGCCATTCGGTGTTGCGCTGGGTGGTCGAATGCTCCCACATCCGCACATTCATCGCGGGAACGGTCAGCACCGGCTTATCGGTCGCAAGAATCAGCGTGGTGGCCAGATCGTCGGCAATGCCCGCCGCCATCTTGGCCAGCAGGTCCGCCGTCGCCGGGCATACCACCACCAGATCCGCCTCACGCGAGAGCTGGATATGGCCCATCTCGACCTCATCCTTGAGATCGAACAGCGAGGTGTAGACCTTGTTGCCGCTAAGCGCGGCCAGCGCCATCGGAGTGACGAACTGCTGCCCGCCCTCGGTCAGCACGCAGGTGACATCGCCGCCAGCCTTGCGGATCATCCGCACCAGCTCGCACGCCTTGTAGGCAGCGATACCGCCGCCCACCACCAGCAGGATGCGCGGACCCGTCACCGGTCGCCGTCCCTGACTGCCAGCCGCGTCGCTCGCGCGGATAGGAGAATATGATCCCATTGCGTCATCAAAGCGCTTGCTAGCGCCCCCCATCGCCCTTGGCCAGTAGTGTACGAGGGGCAATTGCCTGCGACCCCCGCTTTCGCCTATCCTCGGGGCAATCGAGGGAGAGGCGAGACGTGCACCTGATATTAAGCCTAATCATAGTTCTATTGGCCTTAGCCGACATGGTGTTAGGATTTGGTTTCCTGATTAACCCTGTTTCTTCGGGGGCGCAGCTCGGCGTGGCGGCACAGGGCGCAGCAGGCCTGTCGACCATGCGCGCGGACTTCACCGCCTTCTTCGTGATTTCAGCCGCCTTCATGGTTTTCGGCGCATGGCGCAGGCAAGGCAATTTGCTGGTCGCGCCTTTGGGGTTGTTCCTGGTGGCATTTACCGGGCGGTTGGTGGATGCGCTGGTGTCCGGCCCCTACCCCGGCTTCGCGCTACCGATGGCCTATGAAATGGGCCATGTCGCGGTGATGGGGCTCGCGATCAATTTGTGGCCATGGCGGGCGTCCGGCGGATCGCGCTGACGCAATCCACCAGGGCGCGCGGGAGAAAGGCCAGCCCGGCCAGATAGGCCGGGACCAGCATCGCCATCCAGTAGAAGTTTTCCTGCCGCGCGAAGATCGCGACGAAAGCGATGAAGCCGGTGTACCAAAGGCTCGCGAACAGGCCGAAGCGCCCGCCCAGCCCCCACCAGCCAAGCAGCGGCAGGACGCACAGCGGACCCGCAGCCCACGATTTGAGCATTACCAGCAAGGTCGTTTCCGAAATGCCATAGAACGGCAGACTCAGCCCCATCAGGCCCGTCCATGGCGGAGAAACCAGATCGCCCGGCATCCGCGCGGCGGCGACGGCAGCGGCATGGAAGGCGAGGCCGATGGCAATCAGGACGATTCCGCCGGTCACGGCCAGTGCCTCGCGCTTGCGCCCTTCCACCACCGCCAGCACCGCCCACAGCAACAGGAACGGCAACGCGAGCTCGCGAATGGCTACTGCGACGACCGCCAGTGCCAACCCCACAGGCCAGGCCCGGCTACGCGATAGCGCCAGAGCCAGCCCGAGGAACAGCCCGGCCAGCGTTTCATGCGAGAACACGACGGTATGAGCAAAAGCGATAACCCCGCCGTAGCCAACCAGTGCCGCGCCGCCATAGCGTTCCCACCAGCGTAGTGGCGGCTTCAGGATAGCGAACCAGACCAGCAGGTTCGCACCCCACAGGATTGCCGCTATCACGCGCCACCCCTGCTCACCAAGAAATGCGCTGACCCAGGCGACGATCGGGGTGCGCACGGTCACGAAGGGGGTAGTAGGATAATGCCGCGCGCGCTGTTCTGCGAGCGCCGCGTGGTAATAGTTTTCACCCTTCGCCACGCGCATGTTGATCGCGTGATAGAGATCCTTGTCGAGCGATTCATGCTGCGACTTGCGATGCGCGATGTCCTTTTGCTGGGCGACTTCACGATGCCCCAGCGAGCCGATGTTCCACACGGACAGCCCCAGAAACAGGGCCAGCAATGCGAGCGCGACGAACCTCGGCACAGCACGCAACGGATGCTCGGGCCAGTTGGCGAGTGGATCGGCCAAGCGGACCGCAGCGCGCTTCACCATACTCAGATCAATCCGGTAATATGCAGCGCACCGACTGCCATCGCGCCCGCCGCCACTGCCGCCGCATAGCTCAGCACTTTGAGGAAGCCGAGGCCGCCGCCTTCCCACATCAGATGGATTTCGGGCAGCGGCGGCGGCTCCGGGGCGCCGCCGCGGGGCGGGAACAGCTCCTCCAGCCGCCGGACCAGCGCAGGCACGCGCAACAATGTCTCGCCATCCTCGCGGATGCGATCGGCAAGCGCCGCTTCCGGGCCCAGCTCGTCACGAATCCAGTCGCGCACGAAGGGCGCGGACACGTCCCACATGTTGATCGCCGGGTTGAGCTGCGTGGCGATGCCTTCGACCATCACCATGGTCTTTTGCAGCAGCAGCAGGTGCGGCTGGGTCTGCATGTCGAAATCGCGGGTGATTGCGAACAACCCGTCAAGCATCTGGCCAACCGACAGCTCGCTCACCGGCTTGCCGCGCATCGGTTCGCCCACCGCGCGCAGGGCAGTCGCAAATTCATCGACCGAGTGATGCGACGGCACATACTGCGCCTCGAAATGGATCTCGGCCACGCGGCGGTAATTGCCGGTGGTCAGGCCATAGAGGATTTCCGCCAGCCATTGCCGCGCGCGCCGGTCGATCCGGCCCATGATCCCGAAATCGATCGCGACGATGGTGCCGTCGGGGCGCACGAACAGATTGCCCTGGTGCATGTCGGCATGGAAGAAACCCGCGCTGATCGCCTGCTTGAGAAACGCCAGCACCAGCCGGTTGGCGAGCGCAGGAAGATCATGCCCGGCCTCACGCAACCGATCGATTTCGGAGATCTTGACCCCGTCGACCCATTCCAGCGTCAACACGCGGCCATTGGTACGATCCCAATCGATGTCGGGAATGCGATAGCCTTCCACACCCCCCATAGCCTCGGCCAGCTCGCTTGCGGAGGCCGCTTCGCGTCGCAGGTCGAGCTCGCGATTGGTCCAGCGCTTGAAATTGGCGATCGTCAGGCGCGGACGCAGCCGGGTCGCTTCGCCCCCGAAAGCTTCGAGGTGCGCAGCCCCCCATTCATAGGTGGCGATGTCGCGTGCAAAGCGCTCGCGCACGCCCGGTCGCAGCACCTTGACCGCGACATCGCGCCCTTCGATGGTGCGCGCGCGGTGGACCTGTGCGATTGAGGCCGCGCCAACAGGTTCGGGATCGAATTCGGCAAACAGCGCCTCGAGCGGTTGCCCAAAACTCGCCTCCACGCTCTGGCGGATCTGCTCGAATGGCACCGGCGGCAAGCTGTCCTGCAACGTCAGGAGATTGCGCGCGGCATCCTCGCCGACAATATCAGGCCGTGTTGCCAAAGTCTGACCGAGCTTGATAGCTGCCGGACCGATTGCGCGGAAAGCCCCTGCATAATCGGGCTCTTTCGGCTGGCGTGTGCCGATGCGCGCGATCCGTGCCAGCCGTTTGACCTGAACCGGGGTGTTGGGATCGTTCTCGATCCCGCGCAGCGCACCGTGCCGCGCAAGAGTGCGCCCCCAGGCGAGCAGCCGCCAGATATGCTTTGCAGGACTGGTCACGTCAGATTTTCCACCCCGAATGGATGGCCACAAGTCCGCCAAGAATGGGTTCGACCTTCGTCTTGCCGAAACCGGCATCGCGGATCATCTGTTCGAAGCGCGGCATCGGCGGAAAGCGGCGGATCGATTCGACGAGGTAGCGATAGCTGTCGGCATCGCCCGCAATCGCCTCCCCCATGCGCGGCACAAGATGGTCCGAATAGGCATCATAAACGTCCTTGAATCCAGGCCATTCGACGGTGCTGAATTCGAGGCAGAAGAACCGCCCGCCGAATTTCAGTACCCTGTGCGCCTCGCTCAGGGCGCGGTCGATATAGGTGACATTCCTGATCCCGAAGGCGATCGTATAGGCATCGAAGATACGCGAGGGATAAGTCAGCTCCTCGGCGTTCTGGCACGACCAGGAAAGCCCGGTAATCCCGCGCTCCATCGCCCGCTCGATGCCCACGTCGAGCATATCCTGATTAATGTCGGCCACGGTTAATTCGGCTCCACGCGCCGCCATGCGAAAGGCAATGTCGCCGGTGCCGCCCGCCATGTCGAGGATCGCTTCGCCCTCGCGCGGCTGGACCCGGCGAACGAACCGGTCCTTCCACAGCCGGTGCATCCCGCCCGACATCGCATCGTTCATGATGTCGTACTTGCTCGCCACGCTGGAAAACACCGCGCCTACACGGCGGGTTTTCTCTTCCGGGGCGACCTCTTCATATCCGAAGGAAACTGTCTCGCTCATGGGACAAGCGCCTTAGTGGGAGATTGGGGTGGCGTCTATCCGCTCGCTTCGCTCACTGCGCCGGGCTCCGGGCGGCGGAGAGGACTGGCACCGCATCCGGCGATCTGCCATGCGCTGCTTCCGACAATTTTCCATCGCCGGAACATCGATGCCTGAACTTCCCGAAGTCGAAACGACCGTGCGCGGCCTCGCTCGCTTCCTCGACGGTGCGCGGATCGAACGCGTAGCGCTGCACCGTGAAGGTCTCCGCCGCCCCTTCCCCCCCGCACTCGTGCAAGCGTTGACCGGCGCGAGAATCGCCGGCCTCTCGCGTCGGGCAAAATACGGCCTGATCCACACCGATCGCGCGCAGACGATGGTGTTTCATCTCGGCATGAGCGGGCGTTGGCGGATCGACCCCGGCGATATCGAAAAGCACGACCACCTTGTGCTCGAAACCGCCGACCACCGCTTTGCGCTCAACGACCCGAGGCGGTTCGGCTCGGTCGATCTGGTCAACAGCGAAAATTTGGCGGAATGGCCGCAGTTCGTCGCGCTTGGCCCGGAGCCGCTCGGTGCGGCGTTGACCGCCGAGTGGCTGCGTCATGCGACGGCAGGCCGCAAGCAGGCGATCAAGCTGCTGCTGCTCGACCAGCGCGTGGTCGCCGGACTTGGCAATATCTATGTCTGCGAGGCGCTTTGGCGCGCGCGGATCGATCCCCGCAAGCCGGGTGGGCGCGTCACACGTCCGCAGCTTGCCCGGCTGGTCCCGGCGATTCGCGGAGTGCTCGAACAGTCAATCGAGGCGGGAGGCTCAAGCCTGCGCGATTTCGTCCATCCCGATGGCCAGCTCGGCTATTTCGCCCATTCCTTCGACGTCTATGGCCGGGAAGGCCAAGCTTGCCGACGCGAGGATGGCGGGACCATCCGGCGTGTGGTACAAGGCGGGCGCAGCAGTTGGTGGTGCCCGCGCTGCCAGCGATGAGTCTCAACCCCTTCCTGGGCGCTTGACGATTCGGCTGCTTGCGATTATGTGCGCCGCCTTCCGGCACACTTGCGCCGATTTTCGCGAGATTCGACTGCCTTTTGAACACTGGCCGCGCCAGCGCGGCCCTATAGACACGAGCCAGAGTTAAGGACCATCCATGGCCAATACGCCGCAAGCCAAGAAGCGCATCCGTCGCAACGCCAATCGCGCCGAGATCAACACCGCACGCATGAGCCGCATCCGCAGCTTCGTGAAGAAGATCGAAACCGCGATTGCCGCTGGTGACAAGAATGCCGCCAAGGAAGCTCTTTCGGCTGCGCAGCCGGAGCTGGCACGCGGCGTTTCGCGCGGCGTTCTCCACAAGAACACCGCCGCACGCAAGATGAGCCGGCTGACCAAGCGGGTAGCCTCGCTCTAAGCGATTTACGGAAAACCGTTTTCGGCAAAGGGGTCATTGGTTCGCGCCAATGACCCCTTTGCTTTGCCATGAAACCTTCCTGTAATGATCGCGACGAAAGCGACGTTCCAAAAGCGAGCAAATCCCGCGATTCGCATGCACCGATACGCAAAAATTCCGGTAATTCAGAAGCCTGAACGGGGCTCTGCGGGTTGCATGTGAGTCAACGACTTTATTTCAGTTTTTTTACCGCCCGCCCTCTTGCGACTCGCTCCGCGCGGGTCTTAAGAAAGGGCATCGGCCTGGGACGGGACAGCTCGGGCAAATACATTACGATGACAAACGGGGCTTTCGCGGATTCGCAGCGATTCCGGTGGGGTGTAACGCATTGCCTTACTTTGAGCTGGGCGCCTGAAACTGACGTTTCAGGCGCATCCGGTGGGGACGAATTTTGGACGGAATCAGGTCGATGGAAACTACGGGGATGAGGCGCAAGGTGCAGGACGAACTGATGGAAGAATCCGAAGCGGTAAACCTGGCGGCAGATTGGGCGGACATCAGCCAGGGACTGCGAAAGGACCTGGGCCATCAGCTGCACAGCCAGTGGATCAAGCCGATCCAGCTCGGCTCGCTGTGCCATGATTCCGGTACGCTCGATCTGTTCCTGCCGACCGAGTTCTCCGCCAATTGGGTGCGTGACCGTTTTTCGGACCGGCTGGCGCTGGCGTGGAAGATCGCCCGCTCGGAAGTGCGCAACGTGCGTATCAGCGTTCATCCCGGCCGCCGCCAGGTCGCCGACCTGCGCCTCCATTCCGATGGCCACCGCCCCGCCAATGACGGGGCCGACAAGTCGATCATGGCGATCGCCGCCGACACCATCGGCGACAGCGGCTTCACCTCCAGCGTCGGGCTCGACGCCTCGCTGACCTTTGCCGCTTTCATCACCGGCGAGGCCAATGTGCTGGCGTTCAACGCTGCGCAGCGCATGGCGGCACCCGAAAAGCCGCAGTTTGCCCCGCTCTACCTCAAGGCTGCGACCGGCCAGGGCAAGACGCACCTGCTCCACGCGATCGGCCATTCCTATCTCCTCGCCCACCCGCGTGCGCGGATCTTCTATTGCAGCGCCGAACGCTTCATGGTCGAATTCGTCCAGGCACTGAAATCGGGTCAGACGCTCGAATTCAAGGCGCGGCTGCGCAGCTTCGACCTGCTGCTGGTGGACGATATCCAGTTCATCATCGGCAAGGCCAGCGCGCAGGAAGAGCTGCTCTACACGATCGATGCGCTGCTCGCCGAAGGCAAGCGGCTGGTGTTCGCCGCCGACCGTGCACCGCAAGCATTGGACGGGGTTGAGCCGCGTCTCTTGAGCCGCCTGTCGATGGGTCTCGTTGCCGACATCCAGGCCGCAGATATCGAGCTGCGTAAGAAGATCCTCGGCTCCAAGCTCACTCGCTTCGCACCGCTGGAAGTGCCCGCGGATGTGATCGACTTCCTCGCCCGTACCATTACCCGCAACATTCGCGAGCTGGTAGGCGGCCTCAACAAGCTGATCGCCTATGCCCAGCTTACGGGACAGGAAGTCTCGCTCCAGCTGGCCGAGGAACAGCTGACCGATATCCTCTCGGCCAACCGCCGCCGGATCACCATCGACGAGATCCAGCGCACGGTGTGCCAGTTCTATCGGATCGACCGCTCAGAGATGAGCTCCAAGCGCCGCGCCCGCGCAGTCGTGCGCCCGCGCCAGGTGGCGATGTATCTCGCTAAGGTGCTGACCCCGCGTTCCTACCCCGAAATCGGGCGCAAGTTCGGTGGGCGCGACCATTCCACCGTGATCCACGCGGTGCGCTTGATCGAGGATCTGCGCCAGCGCGATGCCGATATGGATGGCGATGTGCGCAGCCTGTTGAGACAGCTCGAAAGCTGACGGGAAAACGCCCCGCAGCCCTTCGGCTCGCTCCACATACCATGAACAACCAATCGACAGGGTTTCAACAGCCCTGTCGACAGGGCGCATGGTAGCGTCCAAAGGGCCGATTATGAGCGAGTCCGGCCACCATCCTGCCCCCGTCCAGCTTCCCGCCAGTCTTGGCGCGGCGCTGCTACGCGGCTTTACCGGACGCTGCCCGCGCTGCGGCGAGGGACGGATTTTCCGCGCATGGCTGAAACCGCGCACCGCCTGCCCATGCTGCCAGCTCGATATGTCGGGCCAGCGCTCGGACGATTTTCCCGCGTATATATCGATCTTCCTGACCGGGCATATCCTTGTGCCTGCGATCATCATTCTCGTGCTCGACTACGATCTGTCGGCCTGGACGCTGGCGGCGATCCTTATGCCGCTGGCGCTGGTGATGCTGCTGGGCTGGCTGCAACCGGCCAAGGGCGCGGTGATCGCGCAGCAATGGTGGTTCGGGATGCACGGCTTCAAGCGCGAGCGCCTGCCCGAAGGGGACCAGTCGTGAGCCTTTCGCCCGAACGGCTCGACCGCTTCTCCCGCCAGATCGTGCTGCCCGAGGTCGGCGGCGCAGGCCAGATGGCGCTCGCCTCAGCGCATGTGACGATCATCGGGCTCGGCGGGATCGGCAGCCCGGTGCTGCAATATTGCGCCGGAGCGGGAATCGGGCATCTGTCGCTGATCGAGGACGGCGATGTCGAGCTGTCGAACCTGCCGCGCCAAACGCTCTATACCCAACGCGATATCGGGCACGCCAAGGCTGTCGCCGCGCGTGGCTGGCTTGCGAATTTCGACAGCGGGCTCGAGGTGTCGATCTGCGACGAGCGGATCGATGCGGGCAATGCCGCAAGGCTGATCGGCACCACCGATCTGGTGATCGACGGCACCGACAATTTCGCCACCCGCCTCGCGGTGTCGGACGCTTGCGTTGCGGCGGGCACGCCGCTGCTATCGGCCGCCGTCGGACGGTTTCAGGGACAGGTCGCCGCCTTCGCCGGGCACCTCGCCGATCAGCCATGCTACCGTTGCTATGTCGGGGATGCCTTCGATGCCGACGATTGCGACACCTGCGCCGCCGACGGCGTGCTCGGCGCGATGGTCGGCTGGTCGGGCTGCTTCGCCGCCATGCAGGCGATCCGCGTATTACTCGAAGGGGTCAGCACGTTGGGCGATCCGCAATGGGGCACGGTGCACCTGATGGACGGCCTTGCCCCCGCGATGCGGAGTTTCAGCGTGGCGAAGGATCCGGGGTGCCGGGCGTGTGGCCAGTGATGACCCACGTAAATTTGCTGATTTCGCATTATGGCTTGATCGCCATTCTCATCGGCGCGGGCATCGAGGGCGAAACCGTGGTCGCGACAGGCGGCCTCTTCGCCCATCGCGGGCTCCTGCCCCTGCCCGGCGTGATGGCGGCAGCGGCAATCGGATCATTCACCGCCGACCAGATATTCTTCCACCTCGGTCGACACTTCCGCGAAAGCCGAGTGGTAAGCCGGATGCGCCAGCGAACCACCTTTGACCGGACCATCAGGACGGTCGAGAAATATCCCGTCGGCTTCGTGTTTGCGTTTCGCTTCATGTGGGGATTGCGGACAGTAAGCCCGGTGGCATTGGGAACCACACAGATCGGTGCCGGAAGGTTTGCGGTATTGAATTTGCTGGCAGCCATTGTGTGGGCGATGGCAATCGCGAGCATCGGCTATCTCTTTTCAGGCACACTGAAAGCGTTGGGCGCGCACATGCGCACACTCGAGCATTATGCGCTGGCGATTGTTGCACTGGCGGTGTTGCTGGGTGGCGCCGCGTGGTTGATCCGACGCCAGTGGGGAGGAGCCGGATAAGGGCGCAAGGCCGTATCTAGGATTTACGCAAAACCTCGCCAACCCACTCCGGCACCAGCGCGCTTGCCGGGCCTTGGCGCGATTCGTCGAACCAGTTCGAGCCCTGACTCCGCTCCAGATTGAGTTCGAGCGTCGCGACGCCCAGTGCTTTCGCATCGCGTACGAAGCCGGCGGCGGGGTACACCGCGCCAGATGTGCCGATCGAAACGAACAGATCCGCCTCGCGCAGGGCGGCGTAGATCCGCTCCATCTCATACGGCATCTCGCCGAACCACACGACGTCGGGTCTCAGCGCGCGCGCACCGCATTCAGGGCACTCCGGTCGGTCGATCAGCGTGCCGGTCCAGCGGCTGCGTACATCGCATTGGGTGCACCAGGCGTTGAGATGGGTGCCGTGCATGTGCAGCACGTTTTCCGCTCCCGCACGCTCGTGCAGATCGTCGACGTTCTGCGTCACGATCAGCAGTCGGCGCCCCTCGCGCGCGGCCCATTCGTGCTCCAGTCGCGCCAGCGCCTCATGCGCGGGATTGGGCTGCTTGGTCTGGATCGCCTCGCGCCGCATATCGTAGAAACGCTGCACCAGATCGGGATCGCGGTCGAACGCCTCGGGCGTGGCGACGTCTTCGACCCTGTGTTGTTCCCACAGCCCTCCCCCACCGCGAAAGGTATCGATCCCGCTTTCCGCCGATATTCCGGCACCGGTGAGGATCACAATGTTGCGCAAATCAGCCATGCGGGCCATGAAGCATGGTCGGCATGGGAGTGGCAATGGCGCGGATCGGAATAGTCGGTAGCGAGGGGCGCATGGGGCGCGCGCTCATGACCCTCCTCGAATCCAGCGAACACACGCTGTCGGGGGGGATCGATCGCGGCGGCAATGTCGCAGCGCTTGCCGATTCGAGCGATGTGCTGGTGGATTTTTCTTCGCCTGCCGCACTCGACGGCAATCTCCATGCGGCGATCGGCGCGGGCATCCCGATCGTTATCGGCACGACCGGACTGTGCCAGCACCATCATGAGGCGATCCACCGCGCGGCCCATGCGGTGGCCGTGCTCCAGACAGGCAACACATCGCTCGGCGTCACCCTGCTCGCCCATCTGGTGCACGAGGCGGCGGCGCGGCTCGGGCCGGACTGGGATATCGAAATCCTCGAAATGCACCACCGCATGAAAGTCGATGCACCCAGCGGCACCGCTCTGCTGCTCGGCGAAGCGGCAGCCGACGGGCGCGGGATCGCGCTCGACGAGCACAGCGAACGCGGGCGTGACGGCCATACCGGACAGCGCGAGGAAGGCGCGATCGGCTTCGCCAGCCTGCGCGGCGGCACTGTCGCGGGCGAACACAGCGTGATCTATGCCAGCGAGGAAGAACGGCTGACGCTCACCCATGTGGCGGAGAACCGCTCGATATTCGCGCGCGGGGCGATCCGGGCGGCGGAATGGCTGATCGGTCGCCCGGCCGGGCGCTACGGAATGCCGCAGGTGCTAGGGCTGTAATGCGATGACGGCGCGCCCGGAAAAGCTGCGCCAGAAGGTCCATCACCAGCTGTTCGTCGGGGCAGAGCCCGATGGCGCGCTGACGATCACCAACAAGCTGCTGATCCTCGTCATAATACTCGCCGTGATCGGCGCCGCGCTGCACACCGAACCCGACCTCCCCGCCCGCTGGCAACATATCCTTAGGGTTAGCGAATGGGTATTCGGTGCAATCTTCCTCATCGAATATTGCGCGCGCGTCTATTCGGCGGCGGACAATGATGGGCCGGGCAGCGTATGGGCGAAGCGCTGGCGCTTCATCCGCTCGCCGCTGGGGCTGATCGACCTGCTGGTGGTGGTTTCCACGCTCGTTCCCGTGCTCACTGCCGATGCCTCCATGCTCCGGGTCATGCGCCTGCTGCGGGTCCTGGCGGTAATGAAATTCGGCCGCTTCAACTATGCCCTTCGCGAAATCCGAGCGGCAGTGGGCGAGCGGCTGGACGATCTGATCGTCACCTTCGCCTTTTCCGGCATCATCCTGCTGCTCGGCGCGACCGCGCTCTATATGACCGAAGGTGCGCTGCAGCCCGAACAGTTCGGTTCGATTCCACGCGCGCTTTATTGGTCCGCAATGACGCTGACCTCGGTCGGCTATGGCGATGCTGTGCCGATTACCCCGCTGGGCAAGTTCTTCGCCACCGTGGTCGCGCTGTCGGGAATTGCCGTGATCGCCATGCCCACCGGTATCCTCGCCGCCGCCTTTTCCGACGCCATGCAGCGCCGCCGCGACCACCGGATCGAGGATATCCGCAATCATATGGAAGAGCTGTCGATCGAGGATGATCGGCTGGAGGCGAAACTCGCCGCTCTTGAGCGCGCGGCCAAACATCACCATCACGACTGACGCATGACCAAGGACCAGATTTTCGAATTCTTCCGCCGACTGGCCGAGGACGATCCCGCGCCCGAGACCGAGCTGGAATACGGCAATTGCTACCAGTTGGTGGTGGCGGTCGCACTCTCCGCGCAGGCAACCGATGTCGGGGTGAACAAGGCCACCCGCCGCCTGTTCGCGGAAATAGAAACGCCCCAGCAAATGCTGGCGCTGGGCGAGGACGGTCTCAAGGAGCACATCAAGACCATCGGCCTGTTCAATTCCAAGGCAAAGAACGTCATTGCGCTGAGCCAGTTGCTGGTCGACGAATTCGGCGGGGAGGTTCCCGCCACCCGCGACGAGCTCGTGCGCCTGCCCGGGGTGGGTCGAAAAACCGCCAATGTCGTGCTCAATTGCTGGTTCGGGCAGGAGACCTTCGCGGTCGACACGCATATCTTTCGCGTCGGCAACCGCACCGGGCTGGCCAAGGGCAAGACACCCGAACAGGTCGAAGCCAAGCTGGACAAGCGCGTGCCCCAGCCATTTCGCCTGCACGCGCACCACTGGCTGATCCTGCATGGCCGCTATGTCTGCAAGGCGCGCACACCCGAATGCTGGCGCTGCAAGCTGGTCGATCTTTGCAGTTTCAACAAGAAGGTGCTGGAAAAGCCGAAAGGCAGAGGCTGACGAAACTGTCGCCCGAACTACAGTTTCGTTCAGAACCGGTAGTTCGCGCGCAGGCCTATCATGTCGATGCCGGGGTTCTGCCGCGGGTTGAACAGTGTTGCCCCGCTGATGTGAACCCAGCTCGCCTCGATCGATACGCGCGGGCTGAGCTGGAAACCTGCGGCAAGCTCCGGCTCGAACAGCACGCGACTGCCGAGGTCGGTGCGATACATGGTCGTCTCGTCCACCCGGAAGGATGGCCCGTCATTGATCGACAGGCCCACGCCGGGTCGCACGTAAAGTGGGCCAGCGACCTTGACCTTCCAGGCAAGGCCCGCGGCAATAAAATCGGTGTAACCTTGCGAATTGACCGACACCATCACATAGGGCTGCGGCTTGCCTATCACGGAAAGCGCCTCGATCGGCGCCCCGCGTACGCCGAGCTGGAAATCGGTGCCGTGTTCGTCGGTGTTGAGCGTGAATGGCGTGTCGACGGCATGGGCATACACGCCCCCGTAAACCTCTCCCGCCTGCGCTGGCGCTGCGCTGGCCACCGCGAGCAACGCCGCCAGGGACAGGGGTAAGGATATTGACGCGTTCTTCATCGAGCAAACCTCGTCCCTTGCATGGGTGCCGGGGCCCTTGCGGCAAATTACCTAGAATTTGAAGCGTCGGCTCGTCGTTATGTGCCAAAATGATGCAAAGCTGTGGCTTGCACGCGCCACCGATCCATTAAATTCGCGCGTCTACTATTCCCTGTTTGAGCCAGTTGCGGCCTTGCCCTAACCGGGCCGGCTGCATGACGCACGAGCATCATCTCGAACCGCTCCCGCTGGAGAGCGCTGGCTGGCGAAGCGAGATCTCCGCGACCTTCGCGCTCGCCTGGCCGCTGGCGCTGGCCAATCTGCTGCAGATGCTGGTCTACGCGATAGACGTCGTGTTCGTCGCGCGACTGGGGGAGATCGAGCTGGCGGCATCCTCGCTCGGCGTGTCGATCTTCGGCCTGACGATGTGGGCGCTTGGTGGTCTTACCGGGATCGTCGCCGCGTTGATCGCAGAGGAGCTTGGCTGTCGGCGCCATGCCGTGCGCGAAGTGCGCCGCTCGGTACGTATGGCGTTATGGCTATCGGTCGGCACCGGACTTGCAGGAATGGCGATCTGCTGGTTCGGCCAGCCGCTCTTGCTGGCCAGCGGACAGGAACCCGAGATTGCACAACGCTCTGGCGCTTTTCTGCAGATCCTCATGTGGGCGATGATCCCCAATGTCGCGGCAAATGTGCTGCGCAATTTCGTCTCCGCGCTCGGTCGCCCGATCTTCGCCACTGCAATCACCGGCGTTGCTATCGTCGCCAATTTCATCGGCAATTACGCATTTGTTTTCGGCAACCTCGGAGCGCCCGCGCTCGGGCTGGAAGGGTCGGCGATCGCAAGCGTCACCACGTCGCTGGTCATGCTCGCCTGCTATGTGATCGCGATCCTGCGCGACCGGAGATTGCGGCGCTACCGCATCTTCGGCAATTGGTGGCGGCCCGAATGGAGCCGGCTGACCGAGCTGATCCGTGTCGGCAGCCCGGTCATGGTCATCATCCTTGCCGAAGCCGGATTGTTCAGTGGCGCGGCGCTGCTGATGGGCCGGATCGGCCCCGCCGAACTCGCCGGACATACCATCGCGCTCAACATCGCCGCGCTGGCATTTCAGGTGCCTTTCGGGATCGGTCAGGCGGCGACGATCCGTGTCGGCTATTTTTACGGCGCAGGAGACCGCGAGGGCATGGGCCGTGCGGGCTGGGCCAGCATAATCATGGGCGGTGCCTTTATGACGCTGACCGCGATGTTGATGCTGTTCGCACCGTTCCTGTTGCTGGGTATCTATGTCGATACCTCGCTTGCCGCCAATGCCGCAATGATCGGTTTCGCGGTCCGCTACATGAAAGTCGCCGCTGCTTTTCAGCTGTTCGACGGCGTGCAGACGGTTGCTGCCGGTGCCTTGCGCGGGCTGCAGGACACGCGTGTGCCGATGCTGATCGCAATCTTTAGCTATTGGGTACCGGGTTTCGGCATCGCCATCATGCTCGCTTTCTATACAAGATTGCAGGGCACCGGCATCTGGATCGGCCTCGCGACAGGCCTCGTCTTCGCCGCGTTACTGCTGACGGTGCGATGGACTCGCCGAGGGCGTTTCCAAAGACCGGCCAAGCCCGTCGCACCCGCGCCACATCCGGCCTGAAAAAATCTTGCATCCCGGTGCTTGACGCCCAGCTCCGCGCTACACATATGCGGCCCGCTGGCACTCTCGGTGTGGGAGTGCCAAGATTTATCCGAGCCTTTAAGAGAGAGGTACTATCATGGCATTTCGTCCGCTGCACGACCGTGTACTGGTCCGTCGCATCGAAGCCGAAGAAAAGACCGCCGGCGGGATCATCATTCCCGACAGCGCGAAGGAAAAGCCCAGCGAGGGCGAAATCGTCGCGGTCGGCACCGGCACCAAGGCCGAAGACGGCACCATCACCCCGCTCGACGTCAAAGCGGGCGACCGCGTGCTGTTCGGCAAGTGGTCGGGCACCGAGGTCAAGCTCGACGGCGAAGACCTGATCATCATGAAGGAAAGCGACATCATGGGGATCATTTCCTGATCCGCTGATCGCATTCGCATCCTTCTATCCAAACTCATTTTCCAGGAGAAACCATCATGGCTGCCAAGGACGTAAAGTTCGGCCGTAACGCGCGCGAACGTATTCTCGCCGGCGTCGACACCCTCGCCAATGCCGTCAAGGTCACGCTCGGCCCCAAGGGCCGCAATGTCGTGATCGACAAGAGCTTCGGCGCACCGCGCATCACCAAGGACGGCGTTTCTGTCGCCAAGGAGATCGAGCTCAAGGACAAGTTCGAGAACATGGGCGCACAGATGCTGCGCGAAGTGGCCTCGAAGACCAACGATAACGCCGGTGACGGCACCACCACCGCCACCGTTCTGGCCCAGTCGATCGTGACCGAGGGCATGAAGTCGGTTGCCGCCGGGATGAACCCGATGGACCTCAAGCGCGGCATCGACCTCGCCGTCCACAAGGTCGTCGAAAACCTCCAGAGCCGCTCGAAGGAAGTTTCGGGATCGTCAGAAATCGCGCAGGTCGGCGTGATCTCGGCCAATGGTGATCGCGAAGTCGGCGAGAAGATCGCCGAGGCGATGGAAAAGGTCGGCAAGGAAGGCGTCATCACCGTCGAGGAAGCCAAGGGCCTCGAATTCGAGCTCGACGTGGTCGAAGGCATGCAGTTCGACCGTGGCTACCTCAGCCCCTATTTTATCACCAACCCCGAAAAGATGACCGTGGAGCTGGATAACCCCTATATCCTGATCCACGAGAAGAAGCTGTCGAACCTGCAGGCGATGCTGCCGGTGCTCGAAGCGGCGGTCCAGAGCGGTCGCCCGCTGCTGATCATCGCGGAAGACATCGAAGGCGAAGCGCTGGCGACCCTCGTGGTCAACAAGCTGCGTGGCGGCCTGAAGGTTGCAGCGGTCAAGGCTCCCGGCTTCGGCGATCGCCGCAAGGCGATGCTGCAGGACATCGCGATCCTGACCAAGGGCGAGATGATTTCCGAAGACCTCGGCATCAAGCTCGAAAACGTCACCCTCGGAATGCTCGGCCAAGCCAAGCGCGTCACCATCGACAAGGACAACACCACCATCGTCGATGGCGCCGGTGACGAGGGCGACATCAAGGCTCGCGTCGGTGAAATCCGCACCCAGATCGACAACACCACCAGCGATTACGACCGCGAGAAGCTGCAAGAGCGTCTCGCCAAGCTCGCCGGCGGCGTTGCCGTGATCAAGGTCGGCGGTGCGTCCGAAGTCGAAGTGAAGGAGCGCAAGGATCGCGTCGACGACGCCCTCCACGCTACCCGCGCTGCGGTTGAGGAAGGCATCGTCCCCGGCGGCGGTACCGCCCTGCTCTACGCCACCAGCGCGCTCGAAGGCGTCGATGGCGAGAACGAAGACCAGACCCGCGGTATCGACATCGTGCGTCGGTCGCTGACCTCGCTCGTGCGTCAGATCGCCGAGAACGCTGGGCACGACGGTGCGGTGGTTTCGGGCAAGCTGCTCGACCAGAAGGACACCTCGTTCGGCTTCAACGCGGCGACCGACACCTATGAAGATCTGGTCAAGGCCGGCGTCATCGACCCGACCAAGGTCGTGCGCACCGCGCTGCAGAATGCAGCTTCGGTCGCTGGCCTGCTGATCACCACCGAAGCGGCTATTTCGGAAATTCCGGAAGACAAGTCCGCTGCCCCGATGCCCGACATGGGCGGCATGGGTGGTATGGGCGGCATGGGCTTTTAAGCCCCGCGCTCAAGCGTTCGGTTTACCGACGAATCAGGCCCGGCGGAGCGATCCGCCGGGCCTTTTGCTGCCAGCATTTGCGCAAGAACCGCATCATCACTTGCGCGCTTCGCAATTTCGCACCTGCAAAAAGAGCATACAAACGCCGGTCCCGCGAATCATTGCGGGTGCAGACAGTGGGGTGCAATCGTGGCAACAGCCGCAGCCAGCCTTCCCGAGATTCATGCAAATCACGCTGAAAGTCCGAAAGGCAAGGTTCTCGCCGGTCTCACCATCGGCGCGACCGGCGTCGTTTTCGGCGATATCGGCACCAGCCCGCTTTACGCCTTCCGCGAGGCTTTGAGCCAGGCGGCCTCCGATGGTCTCTATCGCGAGGAAATCGTCGGCGTCGTCAGCCTGATGTTGTGGGCGCTGATCCTGATCGTGACGCTCAAATACATGATCATTCTGATGCGCGCGGACAATGACGGCGAAGGCGGAGTGCTCGCCTTACTGGCATTGGCGCGGGCGAAGGTGAAGCGCGGCAGGATGGCGCTGCTCGCGCTGGGCGCCATTGGCGCGGCGCTGTTCTACGGCGATGCGATTATCACCCCTGCGCTGTCGGTGCTGAGCGCCGTCGAAGGGCTCAAATCGCTACCCGGCATCGGCGGCGCGATGAGCCAGCCGCATATCATTATGATCACGCTGGCGATCCTGTTCGCGGTGTTCATGGTGCAGGCGCACGGAACGAAGGCGGTGGCGCGGCTGTTCGGACCGGTCTGCATTATCTGGTTCATCGCGATTGGCGCGATCGGCCTGCACTACGTCGTCCAGGATCCGGCAATCCTGTCCGCATTCGTGCCGATCCACGCGGTGCGCTTCATGCTGACCCATGGCGTGCTCGGCCTGTTCGTACTTGGGGCAGTATTCCTGACCGTCACGGGGGCCGAGGCGCTGACCGCCGACATGGGGCATTTCGGACGCCTGCCGATCCGCATCGCATGGCTGGCGCTGGTGTTTCCCGCACTCGCGCTCAATTATCTGGGGCAGGGCGCCTTCGCACGCCATGCTTTCAACATCGCGCCCCACGCCAATTTCATCGATCAGGACTGGTTCTTTGCCATGGTGCCGGAATCGCTGCGTCTGGCGATGATCGTGCTGGCGACGGCGGCGACGATCATCGCAAGCCAGGCGGTGATTACCGGCGCCTTTTCGCTCACCCAGCAGGCCATGCAGCTGCACCTGCTGCCCCGGCTCAAGATCCGCCAGACTTCGGCGGGGCACGCGGGTCAGATATATATCGCCGCGGTCAACTGGGCGTTGCTGTTCGGCGTCGTTGCGCTGGTGCTCGCCTTCCGTAGCTCCAGTGCGATGGCGGCAGCCTATGGCATTGCGGTGACCGGCACGATGGTGGTCACCAGCCTGCTGGCGATCGTGGTCATCCGCAGGCGGTGGAGATGGAGCCGTTTCACCACGCTGGCCCTGATGATCCCCTTCCTCGCGCTCGATTGCCTGTTCCTCGGCGCCAACCTCCTGCGCGTGACCGAGGGCGGCTGGGTGCCGCTGACCATCGCGGCGGGACTATTTCTGCTGATCTGGACATGGGTAACCGGGCGCAAACTGCTCGCCGCGATCGAAAACGACGGGGCGGTCAAGCTTGAGGATTTCGCCCGCTCGCTCCGTAAACGTCCCGTAGCGGAAGTTCCCGGAGTGGCGGTGTTCTTGACCTCGCGCAATGAGCTGACGCCCCATGCACTGCTCCACAACCTCAAGCACAACCACGTGCTCCACGCGCACAATTACATCACTCGCGTAAAAACCCGCCCGGTGCCTTTCGTCTCGCGCAACAACCGCATCGCGCGAGAGGAAATCGACGGGCAATTCACCCGGGTCGTGCTCAATTACGGCTTCATGGAGAGCCCATGCGTGCATGACGACATGGTTGCGGCCGGGATCGCCGATCCGATGCGCACCAGCTATTTCATCGGGCGCAGCCGCCTCGCCCCATCGAAGGGACACGGGATGCCGTTGTGGCAGGATCTGCTGTTCATTTTCCTCTATCGCAACGCCACCGACCCGACCGACTATTTCAACATCCCGCACAATCGGGTGATCGAGTTGGGCGCGCAATACGCGATTTGAGGCGGGTAAGGCAGTCCGCGCCGCGCTTGCGCGACTATGACGAAGACTCAAACCTCCCCTTGCGCGGGCCGAGATAGCCGAACAAATACGCCGCGACCTTGCGCATCTGGATCTCCTCAGCCCCTTCGGTAATGCGATAGCGGCGGTGGTGGCGATAGATGTGTTCAAACGGCTTGTGGCGAGAATAGCCGATTCCGCCATGCACCTGCATCGCGCGGTCTGCCGCTTCGCAGACCAGCCGGTTCGCCCAGTAGTTGCACATGGATACCTTGTCGGAGAGCTGCTTTTCGATCTCCCTGTGCGGCAGGCGGTCTATTTCCCACGCGGTCTTGTAGATCAGCAGCCGCAGCATCTCGCATTGCGTCGCGAGTTCGACCAGCGGGAACTGGATCGCCTGGTTCTTCGCCAGCTCCTCGCCGAAAGGCTTGCGCTGGCGGGCGTATTTGACGCTTTCCTCTACGCAGAATTGCGCTGCACCAAGCGATGAGGCAGCCTGGCGAATGCGGTTCTGGTGAACGAAGCTCTGCGCCAGCGCGAGGCCGCGGCCTTCCTCACCCAGCATCGCATCCTCCGGCACCCAAACGTTCGTCAGGCTGAGCCGCGGATGATCGGTGGGCATGTTGAAGGTCCACATCCACTCCTCGATCTCCAACCCCGGCGTGGGGTTCGGCACCAAAAGGCAGGTGATCCCGCGCGCATCGCCATCCTCTCCGCTAGTGCGCGCGAACACCGCGCAATGGGTCGCGACATGCATCCCGGTGATCCACATCTTCTCACCGTCGATCCGCCATCCGGGAACGCCATCGCGGGTTTCGCGCAATGCACGCGTGCCCATCCATGTCGCGTCGGAGCCGTGCTCGGCCTCGGTCAGTCCGAAAGCAACGCGGCGCTTGCGTTCAAACCCGCCGGTAATGAATTCCTGCTTCTGCACTTCGGTCCCGAAGGTTTCGAACATCGCAACGAAAGGGAAATTGCCGACGATCGAGTGCTCGTTCTGGAGGTCGTTGTGGAGGCCCAGTCCGCGCTGTGCGAAGCGGTCACGGATCACCGCCATCCACAAATTGGACCCATCCTTGCCGCCGTATTTTTTAGGCGTGGAGAACCGCCAGTGCCCCGCCGCATCGGCTCGCGTCGTCGCCTCGCGCAGCAGTTCCTCCCATGCATGATTGGGCAGGCCACCGCGATCCCAATCTGTGCGCGCATCCTCGCGCCGGTGGTCGAAGAAGCGGACATTGTCGTCCTTGGCCACCAACGGCTCGATCTCGGCTTCGATGAAGCGCTCAAGCTCGGTGTAATAATTTTCCAGCTCAACAGGTATGGTGAAATCCATCAGGCCTCTCCGATCCATTGGTGTCGCGCTTCTGCGAGCGCAGGATATTTGGGCATGTCTTTGGAGAGCTTGTCGAGCGCGATCCGGCGCAGCCTTGCCAGCAGGCCGGGCTCCGCCAGTGTCATGTCGCCCGACAGCAACGCCTCTGCCAGCACGCGATCTTCGACCGGCGCACCGCCACCTGAAGACCGCGCGATAATACCCAGCGCATTGCGCGCGACCGCCAACTGGAAACGGTCATGCCCTTCCATCCGGTGCTTCACCGTCGCCAGCCACTCGGAGATGGCGGTGGCGAGATCCCCGCTTGTCGCCTCACCGCGCGGCTCGGCATCCGATGCTGGTGCAGGTAATGCACGCTTCCGCTCAGCCTCAGGCGCTTCGCCCTCCAGCAACATCAGCAGGTCGAGTTCCTGTTCGCTGGTCCGGCGCGAGATGATCGCCCGCTCGAGTGTGCGGTCCGCACCGGATCGCCATGTTGCCCCCATCCGCAGGCATCCCAGCGCCCACCAGCACGTGCGGTAAACCAGCCAGAAGTCGAAACGCGCACGTTCGACAGGCGCGCCACCCGCCATCTCGTAGGCGTCAAAGAACGCCTCCAGTGTCCCCAGACCCATCGCCGGGCGGTCGATCCGGGCGAAGCGCCAGACGGTCATGCAGGCATAGGCCAGGTCCTCATGCGGATCGCCGAGATGGGCCAGTTCCCAATCGAGCACGCCGGTCAGCTGGCTACCATCGACCAGCAGATTGCCGATCCGGTAGTCGCCATGGACAAGGCGCGGCGGGACGGGTTCGGGCAGATGTTCGCTCAGCCACCGCAGCGCCAGCGCGATGATCGGGCGATCGCCACCTGCCTCTTCGAATTGTTTGTAGAGGCCCGTGAGCGCTTCACGATAATCCATGCCGGGGATCGACGCAGGGAGTGCATCCGCCGAAAGCCGATGAATGCTCGCCAGCTCACTGGCGCATTGCCTGAGCAGCAAAGCCGGCTCCTCGCAGGCCAGAATGCGTGCCGGATCGGGTGTTCCGGGCAGGGCGCGCATCACGAAACCGGTGCCGATCGCATCTTCCGGCTCCAGTTCGACCACGATTTGCGGAGCAACCACACCCTCGCCGCGCACGGCGCGAGTGATAGCCGCCTCAGCCGGGTGGTCGAGCGCACGATGCGCCATCAGTTCGGGCGATGACGCCCGGCGCAGCACGAACGCCTCGCCATCTGCCCAAAAGCGCCAGCTTTCCATCGTGGCGCCGCCGGTCAGGCGGGTGAGATCGGCAGGTGCGGACAGCCCTGCACGAGCCAGGGCTCGGGCGAGGCCGCGCTCCAGCGATTGGCCATCCTGATCCTCATCCATCGTTCTTTTCTGGACGCATG
This sequence comes from Qipengyuania algicida, assembly GCF_009828025.1. Classification (GTDB taxonomy): domain Bacteria; phylum Pseudomonadota; class Alphaproteobacteria; order Sphingomonadales; family Sphingomonadaceae; genus Qipengyuania; species Qipengyuania algicida. The sequence goes on along the minus strand of NZ_WTYA01000009.1, from coordinate 34,070 downwards.
CCTTTGCAAAGAGCAAGCATCTTTATTGGCAGGTCATTTTTGCAACCGACGCAAGGAATTGTCGGCTCATCGCTCAAACCTTTCCATACGTCTCAAGTTGTGATTGTTAAGGGAACACAAACCATATTCGGGATACACGGGGTCGCATGATTGTAAGATCGCTTGCGGGAGCTTTGGTCGCGGTACTGCTCGGTGCCGCATCTCCATCACAACTGGGTGCGCAACAGCATCCGGCAAGTTTCGAAACTCAGTTCGACAATGCGCTGGGAACCGAACAGCGCGTTCCGCCATCACTCAAGGCAGTTTACACCACCGATCTCGAACGTCGCGTCGCTTCCGTTGCCGATGGTTCGAACGGTCGCATCGGGGTGGCCGCCGTCGATCTTTCGACCGGACAAATGGTTAGCGTTCTGGGCGACCAGCGGTTCCCGATGGCCAGCACCAGCAAGATCGCTATCGCCGCGACCTTCATGCAAGGTGTCGAGGATGGGCGCTGGTCGCTGAATGACAGCTTCCCGATGCTCTATCCGGTGCGCTCCAAGCCTTTTTCGTCGAAGGTCGCGCCGGTGCGCGAGGGTGAGAGGCTTCCCGCCACCCGCCTGATCGAATTGATGATTACCCGTTCGAACAATTACGCCGCCGATGCGCTGCTGCGGGTGGTTGGCGGCCCGGAAGCGGTCGACAAATGGGTGCATCGCGCCGGGATCAGCAATTTCAACATGACGCGCGACATCCTCACACTGGTGCGTGACGATGGCGAATTCGATCCAGCCAACCATATCGACAATCGGGACAGCGCCACGCCCAAGGCGATGGTGACACTGCTCGCAGGCCTTTATCAGGGGCGCTGGCTGTCGGCTGACAGCCGCAAGGTGATCCTCGGCGCGATGAGCCGCACGGTCACCGGCCGCAACCGGATGAAATATCTTATCCCTACCGATGCCAAGGTACTCCATAAGACCGGTTCGCTGCACGACACCTGTAGCGATGTCGGCCTGATCGAGACGCCCGATGGACGCACTCTGGCAGTTGCGGTCTATGTCACGGGACAACGCTCGCGCGGTGCGCGCGAACAGAAGATCGCGATGATCTCGCGCGCGATTTACGATGGTTACGCCGAAGTCGCTCCCGAGCGCCATTACGCCAGCGCGGATTACGGCGGCAAATAGCTTTCCATTGAATGGTGCCGGGCTTCAATCTTCCGGCAAAGAGAAGGGGCGGCGCCGCAAGGCACCGCCCCTTCTCTTTTCCTCAGAGCGACTGACCTCAGTTGGGCTCGTTCGCTTCCTTGTGCACTTCTGTCGCCGCGTTGTCAGCAGCAACCGCTGCACCATGCGCTGCGTCGTTGGCGGCATCGCCCATGGCGGTGCCCGCATCGTGTGCAGCGTCGCCAACGGCGGTGCCGGCAGCTTCCATGTTTGCCTGGGTGTCGTTCGCAGCCGAGGTCGCGGTGGTTTCAGCGGCGTCCTGGGTCTTTTCCGAGCAGGCAGCCAGCGAAAGGGCAGCACCGGCGGTCAGAGCGATAAGAGCGATCTTGCGCATAGTCTTGAGTCCTCATCCTGTTAATTAAGCGGATCGGATATACGGTCCGCGTAAGTCCCCCATCCGGGTCTCACGGCTTGGGCAATAATGGCCAGATTGTGGCAAGGCAAGAACGCGCTTCCCCGCAAATGTTTCCCGCGACTGCAACATTCTCTCTCTGACCCCCAATTTTACTCCCGTTCCGTGCCGGTCGCTGCTAAGCCTCCCCCCCATGACGGCGAGGAACCACCTCTATCTGGTCGATGGATCGGCCTACATCTTCCGTGCCTATCACCGGCTGCCCCCACTCACCGATCCGGAAGGCACGCCGGTGGGCGCGGTCTATGGTTACACCACCATGCTGTGGAAGCTGGCAGAGGATCTCGACAAGGCCGACGGCCCAACGCATCTGGCGGTGATTCTGGACAAGGGTTCGACCAGTTTCCGCAACGATATCTATCCCGAATACAAGGCCAACCGGCCCGAACCTCCGGAGGATCTGCGCCCGCAGTTCCCGCTGATCCGCGACGCCACGCGCGCCTTCAGCCTGCCCTGTATCGAGGAAGAGGGGCTGGAGGCCGACGACCTCATTGCCTCCTATGCGCGCGCCGCCGCGCGCAAGGGCTGGGACGTCACCATCGTCTCGTCCGACAAGGATCTGATGCAGCTGATCGGCAAGTGCGAAGAGCCGGACGAAGGCGTGGCCGAAGGCGGCGCGATCGACATGCTCGACACGATGAAGAACGCGCGCATCGGGCGCGAGGAAGTGATCGAGAAATTCGGCGTTCCTCCCGAACTGGTGGGCGATGTTCTGGCGCTGATGGGGGACAGCGTCGACAACATTCCGGGTATCTATGGCATCGGGCCCAAGACCGCGTCCAAGCTGATTGCCGACCATGGCGATCTGGCCGGTGCGCTCGATTCCGCGCCCGAAATGAAGAAATCCAAGCTCAAGGAGCGCCTGCTCGAAGGGCGCGACATGGCAGAGCTCAGCCGGGTGCTGGTGCAGCTCAAGGAAGATTGCGCGCTTCCGATTGCCATCGACGACATGAAGCTGGACGGCGTGCCGCCCGAACCGCTGGCCGCATTTCTGGAAAAGCACGGCTTCACCAGCCTGCTGAAGCGGCTCGAAACCGGCACCGGTAGTCCTTCGCGTACCACCGATCTCAACCCGGCCAAGCAAACCACCGCAGCCGCGCCCGCTAGCGGTGACGGCAATCGCCAGCCGCCGCCCGAAATGCCCGCTGTCGATCACGACGCCTACGAATGCGTCCAGACGATGGAACGGCTTGAACACTGGATTACGCAGAGTTTTGCGGCGCGCATCGTAGCGGTCGACACCGAAACCAGCGCACTCGACGCGATGCAGGCGGACCTCACCGGCATCAGCCTTGCAACCGGGCCGAACGCAGCGTGCTACATCCCGCTTGCTCATGGCGGCAGCGATATGTTCTCCGAAAAGCCCGAACAGATCGAGACAAAGGCCGCGCTGGCTGCGCTCAAGCCGCTGCTGGAAAGCGATGCGGTGCTCAAGATCGGGCAAAACATCAAATATGATCTCAACGTGCTGGCGCGGCACGGCATCGCAGTGGCACCGATCGACGACACGATGATCGTCAGCTTCGCGCTCGATGCCGGGCGCAGCCTTGATGGCATCGGCGGCGGTCACGGGATGGACGAATTGTCCGAACGGCACCTCGGCCACACCCCCATCCCCTTCAAAGAGGTCTGCGGCACCGGCAAGAAGGCGATTCCCTTCGGCGAAGTTCAACTCGACAAGGCAACACGCTATGCCGCGGAAGATGCCGATGTCACCTGGCGGCTGCACCGCCTGCTCAAACCGCGCCTCGCCGAAGAAGGAGGCACGCGCATCTATGAACGGGTCGATCGCCCGCTGATCCCGGTCGTCGCCGGGATGGAACGGCTCGGCATCAAGGTCGACCGCGCAGGTCTCGCCAAGCTCAGCGAGGAATTCGCTGCCGAGATCGCGCGCATCGAGAGCGAGATTTTCGCCGCGACGGGTGAGGAATTCACCATCGGCAGCCCCAAGCAATTGGGCGAAGTCCTGTTTGACAAGCTCGGCTACAAGGGCGGACGCAAGGGCAAGAGCGGGCAATATTCAACCGATCAGACGGTGCTCGAACGGCTTGCGGGCGAAGGCGCGGAAGTGGCGACCAAAGTGCTCGAATGGCGTCAGCTGGCCAAGCTCAAGAGCACCTATACCGATGCGCTGCAAGCGGCGATCAATCCCGCCACGGGCCGGGTCCACACCAGCTATTCGCTGGTCGGGGCGCAGACGGGGCGGCTCTCCTCGACGGATCCGAACCTCCAGAATATCCCCATCCGCACCGAAATCGGGCGACAGATCCGCGAAGCATTCGTGGCGGAAAAGGGCAATGTGCTGCTGGCCGCGGACTATTCGCAGATCGAGTTACGGCTCGCCGCGCATATGGCCGACGTTCCGCAGCTCAGGGAAGCCTTTGCGGCGGGCGAGGACATTCACGCGCGCACCGCACAGGAAATGTTCGGCACGGTCGACCGTGACACCCGCGCTCGGGCAAAGACGGTCAATTTCGCCATTCTCTACGGTATCAGCCGCTGGGGCCTTGCCGGACGGCTCGGCGTCGAACCGGACGAGGCACAGGCGATCATCGACACCTATTTCCAACGCTTCCCCGGCATCCAGAACTACATCCACGCGACTCTCGAAAGCGTTCGGGCGCGCGGTTATTCGGAGACATTGTTCGGGCGCAAGACGTGGTTTCCCCGGATCAATTCGAAGAACCAGGCCGAGCGGCAGGGAAGCGAACGCGCCGCCATCAACGCGCCGATCCAGGGCACCAGCGCCGACATCATCAAGCGCGCGATGGTGCGTATGATGCCTACGCTGGAGAATGCGAAACTGGGCCATGTGCAGATGTTGCTGCAAGTGCATGACGAACTGGTTTTCGAACTGCCCGAAGGCGACGTAGAAGCGGCCAGCAAGGTGATCGAGGACGTCATGGCGAGCGCAGCGGAGCCGGCGGTGAAACTGACTGTGCCGCTGGGCGTTGATATTGGGTCCGGGCGTAGCTGGGGAGCCGCACATTGAAGGCGTTCTGGCACCGTCAGACGCTCCAAGCCCGCCTGCTGTGGCTCAATGTCGCCTTGCTCGCGATCGCGGCCCTGGCAATGTTCGCGGTGATCTTTCTGGTCCTGCGCACGATCTCGGCCGAGCGCACCGAGCGTGAACAGATGCAGCAGACCGCCAATGTCATCACCGAGCTGCGCGGGGTCAATCGGGCCGCGCTCAATGGGGAGACTGGCCAGCGCGGCTATATCATCACGCTCGACCGGCGCTACCTCGGCCCGTATTTTGCCGGAAGCGAGCAAATCGAGCCAACCCTCGCGCGGCTACGTCGACTCGTCGAACCCGAAGCCACGGACAGGCAAAGAGAGCTGCTGGACGAAATCGGTGTCCTGTCGCGCGCGAAGTTTTCCGAGCTTCGCCGCAGCATCGATCTGGTCGAACAGGGCAAGGTGCTCGACGCGCGGCGCCTGATCCTGAGCGACGAGGGGCAGGAGGCGATGGAACGCCTGCGCCGCGCGATCGCCGAAATGGAAGCGATCGAGGTACGCGTACTCGGACAAGCCAGCGCCCAGACGGCGCGTGCCGAGGCCCGCGTGCTGCCGCTCTTGGGCGGTTTGCTGGTACTGTTGGTGATCGTGTTGCTGACGGTAATCCGGCTGGTCGCACGCACCGCGCAGGCAGAGGCCGAAGCCGCACAGGCCAAGGCGCTGGGCGAAGCGCGCGACCGGGCTGACTTGCTCGCGCGCGAGCTCAACCACCGGGTGAAAAACCTGTTCGCTGTGATCCTTGCCATCGTCCAGCTGAGCGCGCGCGACCGGCCCGAGGCCAAGGATGTCACAGAAGCCATTGCGAGGCGGATCAGGGCGCTGCTGACCGCCCATGAAGTCTCGCAAGGGGAGCTGGATCGACCGGTCGCCTCGCTCACCGATCTGGTCGAAACCTCGCTCGCTCCCTATCGCTCTGACGAGCTCGATGCCTCGCTGGAGGGGCCGCGCGTGATCCTCCCCGCCCGCGCCGTCACCCCGCTGGGGCTTGTGCTGCATGAGCTGACCACGAATGCTGTCAAATACGGCGCCTGGGCCCATGGCGGTAAGATCGCGATTACATGGCGCGAAGAGGACGGCATGATCGTGCTCGAATGGATCGAAACCGGCGCAACCATCGATACGCAGCCCGAACGAAGAGGCTTCGGCAGCCTTCTTATGACCAGCGCCGCGCGCCAGCTGGGCGGTTCGATCGAGCGGGATTTCGCCGAGGATGGGGCCAGGATCACGATCACTTTTCCCAGCTCGGAAAACGTCGCGTAAACCCGATGGTTGTTTCGGGCCGCGGGCGCAGCTAGGCCATCGACCGCATGCTGGAACGTTACGATCCTCGCAACTGGGGCATTTCCCCGATCGCCCTTGCCGATGTCGCGATTACCCTGGTGATCGCGACGGTGCTGGCGATGCTCGTCCACTGGATCGTCTTTGCCGTGCTGCGGCGGATCGCGCGATTGTCCGCCAACCGTGTCGACGATGTGGTGCTGGACGAGGTGCGCAAGCCCGCGCGCTGGGCGATGATCGGGATTGCCGTTGCCATCGCTGCCCATACGGACGCGCTGATCGGCGACGGGTGGGATGTCGCCACCAACTATCTCACACCCGCCCTGATCGGCTGGGTGGCCTATGCGCTGGTCGAGGGGATCACCAACGGCCTCAACCTCGACATCGACAATTCCAGCGATCCGGTGTCCCTGCGAGCGAGGCGAACCCGCGTTGCGATCCTTGGCCGCACGATCAAGGTTGCAATCATCATCATCACCGTATCGCTGCTGATGCTGAACGTCCCCGGCGTTCGCGAAATCGGGGTGACGCTGATGGCCTCGGCAGGCCTTGCCGCATTGGCAGTGGGCGCCGCCGCACAGCCTGCGCTCAAATCGCTCATCGCCGGAATCCAGATGGCGCTGACCCAACCGCTCCGCATCGGCGACATGGTCAAGGTCGACGGTCAGGCAGGCCGCGTGGAGGAAATCCGCATGAGTTTCGTCACCGTGCGCACCTGGGACGAACGGGTGCTGGTGGTGCCGACCAGCCGCTTCCTCGACCAGAGTTTCGAGAACTGGTCGCGAGTCAGTGAAAAGCTGACCGGGCCGGTGTTCCTGCGGCTCGATCCGGCGACGGAGATTGATCCGCTACGGGATGAATTCGAACGCTTCGTCAAATCGCGCGACGAATGGGACGGACGCACCGCCAGCCTGCTGATGACCGAAGCCTATCCCGAAAGCATCGAGATCCGCATGTCGGTCAGCGCCGACACCATCGGCGACCTGTGGACGTTGCGCTGCGCCTTGCGCGAACACATGCTGGCATGGCTGCGCAAGGAAATGCCCAAGGCGCTGATCCGGCGAAGGCTGGAAGTGGAATCCGCCAACGCACGCGGGATGCCGCCTCAAACTTAGGGTTCGCGGTTCGCGAACCTATGCTCCTTGCTTCCCGCCCCACACCGCAGGATCGCTTGCATTTTCAGCACACGGCGCTATGTGCGCGCCTTTCCGAGTCACCGAATTTGGAAAAACCCACGCGGGAGACGTGCCCCTGGCGCGCCGCCTGACCGCTTACCATGAGCCTCACGATCGAAAGATCCGGGCGACAGTGAGAAAAGGAGTGGCCACATGGCCAAGAAAATCGAAGGCTATATCAAGTTGCAGGTGCCGGCCGGCACTGCAAACCCGTCGCCTCCAATCGGCCCCGCACTGGGCCAGCGCGGCGTCAACATCATGGAATTCTGCAAGGCGTTCAACGCCGCGACCGACAGCCTTGAAAAGGGCATGCCGATCCCGACGATCATCACCGTCTATGCCGACCGTTCGTTCACGTTCGTCACCAAGACGCCCCCGGCCAGCTTCCTGATCAAGAAGGCCGCCAAGCTGAAGTCGGGTTCGAAGGAGCCGGGCAAGGTCTCCGCCGGGACCATCAAGCGTTCCGCACTGGCCGAGATCGCCGAAACCAAGATGGCCGATCTCAACGCCAACAATATCGAACAGGCAACCAAGATCATCGAGGGCTCCGCACGCTCGATGGGCCTCGACGTGGTGGAGGGCTGAGACGATGGCAAAGCAGACGAAGAAGCAGAAGGTCCTCGCGAACATTGATCGCGAGAAACTCTACACCGTCGACGAGGCGCTGAGCACACTGCGTGAGCACAAGGGTAAGTTCGACGAGACGATTGAAGTCGCGATGAACCTCGGCGTCGATCCGCGCCACGCCGACCAGATGGTCCGCGGGATGGTCTCGCTGCCCTCGGGCACCGGCAAGGACGTCCGCGTCGCGGTGTTCGCGCGTGGCGACAATGCCGACAAGGCGCTCGCCGCCGGTGCGGACAAGGTTGGCGCCGAAGACCTGATGGAAGACATGCAGAACGGCAACCTCGACTATGACCGCGTGATCGCCACGCCGGACATGATGGGTGTTGTCGGCCGTCTGGGTAAGGTGCTCGGTCCCAAGGGCCTGATGCCGAACCCCAAGCTCGGCACGGTTACGCCGAACGTGGAACAGGCCGTGAAGGACGCCAAGGGCGGCCAGGTCGAATTCCGCGTCGAAAAGCAGGGCATCATCCACTCGGGCATCGGCAAGATGTCGTTCACCGACGATGCGCTGAAGGCGAACTTCAAGGCGCTGACCGAAGCGGTGGTCAAGTCCAAGCCGAGCGGCGCCAAGGGCAAGTACGTCCGCAAGGTCACGCTGACCAGCTCGATGGGTCCGGGCCTCAAGCTCGATCTCGCCGAGGTCGAAGGCGCGTAATCGCTCGGGCCGCATAGGCCCTTGTATTACGACACAAAACGCAAGGGGCCGGTAGAGCGATCCGCCGGCCCCTTTCGCGTCTGGTGAATGACCGCAATATTAAGCTTGCGTTAGATTCGCACCCGCCTCTTTCCGCCTTCCATCCTTGTTGGCACTACCCGCAGCTTGAGGGCATGCACCGGATCGGATGATCCGCCCAAACGGGAGGCAAGACCATGAAAATTTCTAATCGCAAATCAATCTCCACCCTGGCGCTGGGCTGCGCCGCGCTCGCATTGTGTGCCACAGGCGCGCAGGCGAAAGACAGCGGCCAAGCATCCAGCGACCAGTCGGCCAAGACCGCCGACAACAGCAATGACAGCGGCCCCGACGTGCTGTTCCATCCGACCAGTTCGACCACCACCGGTACGGTCAATGTCGAAGGCAAGCAGATTTCATACAAGGCCGTGGCCGGAACGCTGGTCGTTCATCCGGCTGGCTGGAACGATACCAATTGGCGGGTGAAGGATGCCGAGCATGACAATGGCAAGGGTGAGCCCAGTGCCGAGGCGAGCATGTTCTATGTCGCCTATTTCAAGAACGGCGCCCCGTCGAAAGATCGCCCGATCACCTTCCTCTACAATGGCGGACCCGGCTCATCTTCGGTCTGGCTCCACATGGGTGCATTCGGCCCTCGCCGCGTTGTCACCAATGACGACACCCACACGCCTGCCGCGCCTTACAAGCTGGTCGACAATGCCTATAGCCTGCTCGACAGCACCGACCTCGTCTTCATTGACGCACCGGGCACCGGCTTTTCGCGCATTGCGGGCAAGGACGCAGACAAGGCATTCTACGGCGTCGATGCCGACGGCCACGCTTTCTCCAGCTTCATCAAGGCATTCCTGAGCAAGTACAACCGCTGGAACAGCCCCAAATATCTGTTCGGCGAAAGCTACGGCACGCCGCGTTCGGCCGTGGTGGTCAACGATCTGGAAACCGGCAGCGATATCGACTTCAACGGTGTGATACTGCTCTCGCAGATCCTCAACTTCGACCTGTCGATCGACACGCCCACGCTCAATCCCGGCACCGAAGAACCCTATGTCGTCGCCCTGCCGACCTATGCCGCGACCGCGTGGTATCACAACAAGCTGCCAGGCACCCGCCCGGCCGATCTGCCTGCCTTCCTCAAGCAGGTCGAACATTTCGCCACCACCACCTATACCGAGGCGCTGGCGCAGGGATCGGAGCTCGACCCGGCGACCAAGCAGAAGGTGGCCCAGCAGCTTGCGCAATACACCGGGCTTCCCGTCGGCTATATCATGAAGGCCAATCTGCGGGTCGATGGCGGGCAATTCGCGCATGAACTTCAGATCGACAGTGACCTGGCCACCGGCCGTCTCGATAGCCGGTTCTCCGGCCCCGCGATGGACCCGCTGGGCGAAAGCACGCAATACGATCCACAATCCGCCGCGATCAGCTCAGCCTATGTTTCCAGCTTCAACAATTATGTCCGCAAGGACCTGAACTACGGACAGGGCCTGACCTACAAGCCGGAGATCAACGTCTTCCAGCAGTGGGATTTCAACCATCAGCAGCCCGGCATGCCATTCCCGATCCGCGGGGCGACCAATGTGATGCCCGATCTGGCGCAGGCGATGAAATACAATCCCGACCTCAAGGTGATGGTCAACGGCGGTTATTTCGATCTCGCGACGCCGTTCTACGAAGGCTGGTACGAGATGCACCATTTGCCGATCCCCGACAGCCTGCAGAACAACATCGAGTATAAGTATTACCAGTCAGGCCATATGGTCTATGCCCATGTGCCCGCTCTCAAGAAGCTGCATGACAATGTCGCGGCCTTCATCCAGCGGACCGACAACGTCGGCAGCTAAACCACAAAAGGCCAACCCCCGCCCGGCACGCTGTTCGGGCGGGAATTGGCGCATCGAAAGGCCGCTATCGGGCGGTCAGATGCCGCCGGGGGTGAAGTCCATGCCTTCCTCACCCAGCGCGGCGCATAGCGCATCGACACAGGCAGCCAACTGATCCGCTTCGGTCGAGCGGACCACGAAATTGGCCCCTACCCGGCCCTTGCGGAAGAAGGGATAGCTGCCGATCTGGCATTCGGGATGTGCCTTTTCCACCTCGCGCAACAGATCGGCCACTTCGCTTTCGGCAGTCCAGCAGCCAATTGTCTCGCTGAGCAAAGGTGCGCCGCCTTCGAGCGTCCCCGTCAATGCTTCAAGCATTCCCGCTGTGATATGCGGGACACCGGCCATGATGAACAGTTTGCCGACCTTGATCCCCGGCGCGCCGGACATGCGATTGGGGATCAGCTCGCCCCCTTGCGGAACGCGCGCCATGCGCAGCCGCGCGTCGGTCAGCCCGCCCGGCTTGTCGGCATAATAGCGTTCGAGAATGGCGCGCGCATCGGGATGGATGACCACCGGTACGCCCAGCGCAGCGGCAATCGCGTCGACGGTGATATCGTCATGCGTCGGGCCGATTCCGCCGGTCGTGAAGAGATAGTCGTTGGCCGCGCGCAAGGCGTTGACCGCCTCGACGATCCGGCCTTCTACATCGGGCACCACGCGCACTTCGGCAAGGCGAATACCCTGCACCTGCAACCAGCTCGCGATCTGGGCGATGTTCTTGTCATGCGTGCGCCCGGACAGGATTTCGTCACCGATGACGACCAACCCGGCAGTGTAGATCTTGCCAGCCATCCCCCCTGCTTAGGAGCGATGGCGAGCAAGGCAAGGCACAATCCGTGACGCGAGCGCGATCAGGCGACCAATGTGGAGTCGGGAGCCACCGCAGCCGGTGCCGCGCTCTGAGCCTTGCGCAACGCCAGGATACCATCCTCGACCGGATCAGACTGCATCCGCTTGCGATCGATCACATATTCCTGGTTGAGCCGCCACGGATAGCCGACCGCGTTCTTCGGCATCAGATGCTTGCCACGCTGGATATAGCCGCTGGAGAAATCGAAGATGTCGTCCTCTTCCAGCCCATGATCGTCGGCGAGCAACGGCACGGCGATGTCCACTCCCTTGGTGCGCATCAGCTTGAGCACGCGGCACACGTAGTCGGAATTGATGTCCGCCCGCAGGGTCCAGCTCGCGTTGAGATAGCCGAACACCACCGACAGGTTCGGCACATTGGAGAACATGCAGCCCTTGTAATAGAAATGTTCGGCGAAATCGATCGGCGCCCCATCGACGCTAACCGCGATCTTGCCCGCTACGGCAAGTTTCAGCCCGGTCGCAGTGACGACGATATCAGCGGGCAGCTCGTCGCCCGATTTCAGCGTCACGCCGCCTTTGTCGAATGCGGCGATCTGGCCAGTGACGATATCCGCCTTGCCGCCACGCAGCGCCTCGAACAAATCATCGTCCGGCACAAGGCACAGCCGCTGGTCCCACGGATTGTAGGGCGGTGTGAACGGGGTCAGATCGAAATCCTTCCCCATGATCTTGCGAATCCGCTTGTGCAGGAATTCGCCGACCTTTTCCGGCTTTTCCCGTGCGCGTTTGAAGCCCTTGTCCTGCAGGGTGATGTTCTTCCACCGGGTGATCCGGTAGGCGAGCTTTTCGGGCAGGATCTTGCGCAGGAAATTGGCGATTCCGTCCTTGGCGGGCCGCGAGAACATCCAGGTCGGCGTGCGCTGGAGCATGGTGACATGGGCGGCCTTTTTGGCAACCGACGGCACGATCGTGACTGCGGTCGCGCCGCTGCCGATCACCACCACGCGCTTGCCCGCATAGTTGAGATCCTCGGGCCAGAACTGCGGATGGACCACCTTGCCTTCGAATTCGCCGAAATCGAATCCGGGATCGAAGGGTTCGTCGTAATCGTAATAGCCCGATGCAAGATACAGCCAGTTGGCGGTCAGATGCTTGCGCTCGCCCTCGGCAACTTCGATGGTGACATGCCAACGCGCCTGGGCGGAATGAAAGTCTGCCGCAATGACCTTGTGGCCGAAACGGATATGCTGGCGAATGCCGCGCTCGTCGGCGATCTGGTCGAGATATTCGAGGATCGAAGGGCCATCGGCGATCGACTTCTCGTGCCGCCAGGGCTCGAAATCGAAGCCCAGCGTGTGCATGTCGCTGTCCGAACGAATTCCGGGATAGCGGAACAGGTCCCAGGTACCGCCGAGGTTCTCTCGCCTTTCGAGGATCGCGTAGCTCATCCCCGGCACTTTCTCGGTCATGTGCGCCGCCATGCCGATACCGGAAATGCCCGCGCCCACGATCAGGACGTCGAAGTCGGTTGCCGTTTCTGTCATATCTGTCTCTCCCAGATCGGAAGAGACTATCGCACTATGCCGCGAGGCGCCAGCCCCGTTGCAAGGTGCAACCTTTACACGCTCAGGCCCACACCTAACCGTGGGCGCCGAACTGGTTGGCCACCGCCGTCGATATCCTCAAGCTCAGCAGATAGGCGCGCTCGATCGGGTCGATGTATTCATCCCTGATCGTCGCATAGCCCTGCCGCCCGGGAGCGGGATAGTCAGCGGGTTCGGACATGGAGAAATCGTCGAGCACCGGGAAGCTGGTCGGGAAGGCGCGGCGCAATTGCTTGAGCGCGTCATCGGTCCGCAAGGAAAAGATCATCTCGAGCACGTCGTGACGGCTGATATCATTGGCGCGGCTGAATGCGGGGATCGAGACCGCCTTTACCAGCATGTGCATGAACAAGGTCAGCCGCAGTGCTTGCAACACCCCGATGATCCGCCTTGTGTGCTCGCGGTCTGACGGCGGCGTCTCGTCGGGAACAAGGGCCAGCAGGCGATGGAGTTTGAGAGCATCGACCCGGAGCCGCGAGGCAAGACGGCGGAATGTGCCCGCACGATCATCCCCGATGAGATAGTCGGCCAGCGTCTCGCAGGCACCGGCGATGTGGTCTTCGGTGCCGCGATAGGGGCGGCTTGCCCAATAGGCCGAATTGAACAGCTCGCCGAAAGCGGCGACCGTCTTGATACTGGCGAGTTCGTTGGAAGCGCGCACCAGCCGCACGATCTGGCGTCCACGCGGGCTCTCGGCCAGCAGTCCTGCCATATCCTCGAACTGACCGGCAGTTGCGCTGCCCATCCCGGCGATAATGTTCACCGGATAGCCGAGCTGCTGGAGGATCGCGTTATGCGGGATCGCGCGGATCTGTCGCAAATGCATATCGCGGTCCGAAGCAATATCGGACTGACGGCGCGACTTGCGGCTGCCGGTGGTGTTGAGCAGGCCGAGACCGAAGGCTGTCACCGCGCGGGCATAAGTCCGGCTCTCGAAATAATCCTGCTGGTGATCCTTGATCGCGCGGTAGAAATCGAGGCTGAGATCGGTGCGCTGGTAGAAAGGGTCCTTCTCGGTGACAGGTGCGCGCCGCGCTTCCGCCGCGATCCGCGACAGTGTGCGAAATGCAATCTCGGGCGTGTCGAACCAGACGTAACCATCGCCACCCTGAAAGCTCGCTTCGGGTTCCAGCCGGATACCCGCACCGGAAAAGCGGCGCCGGGCCCATGGGCTGAGCGGCCATTCAAGCCGGTCGCCGAACCCGCCGGGATGGGCTCCGCGCCCCATACCCTCGCCATGCGTATCGAAGATAAGGGCTGCGACATCACCGAGACCATTGGCCGCCATCGCTTCTGCGAGCCGCCCCTGAAGCCGCTCGATCGCAAGGCTTGCGGGAATCTGTCCGAGGAAACGCCCGGCGTCGGAAAAACCGGTCTGGATCGCGACCCGTCCGCGCTTGCGGGCGTAGCTGCGATAGACGTCTTCCGCGAGCAGCGAATCGAGCAGCCGCCCACCATGTTCGAGCGCCTCATCGGTTTCGAACAGGGGCGAGATATCGACCCGCTCCTCGATCCCGAACAGGCGCGAGAAGTACAGCGCTGCGAGCACGGTGGCAGGCTGTTCGCATTCGGCGATCAACATTCGGATCGGGCTGTCGCCATCGATGTGCTTGAGGATTTGCGCCATAGCGAGGAACTGGCGCACCGCGGTCGAGCTTTCGATCGCCAGCGCGGCGAAATTGGCGTGGCGCGGCTCGACCTCCTCGACCATGCGGGCCAGTGTCGCGAGCGCACTCTTGCTGGCGATATCGAAGCTTTCGCTTTCACCCAGATGCTGGCGCAGCGCATTGTGCAATTGCTTGGCGTTGACGCGGAAATGGACCCAGCCCATCCCCAACCCGTCGGCACGCATGGCGGCGGCGAGCGTCTTGAGCGCAATTGCCCGCCCTCCATCCGTCTCACCGGCTTCCTGTTCGAGCGCCGCGATAAGCGGGGCCAGCGACAGCAGCTTGGCCGGATCGTCAGCGGTCAGGCGGTTGGCAGCAGCCGACAGTGCCGCCGGTTCGCTGAGGTCTTCGGCGAAGTCGTCCGCACGCGCCTGCGCATATTTGGCAGCCGGGCGCAGCGTGTCGAGCAAGGGATGTGCCTCGTCGATCGCTTCGAGTTGTTCGACATAACTTGCCAGCCGCATCGCCTTTTCGGTCAGGCGAAAACCGATCGAAGTGTGCCACTTGATGTCGGTACGGCCGTCCATGTCGTAACCGACCCAGGTCGCAAAACGGAACGGTAGCGGGGCAAAATCCGCCCATTCCTCCGGCCATTTCTCACGCGCTTCCCCGCACAGGCCGGACACGATGCGATCGCGCGCATGTTGTGCATTGGCGATAGCTGCCATCGCGCGGCCATGCTCGAACGGCAGGGTGATCTCCGGGCTTTCCGGCCGGGCGGAGCCATCTTGTGTCTCGCCCAGCGCCTTTTCGGCGATATGACGATATTCCGCCGGGCTCAGCAGGAAGGTGGGATGCGCGGTGAACACTGCGTGCAGGACCGGGTTTTCCCAGCGCCCGCGAAACATCGCGAAGTCCTCCGGCGGGACCGCGTCGGGCGCGGGCTCGGCCAGCAGCCGTCGGATCCGCGCCGCCCGCGCGCCCAGGCTTTCGTCGTACAACTCACCGACCCATGCCTCGATATCGTCGAGCGCGATTTCGCCGCGTTCCAGCTCGCGCGACAGCTCATGGCTAAGCTGGAAGACGGGATTGTACAGCGGCGTTTGGGCGGTGTGCTGCGCCAGCTCGCGCAATCGTTCGAGCAGGGGGGCGACGGCCATATGAGGCTCCTTGTCCAGTTTGCCGGGGTCGGATGTCCCGGATGCGTCTCACGCGCGCAATGCCGGGTCAAGCGCATGACCCGGCGAATTTTGTGCGCTGCAGTATAGAATAGCTACTAGCGAGGCGCGCCCGCGGTTCCCGGTGCCCCGCCCATGATCCGCGGTCCACTTTCTTCGCCATTGCCCGAGAGCAGGCGATAGCCCCACGCCGGGAGGCTGACTGTGCTGCCCGACGCCAGAACCACTTCCTTGCCAGTGCCGAATTCACTGTAGCGACCAGCCCCATGGGCATCGGTCAGATGCGCGGTCACCGGCTTGGGCGACAAATTGAACAGGCCGACCACCGTGTTGCCGTCGACATGGCGAATCCACGAGAACAATTGCGATGGCTGGTCATTGTCGAGCTTGCCCATCCGTCCGCCCCACGGGTTGTTGGCGAGCGCAGGGTTGGCCTTGCGGAAGGCGATCAGGTCGGTGAAGAGCGCGCCGAGCTTGCAGTCCTTGCCCTGACTCCAGTCGATCGGATCCTTTTCGAAGAATTCGAGCCGCTTGTGGTTGCATGCCTCCTGCCCGTTGTAGATCATCGGCAAGCCTTCGCCGGTGAAGGACAGCGCGATCACCGCCGGCAACGCATCGCCGAAATTCTCGTACTGCGTGCCTTCCCAGGCGTTGGAATCGTGATTGGCGACATAGGTCAGCCGCATCGCCGCGCGCGGCCAGGCACTTTCGGCTTCTGCATAATAGCCATCGAGCGCGCTGGCGTCGGCGCGCCCTTGCGCGATGTCCTTCATCGTGTTGTGCCATTCCCAGGCATAGACCGCGTCGAAAGCGTTGCGGGTCATTTCGGGCGTCTTCCATTCGGCGAGCATGAAGACCGGTTTGATCGCTTCCAGGCGCTTGCGCTCCTTGTCCCAGAAATCGAGCGGGACATAGCCCGCGACATCGGCGCGGAAGCCATCCACGCCATAGTCGCGCACCCACATTTCCATCGATTCCCCGATATATTTGCGCACGCCGGGCTTCGACCAGTCGAGGTCGATGATGTCACTCCAGTCGAGCCAGGGGGTCGGGGTGAACCCGCCCTTCCAGTTCTTCTCGTACCAGTCGGGATGTTCGCTCGCGAGCTTGTTGTCCCAAGCGGTGTGGTTGGCGACCCAGTCGAGGATGACATGGAAACCCATGGCATGGGCGGTGTCGACGAAGTGCTTGAAATCCTCCTTCGTGCCGAGCCGGGGATTGACCGCGCGATAATCCTGTACCGAATAGGGGCTGCCCAGCGTGCCCTTGCGGTTCTTTTCCCCGATGGGATGGATCGGCATCAGCCAAAGGATGTTGACGCCCAGTTTCTTGAGCCGGGGCAACTGCTTTTCCGCCGCGCGAAAAGTGCCCTCCGGCGTGAACTGGCGGGTGTTGATCTGGTAAAGCACGCCCTCTTTCGACCATGCGGGATGGTGGATGGTCGATTCCGGGCTCGGCTGCCACACGCTGTCCGGCTCCACGGCGGGGGCATGACCGAAGGCGCAGGCGCTGGTGGCGAGTGCCAACGCGGCGGCGGCATAGCGTAGGGTGTTACGGTTCATTGGATCGGGTCCTCGTTACGGGCAAGCGGCCAGGCAGCACGGTCGCGCAGACGCGCCCCGCCCCGACCGACTATCGAGCCCTCGGTAAAATCACTGGTGGGAAAGAATATCTCGGTCATCACCGTCGCGCCGTCATCGGCGAACAATTCGATCGAAGTGCGATCGATCAACAGGCGCACTTTGGTCACACGCGTGTCGCGCCGCCGCGGCGCGCGGTGGATGGCGGCAAACCCATCGTGGAAATCGGAGCGCCCGGCATTCCTGCGGTCGATATACCAGCCTTGCGCGTCGAGCCCGGCCACCAGCCTTTCACCTTCCTTGTTGCGCAGCTCGAGTGCAAAGCTGCTACCCGGCGGGGTGGCGAAGGTGAGTTCGATGTCGGCCGAGGGCAGCAGTCCGTGCGGCAGTCGTCCGCCATCACCGGACAGCGTGATGGGCAGGCGCGGACCGCGCAGCGACGCAATCTCGCGCGAGGGCGTTTGCCTCAGTTCGATACCGCTCAACGTCAGATCGCGTGGGGCGGTCATGGCGCTGCGCCAGCGCTTCGTCGGCACCTCTTGCGCGTAAAGCCAGTTCGACATCCAGCCCATGAACACCCGGCGGCCGTCCGGCGCGCCATTCCAGGTTACGCCGGCGTAATCGTCCGGCCCGGCGTCGAGCCAGGCGGGTCCGTCATGCGCGATCCGCTGCGCGAATTCGGGGTCCAGCGTGAAGCGGGTGCCGTCCCAATCCCCGACGAAATATTGCGTACCGGACCCGCCCTGCGGGCCACCGGGGTTGAGGTTCTGGATCAGCACCCAGCGATCGCGTCCCGTTTGCACGTCACGGATCGGGAAAAGATTGGGGCATTCCCAGACCCCGCCATGCGCGCCGACACCTGCACCGAAAGCCGAGAGGAAACGCCAGTGCTTCAAATCGTGCGAGGCATAGAATTCGGCGTGATCGCCCACCGAAAGCGCCATGACCCATTGCCCACGCGCCTCGTCGCGAAACACCGATGGGTCGCGGAAATCCTGCCGCCCGCCGGGGTTGGGCAGCACCGGATTGCCAGCGTATTTCGTAAAGGTCATCCCGCCATCGAGACTGTAGGCAAGTCCCTGGCTTTCATGGTCGCGCGTTTCGGCCTTGGCGCGGACGGGATCGTGGATGGTGTAAATCGCCACCAGCGCGCCCTTGCCGAAACCGGCGGTGTCATTGCGGTCGATCACGGCACTGCCGGAAAAGATATAGCCTTCCGGCCCCGGAGCGAGCGCGACCGGGCGGGTCGTCCAGCGGACGAGATCGGTACTGGTCGCATGACCCCAATGCATCGGGCCCCAGACGGTGTCCTGCGGATAATACTGATAGAACAGCTGCCAGGTATCGCCCTGCTTCACCATCCCATTGGGGTCATTCATCCAGCCGCTGGGCGGGGTGTAATGCCACAGCGGCCGCAGCGGGTCGGACGGCGGCACGGTTGCAGGCGGCGGCGTAACCGCGCAAGCGCCCAGTGCGGCGCTGGCGAGAAGCCCGGTGACGAAGGCTGCCAGGCGGGTCATGCGCGGACCATCCCGGCTGCGACATCCTCCAGCGACCGGCCGCGCGTCTCCACCATGGCGAAGCGCACCCAGATCAGCTGCAGCACCATCATCCCGGCGAAGAAGGCGAACACCGCGACCGGTGCCAGCCGCGCCAGAAGCACCGGCATGACCATGGTCAGCGCAGCCGCGCACACCCAATGCGTGCCAGAGCCAAGGCTTTGCCCCTTGGCCCGCGCGGCGCTGGGGAATATCTCGGAGATATAGACCCAGATCACCGCGCCCTGCCCGATGGCATGGGCAGCGATGAAGGCAAGGATGAACGGCAGCACCAGCGCGAATTGTCCGCTGGCAAAGCCCCACGCGGTCATTCCCAGCGAGACGATATAGCCGATGCTGCCGACATACATCAGCGCCTTGCGCCCGGCGCGGTCGATCAACAGCAGGCCGATCAGCGTGAACACAAGGTTGATCGCCCCGATCCCGACCGTCGCCAGCAGCGCGACCGAAGTGCCCGCGCCCGAAAGCTCGAAGATCCGCGGGGCGAAATAAATGATCGCATTGATACCCGACAGTTGGTTGAAGAACGCGATCAGCATCGCCAGCATGATCGGTCGGCGCAGATCACCGGCGAAGAACCGGCCCCAGCTCATGCTGCGCGCATCCTGTGCTGCCTCGGCCTCGATCGCGCACAGAGTAACATCGACCGTGTCCGGGTTGATCACCGCCAGAATCCGTCGAGCCTCCTCCTCGCGTTGTTCGTGCACCACCAGCCAGCGCGGGCTTTCAGGAATGGAGAGCGTCGCGCCGAGATAGGCAAGCGCCGGAAGCGCTTCGGCCCCCAGCATCCAGCGCCAGGCGTCTTGGCCCACGCCGCCGAGAAGATAGTTCGACCCGAATGCGACCAATATGCCGGTGACGATCATGGTCTGGAACAAAGCCACCAGCCGGCCGCGCTGCTCGCGAGGGGCGATCTCGGCGATATAGGCGGGCGCCGCGATCGAGCTGGCCCCGACGCCAAGCCCGCCGATGAAGCGGAAGGCCATGAAGCTGGCCGGGTCCCACGCCAGTGCCGAACCCAAGGCGGAAACTGCATAAAGCACACCGATCCAGAACAGCGTGCGCTTGCGGCCCCAGCGATCGGTCGGCCAGCCACCGCCGAGCGCGCCGACCACGGTCCCCCACAAGGCCGCCGAAATGGCGAGGCCGTGCAAGGCATCCGACATCTGCCAGGTGCGCTGCACTGCCTGTTCAGCGCCCGAGATGACCGCCGTGTCGAACCCGAAGAGAAACCCCGAAAGCGCGGCAACCAGTGCCCAGCTCCATGTCCTGCCCATCACTACCCCCCTGTGAGTTTGCACCGCCCCAGCTCGATCGCGCCGATGATCCCGGCGTCATGGCCCAGCTCAGGCGCGACGATACGTTCGGACAGATCGGCATCCCATTCAGGCAGATATCCCGCGACGATCGCACGGGTCTGCTGGCGCAGGCTATCAAGCACACCTGCCGCCTGCATGACACCGCCGCCGAAAATCAGTCGGTCGGGCCGGTGCAAGGAGATCAGCGCGACCGAGAGATGCGCCAGATAGCCGGCGATCAGCGCGATCTGCTGTTCGCTTGCCCCGGACAAATCGTGCCCCCAGCGCGCCATGATCGCCGGACCGCTGGCCAGCCCTTCGCAGCAATTGCCGTGATAGGTGCAGACGCCCGCGAACGGATCGATGGCGGGATCTTGCGGCACATGGATATGCCCCGTTTCGTAATGGCTGATCCCGCCCATGATCGCCCCGCGATTGACCACGCCGGACCCAATTCCCGTGCCCACGGTGGTATAGGCGACGACCTGATGGCCGCGCCCCGCGCCGTGCAGTGTCTCGGCCAATGCCGCGCCGTTGACATCGCTCTGCACGGCCATTGGTGCTGCAAACGGGGCCAGTGCTTCGGCAAGGCTGGTGCGGTGCCAGCCGGGCTTCACGGTGGAGAGATAGACGCCATAGTCCGCGCTGTCCGGATTGATCCCGATCGGCCCGAAGCTGGCGATGCCGAACGCACCGATCGATCCGTGCCGCTCAGCCGCGGCGGCGAACCAATCGCGCGCTTCGGCCAGCGTTTCATGCCCCGAACGGGTCGCGATCCGTCCGCGCTCGATCAGCGTGCCGTCTGCATCGGACAGTGCGAGGACGAATTTGGTTCCCCCCGCCTCGATCGCACCGATCAAGGCGCCAGTCACAGCGCCGCCCTGACCCGCAGCATCGCCAGCGCAGCGATGATCCATGACCCGGCGGCGAACAGCATCGTCCAGATCGGCTGGGTCGGGAAGAACGCCTCCATGATCGACCCCATCACCGTCGCCACAAGCAACTGCGGCACGACGATGAAGATGTTGAACAGCCCCATGTAAACGCCAAGCTTGGCCTGCGGCAGATTGCTGGCCAGGATCGCATAGGGCATGGCCAGGATACTGGCCCAGGCGATGCCCTTCAGGATCTCGCAAACGATCAGCAGGTTCGGATCGCGCAGGGCGAAATAGCCGAGGAAGCCAGCCGCTCCGCACAGCAGCGCCACCATATGCGTGCCGACCTGTCCGATCTTGCGCGACAGCCACGGCAGCACGGCCAGCGCCGCGACGGCGGCAACCGCGTTCTCGATCGTGTAGATCAGGCTCCACCAATTGGCCCCGTCATTATAGGCCTGGCTGGCGGTATCGGTGCTACCGAAGAAATATTGCGACACGATCGGCCCGGAATAGATCCACATGATGAACAGCGAAGACCAGCTGAAGAACTGCACCAGCGCGAGCCGCTTCATTACCGGCGGCATCCCGGAAAAATCGCCGACGATGCTGGAGAGCATGTTCGCGCCACGCCCCTGCCGCGCCATGAAGATCGCGATCGCGCTGAGCGCGCCGTATACGATCAGCATTGCACCAAGGAATTCGATCTCGATCTTGAGCTGAAACGGCTCCACCAGCAGGACGACAATGATGCCCGCGGCGATCCACAGGATGCTCGACAGATAGGATTTGGATGCCAGCGGGGCGGCCTGATGTTCGGCCTGCGGGGTAGCGACTGCGCTCTGCGCGAAAGCGGCTTGCTGTTCGGGACTGTATTCGCGCGTGGTCAGCACCGTCCACAGCACCGCGACGAGCAAGGCAGCCCCGCCCGCCCAGAAGCTGTAGCGAACAGTATCGGGGATCCCGCCGCCTGATGCGACGTTAGCGACGCCATATTGGTCGAGCAGCCAGGGGAAAATCGATCCCACCACCGCGCCTGCGCCGATGAAAGCGGTCTGCACCGCATAGCCCGCCGCGTGCTGATCGGTGCGCAGCATATCGCCGACAAAGGCACGGAACGGCTCCATCGAGATATTGAGCGAGGCATCGAGCAGCCACAGCATTGCTGCGGCGAACAGCAGCGGCGCGCCGAAGCCGGGTGCCTCGGGGATCAGGAACAGCGCGGTTGCGGCCAATATTGCGCCGGTCAGGAAATACGGTCGCCGCCGCCCCAGTCGCCCCCAGGTGCGGTCGGACAGATGCCCGATGATCGGCTGCACGATCAGCCCGGTGAGCGGCGCGGCGATCCACAACACCGGCAAGGTGTCCAGGCTCGCGCCGAGCGTCTGGAACACGCGGCTCATGTTCGAATTCTGCAGCGCGAAGCCGATCTGGATGCCGAAGAAGCCAAAGCTCATGTTGAACAGCGCCCAAAAGCCGAGACGCGGCTTTTCGCCATGCGCCACTGCGCCATTCGCCCTGCCGGTGTACGCCTGCTCCATGCATTTCCTCTCGCTTGCGGGCCGGTCGTAGCGCCGGTTTCGCATCAGGGCGCTACGCTTGCACGGCCCCCTGCCCGCCGCAAGCTGCATACGAATGTGAACACGCTACTGCGTGCTGGCGCGCAGGATCAGCTTGGTCGGCAAGCGCGAGGGCGGTGGCTCGCGCCCCTCGATCTGTGCCAGCAGCGTTTCGACCAGCCGCTCTCCGGCGCCGGACAGATCCTGCTGGATGGTGGTCAGCGGCGGGTTCGTCAGGCTGGCAGAGGGGATATTGTCGAAGCCAACCACCGCGACATCTCCCGGCACGCTGCGCCCGGCATCGGCCAGAGCGCGCAAGGCACCGATGGCAATCAGGTCGCTGGCGGCGAAGACCGCATCGAACGGCCGCCTGCTGGCGATCAGCGCGCTGGCCGCGCGATAGCCAGCCTCCTCGCTGGTCAAAGCATCGTATTGCAGCGCGCGATCGGGTTCGACGCCAGCCTCGCGCAGCGCATCGCACATGCCGTCATAGCGATGGGCGAATTCGGGATAGCTCTCGTCGGCATGGCCGAGAAAGGCGATCTTGCGGCGTCCGATGGCCAGCAGATGTTCGCCCACGAGCCGCCCGGCGCCCAGATTGTCCGAGCCCACGGTCTGGCCGCTCGTATCGCTGCTGACCGATCCCCAGCGCGCGAAATGCGTGCCTTGTTCGAGCAATTGTTCGATCCGCTTGGCATAGAGCGCGTAGTCGCCATATCCCAGCAGGATCAGCCCGTCGGCGCGCTTGGAATCCTGGTAACGAACGTGCCAGTTGTCCTCCAGCCGCTGGAACGAGATCAGCAGGTCGAGGCCATGATTGGCACAGGCCCGCGTGATCGAACCCAGCATCGCGAGGAAGAAGGGATTGATGAGGTTGTCGTCGGCCCCATCCTCGAAGAACAGCAAGGCGATGGTATCGGTGCGCTGCGAACGGAGCGAAGAGGCGTTGCGGTCCACGATGTAGTTGAGTTCGCGCGCGATCGCCTCGATCTTCTCGCGAGTCGCCTGACTGACCGAGCGATCCCCGCGCAGCGCGCGGCTGACGGTGGGCTGGGACACCCCGGCCCGATAGGCGATATCGAAACTCGTCGGTCTTCCGCTCGGCGCGCGACCCATGACTTACTCCCCAATGATCCACTGGCTACGACGCTCGCGGCCCGGCGCAAAGAGGCGCAAATCCGTACTTCGCACTATCCCCGATAATGATGCAAATTCGCCACAGTCAGTGATGCTGCATTGCACAAACATACGTATGCCAGCTTTCGCGAAGCACAACATCGGTCGATGAGGGCCGCGATCGGGGGCCCTTTCCTTCTACTTGCGGAGCCCCCGAACCGGCAATTGCGGCTGAACGATGCAGCCGATTTGGGGAGAATACTGATGGCACTTCGCAACGGACTGACGTCCGGTACCAGCCTTGGCACACTGGCAATCGCACTCGGCGCACTCACGCTGCCGCTTGCCGCACATGCACAGGACACGGCCACCGCTTCGCCCGATCAGGCTACCGAAGCTACTCCGACCGCCGATGTCGATACTCAGACCAGCACAGACACCGTTACGGCACCGTCAAATGAGATCGTTGTCACCGGCTTTCGTGCATCGCTCGCGAAATCGGCTGCGATCAAGCGCAATTCGACTCTGATCGTCGACTCGGTCACTGCCGAGGATATCGGCAAGCTGCCGGACGTATCGATCGCCGATTCGCTCGCGCGCCTTCCCGGTGTGACGGCACAGCGGCTCGAAGGTCGCGACCAGCGCCTGTCGATCCGCGGCCTCGGCCCGGACTTTTCGACCACGCTCCTCAACGGCCGCGAACAGGTCACCGTGGGTGACAATCGCGGCGTGGAATACGACCAGTATCCTTCCGAGTTCTTCCAGACCGTCAATGTCTATAAATCCGCCGACGCTTCGCTGATTTCCTCGGGCATCGCCGGGACGGTCGATCTGCGGATGCTGCGACCGCTGGCGGTGAACAAGCGCGTGTTCTCGATCGGCGCACGCGCCGAAATGAACGGCATCGACAAGCTGACCCCCGACGGCACCCGCTACGGCTATCGCGGCAGCGCGACCTACGTCGATCAGTTTGCCAACGACACACTGGGCATCGCGCTTGGCGTTTCGGCATCCTCCATCCCCTCGCAGGACGAGCGCTACAACGCCTGGGGCTATTCCACCGCCACCAATGGGGCGCTGGAACTGGGCGGCGCCAAGCCATACGTCCAGTCGAACCTGCTCAACCGCATCGGCGGTGTGGCAACGATCGAGTGGCAACCCAGCGACCGGTTCCATTCGACGCTCGATATCCTCTATTCGCACTTCAACGAGAAGCAGCGGTTCAAGGGGATCGAGTTCCCGCTGGGATATGGCGGCGTTGTCAACGATCCGACCGATCCGGGCTATGCGACCGGCGTTCACACCGGCGGCTTCACCGTCGTCGATGGCTTCAACGTCCAGGAGACATTCTCCAACGTCCACGCCGTGCAGCGCAACGATTATAACGAGCGCAAGGCAGACAACTGGTCGATCGGCTGGAACAACGTCCTGAAGCTCAACGACAAGCTGAACCTGACGGTCGATGCCAGCTGGTCGCGTGCAACCCGTACCGACTTCCTGCTCGAAACCTACACCGGCGCCGGGTATGCCAAATCCGGCCCGGGTGATACCGTCAATGTCACGCAACAGCCGGACGGCACGTTCAGGATCGTTCCGACGCTCGATTATACCGATACCAGTATCTTCAAGATCACCGATCCGCAGGGCTGGGGCTACAACGGCACAACGCCGGTCGTGCAGTCGGGCTTCCTCAATACTCCCGATTTCACCGACGACCTCAAGGCCCTGCGTGCGGACTTGAATGGCGAGCTCGACAACGCAGGCATTTTCAGCGGCTGGGCCATCGGTGCGAACTATTCGCAGCGCAAGAAGGTCAGCGCTTTCCGTTCCGAATTCCTGTGCCCTCCGGGTGGCGGGACCGGCTGCACCGTTAACAGCGGAACTCCGACCGAGGCAGCCATTCCCGATGGCGCGCTACTCGGCAGCAACGTGCCGCTCGATTATCTCGGCGTGCCAGGAGTGCTCGGGCTCAATCCGCTCTATCTTTACGATAACTTCTTCAACTCCGTTTACGACAACCGCCCGGTCTCCTTGGTCCGCGACAATTCCGTCACGGAAAAGGTCTGGACCGGTTACGCTCAGCTGAAGATCGATGGCGAAGCCGGTGGCAAGGCGATCAAGGGGTCGATCGGTTTCCAGGTCGTTCATACCGACCAGAGCTCGATCGGCAGCACCTCGAGTTTCAACGTCATCGACGGCAATCCCGTTGTCACCATCAATCCGGCATCAGGCGGCATCAGCTATACAAACTTCCTGCCCAGCGCGACCTTCTCGGTCGAGCTCGAGCCGGGCTTCTACGTCAAACTGGGTGCCTCGCAGACGATGGTCCGTCCGCGTCTTGATCAGGAGCGCGTGAACCAGGAGGTGGATGTCGACAACTCCAAGGTTGGCATCAGCAACCCGACGCAGGACCCGCAGTTCAGCCCGTTCAGCATCTCGGGCGGCAATGCTGAGCTCAAGCCTTATCAATCGACGAATATCGACGTCTCGGTCGAGAAATACT
Source organism: Qipengyuania algicida (assembly GCF_009828025.1). Classification (GTDB taxonomy): domain Bacteria; phylum Pseudomonadota; class Alphaproteobacteria; order Sphingomonadales; family Sphingomonadaceae; genus Qipengyuania; species Qipengyuania algicida. Next base: position 8,083 of record NZ_WTYA01000009.1, on the reverse strand, counting down.
TCTCGCGCGGCGGCTACATTTCACTCGCAGGTTACTTCAAGCACCTGACCGATTATGTCGATGCACAGGCCAGCTATGCCTATGATTTCTCGAACTTTGTTAGCCTGCTGTCACCCGCCAATCAGGCATTGGTAGGCAACAATACCATCGGTCTGGTCAAGGCTCCGGCGAATGACGGCCAGGGCTACCTGCTGGGTTTCGAGGCCACGGCATCGCTTCCGTTCGAAACCATTACTCCGGCTCTCAGCGGCTTCGGAATCTTCGCCAGTGGTTCCTACACCGATAGCGCGATCAAACTGGGTAGCAATCCGACGCAAGTCATCACCCTGCCGGGGCTTTCCGACTGGGTCGCCAATGCCCAGCTCTATTACGAAAAGCACGGCTTCCAGGCTCGCGTGAGCTATCGCTATCGTTCGGGTTTCCTGGGTGAGGTTGCTGGTCTTTCGGCCAATCCCACCTATCGGCAGGCCAAGGCAGAAGCCATCCTCGATGCACAGATTGGATATGAGTTCCAGAGCGGGCCGCTTCAGGGGCTGTCGATCCTGCTTGAAGGCAAGAACCTGACCGACCGGCCATTCGTCACCTACCAGAACGATGATCCACGGCAGGTCATCGACTACCAGCGTTATGGCCGCGATTACTTCATCGGCCTGAGCTACAAGTTCTGATCCTCCCTGGCAGGGTGGCGGCGGCTATCCGTCCGCTACCCTGCCTTTTTGGAGCCTGCCGCCACTTGCTTTGGCGGCGGGGAATGTGTCTTCTTGCGCTCAGGGGAAGAGGGGAAGCGGTATGACAGGCTCCACTCCGATCAGCGTCGTCATTGCCGGCGGCGGGACTGCGGGATGGATGGCCGCAGCAAGCTTCGCGCGCTTTCTCGGCAGCGGATTTTCCATTGCCCTGATCGAATCCGATGCCATCGGTACCGTCGGCGTCGGCGAAGCGACGATCCCGCAAATTCGCCTTTTCAACGATGCCTTGGGCCTCGATGAAGACGAATTCCTGCGCACCACCGGGGGCACTTTCAAGCTGGGGATCGAGTTCGTTGACTGGGTGAAGCCGGGCACCAGATACATGCACGCCTTCGGCGATATCGGGCGCGATGCAGGTCTGTTGCCGTTCCATCAGTACTGGCTGCGCGCAATGGCCGAGGGCAAGGCCGACGGCGAACTCGTACGCTACTCGCTGAACAATATGGCGGCGCTGGCCGGACGGATGCAGCGGGGCCGGCCGCGTACCGCCAAGACGCTGCCGGACATGCCCTATGCGTTTCATTTCGATGCGGCGCTCTATGCGGCCCATTTGCGGCGCTACGCCGAAGCGCGCGGGGTCGAGCGTATCGAAGGGCGGATTGCCCATGTCCACCGCGACGCCGGGAGCGGCGATATCGCGACGCTGACCCTCGATGGCGGACACGAGGTTTCGGGCGATTTCTTCATCGACTGCACCGGGTTTGGCGGGCTGCTGATTTCAAAAACACTCGGCGTCGGTTTCGACGACTGGTCGCGCTGGCTTCCCTGCGACAGCGCCCAGGCCGTGGCGTCGATGCGAGCGGCCGATTTCACCCCCTATACCCGTGCGAGCGCGCATCAGGCGGGCTGGCAATGGCGCATTCCGCTCCAGCATCGCACCGGCAATGGTATCGTCTATTCCAGCGCGCATCTCGACGATGATGCGGCAGCTTCGCAACTGCTGGCCAATATCGAAGGCGAACCGCAAGGCGACCCGCGTCTGATCCGCTTCCGGACCGGCAAGCGGCAGCAGGCGTGGTCGCACAACGTCATTGCGATGGGGTTGGCGGCGGGGTTCATGGAGCCGCTTGAATCGACCAGCATCCATATGATCCAGTCGGCCATTGCTCGGTTGCTCAAGCTCATCCCCGGACGTCGGGTGGAGCCGGCAGATCGCGACGAATTCAATCGCCAGAGTGATTTCGAATGGGAGCGCATTCGCGATTTCCTGATCCTGCACTACCACGCCAACCGGCGCGAAGAACCATTCTGGCAAGCCTTCCGCGCGATGGAACTGCCCGATACACTGGCTTCCAAAATCGCCCTGTGGTGTGGCAACGGCCATATTACGCGCGAGCATGAGGAACTGTTCACCGAAGTCGGCTGGCTTCAGGTGCTGGTAGGCCAGGGATTGATGCCGCGCGGTCACCATCCGATCGCCGATGCAATCTCGTCATCCGAACTTGCCGAATACATGTCGGTCATCGAGCAACTGATCGCCCGCGAGGTCGCCCAGATGCCGGATCATGCGCAATTCGTTTCCCACCACTGCGATGCACACCAGGAGTTGTCCGCATGATCGCCATACGTCACCTCGCGTCGCTTTCATCGGCCGTCGCGCTGCTCGTCGCCGCTCAAACCGTCGATGCTGCTCCCAAAGCGGTCGGTAAATCAGCCGCGGAGGCATCTGCCTCACTCGCTGCCCTCCGCCAGCGCGCACCGTCGCAGGAGGTAATCTATTTCGTCCTGCCCGACCGCTTCGCCAATGGCGAAACGTCGAACGATACCGGCGGTTACACCGGCGGCAGGCTTTCGACGGGGTTCGATCCCAGCGACAAGGGTTTCTACCACGGAGGCGACCTCAAAGGCCTGACCGAGAAGCTGCCCTATCTCCAACAGCTGGGTATCACCGCGATCTGGTTCGCGCCGATCTTCAAGAACAAGCCCGTTCAAGGTCCGAAGGGTCATGAGAGCGCCGGCTATCACGGCTACTGGATTACCGACTTCACCCAGCCCGATCCGCACTTTGGGACCAAGGCGGAATTCAAGACCTTCGTCGACAAGGCACACGCCATGGGAATGAAGGTCTACATGGACATCATCACCAACCATACGGCGGACGTCATTCGTTATCGCGAGGGCGATGCGAACGATTACAAATATCGCAGCCGCGGCGACTATCCTTATTCGCGCAAGCTCGGTCTGAAGGGCCAACCGATCAATCCCGGTTTCATGGGCGACACGGTTTCGACGCCCGAAAATTTCGCGAAACTGACCGATCCCGATTACGCTTATACCCCCTACATTCCCAAGGGCGAGGAACACATCAAGAAGCCGGACTGGCTCAACAATGTGATCTACTACCACAACCGCGGCAATTCGACCTTCACCGGCGAAGACAGCCGGTTTGGCGACTTTTCCGGGCTCGACGACCTTTTCACCGAGAACCCGCGCGTTCGCAGGGGGATGATCGACATCTACGCCAAATGGATCGAGGATTACGGGATCGACGGCTTCCGCATCGATACCGCGCGCCATGTCGATCCGGGTTTCTGGCGCGTGTTCGTGCCGGCGATCATGAAGGTCGCGCACGCGAAGGGCATCCCCAATTTCACCATGTTCGGCGAAGTCTTCAGGCAAGACGCCAACAACGGCTACATCGCCCAATACACCCGCCGCGATCATTTGCCCGCGGTGCTCGATTTCGCTTTCCAGCAGGCGGTGCGCGAAGTGGTGGGGCAGGACAAGGGCACTGTCGTTCTGGCTGATCTGTTCGCCGGCGACGTGCTTTACCAGGGCGGCGAGAAAGCCGCGCTGAACCTGCCGACCTTCCTCGGCAATCACGACATGGGACGCTTCGCCAGCCTCGTCAAAGAGGATATGCCGAATATTTCGCAAGCCGAGCTGCTTCAGCGGGTCGAGTTGGCCCATGCCATGCTGTTGACGCTGCGCGGTGCGCCGGTGATCTATTACGGCGACGAGCAGGGCTTTCCAGGCTCGGGCGGCGACCAGCTGGCGCGCGAGGATATGATGCCGAGCAAGGTCGCGGTCTATAACAAGGAACACCTGCTGGGGTCCGACAAGACCACCGCCGATGCCAATTTCGATACCGACGGGCCGCTGTTCCGCCTGATCGCAGAGCTGTCGCGCATCCGCGAGCATAATCCGGCGCTCACCCTTGGGCGGCAGGTGGTGCGCCATTATGAGCAAGGTCCGGGAATTTTCGCCGTCAGCCGCTTCGATCCCAAGACGGGCGATGAATATCTGATCGCATTCAACACCGCCGATGAAGATCGCAGCGCCAATGTGGTCGTAGGCTATGGCGCGCGTACATTCGAGGCACTTTCGGGCCAATGCCCCACCGCCGTCAGCGCCCCCGGCAGCGCACCCATCGCTCTGCCCGCTTTCGGCTGGGCGGTGTGCCGCGTCAAAGAGCAAACGCAATGAACCAAGCTCTCAGTCCACACACGATGCACGCCAGCAGCACTGACGCGCTGCCCTGGTGGAAAGGCGCGGCGATCTACCAGATCTATCCGCGCAGTTTCATGGATGCCAACGGCGATGGAATCGGCGATCTGCCCGGGATCACCAGCCGACTCGACCATGTCGCCGAGCTTGGCGTCGATGCCATCTGGCTGAGCCCGTTCTTCCGCTCGCCGATGAAAGACTTCGGCTATGATGTGGCCGATTACCGCGATGTTGACCCGATCTTCGGGACATTGGCGGATTTCGATGCGCTGGTGGTGCGCGCGCATGAGCTGGACCTCAAGGTTCTGATCGATCAGGTCTATTCACACAGTTCGGACCAGCACGACTGGTTCATCGCAAGCCGCGCAGACAGAGCCGGTCCGAAAAGCGACTGGTATGTCTGGGCAGATGCCAAGCCCGACGGGTCGCCACCGTCGAACTGGCAGTCCGTGTTCGGGGGTCCCGCGTGGACGTGGGACGCCCGGCGCGGGCAATATTACCTGCACAATTTCCTCAGCAGCCAGCCGCAACTCAACCTGCACAATCCGCAAGTGCAGGATGCGGTGCTCGATGTCATGCGCTTCTGGCTCGACCGCGGGGTCGATGGATTCCGCATCGACGCGCTCAATTTTGCGATGCACGACCTGCAATTGCGCGACAATCCGCCCGCGCCCGCCACTGGCAAGCCGCGCACGCGCCCGTTCGATTTCCAGCGCAAAATCTACAATCAAAGCCATCCTGACATACCCTCCTTTATCGAGCGAATCCGGGCGCTGACCGACAGCTACGAGGCGATTTTTACGGTTGCCGAAGTTGGCGGGGACGACGCCGAACGCGAGATGAAGGCGTTCACACAGGGCGAAACCCATCTCAATTCGGCCTATGGGTTCAATTTCCTGTATGCCGACAAATTGAAGCCGGAAACGCTGTGCAGCGCACTGGCCGAATGGCCGGATGAGCCAGGTGTTGGCTGGCCAAGCTGGGCATTCGAAAACCACGATGCGCCGCGTGCGCTGTCACGCTGGTGCGAGGCCGGGGATCAGGCTGCCTATGCGCGGCTTAAGCTGTTGCTGCTTGCCTGCCTGCGCGGCAACATCATCCTCTATCAGGGTGAGGAACTGGGCCTGACTCAGGTCGATATTCCTTTCGAACAGCTCCACGACCCCGAAGCGATCGCCAATTGGCCGCTGACGCTTAGCCGCGACGGTGCGCGCACGCCGATGCCGTGGCAGGCGGAGGCTGGCGATGCCGGTTTCGGCTCCAGCGAGCCATGGCTGCCCGTGGGTGAGGAGAATCGCGTTCGCGCGGTCGACGTGCAACAGCGTGATGACGGATCGCTACTGCAACATACCCGCGCCATGCTCGCACTGCGGCGCGCGCATCCTGCCTTGCACCATGGCCGGGTCACGGCCTGCCGAGCCGAAGGCAATTTGCTATGGCTTGAGCGCGAGGCGGAAGGCGAAACCGTGCGATTGCTGGCAAATCTGGGGGGATCGACGCTCGCCCTCGCCGAAAACGCAGGCCGCGGCACGATCATCGCCTCGGTCAATGACGCTGACAGTTTTGCTCTTCCCCCCTTCTCCGCAATTGTGATCTCACTATGAAACTTCCCATTCGGCTGCTGGCCTTTGTCGCCCTGCTTGTGACAGCAGTTCCTGTGCAGGCAGCAACCGTCTCCTCGCCCGATGGACGTATCGTGGTGACACTCGACGTGACCGGCGAGGGCGTGCCGTATTATTCGGTAATGCGCGATGGCAAGCCAGTCATCGATCAGTCGGACCTGGGCTTCAACTTCACCGACAGCCCGCCGATGCGGCGCGATTTCAAGATCATTGGCGAGACCACCGCCACTGCCGATACGCGCTGGGAGCAGCCGTGGGGCGAAAAGCGCTTCATCCGCAACAACCACAAAGAGCTGGCGATAGCCCTGCAGCAGAGCGATCCCGGCGCACGGCGGATGACCGTGCGTGTGCGGGTGTTCGACGATGGCGTCGGTTTCCGTTATGAATTTCCCGATCAGGCGAGCCTCAAGACCGCCAATATCGCCGAAGAACTGACCGAGTTTGCGATTGCGGGTGACGGCACGGCCTGGTCGATCCCGGCGGGCGACTGGAACCGCTACGAATATATCTATTCCAAGTCGCCGATCTCTGCGCTGTCGACGGTGAACACGCCTGTGACCATGCATCTGGCGGACGGGCCGTATCTCTCGTTTCATGAGGCGGCACTGGTCGATTATTCGAGCATGTGGCTGCGGCGAATGCGGGGCACCACGCTGCGGGCCGAGCTTGCCCCATCCTCGCGCGGTGCGAAGGTCGTACGGCATGGCGCGTTCAACACGCCCTGGCGCACGATCCTGATCACCGACAGTCCCAAGGGCCTGTTCGAAAGCGCGATGGAGCTCAACCTCAACGAACCCAACAAGCTGGGCGATGTGAGCTGGGTGCACCCACAGAAGTTTATCGGGATATGGTGGGACTTGCACCTCAACCATTGGACTTGGGCGAGCGGTCCCGACCATGGCGCTACCACTGCGCATACAAAGAAATACATCGATTTCGCAGCCAAGCATGGCTTTGGCGGCGTGTTGGTCGAAGGCTGGAACAAGGGCTGGGACGGGACCTGGTTCGGCAATGGTCGCGATTTCAGTTTCACCGAGGCTTATCCCGATTACGACCTGAAAGCCGTCACCGATTATGCCCGCAAGAAGGGCGTGGACATCATCGGTCACGATGAAACCGGCGGAAACATCGCGAATTTCGAGAAGCAGATGGATGCCGCTTTCGCGATGGACCAAAAGCTCGGCATCGAGGCGGTCAAGACCGGCTATGTTGCCGATGCAGGCGGGCTGATCAGCTGCAACGCTGACATCTATGATCCGTGCAAGGGCGAGGTTTACGAATGGCATGACGGCCAGCGCTCTGTGCAGCATCACCTCGCAGTCGCACTTGCTGCGGCAAAATATCATGTCGCTATCGACGCGCATGAGCCGGTGAAGGACACGGGGCTGCGGCGTACCTATCCCAACCTCGTCGCTCGCGAAGGCGCGCGCGGGGCGGAATATGATGCCTGGGGCGTGCCCAAGAACCCGCCCAGCCATGTGCCGACGCTGGTGTTCACTCGCCTGCTGTCGGGTCCGATGGATTACACGCCCGGCGTGCTCTCTCTGGCCGGGCGTGGCAACACGCCGATCCCCTCCACCATCGCGCGCCAGCTGGCCTATTACGTGGTGATCTATTCGCCGCTGCAAATGGCCGCCGACACGATCGAGAACCTTGCCAAATATCCGCAGGAACTGAAATTCATCGAGCAGGTCCCCGTCGATTGGTCGGATTCGATCATGCTCGACGGCGCAATCGGCGAACACGCTGTAATCGCGCGCAAGGATCGCCATTCCGATGCGTGGTATGTCGGCGGGGTGACCGACGACAAGGCGCGCACTGCCAATCTGACGCTCGATTTCCTGGATCCGAACCGCAGCTATACCGCCACAATCTATCGCGACGGGGACGGCGCGGACGGGCTCGGCGATCAGGCGGCCAAGCACCGCATCGCCATCGGCACCAGGACCGTGAGGAAAGGCGAGAAACTGGCGGTCCCGATGGCTCGGGCCGGGGGTTTTGCCATTTCGCTGGCACCAACGAAGCGCTGACGATCGAGCAGCGCTCCGGACAAGCGCAATCGTATTCAGCTCAGGCTTGAGGGTATAATGGCTCAGCCATGTCTGGCCCAAGCTGGATTATTCGGATAGTCGAGCGTTAGAAAAGGCAGCCCTGCGGCCGGTCGAGAGAACGGATCGCCAAATCGGTTGAGAGGAAAAGCGCATGGCTTTGAGCCCGGATGTTGCCAGCAGCAGCGATGTGCGTCCTGAAGATGGCGAAGGTCAG
>NZ_WTYA01000008.1 GCF_009828025.1 Qipengyuania algicida | reverse complement strand
ACCAAACGCACTGACGGTGCAATTGAGCGTTGTTCTCTTGGGGTTGCGCTGTTTGTGCCATTGACTGGACAGAATGCAGCACCGTTCGCAAGAGCTGGGCTAATCGATCGATCAATACCGATGTGTTATGGCGGGCCCATCGTATCGATATTTTGAACTTGCTGAACGACGTCCGCTTCCCCCGACATTTCAGCCATTCGGCCTCTGTGCTGAGTTTTCTGAGAGCGGTCAATCATTCAGATCGGAATTTGCCTAAGCAGTCTGGCGATGCGTATCTTCGGCCTCGCACTTGACGGTCTAGGTGGAACATTACCGGTTTGTCATTTGACCAGCATCGCTAAATGACCTTCATTTCCAGTGCATTGTCATATGGGGTCAAACTGAACACGATGACTGCAGAGTCGTTCGGACATGACCGTGAAGCTCGCAATGCAGCTTGGGAAGCTGCACTTGAGCAAGGCGTCTTGCCAGAGTTTGTTCACGATCGGCTCGAGAATGCTGCGTCGGGACAAGGCGCATGGGTCGCTACGATGACTCCAGCAGAATTGCTGTTGGCTCGCAGTCACGGCATTCGGCCTTTGGCGACGGTCTCTGGCACATGCTGGTTCCACTATGGCTGGAGCTGGACCCAAGGGCATGCACAAGGTTGGCATGAAGCACTTGAGCGGTTGCAGCGTGAGGCGATTGCGGTCGGAGCGAATGCCGTCGTCGATGTAAGGATGCGCACACTCAGGCACCGGCTGGCTAACAGTATGGACTACACTCTTATCGGGACTGCAGTTCGGATTGATCGCCTTACTCCCGGCACGGACCCGGTCGTGGCGACCGTTCCAGCACTCGAGTTCGTACGTCTACTCGAAGCGGACATTGTGCCGGTCGGGGTCGCTGTTGGTGCCAGTTATGACTGGCTCAATCGCGTGGGCTATGGGGGGTATGGCGTCGGAGCTTCGTTTAACAATACCAGTTGGCAAACCAACTGGAAGATGCAGTCCTGGTCCAATCAGCCCCTTACAGAACTAACTGATTTCTGGGAGCGCATCCGCCGCGATGCGCATGCTGATCTACGCGAGGCAGCTGGTCGCCAGGGAAACGGCGTCTTGGCACACACTCAATTCGGACAATTGCTTCGGCGCGAACAGGATAAGCAGCCACCAGCCTATCTTGGACGTCATATCGTCATTGGAACCGTGGTTGACACTCATCATGCGGCCGCAATTCCACACGAGATCGAAACAGTAATCGACATGCGCGACGACATCTCGCCACTCAACCAACCGGGCCGCCCGCGCCATTCGGGCTATGAGGCCGAAATTCAGGATCAAGAGGGAGGAATTTAGTGGCCGAAGAACAGTCCATTCCCGAACATGCTCTTTCGCGCCTTGCGGGTTTACGTCGCGAAGGTCATCCCGATGGCATCTTCACCTCTGATTTTTCAGTCAATGAGTTCCTTCTCGTGCGCAAGTCAGGCTTTGAGCCGATTGGTTTGTGCGTTGGAAGCTGCATATACCATGTCGGCTTTCAGTTCGCAGGGTGGAGCTCTTCACAGGAACTCGATGTTCTCTCGACCGCAATGTACGAGGCGCGCGCCCTGGCAATGGAGCGCATGCGCGAGGAAGCCAAGCAAATGGGTGCCGACGGGATCGTTGGGGTCCGCCTCACAGTCAAGCGCATGGAATGGGACTCGAAAGTACTGGAATTCGTCGCCATCGGCACTGGAATCGCCCATGCGAAAGGACATACCGGATTCAAGGGGCCGAACGGCGATCCCTTCACTTCCGATTTGTCGGGTCAGGATTTCTGGACATTGCTTCAGGCGGGTTACCGCCCGCTTGAAATGGTGATGGGAAGTTGTGTGTACCACGTGGCCAGGCGCGGCGCCTTCGCTTCGATGGGGAGTGTCGGTCGTAACATGGAGCTGACCAATTTCTCGATCGCTCTTTATGAGGCGCGTGAACTTGCGATGGAGCGCATGCAGCTAGAGGCGACCCAGGCAGGCGCAGAGGGCGTGGTTGGTGCAAATCTTCACGAAGGCAGCCACGGTTGGTCTACCCATGTGATCGAATTTTTCGCGATCGGCACTGCCGTTGTGCCCATCCAGGGCGGTTCGCATGCAGAGGCGATACCCGACCCCAAGCTCGTCCTGTCGGTCAATAGCTAACGAACAGGCGTACCCGCTAGCAGTTGGAGATCGCGTCGCTTTGATATTTGAGTTCGAGAAAGCGGTCCTGGGTAGCAAGTGAGTCGAAATCACCGAGTGCAAGCTGCTCGGCCATCCGGCTGACCTCCGCGCGTACAATCTCCAGCCCGTTTTGCAGATGATCGTTGGCACTTTGCCCTCCCGATTGAGGCAAATGACGGAGCTGTTCGGGAATCTGGGCGTGCCTATCAAGTAACGCAGGCAGTTCGACAGCCAGCAGCCGCTGTACCGACTGGGCTGCGGGTTTGCCCGGGTTGAGATGTGTCACCTGAGGCTCCATGGCTTCGATTTGCTTCGCAATGTCCAGCGCGAGTGTCTCGCATGGTTGGGGAAGCGATACGCTGCGAGCCTCCAGCCAGGCGCCGGCAGCTCGTGGAAGTTGCGGCAAAGCAATTTTCTGCCGAGATGGCGATTGCAAAACTCGTTCGCGCGAAGTCCACACTGACCAAAAGATCGCGGCGACAAGAGCGAGGGCTGCAATAGATATGGCAGTCGGAAACAATCCGCCGAATACGGTTTCATAGGCAAACAGCGCGCCGGCGATCAACAAGAGAGCGAGGGCAAGCTTGCCAAGCAAAATGGCCCGTCTTTTCTGCAAACGCTTGTGTTCTCGAAGAGCGCGAGCGCGTCCTTCGGGCGACACGCGTCGAAGCATGGCTTGGGCCTGACTGGAGCCTACAAGCGGGTCTGCCATCTATCATTCTCCACTAAACTTGGTTGAGTTCAGACTGAACGCTGTGCACCGGCAAGTTATCATGAGGATTTAGTCCCGACACTTGTCTTGGGTCAGCGTCAAGACGCTGTTTTGTTTGCCCCACCCGTCCTCCAAGTTAAAGCAACCAGAAAAATAATTCCTGCGGAAAGAGTGCGAATGAGTTCGAGGCAAATTTTTGGCGGGATTGCGACGTTGATTGGCGGCCTCGCTCTGGCACTACTCATCATGGTGGCGATCGCCGGAGAGCAAGTCAGTGATCCGATTCTTCTATTGATCACCGCTACGGTTTGCATCGGCGCGTTGATCTGGGGAGCAACTGGAGCATGGCAGCCACCAAAACTGATGAAAGCAGGCCTGCTGGTGCCAGGAATGATGCTTGGAATTTCTGCTCTGATGGAAGCATCGGATCGCTATCCGCCACTGTGGCCCTATTCAATTGGCGTGATGTCATCGTTGATTTTCGGCATATTAATGCTCGCCGTATCGTGGCGAAACATTCGTTCAGCTAGAAACGTGATAGCGGAAAATCCGAACCAACTTTCCCGAGGCGATATCTATTCCGTTTTGTCCGTTGGTGTGCTGGTCGGCGCCATGTTCTTTCAACCGATGTTGCTTCTGGCCAACGGTCAAAACGATGCTCGTGAACCACTCTCGATAAAGGCTCACGTAACGAGCGCATATAAAACAAAAGGAAGTCACTCCAAGGACTACGTTGATCTTTCAGGCCCAGCGAGAAAATTCAGTTCAACAATGACTTCAGGCGAATTTGAGGTTTCGCCTTGGAATTTTCACGATTTTCACGCGGGCGAGAGGGCCTGTCTGATGATACACTCAGGAGTCTTGCGTTTCGACTGGTGGTCCCTCAAGCCTCGCTAAGCTGCAAGCATGCGCGAGAATAAGGCTTGAGACCTCCCACCTAAGCGAATTGAAGGCTCCAGCTGGAACCGAGCGGCGTTACCGTGCCTTGCAAATCGATTGTCTTATCGCTGTCTCAATCAATGAATTGCATTCGGACGGGCGCGATCATTTCGTATTCGTCACGCAAGCGATAATGCGAAGGTTTTCGAGGTTAATTTGCAACCTCTGGACCGGTAGAGAATGGGCACAAAGTCGGCTTATTGACCCCGTTGAATAGAAATTTCCCAATGATTTGAGCGCCCATCACTTTCATGCCGGGTGCGCCATTTTCAGCGATTTACGCGCAGTTTCACCTCGGCGTCACTGCCGAATGCTACATCGTAAGTCTTTAAGACCAGCTTTTCTCACAGAAGCTAGGTCCGGATAACCATTCACAGCCAATAGCAAGTCAGCTTCTGCCAATATGGATCTAAGGACATGAGCTGCACCTTCTGCTCCACCCAGCGCCAGTCCATAGGAATATGGTCGGCCGATGCCGATCGCCGCTGCGCCTGCGGCGATGGCCTTGATGACATCGCTGCCAGAGCGAATGCCGCTGTCGAATAGAACAGGAGTATCTCCGGCAGCTTCCACGACCGCTGGCAACATGTCGATCGCTGCGATCCCACCGTTGGCTTGCCGTCCTCCATGATTGGAACAATAGATTGCATCGATGCCATGATCGACACAGCGCCGGGCATCTTCGGGATGGCAAATGCCCTTCAGGACAATCGGCATCTGCGTTGCCTCGCGGAACCAAGCGATATCGTCCCACGTCAGCACCTTGCCGAAAATCGCGCGCCACTGGCGGACCGCGCCGGCCAGATCATCTTCCGGTGGACGATCCAAACGGGACCGAAAGACCGGATCGCTGAAATAGTTTTCAAGCACCTTCCCGCGAAGTTGCGGGAAATTGGCGCTGTTGAGATCACGTGGGCGCCACCCTGTCAGCCAGGTGTCGAGAGTTATGACCAGCGCTTTGCTACCCGATTTCTCCGCGCGAGAAATAAGGCTTCGCGCCAACTCCTCGTCCTTTGGCGTGTAGAGTTGGAAAAACAGCGGAGTTTGCCCGCTTGCCTGCGATACATCCTCTATCGGTGTATTGGACAAGGTCGAAGCGCAAAACGGGACGCCGGTTGACGCGGATGCCTTGGCCGCGGCGATGTCTCCCTTCCGATCCTGCGTCATTTCTCCGTTCAAACCTATCGGCGCCATGAAAATCGGCGACGGCAAGTCGAGCCCGAACAGGCGAATGGACAAATCCCGAACGGTGCAGTCGACGAGCATTCGAGGCACCATCCCCCAATGATGGAATGCTTCGACGTTCGATCGTTGCGTGTGCTCATCCCCGCAGCCGCCCTGGACGTAATTGAGCAAGTCAGGAGCGATGGCCTGTTGTGCGCGAGCCTCAAGCGTTGCGAAATCGACCGGGTATTTGGGGAGAGTACCGCTTAAGCCGCCAAGATAAATTTCATTCTGGAAATCGCCGTAGTGCATCTCGTCTCATCCCTGCTTATGTAGCTATCTCTTCGATTTCGCAGGCCCATTTGCAAAGCCGAACAGGCTGCAGTCAGTACAATTTACCTAGTGGACTAAAAAACTACTGGGAAGTAGATCAATTTTGACGCATAGTGCTTCGCTAACGATAAGGCGGGAGGCTGGATTGGCAAATGGGCGATGCAAGATGGTGGCGCGAACGTGAAATCTGCGCTTGCCACAAATGATGCGGCGGACATGGGCGATGGAGCTTCGCTCAAGTCGGAGTTCGTTGCATTCAAGACCAATCGCATTGTCGAAGCTGCCAGTCGGCTATTTTACGAACGCGGTTATAGCAGTTGCACGCTCGACCATGTCGCTGCCGAACTTGGGGTGACCAAGCCGTTCCTCTATTCCTATTTCAAGAACAAAGAATCGATCCTGGCGGCGATCTGTGAATTAGGTATCCGCGAGGCGCTGACCGCACTCGAACAGGTCATGGCCGCCGACCATGCGTCGCACCGGGACCTGCTCGCTCAGGTCGTGGCAAAAGTTGGTCGCATCGTGATCCATCGTCAGGAATATGTGGTCGTCTATCAGCGCGAGATGAAGCATCTCAGCAGTGCAGACAGTGACCGCATCTTGCGGATGCGCGCATCGTTCGATCATCAGATTGGGAACCTCATTCGCGACGGCGTGAATGCGGGGGAGTTCGAAGCGGATGTCGATCCCTTCGTGTCGGTGTGGATCGGCGGCCTGATTAGCTGGATTCCCACCTGGTACAGCCGGAAAGGCCAACGCTCGGCCGAGGAAGTTATCGAGCACCTCGTGCAGGCATCACTGCGGCTGGCGGGCGCCAACTAAGACTTACTTTTGATTTCAAGAAGGCAAAAATGGTAAATTCATAACTGAATATACTCACCGGTAGAAAATTATAGAACCGGTAAAATGAGAGGGAGAGAACTGAAATGGCATTCACTGTCAAAACGGCGCTGCTGTGCGCCACCGCGGTTGCCGGACTGCAATTTTCCCAGCCGTTGGCAGCGCAAGAACAAACAGACAAATCCACTGAGTCATCAGTAAAACCGGCGAAGCCGGCCATGGAGTTCGGTGACACTGCAGCCACCCCGAACAATGAAATCATAGTCACCGCAACAAAATCGGGTCAGTCGCTTGAAAATACGGCGGCTGCAATTTCGGTTCTTGGCTCCGATGCGATCGGCCCGGGTGGCATTGAGAATGCCCAGGACCTGTCGACGGAAGTACCAAACGTTTCTGTCGGCGATCAATTTGGAGTCAACCGCACCTTCATTCGGGGTATCGGGCTAACCAGCATCGACCTCGGTGCCGATGGCGCGGTAGCCTTCCTGCAAAACGGCGCAATAATCAGCCGACCCGCAGCCCAACTCAGCGGGTTCTACGACATCCAGCAGATCGAAGTGCTGCGCGGACCGCAGGGAACGACTTACGGGCGCGGGGCTACTGGCGGTGTCATCAACATCGTGACCAAGCGCCCCACGTCCTATTACACTGGCTATGGCAGGGCGACGTACGGAAACTATAATGCCGTAACCCTGGAAGGTGGCCTTGGCGGTCCGATCGCGGGCGACAAGCTTTCATTCCGGGTGGCGGGCAAATACGAAAACCACGATGGTTACGGAACCAATCTGTTCACCGGTAATCCGGTGGACAATAGAAACGCGTGGGCAATCCGCGGATCGCTTCTGGCGAAGGTGACACCTGATCTTGAAGTGCTGGTCGTGGCAGATCACTTCGAGGAGGACGATTACAATTATGCCTTCCACTATTTCGGCCCGACGGTTGTACCAGAGTCGATGCTCGCTTCGACCCTGCTCGGGGGGAAGACGATTTTCGACTATTATGCTGCGCGCGGGGAGAAGCCCAATTTGCGCAATATCTATTCGGATGAAGATGCCATCAACAATCGCAATGGCACTAGCGTCCAGGGCATCATTACACTCGACAAGGGCGATTTCACGCTAGTTTCAACCACGGCCTATCGTAAGTTCAAACGCTTCAACCGCGATGACCTCGATGTCAGCGACATCAACGCCTTCGGTCAGAACAATTACATCGAAGACAGCGATTCCTTCAGTCAGGAAGTAACGTTCACGTACGACAAGGGGCCGATTTCATTGCTCGGCGGGGCGATGTATTTCCAGGAGACGTTGTTCGGTGAAGTGCGCGTCCCGACCGTCAACCTCGCCAAATACTTCAACATCGTTCTTGGAACGAACCTTCCGGGCGACTTGTTCGACAGCGGCAATTACCTCCAGCGCGGTACGGTGAAGACCAACGCTGTGGGCGCTTATCTGGAGGCAAGCTATGAACTGGCCCCCAGACTCAAAGTGACGGCAGGCGCGCGTTACAATTGGGAAAAGCGCGACGGCACAGGACGCTTTACGTTCGAAGCTCAGGGGCTCGACATCCCAACCGACAAGGCCGCCAGCTGGAATGCGATCACGCCAAAATTCCAGATCGAATACCGCACGCCAGGAGGCACCTTGTTCTATGGCAAGGTGACGCGTGGCTTCAAATCGGGCGTGATCAACATCGGCAGTGTCAACGATGTGATCGATCCCGAATTCATCTGGAGTTATGAAGCGGGTATTCGTGGCGAAACGGCGGACCGCACCTTCGGATTCAGTGCCGCAGCATTCTATTACGATTACACCAATCTTCAGGTCGGTTTCGTAAACGCCAACAGCATCGTGGAAACGATCAACGCTGCATCGGCGCGGAACTACGGGATTGAACTGGAGACCACTATTCGCCCGGCTCCGAACACGACCTTCCGGATTTACGGGACGTATCTCAACACGAAATATCTCGATTTCTGCAACGGCTATTATGCCAAGGGTGATTTGACGCGCCGACAGTTCCCGGACTGCCCAACCGATCCGGCCTTGTCGAACCTCGCGGGCAACCATCTCTCAAACGCGCCAACGTTCACGGTGGCGGCTTTTGCGGATCATATTGTCGAGTTGGGCAAGGCGGGGACACTTAAATTATCTGGCGATATTAATTTCCAGGACGAAGTGTTCTTCACAGAGTTCAATAACAGGGATGCACGCCAGCCCGCATTTGCGCTGATCAATGCCAGCATCACCTATCGGACAGCCGACGACCATTGGTCGCTATCGCTGTGGGGCAAAAATCTCACGGACAAGTACGCGCTGGCAAACACTATCATTTCCGCGCCGCTTTACAGCTACGTATCGGTCGGTTCTTTGCGACCGCCGCGTACCTATGGCCTTACCCTTGGATATGACTTCTAGGGCCGGGAGGGCAGTGGCATGGCCGAAGCGTTCCGGATCGGTAAGCACAAGGTTTTCCGAATAGAGGAATGGCAGGGCGGGTTCAGCCCGCCCGAAGCCCTTTTCGCTGAATTCGATGCCGATATCTTTGCCGAAGAGGCGGCGTCCTTCGAACCTGATTTCATGCGCAATGGGTTGATCTACGGATATCTCCAGAGCTGGCTGATCGACACCGGCAGCGAACGCATCCTTGTCGATACCGGGGCGGGAAATGCCAAAGACCGTCCCGGCATTCCGATCTTCGGGAATCTGGACAGCGACTTCCTGAATCGGCTCGCGCAGGCCGGTTTCAGCCCCGGGGACATCGACAAGGTTTACTGTACCCACCTGCATATCGACCATGTCGGGTGGAACACCCAACTGGTCGAGGGGGGCTGGCAACCGACCTTTCCCAATGCGACCTATTACCTGCCGCAAATCGATGAGCTGGCATGGAATCCAGCCAAGGACCAATACGCCTCCATGGCGGGCGCCGGGGTTAATGCCAACGTCTTCGAAGACAGCGTGGCGCCGATCATCGATGCCGGGATGGCAGTCCTGATCGAGGATGGATATCAGATCGCACCAGGTATGACCGCATGGCTTGCACCGGGGCACACACCGGGTCAAATGGTCCTGGAGGTAGAGAATGGCGGCGAAGTCGCGCTCTTCACCGGTGATGTGTTGCATCATCCGATGCAGGTCATACGGCCCGATTGGAACAGCGTCTATTGCGAGGATCGCGAGCTGGCTGCCAAATCCCGCCGCAAGGTCCTCGAACGAGCGGCAGACGCCCGCGCCCGCATCGTCCCGGCGCATTTCGGTGCTCCTCATTCGACCTTCGTCGAACGAACTGCCGAAGGCGGCTTCCGGCCTCGCTACGACGCGATGGGAGATCCGGCGTGACATCCGACACAATTGCACCATTCGCACCCGACGCGCCTGAATTGCACCGCGATCCCTACCCCGTTTTCGCCGATATACGTGAAAGAGACCCACTGCACCGCGCGGAATTCGGCTATTGGGTGGTCAGCCGCCACGAGGATGTTCGCGGTGTGCTGATGAATCGCGAGGATTTCGGGCAGGGCGATTTCACTGAAAATGTAAGATTGTTCTACGGGCCAGAGTTCGATGTGATGGGGCAACCCGCCTACAAGTGGCTGTCGGAAGTCTTCCTGATGCAAGACCCCCCGCATCATACTAGGGTTCGTGGGCTGGTTACCGGCGCGCTGACTGCGCGGCTGGTCCGGGCTATGGAACCACGAATTCGTGAGATTGCAGACGGTCTGATCGATAAGATGATCGCGCAAGGCTCTGCCGATCTGATAACGGACTTTGCCTACCAACTCCCGGTCCGCGTGATGTGCGACATGCTGGGGATCGATCCAGACGATAGCCGCCTTCCCGCCGTGATTGCGGCAATAGCGCAAAGCTTCATCGTGTTCGAAGCGCGCGCGCTCACCCCGGATGAGCTTACCACTGCGAACCAAGAGATTGGTGTCTTGCAGGATTTCTTCGAGTGGCTGTTTGCCGACCGGATGACATCGCCGCGCAATGATCTGGCCACGGCACTGGTCCAGTCGGGCGGGAAGGAAGACTCGCTATCCCATGACGAACTGGTCACGGTCGCCATCGGGCTTTTCGGTGCGGGCTTCGAAACGACGGCTCACATGATCGGCAACGGGGTATTGTCACTCAGCCGCGTCCCTGATCAGTGGCGGTCGCTTGTCAGCGATCCGCAACGACTTGCACCGGGCACCGTCGATGAAACACTGCGTTACGAAAGCTCGCTGATCGCCACATACCGGACTGCGCTGCGGGACACGCAATTGCGCGGCGAACCCATCGTTGCCGGAGAGAAAGTTCTCACCCTGATCGGAGCGGCCAACCGCGATCCGCGTGTTTTCGACAATCCCGACCGCTTTGACATTCAGCGCGATTCCAAAAAGCACATGAGTTTCGGCGGCGGCATCCACTTTTGCGCCGGTGCCGAGCTGGCTCGGCTCGAAGGGCGGATCGCGTTCGAGCAACTCGCGCGGCGCCTCGCGGGGCTTCAAGCCGAAACGGACAATCCGAAGTGGCGCGAAGGCTTCCTGTTCCGAGGCCTGTCTGCACTGCCCGTTAGGTGGTGAGCGTTCTGCCTAAGGTACGACGACGATCTTGCCGATCCGTTCGGGATCTTCGAGCAATGCAAAGGCGTTCGCGACGTCATCCAGTTTGATCACCTGGGCAATAGGTGGATCGATCTTGCCTCGCGCAGCGAGGTTCAGGAGGATGCCTAGAATAGCTCGAACACGGGTCGGATCGCTTTCCCAGAGATATCGCGCATCTACGCCGACGAGTGCGCCCGATTTGAGCAATGGCAGGTTTGCCGGAAGGGTTGGTATGCCGTCACCCGAAGCAAATCCGACCACGAGGTGCTGGCCGTGCTTGGCCAGCGAACGGAAGCATTGCTGAAACATTGAGCCACCGACGGGATCGAAGACTCGGTCGACGCCTTGCGGAAACGTGCGCTTGAGCTGGTCGCGCCAGTCGCCGTCGCGATAATCGATCGCCATCTCCGCGCCCAGTCTCCTGACCAAAGCTTGCTTTTCGGGTGTCGATGCGAGGCCAATCACGCGCGCGGATGCCGCCGACGCGATGGCCACGGCTGCGGACCCCACGCCCCCGGAAGCGCCTGTGACAAGTACGGTCTGTCCCGGTGCAAGAGAGCCTCGATCGAAGAGCCCGTAGTAGGCGGTGAGGTAATCCAGCAGGACGGCCGCAGCCTTTGGCGAGGGCAAATCCTCCGGCACAGGTACGGCATGGATCGCCTTCACCGAGGCTTGATCTGCAAGCCCTCCGCCGAACTGCCAGGCCGCAATACGCTGTCCAGGTGTGAAATCGGCCACTCCCTCCCCCACGGCTTCCACGATGCCGACGATTTCACCACCCGGCACAAACGGCAAGGGAGGCTTCTGCTGGTACAGGCTGCGCATCACGAGCTGGTCGACGAACCCGAGGGCCGTTGCCTCGATGCGGACACGCAGCGCTTCGGGGCCAGGTTGTGGCTCCGATACTTGCGCCAATGCGAAATTGGCGACGTGACCCAGCTCCTGACCGCAGAATGCGCGCAATCGCCGTTCCTACCCTGCCTCGACCTTGTTTTCGTCCGCTGACGCCGGTTCATAGCCAAATGCCAGCTCGGCCTCGTTCGGGCTGCGGGTCATGCGCCAGAATGCATCGTTGCGCCACGGCGTGATGGCAACGACGCGGCCGTTCGAATTGCGATACCAGTTCTCGGTACCTGGATGGGTCCACACCAGCTTTTCATGAGCTTCGTCTATCTTGCGGCGATATTTTTCATAGACATCGCTGCGAACTTCGACCGACATCGCCCCCTCCTTGCGCGCTGCAAGCACGACCTGCCCCGCATAATGCATCTGGTTTTCGATATTGCGGATCATGCTGCCGCCGTGGCCGGATCCGACATTTGGCCCGAGCAGGATGAAGAAATTAGGGAAACCCGGGACCAGCGTGCCAAGATAGGCGGCCGCATCGTCCTGTCCCCATTTGTCATGCAGCAACTGTCCGTCGCGCCCGATGATGTCATACGATCCCAGCACATTGGTGGTCTGGAACCCGGTCGCGAGGATGATCACGTCCACCTCGACAGACTCACCACTCGACGAGATCAGGCGCGATCCTTCGACCTTCGCCAGATGTTCGGGGATCAGGCGCACATGCGGTTTCTTGATCGTCCGATACCACCCATTGTCGAGCAGCATCCGCTTGGCGAAGGGTGGGTAGTCGGGCAGGACATGCTCGATCAGGTCGGGTCGGTCCTCCAGTTCCTGCATGACGTAACGCGTGAACGCTCGCCGATGCCCATCGTTGATCTCATTCACTGCCCTATCGGGATGCGCCCAGTCGGGATCGCGGAACAAGGTCCCATGCACACGATCGTTGAAAGTCCATGACAGGCGCTGCTCCAGCCAGGCGCGGTACAGCGGCATGACCTGCATGAGGTAGCGAACGCCCTCCGGAATATCCTTGTGGAACTGCGGGAATGGCGCGGCCCACTGCTTCGACCGGGCGAAGATCGTCATTTCGGCAACTTCATCGGCAATCGCCGGGGCGACCTGCATTCCCGAAGCGCCATTGCCAATCACGGCAACGCGCTTGCCGGCGACCTGTGCGTCCTTGGGCCAACGACTGGTATGGTAGACCTGTCCTGTGAACCCATCGAGACCTTCGATCTTGGGGTACTGGGGAATATTCAGGATTCCCACGGCGCTGAACAAATAGTCGGCGCTATGCTTTTCCCGCTTACCATCGGGTTTTGTGATCGTGACGTCCCAGCGCCCCGTTCCTTCGTTCCAGCGCGCTTCCTCGACCTTGGTGTTGAACTGCGCGTTGTCGTAAAGGCCGAAACTGTGAGCGGTGTCGATCAGATAGCCTTCGATCTCGTCGCGCAGAGGGAAATATTTCGACCAGTCGTTCGGACGGCAGGAGAACGTATAGGTGAGAGAGGGCGTGTCGACGCCGCAACCGGGATAGCGATTTTCGAACCAGGTGCCGCCGAAATCCTCGTTCTTTTCGAACAACGTATAGGCGATCCCCAACCGGTCGAGCTCGATTCCCGCGCAGATGCCTGACACGCCGCCACCGATAACGATCGCGGTTTTGTTGCTCTCCCCATCGCTCGCCGCGCGCGCTATCGCTTCATACTCCATGCCCGCGGCGATGATGTCGCCATATTCCTGCGGGACGTGTTCGGTCATTGCGACGCTCAACATTTCGGCGAGCCTCGCGTTGTCGGGCCGTGGCACCTTAAGCTTGTTACCCCTGACCCAATCGGCGATCGCCGATTTTGCGGCGGTACGTATCTCCTGCTGGATCGGCTCGGGCAATTGCCCGCTGTCATTGTCGTCAAGACCAGGTGAACGCTTGGGCGCATAGGGTTCGTTCAGCCAGCGCTCGTCTCCGCTCACCTGATAGAGAATCATCAGCAAGGCCGGGATATTGGCCTTGCTGATGCCCGCGTTGAGCAACGTCCAATCGACATCTTCGGGAGCCACCGGGCGGTGGATAAAGGGATGGGTCATTGCGATCGTATTCCTGGATGACGAAGTCGGACCCATCGGTCCGCTGGATTGAATTGGGGTGGGATCACGCGCTGAAACTTTCGCGTCGGACACGTATCCCGGCTGCTTCCCGGTCCCAGGTGTCTTGCGTGATCCCCTCGCTGCGCAGTTCGGCCTTCATCACCTTCGCCGAAGGCGTCTTGGGCAGCTCGTCGAGGATGCGGACATAACGCGGCACCATGAAATAGGGCATCGTCTCGATGAGGAATTCAGCCAGTTCGACGCAATCGATCTGCGTTCCAGGAACAGGCGCGACGATCACCATCACCTCGTCTTCCGAAAATTCGCTCGGCACCGCAATCGCGGCTGCTTCGCGGACGCAAGGGTGGCGGCAGACGTCTGCTTCCACCTCGAAGGAGGAGATGTTTTCACCGCGTCGGCGGATGGCGTCCTTGACCCGGTCGACGAAATAGAAATAGCCATCACCGTCGCGCCGGAACGCATCGCCCGTATGAAACCATCCGTTGCGCCACGCTTTGGCGGTCGCTTCCGGGTTGGCGTTATAGCCGCTGTTCATCGCCCAGGGTCGATCGGTTCGCACCAGCATTTCGCCGATTTCGCCCGTTGGAACTTCGCAATCATTGGCGTCGACCAACCGTACTTCGACACCGTCGCGAACCGTCCCGCAGGTCCCGATCTTCGTCGGATTGGCTTCGGAAACAATCGGAGAGGAAATCTCCGTCATGTTGAAAATCGTGTAGATGTCGACGCCGAACCGCTCGGTAAATGCAGGTGCGTCGCCCGTCAACGGAACCATGAAAGCCTTCTTGACCGTATGGTCGCGATCATTTGGCCCCGGCGGCGCCTTCAGCAGGAAAGTGGCCATCACTCCCAGCAGGAAAACCATCGTCGATTGGGTGGCCTTGGCGACTTTCCAGAATTCGGCGGTGGAGAAGTTGTCGATCATCGCCACAGAAGCGCCGCGAGCAAGCATCACGAAGGGTGGCCCCATACCGCCGATATGGAAGATCGGCGCCACACACATGTACCGATCGTCTTCGCCCACCATGGGCCAGGACTCCGGCCCCGCGTTGGAGAACATGTGCAAGTAGGACGAAAGAACCCCTTTCGAAGGGCCAGTCGTGCCCGAGGTGTAGATAATCGACTGGATGTCCCACGGGTCGATGGGGCGTTCGAGTTCGATCTCTTCGTCCGGGTCGCCGACAAGGTCGTCGAAGCGGTTTACCTCTAGCGGTGGCGCGACAACCTCGAGGTTGGTTGTCACAACAAGACGTTCGAGACCGGCGAGTTCTATTTCATTCAGGCGAGATATCAGGTCGGGGTGAACCAGCAGGAACCGGGCACCCGAATTGGCGATAACATGGGCGAGAAGACCACCGCGATAGGCGGTGTTGAATGGCACGAACACCGCACCGATGTAATTGATCGCGTAGAAGGCGATGAGCGCGTCGGGGCCGTTGGGCAGCCACACGGCGACGTGCTCTCCCTGCCGAACGCCAAGTTCCTTCAGTCCAGCGGCTTTGGCGCGGACCTTTTCACGCATTTTGGCAAAAGACCATTCCTCGCCATCTGCGAAAACGACGTGCGTCTTGTCGGGGCGTTCATGCGCCCACCGATCGAGCAGATAACGCAGCACGCATTCGTCCCTGTTCGGAATGCGTGGATCGCTGAAGTCGCGCGGGCGAGTTTGGCCAATCATCGGTTCAGGCCGCCAATCGAAGGATTTCCATGACATCGTCGGCGGTCTTCACAGGGCGTGGGTTCGTGCGCCCCCAGATGTCGAGCAAGGTGTATTCGGCGACCTGCTGGAAACGACTTTCATCGACACCCACCTCGCCGAGCGTCCGTGGCATACCAAGCCCGCGAATGAAGTGGTCGAGCGCGTCGCCTGCGGTAGCGTGGTCACCACCAAGCACGGCCGCAATCCGGCCCTGCCGGCTGTCATCGTATTCGGCATTCCATTGCAGCACATATGGCGCCATCACACATGAACAATAGCCATGCGGTACATCACAGGTTCCACCAAGGATATGGCCGATGGCATGGCTCGCCCCCATGGGAACGCCGCCGATAATGCTGATCATAGATTGCCATGCACCGATCTGGCACTTGAGGCGGCCACCCAAATCGTTTGGATCGGCTTTGACGCGCGGCAACCCTTCAACCAGCAGCTTCAGCGCGCTTTCTGCAAGCCCGTCCGCAAAATCGTTCGACTTGTCCGACGATAGTGTTTCGACTGCGTGGTCCACCGAACGCACCCCCGTTGAGAGCCACAACCATTCGGGCGTATGCACTGTGATGGCTGGATCGAGTATGACCATCACCGGGGCCATATTGCGATGCTCGTAACCCTGCTTGTGCTGGGTTGCTTCGTCGGTCGAACCGGATAGCGCGTTGAACTCGCCGCCCGATAGCGTCGTCGGCACGCAGATAACCGGGATATCGGGACCCACCTTTACCGGATTGATGACTTCGCCCTCCTCGGTCACATAGGTGCGCAGAGGCTCGAAATCCTCGATTCGACGCACATCGTGCTTGATCAACAGGCTGACGATCTTGGCGGCATCGGTCGCGGATCCGCCGCCGATCGACACGATCAGATCCGCACCTGCATCCCGAGCAGCATCGGTCGCTTTGAGGACGTCCGTTCGCGGAGCGTGCGGTGCAATCCCACTGAAAGTACCTGCATGGCGACTGCCCAGAGTATGTTCGACTTTCGAAATCTCATCGGTCTTCTCGCGCAGAGTGGTCGATACGATCAGGAAAACCTTGCTGCAGCCCATTGCCGATGCCTGATCCAGCAGTGCGTCGGCTACGGGAACGCCCATGGTTACGCGCTCGGTCCGAGTAAAGCGCAGTTCGCTGGGTGTGAATGGGGTCACTTTGCAGTCTCCTCTCAAGATCGGCCGCTTTGTGCAGCTCCTTTTGGGATAGTGACAGGCAATCCACTTACTGGCTAGTATATTTTTCAACTTGCTGGAATATGGACAGCTCAAAACAATGAATTCGAAGGGGTTGGGCGATGGATGCAGGCACAAAATCGCAGGGGACGCCTCTGGCTGGCGTCAAGATTTTGGAGTTCTCGGGACTCGGGCCGACGCCGTTCGGCACCATGTTGTTATGTGACCTCGGTGCCGAAGCCATACGAATCGAGCGCGCTGGCGCTTCCAACCCTCTTGGAGGCGATGCTAGGTTCGATTTTCTCTATCGTGGTCGCCCGGCGATCCATTTAGACCTCAAGTCTGAAAAGGATCGCGACGTGGCACGCGCGCTTGCCCAACAAGCCGATGTCCTGATCGAGGGATTTCGGCCTGGAACGATGGAGCGGCTGGGCCTCGGCCCCGATGACCTGACGACATCGAATGAAGGCCTGATCTATGCTCGTATGAGCGGGTGGGGACAGGACGGGCCATTGCGCGACATGGCAGGGCACGACATCAATTATCTCGCCCAATGCGGCGCCCTGTATCCAGTCGGCCCGATGGATGGGCCGCCGACACCCCCGATCAATCTCGTCGGCAATTTCGGTGGCGGCGGAACGTTTCTGGCGATCGGTGTCCTTGCGGCAATGGCTGAGCGTACACGGTCGGGAAAGGGACAGGTTCTCGACGTTGCCATGAGCGACGGCATAATCGTCCTCCTGACGCAATTGATGGGCTGGAAGCAAATGGGCCAGTGGCGCGATGGTCGCGGTGGAAACCTGCTGGATGGTAGCGCCTATTTTTACCGCTGCTACGAAACTTCAGATGGGCGCCATCTCGCGGTTGGCGCACTGGAAAAGCCTTTCCACGACGCATTCATAGAAGGCCTTGGGCTCCAGCCCGCCGACTTTTCCGATCATTTAAATCCCGCCAATTGGCCAGAACGCGGCGAGCGCATTCATGCAATTATCGCGGAAAAGTCGCTGGAAGAATGGTGCGGCTTGTTTGCCGGACGCGATGCTTGCGTGACCCCGGTACTAAGCGTCGAAGAAGCCGCAGAAAGTGAACTCAATCGCGAGCGTGGAATGTTCGTAAGGTCGAAGCGTTCCTATCAATCGACGCCTGCACCGCGTTTTAGCCGGTCATCAGTTCGGGAGCCTCACCAAACTGTCGAGACTGATCGGGCGCTGAGCTCACTTTCGTCCTGGAATCTTGATGGTATCTTCTGAGCCTGATTGTTTGAGGCAGAGTCGAGACCTCAGGCCAATTCAATTAAACGATCGACATTTCCAAGTCCCGTGGATCATGAGAGCCACATGAGTACATATCAGTAAGCCCGTCTCGTCGAAGAACGGATGCCGGCGGTTCCGGATACGGCACAAATCCGTCGAACTTCCCGGTCACTGAGGCAGAACTGAAAATCCGATCTATTTAGCTGACGCACTCACTTCAACGCAAACTGAAGGGTTGCACTCAAGCTTCTGGCTAATCGTCGCCTCAATTCGAATCAACTTCGCCAAAGGGGTGCCCTCTTGGTGGGCAAGAACCATAAGGGGTTGCGGAGAAACAGTGTTAGCCAAGGTATCTAGAAGAATTCTAAACTGAGCTTCCGTGACTACCTTACCGTTCCATACCAGGTCTCGATCTCGAACTAGAACCAAATTGCTAACCTGGGGCGCGCTCCCCGCAAGAGAACTAGCCTTAGCCCAGCCAGAGCCGTTCGGCTTGCTGGCAGCGACAATCGGCTGAGTCGCAGCCAACCCAGCGATTACGGCTATAGCAATGCGCATCTTCTACCCCCTATCCCAATCCGTGCGAGCGGATTCAGTCGCCCCAGCAACGTTCCCAGGCGGACATTACAGAGTCTACACCATACATCGCCCAGCCTCGCTTATTGAAAAGAAGCGAGTGTTCTACAAGTCATCGTGTAATTTGTGGCTGCTTCCCCGGGCCGGCTGACTGGCGCACCTTCTGGTTGTCGAAGCCTGAAGGAAGGAAGCAGCCGTGAAGAACTATGCCGGATTAGACCTGTCGATGGAAATGACGCATATCTGTGTCATCGATACCGACGGACACAAGGTTGGCGCCGAGTGCGTCGAGAGCACAGCTGAAGCGATCGCCACCGTGCTCGAACAGCTTGGCCCGATCGAGCGGGCGGTTATCGAGACGGGGCGAATGACCCCCGCGATCGCGCTGGGTCTGCGCGAGATTGGCGTGGCCGTCGTCTGCATCGACGCGCGGCAGGCGCATCAGAGCATGAAAGCGATGAAGGCCAACAAGACCGATCCACACGATGCAGCCGGCCTCGCGCAACTGGCGCGCACCGGTTTCTACAAGGAGGTTCACGTCAAGTCGCCGACCGCTCATGGCGTACGCGCGATTATCACCGCTCGAAGCCATCTGGTCGAGGCGCGCGTCCGGCTCGACAATACGATCCGCGGACTGTGCGCAACCTTCGGGATCAGGCTTGGCGTCGGACAGGGCGCGCGGTTCTTGGCAAAGATGCAGGCGGCCGATCAGATCCCAGGTCTCGGCGAAGCGGTCGCATCATTGCTGCGTGCCCGTGAACAACTCGTCGTGGAGATCGGGGAGATGGATCGGCAGCTGAAAGCAATCACCGCCGCATCGCCCGTCTGCCAGGCGCTGATGAGCATCCCCGGCGTTGGCGTGCAGACTTCGGCCGCGTTCGCCGCGGCTGTCGACGACTCGACTCGCTTCAGGCGATCGCGAACGGCCGGTGCCTACTTCGGCCTTGTTCCCCGGCGCCATCAGTCGGGTGAAATCGACTGGACGGGCCGGATCACCAAACAGGGCGACAGCACTGTGCGTAAGTTGCTCTACGAGGCAGCGAACTCGATCCTGACGCGCACCAAACAGAGCTTCGCGCTGAAAACCTGGGCACTGAAGATCGCAATCTGCGAAGGTTACCGGATGGGCTTCAGAGCCCGCTTCGAGTCAATGCAACGTCCGGCCTTGTGAGACCCGATACAGCACCACCGACCTTCGGGAAGGCGAGTGCGGACAGATCCTTGAAACCCTCAAGGGACAACCGCCGAGTAACTGCAAATTACAGATCCTCGGTCCTAATCGTCTATTACGGTTCGAATTCGACGGGCGACAGAAGCCCGTTCCTGGCATGGTTGTGTATCAAGTTACAGAACATCTCGATGTAATCGAACACGCCCTGCCGAGCCTCCTCGCAGGTGTTGGATATCCGGCGCCGGATGGTCTCGTGTTCGGGCGACGAGAAGAAGGTCTCGACTACCGCGTCGCCGCGGCAGATGCCGTGCCTGCTCATCGAGTGCTAAAGTTTGTAAGCACGGATGAGCGCTACCCAGTCCATGCCGGCGAACTGCGAGATCTGATCCTTGCAGATCCGGACCCTAGACAACAGTCCGGAACTGCGGCTTCGAATTGAGAATGGCCTGAAGCCGACATTTGTTCATAAAATCCAGCGCGACAGCTATGCATCCCAATCTAAAATATTCGCGTGGCTGCACAATTTTCTCGAAAACCGGGCATTCATCGTCAATCATGCCAATCGCTGGTCCGAATATCAAAATCGCCTGGCTCGCTGCGGATGCCGGCGCTCGTAAAGACGCGACGGTGCTTCTGTATCTTGATCAAGAGCGTTATACGGCCGCAGAACGCCGGTACGGCTATCCGGCGAGGTGAACCATCAGGCCCGTCACAACCAATCCCAGCACGCTTACTGCGGACGAGAACCACCCGCCTCCAGCGGCGCGGCTGCGCGGCAGAAGCTCAGCGCTGCCGATATAGAGGAACCCGCCCGCAAACAGTGCCAGCAGTAGCGAAAACTGCGAAGGGGTAACCGATATGGATTGACCGATCGCTACGCCGAGAAGAGGAGCAATGCTGTTGACGACCAGCCATGATCGGGCGTTTCGGTGATCCTGAGCCGAAGCGCTCAAAGCTACCATATTGGCGCCATCGGCCATATCGTGGACGAGGATTGCGATCGCAACGATCCACCCAGTCCCGTCCGATATCTGAAACGCCAGACCGATTCCCAAGCCATCCATGATACTGTGCAGGACGAGCGATCCGCGGCCCAGAACTGCGGCTATGGGAAGACGATGCAGCAGGGTCAGCAAAGCGAACCCGACGGCCAGCATGGTGAAGATCGCTGCCGGGGAGTGGACGCCGTAGCCAAGCTCCACGGCATTGGGCATCAGGTCGAGCAGCGCCAGACCAATTACGAAGCCGCTAGTCAGTCCGAACAGCAAGGCATCGTGGCGCAGAAACCGCATCGCCAGAGCGCCGCCGATCAGGGTGAATAGCCCTGCTACCAGTCCCACCGCATAGGGAAGCGATGTCATCATCGGTCGGCAATCCGGTCAATCGAGGGGACGGCGGATTGCCGATCTTTCTGATCCCGGCAAGCATTACATTCCCCGTGAACTTCGACCGGAATGCGGATCGAGCGAAAACTCGCACGGTGCCGCAATTGCGAAAGCGCAGAGGATAATGAGGGCATGGAAACCCGCTTCACTGCCTTGCACCCACCGCAAACCAGAAACAGATCCGTTCCCGGTTTTGCCAGAAGGTAAGCCTTGACGCTTTCGAGACGGAGCACGCGCCCCTGCTCGGAAAGGCGCGCCATGGTCCGGTAGACCTGCATCGGCACGATCGAGTGGCCGTACCGGGCTGCCAGTTCGACAATCTCATAAGCGGTGAGAGGGCGATCGACTTGGCGGAGCAAGCGTTCGACCAGGCATTCAATTTCGGCAGAGTCGCGTTTGCCGGATCGCTTGGGGGTGGCTGCAAGGCTCGGTGTGGAAACGGTTGCCACCCTGATCGCCCACCTTTCATTGTCGTAAAGGGGCAGCAGGGGCGACCTGAACTTGGGTAAAAATTCGATCGCACCTGCTACCGTGTTAGCTCAGAACGTCGCGACGTGCAGCACGAAGCGTACGGAGCGACCGGGCTGCATCACCAGATCCTTGTTGAAGGCGGTCGCATAACGCTGGACATCATCTGTGAGGTTTTGACCGACGACCGAAAGCTCGATCCCCGGGTAGGCCTTGAACGGCCGCACGGTGATATGCGCGCTCAGCTCGTTATAGGATGCGGTCGGCGTGTCAAATACGCCGTAATCATCCTGCCGCCCGTAATGGATCAGCGTGAAGCCGGCATCGACCGGCTTGCTCTTCCAACCAAGCCCGCCACCAATGCGATAGGGCGGAATCCGCGGCACGTTGTTGCCATCGTCCAGCGTCGCACGGGTGTAATCGCCGAGCACGTTTGCCTTGAGCGTCCCACTGTCGGATTTGTAAAGATCGAGGCTGGCCTGACCTTCCACCCCACGGAAATGCGCGCCCTGCTGGAGATAGAACACCTCGCGCAGTTCCTCGCTGTCGCCGACCACGCAATTGCCGCCATCGTCGCAGGTTCGCCCGGTCAGGTCGCCGTAGATGTAGTTGTTGAACCAGGTCGAATAGAGACTGCCTTCGAAGCTGAATGGCCCCTTGTTGACCCTGAGGCTCAGCTCAAGGCTGTTGGCGCGTTCCATCTTGAGGTTAGGATCACCGGTTTCATAGGTCTGCGGTCCATCATGCCCGCCGCGTGCGAACAATTCGGTTAGCGCAGGTGCGCGGCCCGTCGTCGATCCGGTCAGGCCGATCTTCACGCCGGGCGTAACGGTGTAGAGGGCGCCAAGCGCGCCGCTGACCGGAGTATAATCACGCGAAGTGAACACATCGGACAGTGGCGTACCGGTGATATGGACGTTCTCCACCCGACCGCTCGCTTCGAGGTGGAACTTGGGAGCCACATCGATTTCGGAGAACAGATATCCGGCAATATTGTCCGATGTTGCCGGCTCCAGATATGACGCGTCTTCGCCGATCGCCGAAAAATCGCGATGCTGGTATTCGGCGCCCAGAGCCAGATTGCTGATGAAGCCGATCGGATTGATCAGCAATTCGCCGTGGAAATCATATTCCTTGTTCTTGAAGGTCGTGTTGACCGATCCGTCCGGGTTCTTTTCCTGATGCTGGTAATCGGCATAGCTGCCGTCGAGATTGAACGATTTGAGGGCACCGCCTAGTTCGATGACATCGCGCGTCATGATCTTGGTCTGGCGCATGTCGATGAAGGTGGTGTCGCTGGGAATGCCGTATTGCGCATCGTAGTGCGTCACCGCGATCCCGAGATGGCTGTTGCTGTCGGGAATGAAATAGGACCCGCCCAGTGCACCGCCCCAGCCGTGGAAGAAGGAATTTGCCTGGGTGCCGAGTGGCGTATCGTAATCGTCAGCGTGGCGGTAATAGCCATCGGCATGGAGGGCGAAATTGCCGACCTGGCCATTGATCAGGCCTGAAGCTTCGCGCGAATCGTTCACGGTGGTGTAGCTGTCGTTGATTTCGACGCCCAACGGGTCGGAGAAACGCTGCATCGGCACGCGATCGTTCAGCACGTTGACCACCCCGCCGATTGCCTGACTGCCATAACGCAGCGCCGCCGCCCCACGGACGACTTCGATGCTTTGTGCCGATAGCGGATCGATCGGGGTGCCGTGATCGGGACCGATATCCGACACGTCGGAAATGCTGGTGCCGTCTTCGAGCAGGCGCACGCGATTGGCATCCATGCCGCGAATGATCGGACGCGAGGCCCCTTCGGCGAAACCCGATGCCGAAATCCCCGGAACATCCCTCAGCGCTTCGGCGATGCTAGCGCCGCCCGCCCGCCTGATCTCCTCGGCATCAACCTTGGCGGGAATCGCCGGGGTATCGTCGATCGAGCTGTGAAACGGCGTTGCCGTGACGATGATCTGCTGGGGGGTGGCGGCATCGGTTGACGTGTCCGGCTTGTCAGCCGCACGAGCGCCCGTCGCGACCGTGATGCTTCCGACCAGAAGGGTGCTGGCCAGCAGTTTTGCTTTCATCATTTGGGGGGAATTCCTCATTCTACTATTATTCGCGATTGCATGGAGCCACCTGCAAAATGGCTCATATTGCGGTTGATGTTATACCATCACATAATTTCCACACGAAGTCGAGGCTCTCTCGGTTCCAATTGAAATTTAATGTCCGTCGCATCGCGCTGGACGCATTTTGAATTGCATTAATTCAGGCTGGTTGGTGCCGCATAATTGATTGGCATCAAGGCGCGCCGATATTCGGGATAACTGTCGCTAAGGCTGGACCATTGAACTCAAGCAAGGTGGTTGGCAAAATGCTCCTCCATCACAACAGTGACCGGCGGTTGGTCCTTCATGAATCTCGAAAAGGCCGCCCTCGACAGCTTCTTGCGAAACAGCAAGTGCCCCGTACCCGAGGCAGCGTGAAGCTGAAAAACAGACTTTGCCAAATCCACGCCAATCATCGCATCGTTCGTCATGGTTGTCGTCCTTCCCGTTCAGTGGCCTTCAACACCACTATCTTGGCATATTGCGATGCCGTCGAGGGAGGGCGGCAACCACCCCATCTGATTCATAATTATCCGTCA
This sequence comes from Qipengyuania algicida, assembly GCF_009828025.1. Classification (GTDB taxonomy): domain Bacteria; phylum Pseudomonadota; class Alphaproteobacteria; order Sphingomonadales; family Sphingomonadaceae; genus Qipengyuania; species Qipengyuania algicida. The sequence goes on along the minus strand of NZ_WTYA01000008.1, from coordinate 175,285 downwards.
TAATTTCCTGCTCTTGCGATACGGCGAGTGAAGAGCTGGATCGAGGCGATGAACAGCCACGCGGTTGCTGAGGCGATGGTCTGCTCGAAGTCCTTGGCGAGGCGGCGGTTGCGACCGAGCCATGCAAAGGTTCGCTCTGCCACCCAGCGCCGCGGTAGCACCTCGAAGCCCTAGGCAGTGTCGGACCGCTTGATGATTTCGATGGTCCACTTGCACTTGCCGATCTTGCGCAGCGCCTGACGAAGCTTGTCACCGGCATACCCACCATCGGCGAGACATGCCGCAGCCACGGGAAGCGATGGATGATCTCGGCCAGCACGAGCGGTGCGCCGTCGCGATCCTGGATCTCGGCGGTGTGGATCACGGCATGAACCAGATTGCCATCGGTGTCGGTCAGGATGTGGCGCTTGCGACCTTTGATCTTCTTGCCGGCATCGTAACCCTGCGGCCCTCCGCTCTCGGTGGTCTTGACGCTTTGGCTGTCGATCACCCCGGCACTCGGGGAGGCCTCGCGGCCTGTCGCTTCGCGCCCGATCAGCAGCAGTGCGTGGTTGAGCTAAAGCCATAAGCCGTTATCTCGCCGTAGGTAGAACCAGCGCCGCACCGTCGAGACCGGCGGAAAGCACGGTGGCAGCATTCGCCACGTCAGGCCGCCGCGCAGCAGATACAGGATCGCTTCGACAATCCGTCGCAGCGGCCATTTGCGCGGGCGCCCCACATGCGAAGGTGGCGGGAATAACGGCTCGAGCACTGCCCATTCGGCATCGGTCAAATCGCTTGGCAAAGTCAGCTGCGCACGGGCATACTGGGCCCGAGTGGTGTCGGTCCACATCGTTGATTTCCTTGGTTCGTTGCAAAACCTCAGAATCAGCGACTTGGGCTGGCGTCAAGCTAACCTGCTGACACCACTCAACTTAATTTCGGATCAGGCTCTTACATTCGGAAACGGTCCATTATAAATTACGAAGAAAGCGATCGTAAGGCGGCCACAACATGGGAGTACTCCCGCTGGGTTGATTCAAGCCAACGATTGATCTGCTTTCGAAACGAACTCTTCACAAGTTGGTCTTAGACTTCCGAAATGCAGATGGCCCCGTTGAAAGCCAGCGCCGTGCAGCGCGCTTTTGACCTGATGGTGCGTCTGCGCCCAGCTCACGCGTGGACTTTGATAGTACTATGCACGACCGCAACTGCTCTGGCCGATTGGCTAACGGGGGCAGACCTTTGGTTTGGACCTGTCTATCTGCTTGTCATGTGTTTTGCCGCTTGGTCGCTCGGATGGCGAGCTGGGCATATAGTTGGCATTAGCTGCTTAGTTCTGACGTTCGCCATCAACGGGTTCGATCTTTATCCATATGGTGGAATCGCTTTAGCCTGGAATCTGGGAATGCGATTTCTCGCCTTATCCATAGTCATCTCCGTCATTGCTGGAGCGCGCCGTACCTACAAAAGGGAATGGTGGCTTGCGAGGAGTGATGCACTCACCGGAGCATTCAATCGTAAAGCGTTCTTCGAACTTGCTTCTTCGAGTATTGGAGATCAAAGATGGCGTCTCCTTATTTATGCTGACCTTGATGGGTTGAAGCAGACAAACGACACGCGAGGCCACGCAGCCGGCGATGATTGCTTACGAGCCTATGGCAGCACGATATCGAAAAGCATTCGTCGCAATGACATGTTTGCCCGGCTGGGCGGTGATGAATTCGTAGTTTTTATGAACGTGAAAGACGAGGCAGCCGCAAGAACAACAGCCTCAAGATTGCACCAGGCTATGAACGCAATTGATGTTGAAGGTTGCCCTCTGAAGTGCAGCGTTGGAGCATTGGTCGTTCCGCCAGGAGCTGTGGCAGTTGACGAACTTGTACGCCGGGCAGACCATCTGATGTATGAAGCCAAGTTACGAGGAGCTTGTTTGCAACTCGGAATAGCATCTCAGGTGGAGCCTGCTGTACAAGCAGGTGCAAGGGCTACTCCGCGCATTTTGAATGTCTGGTCGCAAGGCGATGGGAAAGTCGCCATTGAACGGCGCTCTAACTCAGCGAGCCATCTTAGAATATAGTCATCGCAAATGATGAGTTTGAGGCGATATTCATAGCTCATTGAGTGGATGATTGATGAAGTGACCATCGCAAGTGCTAACCCATTCGCAAGTCAACGGAAGGAAATTTGGGTATACCGACGAGGTTGGCTCCATAACTAATATATGCTTCGATCGGTGACAGATAAGTTCGCCAATGGCAGCTATTTGCGTTGGAATCATTGAAAGCAACCAGTCTGGGATTGGCGGCATAGAGTCTAGCTGAGTCCGACTCTAATTCCAGACCTAGTCGTCTGGCGCGAAGCATCCTAACAACGAAATTTCAGGCGAAGGCATAGGCGGGTCACATTAGGCCGGTTCCATCATTGATAGGACTGCAATTCGGCGGACTTTGGGGGGCTGTCGCCACAATTGCGCTTCCTCAAGGAGCTCAGTCCATTGCCCTTGCCTTTAATGCGCTTTTCACCACCATACTGATATGCTGGATTTGGTTTCAGTGCTCAGTTGAGTCTAGCCAAAACCTATTCCGGGCTAAGGCATAGTGGATCGCCGTGGCGTTAGAAGTCGGAGCGACTTATCTCGCGTCCATCGTGTTGCCGAAATTCGGATTGCAGTCGTATTTCCTACAAACCATTGGCGTCATCGTGGGATTACATTTCATTGGGCTGTGGTCGGCAACAGGGTCCCGAAGGTTTCTTGCCATTTCTGCCGGCATGGTTTTCACCTCTGCAAGTGCCTGCTTTCTTTCTGCACGCTCATCGGGACGGAACCCACGCGACTTCGTGACCGGGTTGGGAAATGCTGTCATATTGTGGGCGGCCGCCAGCGGCGCACTTCAATATTTGGCGTCCACGAATGGGCGGGCAGCTTAATGGCAGTCCCCACAATATATGCGCCGTTTAGGCCACAAATTGTGGGTCCTATTTCGGCCGAGCGGTGCTCATCCGCTGTAGGTGAATGTAGGGCCGCTTTCGACAGCGCGAATTGGGCAACTAAATGATTGCCTTGTCGGCGACTGCGGCCCCGATCATTGTCTCGCCCGAATGGCGGCGTTCCGCCGGCAGCCTACCAAAAGCCGCCAGTCCGGAACCGGCCCACTTCCGGCCGATGAGAAAATGGCTCGCGACGTCCGCTAGCCCCAACATTCCGGTTATTCAGCTCTATACCGCACATTACCGAAAGATGACGTTCAATCAGGTCAGAAATTTGTCCCCGCGCTCTAGGGTTAGTCCGATATCCTCGCTGTCTCCGCAGAAGCAAGATTGGGAACTAAGAGCTGGATCCATGCCGGTGCTACAAGATAAGCCGCACCGCAGATCATGAACATTGGCACATAGCCGCCCATAGGCTGCGCGCTGCGCGAACCAAAGATTTTCGCCTAATCTCCTACACCAGGGTCGGTATGAATGACCGGTAGCTTTCAGCAAGGTCGTGTGAGTTGCTCATCAGCAGTAATACGGGCTACTGCTGAATGGCGATACGGCAAAATGCTGCCTGCGTTCGTTCGCCAATAGGGCCGAGCGCGGCCCAGGTCAGCCTGCGGTGTGTAGTTGCTGGCGCAGTTCTCGTGGCGGAATTGAGCAGTAATGGCGCCAAGCGCGGCGCAACTGTCTGGGAGAGCTGAAGCCAGCCCGTTTCGCGATCGCCTCCATGTCGAGGCGAGTCGAGCTGAGCAGGTCGCGGGCGAGGGCCGTTTATCGACTCTGTTGTGGCGCTGGCAGAACTTTTCCGACCCGGGTGGCGCCTGACGGCTAAGACAGCCCAACGCTTCAGAAGTCCGCCTGCTCGCGAATTTAGTTGGGGGCGATTCCTCTGTCTTAGGATTATGTCAGTTGATCGAACTGCGTATGCCACTCACGGTTCGCTTGTTCCTTGTTCTTACGATGTTCGGCCTCGTCGCCGCTTCGCCGCCGGGCGGGGCCATGGGCGCACACCAGATCCGGACTCAGGATGGAATAGAGCTTTGGTATCGAGTAGCGGGCCAAGATGCCGGGATCCCTGTCGTATTCCTTCATGGCGGTCCAGGAGAGGGCAGCCAGGTGATGCAAGCTCTTGGCGGTCCCGCACTCGAGCGTCGGCTGCACATGGTCTATCTTGACCAGCGCGGATCCGGCAGATCCGAAAGACCAAGTGGGTCGAAATTCTACTCTATGCATCTGCTGGAAGCAGACGTCGATTTGGTGCGCCACGAACTGGGCGTGGACAAGATCGTGCTGCTCGCCCATAGCGCCGGAACGACTATCGCGCTGGACTATGCGGCGGACCATCCCGACCATGTCGCCGCATTAATTCTTACGGGCGCGGTGCCGGACCTCCCGGCTGCTATCGATAACCTTTGCGATCGGCTAAAGTCCGTTCATCCCGAGCTTTACGCAAAGGCGGTGAAGGCACGGGAGTCGGGGCGCAAATGCAATCCATTTGCGGTCTTTGGCGACAAGCAGCGCCAGGCCTTCTTTGACGACAACATGTTTCCGAACCGCATCGTGCGCGAACGCGTGAACTGGCTCGACCATATCCCTTCGCTCGCCAACAGTGGCCAGTTAGGAGAGGCGCTCTCTGCCCAGGGCTTCATGGACTATCGCTTCGACCGGCCTGAACGGCTGTCCATGCCTGTGCTGTTTATAGCTGGCGGCCACGACTTTCAGACTGCTCTGGGGCCTCAACGTACGCTTGCAGCAAAGCTGAAAGATGGCCGCGTCCTCGTCTATCCAAACTCTGGGCATTTTATGTTTGCAGACGAGCCCGAACAATTCGCCAGCGATGTCAGCGCGTTCGTATCGCGGGCCACTCGTTCGCTTTCCGATCACAGCGAACCTTAGAGAAAACGGCGTCGCTCGCTCGCTCCTACTTCGCATCCCATTCGAGGATTTAGAGAAGGGAGCATCCTCGAACGCGCAAGGGATCTGCCAAGGCGTACACGATACCCGCGATCGGTGATCTGCGCCACCGCATCACGCTTGAACTCATCACTGAAATTTGGCTTCCCCATCGTCGCCTCCTGTCCTCAAAATTAGGAAAGAAAGCGTCTACAAATCTAGGGGCTATTCAACCCGCGCAAGAGCCATGGTCGCTGAATCCGGACTCCAATATCTCGATAGTCTCGCAAAAGATCGACATGCGCCGAACGAAGTACGTGCAGAAGTCGGCCGCGGATATGTTCGTCTGGCTGATGTGACCGGCACCAGCAGCGGGTCCAGCCTTGGGCGATTTCGGGAGGGCGGAAGACTTTTAGCAGAAGCGCGTGCGATCATTGAGCCGCTCTACAGGGCCAGCCCAAAAGATCCCGTGTTGACCAATGATTTTGCAGACGTGCTTACGCGCCAGGCAATCGACGAAATGTATAACAACGGCAGGATCGATCATGGTCGGAAACTGGCGGATGTGGCGCTGGCTGTAATATCACCACTGGCCGCTAAGAACCCTGATGCCGCCGGCACCTTCATCAAGGCCTTGACGGCTAGAGGGGACGCGAATGGGTGGAACAATGAATTTGAAAAGGCGAGCGAATTCTACGAACGGGCCGAGAGCTTTGCCACAGAGTTGCCTGCTAATTTCATCACCGCGCAAACAGTGGCAGCTCGAGCTCATAACTTCAGATTGCTGGCAGAGAGTTATCATAATTCGAACCGCGAACTTCAGGCTCGTAAAGCCCTCGACCATGCGATTTCGCTGGACGAGCAAATGTATAAGGCCGACCCGCTGAATCCTCGCAAAGCCCGAGGCTTGATTGTCGCACTATGGTACAGTGCTGTGCTCGATCGAACTGCGCAACGACCCAAACAGGCGCGGCGAGAAATTGGGCGAGCTATGCAACTCGTTTCCGGTCTTCAGGAGCGAAATCCCGGCGACGCGGATATGATCAAATTGTATTCCACGGTTGCCGAAGTCGATGCACAACTCCTTGCAGATCGGGGTGACTATAGGGCGAGTTATGCTCTCACCGACAAGATCATCGAATTGAATCGCAAGAAAGTCGAGATCTCTGAGAATGTATCAGGAGCCCGACGTTCTCTCGCCGAAGTTCTGAGAACCGGCGGAACCAATCACCATAATGGCGGTGACTATGCCGGAGCCTGTCGCCTGTGGAAGGAAGCCTACGAGATTTGGCAAGCTCTGGATGCAAAGGGCGAGTTGTCTGACTGGGACAAAGACAGCACCAACGAAATGCGACAGCTACTCGAGAAAGGCTGCGATCCACCACGCAAAATTAGTCGGCAGCCAATTTAAAAGACTGGCGGTTGACGGCCGTGAAACAGGATGTTCAAGAATTACGTTAGCTCGCTGAACGAATGGCCGGTTTTGACGATCAAGAGCGTATCACCGGAAGGCCGCTTAATACAGGCTCTGCGCAATGCCTTCCTTACGGCGCAGCTAGGCAATGGAATCATCGCCGCGCAGGCCTTCGAGCACGATGCGGATCTTGTCCTCAGCGGAGAAGTGCCGACGGGTCCTTCGGAGGATGTCCTTAAACACCTGCTCGGCAGGCTTCTTGGAGCTAGAGGATTTGGGATTCATCTTCGTTCCTTCGTCACTACGACGAAGCCCAAATCCTCCTTAAATCACAACCTCAAATCTGTGCCATAGGCGCTGACGGGGGACAATCAAATGTTTCGATCTTGATCGTCGAAACCTGCCATTCATTCATGCGGGCTGATACGACAATGAACGGCCGGCTTTCGGCAGCGCCTGGAGTGACCTAATCTGCTGCAATGTTGGGGATAGGCGAAGCGGCAATATGATTCGCAGAAACCCGTGCCGGGCACTAGAGCAGCTCTCGGCGGAGGCGAGAGCTTCAAGCTGCTTCGTGCGCAGCAATCGTCTCAATCACATCATCCGTTGTATGGCCTGCAATATCCTTGTCGATTTCTGCAATCAAGCGTTCGGCCGTTTCACGGCCATAGTGCTTGCGCAGCTCACCAAGCGTTCTTGGCGCGGCGATGACAATGACAATGATTCCGGCATCGGGAGCGGTGATTGCCATTTTTTCAAGGGTGGCTGCTGCATGCTGTGCGAAACTATCTTCGGCTTGCTGATGCCAGTCGGTCTCGTCGTAACTGCTGCTTGAGGCGCCTATGCGAGAATGTGTGCGGCCGGGTGTGTCAGTGCCTTGCTCATGGGTGGCAGGATTGTCCTGTTGCTGGTGTGTGAGAGTTTCGAGGACGGCATATTTCCGATCCCCCTCGTTTCTGAACAGCAGCAGCCTGGTGCCATCAGCCACCACCACCAGGGTTCCGTGTGCAATCTTCATTTGCGTTCCCTCCAAGCTCAACTGAGCGGCTTTCTGTCTCTATGTCAGTCGGCACGATTGGGCGGGAGGGTAGCATAAAATCCAGATCAGTCTTTGAAATAAATCAAAGGAAATAAGTCTTGATGATCTGAATCCTCTTAAATGCTAATCTGATGCGGCACATGCATATACAGGAGTGTATAAATGGCTGCCAGATTCGTCCAGATATACCTTCCTGAAAATCAGATCGAAATTCTCGAAACGATTTTGCTTCGTCATACAAGGCGTTTCTGGCGTGAGACGGTGCCTGGTTCACAGGAAAAATACACGTGCCTTGTTCAGCAACGCTATACTGAGCGATTACTCGCTGATCTTGCAGATGCTTTTTCCAACATACCATCTTTCGCCGCATATGTCGCAAAACTTGAAGCTGTCATGCCGCCGGTAGAAGAAACCCCTGCGACAGAGTTGCGCCTTTGCGAAGACCTGTCACCCCCGACGCGGCTCGAACGGTTCTTTAGCCGCGATCGCCTTAGCACCGACGAACTTTACGACGACATCGCAGCAAGCCTGCATCTGCGCCCATCCTTCATGCTGACAGTCACCTTGTCGGCCATCATCGCTGGCCTCGGTATGCAAAGCGGGCAAGTTGCTGTTGTTATCGGCGCCATGATCATCGCTCCGCTGCTTGGTCCGACGATGGGACTGGCGCTGGCGGCCACGGTCGGCAATGGGCGGTTCGCCAAGCAGTCGGCTGCGACCTTGATTGTTGGCTGTGTCCTGGCGGTTCTGGCGGGTGTTGTGATTGGCATGACAGTGGCCATTGACCCGCTTGCCCCCGAACTGAAAAGCCGGACTCTCGTCCAGCCTTCAGACATTGCCCTTGCGCTGGCCTGTGGAGCTTCCGGCGTCCTTGCGTTCAGTCGCGGGGCGTCGCTCGCGCTGGTCGGGGTGATGATCGCAGTAGCTCTTGTCCCGCCTTTGACTGCGGCAGGCATCTATTCAGGTGCCGGATTTCCCGGGGCAGGGTTCAGCGCGCTGTTCCTGTTCGCGTTGAACCTCGTGTGCGTGAATGTAGCAGGCATCGTCATGTTTCTTGTCCAGGGTCTGCCGCCGAAAAGCTGGAGAATGACAAGTGGCGTGATTTTGGTGTGGGTGCTTTTGCTGGTTATGCTGGCTTCAATGATGGTTGGCCACATCTTCATCGGCCTTGGTTCCTGGGAAACGCTGACCGATTTTCCTGTTCCGCGCAATTGAAGTGCGTTGGCTTTGTCGCCGAGCCATTGGCTGCTTTTGCAGATCAAATCACCCCGGCCGAATGTGACGATCAAGCCCCTCGATTTGGAAGCTTGGTCATGACAGGCAGCAGCCACATTCATGTCCTCTGTGGATGGCTCCCGCGTTGCAAGTGGTGATTTGAGGGTTTGGCGTTTTGGTCGGGTACAGTCTTCTGTCCGGCCTGTTTGTGCGGTCGAACATTTGACCGCTGGCCATGATGGTACACCCAATGCCTCCTGCACATGATCGATGGCCAGCCGACGTCGTGAAGGGCTTAGTACTTTCCCTCGACGACCTCCTTCAGGATCAACGCATCCAGTGTTAGATCAGACACAGCCTTCCTTAGTCGCTGGTTCTCCTTCTCGAGATCCTTCAATCGCCTCGCCTGGCTGACCTTTAAGCCGCCATACTCGCGGCGCCAACGGTAGTAGCTCTGCTCCGAGATCCCAAGTGACCGGCTGATCGCGCCAACCTTCTCACCCTGCGACAACCGATCTTCGGCCTCTCGCAGCATCGTGATAATCTGTTTAGGCGTGTATCTCTTCCGTGCCATTCATCAGCTTCTTTCAAGCCGTAAAGACCCGAAATCCTAACTCTCAGCGTGGGCCACTTCTCGGGGGGCAGGTCATGGGCACTTGCTAGCTTCAAATTTGAAGTTTGAAAAAGACACCGAGCAAAAGTAAGGGTCTGCTTATCGGCTACGCTCAAGCGCAGCGACAATATGCTGACCAAGACGGTGTGCTGTGTCCGACAGTCCAGGTGCCTCAATGAGTGCCATCTCAGTGTCGTGAAGGGGCGGCAAATCGAGGTCACCCGTGATTGGAATAAGACTTTCCGGGACCATTTCCCGGGGAAGAACGGTAATTCCCAAACCTTCACTCACCGCTAAGAGGCTGCCTGAAAGGCTGGTCGAAGTATAGGATACACGCCAGCACCGCCCTATAGCATCAAGTGCATCAGTGGCGCGTTTACGATACACACATGGCTTAGGCGACACCACTAAAGGTACGGACTCCATATCTCTAACAGAGAGCTCATCGCGTGCCACCCACACCAGTGGTTCGCGCCAGACCCGAACCCCTTCAAGCGGCACAGAGGGCTCCCGCTTTACCAAAGCTAAGTCGAAATCACCGTCGTGGAATCTGTCGAGCAGGTTAAGGGTCAAGTCACAGGTCACTTCCAAATCGACCAAAGGATGCGAACGAGAAAAATCGGATAGGACCGATGGCAGATGCGCTGTTGCAAAATCCTCTGGCACGCCGATGCGAACGTTCCCGCTCATGTCCGGTTCGAACAATTGAGCTATCGTAGTATCGTTTAGCCTTAGCATCTGCCGCGCAGGGCCGAGCAGCCGCTTTCCCTCCTCGGTTAAGCTCATCGATCTTGGTGTTCGCTGTAGCACCGTGCGGCCAATTTGCTCCTCCAGTCGCTTGATTTGGAGGCTGACTGTCGATTGGGTCCGACCCAGCCTTTCGCCGGCACGAGTAAAGCTACCTGTGTCCGCTATAGTGACGAAGCAGCGCAGTAGGTCGAGATCGAGTGTGCGAGTGCTCGGCATTATCGGGTACTACCTCAAACATTTAATATGTCAATAGTTGATATTTTAGAAATTCGTTTCATAAATAATGAATCGTTTGCCATGCGCTGCTTCCGAAAGGAGTTGCGATGTTAGCTGGCACTGTTCCGAACCGACGGTTGAAAGTCTCCCATGTGGTGGTCGCCTTGCTCTGGGGCGGGCTATTCGCCCTGCCGTTCGGAGACATCTTGAATGTGAGCGGGCTGTCCCTTGCGCTTGCCGCTCTGACGTTGTTTGTCGGAGCGCTCACGGCGACCTTCTCCTGCCGATATATGCGCAGCGACCCGCATTCAGGCCACTTCTTCCTGACTTTGGGTTTGCTCGTCGTTTCGGTATTGGTGTTCGTCTTGTCCACCAACCTGCTGCTATTTGCACTTGGCTGGTGCGCCAGTGGCTGGCTGCTGGCAAAACTTGTTGGCCATGTCCGCAGCTGGCCTGAAGCACAGGCCGCCCGGCGACGGACATGCTTGTCCTTCCTCGTCGGTGACAGCGGGCTAGTTGCTGCGCTGATCATCTTGGCGCTGCACGCTAATTCTCTCGACCTTGCGACAGCGCTGGAACGAAGCATGGAGCTTTCGCCCAATATCCTGGCACTGGTGACTATGGCCTTGATCGCGTCTGCCGCCGCGCGCTGCGCCTTACCTCCATTCTCCGGTTGGTTGATGTCATCTATGACTGCGCCAACTCCAGTGTCAGCCTTGATGCATGCAGGCCTCGTCAACGCGGGAGGCTTCCTGTTATTGCGCTTTGCGCCGCTGTTCGAAGCCGCTCCGCTTTCTCGCTATACGGCGGTGACACTTGGCCTGATAGCTGCCGTTTGGGGCATCGGCGTGATGGTAGTGCGGTCCGATATCAAGGGATCCATCGCCGGTTCCACGATCGCCCAGATGGGCTTCATGATTATGAGTTGTGGCCTCGGGGCCTATTCTGCAGCGCTGTGGCACCTGGTAGCACATGGTCTGTTTAAGGCGTGGCTTTTCCTTGGCTCCGGCTCTGCGATCGGCATGACCAGCAATAAGCACTCCAACCTTATCAGCCATCGTTGCGCCGGCGTAATAGCGGGACTCGCAGTAGTCGGTGCCGGGCTTGCAGTTTTCTCAGGTCAAACCAACGGAGAGGTTATCCCACTGACACTCGGCATGGTGACCGCCGCTGCTACCTTAACAAGCATTGGAGGCATCAAAATTCTCAGAACGACCCGGTTATGGCTAGTAGCTCTCATCATTGTCCTAGTCTCATTCAATATCGGCGGCTTTATGCTTGCACGTGAGGCTATGGGGCACGACGGGCCGGATCTGCTCGGTCCATGGACGCTTCTCGCTCTTCTCTCTGCATTCCTAGCCAGTTGGCTATGGCAACGGGGCCGCTTCGTTGCGCGCAAGCCGCTCTCGTCAGGGCTTTACGTTCACCTGCTTAATTCTGGCGCCCTGCGCTGAGTATCGAAAGGAAACTTCGCCATGAACAAGTTGCACTCCACTGCATCCATGGACCGAATCCTCACTCGCTCGGAAGTCGCAGGACTGGTTGGTCTCGCCTCGCGCAGCGTGTCACCGCTGTGGCCGCTTGAGAGCGCTATCGCGGTCAACCCGCTGGCTGCTTTTGAGGACCTGCCATTCGCCGATGCTGTCAGCAAGGCAGCCAAGCAGTTTGGCGCACGAAAGAGCCTTCCCCTTCCTGCCTGGCGCCAGCTGATGGAGCGTGAGGAAATAGACTATGATACGCTGCGCGATGCAGCGATCCGGCATCTGGGCGGCATATATGATGCGCTGGCAACAATCGTACCTGGAGCCACCGCGCTGGACGTGCTGATGGTCCGCCTTATCGAAATCGAAACGCCAAAACAGCCGGAGACAGTCGACAGGTTGCCACTCGATGCCGCGTTCATCGCCAAGTGGTGCGCTGCATTCTTCGATCAGGGGCTGGCGGCCGTTCCGATGCCACATCGCGAACTCGGCCTGTATCGAGCTGTCCTTGCGATGGCGAGCAAAGATCGTGATTACAACCAACTTACAGGCGCTGCAGGAAAGAAATTGCTTCTGACAGTTCCGCGGGACCCGCTGGAAGCTATCGCCGAGGGACTTGCAGTGACCGATCAGAATAGAGGTGATCTCGAATATCTCAGAAGTCTCGTTGTGAGACTGCCAGGCTGGGCCGGACATATCCGTTGGCGGCGCGAACATGCCGAACAGGATTTTGCCAAGAACGCACCAGCTTCGATGGCCGATCTTCTCGCTCTGTGGTTCTTGATCGAGCGTGCCGGTAGCCTCTCACAAGTCAGTAAACCTGCAGCTGAGGTCGAAAACTTCCCCTCGCTCGCCCGCCATTTCAATTTCGATCCGGTAACGCTCAAGGATACACAGGCTAAGCGCTTCAATCAGATCGCGGCGATGACCGAAGATGAGCTTGGCGCAATCTTTATGCAGGCTGCAGAGTGGAGCTACGCCAATTCGTTGGTTCCCAAGCTCCAAAAAAGCGTTCTACACGGTCTTAATAAGATCGAGGCCGACGCGCAGCTGGTGTTTTGTATCGATGTTAGGTCCGAACCCTTCCGTCGGGCACTGGAAGCTGAGGGAAATTACCAGACCTTTGGCTATGCCGGATTCTTTGGCTTACCGATATCACTGAAGTCGTTCCAAGATGATCGTAGAAAGAAGCTATTACCGGTTCTGCTGACGCCGCAACACGAAGTACAGGAAGCGATAGTCCCCGGTAGAGAATCTCTGGCTCGCAAGCTTGTCAGAGCCAATGCGCGCGACGCGCGAGCAGGTCAGCTATTCAATGCCGCAAAGTTGGGCACGTCCACTACCTTTGCGACTGCAGAAGCAATGGGTCCGCTCGGCGCGATGGTCATGATCGCCCGCACCTTGTTGCCACAAGCAACGAAGCGCGCTTTATCGGGCTTTGGTCCTGACCAGAGCGAGATCATTGCGCCCGATGTCGGCAGCTGTTGTGGTGATAATGGCCACAGGCCCTTCACTCTAGAAGACAAGGTTGGATACGCTACTACCCTGTTCAAACTGACTGGCATGCCGAGTGAAACCGCCCGATTGGTGGTCCTGACGGGGCATGGCGGCAGGGCCGTCAACAATCCTTATGCATCTGCGCTCGATTGTGGTGCCTGTGGAGGGCATTCCGGTGGCTCCAACGCTCGCATCCTCGCGGCTATCCTCAACGATCATGAGGTTCGCGATGCTCTTGCGGCAACAGGCATTGTACTTCCAGAAACAACGTGGTTCCTCGCCGCTGAACACAATACCACTACTGACGAAGTCATTATCTTCGATCGCCAATCGATTCCTACGAGCCACCAGCCCGATCTTGAAAAGTTGACCAATAGCTTAGCGCGCGCAGGCGCATCAAATAGGACGCGTAGAGCAGAAAAGCTCGGCCGGTCGGCTGACGATTTGATGAAGGGGGCGGAGCACTGGGCCGAGATTCGACCCGAATGGGGACTAGCCGGCAATGCTGCGTTTATTGTCAGTTCGCGAGATGTAACGCGCGAGATTGACCTCGACGGCAGAGCATTCCTTCACAGCTACGATTGGAAAGCGGATAAGGATGGGACTGCTTTGACCACTATCCTCACAGCCCCGATGATCGTCGCGCAATGGATAAATTGTCAGTATCTGTTTTCGACCATCGACAACACACGCTACGGCTCCGGAGACAAGACTACGCACAATGTGGTCGGAGGCGTAGGAGTGCTCCAGGGCAACCGCGGCGACCTTCAGATTGGACTGCCGCGTCAATCGCTATTTGCCGACGACGGCGCGCCATACCATGTCCCGCGGCGCCTGCTGACAATAGTCGTGGCGCCGCCCAAACGGGTTAAGGCAATCGTCGAAAGCAATGAAGTGCTGACTCGCCTGTTCGAAAACGCCTGGGTCCAACTAATCGTAATTGATCCTGAAACCGGAAAGGCGCGCCGGTGGAGCCCGCGCGGGGTGCCTTCACAGGAAGGTAGCAGCCCGTTTTCCATCACCGCATAATCTGGAGAGCAATACATGAAAAATGACACCAATTCTGAGCTACAACTGCATCGACGCCGCAAGATTGAAGTGGTGGTACATGCCGAGGATCGTGAGCTAGTTGAAGACATCTTGAGGGCTGCCGGTATCGCTGGCTGGAGCATTATCCGCGATGTGTCTGGTATGGGCCACAGCGGTTTCCACGAAGGCAAGTCTATCTTCAATGATAAGACCGGATTAGTGATGTTTTTAGGTGTTGGAAGCAACAAAGCTATAAACGAAGCTGCAGTAGGGCTTTCACATCTATTTGAACAGAATGCTGGAGTAACCTTCTTGTCGGATGTGGAGGTAATCCGTTCTGACTATTTTTCATCGCGAGACACTGATGAGATTGTCTGACTTTTAATTGAATTTTTTGGCTAAATATTGCTCGACTGACCAGCTTGCGGTCACATTTTGACTAAGCGCCAAATCTCTGATTACAGCCATGAAGGGCCTATCATACAGTGAATGGTAATCATTTATCGGTGTCGGTATTTAGTTCAACGCGCCCCCGTAGGCGTGTGTGGAACAATTGATTCAAGTACAAGTTGTTCAATGGTCAGTCCTATATGTCAGCCTCCAACCTCTCACTTTCAAGAAAGCTCACGAAGATGCGGAAAAAGTTAGTCCTTCTGACTGGAGCCAGCTTGGCCGGGTTGGCAGCAATTTCTTGGAGCATTTTAGGTAGCGATGTCGAAACACCCGATTATGAGTTGATCAGCAAGACGGGCAACATCGAAGTTCGCAGCTACGCGCCGATGATCGTGGCAGAGACAACCGTTGAAGGGGATCGCGAAGAAGCAATACAACGCGGATTTCGTATCATTGCTGATTACATCTTCGGAAGTAACAGATCTTCAGAGAAAGTTGCGATGACCGCACCTGTCACGCAGCAGTCGAGTCATTCGATTGCGATGACTGCGCCCGTTACTCAGCAGGCTGAGGGAAACTTGTGGAAAGTGCGATTTGTGATGCCTTCCAAATATAGAATGGAGTCTCTGCCCCAACCCGTTAATTCTCAAGTCGTGCTTGTCCAAGTTCCGGAAAAGCGCTTTGCTGCAATCCGCTTCTCAGGGTTGGCCGGGAAAACTTCTCTAAAAAATCACGAGGCAGAGTTAAGGCAATTCATATCCGAAAACGGGCTGGAATCTGCAAACTCACCTGAGTACGCTTTCTACAATCCGCCTTGGACATTGCCATTCATGCGTCGCAATGAAATCTTGGTTGAACTTGCAAGTTAAGGCGGCTTTGAACGTTGCTGATACAGATCTCGGATTGCTCAAGCTAACTTACACCAGATAGCGTTCAGCAATCTCAAGGCCATTCACCGACTGATCGCCAAATGCGGTTATGGGATGGTGTTACTGGATCAAAGGATCAGACTGGCCGTTGCCTTAGCACTTGCAATTACACCGGGAATGCCTGCACCCGGATGGGTTCCGGCACCGACAAAGTAGAGATTGGAAAAATAATCATCGCGATTGTGTGCTCTGAACCAAGCACTTTGGGTCAGAACTGGCTCGAGGCTGAAGGCGCTACCCAAGTGAGCTCCCAGGTCCTGGGCAAAATCGCTCGGCGTGTAATGAAAACATACGTCCAATTGCTTGTGGAGGTCGGGGATCAGAACATTCTGAATCCGCTTCAGGACAATGTCACGGTAGCGCGGTCCCTCAATCTTCCAATCCACCGGCGCGCGGCCCAAGTGTGGAACAGGCGCGAGAGCATAGAAAGCGGACTTACCGGAGGGCGCCATTTCAGGATCGGTTGCACTGGGATGGTGCAGGTAAAGCGACGGGTCTTCGGGAAGATGGCCGTGCCGGTAGATGTCGTCTAGAAGCGGCTTATAGCGATCAGAAAACAGGATTGTGTGGTGTGCGATTTCAGGGAAGTAGCCATTTAATCCGAAGTGGACGACGAACAGGCTGGGCGAGAACCGCTTGCGACGCAGCGACCTTACCTTGCGGCGTGCATAGTCAGATCCCGCAATGAGGGAATAGCTTTGTACAAGATCACCATTGGTTGCCACAATATCAGCGGTCCATGCCTTACCGGCAGATGTAACTACACCAGTTATGCACCGACCGGCATGCTCTAGTCGAACAACCGGCTCGGCTAGTATTAGGGTACCGCCAAGCCTTTCGAAGAGCGCGACCATCCCATTTACCAGCGAATTCGTCCCTCCCCTCGCAAACCATACGCCACCAGTTTTTTCAAGTTGGTGGATGAGAGCATATACACTGCTGGTCTTCATCGGATTGCCTCCGACGAGCAAAGTATGAAATGACAGCACCTGACGCAGTTTCTCGTTCCGCACGAAGCTAGAGACTATCGAATAAACTGAACGCCAAGCTTGGTGCCGCACGAGTGCCGGCGCTGCCTTAAGCATCGACCCGAAGTTGAGGAACGGAACTGATCCCAGCTTTACGTAGCCCGTCTCATAAACGGCCTTCGAAAATTCAAGAAAACGGGCATAACCTTCAACATCGCTCGGATCGAGTCGGGCTATTTCCAAGTTCAGTAGAGCCGCTACGTTCGAATAGTCAAAGTCCGTTCCATCATTCCAAACCAAACGGTAGAAGGGATTGACCGGGAGCAGTTCAACATCGTTCGCCATGCTGCTGCCGGACAACATCCATAGTTCCTCGAGGGATTGGGGGTCGGTAATGACCGTGGGACCGGCGTCGAATATATATCCGTCCCCCTTCCATGCGTAGGCCCGACCGCCGGGCTTGTCGCGAGCTTCGACGATCGTTGTAGCTATTCCGGCACTTTGGAGCCGAATAGCCAATGCAAGACCGCCAAATCCGGATCCGATGACGATAGCAGTTTTGGGCATGCTCATGACGTCGATTTATCCTTGGCAAAATCAGATGCAATCTGTCCCAAGGGACGCATTTCCGCGCTGAGCAAGAAGCGTTATACACACAGTATCAGAGGGCTTCTCTCATGATCGATCATGCCCTTCGGATCGGGGACGACGTGCTGTAGTCAATCGGCGATAGGAAAGGCGGTCCGGAAAGAAAAGCAGTCTCTACGACGGAGTGCCGACTCAGTACTCGAGATGGAGTCCACTAGAGAAGGAAACTAGCACAAGTTTGCCAGCATGCGCTCGGTCGTTCCGCGCAAGCAACTCATCCTTGAGTTATTCAGCCAAATTTGCTGTCAATCGGACAAATTGAGTATCATCAAAGACCTGCCTCTACGGCGATTCTGATCGCCTCAGCCACGGTTCGTACATCAAGAGACTTCAGCAGAGCGGCCCGGTGCATCTTTATCGTGCGTTCAGTCAGGCCTAGCTCGTGGGCGATCTGCTTGTTCAGCTGCCCCTTGACCAGAAATTCTATGATTTGTCTCTGGCGGTTGCTTAGACTGCCGATCTTGCTTCGTGCCTTCTGCCGTCGGATTTCTTGCCCATCGTCGATCGCGATTTGCGATCCCAGAAAGTACTGTAAGCTTCCATCGTCATCAAACAGCGGCGCTATCATCACGGCATTACGAAATTTGCTGCCATCCTTTCGATAGTTGACCAATTCTACCATCGCTGGACGCCGCTCCTGGATCGCTTGGCGGAGCAATTCAGTCTTTTGGGGTTCGGTCTTTTCGCCGCGCAGGAAACGACAATTGCGGCCGATTACTTCAGCGTGTTCAAATCCAGTCAGCCAAATGAAGGCCTCGTTGCAAGCAACAATTGGATTATCTGGTAGTCGCGGGTCGCTGACCACTGCGGCAACGGCACTTTTTGAAATCAAGATTTTCGGCGACATCAGGCCTTCCGCATCCGTTTTCCTGCCCCAAGGGCCATATCGCAGAAAGCGATTGTCAAGCCTACCTAAATGTCAAGCGGTCGTCTGCCCTCTGAGCCACCGCCAAACGAACAGCGACCTATCAGCAGCAAAGAGATTCTCATGAACTTCATGCACAAGCTTCCGGATCCTGACCAAATTAAGGAAAAAATGAGCGTTCCGGACGAGGTTCAGGAAGCCGTACGTGTGTTGCTGCGGTGGTCGGGCGACGATCCTGATCGGGAGGGCTTAGTGGACACTCCGTCCCGCGTCGGCAGGGCTTGGAAAGAATATTGTTCCGGATATGAAGAAGATCCCGCGACCCACCTTCAGTGTACTTTCGAGGAGGTTGAAGGTTACGATGAGGTAGTATTGCTGCGAGACATTCCATTCCACTCGCACTGTGAACATCACCTCGCACCTATCGTTGGTAGAGCGTCGATCGCGTATCTGCCAACTGATCGGGTCGCGGGTATTTCCAAGTTAGCGCGCGTCTTGCAAGGATTTGCCCATCGCTTGCAGATCCAAGAGCGCCTGACATCCCAGGTAGCTCACTGCATTTGGGAAAATCTCAATCCGCAAGGCGTCGCTGTTGTTGTCAAGGCGCAGCATGGTTGCATGACCGGTCGCGGGGTGCGGACGCACGGAGTCGACATGGTGACGAGCAAGATGCTTGGTTGTTTCCGCGACGACCCGGCAAGCCGCAAGGAAGTCCTAGCGCTCATGGGCCGCGCCTAAGCTGACAGCAAATATAGATGATCGTTGGCGTTATTGGGTCGGGACTTGCCGGGCCGTTTTGCGCCGCAAAGCTTGAAACATATGGAATTGCCAGCGTCATCTTCGGCAAGGGCATGCGTACAATAATGCCGGGGAATGTCGCATTGTCGTCCACCACAGCCTTGATGGCTTTCACGGCGCCGCAAGCTTCGTGCCCCATCACTACGACCAGAGGCACGCCTAGTTGGGCGCCAGCGTATTCGATGGGGCCGAGGTCCACCGTGTTACCCGCATGGCGGATGATGAAAAGCTCTCCAAGGCCACGGCCGAACAGAAATTCCGGCGATACGCGACTGTCCGAGCAGGTCACATAAGCCGCGAACGGCGCTTGCCCCTGTGCGATCTCCAGTCGGCGCTTACGCAGCAGCGGCTCCGGTGCCGACAGTCATTGCTCCACCTACGACTGCGGCACCGGCTAGAATGTTACGGCGAGACATCATGGTATTCTCCTTCATATCCGGCATTGGAAATCAAATAGGAAAAATAGGCGCAATAGGTGAACAGCAGCGCTATCGCATAAAGACGAGGCACACCGCGAAAGAGAGCGAGCGCAAGGATTGCGACGGCGGTCAACAGCACCAAACTGATATCCAGCGGCAGCAGGTTGCTAGGAATAGCCCCGGGCGAGAGCAGCATGGTCGCACCGCCAATGCCCAGAATGTTGTAGATATTCGAGCCCACGACGTTGCCGAATGCAACTCCGGATTCGCCCTTGCGAGCGGCGATCACGGAAGTGACCAATTCCGGCAGAGAGGTGCCAATGGCTACTATAGTCAGGCCGATCAGCGTCTCGGTGAGACCGGCAAGGCGGGCCAGATCGATCGCGCCGGAGACGAGCAACCTGCCGCCGCCCACAAGGACGGCAAGGCCCACCAAGGTGAACAGGACCGGTTTGGTCCACCCTACCACAGCAGGATGCAACCAAGTATCCGCCATTTCGAGCGCCTGCGCCCGGTTGTAGGGCGCGTTGTGAACGATGGCGGGCTCAGCCAATCTTTCTTCGCGGTAACACCAAGCGATATAGCCGAAGAGGCCGGCAACAAGTGCCGCGCCGATCAACACACTGCCCGTTCCGGATACCGCAAGCAGCAGCAGTGTCACGCTCGCACCTAATGCGACGCCCGGATCGCGCCAGCGGTTCTTGGATGTTATCGCCAACGGCGCGACCAGCGCGGCGGCGCCGAGGATGAGCAGGCTGTTGGCGATGTTCGAGCCTAAGACGTTGCCCCAGGCAATGGCCGGGGATCCAGCCATCGCGGCGTCGACGCTGGTGACCAGTTCTGGCATGGAGGTGCCGAAGCCGACGATGGCGAGGCCAATGACCAGAGGGCTGACCCCCGCTTTTTCGGCGAGACCGACCGCTCCTCGGACTAGCAGCTCGCCGCCCACGACCAACAAGACGAGACCGGCAGCGACGAGGGCGATAGCCGTAATCATGCGCCGTGCGCTTCTTCGTTGTTCCGCGATGCCATTCGCAGGACGAACACGCCTGTAAGCGCAGCGACAAGCGAACCGCTAAGCACGCCCAGCTTGACTGCCGCGATGCTGCCGGGATCGGCAAAGGCGAGGTTGCCGATAAACAAGCTCATGGTGAAGCCGATACCGGCAAGGCACGACAGGCCAAAGATATGCCGCTTGGCTATTCCCGGTGGCAGGCTGGCCAAGCCGGTCCGCACCGCCAGCCAGCACGCGCCGAAGATTCCGATCTGCTTGCCCACGACCAGCCCCGCCGCGATACCGAGCGAAATTGGAGCAAGAAGCGCGTCCAGCCCGGCGCCAGCAATGGAAACTCCCGCATTTGCGAAGGCGAAGACGGGCAGGATCAGGAAGGCGATCCAGGGATGAAGCGCGTGCTCCAGCCGCTCCAGAGGACGTTCGTCACCCGCCGCGATGGGCACGAACATGGCCGTGACAACACCGGCCAAGGTCGCGTGAACGCCCGACTTGAGCACGCAGATCCACAGGAAAGCGCCGAGCAGGAAGTAGGGGATCGTCCTGGCGACCTTAGCGCGGTTGAGCAGAAGCATCCCTGCCGCCGGCACCAGCGCCAGAACAAGGGCGCCGACATCCATGTTCTCGGTATAGAACAGCGCGATGATCGCAATTGCGCCAATATCGTCGATGATCGCGATGGCGAGCAGCAAGGCTTTCAAAGCAACCGGCACGCAGCTTCCCAATAATGCCAGAAGACCAAGCGCAAAGGCAATGTCGGTCGCGGCCGGGATCGCCCAGCCACGGATGTTCTGAGGTGATCCCGCATTTATGGCTATGTAGACGAGCGCTGGCACAATCATTCCGCCGAGCGCAGCGAAGACCGGCAGCGACGCCTGTTTCCAGCTGCGCAGCTGGCCGGTCACGATCTCGCGCTTCACCTCCAGCCCGATCAGGAAGAAGAACAGGGCCATCAGCCCGTCGTTGATCCACAATAGCAAGGGCTTGTCGATGGCGACGAGATCGCCTGCACCGAACAGAACCGGCGTGGCCAGCAGATTCTGGTAAGTCGGAAACAGTGGTGAATTGGCGATAACCAATGCCAAGGCGGCAGCGATCATCAGAATGATGCCGCCGGCACTTTCACTGGCGATGAAATCGCGCAGCCGCTCTACGGAAGTGGGATTGGTATTTTTCATGACAGGGAGGGCGGCGACCGGCGCAGTCTTGGGGAAGGTTACCGGGTCGCCGCGCCGGATCAGCCAACCAGGCCGCGCCCGTAATAATGGCGTTGCAGCGCAGCAATCTTGTCCTTGAGCCCGATACGGACGCGCTTCATCGCCTTGACCTGTTCGCTGGCGCCGAGCGCCTTGGTTGTGTCGATCATGCGGTTAAGCGCGCGATGCTCCCGCATAAGTTTGCACAAATAGGGTTTCATGATCTTCTCGTCGGGGGACTTGTGGGTCATAGCACTCTCCATCGTTTGACGAGAACAATCTAAGAGTGCTTTCTGTGATTATCCAATTCGAAATATTGGAACGTCGCGATAAGTTTTGCTAATTGCTCTGAATGCCTACTCTCAAGCAGATCTCGATTTTCGCCAAGCTCGCCGCAACTCGGAATATGGGCGAGGCGGCAAGAACCCTTGGACTGAGCCAACCCGCTCTAAGCCAGCAATTGATGGCGCTCGAAACCGAGCTGGGGGTAAGGCTGTTCGAACGCGTTCCTAAGGGGATGCAGCTCACCCCGGGCGGCCGTAAGATGCTTCCTGCAGCCCTTACCGTCCTAAGCGCGGCACGCGAGTTCGGCGACGTTGCCGATCATGTAGCACGAAGGTTTTCCGGCTCGATCCGGTTCGGGGTGACGCCGACTCTCGGGCCATACCTCATGCCTGCGGTCATCAAGCGGCTTCACCAACGCTACCCCGGAATGCGGCTGTTCATTCGGGAGGGTATTCCGGAATTGCAGCAGGCCGAACTTGCGGCCGGACAACTCGACATGGTGCTCTCGCCCCTACCGATCGAGGGGCGCGGCTTGCATATCGAACCCCTCTTTCGCGAGCCGCTGCATATTATCGCGCCGCCGGACGATCCGCTCCTGACCGGCGATCGGAACAGTCAGACGGATTTCGCAGGCCGGACCTTCCTGACTCTCGACCATCGGCATCACTACCATCGACAACTCGAGAACACCTGCCGAAACCTCGGCGCCACGATCCTGTCCGATTACGAGGGCACGAGCCTCGATGCTCTGCAGCAGATGGTCGGGTCGGGTGTGGGACTTGCAATCCTTCCCGAACTTTACATCAGGTCCGGCGCAGGCGGACTTGATATGGTGGTGGTCACCAACCCGCCAGGGTGGACTGAATTTCGCAGCATCGGCGCCACGTGGCGATCGAGTGCCGCCTTTGCCGATCTTTACCGGGAGATTGCGAAGGTCATCGCAGCGGAAGCGCGGCTGAAGATGAACGATGTTCGGGAACCAACATCGCTAGCTGCTTCACTATCTGGAGATGCGGAGAGCAGCAGCCATGACCGGTAGGAATGGCTGCCATTCAGGATCAAAATTCCGAACTTCCTGCCAAGAGGAACTCATCAGCTTTTGCTACGCCGACACTCTGCTGATCTAGGACTCATCGTGGCGCAACAAATCACCTTCGACATTGCGGCCCGGAGCGCAACAGCGGCACGCAGTTCGTCCTGATCATCGCAAGCCGCAGTATCCTATGCTGATCAGCTAATATGCTCAATGGGCCGAGCATCTCGATGCCCGACCGCTAATATAGCAAACTTTCAAAACGCTGCCGTCAATCGCGTTCACTTTTGCTTTCCATGAGAGCTTGCCGATGCGTTCCAATGTCATGTAACCGAACTTGTCGACGATCGATGAGAACTGCCGAACTGATGCATCGGGGGCTGGCGTGACACCGGGCGGAAGCTGCTTTGGCAGCGGTACGATATCCTCCTGTGTGCCGGAAAAACCGGCAACGAATTGGCTCGGTTGCCGACCAGCGAAATCGACTTGTTCCCAGACGTGGATATGACCGGATAGCAATGTGTCCACCCCTTTGGGCAGTATGTGCGGATCGAGCGCGGAAAACACCGATTGCAGGGCCTGGTTGCCCGGATACAGCTTTATTGCATCATGCTTGCGTTCGGCGGCCACACCAAAAATCGGGTAGTGATCTGCTGCAAATGTAAAGCGTGCCTGCTCGGTGAAGTACTTCAGCGCAACCGAGGTCTGTTTGTACTGCTCGAAGCGCGGATCACTTGGTGCGATCGGTTCTTCGCCTGCGTGCGACAAATCCATCACAACGACTTGTGCGCCTTTGCCGAGCGGGACTGCGTAAGGTTGGCTGTAATCACCTGTCACGTCATTGGCAGGGTCGTTGCAATCACGCCCCGGCTCGAGTGCGCGCGGGTCGAGGAAACGCCACCAGCCTTGCCCGGCGCGCACGCAATTCTCGTGATTGCCACGCACCATTACCCACGGGGCTGCCTCCAGCAACTTGCGCGCAGGAGTAAAAAAATCGGCGTCCCAGGCGTCCCAGCCATAGCCCCACGGCGAACCCGCACAGCCTGACTGTCCGGCAGGACAGGGGTTTTCGCGATAGAGGTAATCGCCAACATGGATCACCAGATCAGGCTTCCACGCCGCAGCACGGGCGGCGATGCGTGCAAAGGGATAGGCGGCAGGATCATTGCAGGCCTGCCAGGCATCGTCCGCCGCTTTCAGCCGACATCCCGTATCGCCGATCACCACTATCCTGTTGGCGTTGACCTTTGGAAGGGCAAGCCTATGTCTGCCGACCGTCGCCGAGCGGACTTTCGCGGGAATACGCGCTTCGCAGGTCAGCACCGGAAAGCGCGAGGGTTTAGAAAGATCGGCTGGCGAGGCGGTCGGTCGCTTCGGCTCGATCGCCGGTCCAGCGCGCACTGCCATGTCATGTGTTTTGCCATCAAGGTTGAGGGAAGGACATTGATCTGCCTCGGTGACCGCCCGCGCCTCGATTGCTCCGTCTGGTCCCAGCACGGTCCATGCAGCCTCAATTCGATCGTGTCGCGACGATGCGTGCGCAGATACGGAAGTGCAGAGACTGACCGCAAGCCAGCCTCCGCACACCACGGTAATTTTTGCAAATCGATGAAGGAGGTTGTCAGCCATCAGATTTTAGCCGTCAGGCTGATGCTCCACTCGCGTCCGGGTTGGAAGTGATACTGATCATTGCTGTTCATGACATCTCCCGGAGGGCCATCGTTGATGTCGATCTTGTTGACCGCTGTGCTGTCGAACAGATCGGAGACCGTCGCCTGCACGCCGAACCGACCGAAGCTGTAGCCTAGCGAAGCGATCGTGGTGTTGTATGCGGGGATACGATAAGCGCCGGTGTTGGCATCGTCGGCGTATTGTGCGCCGGTTACCTTGTCGATCACCGATGCCTTGACCGGGCCATGGTGGAACAGCACCCCGGCTGCCGCGGTCATATAGGGCGCATCCTTCACCTGCAGGCCGGTGTCGTTTGCCTCGGCGAAGTTGCGCGAGGCGTTGACAAACAGCGCCAGACCATTGTCGAACGCATAGGTCGCCTGACCTTCCACGCCTTTGTAGGTCACGCCGCCCTGATTGTAGAACACTGTGTCACCATTGATTTTCTGGCTGGCGAACTTGTTGTTGAAATCGATCTTGTACACATCTGCGTCGAGCGACAAATGCGATCCGTGGAAGACGAACCCCAGCTGATAGTTGGTGGAGGTTTCTGGCTGGACCGTGTTGTTCGACGGATCGTAATTGTACAACACGCTCAGCGGCGGCGCGAGGAAGCCCTTGGCGTATTGGGCATACAGCGCCAGCCGGTCGTTGGGCTGCCAATTGACCGTCAGGAACGGCAGCGTGTCGCTCCAGCTGGCGGTGAAGTTCGCCGGTGAGTGCGTTTTCTGATTGGCGATTGCGTTCAACTTGCGGGTAAAGTCGATATATTTGATCCCCGGCGTGATCTTGATCGTCGAGGTCGGGCGCAGTTCGAGTTCGGCGAACACCTGTTCCTGATTGCCGCGCGAATCCTGATCGTAATTAATGTATTTGGGGACACCGACAGGCGTTTTCTGGTTGTAATCGTAAGCCATCGCATCCGGCCCGCCATCGGTCATATCATACTGGTAGCGCTTGCGATGGGTGACGTTCCACTCGATCCAGCCACCCACTGTCAGCGTGGCCGGGCCGAGATCGAAGATACCCTTCAGGATATCGCCATAGGTGCGGTAGCTGTTGAGCTTGGTGTAGCCGGGGATGTGACCAATGTTCTTCGTGCCATCGGCGTTAGTGGTGGCATTGTCAGGACCAGCCGGAACCGTCGTATCTGCGACAGAGATCGTCGCATTGTTGTAGAAATAGGTATAGGCGCGGTTTTCGAGGCGCGATCCCGGCGCGATGTCGGCTTCGAGTGTCGCCACCTCGAAATCGGTCGTCTTGTCGGTGTAGTTGTAGCCGAAATATTGCGGGCTGTTCGGGTCGTTGTTGAGCTGGAACGTCTTGCCGTACTGGGCCTCTTGCGCCAGCGTGATCCCGTCATTGTCCGGCTGGTTGAAGTGGTTCTTGTTGTAGGTGGACAGCAAGGTCAGTGTGACCGACGGACCGATCGGGATGACGGCCTTGCCGAACAGATTGGTCTGGTGATAGCCCGAATAGGTCAGCCTCCCGTCGGTGGTGACATATTGTCCGCCGAGCAGCACTTCGGTACCGCCGAGGCTATCGATCTTACCCGATTGCACCATCGCGCGACCGAGGAAGGTATTGAAGCTGCCGTATTCGGCGCGGGCAGTCATTCCGGCATCGGCGCGCGTGGCGCGGCTGAACAGGTTGACGCTGCCGCCGAAGGTCGCCTGGCCGAGATTGGACGCATTGCCCGGGCCGCGATCGACCACCACCGTTTCGACCGTGTCGGACGGGAAGAAGGTGTTAGAGTGGTGCGAGGGATCATTGGTGTCGCCAAAGGGCACGCCGTCGTAGGTGATGTTGTATTCGCCGTCCTGGAAGCCGCGCAGACGACCTTTGCTTTCGCTGATCCCCATGCCGCCGTTGCCGCCACTGGTCGAAAAGCTCGGTGTAATCAGCGCAAGCTGGTTGAAATCGGCGGTTGCAGGCAGCGAATCTTCGATGAAGGAGCGCGACACAATGGCCTGCGGCTGGGTCGTTTCGAGCGAGGATGTAACCGGGGCGATCTCATTGGCGAGCGTAGCGGTAACAACGATGTCCGACCCCTCGGCGATACCGTTGTCGACTGGCCGCGATTGCGCGCTGTCGGTGGCGGCAGAGGCATCCGCTGCGGGGGCATCGGCAGCCGATGCGGGCTGTGCAATGATCGCGCCCCCGGCAATCAAAACCAATGTCGTGGATGTGAGCAGGCGCAATCGCGCCAGAGTGAAAGAGCTGCGCAAGACCGGATCCCTTATCCAAGCGGTGACGAGGGCTTGCGAGCTAGAATTCGACGGTGACAGTGTAGCTACGGTTTGATGACAATTTGACTATTACCGAAATGTAATTTTCATCCTCTCGAATGCGCCACATCCGAATGTTTCAGCCAAGTCTTTTCCAGTCCGCGCTCGATGAAATGTTTGCTTCCTGCATAAGCACACCCATAAGCCGATGGTATGTGTGCGGCCCAGTTTTCCTCACCAGTCTGTACCTGAATTGTCCCCCGTCAGCGCCTTTGGCACAGATTTGAGGCTATGATTTAAGGATGATTTGGGCCTCGTCGTAGTGAAGAAGGAACGAAGATGAAGCCCAAATCCTCAAGGTCCAAATTGCCTGCCGAGCAGGTCGTAAAGGACATCCGCCGTAAGACACGTCGGCATTTCTCTGCCGAAGACAAGATCCGCATTGTGCTCGTTGGTTTGCGCGGCGATGACCCTTCCATCCGCAGACCCAAGGCAAGATCGAGCGCTGGCACCAGACGCTCAAGAACCGCGTGCTGCTGCAGAACTACTTCCTGCCCGGTGATCTCGAAGAGCAGATCGAGGACTACAATCACCAGCGCTATCACGAGCACCTCGACAATGTGACACCCGCCGACGCCTACTTCGGCAGAGCACCCGCGATCATCAAACGACGAGAAAGGATCAAGCGAAAGACTGAGTAGCCCCGAGTTTTCTATACGCCTTCCGCTTTCAAAATCTGCTGCCGTTCGAACTCAACGGGCGACAGCATCCCGTTCTTGGCGTGCTTGCGCACCGGGTTGTAGAACATCTCGACGTAATCGAACACATCCTGCCGGGCTTCCTCGCGTGTTTTGTAAGTCCAGCGCCGGATGCGCTCGCGCTTGAGCGACAAGAAGAAGCTCTCGGCGGCGGCATTGTCATGGCAGTTGCCGCGTCGGCTCATCGAGTGCTCAAGATTGTGAGCCCGGATGAAGGCTGCCCAGTCCATTCAGGGTGCGCCACCTTCCGGCGTTCTCATCAGTCCCCTTCGTCGCTCATGGCCATCAGATCCATGAAATTGCGCGCGGCATCGCGTTCGGTTTCGTTCTCGAAAGCGACATCGAGGGCGGGTGCGTCGTCGAACATGTATAGCACGCACCACAGCGCGAAGCGCTTTGCACCTTCTTTCTCCAGGCCAAAGTCTACGTGGATTCGTTCGAGACCGGCAGCGACAGCGCGTGGCGTATGATCGCTGAGGTCGATGGTGGCGAAATAGCGCTGGAGCAGGTCGTCAAAGTTCATGGCGCCAACCGTGACGCTTCCACGCGCCCATCGCAAGTCGTATATAGTGCGGATTGCCTGTGGGGAACCGGGGATGACGCGTGGCAATTTGTCGCTGTGCTGCCTATCGCTGAAGCGTGTACACCAAGCGACAGGCACTTCCATGGCCGCTCCGCTGATAGCCCCTTCGATCCTCTCGGCCGACTTCGCGCGGCTTGGGGAAGAGGTGCGCGCGATCGATGCGGCGGGGGCGGATTGGATCCATATCGACGTGATGGACGGGCATTACGTGCCCAACCTTACCATCGGCCCGGCAGTGGTGAAGGCCTTGCGCCCTCATACCGACAAGCCGTTCGACGTTCATCTGATGATCTCCCCGGTCGACCAATATCTCGAGGCTTTCGCCGAGGCGGGGGCCGATCACCTGACGATCCATCCCGAGGCGGGGCCGCATATCCATCGCTCGCTGCAGGCTGTAAAGGCGCTCGGCAAGCAGGCGGGCGTGGTGCTCAATCCGGGTACGCCGGTCGATACGCTCGATTACGTCCTCGACATGGTCGATCTGGTGCTGATCATGAGCGTCAATCCCGGTTTCGGCGGCCAGAGCTTCATTCGCAGCCAGCTGGGCAAGATCGAGACCGTTCGCCGCATGATCGAGGATAGCGGGCGCGCGATCCGGCTGGAGGTCGATGGCGGCGTGGACCCGCAGACGGCGCGCGATTGCGTCAGTGCGGGGGCGGATGTGCTGGTCGCGGGGTCAGCCACTTTCAAGGGCGGGCCGGATTGTTATGCCGCCAATATCGCGGCGTTGAGAGGTGAGGCATGAGCGCAGCGGGTGAGGCTCTCAAGCGGGCGGATGCAGGATCGCAGGATTCCGACCCGACCCAGCCCGCGCTCCCGCTTTCGGCTGCGCGAGCCGAACCGCTCGCGGTCCCTCCACCCAAGGTCCCGGCGCCGACCGAACCGCCCGCCGAGCCGAGCCGCGCCTTGGTGGCGAGCGATTTCAGGCCACCTTCGGGCAATGCGCTCAACCGCGCAATCGTGTGGGCCTATCGTCTCGGCGTGCCCTGCGCGGTGCTCGCCGCGCCACTGCGGAAGCCGCAAGGTCTGCGTTTGCTCGGGACGGTCGAAACGCCACTTCAGGGCGATCGTGCGCAGGGTACGGCGCTGCGCGCGGGGCATTTCCTGATCTATGGCGCGCGCGTCGCGATCGGGGAGATGGATTTCGCGTCCTCGACCCGCACGCCGGCGCCGTTCCAGCGCGTCGTTCACGGGTTCGGCTGGCTGCGCGATCTCGCCAGCAGCGCGCCGCGCCCGCAATGTACCGCTACGGCCGAACGAGTCCTTCAACGCTGGATGGACCTCAATCCTGCCCCTGCGAAAGGTCCGGCATGGAGCGTTGAGCACACCGGCCAGCGTCTGCTTGCATGGCTTGTTCATGCGCCACTGATCCTTTCGAGCGAGGACAAACGCGAACGCCGCAGGATCCTGTCCGCGATGGACGAAACCGCGCGCTGGCTCGACCGGCAGATGGGCTCCGCCGAGGACAAGCTCGCCGCGCTGGCCGGATGGTGTGCGATCACTGCTGCCGGGATACTGTTGCCCGATGGCAAGCCGCGCCGCCTGTTCGGCGAATCGGGGCTGGTAAAGACGCTGGGCGAACTGGTCAGCGAGGATGGCGGCACGCTTTCGCGCAGTCCTCTGGCGCAGATGGATGCGATCGCGCTGCTGATTGATCTCAAAGCCTGCTATGCTGCGGTCGGGCGCACTCCGCCGCGCGCCATCGATACGATGCTGGGGTTGCTGGTGCCGCCGCTGCTCGCGCTGAGGCACGGCGATGGCGGGCTCGGTTCATGGCAGGGTGCAGGGGCCATTCCCGCCCACCGTCTTGCGTCATTGATCGAGGCCAGCGGAATCCGCACCCGTCCGGCGCGCGACACCAGGCACTGGGGTTATCAGCAGGTCAGCGCGGGGCGTTCGACCTTGCAAATCGATACCGCCCCGCCGCCGCGCCCGCGCGATGCGCGTTTCGGCTGCGCGTCGACGCTGGCGATGGAATTTTCGAGCGGCACCCAGCGGCTGATCATCAATTGCGGCGGCGCGGCCTGGGCCGGCGGACAGGTGCCGCTGCGCATCGAGCAGGGGCTGCGCGCCAGCGCGGCGCATTCGACGTTGACGCTGGACGATGCCAATTCCACCGCGATCCTGATCAAGGGCCAGATCGGCAAGGGCGTCGATACGGTCGACGTCACGCGCAAGACGGTGGAGGTTGGCGGCCGCCCGGCAACACGGATCGATGCCAGCCACGATGGCTATGTCTCGCGTTTCGGGCTGCTCCATCGGCGGATCCTGTTGCTGTCGGCCGATGGCGAGGAATTGCGCGGCGAGGATGTGTTGGAGCCGTACGCAAGGCGCGGTAAGCGCGGCAAGATCGGCTTTGCGATCCGCTTCCACATCGGGCCGGGGATCGAAATCGGCCTCGCCGAGGATGGGCGCGGCGCAGGTTTGGCGCTGCCCGACGGAAGTTACTGGCAGATGCGGCTCGGCGGCGATAATGCCGATGCGCAACTGACCCTGGAAGAAAGCCTGTGGGTCGATGGCGAGGGACGGCCGCAGCCGACCCAGCAACTTGTAATCGAGGGGCTAACCTCACGCGGCGGCGGAAGTTTCCCGTGGTTGCTCAAGAAAATGGGATAATAGTGAACATGACTGCCGTGACGATCCGCCGGGCGCTGCTTTCGGTGTCCGACAAGACTGGGCTTGTCGACCTTGGTCGCACTCTCGCCGCACGCGATGTCGAGCTGGTTTCGACCGGTGGCACTGCCAAGGCGCTGCGCGAAGCGGGGCTTGATGTGCGCGATGTTTCGGACCTTACCGGTTTTCCCGAAATGATGGACGGGCGGGTCAAGACGCTGCACCCGATGGTTCATGGCGGTCTGCTGGCGGTGCGCGACAATCCCGAACACGCGGCGGCGATGGAAGAACACGCCATCGGCGCAATCGACCTTGTGGTGGTCAATCTCTATCCCTTCGAACAGACCGTGATGCGCGGTGCGGGGCGCGACGAGGTGATCGAGAACATCGACATCGGCGGGCCGAGCATGGTGCGCAGCGCGGCCAAGAACCACGGCTTCGTGACGATCGTCACCGACCCGACAGATTATGCCGCGCTGACGGAAGAACTGAATTCAAGCGACGGCGCGACCTCGCTCGACTTCAGGAAGCGCATGGCAGCAAAGGCCTTTGCCGCAACCGCCGCCTATGACGCGGCGATCAGCCAGTGGTTCGCCTTTGCCGATCAGGGCGAGAAATTCCCTGCGCAGGTCAGCATGACCCGCGTTCTCTCCGGCTCGCTGCGCTATGGCGAGAACCCGCATCAGCAGGCTGCGCTGTATCTCCCGCGCGGGCCGCACACGCCCGGTCTTCCGCAGGCCGAACAAGTGCAGGGCAAGGAGCTGAGCTACAACAATTACAACGACGCCAATGCCGCGTTCGAACTGGCGGCGGAATTCCGCGGGCAAGCTCCGGCGGTGGTGATCGTCAAGCATGCCAACCCCTGCGGCGTGGCCCAGCGGGGCACGCTTCTGGAGGCGTGGGAAGATGCGCTGGCATGCGACAGCGTCTCGGCCTTTGGCGGGATCGTCGCGACCAATGTGCCGCTCGACGGGCCGACGGCGGAAGCGATCTGCCAGATCTTTACCGAAGTGGTCGTCGCGCCCGGCGCAGACGATGCGGCGAAGGCGGCTTTTGCAAAGAAGAAGAACCTGCGCCTCCTGCTGACCGACGACCTGCCCGACCCGCGTCGTTCCGGTCAGATGATGTCGATCGTCGCCGGGGGCATATTGGTGCAGGATCGCGACAATGGCGCGATCGCTGCCGATGACCTGAAGGTCGTCACCAAGCGTGCGCCGACCGAGCAGGAATTGAAGGATTGCCTGTTCGCCTGGACCGTGGCGCGCCACGTCAAGTCGAACGCGATCGTCTATGCCAAGGACGGCGCGACTGCCGGGATTGGCGCGGGCCAGATGAACCGCCGCGATTCCAGCCGCATCGCGGCAATGAAGGCAGCCGAAGCGGCGGAGAAATACGGCTGGGCGCAATCGCATACGGTGGGCAGCGCTGTGGCTTCGGACGCGTTTTTCCCCTTCGCCGACGGTCTGCTGGCCGCCGCAGAAGCGGGCGCGACGGCGGTGATCCAGCCGGGTGGTTCTATCCGTGACGAGGAGGTGATCGCCGCCGCCGACGAGGCGGGACTGGCGATGGTCTTCACCGGGATGCGCCACTTCCGCCACTGATCCCGGCTTTCAGCGGACGCATTGGAAGGCATGCGACCTAAAGAAATTCTTGCCTGAATGCGCCACAACCGGCGCGTTCACCACCTTGTAACGCTTGATCGCGTAACCAAGTGGCATATTGAAACGCAATACACGCAGAAGACAAGATCATGGCATTTTTCAGGACAGACCTCGCCCGCAATCTGGGCATCGGCTTTTTCGCCGGGACGATTCTCGCAATCGTTGCCAATCCCGCGTTTGCCCACGCGGTGACGTCGATCCTGTGAGCGACTGGGGCCGCCTCGCACTTGCCATTGGACTCAGTCTGACGCTGGGTGCCTGTGCGCAGGCGGTGTCCGCCGAGCCGGTTGTCCAGGCACCCGCTGCCACCCGCACCTCACATGAAACCGGCGGGCTTAAAACGGCGATTTTCGCTGGCGGTTGCTATTGGGGTGTCGAGGATGTCTTCAGCCATGTGAAAGGTGTGAAGAGCGCCGTTTCGGGCTTCCATGGCGGCAAGGCTTCGACTGCGAATTATGGGCAGGTTTCTACCGGCACCACCAATCATGCCGAATCGGTCAAGGTCATCTATGATCCCAAACAGGTGCGTTACGACCAGCTGTTGCGAGTGTTTTTCTCAGTCATCGCCGACCCGACGCTGAAGAACCGCCAAGGCCCCGATGTCGGACCGCAATATCGTTCCGCGCTGGTCCCACTATCGGCGGAGCAGAACGCTGTCGCCAAGGCCTATCTCGCGCAACTCGGCAAGTCGGGGCTGTGGAAGCGTCCCATCGTGACCCGGATCGAGCGCGGACAAGCGTTCTATCCTGCGCCAGCCTATCATCAGGATTTTGCCGAGAAGAACCCCAACAACGGCTATATTCGCCGCTGGGATGCGCCGAAAGTGGTGGCGCTGCAAAAGCTCTACCCCGCACTCTATACCCCTCGCTTCCAGCCCAATTGAACCGGTGCTTGGGTCTTGCACCCGCGGCACCGAGAGCATAGCTGGAACAGTATGAGCGGGCACAGTCACCAGGAACATTCGGGCGAGGATCTGCTTGCTGCGGCGCAGAACGCGCTGACCGGCAACGGTGAGCAATGGACCGGAATGCGCGAGGCAGTTTTCGCCGAGCTAGCGCGGCACGAGATTCCCGCCTCTGCCTATGATATTGCCGACAATCTGTCGCAGGCGCGCGGCAAGCGCGTGGCCCCCAACACCGTCTATCGCATCCTCGACCTGTTCGTGCGGACCAACCTCGCCAACCGGATCGAAAGCGCCAACGCCTTCCTCGTCAACACCCATCCCGGCTGCCATCACGACTGCATTTTCCTGATCTGCGACGATTGCGGAAAAGCCACCCATCTCGACGACGAGCGCGTCACCGGTGCGCTGCGCGAAGCGGGCCGCGACGCCGGTTTTGCCGATGTCCGCCCGGTCGTCGAACTGCGCGGATTGTGCGAGGATTGCGCCAACTAGCGCTGCCAATCGACAGCGTCGAGAAGCCGGTGTAAGACCTTCTGCTTATGAGTGAACGTCCCGAAACTCCGTTACTGGATACGATTGCAACGCCGCAGGAATTGCGCCGGCTGGACAAGAGCCAGCTGCGCCAGCTGTGCGACGAATTGCGTGCCGAAATGATCGACGCGGTGGGCACCACCGGCGGCCATCTGGGTTCCGGCCTCGGCGTGGTCGAACTGACCGCGGCGATCCATTATGTCTTCAACACGCCCGATGACCGGCTGGTATGGGACGTGGGCCATCAGGCCTATCCGCACAAGATCCTGACCGGGCGGCGCGACCGCATCCGCACCCTGCGCCAGGGCGGCGGCCTCAGTGGTTTCACCAAGCGCAGCGAGAGCGAATACGATCCTTTCGGCGCAGCGCACAGCTCCACCTCGATCAGCGCGGCGCTGGGCTTTGCCGTCGCCAACAAGCTGACCGGATCGCCCGGCAAGGGGATCGCGGTGATCGGCGACGGTGCGATGAGCGCCGGCATGGCCTATGAGGCGATGAACAACGCCGAGCAGGCGGGCAACCGTCTGGTGGTGATCCTCAATGACAACGACATGTCGATTGCCCCGCCCGTGGGCGGGCTGTCGGCCTATCTCGCGCGGATGGTGTCCTCCAGCGAGTATCTCGGGCTGAGGAGCCTTGCGTCCAAGCTGGCGAAGAAGCTCTCTCGCCGGGTGCATTCGGGTCTCGAAAAGGCGGAGGAATACACCCGCGGCATGGTGACCGGCGGGACCATGTTCGAGGAATTGGGCTTCTATTACGTCGGCCCGATCGACGGGCACAATCTCGATCATCTGATCCCGGTGCTCGAAAACGTGCGCGACAGCGAGCACGGGCCGATCCTGGTCCATGTCGTGACCACCAAGGGCAAGGGCTATGCCCCGGCGGAAAACAGCGCCGACAAATATCACGGCGTCGCCAAGTTCGACGTGATCACCGGCGAGCAGAAGAAAAGCTCCGGCGGCCCGCCGTCGTACCAGAACGTGTTCGGCGAAACGCTGGCCAAGCTGGCAGAAACCGACGACCGCATCTGCGCCATCACCGCCGCCATGCCGAGCGGGACGGGCGTTGATAAATTCGCCGCCGCGCATCCCGAGCGCGCCTTCGATGTCGGCATCGCAGAACAGCATGGCGTCACCTTCGCTGCCGGGCTCGCCGCGCAGGGGATGCGGCCGTTCGCAGCGATCTATTCGACCTTCCTCCAGCGCGCCTTCGACCAGGTGGTTCACGATGTCGCGATCCAGAATCTACCGGTGCGCTTCGCGATCGACCGCGCCGGGCTGGTCGGCGCCGACGGGGCGACCCATGCGGGCAGCTTCGACATCACCTATCTTGCAACCCTGCCCAATTTCGTGGTGATGGCCGCCGCCGACGAGGCGGAGCTGGTCCATATGACCTATACGGCGGCCGAATATGACGACGGCCCGATCGCCTTCCGCTATCCGCGCGGGAGCGGCGTGGGCGTGCCTCTGCCCGAGGTTCCGGAGAAGCTGGAAATCGGCAAGGGCCGCGTGGTGCGCGAAGGCACCAAGGTCGCGCTGCTATCACTGGGCACCCGCCTGCACGAGGCGCTGAAAGCCGCCGACCTGCTGGAGGCCAAGGGGCTTTCGACCACGGTCGCCGATCTGCGCTTTGCCAAGCCGCTCGACACCGATCTGATCGACCGACTGATGCGCAGCCACGAGGTGGTGGTGACGGTCGAAGAAGGCAGCATTGGCGGCCTCGGCGCGCATGTGCTGACCCACGCCAGCGATACCGGCATGACCGACACGGGACTCAAGATCCGCACCATGCGCCTGCCTGATATGTTCCAGGACCAGGACGATCCGACCAAGCAATATGACGAGGCGAAACTCAACGCCCCGCATATCGTGGACACGGTGCTCAGCGCGCTGCGCCACAACAGCGCGGGGGTCGAGGAAGCGCGGGCTTAGTTGCATGGGACCGATGTCGTCGGCGGACGGTTGGCTATCGGGCTCCGCAGCTCAATTCGGGGAACGGGGCGTATTTCTGCGAGAATAAGAACCGCCGACAATTCGGGTGTTACGACAAGCGGACATCCGTAGCGCATCAAAACCCTGCGCAATGGCGACATTGTTCTCCAGCATCGTGTTGTCGCATCCGGCGAGGTCGATGGCATAATTGGTGTGGCCTGTATTGCGTGCGGTGATGCCTACAATCCTGATTCCGGAAAGAACGTTTGTGCCATTGCCTGTCAGGCCTACAGTAGAAGCGGATGCACTGAGATATTGACCGCCATCGATGTCGATGCTGGATTGCGAGGCGTCGTCCGCATATGCGAAAAAAGCACGCCCGCCGCCAAGCGCGCTGACATTGCAGCGGGCGACGCTGACGTTACTGCTGTCATGGATGTAGATACCGCTGCCCTGCAGCGCCAGGCCGCCGGGGCCTGAACCATTGTTTTCCGGAGGCAGTTCAACCGTGTTGTCCGCCAGCGCTGCGCCGCCAGACGAACTGGATATCGTAATACCGTCGCCTTGGACCATACCCATTATCTTGTTGTTCGACACGATGATTTGATCTGGGCCAGCCGGAACGCCGTTGATGCCGATTGCGGCGGGAACAAGCGTTCGAATTCTCGTCTCGATACAACAATTGGACACCGTGTTGGACACGATGACCGTTCCACCGGCAAAGGAGCCGACGACATAGATGCCGGCGCCCTTCGCGCCGCCACGTGCTGATCCGCTAATGGCATTGATGCGATTGGCAATGATCCGGTTGCGCGAGTTGTCGCGCCCCCCAACGCCCGGAAGATAGACCGCAACGCCATAGGCTTTGTGGCCCCGTATTTCGTTATGTGCGACGAGATTGTCGGTCGGGATTCTTCCCGCGTAGGGATCCTGAATCAAGATCCCGTGATCAGCGCCCCCTGCGCACTCGTTGTCGGTTATCACATTGTTTTTCGCCTCATTGTAGATGGTGATATCGGCGCTGTCTTGAAGTGTGGCCTGAAAATCTTGGAAGCGATTTCGAGCTACCAGGCAGCGGTCAGATTCGTTCAGCAACACCCCTGACCATTGCATGCATGTGAAGATGCAATCCTCGACGGCGCATAATGTACAGTTCTGGAAATGGACCGCGCCCACGCTTGCCGATTTGCCCTGCGTCGCCTGCACGAAGGCGATCCCAGAGATCCGCACCGCCGATTTGCCGACTGCGGCGACGATATTGATATCCGGCGTGGTCAGGATGATGGTCACGCCCTTGCCGCCGATCAGCTCCGTACCAGCGCCACAAACGAGGGTAGCTCCGATGTGATAAGTTCCGGGCGCGAACATAACCTTCCGCGATCTGTTGATCGCCGCCTGGATCAATTTGGCGTCATCGCTATGGCCCGGCGAGACCGTGATTGATGCAGGATCGGACATTGCGGTTCCCATGCAAAGATGTGGATGTATCCAAGCTGTAAAAGACGCGGCGGCGTCTTTGACCAAAACGTAGTACTTGATATGCCTTGCCGGTGCCGGTCAACGCAGTCATGCTGAGATTGGGAAGGATCCTAATCGCGCCAAGCTGTAATAAGGCGCAGCGGGCCAACGAAGAACGGCTGGGTTCGCAGCTGGCCATACCTTGCATCCCATGTCCCGCTTTCGAGATCGCGCGATAGTTCGCGCACGAAGCGTTCCACAGCCGCCTCTGGCACAAGGCTCCAGCTTGAACACGCCAGCCGCGCTTCGGGATCGAGAAACGCCTCGGGTCTTCCGTAATAGGCTTCGTTGAACCCGTCGTGGCAATCGAGTGGAATGGGCACGGGTTGCACCTCGACATCGCCACCCAGTCCCGCTGTCAGTCGGGCAATCGCAGGAAAGCGGCTTGCCTCTACTGCGCGCACTTCGGGGATGTAGTCGTTGAGCCAGTAATCCTGCATCCGCTCGGGGTCGCAGACCAGCAGCACCACCGGCCCGCGCGTGACGCGGCGCATTTCGGCAAGGCCCTGTTCGAGGTCGGACCATTGGTGGACCGTCACGCTCGCCATTGCGGCATCGAAACTGTTGTCGGGAAACGGCAGGTCTTCGGCGACCGCATCGATAGCGCGGGTGAGATGCGCCGGACGTTGCCCGCGCATGGAGGCCGATGGCTCGACCGCCGTAACCTCGCGGTCCGAGGGTTCGTAGGAACCTGCGCCCGCCCCGACATTGAGCACCTTGCGCGCATTGCCCAATGCGGCGAGTATCTGCGCGGCGATTGTCGGGTCGGGCTGGCGATAGCGCGCGTAGCTGCTGCCGATTTCGCCATAGTCGACGTCCCCCGCGCTGCCATCCGTTCGACGTTGCCGTGTCATCGTGACCCGTTTCCTACCCCGCGCCGAAACCGTAGCGTGTCCGGCGCTCTTTCTCACTGTCGATCTGCTCGAACATAGCCCCAATCAGGCCGGGACTTTTTACGCTCAGGACCGTGTTCCATGTGTTCCATATCGTTGGACTGGCACGGCGCGAAATCCTCTTTCCGTCCTACAGGAGCCAGCGCCAGATGCCCGCAGGCACGCCGGCCGAGCTGATATGGACCCAGGTGAACACAAGCCAGCCGACGATTGCGGTCAGCCACAGCATCCCGCCAGCGCGGGGGAGCTGGCTCAAGCGCGGCCAATAGCTGGTCCTGGCTTCCCACGCGGCCCATCCTTCGCCCATCAGCGCAGCCTTCTTGCGGTCTTGCAAATGCGCGCCGACCAGCGCCAGCACCAGCACGGCACCCGCCAGGATCACGGTGCGCCAGTCCCACCACAACACGATATGGGCGATGGCCCAAAGCGCAAAACCCCACATCATCGGGTGGCGCGTCGTAAGGAAGGCGCCGGTCGGTTCACGGCTGGCCGCGAGCGCGTCCGCACCCGGTGCGGGCATGGCCGGATTCTTCCAGAAGGCGCCGAACAGCAGCACCAGCGCGGGCAGAGTCAGGACGGTGGCGATTATCCAGCCGATTTCTCCTGTCGCGCCGCCCAGATCGCCTGCCGGCGCGGCGCGAAACGCCAGCACCATCCAGCCGAGCGTGGCGAAGGCCACCAGCGAATAGAGCAGCATGAATCCTGTCTCGCCGATTGCCCGCACCAGTGGCGCGCGCAAAGGGTGCGACAGCGCGAAATGCGTGCCGACGAAGGCAATGCTCGCTGCCAGCAGTGAAGTAAGCGCAGGTTCCATGTTTCGTCTTCCCCCGAACGACCCTGCCTTACCCCATACTACCAATCATAGGCTTTCGGTAGCTGGCTGGTGTCGAGCGTCTTGTAGCGGTCACGTAGCCGGGTCTGGTGGTTGTCGCGCGGCTGTTCGACCCCGTCGATGAACACCCGTTCGGGCGCGGTCGACAGTTCGAGCGGGTCGCCGTCCCATATCACCACATCGCCCGCCGCACCCGGCTTGAGCACGCCGAAGCGGCCGCTATAGCCGGCGATCTGCGCCGGGACCGAGGTGATCGCGGCCAAGGCCTGCCCCCAGCTCAGTCCGCTGGCTCCGGGGATTTTGGTCAGCGCGACCAGATTGCCCGCGAATTGCGGCAAATTGCGCGGCTGGTCGCCGGTGGTCCCGGCAAGATTTCCGACCGCGACGGTCACGCCCGCGCGCATCATCCGACCGACATTGCTCTGGGTCGCGGCAAGCTGTTCGAAGCTGGCGGGCAGGTCGTCGAGCGCATCGGCGATCACCGGAACCTGCGCCGCGGCAATGGCATCGGCGGCACGCCAGCCTTCGCTCGCGCCGACCAGCACCAGCTTCAGCTTGGGAAATTCCTGCTTCAAGCGCAGGACCGAGCGAATATCCGCATCGCGCTCGACATGCACATAGAGCGGCTGTTCACCGTTCACCACCGGCACCAGTGCGGCGGCGTCGAAACGGTTGAGCAGCGCATCCTCTCCGCGCGCCACGCCATTGTCGACCATGCGCGGGTCGCTCTTGCCGCTCGCAAGCTTTGCGTCCGCGCCATATTGCCGTGCCTCGCGGAGCGCGTTGCGCAGTTCGGCCTGCGCGCTCACCCGGCTGCCACCGGCAAGCCGCGCGCCATATTCGCCCAGCGCGACCAGTTGGAAGGCGCGCGGGCGCACCACCATGTCAGGGTCCGCGCCAAGATCGACCACCGCGCCCTGCCCGCCGAAAATCGAACTGGCGGGCCGTTCATATACGCTGGCGCGGGTCACCCCGCCGTCGCGCGTTACCGCCACGCCCTGCGACCACGGATTGAGCGCAGGCGTCACATCGAGCGCCGCACCGAAAGGCGAACCGCGCGCGGCTGTGTCGTTCGATTCGGACACCCCGTCGACATCCGACAGGCCGAGGGTGGTCATCGAAGCGAACAGGCCGGGGGTCACCCATTTGCCGGTCCCGTCGATCGCCGTGACGCCTTGCGGCACGGCCACATCCGGCCCGGCAGCGATCACCTTGCCGCCGCGAACGAGGACTGTGGCGTGCTGGATCGGTTCGGAACCGTCGCCGGTCGCGACGGTGGCGTTGGTGATCGCCAGATCCTGTGCCATCGTCGGCGATGCGAAGGCCGCGAGCGACGCGGCGGCGAGCAAGCTGCGGCGGATCATTTCACGTCTCCTTCGCCAACCTGGCCAAGCTCGAAATCGCTCACCGGGCGCAGTTTACGGTTGTCGGCATCATACAGCAGCGCGCCGTCGATCCAGACCTTTTCGGGCCGCGAATAGACGCTCAGCGGATTGCCGTTCCACAGCACCACATCGGCCATCTTGCCCGCTTCCAGGCTGCCGGTCATCGCGTCGATGCCCATCGCGTGCGCGGGGTTCAGCGTCAGCCAGCGGATCACTTCGGCGTCGGGGATCACGATCCCCATCCGGCGCCCGGCAGCCTGCGCCTTGGCGGCTTCCTGATTGAGGCGCTGGATACCGTTCTCGTCGTCCGAATGGATGACGACGCAGGCCCCTTCCTTCCACAGCAGCGCGGCGTTTTCGGGAATGCCGTCATAGCTTTCCATCTTGAAGCCAGACCAGTCCGCCCAGATCGCCGAACAGATATCGTTCTGTTTGAGCAGGTCGCCGATCTTGTAGGCTTCGACCGCGTGATGGAAGGCGGTGACGCGATAGCCCATCTCCTTGGCCATATCGATAACCTGCGCCATCTCGTCGGCGCGATAGCAGTGATTGTGCACCAGAATCTTGCCGTCGAGCACGCCCTTGAGCGTTTCCTTGCCCAGATCGCGCTTCTTGCCGTCGTAGCCCTTGGCATCGAGCCAGGTCTGGCGATCGACCGCGAAATTGCCCATCCGGGTCGAAGGCATCCGGCCCTTGGAGCCATAGACGCGCTTGGGGTTCTCCCCGCAGGCCATCTTGAAGCCATAGGGCGCGCCGGGGAACTTCATTCCCTGAACCGTGCGGCTGGGCACATTCTTGAGGATCGCCGAACGCCCGCCCATCAGGTTCGCCGAACCGGGGAGGATCTGCAGCGCCGTCACCCCGCCATTGGCGAGCGCACGGCTAAAACCGGGGTCCTGCGGCCATACCGAATGCTCGGCCCAGACCTGCGGCGTGGTCGGTGCGGTGGCTTCGTTGCCATCGGACTGCGCGCTCACGCTGGGGCTGGGATAGACGCCGAGGTGGCTGTGGATGTCGATGATGCCCGGAGTGACGAACTTGCCGGTGCCGTCGATCCGGTCATAGCCTTCGGTCGATAGCGAGGCATCGCCGACCGCAACCAGCTTGCCGTCGCGCAGCAACACCGTGCCGTTGTCGATCCGCCCGCCCTTGCCGTCGTACACCGTGGCGCCGACCAGCGCGGTCGGTCGACCCGGATAGGCGCGATAGGTCGATGGATAGGGGTCGGCCTGCTCAGGCGTGAGCGCGGCTGCATTGCTCGCCGTTTTCGGGCCGTCTCCGGCATAGGCCGTGGCGCAGGCGGATAGCGCGAGCGCCAGCCCGCCTGCAATCAAGCTGTTCCTAAGCATCGTATCTGTTGTCCCCCTCACATGGACGTTATTGTCGTGTGGCTGGATGCGCCCCCGGCCCCATCGGCTCACCCACCTCGCTCTCGCCCGACAGATCGTCCGAGACATCGTCGTCGGTCAGCTTGTCGAGATGCATCAACCGCTTCACCAGCGGGCTGACCAGTACGACCACCGCGCCGATGCCGATCGCGAGCAGACCGATCTGCCAGTAGACGTGCAGTGCAGCCTCGCGCGTGATCTCTCCGCCATCGCCTTCGCCCATGATGGTGCCCAGGAAGCCGGCAAAGTAATTGCCTCCCGCGGTACCGAAGAACCAAGCGGCCATCATCAGGCTGGCCATGTGGCGCACCGACAGGCGGTTGATCGCCGACAGGCCGACAGGCGACAGGCACAGCTCGCCGGTGGTCGAGAACAGGTAGAACAGGAAGATGAACACCACCGGCACCAGCGCGGTCGGGCCGACGGCGTTCGCGCCCCAGACCAGCACGACGAAGGCGAAGCCCATCTGCACGATGCCCAGGCCCATCTTGGCCGGGGTGGACGGTTCCCAGCCCTTGCGGATCAGGAACTGCCACAAGGCGGCAAAGACGGGGCCGAGCAGGATGATGTAGATCGGGTTGATCGACTGGAACAGCGAGGCAGGCACGCCTTGCCGGTCGACGAAGCGATCGGTGAACAGATTGATCGAACCACCGGCCTGCTCGAACAGGCCCCAGAACACCGGTTGCAGCAGGATGAAGAAGATCATCGCGAACACCCGGTCACGCGCTTCCTTGTCGAGCTTGAACGCCTCCATCAAAACGTAGAGCAGCAGCGCGGCGCCCGAGATCAGCATCAGCCAGCCGACGACCGACTGGTACTGGATCAGCGCCCAGATGATCGCGACGCCCACGAAACCGGCCAGATAGAGGAACCATTCGAGGTTCATCCCGGCAACCTTGTTCTTCAGCAGCGCCGGGGTCGGCGGTTCGCCCTGACCCAGCAACAGCGGTTTGCCGATCACGAACACCACGAGGCCGAGCAGCATGCCGAAGCCGGCAGCGCCAAAACCGTAGGACCAGCCCAGGGTCTCGCCCAGATAGCCTGCGATAATCGTGCCGATCGCCGCGCCGACGTTAATGCCGATGTAGAAGATGGTATAGGCGCTGTCGCGGCGAATGTCGGTGCGCGGATAGAGCTGGCCGACGATGACCGAGATATTCGCCTTGAGGAAGCCCGAGCCGACGATGATGAAGGCCAGCGCCAGCCAGAAGACGTTGATCGCCGGGTTGTTCTGGTAACCGGCTGCCGCTTCGCCTTCGAAGGCCATGAAGAAATGGCCCAGCGTGAGCAGCAACGCGCCGAACAGCACCGCCTTGCGCTGCCCCAGATAGCGGTCAGCGAGCCAGCCGCCGAGGACCGGGGTGATATAGACGAGGCTGGTATAGGCCCCGTAGATCATCGTC
The DNA here is from genome assembly GCF_009828025.1 of Qipengyuania algicida. Lineage (GTDB taxonomy): Bacteria > Pseudomonadota > Alphaproteobacteria > Sphingomonadales > Sphingomonadaceae > Qipengyuania > Qipengyuania algicida. The sequence continues at coordinate 132,329 of NZ_WTYA01000008.1, read as the reverse complement.
GCATCGCCGTCGGAATAGAGCCAGTGCTTGACGAGATAGAGCGTCAGCAGCGCGCGCATGCCGTAATAAGAGAACCGCTCCCACATCTCGGCGAAGAACAGGACGTAAAGCCCCTTGGGGTGACCCGCAAATTCGGGTTCCTTGCGCGTGACGGCGAAGGCGCCAATGGCGAGGAACACCAGCAGCGCGATCGAGCCGATCGCGGCGATCCAGTCTGCCTCGTTCCACAATGCGACAGGCTTCATGCGTGAATTCTCCCAACCCCAATTTGTTTTCGCGCCTCCAGGGCGTCAAACCGCGCACCCTAGCGCCTCGATCTGTCATGTGAAGCATTAGTTACAACCGCTACTGTATTGCTTCTGGCTGAATGGCCGCGCGAGGCTTGCGCGCCACGCTGTATTATGGCACTGACGCAGTGATCCAACGGAAAGCTCCATGACCAGCCAATCGAAACCCGTCTATCTCAAGCTGCGCGACATGATTGCCGCGGCGATCATAGACGGTCGCTATGGCGAAGGTGAGATGCTTCCCTCCGTGCGTGCGCTGGCTGCAGAGCAAGGTGCCAATCCGCTGACGGTCGCCAAGGCATACCAGCAATTCCAGACCGACGGTCTGGTCGCGGTGCAGCGCGGTGTGGGCATGTATGTGGTCGAGGGGGCTGCCGAGCGGTTGCGACATAGTGAGCGTGAGGAATTCCTACGCAGCGAGTGGCCGATGATCCGTGAGCGCATCGCGCGGCTGGGGCTGACCGCCGACGAGTTACTCGAACGAGCGTGATTCACGCATCGATCCATCGCTTTTGGTTCAAAAAGAGACAGTTTTGAGCGGTTGTGCGACTTGCGGCATTGCCCCGAGTCTGGCACATAACAGGCTAGGGAACGGGCGACGACCCGACCGCCTCGAAGGGTCGCGCCTTGGAGGAGCTGGCGGATCACCACCTGCCGGATGATGGATATGATAAGATCAGAACTGTTGACTGCACTGGCCAAGGACAACCCGGATCTCCGTTCGGAAGAGGTCGAACAGATCGTCGATATCTTTTTCGACGAAATCATGGAGCGGCTGGTAGAGGGTGGCCGAGTGGAATTGCGCGGTTTCGGGGCTTTCTCGACGCGTGAGCGCGAAGCACGTACCGGGCGCAATCCGCGTACTGGCGAAACCGTATCGGTTCCGGCCAAGCGCGTACCCTATTTCCGCCCCGGGAAGGAAATGCGTCGGGCGCTCAACGAAAATTGATCGTCCCGCTTTTTCTGCCGTCGAATTCTTGTCATTGCCCGCGCCTTGCCCAGCGACTATCGCCGCGCGGCACGCGGGTGTGGCGGAATGGTAGACGCCGGGGACTTAAAATCCCCTGAGCTTTGCTCGTGCGGGTTCGAGTCCCGCCACCCGCACCAGATATCGCCAGCAGGTCTTGTCGCCAGAGGTCGCTTCTCTGCGCTGATGGCCGCTTGCCGTAATCCCTTTCCTCAATCGTCCAGAGATCGAGATTGGGGCAGGTGCAAATCCGGTAACAGCGTTAGAAGCATGTTAACTCCGCCACGATAGGCATGGGAGGTATCGAAGAGCGCGAGTTTCATGGGGAAGCCCGCGTCGCATGCTTCGAGGGGAATTCGCTGCCATGGACAATCTGGCCGTCGGAAGGACAGAGTCCCACGAGTTCGACGCGCTGCCGGAACAGCGTTCCGCCAAGCGCTTTACGTCGCTCATCCGCGCCGCCAAGCTGATCTCCAGCCATGGCGAGTTCGTTTGCGTCCTGCGCGACGTTTCGAGCAGCGGCATCCGCTTGCGCTGCTTCCATCAGATCCCGCAGGATGCATCGATGGCGCTGGAGCTGGGCAATGGCGACATGTTCGAAATCCAGCGTGTTCGCAGTGAAGGACTGGAGGCGAGCTTCACTTTCGACGGGGCGGTTCCGGTCGAAAAGCTGATCCGGGAAAGCTGGAACTATCCCCGCCGCCAGCTACGGCTCGGGATCGTGCTTCCGCTGACCGTGCGCACGCTTGTCGGTCGCTCGGAAGCAATCACGGAAAACATGTCGCAGCAGGGTTGCCGCATCGAGTGTTCGACAAGCTTTGCGATGAACCAGCCGGTCTATATCGAAAGTCCGCAGCTGCGCGATATCCGCGCCAAGGTTCGCTGGCGCAAGGACGATCACTACGGGTTGGTGTTCGACAATACTTACAGCCTGCGCGACTTTGCCCTGCTCGCCGCCAGTGCGCAGTGTCCCGGCTTGCTGAGCGACCAGGCGACACCTGGCGCCTGATCAGGCTGGCAGGAATTTCAGTGCCACACCATTGATGCAATGCCGCTTGCCGGTCGGCTTGGGGCCATCGTCGAAGATGTGCCCTAGATGCCCGCCGCAACGCGCGCAATGGACTTCGGTCCGGGTATAGACCAGCTTGTGGTCGGCCTTGGTCCCGATCGAACCGTCGATCGCGGCCCAGAAGCTGGGCCAGCCGGTGCCGCTGTCATACTTTGTTTTCGACGAATAGACCTTGTTGCCACACCCCTGGCAGGCGAAGATTCCGGCGCGGTGCTCCTTCAGCAGCGGGCTGGTGAAGGGGCGCTCGGTAGCTTCCTCGCGCAGCACGGCATATTGTGCCGACGTCAATCGCTTGCGCCATTGCTCGGGCGTGAAGTGCACCGGATAGGTTTTCGCCTCCGCCGGGCTTTCGCCGCAGGCTGCAAGGGTTGTCGCGGCTACTCCCACCCCAAGATAGGCGAGAAACCGGCGGCGATCGGTCGCGGTGAAGCGTTCAAGCATGATCTGGTCCTTCTGCTTCTTCGTCCATTAATACGGACGAAACGGCGCAAAGGATGCAGGGCAGCCTTCAGAAATCGGTGATTTCGACCTCGAGTTTGCGGAAGCCATGGACGAAATTGGCGCGCACGCGCTCCACATCGCCTGCGACATGTACGCGCATCCGCCGCTTGTGCATTTCTTCGAGCAATACCCGCAGCTGAAGCTCGGCCAGCCGCGCGCCGACGCAGCGGTGGATGCCATAGCCGAAACTGAGGTGCCGCCTGGCGTTCTCGCGCGCGATGTCGAGCTTGTCGGGGTTTTCGAACACCTCCGCATCGCGATTGGCGGAGAGATACCACAGGACCAGCTTGTCGCCCTTCCTGATCTGCTCGCCGAACAGTTCGATATCCTCGGTCGCGGTGCGGCGCATGTGGGCGAGCGGGGTCTGGTAGCGGATGCATTCCTGCACCGCATTGGGAATGAGCTCGGGCTTCTCCTCGAACAGTTTGCGCTGGTCGGGGAACTTGTCCATCGCATGGATGATCCCGCTCATGGTGTTGCGCGTGGTGTCGTTGCCGCCGACGATCAGCAGCACCAGATTGCCCATGAATTCCTGTGGGTCCATCTGGTTCATGGCGGGTGAATGGATCATCATCGAGATGAGATCGGTGCCGCCCTCGTCCTGCGCGCGCTGCATCCACAGCATCTGGAAATATTGCGCCATCTCGCGCAGAATGCCCTGGCGCTGCTCGTCCAGCGAGCGGACCATGGCCAGCTCGGTATCGCCCGCCCAGTCGGACCAGAAGGTCAGCAGGCGGCGGTCTTCCCACGGAAAATCGAACAGGATCGCCAGCATTCCGGTGGTCAGTTCGATCGAGACCTTGTCGACCCAGTCGAAAGTTTCGCCGCGCGGTAGCGAATCGAGCAATTCGCCGGTGCGCGCGCGGATTTCCTTTTCCATGTCGCCCATCGCGCTCGGGGTGAACTTGGGCGCGACCGTTCGGCGCTGGCCGGTGTGCTTGGGCCGGTCCATCGCGATGAACATCGGCAGTTCGAAGCGTTCGCGCCCCATCTCGACCAGCTGTTCGTCGTCGAGCCGGTCGAGGATGGTGATCCCGCCATACTCCCAGCTCGAGGAGAACAGTTCCGGCAGCGCCTCGACATGGCCGATCGCCTTGTGGCTGACGACGTTCCAGTACGGCCCGACGGGGCTTTCATCGACGTAGTGTAGCGGCCCCTTGGCGCGCATTTCGGCGAAGATCGGTCCCCAGCGGTCCTCGTAATAGATGTCAGACCGACTCGTATCATAGGGGTGCGGGTGCTGCCATTGCTCCTCGGGATGCTCCGCCAGATGCGCGACGAGCGCCTCGTAAGCTTTTGGTTCCGTGCGGAATTCGGGCTTTTCAGGGGCAATGGTGGCCATGTCTCTCTCCGTTCCGGGCGTTTTTTGCACTCCGGTATCGCGCCATGCTGCACTAGCTGACACAAGTGTCAATAGGGCGTGGCGAAATGAAACCTATTTCGCGCGAACCGGTTTGCTCCGGCCAGATTTCATCACGCGCCGCTTGAACAGGCTCGCGCCGAAACGCACGAAGATCAGCACGCACAACCCCTGCCAGGCCAGCGCCAGCAGATGCGGCCACAGAGCGCCCGATTGGGCCGCCCGGGCAAGCATCGCAAAGGGTGACGAGAAGGGGAAAATGCATACGGCAATTTCCAGCGGCGAGCCCGGCGCGGTCAGCGTGTAGGCGGCGAGGAAGAACACCAGCAATTGCACCATGGTCACCGGCATCGACAGCGTCTGCACTTCGCGCACGGTGGTCGCCAGCGATCCGATCGCGAGGAAGACCGATCCCAGCAGCAAATATCCCATCGCGAAATAGGCGATGCCGAGCACAATGAAGAGCGGCCATCCCAGTGCCGGTTCGGGCAGCGCGCCCAGGCCATGGCCACTGGCGAGCGCAAAGGCACCGATGGCTGTGCCCCATACCGCGATTCCGACGAAGCTGACCCCCAGCATGGCGACCAGCTTGCCCATGAACACCGCGTCCATGGGGATGGCGGCGGCGAGCACTTCGATGATCTTGTTGGCCTTTTCCTCGACCAGATTGGACAGGACCATGCCCGCCAGCAGCATCGTCAGCAGGAACAGTAGCAATTGCCCGGCCTGCGCGGTGCGGATGCGGTCCGAGCGGTCGGATGCCGCGCTCTGGGTCACGGTATCGAGCTCCATCGGTGCGAACCTCAGCTTTGCCTCACCCGCCGCCGATGCGGCGAGCAACGAAAGCGGTCCCTTCCAGCGCGCCAGTTGCGCGTCCGGCCCGGTCAGGACGGGTGCCGAAGGGGTTCCGCTGAGCACGGCGCCATAGGCGTGGCCCGGTTCGGCGAGGATGGCCTTGGGGTCGGTCCCATCGGCGCGCACCAGCGCTGGAAGCGCGCCGTCGAGTTCCGGCCCGATGGTCTGCAGCGCGTCCATGACGCGGGTCGAATCCTCAGGGCTCATGGCCAATGCGACGACATGGGTCTGCGCCTGCTGCTGGACCTTGCCGCCGATCGATCCGGCGAGCGAGCCGACCACCAAAGGGAACAACGGGCCGAGCAGGAAGAAAAAGAACGCGCGGCTGAACAGGATCGCGAGAAAATCGCGCCGGGCAATGACCCACGCGGCCTGCCAGTTGGACAGGCGGGTGGCGGCGGCCTCGCTCATCGGCTCGCCTCCTCGACAGGAGAATTGCGGCCCAGTTCGCGCGCGGCGGCCTCGCCCGCGATGGCGACGAAGGCATCGTGCAGGCCGGCGCGCTCGATCGACAGCGAAAGAATCCCGGCCTCGCCTTCTATCAGTGCGCGCAGCAGCGCCTCGGTGCCGCTGTCGGGCAGGGAAAAGGTCCAGAAATGCCCGCCGCCCGACTTCGTCTCGTGCCGCGCGCTTTCCGGCAAGGCACGGCGCCAGACCCCGTCGCCCTTTACGGTTTCGAGCCGGACCTGCGCGGGAATGCGATCGCGCGCCACATCCACCGATCCGGCGTAGGGCACCTTGCCCCCGGCGATAATCGCGACCTCGTTACACAGGCGTTCCGCGTGGTGGATGACATGGGTCGAGAAAATCACGGTCGTGCCCTGCGCAGCGAGATCGCGAATCATCACCTCCAGCTTGCCCTGGTTGATCGCATCGAGCCCGCTGAACGGTTCGTCGAACACCACCAGCCGGGGATGATGCACCAGCGTGCCGAGCAATTGCACGGTTTGCGCCATGCCTTTGGAAAGCTGGCGAATCTGGCGATCGATGGCATGGCCGAGCCCGTGGTTCTCGAGCAATTCGCGCCCCCGCCTGCGCCCTTCTGCCAGCGGCAGGCCGCGCAGGGCACCGAGGAAGGCGATGGCCTCGTCGCATTTCATCGCCGGGTACAACCCGCGCTCCTCTGGCAGATAACCGATCTGGCGGGCGATCTCGTGTGGCCGGTCATGCCCGAACACGCGGCGCACGCCTTCGTCGGGATCGATAATGCCGAGCAACATCCGCAGCGTCGTCGTCTTGCCCGCACCATTGGGGCCGAGCACGCCATAGATCGCGCCTTCGGGGACGGTGATATCGACGCCGTCGACTGCGAGTATGCCGTCGAAACGCTTTATCAGCCCGCGCGCCTCGATTGCGAGTGGGGATGGTTTAGAAGACAATTCACCTCGCGGGCGCTGCTCTGCTTCGGTAAGCATTCGCCGCGCACTATAGGGCGTCCATGAACAGGAGCATCAGGAAGTTTGGTTAAACCGGCGGCAACTACGGCGTTTCAGGATGATTTGCGGAGCGAGGCGCTCAATCTGGGCTTCGCGCAGATCGGTTTCGCACCAGCGCAAGGCTATCGCCTGCAGGGCGAGCGGCTGGAACGCTGGCTGGGCGAGGGCAATCACGGATCGATGGAATGGATGGAGGCGCGCAAGGCCCAGCGCGGATCGCCGCAAGGGCTCTGGCCCGAAGCGAACAGCGTCATTGCGCTGGGGATGAGCTATGCGCCCGCTGTCGATCCGCTCGCGCTGGAGGGCGATGAGGAAAAGGCGCGGATTTCAGTCTATGCGCAAGGGCGCGATTATCACGACGTCGTCAAGAAGGCGTTGAAGGCGCTCGCTCGCTGGATGGTGGCGCGCGAGCCGGACAGCGAGTTAAAAGTGTTCGTCGACACCGCCCCGGTGATGGAAAAGCCGCTTGGCCAAGTGGCTGGGCTGGGCTGGCAGGGCAAGCACACCAATCTCGTCAGCACCAGCCACGGGAGCTGGCTGTTCCTCGGTGCGATCTACACCACGCTCGATCTTGCACCTGACGCGCCGCATCGTGACCGTTGCGGGTCTTGCCGCGCGTGCCAGGACGCCTGCCCGACCGATGCGTTTCCCGAACCCTACCGGCTCGATGCGCGGCGCTGCATTTCCTACCTCACGATCGAGCACAAGGGGCCGATCGCAGAGGAGTTCCGGCCAGCACTCGGCAACCGCATCTATGGCTGCGACGATTGCCTGGCGGTGTGCCCGTGGAACAAGTTTGCCTCCGCCGCGCAGGCGAATGCGAAACTGCTGCCGCGCGACGAGCTGGTCGCGCCCGATCTGGCGGAATTGCTAACGCTCGACGACGCGGCATTCCGGGTGAAATTCTCCGGCTCGCCGATCAAGCGGATCGGGCGGGACCGGTTCGTCCGCAATTGTCTTTATGCAGCGGGTAACAGCGCCAATGCCGCGCTGCTGCGGCAAGTCAGGCCACTTCTCTCGGATCCCGATCCGGTGGTGGCCGACGCCGCGCACTGGGCCGAAGCGAGGCTTACAGCATCTCCTTGAGCTGCACTTCGGTATCCGCCAGCAGCGCGGGATCGACCACGCTGCGTGCTTCGACCAGCTTGCGGCCCTGCGCATAGTCGCGCGTCATGTTCACGCAGTCGAGCGCGATCACTCGCCCTTCGCGCAGGTACACGACCGAGAACTTGCGCTCCTCGATGGAGCCGCGGATGACCTCCTGATCGTAATCCATCGACAGGCCGACTGTCTGGAGGCGCAGATCGTACTGGTTCGACCAGAACCAGGGCACCGCATTATAGGGTTGCTTGTCGCCCATGATCGCGCGCGCTGCACAAGTGGCCATGTCGTTGGCGTTCTGCACCGACTCGAGCCGGATCACCGCGTTCCCGGCGTATGGATTGGCGTGCGCCGCACAATCCCCGATGGCATAGATGTCGTCGAGTGTGGTGCGGCAGAACTCGTCGACGTCCACGCCATTGCTGCCGGACGCCCCCGCGGCGATCAACGGGCCGACCGAAGCGACGATGCCGATGCCGACGATCACGATCTCGCAAGGGATGGTCTCGCCGTCGCCGGTGATCACGCCGGTCACATTGCCGGCCTCACCCTCGATCCGTTCGACCGCAACCGAGGTCCTAAGATCGACCCCCTGTCGCCGGTGTTCGTCGGCAAAGAACTCGCTCAGCGCTTCCCCGGCTACCCGGCCGAGCACGCGCGGCTGCATTTCCAGCAAGGTCACCGTACAACCGAGCTTGCGCAATACGGCAGCAGCCTCGAGGCCTATATAACCGCCGCCGACCACTACGGCACGGCGCGCGCCGCCGTCGATCTGTTCGCGCAGTCGATCGATATCGTGGCGATGCCGGACCGTGTGGACGCCTTCGAAATCCGATCCCGAGCAGGACAGCCGCCGCGCGTCCCCCCCGCCTGACCAGATCAGCTTGCGATAGCCGATCCGCGATCCGTCGCCGGTGACGACCTCATGCGCCATCCAGTCGATCTCTGTGACATTGGTCTTGAGCCGCAGGGTAATGTCTTTGCCTGCCCAGAAATCCTCGGGCCGGATCAGGATCCGCTCCAGCGGTTTTTCTCCGGCGAGATATTCCTTCGACAGCGGTGGGCGTTCGTAAGGAGGCGTGGAATCGCGACTGAGCATGAGGATGCCGCCCTCATGCCCCGCCTGCCGCAGGGCGATAGCGGCCTGCGCGCCGCCATGCCCCGATCCCACGATTACAACGTCCGATGCTTCCATGCCGCGTTGGTTCGCTACAATCGCGGTTCAGGTCAAGAGCGCTCAGCGTCCCAGCAGGTTGCGCGCCATGCTGGCAATTTGCGCGAGCATGGCCGGTGCGACCGGGCTATGCGACTGCGCACGGGTGACCATCTTGCGAAATTGCGAAACGCCGGTCGACTGGTTGTCGAGCCATTGCTTGACTGCTGCCGGCATGTCGTCCTTCGCACCGCGACGGCGAGCGAGGCGGCGCAGGAAATCGAACCGCATCTGCTGGAAATCGCGCGCGAGACCAGCGACCAGCAGGCGCTCCCACACGTCCGAAGGGTTCATCAGCGCGGCGGTCCCCTGCGTCCAGTCGAGCCCGAGCGTCACGCCAAGCTCGGTGAAAGCCTTGGTCACTTCACTGATGTCGATTTCGGAATTGCGGGCAAGCTGGGCAAGGCCGATCGCGCCGTCCATCTCGAACAGATGTGCGACGCGCGAGGCAAGCGCATCGGGTGCACCGGCAGCGGCGAGTTCGGACTTGAGGCGATCGGACTGCTGGCGGCCTTCCGGCGCAAGCAGGTTTTGTGCCTCGTCCGATAGCCTGGTCACGCCGGTCTGCAGATCGGACAGTGCCGCGCTCATTCCTCCTGCCGTCACACCCGCGCAGAGCAGGTCGGCCATCTGGATACGCAAACCCTTGGCGGCCTGTTCGAGCAGGAGCAGGCGGGCGCTTTCGGGCATCTGCGCAGCGTCGATATCCGCCCACAGCGCTTCGCTGGCGAACAATTTTTCTGCCACCACGAATGTGGCGGCGACATCGGCAAGCGTCGCCCCTTCTTCCTCCGCCAGTTCGAAGGGATTGACGAGGCCAAGCCGGTTGACGATGCGATTGGCAAGCTTCGTCGCGACCAGCTCACGCCGCAAGCGGTGATCGAGAATCTCCTTGCGGAACTTCGTCTGCATCGGCTCGGGGAAGGCACCGAGCAGCAGCGGTTCGAGCACGCTGTCACCTGACAACGAACTCTGTTCGATCGCCGATTGCAAAGTCAGCTTGGTCGAAGAGAGCATCACCGCCAGCTCTGGCCGTGTGAGGCCAAGCCCGTCGCGTGCGCGGCGACCGAGCGTTTCGTGATCGGCGAGCCCTTCGGTCCGGCGGTCGAGATCGCCGCGCTCTTCGAGCGTTTCGATCAGCCGCAACTGCGCTTCGACGACCCGCGCGCCACCTGATTCCGCGATCGACAGGGCCAGCGCCTGCAGGCGGTTATCCTCGAGCACCAGCGCCGCAACCTCGTCGGTCATCGCACTCAGCAGATCGTTGCGGCGCTGTTCGGAGAGCTTACCGGAACGTCGCGCAGCAGCCAGGGCGATCTTGATGTTCACTTCATTGTCGGAACAGTCGACCCCGGCGGAATTGTCGATGAAGTCGGTGTTGATCCGCCCCCCGGTGTGTGACGATCCCGCGAGGGCGAATTCGATCCGGCCTGCCTGGGTAATGCCGAGGTTGGCCCCTTCGCCGATCACCTTGGCACGGATATCCGCGGCGTTGACGCGCAGCGCATCGTTCGACGGATCGCCGACCTGGACGTTGTTTTCCACCGAAGCCTTCACATAGGTTCCGATCCCGCCGAACCACAGCAGGTCGACCGGCGCCGTGAGGATGGCGGAGATCAGATCGTCGGGTTCGATCTCCTTTGCCGTAATCCCCAGCGCTTCCTGCGCGCGCTTTGGCAGCTTGATGCTCTTGGTCTCGCGCGACCAGACGCCGCCACCCTTGGAGATCAGGCTCTTGTCGTAATCGTCCCAGCTCGAACTGGGCAGGTTGAACATCCGCTTGCGTTCGGCCCAGCTGGCCGCCGCGTCGGGATCGGGATCGATGAAGATATGACGGTGATCGAAAGCTGCGACGAGGCGGATCGATTTCGACAGCAGCATTCCGTTGCCGAACACGTCGCCCGACATATCGCCGCAACCGACCACGCGCACCGGATCGGATTGCACGTCGACGCCCATTTCGAGGAAATGACGCTGGACCGATACCCATGCGCCGCGCGCGGTGATGCCCATCGCCTTGTGGTCGTAGCCATGCGAGCCGCCGCTGGCGAAGGCATCGTCGAGCCAGAAATTGCGGCTTTCTGCGATAGCGTTGGCGACGTCGGAGAAACGCGCCGTGCCCTTGTCCGCAGCGACGACGAAATAGGGATCTTCGCCGTCATGGATGACGACCGCTTCCGGATGGACCACCTTGCCGTCGACGATGTTGTCGGTGACCGACAGCAGCGTGCGAATGAAAATCTCGTAGCTCGCCTGCCCTTCGGCAGCCCAGCCGGCGCGGTCGCTGGCGGGATCGGGGAGGAGCTTGGGATAGAAGCCGCCCTTTGCCCCGGTGGGGACGATCACCGCGTTCTTGACCCGCTGGGCTTTCATCAGACCGAGGATTTCGGTGCGGAAATCGTCGCGGCGATCGGACCAGCGCAGGCCGCCGCGGGCAATCGGTCCGGCGCGCAGGTGGATGCCTTCGACACGGCGCGAATAGACGAAGATCTCGCGCCAGGGGATCGGCTTGGGCAGGTTCGGAACCAGTTTCGATTCGATCTTGAACGCCAGTGCTTCGTGCGCGGCGGGCGCGAACGCATTGGTCCGCAGGATCGCATCGATCAGCGAGTGGTAGAGCCGCAACAGGCGATCGTCGTTGATGGCGGCGACCTTGGTCAGCGCGCGTTTGATACTTGCCTTGGCGGTCTCGATCGCCTCATCGCGCGATCCGCCGAACTCCGGATCGTGGCGTGCATTGAACATTGCGATCAAGGCGCGTGTAATCTCCGGCGCGCGGCTCAGCGCATCGACGACGGTGTAGATGGTAAAGCCCATCCCGGTCTGGCGCAGATAGCGATAGAAGGCGCGCAGCCAGTTGGTTTCCTGCGCCGACAGGGCGACTTCCGGGACAAGCCGGTTGAAGCAATCGTTCTCCGCCTCGCCGTTGAGCACTCCGGCGATCGCTTCCTCGATCGCTTCGGCGCGAGCGATCATGCCCTGCGCATCATTGCCTTCGGCGAGCGCAAGGCGGAAATCGTGGATCGTGCCGAGCCGTCCTTCGTCGAGCTCGGTCGGCATTTCGGTCAGTACGTGGAAGCCGAAGTTTTCGAGCGTCGGAACCGCGTCGCTCAGCGGCAGACTGCCTTCTGCCTGATACAGCTTGAGCCGCAGGCAATTGGGTGCATCGCTATCGTGACGGTAGAGCCGCGCGTCGCGCTGGCGCGGGGAATCGCTGTCGGAGTGCTGGCCAAGAGCGCGCAGCCGGCAGATATCGCGTGCGGCCTCGGCGGCTCCGAAACGGGCACGGAAAGGGGTCGGGAACGCTTCCGCCCAGCGTAGCGCGATGGCTGCTGCGCGGCCGGGTTCGGCGAGTTCGGCCAGCTCGCTTTCGACGGCATGGGTCCAGCCTCGAAGCATCGTCTGCAAAGCGGCATCGAGCGCGGCTTCGTCAGGGTTGGAAGCGCCCTCACGGATGTCGAGGACGAAACGCAGCAAGGCGATGCTGCCGCCTTCCACTTCCAGGCTCCAGTCGAGCAGGTGGGCGTTGGCGCCTTGTTCGAGCAGCGCGACGATCTCGTGGCGCACCTGGGTCGCAACAAGGTCGCGCGGCAACCAGACGAAAGCGAACAGATGGCGCGCCAGCGGTGCCTGAACCAGCGTGAGCCGCGGCCTTGGCCGATCCACCAGGCTCATCATGGTGGTGGCGACGCGCTCGGCATCGTCGGCGCGGAAACCGATCAGCAGATCGTGCGGAAGCGAGGTTAAAGCATGGACCAGCGCCTTGCCCGTATGACCGGTTTCGTCGAGATCGAGCCGCTGCATGACCCGCGTCAGCTCTTCGCGCAGGCGCGGCACACTCTTGGGCGGGGCCGCAAGCGCGGCGCTGGTCCATACTCCGGCATGGACCGAGAGCGCTGTCACCTTCGCCCCATCCATGATCGGCACGATGAAGAGGTCGAGCGGCGTGCGCCGGTGCACGCGGGAAACATTGTTCGCCTTGACGATCAGCGGGACCGGCCGCTTCTTGCTTCCCTCGAACCATGCGAAAGCGCGATCGAACGATGCATCGGCAAGCAGCCGACGCGTGTTCTGGCGACAAATGCCCAGCGCTTCGCTGGTAGTGCCGTCGCGATGGCGAAGCTGATGGCCCAGCTGGGTCAGCATCCCACCGTTCAGCCAGTCGAGCAGGGCGGCGCCTTCGGCATCGACGCCGTCGATGCGCTTGGCGTCTTCGCTCATGGCGTCCTGCATCCGGCGCCAATCGCCGACGGCGGCGCGCACGTCGGCCATCGTTTCCTTGAGTTCGGACTGCAATTCGCGCCGCTGCCGGGCGTCGACGCGCGACGTTTCGAAATAGATCATCGATTCGTAATCGGCGTCGTCCGGGTCGTCAGGCAGGATCCGGGTGAGCTTGCCTGTCGAATCGCGCTTCACCGGGACGACTGGGTGGATCAGCGTGTCGATGGCAATACCCAACCCGGCGAGTGCTGCGGCTGCCGAATCGACGAGAAACGGCATGTCCTCGTTGACGATGGCGATGCGCATATAGCGCCGCGTGTCGCTGACCGTTTCGAGTGCGATTGCCGACTGGCCGCGCTTGCGCTGGATCGCTGCGGAGAGGATGAAGCGCGCCGCGCCGTCCATGTCCAGTTCTTCGGTGTCGCATTCGCCGGGAAGCAGAGATTCCTGCATGCGGTCGGCGAGTTGCTTGGTCAGCTTGGCGGGAATTGCGGGCGTCTGCCCATCGTCGGAAGTGCTGCGAGCCATCCTGTCCTCTCGGGGCGGCGCCAGCGAAACCGCAGGGCCGCGCTATTCTGCATGGGCACCGCGCCAATGCGGGCGGGCCATCAACCCGCCGCCCCTAGGCCCATGACAGCGCGCCTGCAAGCGAGCAAGGACACGCGGTATATCTGTAATGTCTTGTTCGGAAATGCGTAAGAAACTTGCGGGACAAGACCCGTTTTTAAGCGAGATGGCGCATTGCGAGGCCGAGCGATCGAATCCGCGCTTCGGGATCGAAGGTCGGACCGGCGAAGATGATCTCATCCGCTCCGGTCCGGTCTATGAACGCATGCACCGTTTCTGCGACCTGTTCCGCGGTTCCGATGGCCGAAGCCTGACCGATATGGGCGAGCATCGCCTGCGCATTGGCAGGCAGGCTGCCGCGATAGCCTTCGACCGGCGGCGGAAGGCGTCCCGGTCTTCCCGTCCGCAGGTTCACGAAGGCTTGCAATTGGGAAGAGGCGACAAACTCGGCCTCCTCCTCGCTGTCGGCGGCGAACAGGTTCATCGCCGTCATGACATGCGGTTCGGACAGCGCCGCCGAAGGCGTGAAGTCACGGCGATAGAGTTCGAGCGCTGCATCGAGGTGATCGGGCGCGAAGTGACTTGCGAACGCATAAGGCAGGCCAAGCTGGGCGGCGAGGCGCGCGCCGAACAGGCTGGAGCCCAGCATCCACATCTCGACCTCGCTGCCATGGCCGGGGGTGGCGCGGATCGGAAGTTCGGGCTCGCCGGTCAGCAGCGCGCGAAGCTCGGCGACGTCCTGCGGGAACATTTCCGCCGCGCGGTGAAGGTCCTTGCGCAGCGCGCGTTGCAGCTCCGGCCCTGCTCCGGGCGCACGGCCCAGCCCCAGATCGACCCGACCGGGAAACAATGCAGCCAGTGTCCCGAACTGCTCGGCAATCTGGAACGGGGTGTGGTTGGGCAGCATGATCCCGCCCGACCCGACCCGGATCTTGCTGGTAGCGTTACCGATATGCGCCAGCACCACCGAAGTCGCGCCGCCGGCGATGCCGTGCATCGCATGGTGTTCGGCCACCCAGAACCGCTTGCACCCCAATCCTTCGGCGGCCTGGGCGAGGCTTGTGGCGTCAGCGAAGGCCTGTTCGAGCGTTGCGCCCTCGCGGACGGGAACGAGGTCGAGAACGGAAAAATCGGTCATGGCTTGAGCTGGTCCAGATAGCCCTGCGCCTGTTTCGCCTGCTCGCTGTCGGGGGCAAGGGTAATCACCGACTGGAAGCTCTTGCGCGCGTTCTCGTCGCGTCCGGCGAGCGCGGCGATCACCCCGGCTTCAAGGCCGACCGAAGGGTCGCGAGGGCTCAGGATGGCGGCCTGTTCGATCTGGGTTTGCGCCTGTGCAAGATCGTTCATCCGGCGCGAGAGGGTGGCGGAGAGCAGCCACGCTTCGCCGTTCTTGGGATCGAGGGTGCGCGCACTGGCCAGCGCTTCGGCGGCCTGTTCGGGCTGCTTCAGGCTGACCAGCGCGCGAGCACGATCGAGTTCGATCCCCGCGGCCATCGGGTTGTCGTCCGCAGCCTTGGCATCGGCCAGCGCGGTTCCCGCCTGCGCCAGTGCGGCCTTAGCGTCACCACCGGCCAGCGCGGCATTGGCGGCCATCGCGCCGAGCCGGGCACGGTCGACGCTGCCCTCGGGCGCTTCGGCACGGGCGGAAGCGAAGACGTCCTGCGCCTCGCCGAAACGCTCCAGCCCGACCAGCGCCATGCCCTGACATTCTGCGGCCTGCGCACGCTCTGAATTGCGCGCGATCCGGCGCCAGTCCTTGGCAGTCTCGAGCGCCGATTTGGGATCGTTCGATGCCTGCTTGAGGCAAGGTTCGAGCCGCGCAGATGGCTTGTCCTTCTCGATCGACTTGATCGCCGATCGCTGTTCGCGTGGCGGGCGATTGCGCAATTCGTCCGGGATGCCGGGGATAGCGCCGCCGGTCGGATCGACGCCGACCTGCGCCATCATCAATAGGGGAGCTAGAGCGAGCATGAATCAGGCCTTGGTAAGTGAGGAAACGATGCGCAGCAGCAGTTCGATATCCTGCGGCCGCGAAAGGCGGTGATCGCCGTCCTTGACCAGCGTCACCTGTACCGCGTCCGAACACAGCGCCTCTGCCAGCCTGAGGCTGATCTCCCATGGTACGTCGGGATCCTGCTGGCCATGCAGCAGGTGGACCGGGCAGGTGATTCGGACATCCCTGTCGAGACACAGAAGACTTTGCCCATCGCGATAGAAGCCCGCATGCATCGGGGTCGGCTCGGCACCGTAGGGGTTGGGATCATAGATCGTCTCGCCAGCGTCAAACTGCGCCTTTTCCTCTTCACTGCGGCCCCATTGGGTGAAATCTGGCGCTGCGGCTATGCCGACCATGCCCGCCAGCCGCTCGCCCAGGGCTTCGCCGATAAGCAGCATCAGCCAGCCGCCCATCGAAGAACCGATCAGCACGATTGGCCCCTCGACCTCCGCCTCAATCAGCGAAACGGCTTCGTCGCGCCAGCGCGACAATGTGCCATCGGCGAAATCACCGGGACTCGCGCCACAACCCGAATAATCGAACAGCAGGCAGGCACGGCCGTGCTCGCCGGCCCAGTCGAACAGCGCCGTCGCCTTGGACCCGCTCATGTCGGACATGTAGCCGGGCAGAAAAACGAGGGTCGGTCCAGCGCCGGGCAAATGGCGAAAGGCGATGCTGCGCCCGTCGGATAGCGAATGAGACAGAACATTCCGGGTCATAACCTTAAAGTCATGATCCCAAAGCGCGATTGCAAGCGGTCAGAAGAAATCGAAACCCTGGACGTCTTTGTCGTTCTTGCAGGCAGACTTCAGTGCGGCGAATTCCTGGGGCGTCAGTGCGGGATGATACTTTTTGCCCGACACGGCGCTGCTGCGAAATTCCTTTTCCCTTTCAACCGAGGATGGGTGAGATGCGAGCCAGCTTGCAATTGAGGCATCATCTCCGTCATCGCCGGTCTTATTCGCCATCCGTGCAAAGAAATTCGCAGCCCCCATCGGTGAGATATCTGCCCGTGCCAGCGATGCGCGCGCATCGGCATCGGCTTGCCGTTCTGCGGCGCGCGAATAACTCATCGAAGCGACACCGAATGCAGTGTTGCCGACATTCGTGTTGGCTCCCGACAATAGGATCGACAGGCCGAACTGACGCAATAGCGCGGTCATGACGTGACGTTCCTGTACATGGCCCACCTCATGCGCCAGCACGCCTGCAAGCTCGTCAGGACTCTTGGCTTGCTGGATAATCCCATTGAACAACAGGATATGTCCGCCCGGTAAGGTCACGGCATTGACTATCCCGATATTCGCGATGCCGACCCGGATCCTGCGGTCTCCGGGATCAATCTCTCCCAGCAGTTTCGCCAAGGCCCGGTCGCTTTGTGGAGTTGAACAGAGCCGATTGCCGAAATTTCCAACCATCGCATCGCCGAGCCGCTGTTCCCAGCTCCATGGTATCATTGGGCCGAGCCACTGCGGCGCGGTCATGAACAAGGCGGCGCAGGCGGCGCTGAAAACCGCCAGCACGGCCGCTGCCCGCCAAAGCCCAAACCGATCAATCCACTTACCGTAGACACTGGCGGCAGGCAGGAGCCGGGCAAGATCTTCTGGGAGTTCGCGCGGCAATCTCAGCCGAAAATCGGGTATGCTGGAACGGCTGTAGATTCGTCGATTGCCGATGACTTCGGCAAACCGCAGATCATCCAGGGGGCATTCCAACAGCTCGCCGTTGCTCTCGACCAGCTGCAGGACGGCAGGGCGATCCCAATGCACTTCGCCTTGGTGACGCAAGGCGTTCACCCCGTCGTACCAGACGGCGCTTACCGCATCATTGGGATCGCTCATCGTTAGATCGCGCCGATATCGAAAGCGTCGAGCAAGCCTTCCCCGTGTGTAGCGGTACGGGTCGTCGATTGCGTCAACTCGTCGAGCAGGATCTCTCCGGATGCTTCCATGTGAACCATGAAGAACTTCCAGTGGCGATAGGACAGAAAAATGATCCCAATACCAAGGGTCAGGATCACCAGCGCGATGTCGCCCAGCAGCAGTTTCACCCAATCACCGGTCGATGCTTCGAACGAGAACTGCAGCTCGCGCCAGCGTGTTGAACCGACCGCTTCGCGGTAGAATTTCGCGTAGAACGCCACCGCGATCAGCCCCAGCCCGAGGTAGAAAAATAGCACCAATGCGACGATGGTGAGTCCCATGCCGACCTTGGCGCCAGCATCGCCCCCCATCCCGTATCCGGCGAGAGCGCCGGTAGCCAATACTACTGCCATGCCGATGAACCCGAGCAGCGGGGCAAGATAAAACAGCAGGAAGCGCTTGAAGACGGGTTGCCACGCGGCATCTGCTTCGAACGGGAAAGGTCCAAAGCTCATCGCACGCCAGCGCTCGTTCCACAATCTGGTCATCGACCAAGGTATCATCAGCCCAAAAACGATGGTGCCGACGAACGTCTTCCACATATAGCTAAGGCCGTATGCGAAACCTTGGTTGTCGGTACCGCCGCGAATGCCGCGCCAGCGCGTGCGTGACAGGCGATATCGGATGGCGCGAAAGCGTGCGACGCCGCCGAGATAGTAGATTGCCAGAACCGCCATCGCCGACACTATGCCGCCAAGCACACTTTGTCCGCGAATGAGTAGTGCTTGGGCGACCTGCGAGAGGATGAAAAAGGGCGCGATTACCAAAAGGACTACCAGCAGAAACCCGAAAAACAGTTCCTTGCCCGTCCCGGTCCATTCCAGATTCTCGTCCACAAACCGGCTACGCGACCACAGGTAACGGCGTGTCCGTGCCGTTGCCCAGAAGCGATAGATACCGAGTGTGACGATAGTGAGCAGTAGATTGGTGAAGGCGATTGGCGCGTACTCACGCCAAGTGCCTTCGAATGTGAAGGCGCTTTCGCCTTCAGAACCGACCCCGTGCATCGATTGTGCCCCTGTTCTATTTTCCCCGCAGCGATGATTGCACATGCTTTAGGGAAGTCAAGATGTTAGGCGGCAGTGATGCGGGCTGTGTTTACTCCAGGCCGGGTTCGAAGATATCTTCGATCGGCTTTTCGAAAATTGCTGCAATACGAAACGCAAGCGGGAGAGATGGGTCGTAGCGCCCCTTCTCGATCGCGTTGACGCTCTGGCGGCTGACGCCGAGCCGGTCGGCGAGATCCTGCTGACTCCAGTCGCGCTCGGCCCTGAGCACTTTGAGGCGGTTGTTCATTCGCCCGCCTCCCGCCGATCGCGCCAGCCCAGGATTCCTTGCGCCAGCCCCATTGCGATGGCCCAGATCGGCAACGCCCACCAGCCATAGGCGTGCGGCACCAGCCGGAACTGCTCGAGAAAGCCCCAGAAGGACGCAATCCCCAGCACGGCGGCAAGCCCGATGAGCGCAGCCATGATCGCCCGATGACGCAGGAATTCGTCCTTTTCCTCTATGATATAGCGCGCCATCGCCCAGATCATCCCGAAGATCGGCAGCACCGGCAACAGCGCAATGACAAGAGCCATCGCACCGGTCAGCTCCATGCGCCGGTCGAGCGTGATGGCGATGCCCAGACCCAGCACATAGAGCAGCGAACTGATCACGATGCGCCTGGTATATCGGACAGAAGCCTGATTCGCTCCGCTTGAGCGGCTGCGCGCCAGTGCACGCTGAAACGGTATCAGCAGTAGCATCGCAACCGCCAGCAGGATGAAGCCGGTGGTAGAATCGATGGCCCCGGTCAGCTTGAGCACGCTGATAACCGCCGCAGCAATCACGAACAGCACGATCCATTTGCGCGCTGCGGAGTTGGCGGTGGACGTCATGCCTCGGTCCGCTTGCTCGCGCAGCAAGTGCGGTTGCGCCCCATCCATACGCCGGGGAACAGCGCGATCAGGGCGAGCGGCGCGAACTGGGCGTATTTTTCGGGGATGATGTCGAACACGGCCAGCACGGCGATGCCGATCATGGCGGCGGCGAGCAGGAGTGCGGGAATAAGCTTGCGCATGAGAGGTGTCCTTTCCTTTATGTAAAGTGTATTTGTCACACGATGGAGGTAATGTCAACTAAGCTTTCCATATAGGCGCGAGTGCTTGTCATATCGGACTGACTTGAACGGACACTGTTGCAGGGCTATCTCCTCACCATGGCTCGACCATTTGCCATTTCGCTGACTACCACCACCCGGTTCGCCCGGGGGCGGTCGCTCGCGCTCTGACGCGAGGCTCCGTCGCCCGGTTTCGGGCGGCGCGGCGTTGGCTTCCCGAAAACCGGTTCACCCAATTCGCAACGCCCCACTTCCGGCGCGCGCCCGCTTGTGCCATGGCGCCACCGCGACAAGGACAAGCGTGGAAACGATGACGGAACTTCTCAAGATCAGCCTCCCCGATGGATCGGTGCGCGAAATGCCCGCGGGATCGACCCCGGCGGATGTCGCCGCGGCGATCGGCCCCGGCCTTGCCAAGGCAGCGCTGGCCGCGCGTGTGGATGGTGAGCTGCGCGACCTGACCCGCCCGTTCGAGGGTGATGCGCAGCTGGCGCTGGTCACTTCGCGGGACGAGGCCGATGCGCTCGAATTGGCGCGCCACGACTATGCCCATGTGCTGGCAGAGGCGGTGCAGGCGTTGTGGCCCGGCACGCAGATTACCTTCGGCCCGGCGACCGACGACGGGTTCTATTATGACGTGATGGCGCCCGAGGGTCGCGAGCCGTTCAGCATGGATGACCTGCCCGCAATCGAAGAGGAGATGCGGCGGATCATAAAGGCCGACAAGCCGCTGCGCCGAGAGGTGTGGAGTCGTGAGGATCTGATCGCGCGCTGGAAGGAGGAGGGCGAAAGCTTCAAGGCCGAATGGGCCGCCGAATTGCCAGAGGGCGAGGACCTGACGGTGTATTGGAGCGGCGAGGACTGGCTCGACATGTGCCGCGGCCCCCATCTGCCCAGCACCGGCAAGCTCGACCCGCAGGCGTTCAAGTTGATGCGGGTGGCGGGCGCGTACTGGCGCGGCGACCAGAAGAATGCGCAGCTTACGCGCATTTATGGCACCGGCTGGCTCAACAAGAAGCAGCTCGACGCGCATCTCAACCGGCTGGAAGAGGCCGCCAAGCGCGACCACCGCAAGCTGGGGCGCGAGATGGACCTGTTCCACCTGCAGGAAGAAGCGCATGGCAGCGTCTTCTGGCACCCCAAAGGCTATCGCATCTGGCGCGAGCTGGAAGCGTATATGCGCCGCAAGATGGACGGCGGCGGCTATCGCGAGATCAAGACCCCGCAAGTGATGGATGCCCGCCAGTGGGAACAGTCGGGCCACTGGGGCAAGTATCGCGAAAACATGTTCGTCATCCCCGACGAGGTGCCCAATACCGAGGACGAGGGCGCGCTGGTCTCTGACGAAGCCGAGTGGATGGCGCTGAAGCCGATGAACTGCCCGGCGCACGTTCTCGTCTTCAAACAGGGCATCACAAGCTATCGCGACCTGCCGATCCGGCTGGGCGAAATGGGCTGCTGCCACCGCAACGAACCGCATGGCGCGCTCCACGGACTGATGCGCGTGCGCCAGTTCACCCAGGACGATGCGCATATCTTCTGTACCGAGGATCAGGTGGTCGGCGAGGTCCAGAAATTCTGTGAGCTGGCCGACAGCGTCTACAAGGATTTCGGCTTCAGCTATGACATCAAGCTGGCGCTGCGGCCCGAGATGCGGTTCGGCAGCGAGGAGCTGTGGGACAAGTCGGAGCAGGAATTGCGCGATGCGGTTGCCGAAGCGGGCATGGCCAATGCCGAATACGGTTGGGAAGAACTGCCCGGCGAAGGCGCCTTCTACGCGCCCAAGCTCGAATGGCATCTGACCGATGCGATCGGGCGAACCTGGCAGGTGGGCACCATCCAGTCGGACCGCGTGCTGCCCGAAAGGCTCGATGCGAGCTATGTCGGCGAGGATGGCGACAAGCATCGCCCGGTGATGCTCCACCGCGCGATCTTCGGATCTTATGAGCGCTTCATTGGCATTCTGATCGAGCACTATGCCGGTCGCCTGCCGATGTGGCTCGCCCCGGTGCAGGCGGTGGTAGCGACGATCGTCTCCGACGCCGACGACTATGCCAAGGAGGTGCTGGCCAAGCTGGAAGCGGCGGGCCTGCGCGCCGAGAGCGATCTGCGCAACGAAAAGATCAACTACAAGGTCCGCGAGCACTCGCTGGCCAAGGTTCCGCAGCTGCTTGTGGTCGGCAAGCGCGAGGCCGAGGAAGGCACTGTGGCGTTGCGCACGCTGGGCGAGAAGGATCAGCGCGTGATGACACTCGACGAGGCGATTGCGATGTTGAAGGCCGAGGCGACTCCGCCCGATCTCACGGCGTGATCGCGCGCGAATTGCTGGGCCGGGCGCAAGTGCCTGGCGGAGAAGTGCTCGAGCTTTACCGCCACGATCGCGATTTCATGATCGTGCTCGGCTACAACGAGCTGATGTCGACGCGCAAATGGGGGTCCGAAGAGGCCTTGGCCACGATGGCCATCGCGCGATTGACCGGCGTGAAGCGGCCGCATTTGCTGATCGGCGGCTATGGCATGGGCTTCACCCTGCGCGCCGCCTTGCGCGCGCTTCCCGCCGACGCGCGAATTACCGTAGTCGAGCTGGTGCCCGAG
Organism: Qipengyuania algicida; assembly: GCF_009828025.1. GTDB lineage: Bacteria > Pseudomonadota > Alphaproteobacteria > Sphingomonadales > Sphingomonadaceae > Qipengyuania > Qipengyuania algicida. The sequence goes on along the minus strand of NZ_WTYA01000008.1, from coordinate 110,135 downwards.
ATCATCGAATGGGCGCGTGGGCCAATGGCGGAACTTGCCGCGGGCTGTCTCGACGATCCGCGGGTCGAGCTGGTGATGGGCGATGTCGCCTCCGCCATCGCTGGCGCGCGCGGCGACTATGACGCGATCCTGCTCGATGTCGACAACGGTCCCGACGGATTGGTCCGCGCCGAGAACGATGCGCTTTATACGCCCACCGGATTGAGAGCGGCGAGACGTGCGCTTACCCCCGAAGGAACGCTTGCAATCTGGTCTGCAGCCCCCGACCCGGCGTTCACCCGGCGATTGTTCAAGGCCGGATTCTCGGTCGAGGAAAGCATAGTTGCATCACGCAGCAATGGCAAAGGGCCGCGTCACGTGATCTGGTTTGCTTCGGCGCGCGAATAGCACCTCATTCCAGCGATTGCGCCTTACAGCGAGGGTGGAAGCCCTCTCCGTCACGGCAAGTCAGAAGGGCAGCCAGCCCTGGGCCAGTATCAGCGACAGTGCGCAGCCTGCCACGATCACCATTCGTGCGACCTCGAAGGGATCGGTGAGCGCGTTGAACTGCGTCCGCGTAAGAGCGATTGCCTTGGCCATGCCCGCATTGTCCGCCGAAAAGGCTAACGAAAGGTTAAATCGCGCCCCGGGGCATCTGCTGGCTGGCGCAGTGGAAACCGCCGCCGCCCGCCAATACCGCGTCGGCTGGCAGGCCAATCGTGCTGCGGTCCGGGAACAGCGCCGCGATCGCTTCAACCGCTTCGTTATCATGCGGTGATCCGAAGGTCGGCACGACGACGAGGTGGCTGGTGATCGCGAAATTGGCATAGCTTGCCGGTTCGACGAAATCGCCCCGTGTCATGCGACCGGGCGAGGGTATCTCGCAGACCTCAACCCCGAAATCCTCCGCCCGCCGCTTCGCATCGGTATAAATGGCTGCGTTGGGGTCGTCCGGCCCGGTTGCGCGGGGCAGAGCGAGGCGGTTGGGGCCGACGAAGCGCGCCAGATTGTCGACGTGGCCGTCGGTGTGATCGTTGATCAGTCCGTCCCCAAGCCAGAGCACCCGGTTGAAACCCAGATCGCTGGTCATCCGCTGCTCTATATCCTCGCGCGACAATTGCGGGTTGCGATTGGGATTGAGCAGGCATTGTTCGGTCGTGACTACCAACCCGGTGCCATCGCCATCCACTGCGCCACCTTCCAGAATCCAGTCCGACGTATCGAGTGGCAGGCCGGCGTCGCGCGCCAGCTCGGCCCCGATCGTCTGGTCCCCGTCCATCAGATATTTGCCGCCCCAGCCGTTGAAGCCGAACCGCCGCGCACTGCGGCGGCCGTTTTCGTCGAGCAGCACCAGCGGCCCGGTATCGCGCAGCCAGACATCGCCGTACTCTTGCCGCTCAAGAGTGACGGACGGCGCTACGAGCTGGCGCGCGCGCGCCTCGTTTGCCGCGTCACGCACCAGCAGGCGCACTTCCTGGCCACTGTCCGCAACCGCACTGGCGAATGCGGCAATTTGTTCCTGCGCACGCGCAAGCACCTCGGGCCATTCGTCAGCGTCGTGAGGAAAGCCGATCCAGAGCCATTCCTGCGGTGCCCATTCGGGCGGCATTCGAAGGGTCATAAACGCGATTTCACCTCAACATCCCGCATCAGCTTTCGCGCAATCCTTGTCGCGCACTGCGCGGAATTCATCGGTCTTGCGCCAATTGGGCCACACGTCGCTGTCGGCGAGCATCCGGCCGAGCTGGTAATAAAGGCCGAGATCCTGGGTGATCCCAGCCCAGTTCCAGTTGTCGGACCATTCGTCGCTCGGCTGGTGATAGCGGTTCTCGACATAATCTTTGGCCGCAGCTTCCCCAGCCGCCTTGCCGCCATGAACCCAGTCGGTCCCGCGTCCGATATCGAACATCGGCACGCCCCGCTTGGCGAAGCTGAAATGGTCAGAGCGGTAATAATGCCCCTTTTCCGGCGATTCCTCGGCGGATTCATAAAGTCCCTGATCCTTCAGGGCGCGGCGGAACAGGTCGGTCAGCTGCGATTTGTCACCGCCGGTCATCGAATAGTCGCGTGCGCGGTCTCCCGGCAGCAATGCGTCGATATTGACCCCGCCGACCGTGCGGTTGAGCGGATAGATAGGGTTCTGGGCGTAATATTCCGATCCCAACAGGCCCGATTCCTCCAGTGTCAGCGCGATGAACACCTGACTCCTTTCGGCGGGGCCATAGCGATGATTGGCATCGGCCAGCGCAGTGATCGCGCCGACACCGGTGGCATTGTCGACCGCGCCATTGCAGATGTCGTCACCGGTCTTGTCGGGCGTGCAGTGGCCCAGATGGTCCCAGTGTGCGGAATAGAGCACGTATTCGTTGGGGCGCTTGGTTCCGGGCAGGATGCCCACGACATTGTGCGAAGTCGCCCGACGGATCTTGTTGTCGAAACCGAAACTGGCGGTGAGGCCTAGCGGGACGGCCTTGAAGCCCTTGCGCTGAGCGGCGGCGGTCAGCGATGCCAGATCCTGCCCGGCATCCTGCAGGATTGCTTCGGCGACAGGCTTCTGGACCCAGCCATTGGCCATGGTCTGATCCATGTTGTCGTTCTTCTTCTGGACGTAATATTGCGCGCCGGTCCAGCTGGAGTTGACGACGTTCCAGCCATAGGCGGCGGGGAAGGTGTCATGGACGATGATTGCTGCGGCGGCACCCTGGCGCGCAGCTTCTTCGAACTTGTAGGTCCAGCGCCCATAATAGGTCATCCGGCGGCCTTTGAAGAGCCCGGTCTGCTCGTTCATCGCATAGTCGGGATCATTGACCAGGATCACCGCCGTCTTGCCGTGCATGTCGATACCGGCATAATCGTTCCAGCCCAGCTCGGGCGCGTTGATGCCGTATCCGACGAACACCAGTGGGCTGTCCTTGATTTCGGTCTTGGGTGTCACGCGGTAGCTGACGGCAACATATTGATCGCCGAAATTAAACGACAGTGGCTGCGCGCCGCCTTTGATGGTCAGCGGCGTATAATCGCCCCCGGTGATTTCGACCGTCGGCACTTCCTGAAGCCATTGACCATGGTTGCCCGGCTTCAGCCCGACCTTTTTGAACTCCGACACGATGTAATCGAGGATTTTCGTTTCGACGGCGGTGCTCGGTGCCCGGCCTTCGAAATCGTCCTGCGAGAGGCGCTTGGTCACTGCCTTCATCAGCGGAATCGAGGGTGCCACGGCGACTTCCGCCTGCGCGGCGGTGAGGTCGGTTTCCGCCGGTACAGAGATCATCGAGGTGTCGATGGGAGTGCTGGCGCAGGAGGTCAGCGCGATGGCGCTGGCGGCGATGGCGAATTTGCGGAACATGTGAGACCCCTCTCTGATCAAGAACGTGCGAGCGATTTGGCAGCAATGCCGGGCAGGGGCAAGCGGGCTGCGTTCAACCGCGACTTGTTCGCCGGACGGACGCAGGGCATGGCAGCGCGATGGGAAAGCTTGTCTCCGAAGCTGACTGGGATGGGGCGCTTGTTCGCGCTCGAACCCATGCTCCTTTTCTCGCGCATGGTCTCGACAGATTGCCAGAGCTTGCCGATCTCCTCGCGGCAGGCCGGGCTGAGGATGCCCTCGATTATGCTCGGCAGGCAGGGCGTGAAGACGCCGATCCGGCGGTCGCGATGCGCCGCGAGCGGCTGGCGCTGGCGGTCGCGTTGGCTATCGGTGATCTGGCCGGGGCTTTCCCGCTTAGCCGGGTGATGGGCGAATTGAGCGCGTTGGCCGACCGCTCGCTCGACCGCGCGATTGCCACCGCGATCACGGGGCGGGTGGAGAATGCCGAGCCTGCCGGTTTCATCGCACTGGCGCTGGGCAAGCACGGTGCGGGTGAGCTCAACTACAGCTCGGACATCGATCCGATCCTGCTCTATGATCCCGATACGTTGCCGCGGCGCGAGCGTGACGAACCGGGCGAGGCGGCGCAGCGCTATGCGCGCGAGATTATGCGGCTGCTCTCGGAAAACACGCAGGACGGGTATGTCTTTCGAGTCGATCTGCGCCTGCGTCCGGCGTCCGAAGTGAGCCCGCTTGCCATCTCGCTCGACGCAGCGCTGTCTCATTATGAAAGCTCGGCGTTGGCATGGGAGCGGGCCGCCTTCATTCGCGCGCGCGCTGCGGCAGGCGATGTCGCGGCCGGTCAGAAATTCCTCCACACGATCCGACCGTTCGTATGGCGCAAGAGCCTCGACTTCGGGGCGATCGAGGAAAGCCGGCGCCTCTCGCTCAGGATTCGCGATCGCTATGCCGGACCGACCGAGCCCGGACCCGGTTTCAATCTCAAGCAGGGGCGCGGAGGCATTCGCGAGATCGAGTTCTTCGCGCAGACGCACCAGCTGATTCATGGCGGGCGCAATCCCAAGCTGCGTCAGCGCGGCACGCGGGCTGCACTCGATGCGCTGGCGCAAGCAGGGATCATCACGAGCGAAGACGCGCAGGTCCTCGGCAAGGCCTACGATCGGCTGCGCATCGTCGAGCACCGCTTGCAGATGGTGGGCGATCATCAGACCCACACGCTTCCAGAAGGCGACGCGCTCGACAATGTTGCGCGGCTCGATGGGTTCAAGGGTGGGCGCGAACTGGTCGAGCAATTGCGGGACGTTTGTGCAGATGTGGCGTCGCGCTTCGACAGGCTGATCGATGGTCCCGAAAGGCCCAGTTGCGAGTTGGCCGGGGCGAGCGCGCCCGAACAGCTCATCGAGCGGGTCGAGCGTTGGACCGACGGACGCTATCGCTCCCTGCGCAGCCCGGCGGCCATTGCCGCCTTCGATGCTATCCGCCCGCAATTGCTTGGGGCTTTCGACGGCGCGGAAAATGGCGAGCTGGCGCTGGTGCGGTGGGAAACGCTGCTCGAACGCCTGCCCAGCGCGATCAATATTTTCCGCCTGCTCGAAGCACGACCCGGGCTGCTCGATCTGTTGATCGATTGCCTCGCCATCGCCCCGCCGTTGGCCGACGAACTAGCGCGTCGACCCGAACTGCTGGGCACGCTGATCGATCGCAGTGCGTTTACGTCGACCGCCAGCGTCGACGAACTGGCGGGGGACATGCGCCGTCGCGAGGTGGGCGACACCTATGAAAAGGCGCTCGACCGCATCCGTGTGGTGGTCAGCGAACGGCGCTTTGCCTTCGGGATGCAATTGATCGAGGCGTCGCAAGATCCGCTGGATATCGCAGCCGGGCTGTCGCGCGTGGCGGAGGCGGCCATAGAAGTCGCCAGTCAGAAGGCGCAGGACGAGTTTGCTACCGTCCATGGCCGGATCGAGGGCAGCGAATTGTTGGTACTGGGCCTCGGGAGGCTTGGCGGTGGTGCGCTGACCCATGCGTCCGATCTCGATGTCATCTACCTCTTCACTGAAGGAGAGGGCGAATCGGATGGTCCGCGACCACTTGGCAAAACGCTTTATTATAATCGACTCGCTCAGCGCGTAACTGCCGCTCTGAGCGTCCCGACCGCTGAGGGTGCGCTGTACGAGGTCGATACGAGATTGCGTCCGCAAGGCGCGCAAGGGCCGCTGGCGGTAGGACTGACGGCATTCGAGCGCTACCAGCGCGAAGACGCCTGGACATGGGAGCATATGGCGTTGACCCGCGCACGGGTGCTGGCCGGGTCGCCTGAAGCGTCTGCGCAACTGGATGCGATCGTCCAGACGATCCTCAATATCCCGCGCGCTCCCGACAAGCTGCGCGGCGACGTTCTGGCGATGCGCTTCGAGATGGCTCAGCACAAGCCACCGCGCGGTCCACTCGATGCCAAGCTGCTGCGTGGCGGATTGGTCGATCTCGAATTCCTGGTTCACTTCCTCCAACTGCGCGACAGGATTGCGCTAACACCCGATCTCGATTCAGCGGTCGTCGCGCTGGTCGAAGCAGAGCTCCTTGCGCCGGAACTGATCGAAGCCCATCGGCTGATGACGCGGCTATTGGTCGGGGCGCGGCTGCTGGCGCCTGAACTGGAAATGCCGGTGGGGAGCGCGGCGGGGGTTCTCGCACGGCAGACCGGTCATGGCGATATCGCCGGACTACTCGACGGTTTGAATAGCGCGCGCGAAGCTGTAGCGAGCGGCTGGAAACAGCATTTCAACGAGGAGCTGGAAACGACATGAGCGACACGGCAGCGGTGGGCGACCCCATTCCCGATATTTCTCTGGAGACCCCGGACGGCGGGACCGTTAGCATTGGCGATTTTTCCGGCAGGCGGGTCGTACTGTTCTTCTATCCCAAGGACAACACGCCCGGATGCACTACAGAGGCGACCGATTTTTCAGCGCTCAAGCCCGATTTCGACGAAGCTGGCGTGGCGCTGCTCGGGATCAGTAAGGATTCGCCCCAAAAGCATCGCAATTTCATCGCCAAGCATACGCTGACAGTGCCGCTGGCGACCGATCGCGAGGAGGACGGGCTGTCCGATCGGCTCGGCGTTTGGGCGGAGAAGAAGATGTACGGCAAAAGCTTCATGGGCATGGTCCGCACGACCTATCTGGTCGGGCCTGACGGGGGTATCGAGCGCGTTTGGAACAAGGTCAAGGTCAAGGGCCACGCCGCCGAAGTGCTCGCAGCCGCGCGCTCTGCGTGAGTGCGGATAAGCCATCGCTGGGCTCGGCGATCCGCGCTGCCTTGCTGACCGGGGAGCCGAAGGAGAAAATTCGCGCCACACGCCGGGTTGCGCGCGACTGGCGGCTCGGGCGGCTCGTATTTTCCTTTCCTGAGCCCATGCCAGATCGGCCAGTCTGGCCGGACGGACTCGAACTGCTGCCGCCAACGCAAATGCCGAGGCGCGGACGTGGCGGGTCCTTGCGAGCGCAAGTCGCATCGTGGCACGCGCTGGCGCATATCGAATTCGTGGCGATCGATCTGGCGCTCGACATGGCTGGCCGCTTCGGGGCGCAGCAGGGCGAAGAGTTCGTCTCCGATTTCCTCGGAGTTGCCGCCGACGAAGCGATGCATTTCGCCCTGCTGGCTCGCAAGCTTGGCCAGTTCGGCAGCCTCTACGGCGCTCTCCCGGTGCACGATGGGTTATGGCAGGCGGCCTGCGACACCAAAGGTGATGTCGCTGCCCGACTGGCCGTCGTGCCGATGGTGCTGGAAGCGCGCGGGCTGGATGTTACGCCCGCAATGATTGATCGCATACGCCAAGGCGGTGACGAATCGGGCGCGCTGATCCTGTCTCGAATCCTTGACGACGAAGTCCGCCATGTAGGAATCGGTGTAAAGCACTTCGACAAGGTGAGCCTCACCCGCGACGAATGCCCGCGGAAATTATGGCAAAATCTTGTCAGGAAGCATTTCGTGGGGCGCATTAAAGCACCATTCAACGACTCGGCGCGCCAAGCAGCCGGTCTGCCGCGCGGCTATTACGCGGGTATTGCTTCGTAAACCTTTGCGCCCTTAACCACTAACTCACGAGACGGCGGAGGGTTCCGAAGTCAAACGCAAAGCCGGGCGGAAACGCGGGGGCGTTCCATTCGGTCAGAAAAGAAGGGTCGCGACACAAGTCGCGGGTTGGACGGGTCAAATATGGACAATCGCATTATTCGGCGCGCTACGGTCGTGCTTGCGGCATCAGCCGCAGTTTTCGGGATCGCAGCCACTCCGGCTTCTGCTGAATCTCCCAATTATGTTGCCCCGGTGGTCCAGCCCGCAGCGGGCACGGGCGTCACCAACCAGAACCCCGACACCCAGTTTCACCAGCTCTTTGCCAGCTGGAGTGCCCAGCAGAGCCAGCCGCGCACGATTGCCAACAGCGTTGCGATCCCGTCGCGCACCCCGGTCAACAATTTCCGGGTGACCAGCCCATTCGGTGAGCGTGAGCATCCCGTGCTCGGCGGCCTGCGGATGCACAAGGGCATCGATCTTGCCGCGCCGCGCGGGACGCCGGTCTATGCTCCGGCGGATGGCGTCGTCGAGCGTGCAGGTCCGTTCTCGAGCTATGGCAATTATATCGCCATCGAACACGGTGCGGATATGGAAACGCGGTACGGCCACCTTTCCAAGGTTGCGGTTCACGCCGGCGAGACCGTCAAGAAGGGCCAGCTGATCGGCTATGTCGGCTCGACCGGTCGTTCGACCGGCCCGCATCTGCACTATGAAGTCCGCGTCGATGGCCATGCCGTCAATCCTGCGCCCTATATGGAAGCGCAGGGCGACCCGACGGCACCGATGCTGGCGATGATGGACAACAGCGACGACGACAGCGAATAATCTTACTGTCTGGCTGACGGGCTGGGGACGAAGAGGCGGCAGGGAAACCTGCTGCCTTTTTTCTTGCCCGTACTCTCCAGAGGCGTAGGTTTCTTCTCGCAACTATTCGGTCCGCCAAGAGGCCGGTTGGGAGAGAACACGATGCATCCGATTACCCATGCGCAGGCGCGCCCCGATCATCCCGCGATCATCATGGCCGCCAGCGGGCAGACGATCAGCTATGGCGAAATGGATCGCACGGCCAACCGCTTCGCCCGGTTGCTGCGCGGCAAAGGACTGGGGCGCGACGACCGTTTCGCCGTGCTCATGGAAAACCACGCGCTCTATCTGCAGCTGGTGTGGGGTTCGCAGCGTGCGGGCACGATGATGGTCCCGGTATCGACCCGGCTCACCGCTCCCGAGATTGCATACATTATGCAGGATGCCGGGGCCGGGATGCTGGTCACCTCGGTGAAATATGCCGATCTCGTTGCCGAATTGCGCCGCGAGTGCAGCGGCTGCTCGTTCCTGGTGCTGGGCGAAGGCGGCGCAGATGATCTGGAGGCCGCGCTGGCGGAGCATGACGATGCGCCGCTCGATGACCCGCTGCCCGGGCAATATATGCTTTATTCCTCCGGAACCACGGGACGTCCCAAGGGGGTCAAGCCCAAGCCGCCGGAAAATGACGACGTGCTGGCGGTGAACGCGCTGGTCGGGCTGGCGGTAATGGGCGCGGGGATGCCGACCGATGGCAGCATGGTCTATCTCTCGCCCGCGCCACTATATCATGCTGCGCCGCTTGCTTGGTGCACGACTGCGCAGCGTCTGGGCGGCACGGTGATTGTCATGGAGCGATTCGATCCCGAGGAGGCGCTGGCCGTAATCGAGCGCTATCGCGTGACCGACAGCCAGTGGGTGCCGACCCATTTCGTGCGTATGCTCAAACTCGATGAGGCGGTGCGCAGCCGTTACGATTTGTCGAGCCATAAGCGCGCCATCCACGCCGCTGCACCTTGCCCGGTGCCGGTCAAACGGGCGATGATCGAATGGTGGGGCCCGATCATCATCGAATATTACGCAGGGTCGGAAGGGATCGGCATGACGCTGATCAAATCGGAGGACTGGCTGGCCCATCCCGGCAGCGTGGGCAAGGCGATCCACGGTACGGTGCACGTATGCGACCCGGATGGTAAGGAAGTGCCACCCGAAAGCGACGGATTGATCTATTTCGAGAATGATAGCGTCCCGACCTACCACAACGACCCGGTCAAAACCGCAGAGGCGATGCACAAGCGCGGCTGGATGACGCTGGGCGACATCGGCCATCTCGATACTGACGGCTATCTCTACCTCACCGACCGAAAGAGCCACATGATCATTTCCGGTGGCGTCAATATCTATCCGCAGGAGATCGAGAACCTGCTCGTCACCCATGACAAGGTGATGGACGCGGCGGTGATCGGCGCGCCGGATGCTGACCTTGGCGAGCGGGTCGTTGCGGTCATCCAGCCGATAGACATGGATGAGGCTGGCGAGGGCCTGGAGCAGGAATTGCGCGACTTCCTCGCTCCCAGTCTCAGCCGCATAAAGATGCCGAAGCAATTCGATTTCCGGGCCGATTTGCCGCGCGAGGCCAACGGCAAGCTCTACAAGCGCGAGTTGCGAGACGAGTATAAGCTCAAGGCCGCGGAAGGAGCGGCGGCGTAAGCGCCGCGCCCTCGCCCGAAGATACCAAGGTCGACCGGCTGATGCTCAAATATGTCGGTGCCCACCAAGGCTAGGTGCAGTTCGAGGATCCGCGCAAATTCGATACCGGTCTCAGCGCCAACCGCCATCTCGCCCTTGTGGAAATGCGAACCCTGCCCGGAGAATTGCTTGACCGGATCGAGACGGTCGAGCTGGAAGGCGATCCAGTATGCGCTATGAGCACCTTCATTTGCGGCCTCAATCGTTTGTCGTTGCGAATTGTTGAACGCTAAGTTGACGGCATTCGCGACCAGGACTGGTGACTCAGAATCCTCTCGCGGTAGTGATTTCACGGGTTTTTGGACAAAATTGGCACAGGTCGGCAGGTTGGGCGTTCATTGCTGTTGACTACCCGAAAGCGAACAGCTTCTATTTGCAGTGCAGCATTTTAACATGAGGGCCGGGATTTCAACGGGCGTTCACCGCAATGCAGTGGTTACGTTAGGCAATTGATTTTTAAGTGGAAATCACTCGAACGCTAAAGGACATCTTTTCCAATGAAGCTTCGCGGGTTCCTTCTTATCATTGCGACGGCTATCAGCTTGTTGTGGCCAGCCTATATCAACGGCGGGCCCTTCTGGTTTCCAGACACCAGCTCTTATATCCGCTCCGCCGATGCGGCGACATTGTTTGTCACAGGCTCCCCATCGGAATGGTCCGACAGGATCAAAATCGGTTCTGCAGACCATTCGCAAGCGCAAGTGAATGCGCATGGCATGTCAGATCGGGATAATGTCCTGCAACCGACCCGGCCGGTTCTCAAAGGACGGTCGATCTATTACGGTTTTCTGGTCTATTTCCCGATGCGGGCGCTCGGTGCATGGGCTGCAATTGCCTTGCAGGCGTTGCTGGTTGCCGGGCTCTTGATCTTCTGTAGTTCTGTCGCCTTGCGCGGGCTGCCCGCGGAACGACGATTTTGGCCTTACATCGGCCTTGCTGTACTCGTGTTCCTGTCTCCACTACCATTCTATGTTTCGATGCTGATGCCGGACATCTATTCCGGTATGCTCATCCTTTCTCTCGCCACGCTGATCGTCTTCTGGGCCAGACTGTCGCGCCGCGAACGGGTATTGCTGGCACTCGCTTGCGGCATCATGGCCAGCTTTCACACGACGATCCTGCTGCTCACGATCGTTATCGGCTTATTGGGTGGCTTGCTCTGGCTGCTCGGACGGATCAGCTGGCAAGCGGCGATGATGCCAATTCCGATCGTGCTCATCGCAGTGCTGGGGAATCTTGCCTTCAATGTCTCGGTTGAGCGTGCATTGCGCACCCAGCCGATGTCTCCGCCGTTTCTTTCCGCTCGCCTGACCGAAGATGGACCTGGGCTGGCGTACTTGCGTGAAACTTGCCCGACGAAGCCGAACAGCTGGGAACTGTGCCAACATCTTGCCAATCTTCCTCAACCCAGCGATTATTTCCTCTGGAGCGACCGCGAGGGGCAGGGGGTTTTCCAAGTGGCGACCGCAGCCCAACAAAAGCGGATGGCGCGTGAGGACAAGCGATTTGCCTTGGCTGTTCTGAAATACGAACCCGGCACCGTTATCGGGACTTCCGTGCAGGGGGCGATAAAAATGCTGGTCGGCTTCGACCTCGCCAATTTCAATTATCCCGGCTCTCGCGTGGACGGTCTTGCGATACGATATCCTGCGTCTATCGCTGCCGATATTGCCACGACGCGAGCGGCACGGAATACCATGCCAACGTCATTCAGCGTGGTCGCCACGATCGTCACCTCGTTGGGCGCGCTGCTTGTTGTCATGTGGTATTTGTCGCGTGCGGCGATCAGACGCGATTTCTCGAAAGACGACATCGCAATTTATTGCGCGCTCGTGCTAGTCGCGATCCTTGCAAATGACGCGATTTGCGGCGCCCTTTCGACGGCCCATGCACGTTATCAAATGCGGTTGATCTGGCTTCTTCCCTTTGTAGGAGCAGTCGTTCTAACGATGCGCAAAGTTGAGTCTGCCAAACGGACTAGGGCCACGCGGTAGTCGGGAGGGGACGAATGAAACTTATAATCCAGATACCGTGCTACAACGAGTGTGGAACACTTGAGCAGACGGTTGCCGATCTCCCGCGCGAAATTGCCGGCATAGATGTCATCGAATATCTCGTTATCGATGATGGATCGAGTGATGGAACCGCTGAGCTCGCCAGAAGGCTTGGCGTGCACCACGTTTTGGTGAATCCGTCCAATCTCGGTCTGGCGCGCAGCTTTGCGCGCGGACTTGATTATGCGCTGGGTGCCGGTGCGGACATCATCGTGAATACTGACGGCGACAACCAGTACTACGGCGGAGACATCGCCAATCTGGTCCAGCCGATCATCCGCCACGAAGCTGAAATTGTCGTGGGTGACCGCGAAACCGGCAAGATCGAGCATTTTTCGCCCGGGAAACGGTTGCTCCAGAAGTTCGGAAGCTCTGTCGTGCGGACGTTCTCGACCGTCAGGATACCCGATGCCGTCAGCGGTTTTCGCGCGATTTCCCGCGCGGCGGCGCTTCGCATCAATATTGTGTCCTCGTTCAGTTATACGATCGAGATGCTGATCCAGGCCGGGCATAAGGGCATGGCCGTGGCCAGCGTTCCCGTGCGAACGAATGCCAAAACGCGCGATTCACGCCTGTTCAAGTCGATCCCGAGCTTCATCAAGAAATCGGGCGCAACGACATTGCTCATGTATGCGATGTACCAGCCGCTGCGCATCTTCTCGGCGATCGGTGCGGTGATTGCCATTATCGGCATGATCCCGATCATCCGCTTCCTGTACTTCTATTTGTTTTTCAGTGGCGCCGGCAAAATTCAATCATTGGTGATCGGCACCGCGATGATGACTGCCGGAACGGTGACATTCGTCATGGGCCTGCTCGCCGACCTGGTCGGCCGGAACCGGCAGCTGATGGAACTAACGCTCGAGCGGGTCAGAAACCTGGAGCTCCGCGGCCGAACGGGCACGGTCGGAGCGGTGACCGAAAATCAACCTGTAGGCAAAGAACTTGATGATTGACGAGGTTGCGAGAACCAGAAGTATCGCCACCCGGTAATCGACACCCAGATGCTGGAAAAGACCGACAACGGCAAAATACTCGCACAGGCGGAAAAATCCGTTCGTGGGAATATAGCGCGACATCTGGTGCAGCCATGAGCCGCTTGAACGGAACACATACAGTCTGAGAAGCAGAATGTTGCCGAGATAAGCGGTAACAAAGCCGATGGCGACGGCGGTGGTCTTTGGGGCGTTTGCAAGTTCATGCAGCGCAACAGGCAGACCGAAAGACATGGCTGCGCTGAAACCAGTCGAAACCAGGAAGCGCAGCATCTGGCTGCCGATTTCGGATCTGAGGAATTGTTTCATAAACGGTCCGAATGCCCCCCCGCGAATGGATGTTTTCCGGCTGATGCCGATTGTCAAACCGCGTCCGGCTATTCAGGCCGGGTGTTTTTAGTCGCGGAGCAGCCGCTTGGCCATCGCGCGCACATCGGCGCCCATGTCTTCGCGTTCCAGCGCCAATGCCAAGGTCGCTTCGACGAACCCGATCTTGCTGCCGCAATCGAAGCGCCGTCCGGCAAATGTCACCGCGTGAAACGGCTGGTTGCCGATCATGCGGGCCATGGCATCGGTCAGCTGGATCTCACCGCCCGCGCCCTTGCCCTGATCCTTCAGCACGCCCATTACCTCGGGCTGGAGAATGTAGCGGCCCGAGATGATCTTGTTCGACGGTGCTTCGGCAAGAGACGGCTTCTCGACCAGCCCGGTAACCTCGGTCAAAGTATCGGACAGGTCCTTGCCGGGCGCGATCACGCCATAGCTGGACACATCCTCTTGCGGAACTTCGAGCACCGAGATCAGGTTGCCGCCAACTTCGTTATAGGCCTCGACCATCTGCTTCATGCAGCCGGTGCCGCCCTTTGAGGCGACCATGAGTTCGTCGGGCAAGAAAATCGCAAAAGGATCATCGCCCACGATCGCCCGGGCGCACCAGATCGCATGGCCGAGACCCATGGGCACCTGTTGGCGCACGGTGATGATATCGCCCGGCGTGGCGCGAGTCGGATCGAGCACGGCGAGCGACTTGCCGCGCTCTGTCATGGTGGTCTCAAGCTCGTAGGCCATGTCGAAATGCTCGACGATTGCCGTCTTGCCCCGACCGGTAACGAAGATCATTTGCTCGATCCCCGCTTCGCGCGCCTCGTCCACGGCGTACTGAATCAGCGGGCGATCGACTATGGGCAGCAATTCCTTGGGGATCGCCTTGGTTGCTGGCAGGAAGCGCGTGCCCATGCCGGCCACGGGAAAGACGGCTTTCTTGATCGGTTTGTGCGAATTCATCGGTATCCCCAAGCAATGTTCGCGCGGCATCTCGCGCCCAAGTCAGCGTTTTCCTAGGAGCATGGGCAGTGCTTTGCCACCCGTTGCAAAGTGTTTAAGGCAGGCCCCATGGATAAGCTCATCATTAAAGGCGGCAACCGCCTATCCGGTTCCCTGCCGATTTCCGGCGCGAAGAATTCCGCGCTCACTCTGATCCCCTGCGCGCTGCTGACCGAAGAGCCGCTGACGCTGCGCAATTTGCCGCGGCTGGCGGACATCGATGGGTTTCAGCACCTGATGAACCAGTTCGGCGTCACCACCAGCGTCCAAGGCTCGCGCCCGGAAGATTTCGGGCGCGTGATGACGCTGGAAGCGCCGCGGATCACCTCCAACGTCGCGCCCTATGACCTGGTGCGCAAGATGCGCGCCTCGATCCTGGTACTCGGCCCTCTGCTGGCACGCACGGGCGAGGCGACCGTATCTCTGCCGGGTGGGTGCGCCATCGGCAACCGCCCGATCGACCTGCATTTGAAAGCGCTGGAGGCTTTTGGAGCGGAGATTGAACTGGCGGCGGGCTATGTGAAGGCCACTGCTCCCGGAGGCAAACTGCCGGGCGGCGAATATGATTTTCCGGTGGTTTCGGTTGGCGCGACCGAGAATGCGCTGATGGCGGCGGTTCTGGCGAGCGGGACCAGCCGCCTGTTCAATGCCGCGCGCGAACCCGAGATCGTCGATCTGTGCAATTTGCTCGTTGCAATGGGCGCAAAGATCGATGGGATCGGAAGTTCCGACATCACCATCCACGGCGTGAAGCGACTGCACGGCGCAACATATAAGGTCATGGCCGACCGGATCGAGGCGGGGTCTTATGCCTGCGCGGCGGCCATCACCGGTGGCGAGGTGTATCTGGAAGGCGCCAATGGCGAAGACATGGGCGCAACGCTCCACGCGCTGCGCAACATCGGCTGCGAGGTGGAAAGTGACGCGGGCGGTGTGCGGGTCGCGGCGAACGGACCACTCAAGCCCGTGAACCTCTCTACCGCGCCCTATCCGGGACTTGCCACAGACATGCAAGCACAGTTGATGAGCCTGCTGCTCAAGGCGGAAGGCACCAGCGTGCTGAACGAAACGATCTTCGAAAACCGGTTCATGCATGTGCCGGAACTCAGGCGCATGGGTGCCGACATCGAAGTTTCGGGCCGCACCGCCGTCGTCAAAGGTCCTGCTTCGCTTACTGGTGCGGCAGTCATGGCGACCGATCTGCGCGCCTCGATGAGCCTGATCATCGCTGCGCTTGCTGCCGAGGGTGAAACCGAGGTCCGTCGGATCTACCACCTCGACCGCGGTTACGAGCGGCTGGAGGAAAAACTCAAGCTGATCGGAGCGGATATCGAGCGGGTCGGAGACGACTGAACGGGAACAGGCGGCCTCCTCTCGCGTCCATTAGGTACAAGGACGCGAAAGGATTACCCATGTTCAAACTACTTGCACTCGGCGCGCTCGGCTATGCCGGGTATCGCTATTACGAGAAAACGCAGCGTGAGGCCGAACCGGCCTTTGCTGGCGGACAGGGCGAAGGCTCGATTCGCAACGCCGGACCCGAATCGATGCGCGACAAGCCGGCGCGCGCATGGACGGAGGTCGACGAAGACAGCGACCAGAGCTTCCCTGCGAGCGATCCGCCGGCAAACTACTGATAGCAAACGATCAGGTTAGGGGGCAGCGAGGCTATTCTCGCTGCCCTTTTGCTGTGTCACAAGCCAGACCCGGATCGCACCGGCAAGGCCCTGCGCAGGATCTGTCTTGATACGCTCGGCATCGATTCGCGCGACCAATGCCGCAAGACGCACCCCATCGCGCGTGACGGCTGTGCGAAGCATGGTCCAGAACACGGGATCGAGGCTGATTGCGATCTTAAAACCCTCGAGAGCGAGGGGCTCCAATCACATTTCGCCGAACAATTCGCGCTGGCTCAGTTCGATCTCCTCCGCATAGCGACGGCGCGCATATTTCTCTGTTACCACACCGATGACGGAATCGTTGGCGTCGATCACGGCCAGTTCGTCGACCGCATGGCGGTCGAAACTCTTGAGCACATCGTCGATCCGCGTAGCCGGGACCAGCGCAAAATCCTTGAGTGTAGCAATCGAGGACAGCGGCGCATCAGGAGCGATGTCTTCCCGGTGCGCAGTAGCGGTCGAGACGATACCCGCATAGCGCCCCTGGCGATCGTTGAGGATTGCCTTGCTCGCCGATCCAAGAGGAACGCGCCGCCGGAACTCGCGAACTTTGGCTGTCTCCTCGATCGAAACCCAGTCGCGGCGCATGACCCGCCCGGCCGTTAAAGAGATGGACCAGCCGATATCGCGCGCGCTGCGCATGGAGGAGCCGCGCAAATGCAGGCGCCAGGTCGAGAACGAATAGCCGAAAGCCTCCCGCGTTGCGGCGGTCGACAGGATGGCCGCGGTCAGCACGACGCCGGTCAGCGCGAAATTGTGTGTGATCTCGAGCGCCAGCATCGCCAAGGTCATTGGACCGCCGACGATCGACACACTGAGCGCCGCCATCCCGACGAGCGCGGCGTCGACCGGGTCGAGGGTGAACCCCAGTCCGAGCAGATTGATTGCTTGCGCAAAAGCCTGACCCACCACCGAGCCAAGAAACAGCGAAGCAAAGAACAATCCTCCGCGGAAACCGAAACTCAGAGATATCACTGAAGCGGCGATCTTGCAGGCGATAATCACCAGCAGCACCGAGAGAGCTGGTCGCAGCAGCAGGTCCAGATGCAGAGCGCCATGCCCTGAGGACAGGGCTTGCGGCGATATATATGCGATCGGAATCAGCAGTAGCCCGCCGACGAGCGGCTTCCATCGCCCCAGCAGCTTCGACCCCTGCACGTTCATTTCGGCTGCGGTCACAAGGCGCATAATAAAAATGCCCAGCGCGGCACACAGCAGGCCCAATGCGGCATAGGCGAGATAATCGGTGAAAGTCAGATTTAGCGAGGCGCTGGTCGCGATCAGATAGGGTTCGACCCCCAGCCATTGCGAGGCCACCGTTCCCATCAGCGATGCGGCCACCACCGGGGCGATGGACGCGGGGACATAAGAACCGATGACGATTTCGAAGGCGTAGAACGCTCCGGTCAGCGGTGCACCGAAGGCCGCCCCGATCGCCGCACCCGCTCCGGCACCAACCAGCGTGCGCAGATCCTTGCGGCGCAGATGCATCCATTGCCCGGCGAGCGAACCGAGTCCGCCGCCCATCTGTGCATAAGCCGCTTCCAGCCCAACCGATGCGCCGGTGCCATTGGAAAGCATCGTCTGCACAGAGATGATGAGATTGTCGCGCAGGGGAATGCGCCCGCCATGCATGGCATTGCCTTCCACGACATCGATCGGGGCACGCCGTTTGCGCAAGGCATAGGCAACACCGACCAGAGACAGGCCGCCGAGCGGAAGCGCAAGCAACCGCCACGGATGATCGATCGCAGCCAGTGCGCTGAGCCGATTGGCGTCGATCCCGTAGAGCAGCCGCTGGAGGCCGTGGGCGATGAATTGCTGTCCGAACGTCAGCAGACCGGCCCCGATCCCGACGAGACAGGCGAGCGCGATGAAGGCGAGTTCGCTCTGTCGCAGAATGCGCCGCTGGCGGATCGCCGCAATCAGCAGCACCCGCATCCACTTCGATTGTGTCACTGACTCGCCCTTGGTTCGCCCGAAGGATGCCGCGCTCCAGACAACTTGGCTAAGCAAAAATCAAGGGCGAGTCTGACTATCGGCGTCGAAACAACCTTGGCGCGGTGCTATCCGGGCTTTGATCGGTTGGAAGCTAGTTGCGCGTACAGAGTGCATAGCCCCAGCGCCGCGACGATGAAGAAGGAAATGGTGGTGGTGAGAAACGCACCAAAACGAGGTGCGGCAGATTCGGTGGCGCCGTCCAACTTGTCGGGCGCCAACGTCCACAGTGCCATCGCGATGGAACTCATTCCGACAGCGATACGAAACCATTGGCCTTGGAGCAGATTGGCGAGCGATCCACCGGCAAACTACTGATAGCAAACGATCAGGTTGAGGGGGCAGCAAGGCAATTCTCGCTGCCCAGTTGCCGTGTCACAAGCCAGACCCGGATCGCTCCGGCAAGGCCCGGCGCGGGATCGGCCTTGATACGCTCGGCATCGATCCGCGCGACCAATGCCGCCAGAGGCACCCCATCGCGCGTGGCGGCTGTGCGCAGCATATCCCAGAACACGGGTTCGAGGCTGATCGACGTCTTGTGACCGTTGATCGCGACCGAACGCTTTACCGGCGGATGATAGGGCGTAGGCATTGGCCTGTTCTAGCGCGCGACAAGTGGCGCGATACCAATTTTTTGGGGGTGGTTGGCTGTGACCGGGCGCTTAAAGTGCCAAGCCATGAGTGACGGGCTCGACGCGCTGACCGACAAGGAAAAGGACACGCTGCGGCTGATGCTGCGCGGTCACGATGCCAAATCGATGGCACGCAAGCTTGAACTGTCTGTGCACACAATCAACGAACGGCTGCGCAATGCTCGGCGCAAGCTGGGGGTTTCCAGCAGTCGCGAAGCCGCGCGCAAGCTGGCGGCGGCAGAGAACGCTGGCCCCAAATCGTTTGTAGACAAGGATTTGGGGGGTGCCGGTCGCGTCATGGCAGGCGATGCCTCGTCCGTGCCCGAAGTCTGCCAGCCCGGCGGACGGGGCAAGGGGCGGACAGTCGCCCTGCTGATCGGAGTCACCATCATGACCGTTCTTATCGCAGCGCTGCTGCTTTCCAGCCCTTTGGGTTCAGACCAAGCGGATGCGCCCGCCGCCCAGATCACCGCAAGCGATGCAGCGGTCGATGCCGTCGCGAGGCGCTGGCTCAAGCTTGTTGACGCGGGCGACTGGAAAGCGAGTTACGCAGGAACCGCATCGCAATTTCGTGCAGCCAACACGTTGGAGCGGTGGAGCGAGACCGCAAGTCACGTTCAAGGCGATCTCGGCAAGCTGTTGACCCGCAAGCTGGTGAGTGTGGATGATGTGCCCTCGCCGCAAGGTCTGGTGGCGGTCAAATACCGAGCCGATTACGCAAATCGTTCGGGCGCGATCGAAACCGTATCGCTGGTCCGCGAGGATGGTACGTGGAAGGTCGCGGGGATCTACGTTTCATAAATGGCGTAGGGCGCGGCAGGTCATAAGCCGCGCCCTTTGCGCCGTTCATCAATACATGTGCTGGCCGCCGTTGATGCTCATTGTCGAGCCGGTGACGAAGGCGGCGTTGTCGCTGCACAGGAAGGACACGCCGCGCGCGATCTCATGCGCCTGGCCAAGTCGGCCGACCGGAATCTTGGCGACGATCTTTTCGAGCACTGTATCGGGCACGGCGGCGACCATGTCGGTGTCGATATAGCCCGGTGCGATCGCGTTGACGGTAATGCCGTAACGTGCGCCTTCCTGCGCCAGCGCCTTGGTGAAGCCGTGGATGCCGCTCTTGGCGGCGGCATAGTTGACCTGGCCGTATTGTCCGGCCTGTCCGTTGATCGAGCCGATGTTGACGATCCGGCCCCAGTTCCGGCTTTTCATGCCGTCGAACACAGCCTTGGCCATATTGAAGCAACCGCCGAGATTGATTCGCATCACCTCGTTCCAGTCTTCGTAGCTCATCCGCAAGAGCGTGCCGTCGCGGGTAATTCCGGCGTTGTTGACGACGGCATCGATCGGGCCGACCTCTGCTGCGACCTTCGCACAACCGTCGAGGCATGCCTGATGGTCGCCGACATCCCATTTGTAGGCGGCGATCCCGGTTTCCTCGGTAAAGGCGCGGGCCTTTTCCTCATTGCCGCCGTAATTAGCGACGACGGTGAAGCCGTCCTCTTTCAGATGTTCGCAGATCGCGCGACCGATTCCGCGCGTTCCGCCAGTGACGATAGCGACTTTACCCATGTGTTGCTCTCCCAAGCATTCCGTAGCGTTACGCTAGGCGTAGATAGAAGAGCCTTGAGGGGCAAAGGGAATCTTGCTGAATACGATTGTGAGGCCGTCCGGGGCAGCACGATCAGAAGTGGAACTGGGTTCCGACGTAAATCGCCTTGCTGTCTTCCACCCCATCGGTCAGCGGCGCGATGCGATCGCGCTGCTGTGACATACGCACGCCCGCGGTCACGTCGAGGTTGCGAGTGATGCGATAGGCACCGCCGAGGTCAACCAACTGGTCGATATCGCTGTCATAGGCGCGCGGACCATGACCCGGTTCGTTGTCGCGCTTGAAAGCGATTCGCGGTTGCAGGCGCGACGGCTTGCTCGCTTCTGCCCCTTCATCCAGCTTGAACTGCGACATGTCAGGCAGGCCGATGTCGCGCGTACCGGGTTGCAATGGAGCGAGCTTGGCGGTGGGCTGGGCAAAACTCTGATAGCCGCGTGCCGTGCCGAGATTGAAGCGAGTCGGGGCAACCAACGGTGTTGTGCCGAGGCCTGGACGGGCATTATCCGCGCCATCCATCGGCGCGCGGAAGGAAATCGCCTTGGCCGTAGCCCGGTCGACTCGCACCGCCATGGTCACAACGCGATCCCCGTTTTCCGGGCGCGCGGCAGGTGTAAATCGTAGCCCGTCCGTGCCGAGCGCCTGCTCGACCACGCGGGCCAGCCGCGGATCCACCTTGGCCGGGGTGAAGGGGACGTAATCAAGCCCGAGTCGCGACGCGGGTTGGGCATTCTTGCTGACCACCGCACCGCTGACAGACGGCAGGGCAAATGCCAGACCGGCAGCCGCCAGCAGCGCAGGAATCACCCGCATTGCGCTGGATTTGCTGCCTTTCTTAGACATTGTCCTTTCATCCCCATACAAAGCCGGTTGTCAGGCCTGTCACGCAATACACGATGCACCCTGAATAACCGTCTGGCTCTATCCGGTTCCACAGATAGGCGCTCCAGACAAATGTTGCCAGTTTTTCCACAAGGCCAACCCTCGGAATTGATTCAACTGTTGCGCACTTGCACCGCTGGCAGGCGAGTTCACTACCCATTCAGCGTGGGGATGGGCAATGGATCCGGGCATCTTGCCCGCGTCCGGCGCTTGCCCGCACCGCACAGCAAGTTATAGAGCCGGGAACGACAGACCAAGGACATCTATGCGCTCCCATTATTCTGCCCGTCGAATTTCCCGCACCGCCATCGCGGTCGCCATGCTGGCGGCGCTCGGTGCTTGCTCGCACAAGGCGCGGCCCAAGTCCGATCTCGCGGCGGCCAACGTCACGACTATCGGCGTCAACGCCTACCTCTGGAAGGCGGCGCTCGAAACCGTGAGTTTCGCACCGCTGCTGCAGGCGGACAGCAATGGCGGGGTGATCGTCACCGACTGGTACGCCAACCCCAGCGATCCCAAGGAGCGGGTCAAGCTGTCAGTGTCGATCCTCGATCGTGACCTGCGCGCCGACGCACTGCAGGTCAATGCGACTCGCCAGGTGGCGCAGAACGGCACCTGGGTCGATGCGCCGGTGCAGGCCGCAACCGTCCAGAAGCTGGAAGATGTTATCCTGACCCGGGCGCGCGCCTTGCGGCGCCAGGCGATTACCGGCTGACCAGAGGATTAGGGGCGATCATGAGCGGGCAGGCGTTCGATCCGTCGCAGGCTGACGGGCGGTGGCAGCGCGCCTGGGACGAGGCGCAGACCTTCGCTGCCAATAGCAATTCCGCGAAGCCGAAAAGCTATGTGCTGGAGATGTTCCCCTATCCCAGCGGGCGCATCCATATCGGTCATGTGCGCAATTACACGATGGGCGATGTGCTGGCGCGCTACAAGCGCATGACCGGCCATGAAGTGCTCCATCCGATGGGGTGGGACGCCTTCGGAATGCCCGCGGAAAACGCGGCGATGGAAAAGGGCGTCCATCCCGGCGGCTGGACGCGCGAGAACATTGCCAACATGAAGGCGCAGCTGAAACGGCTGGGTTTTGCGCTCGACTGGAGCCGTGAACTGGCAACCTGTGAGCCGGATTATTACGGCCATGAACAGGCGCTGTTCCTGAAGCTGTATGAGGCGGGTCTCGTCTATCGCAAGCAGGCAGAGGTGAACTGGGACCCGGTCGATATGACCGTGCTCGCCAACGAGCAGGTGATCGACGGCAAGGGTTGGCGTTCGGGCGCGGAGGTCCAGAAGCGCAAGCTCAACCAGTGGTTCCTGAAGATCACCGATTTCGCCGAGGATTTGCTCGAGGGGTTGGGCGCGCTCGAGGGATGGCCCGACAAGGTGCGTCTGATGCAGGAAAACTGGATCGGCAAGTCGACTGGTCTGGAGTTCAGCTTCGACCTGTCGAATGGCGACAAGCTGCCGGTCTATACGACGCGGCCCGACACGATTTTCGGCGCGAGCTTCGTCGCGGTGGCTGCGGATCATCCGGTTGCGCAGGCAGTGGCGGCTCATAGCGATGAAGCAAAGGCCTTCGTCGAGCTGTGCAAGAAGGGCGGAACCACCGCCGCCGAACTCGAAACGGCGGAGAAGCTGGGATTCGACACCGGGATCACCGCGAAACATCCGTTCACCGGGGCAGAGCTGCCGGTCTTCATCGCCAATTTCGTGCTGATGGATTACGGCACCGGCGCGATCATGGCGGTGCCGGGGCACGACCAGCGCGACTTCGAATTCGCGACCAAATACGGCCTGCCGATCCCGCGCGTTGTCGCCGCCACCATCGAAGAGGCGGACAAGCCCTTCGCGGGCGAGGCCGAGAACGGCGACGGGGTCATCGTCAATTCCGATTTCCTCACCGGCATGAGCGTCGATGACGCCAAGGCCGAGGTCATTCGGCGGATCGAAGCCGAAGGGCGCGGTTCCGGCAAGACCGTCTGGCGCCTGCGCGACTGGGGCGTGTCGCGCCAGCGCTATTGGGGGACGCCGATCCCCTTCATCCATTGCGAGGCCTGCGGCGTGGTGCCGGTGCCCGAGGACCAGCTGCCAGTTACCCTGCCCGAGGATGTCGACTTCAAGACGCCGGGCAATCCGCTGCTGCGCCACCCCACGTGGAAGCACGTCGACTGCCCCGAATGCGGCGGCAAGGCCGAGCGCGAGACCGATACGCTCGACACTTTCGTCGATTCCTCCTGGTACTTCCTGCGCTTCGCCAGCCAGCCCGGCGACAAGCCGTTCGACGCGGCGGAAGTCGCCAAATGGCTGCCTGTCGAACAATATATCGGCGGGATCGAGCATGCGATCCTACACCTGCTCTACGCCCGTTTCTGGACTCGCGCGCTGGCCCATATCGGCATGATCGAGGTGAAGGAGCCGTTTGCCAGCCTGTTCACGCAAGGGATGGTCACGCACGAGACTTATTCGCGGCGGGACGGCGAGCGGGTGGTCTATTATGCGCCCGAAGAAATCAGCCGCGAGGCCGAGCGTGCGCTGCTCACCGCGGATGGCGGAGAGGTCGAGATTGGCCGCGTGGTCAAGATGTCCAAGTCGAAGAAGAACGTCGTCGACCCGGACACCATTATTGCGAAATACGGCGCCGATGCGGTGCGCTGGTTCATGCTGTCCGACAGCCCGCCCGAGCGCGATCTGCCGTGGTCGGAAGCGGGCATCGAAGGCTGCTCGCGCTTCGTCCATCGACTGTGGCGGTTGTTCGGCCAGCTCGACGCACAAGCGAACGGCGAGGACAAGGCACTTACGCGCAAGACCCACCAGACCATCGCCGCGGTTGGAGACGACGTGACGGCGCTGGCCTTCAACAAGGGGGTCGCCCGGATCTATGAACTGACGAGCGCAGTCGAAAAGGCACAGCCCTCGGCCAGCCGCAACGAGGCGATCCGGACACTTGCGCTGCTGCTCGCGCCGATGATGCCGCATCTGGCCGAAGAAGCGTGGCACGCAATGGACGAAGGCGGGCTGATTGCCGACGCTGCATGGCCCGCAGTCGATCCGGCCCTGTTGGTCGAGGACGAAGTTACCATTGCCATCCAGCATAAAGGCAAGCTGCGCGACACGCTGACCGCGCCAAAGGGAGCGGCCAAGGAACTGCTCGAGGAAATGGCGCTCGCCAGCGAGAAGGTCCAGCGTTCGCTCGACGGTGCGCCGGTGCGAAAGATCATTGTGGTCCCCGACCGGCTGGTCAATATCGTTACCTGATGCGAATCCCCCTCGCCCTCTTGCTCGTCCTTGCTGCTTCGCCGATGCTCGCCTCCTGCGGGCTCACGCCGATGTATGCGGGCGGTACGAGCGGCACGGTCGCGCGCGGAATCGCGGCGGTCGAGGTCGCGCCGATCGAGGGGCGCAAAGGGTGGCTCGTTCGCAACGCTCTTACCGATCGCTTGGGTGCGGCAGGGCATGCGCAGCCACGCTATCGGCTCGATGTACGGCTCGATGAAAGCCTGTCCGGGCTTGGCGTGCTGGGTGACGATACGGTGAGCCGGGAGCGACTGACCCTGCGCGCGCGATACCAGCTGGTCGATCTGGAGAGCAATTCGATTCTGCTCGACGCAAGCGACGGGACCGATGCCGGGATCGACGTGGTGTCGAGCGAATATGCGACCATCGCCGCCGAACAGACCGCCGAAGAGAATCTCGCGAAGGATCTCGCCGACCGGATCGTGACGCGCGTGGCGCTGACGCTGCGCGAGGACGGTCGGAAGGCCAAGTGAAGCTCACCAATCGCGACTTCGCTGCCAAGGCGCGCAAGATCGCGGGGGAAGCGTCGATCTTCTTCTTCTGCGGCCCGGACGAGGCAGGTGCCAGCGCCGCTGCGCGCGACATCGCTGCCATGCTGCCCAATCCGGGCGAGCGGGTCGAACTGAGCGGTGCGGAACTGCGCGGCAACCCCGCACTGCTGGGCGACGAGGCGCGTTCAACCTCTTTGTTTGGCGACAAGCGCCATATCTGGGTGCGGGCGGCAGGCGATGAGGCGCTCGAGGCGCTCAAGACCCTGATCGAAACCGGCGACGCGGGTGGGGGCGAGGCCTGCCCGGTGATTGTGGTCGCCAGCGCGGCGACCGACAAGTCGCGCACCGCCAAGCTGCTGGAGAAGCGCGGCGATGCAGTGGTGGGCATGTTCTATCAGCCCGATCTCCCCGCTGTCACCCAGACTGTCCGCGCGATGGGCGATGCCGCTGGCGTGACGCTGGGCGGCGAACTGGCCGAGCGGATCGCTCGCGCAGCCAATCTTGATGTCAGGCTGGCGCAATCGGAGGTGGACAAGCTTGCCCTCTATCTCGACGCGTCGCCGCAGGCTCCGTGTCGGGCCGATAGCGAAGCGCTCGATGCGGTAACGGCGGCGTGCGAGGATGATGGCTTCGGCCCGCTGGTCAATTGCGTGCTTGGTGGAAATACCGGCGCGTTGACCCAACAGCTCGTGCGAATGCGGCAGCTTTCACTCAACCCGGTAGGCGTGCTGCTGGCGGTCGAGCGGCGCGCGGCACAGCTGGCGCGGATCTCGGCGCAGTTGGGGCCACGGGGTCGTTTCGAGGATCTCGATCGCGGGGCCAAGGCGCGGCTCGGCATCTTCTTTCGCGAGGAGCGCGATATCCGCGCGCAATCGGCGGTTTGGCGCGGGCGGCGGCTTGATCGGCTGACCGAGCGGCTGGTCGGCCTGCATCGCGATATGCTCACCAACAGCCAGTCGAGCGAGGTGCTGCTGGCGCAAGGACTGACCCAGATAACGCGCGAAGCGGCGCGGCGCTGAGGTCGGCGTTCAGTTCTGCTGTGGTACGCTGAAAGTGCCGGTTACCCTTCCATTGGAGCTGTTCGTAGTCGATCCCGCGACTGCCGACGACCCGCTGGCGCTGCCATCAACGCTCGACACGCCGCTGCGGAGATCGATCACCAGCCGCCCGCCGTTGAGCGTATCACTGCCACGCTTCAAGTGGACATTGCCCGACATGGTGATGATCCGCCGATTGAAATCGTAGACCGCCACATCGCCGCTCGCACGTTCGTTGCCGCGCGTCACCGTCACCCCGCCGGTCGCCATGATCCGTTGGATCTGAAGCTTGTTGGTATTGGTGTAATTGACCAGCGTGCGTGCCGCGGTCAGCGTCAGTCCGGCCTGATCGAAACGGACATTGCCCGACAGAACGACCCGATCCTGCCGATCCTGCAATTCGATCCGGTCCGCGCCAAAATCGACCGGCGCGTTCGAATCGTGGCTGGCGATCGCCTGCGCATGGAGGTGGATGCCGGCCATGGCTGTCAGAGTCAGCACGAAGCCGGCCAGTGCCGATCGGGTCATGGTAGGCAGGAGATCGCGCATCAGGGCATCCTCATCTGGTTCACTTTGCCCGGGATCATGTGCAGCCGCGCGTCACCGATCAGCGATATCGTCCGGGCGGCGATATCGGCTTCGAGACGGTTGGCGGAAAAAGTGCCCGCCGGGGTCGACCCGGAGACGCCGCCCTGGCCAGTTACCATCCGGTCGGCAAGGTCGATCGAAACGTCGTTCAGCACCATCGCGTAGCCATCGGCAGCGGTCATTTCGACCGTGCCTGGGACCCGGACCATTTCATCGGCGATGTTATAGGTACCACCGGGTGCCTGAAGCCGTGCCGGCCCGTCCGGCAGCAGGATGCTGGCGACCAGATTCTGCATCCGCACGATCCCTTCGGCACTCGATCGCTGGATTGCATTGCCCGCGCTGAGGGAGAAGGGCTGGCCCTTGTTGTCGGTTCCGCGATAAAGCGCGGCGTTGGAACTCAGGCGTTCGTTCACCACCGCCACTTTCTTGCGGTCGAGCAGGAAGCTGACTTCGCCGCGCGGCGAAAGCGGCGTCACCACCATCAGCGCTGCGACGACCCCCACGCCCATCGGCAGTGCCATCGCCAGGAACTTGACCAGCCGATCGTGCGAGCCGCCGGGCTCGGCGAAGTGCTTGCGCGCGTCGCGCAGCTGCTTCGCCTCCTCGGTTTCGATTCTGCCGCGTCGTTTGAAGACCATGGGCCCCTCTTCGCCGTCGCCACCTTAGGCGTGGCTGAAGATATCCTGTTCGGCCCAGCCCGCAATATCCAGCCGCGCGCGGGTGGGCAGGAAGTCGAAACACGCCTGCGCGATCTCGCTGCGGCCCTCGCGTTCGAGCCGCCGTTGCAGTTCGTCGCGCAGTCGGTGGAGGTGGCGCACATCGGATGCGGCATATTCGCGTTGCGCATCGCTGATGTCCGGGCCGCCCCAGTCGGAGCTTTGCTGCGCCTTTGACAGCGAAACGCCGAGCAGTTCTTCGACAAGATTCTTCAGGCCATGGCGATCGGTGTAGGTACGGACCAGCTTGCTCGCGATCTTCGTGCAGAACACCGGAGCAGCGGTAACGCCGAGATAATGCTCGATCGCCGCGAGGTCGAACCGGGCGAAGTGATAGAGCTTGGTCCGCGCCGGATCGGCCAGAACCGCCTTCAGCACCGGCGCATCGTAGCTGCTGTCGGGGCCGAAGCGGACGAGATGCTCGTCGCCTCCGCCGTCGCTGATCTGGACGATGCATAGCCGGTCGCGACCGGTGATGAGGCCCATCGTCTCGGTATCTACTGCAATCGCACCATCGGCCAGAACGCCTTCGGGCAAGTCTTCTTCGTGAAAAAATATCGCCATGATCCGGCGGGCGTTAGCGGGATCGGGGATCGAGGGGAAGGGGCGCTGGAAATGACGAGGTTTGCGCTTTAGCGAAGGGGCATGACCGAAGGCGCAATTCCCGAAAGCTGGCGCGCTGCGCTGGAGCCGGTGCTGGCGACGCCCGAATCGCGGCAGCTGGGCGGCTGGCTGCGGGCCGAGGAGCAGGCGGGCAAGACCATTTACCCCCCGCGCGGGTGTCGCCTGCGCGCGCTCGAACTGACGCCGCTCGACGATGTGAAGGTGGTGATTCTTGGACAGGACCCGTATCACGGTCCGGGGCAGGCGATGGGTTTGAGTTTTTCCGTTCCCGGCGGCGTCCGCCTTCCGCCGAGCCTGATCAACATCACGAAGGAGCTGGAAAGCGATCTCGGTATTCCGCGGCGCCGGAGTGGCGATCTGACCGGTTGGGCCCGGCAAGGCGTTTTGCTGCTCAACAATACGCTGACGGTCGAGGCGGGACGCGCAGGCAGCCATGCCCGACATGGCTGGGAAGCGATTACCGATGCGGCGGTGGCGGCGGTTGCGGCCAGGAATGCGGCCAGCGTGTTTATCCTGTGGGGCAGCCATGCGCAGGCCAAGGCCGTGCGTATCGCGGGGCTCGAAGATGGCCGCCATCTGGTTTTGCGCAGCCCGCATCCAAGTCCGCTGTCGGCACATCGCGGCTTTTTCGGGAGCAAGCCGTTCAGCCGCGCGAACGCCTTTCTTGCCACGCACGGGCGCGGGACCATCGATTGGACGCTGTAGGACAAAATTAGGATCCCGCCGGGTCAGTCCGACAGGATGGAACACATGGAACACGGTCCTGATGCAAAAATTCCTGGCCACCCCGTGTACGGATCGCGCGGTCGGCAGGATGGTGCAAGGGCGGCATGGGGACATCTTGCCTGCTTGCCATGCCCCGCGCTGTGTAGGAAACTCGCCCGGTGACAGAGGAAGAAGCTCTCATCCGCCTGCTCGCGCGCCGCGAAGAACTCGATGCCGAGGATAATGTGAACGCCGATGCGCGCGGAACGGTCGAACTGCGGCAGGACAGCGTGGGGCGGCTGAGCCGGATGGACGCTCTGCAACAGCAGGCCATGGCACAAGCGGCGGAGCGGAGGCGGCTGGGCGAGAGGGCTCGCATAAATGCTGCACTTGCGCGCATCGATGAAGGCGAATGGGGCTGGTGCGTGCAATGTGGCAACGCCATCGAGCCGAGGCGATTGGCGCATGATCCAAGCGTTGCAAATTGTATCGAGTGCGCAAGCTGAGGCGATAGCAAAGTCTGTTCAGCTCTTTGCGGAAGCGTCCCATTATGGGGCGCCCAAAATTTCGGCTTCATTAAATTTCGTTAAGGTGTATTGTTGATTTGTCTCGCAGTCGAATCGACCTGCGGTGAGTCGGGCGCAAAAAACAGGACTCTCCCCTCGGGGTGATACCGAAAACCTTTGATAAAAATGCGGGATTCTCCCGTTTCCCAACGTGGTTCAAGGAGCTTGACATGAAGAAACTCGTTTTAACATCGACTGCAGTGGCGTTGGCCTCGATGGCCACTGCCGCTGGTGCGTCGGTGACTGTCACCACTTCGCCGGGTGCGGCCGTTTATGCTGGCCCTGCGCCAACCTATGATTTCGACACACCTGGGACGACACCGACCAACTCGGGTGGTGGAATTGTCGGACCGGGCACCACCAGTGGCCAGTACGCACAGCCGCTCGGTAGCACCGGCATGTATTTTTCGGTCGGCCCGTCGACGTCGTCACCGGGTACTATCGATATCGCCAATGCCACCGGCGTAAACTGGGTGTCTTTCATCTGGGGTTCGGTCGACACCTACAACACACTTGAAGTGCTCGGCACGGGCGGTTCGGTACTTGCCACGATCATGGGTGGCAGCCTTCCGCCGGCAAACGGCAATCAGGCTTCAGCGAACAGCAACCCGATCGTGACCTTGACCTTCTCGGGTCAGGATGCGTTCGATTTCAGCGGTCTGCGCCTGTCCTCGACCAGCAATGCTTTCGAGATCGATAACATTGCGGTCAATGCCGTGCCGGAACCGGCAACCTGGGCGATGTTCATCCTCGGATTCGGCCTGCTCGGCGGCGTGCTTCGCGCACGCACCGCAGCGCGCCGTCGTTCGCATAGCGCGCTTTCGTTCAGCTGAGCTGAACTCGAGTACGAATTGCAAGAACCCGGTCCGGCAGTCATGCCGGGCCGGGTTTTTATATTTCCGGAAGGTGGATCTGCTTATCGCTCGGGTGCACTGGCGGCAGGCCCGCGAAGATAGCCCAGCAGCATGGCGTGAAGTTCCCTCGCCAGCGCCTCGTCGGTCAACTCGAATCCGGGTTCGTTGGTCGCCATACTGATCGCCCCCATCATCATGTCGATCGCGAAGCCAGCGGCAATGCGCGGATTGTCATGCACAATTTCTGCGGCGCAATCGTCCAGCATGTCGAGGGCGAGAGTGCGCAACGTCTGGCGAAGGCGCTGCATGGCGTCGGTCAGAATGGGATTGCCCGATTGGCTCGCCGCTTCGTCGAATGCGCGCGCCAGCCGACCCTCGCGCCGCTGGTTTGCGACTGCCAGCTCGAGCAATGTTCGTAGCCGGGAATCGAGCCCGGGGTGCCGTTCGACAAGCAGTGCGAAACCCTGCTCGTTCGACTGGCGAACCCGCTCGAGATAGCGCAGGATTACGGCAGCGATCAGCGCATCCTTGTCGCCATAACGGCGATAGACGCTGCCCACCGAACGACCGGCGCGCCGTGCGACCTCCTGAATAGTGCAAAGCTCCAACCCGCCTTCGCGCATGGCGTCTTCGGCGGCGTCACACAGCAGGCCCTCAGTCTTGTGGCTGCGGTCCTGCATGGCTGAGGGCGGAGCGGCGTGGGAAGGCATGACCACCAGATAGGCTTGACTCGCAATAATGTAAATGTGAATTCGCATTCATAAATAGCATTAGACCGGAGTCGCTTTGATGTCGCATGGTTCACTGCCCGATTGGGTGCTGCTCGTTTTTGGGCTGGCAGCCATGCCAATTGCATCGCTGTTGGCCGGCCGCAGACTGGTCGATGCGCGATCGGGCGGGCGAGAAGTGCTGGTTCGGTATCGCTGGATCATAGGGCGCGGATTGCTGGTCTCGCTCGCACTGCTCTGCACATGGGGGGCGACGGGCCGGTCCTTCGCAAGTCTTGGCTTGGGCTCTGATTTCGACAGCCGGGCATGGCTGGGCTTCGGGATCGATGCGCTGTTGCTCGGTGCAATGGCGTGGCAAATCTTTTTGCTGCGGCCCGGACCGGAGCAAGCAGCGCTCATCAAACGCCGCTTGATCGACAGTCACATGGCACCGCAGACGCGAGCCGAATTTGTCCTCTTCCCGCAAGTCGCACTGATCGGCAGCATCGCGGAAGAGTTGTTTTTCCGTGGCTTTGTGTTCTGGATGCTGGGACCGATGTTGAGCGTGTGGGGCGCGGCGGTGGCGTCGGCTTTACTTTTCGGTATCGCCCACGCCTATCAGGGGCGCGTGGGTATCATTCGTACCGCCCTGATCGGCCTTACATTCGGGATCGGATTTGCGCTGACGGCCAGCTTGTGGTGGCTCATCATCGCGCATGTGCTGATGAACCTCACCGGTTACGCGATGGCACTCAAGCTCCGGAACGTGTTGCCCGTTCAGGCCGGCTGAGCGATCAACGTGGCAACTCGCTGACCCCCATCAATGCTTCGTCAACCGCGCGTGCCGCCTGACGTCCTTCGCGGATGGCCCAGACGACCAGGCTCTGCCCCCGGCGCATATCCCCACAGGCGAACACGCCCGCTTCGCTGGTGGCGTAGCTGATGGTGTCAGCAGCAACATTGCCGCGCTCGTCCAGTTCGACCTCCGCCCGGTCGAGCAGGCCGCGCTGCTTGGGGCCGGTAAAGCCCATCGCCAGCAGGATCAGATCGGCGGGCAGGGTGAATTCGCTGCCCTCGACTTCGGTCATGCGTCCGCTGTCCCATGATAGCCGCACGCACTCCAAACCCGTGACCACGCCATCTGTCGCCACGACGCGCTTGGTCAGCACGGCCCAGTCGCGCTCCACGCCCTCTTCATGGCTTGAGGATGTGCGCAGCTTGAGCGGCCAGTTGGGCCAGGTTACCGCCTTGTCTTCCTTTTCGGGCGGCTGCGGCATGATTTCGAGTTGGGTGACGCTGGCCGCGCCCTGCCGGTTCGATGTACCCACGCAGTCCGATCCGGTGTCGCCGCCGCCGATCACGATCACATGCTTGCCGGTCGCGGTCAGGCTTCCGCGTGGCGCGGCCCGCACTTCGTCGTCGCCCGCGTTGCGCTTGTTCTGCTGGGTCAGGAACTCCATCGCCAGCCGCACGCCGGGAAGCTCTGCCCCGGGAATGTCGAGCTGACGCGCCTTTTCCGCACCACCGGCCAGCACAACCGCGTCGAAATTGTCCTTCAACGCCTGCAAGCTGACCTCGACGCCGACTTCGGCGCTGGTACGGAACTGGACGCCTTCGGCCTCCATCTGCACCGCGCGGCGGTTGATCAGGTGCTTTTCCATCTTGAAGTCGGGAATGCCGTAGCGCAGCAGCCCACCGACCCGGTCGGACTTCTCGAACACGGTCACGGCATGGCCGGCGCGTGCAAGCTGCTGGGCGCAGGCGAGGCCAGCGGGACCACTGCCGATCACTGCAACCGATTTGCCGGTCTGCGTTTCGGGCACCTGCGGCTTGATCCAGCCTTCTTCCCAGCCCCGGTCGACGATTGCGCATTCGATGCTCTTGATCGCTACCGGCGTGTCGACGATGTTGAGCGTGCAGGCCGCCTCGCATGGCGCGGGGCAGATACGGCCAGTGAATTCGGGGAAATTGTTGGTCGAGTGCAGCACTTCGAGCGCGCGCTTCCAATCATCCTCGTAAACCAGATGGTTCCAGTCCGGGATGATGTTGTTGACCGGGCATCCGGTGTGGCAGAACGGAATCCCGCAATTCATGCAGCGCGCCGCCTGCCGGGTCAGCTCTTCGGGCGCCAGCGGGACCATGAACTCCTTGTAGTTCTTGACCCTTTCGGCGGGATCGATGCTGCCGGGAACCTGCCGGTCGTATTCGAGGAAGCCTGTTTCCTTGCCCATTATTCCGCAGCCTCCATCGCCGCCTGTTCGCGTTCGGTTTCCAGCGCTTTGAGCGCGCGGGCGTAATCGCGCGGCATGACTTTCTTGAACTTGCCCAGTGCCGCATCCCAATTGGCCAGCAGCTCGCCCGCGCGCGCCGAGCCGGTGTGGAGCTGGTGGCGTTCGACCAGTACCTTCAGCCGTTCGGCGTCGTGGTACAGCGGATCGCCCATCCCCATGTCGGTGACGTTGCGGGTGCGCTGCTGCGGGCGGCCGGTGCCGTCCTCGCTGTCGCGTCCGGTCTCGACGGCAGTCACATCGACCTGCGCCATGTTGCACAGCCGTTCGAAGCGGTCGTCGGGATCATAGACATAGGCGATGCCCCCGCTCATCCCGGCGGCAAAGTTGCGTCCTGTCGGCCCGAGCACGCAGACCACCCCGCCGGTCATATATTCACAGGCATGATCGCCCGTACCCTCGACCACCGCGACAGCACCCGAATTGCGCACCGCGAAACGTTCGCCCGCGACACCGGCGAAATAGGCCTCGCCCGCAACCGCGCCATAGAGGACAGTGTTGCCGACGATGATGTTCTCACCCGCATTGCGCGGGGCATTGTCCGGGGGGCGGACCACGATCCGGCCACCCGACAGCCCCTTGCCGACATAATCGTTGGCATCGCCGGTCAGTTCGATGCTGACGCCATGGGCGAGCCAAGCGCCAAAGCTTTGTCCGGCGACCCCGGTAAAGGCGATGCGCAGCGTTTCGGGCGGCAGGCCGGCAAAGCCATGCGCCTCGGCAATGCGGCCCGACAGCATCGCGCCGACGCTGCGGTTGACGTTGCGGATGGTGCGTTCGAGCACCACCGGCTCGCGGCTGTCGATGGCTGCGCGCGAGGCGGCGATCAGTTCGTTGTCGAGCGCCGCGCCCAGCCCGTGATCCTGCTCCATCGTATGGCGCAGCGGTGTCCCCTCGGCCAGCGGCACCTGCTGGAGGATGCGCGACAGATCGACGCCATGCGCCTTCCAGTGGCGATGCACGCGGCCCATTTCGAGCCGGTCGACCCGACCGACCATCTCTTCGATCGTGCGGAAGCCCATTTCGGCCATGATCAGCCGCAGCTCTTCCGCCACGAAGAAGAAATAGTTGATGACGTGCTCGGGCGTACCGGTGAAGCGCTTGCGCAGCACCGGGTCCTGCGTCGCCACGCCGACCGGGCAGGTGTTGAGATGGCATTTGCGCATCATGATGCAGCCCGCGGCGATCAGCGGGGCGGTGGCAAAGCCGAATTCGTCCGCCCCCAGCAGCGCGCCGATAGCAACGTCGCGCCCGGTTCTGAGGCCGCCATCGACCTGCACCGCAACGCGGCTGCGCAAATCGTTGAGCAGCAGGGTCTGCTGCGTTTCGGCAAGGCCGATTTCCCATGGGCTGCCCGCGTGCGTCAGGCTGGTCAGCGGGCTCGCCCCGGTGCCGCCTTCATAGCCCGAAATGGTGATGTGGTCGGCCTTGCACTTGGAGACGCCCGCCGCGACCGTGCCGACGCCGACCTCGCTCACCAGCTTGACCGAAATGCGCGCCGCAGGCTGGACGTTCTTGAGGTCGTGGATCAGCTGCGCGAGATCTTCGATCGAATAGATGTCATGGTGCGGTGGCGGGCTGATCAGGCCCACGCCCGGCGTGGAGTGGCGCACTGCGGCAATCGCCTTGTCGACCTTGTGGCCGGGCAACTGGCCGCCTTCGCCGGGCTTGGCGCCCTGCGCCATCTTGATCTGGATATCGTCCGAATTGACGAGATATTCGGTGGTCACGCCGAAGCGGCCGCTGGCGACCTGCTTGATCCGGCTGCGCATGGTGTCGCCATTGTCGAGCGGCTTGAAGCGATCGGGCTCCTCGCCCCCCTCGCCGGTATTCGAACGCCCGCCGATGCGGTTCATCGCCAGCGCCAGCGTGGTGTGCGCCTCCCTGGAGATCGAACCAAAGCTCATCGCCCCGGTGCTGAACCGCTTGACGATTTCGCTCGCCGGTTCAACCTCGTCCAGCGGCACCGGCTTGGCCGCCGGTTTCAGCTCCATCAGTCCGCGAATGGTCAGCAGGCGCTCGGCCTGCTGGTTGATCGCCAGCGAGAAGGCTTCGTAGCTTTCGTGCCGACCCCCGCGCACCGCGTGCTGCAGGTTGGCGATGGTCTCGGGCGTCCATGCGTGGTCCTCGCCGCGCAGGCGGAACTGGTAGATCCCGCCGACATCGAGCATCCCTTCATAGAGCGGGCTGTCGCCATAGGCATGCGCATGGCGGCGCACCGCTTCTTCGGCGACCTCGATCAGGCCGACGCCTTCGATGGTGGTGGCGGTGCCGGTGAAATAGGCTTCGATGAACTCGCTCGACAGGCCGACCGCGTCGAAGATCTGCGCGCCGCAATAGGATTGATAGGTCGAGATGCCCATCTTGGACATGACCTTGAGGATGCCCTTGCCGACGCCCTTGAGGTAATTGCTGCGCACGGTCTCGGGATCGAGCGCGGGCAATTTGCGCGCGCGAATATCCTCGAGCGTTTCGAGCGCGACGTAAGGGTTGATCGCTTCCGCGCCATAGCCCGCCAGCGCACAGAAATGGTGCACCTCGCGCGCCTCGCCTGTCTCGACCACAAGGCCTGACTGCATCCGCAGGCCCTGTCGCACCAACTGGTGATGGACGGCAGCGGTTGCCAGCAGCGCGGGCATTGGGATGCGGTCCGGCCCCTGCGCCCGGTCGGAGAGGATCAGGATGTTGGCATCGGCCAGCACC
The DNA here is from genome assembly GCF_009828025.1 of Qipengyuania algicida. Lineage (GTDB taxonomy): Bacteria > Pseudomonadota > Alphaproteobacteria > Sphingomonadales > Sphingomonadaceae > Qipengyuania > Qipengyuania algicida. The sequence continues at coordinate 74,453 of NZ_WTYA01000008.1, read as the reverse complement.
GCCTCGGTCGCGGCCCAGCACATTTCCTTGAGTGCCATCGCCAGGCCTTCGGCGCCGGTGCTGGCATCCCAGGTGATATCGATGGTCGCGGTCTTGAACGCCCCGTCGAGCGCGACTTCGACCGAGCGGATCTTTGCCAGGTCTTCATTGGTGAGGATCGGCTGGGCGACCTCGAGCCGCTTGTGCGTGCCCGCATCGCGCCCGAGCAGGTTGGGGCGCGGGCCGATCATCGACAGCAGGCTCATCACCAATTGTTCGCGGATCGGGTCGATCGGCGGATTGGTTACCTGCGCGAAGTTCTGCTTGAAATAATCATAGAGCAGCCGTGGGCGACTGGAGAGCACGGCAATCGGCGTATCGGTGCCCATCGAGCCGAGCGGATCATCGCCCGCGCGCGCCATCGGTTCAAGGAAGCGCGACAAATCTTCCTGCGTATAGCCAAACGCCTGCTGGCGTTCGAGCAGGCTGGTGGCCTCCTGCGGCAGTTCGGACAGCTCGGGCTCGATATGGTCGAGATCCTTGAGCTTGTATTGCGCTTTGGACAGCCATTCCTCGTAGGGGTGGGCGTCGGCCAGCTCTGCCTTCAGCTCGTCATCCTCGATGATGCGACCCTGCTCGAGGTCGATCAGCAGCATCCGCCCCGGTTGGAGCCGCCATTTGCGCAGGATGTCTTCCTCCGCGATCGGCAGCACGCCGCTTTCGCTGGCCAGCACGACGAGATCGTCTTTGGTGACGCAATAGCGTGCCGGGCGCAGGCCGTTGCGATCGAGCGTCGCGCCGATCTGGCGCCCGTCGGTGAAGCATACCGCCGCAGGCCCGTCCCACGGTTCCATCAATGCGGCGTGATATTCGTAGAATGCGCGTCGCGCGGGGTCCATCAGCGGATTGCCCGACCATGCTTCGGGCATCAGCATCATCATCGCATGGGCGAGGCTGTATCCGCCCGCCAGCAGCAGCTCGAGCGCGTTGTCGAGACAGGCGGTGTCGGATTGCCCGTGCGGGATCAGCGGCCACATCTTGTCGAGATCGACGCCGAGCAGCTCCGATTCCATCGTGCGGCGGCGGGCGTTCATCCAGTTGACGTTGCCGCGCACCGTGTTGATTTCACCATTATGCGCAGTGAAGCGATAGGGGTGGGCGAGCCGCCAGCTGGGGAAAGTGTTGGTTGAGAAACGCTGGTGCACCAGCCCCATCGCGCTGACGCATTCGGGATCGCGCAGATCGTCGTAGAAACTGCCGACCTGATTGGCCAGCAGCAGGCCCTTGTAGACGATCGTGCGGCTGGAAAAGCTCGGGATATAGGTGTCCGCCAGACGCGGCAGATCGTGCTTGGCGGCCAACTTCTTCAGCGGGTTGAGCGTCTGCTTGCGGATCACCACCAGCTTGCGCTCGAACGCGTCCTGATCGGGGCAGCCTTCGCCCCTTGCGATGATGCACTGGCGCATCACCGGCATCGACGCGATCACCGCATCGCCCAGTCCGTCCAGCGTCGTGGGCACATCGCGCCAGCCAAGCACGCGCTGGCCTTCCTTGATGGCGAATTTCTCAAGCTGTTCGGCGGCGAAGGTGCGTGCGGCTTCGTCCTGCGGCATGAAGCATTGCGCCACGGCATATTCGCCCGGTGGAGGTAGGGTGACGCCCTCCGCCTCGGCCCAGCGGCGCAGCAGCGGATCGGGAATCTGCAACAGGATACCCGCGCCATCGCCCAGCAGCGGATCGGCACCCACGGCGCCACGATGGTCGAGATTGCCCAGAATCTCGAGTGCGCGCGTCACGATATCGTGGCTTTTGATGCCCTTGATGTGCGCCACCATGCCTACACCGCAGGCATCGTGCTCGTTTCTGGGGTCATACAGACCCAAGGGGGCGGGCGTACCCGTCATACTCATAGCGATCCTCAATCCTCGCGGGGGCCGGGCCATCGCAACGCGCAAGGCGATCCGAAACCCGACAGCGGCTTAGATGCCGCAAGCGGCACAATCATCCTGTCGTAAGCCACAAGCATGGCAATACGAAAGAATTTTTGCAACAGCGAAAGGCGACAAGAAATTTCTCACATGGCGTTAGCCATGCAATATCCTGTCGCGTCGATGAGCGCCCTTTTGTTAGTCCCTGCGTGCGCGCGCGAGATGATCTAGCGCGGCGCGCAATTCGGTGCGTTCCGTCGAATAATCGCTTGTAACGTCCTCGATCGGCTCTGGCGCTTCCGCTTCGACCGGAATGTTCGCTGGCGAAGGTGCTTGATCAGCCTGAACGATCCGGTCCCGCTGGAAGGCGTCGAGGGCGCGGTCGAACCGTTCGACCAGTTCGGCGAGTTCGGCTTCTTCCCATCGTTCAGCTGTGTCGTCCCCGGATCGGATCGAAACATCGCTATCGGGTGGGCAGGCTTCGAACTGCGCCTCCTCGACATAGGTGGCCGTGTCATCCTCGGCGTCGAAACCTTCGTCGAGCTCCTCCCTTACGCGCAGAGGCCGCGGCATACGTTCGGCCAGTTCTTCGGGTGCACTGTCAAGCTCACTGGCCAGCTCGTTCCAATCATGCATGTGACGCCGACGCAGCGCTCGCGAGACGAGCAGGAACAGCATCAGCCCGACCAGTCCGACCACAACCGCTGCGGCAAGGCTGATCGCGATATGGCGCGCAAGGTCGAGCGGTGGGAGGAGGTCGGGGAACACGGCGTCGATCCTGCTCACAACCACTGCCCGGCCGATGACCCAGTCGGGCAACACCATAACCCCGAGCCCGACCAGCGCGGCGAGCCACAGCGCACCCCAATAGGGCAGAGCCGGATGTTCGAGGATGGATCGCTTGCGCGTCATGCGCCACAGGTTATCTCGCGATTGCCGACATGCGCAACACAATTGCGCGTTTTCCCGCCGATTCGCGGGCGTTTGCCCAGTGCAGACAATCCCTGGCTACTGCGTTTGCAGGCAATGCCGTAGCGGCACGTTAGCCGCGGTTGCGCACTGCCGGTCCATGCGCCATGACTTCGCCACACAGGCGCGCCCGATTGATGACTCGCGGAACGCCTATATTCATCTGAGGAGAGAGCCCATGACCCCACAGGAACTCGAAGCCAAAGTCGGCGAACATCTCGGCACCAGCGAATGGGTCGAGATGAGCCAGGACCGCATCAACATGTTCGCCGATGCGACCGGCGATCACCAGTTCATCCATATCGACGAGGCAAAGGCCAAGATGACGCCTTTCGGCGGCACCATCGCGCATGGTTTCCTCACGCTGTCGATGATCCCCTATCTGTCGGCCAATTCGGACCTGCCGAAAGTCGATGGCGTCAAGATGGGCGTCAACTACGGCGGCAACAAGACGCGGTTTATCGCGCCGGTGAAGTCCGGCAAGCGCATTCGCGGGCACTGGAAACTGCTCGAGCTGGTCGAGAAACGGCCCGGCCAGTGGCAGCAGACGCATGAGATCACGATCGAGATCGAGGGCGAGGACAAACCCGCCTTGATCACTGAATGGATCATGCAGTTCTTCGTCTGACCGGCACTCCTCCCCAAGGGACCGGACCAACCAACCAATCAAGGAATTACCCATGTCTCGCGATGCAGTCATCGTCTCAACCGCCCGCACCGCCATCGGTCGCGCTTACAAGGGCGGGTTCAACGACACCAAGGGGCCGACGCTCGGCTCCTATTCCCTCAAGCCCGCGATGGAGCGCGCCGGGATCGAACCCGGCGAGGTCGATGACGTGCTGTGGGGCAGCGCGCTCCAGCAAGGCACGCAGGCGGGCAACCTCGCCCGCCAGGTCGCGCTGCGTGCGGGATGCCCGATCGGCACCAGCGGCATGACCTTGGACCGCCAGTGTTCGTCGGGTCTGATGAGCATCGCCACCGCGGCCAAGCAGATCATCACCGACCGGATGGATATCGTCGCTGCCGGCGGGCAGGAATCGATCAGCCTCGTGCAGACCAAGGAAATGCGCGTGATGCCCGATCCTGAGCTGATCGCGATGCATGGCGCAATCTACATGCCGATGCTGCAGACCGCCGAAACGGTCGCCCAGCGTTACGGCATCAGCCGCGAAGCGCAGGACGAATACGCGCTTTCGAGCCAGCAGCGCACCGCCGCGGCGCAGGAAGCCGGGTTGTTCGACGACGAAATCGTACCCGTGACCACCACGCACAAGGTGCAGGACAAGGAAACCGGCGAGATTTCCGACGTCGAAATCACCATTGCCAAGGATGAAGGCAACCGCCCCTCGACCACGCTCGAAGGACTTGCCAGCCTGAAGCCGGTGATGGGCGATCCCACCACCATCACCGCGGGCAACGCCAGCCAGTTGTCCGACGGTTCATCGGCCAGTGTGCTGATGGAAGCCAAGGTCGCCGAACAGCGCGGGCTGCAACCGCTGGGCCGCTATGTCGGCATGGCTGTGGCGGGCACAGAGCCTGACGAAATGGGCATCGGCCCGGTCTTCGCCATCCCCAAGCTGCTCAAGCGGTTCGGGCTGAAGGTCGACGATATCGGCATCTGGGAGCTGAACGAGGCTTTCGCCGTGCAGGTGATCTACTGCCGCGACAAGCTGGGAATTCCGGGCGGTTTGCTCAACGTCAACGGCGGCTCGATTTCGATCGGCCACCCCTATGGCATGACGGGCGCGCGCTGCACCGGTCATGTGCTGCTCGAAGGCAAGCGTCGCGGGGCGAAATACGGCGTCGTCACCATGTGTGTCGGCGGCGGCATGGGCGCAGCCGGATTGTTCGAAATCTTCTGATTTTTCCAAACGGCATTGGCCCCATAGGAAAGGGGCGCGCATCGATCGGGATGCGCGCCCCTTTTGCGTTGTTCGGGCGTTTGACCGGCAGCCTACTCAGGCGGGGCGCATCACCGTCTTCAAATTCATGAATTCGTGCAGGCCGTGGTGCGACAGCTCGCGCCCGTGGCCCGATTTCTTGATCCCGCCGAACGGTGCCTCTGGCGCGCTGGCGAGGAACTGGTTGATCGCCGTCATTCCGGCCTCGATATCGCGGATGAAGCGTTCCTCCTCGCCCTTGTCATTGGTCCACACCGATGAGCCAAGGCCAAAGGGGATCGCATTGGCGATGGCGATCGCCTCGTCGATGTCCGCCGCGCGATAAACCTGCGCGATCGGGCCGAAGATTTCCTCCTGCGCGGTTTCGCTGTCGAGTGGCACCTCGGTCAGGATTCCGGCGGTGATATAGGCCCCCGGTCCATCGGGCACGTCGCCGCCCATCAGCTTGGCGCCTTCGTCCTGTGCCTTCGCCAGCTGGCTCAGCACGGTGTCGCGTTGCTCCATGCTGGAGAGCGGGCCCATATCGGTTGCATCATCGAAGGGATCGCCTGCGACCACGGCTTGCATCGCGGTTGAATAGCGGTCCAGGAAATCGTCATAGACATCCGTATGGACGATCATCCGCTTGCCGCAGATGCAGGACTGGCCGGTGTTCTGGATGCGCGCGGTGACCGCCTGCTCGACCGCCTTGTCCATATCGGCGCTGGGCATCACGACGAAGGGGTCCGACCCGCCGAGTTCGAGGACGACCTTTTTCAGGTTCATCCCCGCGCGCTGCGCCACGGCCTTGCCCGCGCCTTCGCTGCCGGTCAGCGTGACGGCGACCACACGGTCATCGTCGATGATCGCATTGACCGCGCCCGATCGGATGCACAGGTTCTGGAACAGACCCGCAGGTGCGCCGGCCTCGATCATCATTTCTTCCATCAGCGCGGCGGTGCCCTGAACGATGCTGGCGTGTTTCAGCAGGCCGACATTCCCGGCCAGGATAGCGGGCGCGAGAAAGCGCACGACCTGCCAATAGGGGAAATTCCACGGCATCACCGCGAGCACCGGGCCATGCGGCAGCCAGCGCCCTTCAGCGCTCTTGCCCTCGCCCAGCGCCCACAATTCCGGCTCCAGCATGGCCGGGCCTTCCTGTGCGAGATGGCGGAACAGGCTGGCGCATTTGCTCACTTCCGCGCGGGAGGAGGCAATGGTCTTGCCCATTTCGCGCGCGGCCATTTCTGCGAGCTTCTCTTCGTTTGCCCCATAGGTTTCGGCCAGTTTTTCGAGCAGGCCGGTGCGTTCGTCGATCGAAGAATTGCGCCACTCGGCGAAAGCTTGGGCAGCCTTGGCGAGGCGCTGTTCGATCTCGTCGGCGGTCAGTTCGGCGTATTCGGCCAGCGTCTCGCCGGTTGCGGGATTATGTGTCGTAATCATCGGGACAGGAACTCCAGTCAGGGTATGGTTTCCAAACCCGTGCTGCCACCTGTCCGTTCCGATTTCGCGCGAATTCCCTGACACCGCCGCCGACGCGGGGGTCAGCCGTGCGCGGCCATGAATTCCTCGACCACCGGGGCGATCTTCGTGCGCCAGCGGCTGCCGTTGAAAATGCCGTAATGGCCTGCGCCTTCGACGAGGTAATAGCGCTTCTTCTTCTCGGGCAGGTTGGGCGTCAGTTCGAGCGCAGCCCTGGTCTGGCCGATGCCGGAGATGTCGTCGCGTTCGCCCTCGACCGCCAGCAGCGCGGTGCTGGTAACCGTGCCCAGATCGACCTTCTCGCCCCGATGGGTGAGCGTGCCGCTGGGCAACGAATGCTTCTGAAACACCTCTTCCACCGTCTGGAGATAGAATTCGGCGGTCATGTCGCAGACCGAACGATACTCCTCATAGAAATCCTTGGTCGCCTGCGCCTCTTCCTGCTCGCCGACGGTGAGATGTTTGAACATCTCGTAATGGCTCATCAAATGGTTGCCCAGATTCATGCTCATGAACCCGGCGAGCTGGAGGAAACCGGGATACACCTTTCGCCCGGCACCGTGATATTGCACCGGCACGGTCGCGATAACCGACTGGCGAAACCATTCGATCGGCCGATCCATTGCCAGATCGTTGACCGAGGTCGGCGATTTGCGCGTGTCGATCGGGCCGCCCATCATCGTCAGCGTCTTGGGCGCGGCGGGGTGGTTGTTGGCGTTCATGATCGCGGTCGCGGCGAACACCGGGACCGAAGGCTGGCACACCGCCATCGCGTGGACCCCGGCACCATCGGCCTCGCCATGAATATGGTCGAGGAAGTCGATCACGTAATCGATGTAGTCGTCGAGGTCGAAGCGCCCTTCCGACAAGGGCACGCGCTTCGCATCGGCCCAGTCGGTGATATAGACGACGCTGTTTTCCAGCATCCGTTCGACCGTTCCGCGCAGCAGCGTTGCGTAATGCCCGCTCATCGGTGCGACGATCAGAAGGCGCGGCGCATCGTCGGCAAGGCCGGGATGGCTGAAGCGGCGCAGATCGCCGAACGGCTTGTTGAGGACAACGGCTTCGGTCACCGGCTGCTGCGTAGCGCCGACAGTGACGTTATCGATGCCGAATTCGGGCTTGCCGCGCGGCGCGGTGGCATGGGCGAACACTTCCAATGCACTGGCGGCGACCGGGCCAATCCCGGTATAACCCATCGGCAAGGCCGGGTTCGTAAACATTTCGGCGCCGATCGATGCCAGGGCGCTGGCCCCGCTCAGCCAGCTTTTCTGCAATTCATGGAATTGATAAAGCACGAAAATTCCCTTGCTGCGACCCCGGTTCCGGAGTGATGTATAGCTCCAAGGTGGGCCTTTCTTGCCCCTTGTGCAACGCACAATGCATAAATCTGGCTAACGCGATTGTGGATTTTCACGGATAAGCGGACTAGGCGGTTGCCCATGGAAGGCCAAGAAAACGCCTCCGAGGAGCCGCGCGGTCGCCGCCGTCGCGGGAAAATTCCCGGAGAACCGCCCAAGTCGCGCTCGCTCAAACCTCTGGGAATGATCTTTGACGCGGCGCGTGCGTATCCGCTGCAACTGACGATAGCCGCCATCGCGCTGCTGCTGACCGCGGTCATCACCTCGCTGGCTTTGCCTTCCGCGCTACGTTTGATCATCGATCGTGGATTTGGCGCCGCCGGTAGCGGGGCCGAGGATATCGGCCGCTGGTTCCGCTATCTGCTGCTGCTCGTCGCGGTGCTGGCCATCGGGACGGGCACGCGTTTCTATTTCGTCAGCTGGCTCGGCGAACGCATCGTTGCCGATATCCGCCGGGGCGTTCAGCGCAACCTCTTGCGCCTGTCGCCGGCATTCTTTGAGGAAAACAGCCCCAAGGAGATTGCCTCGCGGATGACGGCGGATACCGCGATTATCGACCAGGTCGTGGGCAGCACCATCTCGATTGCCTTGCGCAACGTGATCATGGCCGTTCTCAGCATTGGCTATCTGTTCTGGCTCGCACCCGAACTCGCAATCTGGTTGTTGGTCGCCCTGCCGCTGGTGATCGTGCCGATCGCTGTGTTCGGGCGGCGGATCAAGACGATCAGTCGCACGAGTCAGGATCGTATCGCCGACGTTGGCGCGATGACCACCGAAGTGCTTTCGGCGATGAAGATCGTCCAGGCCTTCAACCAGCAGGAGCGCGAAGCCGCGCGCTTCGGCGATGCGGTGGAACGGACCTTTGCCGTGGCCAAGACCCGCATTGTTATCCGCGCCGTGCTTACCACCATTTTGATGACTGCGATCTTCGGATCGATTACCGCTTTGCTGTGGCGCGGGGCGGTGATGGTGTCCGAAGGCCTGATTACCGGCGGTACCATCGGCGCCTTTGTCTTTGCCGGTCTGATCGCAGCCGGATCGCTGGGCGCCCTGACCGAGGTGTTCGGCGACTTGCTGCGTGCTGCCGGTGCATCGACGAGGCTGGCCGAGCTGCTCGACGAACGCCCCGGAATTGCGGCCCCCGAACGGCCGCAGGCGCTGCCGGTCCCCGCGCGGGGCAGCCTGTCGTTCCGCAACGTCACCTTCCGCTATCCCACTCGCCCCGAAGCCGCAGCGCTGCGTGATTTCAGCCTTGAGGTGCAGCCGGGCGAAACGGTTGCCATCGTCGGACCTTCTGGAGCTGGCAAATCGACCATCTTCCAGCTTGCCGAGCGTTTCTATGATCCACAGGCGGGCAGTATCCGTCTCGATGGCGTACCGCTGACCGGTGCAGACCCGGCCGATATTCGCGACCGCTTTGCCTTCGTCCCTCAGGAAGGGGTGCTGTTCAGCGCCAATGCGCGCGACAATCTGCGCTATGGCCAATGGGATGCGAGCGACGAGGAGATCTGGGAGGCGGCGCGTGCAGCCAATGCCGCCGATTTCCTGAAAGCGCTGCCGCAAGGGCTCGATACCTTCCTCGGCGAGGACGGAACGCGGCTTTCGGGCGGTCAGCAGCAGCGCATCGCTATCGCCCGCGCCTTGCTGCGCGACAAGCCGATCCTGCTGCTGGACGAGGCCACCAGCGCGCTCGATGCCGAAGGCGAGCGGCTGGTGCAGGAGGCACTTGAGCGGCTTATGGAAAATCGTACCACGCTGGTCATTGCACACCGGCTGGCGACGGTGCGGTCGGCAGACCGGATCGTGGTAATGGATGACGGGATGATCGTCGAACAGGGCACGCATCAGCAGCTGTCGGCAGGCAGCGGGCTCTATGCACGCCTGGCGTCGCTGCAATTCGGGCTGGCGCCCGGCTAAACCGCCTGCAACCGCGCGCCTTTTGCGACGGGATGACGGCTGGTGGCTTGACTTGGATGACCCATGCGCCAAGGGGGCGCAATGGACCTGACGCTCACCGCCATCCTGCTCGGCATTGTCGAGGGGGTCACCGAATTCCTTCCCGTTTCCTCGACCGGGCACCTGATCCTGGCCAGCGAACTGTTCGGCTATGACGCCAAGACTTGGGAGGTGTTCAACATCGTTATCCAGCTGGGCGCGATCCTGGCGGTGGTGGTGCTGTACTGGCGCACGATCTGGGCGGTGGTGACTGGACTGTTCAGCCGCGATCCGACCAGCCTGCGGTTCGTCCTAAACATTCTGGTCGCCTTCATTCCTGCCGCCGTGCTCGGCGTGCTGCTCAAGAGCCAGATCGATGCATTGCTCGAAAGTCCCTATCCGGTCGGGTTCGCGCTGGTGCTGGGCGGGGTCGCGATCCTCGTGATCGAGAAATACGCCAAGCCGGGCCCACCCACGGGTATCGGGCAAATTCCGGTGCGGACCGCCTTCGGCATCGGGGTAATCCAGTGCCTTGCGATGATTCCCGGTGTCAGCCGCTCAGGCGCGACGATCATGGGCGCCTTGGCAATGGGGGTCGAACGGCGTGCGGCGGCGGAGTTCAGCTTTTTCCTCGCCATCCCGACGATGATCGGCGCCACCGTGCTGCAAATGTGGGACCACCGCACCGAGCTTGCCAGCGGCAGCCTGACGGTTGGCTGGGGCCTGATCGGCATCGGCTTCGTCGTGGCCTTCGTGGTCGCGCTGGCGGTCATCCGGGCATTCGTGACGTATATCAGTCGCCACGGGTTCTCCCCCTTCGCCTGGTACCGAATCGTGATCGGTACAGCAGCAGTGGTCTGGCTGACGTTGCGCTGAGCGCAGAGGTAAACTTCGGGGAACATATTGCCGGGACAACACTTGTCTCTCTTGCGGCGCGATAGCGCGTGTGGAGAGAGCATGGGACTGGCACTGGTCATTATCATCGGCGCGATACTGGGTTGGCTTGGAGCCTTCCTGCTCGGCCGTGACGATGTGTTCGGTGGCACGATCAACGTTTTCGCCGGAATTGCCGGAGCGCTTTTTGCCGCAACCAGAGCCGGACCGGACTTGCTGCCTTACGGGGCCAGTGCGATCGAATTGATCTGGGGATGCCTCGGCGCAGCACTGGCGATCATAATCGTCAATCTCGCTAGCGATCTCATAACCAGCTCAGCCGAACACCGGTCCTGACAACAATTTCAGGGGCGCGAGGCGTGCCTGATAACGGTTTTACTAGAAGGGGAAAATTGATGAACACGACCAAGAAATTCATGCTGGCATTGTGCGCGACAGGCCTCAGCCTTGGCGTAGCCGCTTGTGACGGGCCCAAGGAAAACGCGATGGAAGACGCGGGCGAACAGCACGCTGAAGCCGTGAACGACAAGGCCGAAACAATGGAAGCGCAAGGCAAGATCACCGACGATCAGGCCGACGCGATGACCAAGAAGGCCGAAGACAAGGCCGATGCGATGGAAAAGCAGGGTGAAGCAGCGGACAACGCCAACGGGCATTGATCGCGCTTCACACTGCCGAGCAGTAAAGGAAAGGCGGCTCCGGAACGATCCGGGGCCGCCTTTCCCGTTGCATAGGTGGTGCGGCTTCAGACCGGCTTCGCGCCGCTCCCGCGCCCACCGCGCAGGAGATATTCCTGCGTGCCCCGGTGAAGCACATCGTCGACATCGATCACCGCGCTGTTGGCATAGGTGAAGGATGGCGAGAGGCTGGGGTAGAGCCGGTCGAAATTGCGCTCGACCGTCTGGTGATAGAGATCCTCGAAACTCTGAATCACGAAATACGTCGGCTGCAGATCGCTGATCACGTAATCGGTGCGCATCACCCGGTCGACGTTGAGCATGATGCGGTTGGGGCTCTTCGCTTCGGTCGCGAAGACGATCTCGGTCGGGCCTGACAGGATGCCGGCACCATAGGCCTTGATCCCGCCCGCCTCCTGGATCAGCCCGAATTCGACCGTATACCAGTAGAGCGCGCCCAACGCCTTCAGCCGGTTGTAGCGCATCGCCTTCCACCCGGCGCGGCCATATTCCTGCATGTAATCGGCATAGACCGGATCGGTCAGCATCGGCACATGGCCGAACACATCGTGGAACACGTCGGGTTCCTGGATGTAGTCAAAGGTTTCCCGCGTGCGGATGAAATTGCCCGCCGGAAAACGCCGGTTGGCCAAGTGCCAGAAGAACACGTGATCGGGGATCAGCATCGGCACCGGGACTACGCTCCACCCGGTCAGCGCCGACAGGTCTTCCGACAGTTTGCCGAATTCAGGCACGCCCCCGCGATTGAGGTTGAGCTTCTGCAAGCCGGCCATGAAGCTCGACGCGGCGCGGCCGGGCAGCACCTCCATCTGGCGCGCGAACAGATCGTTCCAGATCGCATCGTCTTCGGCGCCATAGTCGGTCTGCTTCGGTTCGAGCCAGTCCTCACCCACATGGGCGGGCTTTTTCAAGGGCGCGGTGAACACGTCCTCCGGCATTTCCGGAAGGCGGGTAAAATCGGTTTCGATATCGAGTTGTGTAGCCATAATGTTGTCTGATGGATTAGCACCTAGCACGAGGCATGACAAACGCGCGGAAGGAGTGCGGAATGAAACGCAAAGCCTATGAGGAAGCGCTGGAGCCGATGCAGCAGGAGCTGGTCGGGATGGCGCGCTGGGCGGCGGCCACCGGGCAGCGTATCGTGGTGCTGTTCGAAGGGCGCGACACGGCGGGCAAGGGCGGGGCGATCTCTGCGGTGCGCCACGTGCTCAACCCGCGCCAGTGCCGCGTGGTGGCGCTGTCCAAGCCGAGCGAGGCGGAACAGACGCAGTGGTATTACCAGCGCTATATCGCGCATTTGCCCAGCGCGGGCGAAATAGTGCTTTTCGACCGCAGCTGGTACAACCGCGCCGGGGTGGAACAGGTGATGGGGTTTGCCTCGCAATCGCAGGTCGACGGGTTTCTCGCGCAGACGCCGGTGTTCGAGCGTTTGCTGGTGGAAGACGGCATCCGCCTGTTCAAATACTGGCTGACGACCGATCAGGAACAGCAGGAAGAGCGCCTGCGCGAGCGGCTCGACGATCCGATGAAGCGCTGGAAACTCTCACCGATCGATCTCGCCGCGCGGCACAAATACGATGACTACACCCAGGCGAGAGAGGCGATGCTGCGTGTCACCCATACCGAGTGGGCGCCGTGGACGCTGGTCGATTTCAACGACCAGAAGCGCGGGCGGCTGACGTTGATCCGCAATTTGCTCGACCGCCTGCCGGAAACCGACGTGCTCCCGCCCGAGATCGATTTCGAACCGCTCGACCGCAAGCCGCTGACCGAAAGCTATGGCGTGCTCAAACCCATTCCCGTGTTCGAGGAAGACTAGGCGAGGCGCGCCTCGGCCCGCGTCACCTGCCGCCCGTCAGCGGCAAAGGCGCCAAGTTCCAGCGCGCCGTCACCCTCGCGCAACACCAGATGCAGCGCCTCGCCCGCGATCGCAGGCGACAGCCCGCGAAAGGCAAAGCTGGCGAGCGCGTTTTCGCCATAGCGGCTTGCCGCCAGTTGCAGCAGCAGGCTGGCGGTCAGCGGGCCATGCACCACCAGTCCGCGATAGCGCTCTTCCTCTTCGGCATAGGGTGCATCGTAATGAATGCGATGGGTGTTGAAGGTCAGCGCCGAATAGCGGAACAGCAGACGCGGATCGGGGGTTAGCGTGCGGTGCGCGTCCCAACCTGCCGGATCGAACGTTGTGTTGCCCTGCGGCACCGGGCTGAGCGGTGCATCGCTGGCCGCGGGCTCGCGATAGACCAGCGTCTGGCGCTCGTTCATCGCCAAGGCGCCATCCGCGCTGGTTTCGTGATCGACCTCAACGAACACCAGCGTGCCGCTCGATCCTGTCTTTTCCTTGATCGAGGCAACGCGGGAGACGCGTTCGATGGTATTGCCCACAGCAATCGGGCGGTGGAAGGTCAGGGCCGAGGACGCCCACATCCGCCGCGGCAGCGGGACTGGGGGCAGGAAGCTCGCGGTGCTGTCGTCGCGCCTCGGATGGCCGTCCTCGCCCAGATATGCGGTCGGGGCTTCGGGCGTGCAGAGACAGAAATGAATGCCCTGCGGCATTGCTGTCTCGGCGGGAACGGGCAGGTCGAAAGTGGCCAGCCAGCGCGCAGCAAGTCCGGCGTCGAGGTGGTCGGCGGCACGCTGCTCGCGCCCTATCCACTCGGCCCACTGGCTCATGCGGCGCGCTCGAAAATGGCTGCCATTCCCTGACCGCCGCCAATGCACATCGTCTCCAGCCCGTAGCGGACCTCGCGCCGCTGCATCTCATACGCCATGTCGGCGAGGATGCGCCCGCCGGTCGCGCCGATCGGATGGCCGAGCGAGATGCCCGAGCCGTTGACATTAAGGATATCGCGGCGGCTGTCGTCCGCTGACCAGCCCCAGCCCTTGAGCACCGCGAGCACTTGCGGAGCGAAGGCTTCGTTGAGCTCGACCAATCCGATATCGTCCCAGCCGAGGCCGTTGCGTTTGAACAGCCTCTCGACCGCGGGGACTGGGCCGATCCCCATGCTGCTGGGGTCGCATCCCGCCGCGCTCCACGAATGGAACCACAGCACCGGTTCGAGGCCCAGTTCCTCGACCTTGTCTTCGGCGACGACAAGGCAGGCGGCGGCTGCATCGTTCTGCTGGCTGGCGTTGCCTGCGGTCACTACGGCATCAGGATTGGACTTTCCCTCGATCGCCCGCAGTGCGCCCAGCGATTCCACCGTTGCATCGGCGCGATAGCCCTCGTCCTGCGTGAACATCACCGGATCGCCCTTGCGCTGTGGAACCGGGACCGGGACCAACTGGGCGTCGAACTTGCCTTCTTCCCAGGCCCGCGTGGCGTTCTGGTGGCTGCGGACGGCGAAGGCGTCGGCTTCCTCACGGGTGATGCCGTAATCCTTGGCGAGATTCTCCGCCGTCTCGATCATGCCGCTGATGACGCCGAAACGCTCGATCGGTTGGCTCATCACGCGGCCCCGCGTCAGCCGGTCCCACAGCTGGATATCGCCCATGCGCGCGCCGTGGCGCGCCTTGGTGGTGTAATATTCGACGTTCGACATGCTCTCGACGCCGCCTGCCACCACGCAATCGGCAGCGCCCGTCTGCACCATCATGGCGGCATTGACGATCGCTTGCAGGCCGGACCCGCAGCGCCGGTCGACCTGGTAGCCGGGCACTTCCAGCGGCAGCCCTGCGGCCAGCCATGACCAGTGCCCGATGGCGGGCGCCTCGCCGCTGCCATAGCCCTGACTGAACACGACGTCGTCGACGCGTTCGGGGTTCACTCCGCTACGCTCGACCAGCGCCTTGAGGATGATCGCCCCCAACGCGCCCGCTTCCAGCGGTGCAAGCGTGCCGAGGAACTTGCCCACCGGTGTGCGCAGGGGTGAACAGATGGCGACGCGGCGGAGTGTGGTCATGGCATGATCCTGCTTGTGGAGTAGTCGTGGCCCTTGTCGCTGGGTGCGGCGATGCCGCTGTCGAACAGCTGCCCGATCTGGCCCGAAGACAGGCCGAGCTTGTCGGCCAGGACTTCCTCTGTGTGTTCGCCCAGATAGGGCGCTCTTTGCGGCTCACCGCGCGGGGTGTCCGGGATGTTGGCGAAGCTGCGGGCGACCGGATAGTCGAAGCCGCTGGGATTGTCGGGCGTGTGCCCGAACAGCGGGTTTTTGCCGACGAGCTGCGGGTCCTGCGCGGCCTCGAACGGCGTGCGATAGCGTTCGTAGGTCATCCCCACCGCCGCCATGCGCCGTTCAAGCGATGCATAATCGTGCTGGCTGGCCACGGCTTGAAAGATTCCCAGCAGGCGGTCGCGGTGCTGGAAGCGTGGGGTATCGCCATCGGCGAAGCGCACGCCCAGCTCCTCTTCGAGTGCGGCAATGTCCTGCTCCACGCCGAACGCCTCGACGATGCCCGACCATTGCTTAGCGGTCAGCGCTGCGACCATGAAGCGCACGCCGTCGCGCGTGACCATGTCGCTGCCGAACGCCCCCCAGATCGCATTGCCCAGGCGCTCGCGGTCGCCACCGCGATAGAGCATCTCGGCCATCGTCCCCGAATTGGCCAGCGTGCCGATTGCCACATCGCCCAGCGGCACGCGAATTTCAGCTCCGTCGCCGGTGGCATCGCGATGGCGCAGTGCCGCCA
Organism: Qipengyuania algicida; assembly: GCF_009828025.1. Taxonomy (GTDB): domain Bacteria; phylum Pseudomonadota; class Alphaproteobacteria; order Sphingomonadales; family Sphingomonadaceae; genus Qipengyuania; species Qipengyuania algicida. The sequence continues at coordinate 58,701 of NZ_WTYA01000008.1, read as the reverse complement.
GCAGGGTGAAGGCGCAATAGGCGCCGGTGAGGAAATCCCAGGCCGGCATCAGCTGGTTGACCGGAGGTGCGCGCGCCGGGTCCCAGTCGGCTGGCCCCGTCATCAGTGGATAGCCACTGGCGGCGTTGACGGTGAAATCCATCGCCTGGCGTCCGTCATGCCAGCCCATGATCCGCACCGAAATCAGATCGTCACGGTGCCGGGACATGGCGGCATGGCTAAGAAAGCTCTTGTCCGGTAGGTTGGTGACGCATTGCCCGACCTTGCCTGCCAGTTCGACGCATAATTCGCGGCCCTCGGCGCTGCGCAGATCGAGCGCGACCGACTTCTTTGCCCGGTTGAGGTTCTCCCAGGCGAGCGAGCGCCCGTTCTCGGCCAGCATAAAGCGGTCGTAGTCGAGCCCGCCCTCCTTGTGATCGACACGGATGACTTCCGCCCCGAATTGCCCGCAATAGAGCCCGACCGTGGGCGAGGCGACGAAGCTGGAGACTTCGACGATGCTCAACCCGGACAGGAGCTGGTACATCTCAACCCCGCGCAGCGAATTCGCGCAGCATGTGCTTGGCGATCTGCAATTGCAGGATCTGCGTCGTGCCTTCGTAAATGCGATAGATGCGCGCATCGCGGAAGAAGCGTTCGGCATCGTATTCAGCCAGATAGCCTGCCCCGCCATAGATCTGCACCACCCGGTCGACCACCCGGCCGCACATTTCGGATGCGAACACCTTGAAGGCGGCAGCTTGCCGAATGGTGTTCTCGCCGCGATCCACCCGCGCCGAGACATCAGTCATCATGCATTCGGCGGCGTAGATTTCGGTCTCGCTTTCGGCGAGCATCTGCTGGATCAGCTGGAAATTGGCGATCGGCTCGCCGAAAGCCTTGCGTTCATTGGCGTAGCGCAGGGCGGAATCGAGCGCACGCCGGGCATAGCCGGTCGACGCCGCGCCAACCGAGATGCGGCCATTGTCGAGGCTCTTCATCGCGAATACGAAACCTTTTCCGGTCTCCCCGCCCAGCAGCGCATCGCCCGGAACATGCACATCGTCGAGCATGATATCGGCGATATGGCTGCCCGACTGGCCCATCTTCTTGTCCGGGCTGCCGACCGAAACGCCCGGCGTGTCCATTGGCACGATGAAGGCGCTGACGTGGGCGTTCTTGGGCAGCGCATCCTTTTCGGTACGCGCCATGATCAGCCCGACCGAGGCGTGGGGCGCGTTGGTGATGTAACGCTTGGTCCCGTTGAGTATCCAGCCATTGCCATCCGGGTCGGGGCGAGCGGTGGTGGCCATCGCCGCGCTGTCGCTGCCCGAGCCGGGTTCGGTGAGGCCGAAGCACGCAATCTCGCCGGCGGCGATACGCGGCCACCATTCGGCCTTCTGTGCGTCCGTCCCGCCGTTCTTGATCGCCGAATTGAACATGCCGACATTGATCGAGAAGATCGAGCGATAGGCGGGCGCAGCATAGGCCATTGCCCTGACCGTGCGGGCATACTGGCTGGTGCTGAGCCCTGCGCCGCCGAATTCCTCCGGAACGGTCAGCCCGAACAGCCCCATCTCCTTCATCTCAGCGACGATTTCGTCGGGAATGCGGTCATTGGCGATCACGTCCGCTTCAGCCGGGATGAGGCGTTCACGCACATAGCGATCGAGCTGGTCGATGAACTGTTCGAAAAGCTCCGGGTCCATTCCCTGTTGTGTCATCCTGTCCTCTCCCAAAGCTTGTTTTTATGACGCCGATGGGTTCGGCGCAGATGATGGCGACGGATCCGGTGTCGGCTGTGCCCGCGGGTCGTTCAACATGCTCGCGGCATCGTTCAACGCCTTGCGTTCGCTGGGCTTGGGGGGAAGGTCGCCGGATCCATCCGACGACCCCGAACAGCTTGCAAGCGCAAGGCTCAGCAGAGCCAGGGCGACACCGCGTATCATCCGGCCCGTCGCCCTCAATCGGTCGTTTTCTGCCCGTCCGCTGTCGGCTTGGCAGTGGGCGAAGAAGCGGCCATGGCATCGGCGGCCATGGCGGCGGTCTGTGCCGCGTTATCGCCTGCTTCCTGGGCCTTTTGCTGCTCGGCAACGTCCTCGCCCGCAGTATCGGGATTTTCGGTGGCATTGGCGCTGGGGTCGGCGACCGGGGTTTCGGTGGTGGTCTGCAGCGCCTCGTTGGCGGGAATTTCAACCGTGTCGGGCTGGGCTTCTTCCGAAGCATTGTCCGAACGGCCGCAGGCCGCAAGGGCCAGCGCCAGAGGCAGGGCAAGCGCGAGCGAGTGACGGAATTTCATATCGGGTCTCCTTCGAGGATCGAATGGCGCATGACGGTGTGCGCCGCATGTCTCACCCGTCAGTAATCATAGCTAAGGGGACTGGCCAAGGGGAAAATCGGCAACCGGCCATTCCCTAGCGGCAGTCGATCTGGCAACGCGGCCCGCAATGACCCTCGCCACACTTTCCGATGCGCGTAGCGAATTGCACAGGATTTTCGGTTTCTCCGAATTTCGCGGCCGACAGGAAGACGTGGTCGAACGCGTGCTTGCCGGGCAATCGACGCTGGCGGTGATGCCGACCGGGGCGGGCAAGTCGCTGACCTACCAGCTGCCCGCCGCGATGCTGCCGGGGACTTGCGTGGTCATATCGCCGCTGATCGCGCTGATGCACGACCAGCTGCGCAGCGCGCGCGCCAACGGCATTCGCGCGGCCACCCTGACCAGTGCCGACGCCGACTGGCGCGAAACGCTCGATGCGTTCCGCTGCGGCAATCTCGACTTGCTCTATGTCGCGCCCGAGCGGGCCAGCCAGCCTGGGTTCCGGGACTTGCTGTCCACCGCATCGCTCAGCCTGTTCGCGATCGACGAGGCGCATTGCGTCAGCGAGTGGGGGCACGATTTCCGACCCGACTATCGCCGCCTGCGCGGATTGATGGACGATTTTCCCGATGTCCCGCGCCTTGCACTGACCGCGACCGCCGATCGCCAGACGCGTGCGGACATCCTCGCCCAGCTTGCCATCCCCGAGGACGGGCTGGTGCTGGCCGGGTTCGACCGGCCCAATATTCGCTATGCGATCCGCCCGCGCGATAATCCGGTGCAGCAACTGGCGCGGCTGATGGCGGAGGAGGCGGGGCCGGGCATCGTCTACGCGCCGACCCGCCGCAAGGTGGAGGAACTGGCCGACAAGCTGGGCGCGGCCACCGGGCGTCCGGTGTTGCCCTATCACGCCGGTCTCGATGCGGAAGTGCGTGCGGCGAACCAGCACGCCTTCGTCGCCAGCGAGGATATGGTGATCGTCGCCACCGTTGCCTTCGGCATGGGGATCGACAAGCCCGACGTGCGCTTCGTCGCGCATGTCGGCGTGCCCAAATCGATCGAAGGATATTATCAAGAGACCGGCCGTGCGGGTCGCGATGGCGATCCGGCGCGGGCGGTGATGTATTGGGGCGCGGGCGATTTCGCGCGGGCCCGGATGCGGCTTGAGGAAGTCGAGGAGGCGCGCCGCCAGTCGGAACGCGAACGGCTCGATGCGCTCGCCGCGCTTGTCGAAACGCCCGGTTGCCGCCGGGCATTGCTGCTGCGGCATTTTGGCGAGAGTCCGCCGAACGCTTGCGGCAATTGCGACAATTGTCTCGATCCGCCGCAGGTCAGCGATGCGACTGAGCTTGCGCGCAAGCTGCTTTCGGCGGCCTATCGCACCGGGCAGAGCTTCGGGATCGGCCATTTGCAGAAGGTGCTGACCGGCAGCATGGACGAACGCGTCATCCAGCGCGGGCACGACCGGTTAAGCGTGTTCGGCATCGTCGCGGCGGAGGAGGCGGCGCTGCTCCGCCCGGTCGCGCGGGCGTTGCAGGCGCGCGGCGATCTGATTGCCAACGAGCACGGCGGGCTGCAATTGGCAGGCAATGCGCGGGCGATCCTTAAAGGTGAGATGCCGCTGGCGGTGGTGATGCCGCCCAGACGCCGAAGCAAGCGCGGCGGCGCTGGCGGCGGCGCCAATCCGGTGGGCGACCCGCTGTTTGACGCGCTGCGTGCGCTTCGCCGCGAACTGGCAGAGGAAGCGGGCGTGCCCCCCTATGTCGTGTTCCATGACGCCACCTTGCGCGCGATGGCCGAGGCGCGCCCGGCCAGTCTGGGTGCAATGGGCGCACTACCCGGCATCGGCGCAAAGAAGCTGGAAGCTTACGGGCAGCAATTCCTCGACGTCATCAGCCGGAACTGACCTCCTCGCCGTCGTTCCGCGTGGCCCATAGTGAATAGCCGATGCCTGCTGCTATCAGTGCAAAAGTGACGCCAAGGCTGATCAGCGGCGGAAACTTCGCGCCGCCAAGCAGGAAGTCGGTGACGAAGATCTTGCTGCCGATGAACACCAGTACGCCGGCGAGCGCATATTTGAGATAATGGAAGCGGTGAACCATCGCGGCGAGCGCAAAATAGAGCGCGCGCAGGCCAAGGATAGCCATGATGTTGCTGGTGTAGACGATGAAAGTATCGGTGGTGATGGCGAAGATCGCCGGCACGCTGTCGACCGCGAACACCAGATCGGCAAGGTTGATGACCACCAACGCGAGCAGCAGCGGGGTCGCCGCGCGGACAGTCCTGCCGGTCTTTTCGTCCGGCACTTGAACGATGAAACGGTGCCCGTGCAGTTCCTTGGTCACGCGCATATGGCGCGAAATCCAGCGGATCGCGCGGTTCTGCGACAAATCCGCCTCGCTGTCGGAGGAGAACACCATCTTGATCCCGGTAAAGATCAGGAAAGCGGCGAAAATATACAGCACCCAATGCGCCTCCGCGACCAGCGCCGCGCCGCCCGCGATCATCAGGCCGCGCAGCACGATCACTGCGAGAATGCCCCAGAGCAGCGCGCGATACTGGTATTTCGGCGGAATCGCGAAATAGGTGAAGATCAGGCTGATGACGAAGACATTGTCGATCGAGAGCGCCTTCTCGATGAAATAGCCGGTGAAATATTCGCTCCCCGCCTGCGCGCCGAGCGCGAACCAGACCCAGCCGCCGAACAGCATGGCAATGGCAATGTAGAACGCCGACAGCTTGAGCGAGCGGGCGATGCCCATCGCTTCGTCCTTGCGGTTGAGGACGCCGAGGTCGAAGGCGGTGAGCGCCAGAACGATGACAGCGAACGCCAGCCAGAACCAGATCGGCGTACCGAGCCAGAGGGTGCCGAGAAATTCCATAAACCTACCCACTCCACATCTTGCGGCGCGCAAGGGCGCGCGTTCACTGGATCGGATGACGATCGACCGGAAAAAGGCTGTGGGAGGTCGCAATGCTCCGGGCCCGGCATGATCGGCATATCCGATGCGGTCCGACATCACGTGGCGGCTGCCATAGGGCAAATCCGCCGCGCCAGAGGGGCCCGGTCCCGCAGGGTTTAAATGCCCATAAAGAGGGCAAGTTTCAACCCTCTTGCTGGATCGCCCAAAATGATATAAATGTGATATCATAATCATATCGAAGGGGGTTATTCATGCAAATTGAACTCAAGGGAATGAACACCAGCAAGGAAAGCGCCGGCTCCAGCCTCAGCGGCTATCCGATACTGGCGTTGATCGCGGCGATGGTGGTGATCGGGATCTGGAACCTCACCGGCAATTTGCCGCCTGCAGGATCGCCGAAACTGGTTAAGTTGGCATTCGTGGGCATGTTGTTCGGTCCAGCCCTTATCATCCTGTTTGTGTCTGCCGGATTCTTCATGATCCAGCCCAATCAGGCGACGGTCATCACGCTGTTCGGCGAATATCGCGGTACCGAAAGGCGCGAAGGCCTGCGCTGGGTATGGCCGTGGATGGGACGCAAGAAACTGTCGGCGCGGGCGCACAACATCCATTCCGAAAAGGTCAAGATCAACGATCTGCGGGGTAATCCGATCGAGATCGCCTGCAATGTCGTTTGGCGGGTGCAGGATACGGCTCAGGCCTATTTCGATGTCGATGATTTCAAGGAATTCGTGAACATCCAGATTGAGGCCGGCCTGCGCACCGTGGGTTCGCGCCATCCTTATGACGACCTCGAAAACGAGGAAGTGACGCTGCGAGGCAGCGCGGATGTCGTCAATCGCGAACTGCTCGAAGAGCTGAACGACCGCCTGCGCGTGGCTGGCATCGTGGTCGACGAGGCTGGCCTCACCCACCTGGCCTATGCTGCCGAGATCGCCAGCGCGATGCTGCGCCGCCAACAGGCCGAAGCAGTGATCGCGGCGCGTTCCAAGCTGGTGATGGGCGCGGTCGGCATGGTCGAGGATGCGCTCAACAAACTGTCCGAAGACGGCGTCGTCGAACTCGACAGCGAACGTCGCGCGACGATGGTGTCGAACCTGATGGTGGTGCTATGCGGCGAACGCGAGGCGCAGCCGGTAGTCAACGCCGGGACGCTCTACCAGTAACGCGAGCTTACGGGTCCGAATTCGATGAGCAAGAAAGCCTTCGCCCTGCGCCTCGATCCAGCGGTTTATGCCGCTATCGAGCGCCTGGCGGCGGCCGAACTCAGGAGCAGCAATGCCGAGATCGAGATCCTGCTGCGCGAGGCATTGGAGCGGCGCGGCATCCGGGTGTCCGCCACTCCCGCTCCCCGGCGCGGACGTCCCTCGAAGCAGGATGATTGAGCGTCAGTTACCGAGCGCGGTCGGCGAAGAGGCGTTGCGCGGCAGGATGCCGTAAGCATCCGCTATCTGGTTCGCCCGGTCGTACAGCATCGCATTCGACTTGGGATCGATCGAGGTCAGCTTCTCGTTCAGCAAGCTCATCGCGCTGGAATCGCCCGCGGCGGCGGCGACCAACCAGTACGCGACCGCTTCCTTCTCGTCCGCTGGCACGCCCTGCCCATTGGCATAAAGCACGCCCAACCCTTCGAGGGCGTGCGCGTTACCCAGTCTTGCAGCGAGCTGGTAATAGCGCATTGCGGCGGCATAGTCCTGCGGAACGCCCCGGCCATTGGCATACATCACCGCCAGGCTGGCGATGGCATCGGTGTTCTTTTGCGCGGCGGATTTGCGGAACAGGTTGATCGCCTGATCGAGCGTGCCGGGATATTTGCCCTCGTCGATCAGCACGCCAAGCTGCCATTGCGCGTTGGCGTCGCCCGCTTGGGCGGCATCGACGACAGATGCATCGGCAGTTTTCGCGGAGTTGTGCGCTTGCGGAGCACCGGCCAGCAGGGGAGCCGCGTTCGTCAGGAGTGCGATAGCGACGAGGCCGCCAAAAAACTTACGCATGGTTCAGTCCAACCCTGTGACGAGCCGCCCTGTTACAAGCGGCCTTGTGCAAGCACCCTATTGTCTCGCGCTTCCAACGCCCCCGCAAGGCTGCGGTTTCCGCAAGTTTCATGCAGTCCCGCTATGGGCCACGGTTATTTCGTCGGGTTACCGGTTAAGGTAAAAAATGACCCGCACGGTCCCGCTTGGTGGCGAGATAGTGTTCGTTATGCGCGCCTGCGCCGAGGCTGTGTGCGACCCGTTCGACCACCTCGATACCCTCCGACCCGAGCGCATCGACCTTCGCAGGATTGTTGGTCATCAAGCGAATCCGCTCGATATTCATCAGCGCGAGCATCCTTGCCGCGACCGGGAAGTCGCGCGCTTCGTCCGGCAGGCCAAGCCGCGTGTTGGCATCGATCGTATCGTGGCCCTGGTCCTGCAGACGGTAGGCGCGCAGCTTGTTGACGAGGCCGATCCCGCGCCCTTCCTGCCGCAAATAGAGCAATACGCCCCAGCCGCCCTGCTTCGCTTCTTCCGCCATCGCTGCGAGCGCGCCGTCAAGCTGCGGCCCGCAATCGCATTTGAGGCTGGAGAGTACGTCGCCGGTCAGGCATTCGGAATGCAGGCGCACCAGCGGCAAATGCTCCGCGCTGCGCTGCCCGATCACCAGCGCTACGTGTTCGCGCGTGTCGTCGGCACTGCGGTAAGCGATGATTTCGGCATCTTCGGCCGCGGCAACCGGCAGGCGCGCGCGTGTCGCGAGTTTCAAATTGTGCGGATCGGTCAGCGCGACGACATCGCTCAGCGCGATTGGCTGGGCTTCCACGGCTTCGCGTGGATCGACCAGGAAAGCGGGAAGGATTCCTGCAATCCGCGCAAGGTCGAGCGCGCCCGCCGCGGCGCCGCGCCAGTCGAAGGTGAGCGCCTTGAACGGTCCCTGCAACGGATGGGCGAGATCCGCCGAAGGGTCGGCTACGGCCATTGCGGCGGCAAGGTCGAACAGCTCGGTTCCGCGCAAAAGCACCGGCTCGGACGGATTGGCCGCCTCGAGCTGGTTCGCCAGCTTGAGCGTCACCGCGCGGCTGGCGGAAATCAACATGGTGTCCGCAGTGAGCCCACCCACGAACGCCGTCTCGACCGGCTGGAGCAGCGGCGCGTCGGGAAAGCGCAGCGGCCAGCCATGGCGCAAAGCGTCGACCGCCTGTGCGCCGCGCCGCGAGGGGGAAGGGCCGGGAGCGCTCAGAGATCGAACTCCGTCACCAGCGGTACGTGGTCCGATGGCTTTTCCCAGTCGCGGCAATCCTCGTGCACATGATGCGCAACCGACTGCGCGGCCAGTTCGGGGCTTGCCCACATATGATCGAGCCGCCGACCGCGGTCGCCCGCCTTCCAGTCCTTCGAGCGATAGCTCCACCAGCTGTAATAGCGTTCGGGCGCGGAGCGATGCTGGCGGCCGATGTCCTGCCAGCCATGCGCGTCCATGAAGCCTTGCAGTGTCTCGACCTCGATCGGCGTGTGGCTGACCACCTTGAGCAGCGCCTTGTGGTTCCAGACATCGCTTTCGAGCGGCGCGACGTTGAAATCGCCAACGATCAGCGTCGGTCGATCTACGGTTTCTGCCCAGCGCGTCATGCGTCCGAGGAAATCCAGCTTCTGGCCGAATTTGGGATTGATCGCCCGGTCGGGCTCATCGCCGCCTGCGGGGATATAGACGTTCTCGATCACCGTGCCCTGGCCGGGGCCTTCGAGTTCGATCCCGACGTGGCGCGCTTCGCCATTGTCCTGCCAGTCGTGGCGCGAGAATTCGTGAAAGGGCACGCGCCCCACCGTCGCTACGCCGTGATAGCCCTTCTGCCCGTGGACTGCGAAATGCTCGTAGCCGAGCGCGCGGAAAGCCTCGTAGGGGAACTGGTGCTCCTGGCACTTGATCTCCTGCAGGCAGAGGATGTCGGGTGCCTGCTCGGTCAGGAAGCGCCCCACGATCGGCATGCGCAGCCGGACCGAGTTGATGTTCCACGTCGCGACGGAAAGATTGGAAGAAGCCATGGCCTGCCAGTTAGGCCGCGCTCGGCGGCTGCACAAGGTTACGGGGAGTTGTCGCGATGCTTTCCTTGTTTTGTCGCATTCCCATCGCATAGAATCGCTTTCGACCAGGCTTGTTGGAGGGGTTCAGAAGCAATGATGCGTTTTTGTCGTTCGCTCACGGTTCTCGTGGGCGTTTCATTGCTGGGTGCCTGTGCGAGCACCACTCCCGCCGAACTGGCGAGTGCCGCCCCCGCGCCTGAGCGGGCGCGGAACGTGATCCTGTTCATCGGCGATGGCATGGGCGTCTCGACCGTTACCGCGGCGCGCATCTATGCCGGGCAGAAGCAGGGCCACACGGGCGAGGAAAATCTGCTCTCCTTCGAGAAATTTCCGCAGACTGCTCTGGTGAAGACCTACAACACCAATGCGCAGGTGCCCGACAGCGCGGGCACTGCTACTGCCATCAACAGCGGCGAGAAGACGCGCATGGGTGTGATCGGGATCGGGCCGGCGGCACGGCGCGGACAATGCCGAGAAGCGCTCGCCCACCCGCTCTCGCTCGTGGCCGAGGAGGCGCACAGGGGTGGTAGGGCGATCGGCATCGTCACCACCACCCGGCTGACCCATGCGACACCGGCGGCGGTCTTTGCGCATAGCAGCGACCGCGACTGGGAGGCCGATGGCGATATCCTCGCCGCCCAGCGCGCGCAGGGGTGCCGTGACATCGCCGCGCAGCTCGTGGACTTCCCTTTCGCTGTCGCGCTTGGCGGAGGGCATGAGAAATTCGTCGCGAAATCGCGGGGCGGCGATCGGCTCGACGGGGCAGCTGACCTGCCCGAGCGCTGGGTTGCGGATCATGGGGGGAGCTATGTCGAAAGCGCCGACGCACTGGCACGCGCGCCGCACGATCGCCCGGTGCTCGGCATCTTCAGTCCCAGTCACATGACCTATATGGCCGAGCGTACTCCGGAGTCCGCCGAACCGACGCTGACGCAGATGACCGCGGAGGCGATCGACCGACTCAACCAGAACCCGCAAGGTTATTACCTGATGGTCGAGGGCGGGCGGATCGATCATGCGCATCATGAAAATCGCGCCGGTTACGCACTGGAAGAAACGGTCGAGTTCGCCCGCGCGGTGCAATATGCGGTCGAGCATACCGATCCGGCCAAGACGTTGATCCTCGTAACGGCTGACCACAGCCATGTCTTCACCATGGCGGGCTATCCGAGGCGCGGAAATCCGATCCTCGGCCTGGTCGTCCCGCCGAGCGGCGACGACGATGAGCATGGCGGCGCTGAAACAGATGGCGCGCCCGTCATGGCCAAGGATGGCCAGCCCTATACGACGCTGGGGTATGCCAATGGCCCGGCCGCAGTGAAGGGACCACGGAGCAGGCCGGAAACCGGCGTGCAAGCGCATCAGCAGTCGCTCGTGCCGCTCGGCTCGGAAACTCATGGCGGTGAAGATGTGGCGCTCTATGCCACCGGTCCGGGTTCGGATAATGTGCATGGCGTCATCGAACAGAACCAAATCGGGGCGATCATGCGCGCAGCGCTGGGACTGTCCGGTGAATAGCGTCCGAACATAGAAAAACCCTCGTGCCGGGGGCATTGGCACGAGGGTCCTTCTTGCGTTCGTCACGCTTTACAGAGCGGGGTACCGAAGGAATGGGCAACAGGGGGGAAACCCACCTTCATCCGGTCTGTGAGAGATGTTCTACGCGCCTCTGGCTTTCTACCCAATGAATAGAGCGTATCGGATTGTCGCAGAGGGGCCACGTCTGGCCCGCCGAACGATCAGCGCGGACGACCACCCGAGCGGCGTGGATCGACGAAAGTGAATTCCTTGTCAGAGATCGCCATGCCGTAGCGCTGGTTCGACAGCCGCACCGTGGTGCGATGGTTCTGGGCATCGAGCGCGACCCAATTGGTCAGCTCCAGTCCGCCCGGAGCGGAGGCGTCGCGCACGAAGATCAGCGTGATCACGCCATATTCGGGCCGCTTGGGATCGCGCACTTCGATGCCGACGACATTGGCATTGCTCGTGGGCACGAGCTTGCCAAAGGCCTTCACATCGCGATTGGGATCAAGCAGTGCGCCGAGCGGCGAGTTCTTGATCGGCCAGCGCTGGACCTGCTTGACCTCGTAATCGATGAAATAGAGTGACTTGCCGGTCGAGACGAGCAGCATATTCGCGCCCTTCTCGTATTCGAAGCGGATCTTGCCCGGGCGCTTCAGGTAAAGCTTACCCGAAACCGTCTGGCCATTGCGATCGGTCTGGGTGAAATCGGCGGTCATTGTGCCGATGTCGCGCAGGGCCGATACCGCCTGATCGAGCTCGCTGGTCGCGGCATGGGCCGGGACGGACGAAGCCAAGGCGGCAGGCAATACAGTGCACAGCGACAGCGCAAAGGCGCCGCGCAAAGCTTTAATCGGAGAACTGGTCAAGATCGTCATGCTCCTGCGATTGGCATCGGAGCATTGAACACCGCGTGAATTGAACAAGTTCCGCGCGTTCACGCGATTACTTGATCTTCGCTTCCTTGAACTCGACGTGCTTCCTGGCGACCGGGTCGTATTTGCGGAACGTCATCTTCTCGGTGATGTTGCGCGGGTTCTTCTTGGTCACATAGTAAAAGCCCGTGTCGGCGGTCGAGACGAGCTTGATCTTGACGGTTGCGGGCTTCGCCATTGCGTGTTCCTAGATCGCGAGACAGGGCGCGTGCGCCCCGAAGATTACGGTTGAAAAAACAAGGGCGGCGCATTGTCAGCACCGCCGTCAGGCCGCGCCATTGCGCGATTCACCGGTGAAAGTCAAGCCGCGTCAGGTTGAACGGCTACCAATCGACCTTGCCGCGCGAGGCCTTTACCGCCCCGCGCGCTTTCTTCGATTTGAGCCGCTGGGTCTTGCCGACGCGGTTGAGGCGGCTCTTCTTGCGTTTGGGCGGCGGGGTCAGCGCCTGTTCGAGCATCGCCGTCAGCCGTTCGCGCGCAGCTTCCCGGTTCTGGTCCTGGGTTCGGTATTCGTTGGCGGTCAGGACAATCTCGCCCGCCTTGGTCATCCGGCTTCCGGCAAGCTCCCGCAAGCGATTGAACACCGCAGGTGTCAGACGAAGCGCGAAGACGTCGATTCGTAACTGGACTGCGGTGGCAACCTTGTTGACGTTCTGGCCGCCCGGACCGGAGGCAGCGATGAACTTTTCCTCGGCCAGTGCCAGAGCGCGTTCGACGACTTCGTCATCCATCGTCAAAGCCAAGAGAGGCGAAATCGGCGGGCAGTGGGGCGATTGCCGAGATGGAGAGCTTGCCTTGGCGCGGCACTTCGAGCGCTGCGGCATGGAGCATCGTGCGCGGCGCGCCCTTCGCCCGATCGCTTTGGCCGCTGCCATAAACCGGGTCGCCGAGCAGCGGCAGGCCGAGCCCGGCGAGCGCATGGATGCGAATCTGGTGGGTGCGCCCGGTTTCGGGCCTGAACTCTATCAGCGCATGTCCGTCGATCTCGCCAAGCATGCGCCAATGGGTGATCGCCGGCTTGCCTTTCCTTGCAGCTATCATGCGCCAGCCACGCTCGGCACTGCTCTGCTTGGTGAGCGACAATTCGATCGTGCCTTCGCTCTGCTGGGGCACGCCTGCGAGAATGCCGAGATAGCGCTTGGCGACCAGCCGTTCCTCGAAAGCGCGCGAAAAGCGCACCAGAGCCTTGGGGTTGCGCGCCAGCAGCAGGCATCCGCTGGTGTCGGTGTCGAGCCGGTGGACCGGCACCGGCGCACGCTGGAAGCCTAACTTGAGTGCCTCTTGATGGCTTTCGAGCGAAGGTCCACCGCGCCGCGGCCGTTCGACCGGCAGGCCCGCAGGCTTGTCGATCACCAGCGCTTCGCCATCTTCGAACAGGATAGTGGGGGTGTCGGTCATATCAGCCGCGCCGGTACCAGCCCGCGCAAAGCATTTCCAAGCAGGAAGCCGTTTTCGATGTCGGCTGGCGTCAACTCTGCTTCACGCGCGCGACCGTCCTCGATCAGCGACCGGCGCAGTGTGCCGGGCAGCAGGCCGAGGCTGGCAGGCGGGGTCAGCAGCGTGCCATCGTCATGTTGAACGAAGACATTGCCGATTGCGCCTTCGGTTACCAAGCCGTCATCGCGCACGAATACGGCCTCCTGTGCGCCGTGTTCGGCGGCGATGCGGCGCGCGGTCTCGTAAAAGCCGCGATCGCTGGTCTTGTGGCGCAACCGCCAGTCGCCCGGGTCGACCGGCAGTGGCAGCAGCACGACGCGCGCCGGATCGGGCCAGGGTGCCGGAAGCGGAGCGACCTCGAGCGCGATCGCGCCGCTGCGGGAGGACAGCAGTCTGACCGCGCCGGGCATTTCAAGGTCGAAGCACAGCGCATGGATCTGGTTGCGCACCGCATGACGGTCAAAGGTGAAGCCCAGCTCGGCAGCGCTCGCCTTCATCCTTTCGAGATGCAATTCCAGATGCTCGATGCCGGTTTCAGTGGCGAACCGCATGGTTTCGATCAGGTCGAATGCCGGAGCGGTAGCGTCCGATGACGAGGCGCGAAAGGCCGCGCCTTTGACCAGCGCCTCGCGCCATTCGGCCATCGGTTCGCTGCCCGCGACGATGGCCCCGCCGACGCCGAGCACGGCCTTGCCGCGCTCATTCTCGATCTCGGTAAGCCGCAGGGTGCGGATCGCGACGTTGAAGGCTGCATCGCCATCGGGTCCGATCCGTCCGATCGCGCCGCAATAGGGGCCACGCGCGTCGCGTTCTATTCCGGCGAGCAGTTCTTCGGCGCGGATCTTCGGCGCACCGGTGATCGACCCACAGGGGAACAGCGCCCGCACGAGATCCATCGCGCCCTTGCCATCGGCGAGGCGGGCGGTGACGCTGGTGACCATCTGGTGGACGGTGGGATAGCTTTCGACCTTGAACGCGTCGCGCACCTCGACACTGCCGGCCTCGGCCACGCGGGCCAGATCGTTGCGCATCAAATCGACGATCATCAAATTCTCGGCGCGATCCTTCTCGGATGTCTCGAGGTCCTCGCGCAGCGCCTTGTCGCTTGTCGCATTCGCGCCGCGCGGACGCGTGCCTTTCATCGGCTTGACCTTGGCTGTTCGTCCTTTCAGCGAGAAAAACAGCTCGGGTGAAAGGCTCAGCAGCCAGTGATCGCCATCGAACACCAGCCCGCCATAGCCCGCCTCGCTGGCCGGGATCAGCGCGCGGTACAACGCCAGCGGATCGCCGGTAAAGCCGCCCGCCATCGGGAAGGTGAGATTGGCCTGATAGGTATCGCCCGCAGCGATGGCGTCCTGCAATTGTGCGAATGCCGCGAGATACCCGCCCATCGAAACCTGCGGCTCCAGCGGGCCGAGGTGGGCCGCGCCGGGAGACTTTTCGGTCAGGAAGTCGGTAACGTCACCAGCGGGAATGGTTCTGACCGTCTCGAACCGACCCAACCAGACCAGCGGACCCGCGGCTCCGCTGCGCGATTCGGCCAGCGCGATCGTGCGGTCTTCGAGCGCCAGTCCGGCTTCATAGGCGATATAGCCTGCCAGCGTCCCGCCCCGCTCGCGCCGTGCATTATCGGCGGCGGCAAGCGTGTCTGCCACCTCGTCCGGGCGGCGCGCCACGAAGGTTTCCGCCGGGTCTTCGAACCATTGCGCATCTGCCGCGCCCTCGCTCCGGGCGTCGTTCAGCAAAACCAGTGGCGTACGCTTCCCCATTGCCTTGTGTCTTTAGACGCTTGCTCTGCTCTGTCGAGATGCTTGACCGATACTGCGCGGTTGAGCCACACGGCAATGCAGTAAATTACGCAATTGGCGAAAGGTCGAAAGCATGGACGGCGATATCTTTCTGGGTCTTGCGGCCAATGGCGAAAAGCAATTCCTTCATCTGGGGCAGGCCAACCGTCACGGTTTGGTCGCCGGGGCGACGGGGACCGGCAAGACCGTCACCTTGCAGGATCTGGCGGAAAACTTCTCCGCGCGCGGAGTGCCGGTGTTCATGGCCGACGTAAAGGGCGATCTGGCCGGAATCGCTATGCCGGGTTCGTCGACCGCGAAAAACTCTGACAAGCTGGAGGCCCGCGCGAAAGAGCTGGGCATGGACGACTATGCCTACAGCGATAATCCGGTGGTTTTCTGGGACCTGTTCGGGGAGCAGGGCCACCCGATCCGCACGACGATATCGGAAATGGGTCCGCAACTGCTCGCCCGCCTGCTCGATCTCAACGAAACGCAGTCGGGTGTGCTCGACATCGTGTTTCGCTATGCCGACGAACAGGGCTTGCTGCTGCTCGACCTCGCCGACCTGCAATCGATGCTCGCCTTCACCGCCGAAAATGCCAGCGAGCTGACGACCAAATACGGCAATGTCACCAAGGCATCCGTAGGCACGATCCAGCGCCAGCTGCTCAGCCTCGATTCGCAGGGCGGGGCGCAGTTCTTCGGGGAACCCGCGCTGGAGATCGCCGACTTTATCGGTACCGACGAGAAGGGGCGCGGCTACATCAATGTGCTGGCAGCCGACAAGCTGATGCGCAGCCCCAAGCTTTATGCCACCTTCCTGTTGTGGTTGCTCGCCGATCTGTTCGAGGCATTGCCGGAGGTCGGAGACCCGGAAAAACCGAAGCTGGTGTTTTTCTTCGATGAGGCGCACCTGCTGTTCGATGACGTTCCCGACGCGCTGGAGGACAAGATCGAACAGGTCGTGCGGCTGATCCGTTCGAAGGGTGTCGGCGTCTATTTCGTCACCCAAAACCCGATCGACGTGCCCGAAAAGGTCGCGGGCCAGC
This sequence comes from Qipengyuania algicida, assembly GCF_009828025.1. Classification (GTDB taxonomy): domain Bacteria; phylum Pseudomonadota; class Alphaproteobacteria; order Sphingomonadales; family Sphingomonadaceae; genus Qipengyuania; species Qipengyuania algicida. Next base: position 42,685 of record NZ_WTYA01000008.1, on the reverse strand, counting down.
TGGGCAACCGCGTCCAGCACGCTCTGCGCGCATTCACTCCGCGCGACCAGCGGGCGATCAAGGCGGCGGCGGAAACCTTCCGCATCAATCCCGATCTCGACGTCGCCCAGGCGATTACCGAGCTCAAAGTGGGTGAGGCGCTGGTGTCCACCCTGCAGGACGACGGCGCGCCATCGGTGGTGCAGCGAACGCTGATCGTCCCGCCGCGCAGCCGTCTCGGCCCACTGACCGCTCAGGAGCGCGCAATCATCATGGGGGCGAGCCCGTTTCAGGGCAAATACGATACCCGCGTCAACCGCGAGAGCGCCGAGGAAGTGCTGGCGCAAAAGGCGCAGGATGCGGCCGCCACCGCGCAGGAGGTCGAGGAAAAAGGCCGCGAGGAAGTCGCCAAGCAGCCGCGCAAGAGCACCAGCATCTGGGAAAAGGCAATGAAGCGCGCGGTCAGCGCCGCTGCCGGATCGGGCGCTGCGATTGCCGCTGGTGCGATCACCGGGCGCAAATCGCGCGCCAATCCGATGAAGACCGCGACCTCATCAGCGTTGGGTTCGCTCGCGACTGATCTTGCCGGACCGCTAGCCGGGCGCTTCGTGCGCAATATTATCGGCGGGTTGATGCGCTGACGGTGCTCCAAGGCACCGCCAGCATCATCATTTGCACCTACTGAGCGTCGACCCAGGCGGTAACCTGCGACACTGCGCGCGGGCGGGTCTTTTCACGCTGCTTGAGGAAGCCGATCACGGTATTGAGCGGCTTGGCCTGGTCGGGCGACATTTTCGCCGCATAGCTTTCCAGCTTTGCGACCATCGCCGGGTCTTTCGATCCGTCCGCAAGCCGTGAGATGTAACGCGCGCGGGCCGAATCGTCGATCAGCTCGGACACCTTGGCTTCGTTGTCGAAGTAGAAGTTGACCGCCATGTCGGGATTCTCGCCCGAGACTGCACTGATGATCGACGCGCTGGTGGTCGCCCCCGGTTCGGAGGTCAGCGCAAGGTCGAGCGCCTTTTGCGCCAACGCCTTGTCCGTAGTCCGACCGAGCAGCGCATAATACGTCGCTTTCCCGACCGCGCTCTTCGAACCGCGGGCGAGGGCAAGCAGCTCGTCCCATTGCCGGGGCGTTGCATTGCGCGCGATGATCGAGAGCCAGGTGGTCTTGAGCGGACCGTCAAGCGCGTGCGGATCCTGCTGCAGACTGTCGAACAGTCGGCTGGCTTCGGCGGCAACGCGCTTGTCGCCCATCGCACCCAGCGCGGAAATCAGCGTGGAGCGCAGGCTGTCCTCGACCAACGGTTCACCCTTCTTTGGCGTAAAGCCGAGCTGGGCGAGACGTGGCTCGAATTTGGCCGAAGCAAGTGCTGCCAGTTTCGCTTGTGCAGCGTCATTGCCGCTGAGCAGGTCGTAATAACCGGCATACATCGATGCGGCCTGTCCTGCCACAACCGGATTGGCATCCTGCGGGATGGCCGCCAGCAGATCGAGCGCGGGCGCGTAATCCTGATAGTCGGCACCGGAGAGTGCCAGCTGATCTCGCACCAGGCCGAGCTGGTCGATCGGCTTCATGCCCGGCAGCGCAGCTTTCAGCTTGGCGAGCATGGCTGGCGTGTAGAGCGTGCGGTAATAGCCCAACTGCCCGGAATTGACGAGCACCGGACCGCAGCCATCGGTGGTGACCTTGGCGGTGTTGCCGGTCATCACCTGACGGGCCGCTGCGCCGCCCGCCGAAACGAACAGCGGAATGCGCCAATGTTCGGGCTTGGCGGCAACGGCATCCTTCTGGTCCTGGCTGAACTGGCTCTGCGTCAGGGTGACGGTCGTCTTGCCACCTGTGCACTGCGCCCCGGTCACCTTGACCAGCGGCACGCCCGGCTGGGTCGTGAAATCCTCGGCAATGCCGGTCAGCCCCTTGGCTCCGGCAGCCTCGACCGCCTGCCACAACTGGGTGGTCCGGGCGTTGCCGAACTTGTGCGCGGCCATGTAGCGGCGCAGGCCTGCACGCCAGACGTCGGGCGTGGCATAGGCTTCGAGCATGGCGATCACCGCTTCACCCTTCTGATAGGTGATCGTGTCGAAGGCCTGGTTGGTCTGTTCGACGGTGCGGATATGCTGGACGATCGGATGCGTCGTGGCGAAACTGTCGAGCCCCATTGCTGCTTCGCGGCCATTCACCCGGCCAAGCAGCGGATACCATTCGGGATGGAAATGCTCGGTCGCCTTGGTTTCCATCCAGCTGGCGAACCCTTCGTTCAGCCACAGATCGTCCCACCACGCCATGGTGACGAGGTCGCCGAACCACTGGTGCGCGACCTCGTGCGCCTGGGTTTCGTAGATCGCGCGGCGGGTGCGGGCGCTGGTGATTGCCGGGTCGTCCAGCAGGATGCGTTCGAAGGTGAACACCGCGCCCCAGTTTTCCATCGCGCCGAAGAATTGCGACTGGCCGGGACCGGCGATATTGTCGATCTTGGGCAGCGGATATTTCTGCCCGAAGTAATCCGAATAATAGGGGATCAACGGCGCGAGCGATTTGAGCGCGAAGTCCTTTTGCGATCCGCTGCCGACTGGCGCGACGATTCCGGCGGTAACGCCCGGCATGGCGGGCATCGTACCGCGCTCGAAATGGCCAAGACCGAAGAACAGCAGATAGCTGCTCATTTTTGCGGAGGTTTCGAAGCGCACGCGCTTCAATCCGTTGCCCAGGTCGGTGGTCTCGGCGATCGGCATATTGCCCAGCGCCATCTGGTCGGCAGGGACGACGGCGCTGAGGTCGAAGGTCGCCTTGTAGCTCGGCTCGTCATACATCGGGGCAAAGCGACGCGCGTCGGGCGCTTCGAACTGGGTGAACAGCGCGCGTGTCGTCTTGCCGGTGACCTTGTCGGGATAGTCGAGCGCGAACAGGCCGTTGGCCTGAGTGTTGATCGTCCCGGTGTAGTCTGTGGTGAGGCGATAATTGCCCGGTGTGATCGGCTTGGTGGCGGTGAAGCTGACGGTCTGTGTCTTTGCGTCGAGCGTAATCTTCACCGGGATCGCCGCGCGGCCGGTTGCTGCGGGAACGAGCGTTGCCTTGGAGATCTTCAGGCCGCGCGCATTGAGCACGATGGTGTCGGTTGGCTTGAACACGGTCAGGTCGACCGTGGAATGGCCGGTAAAGGTCAGCGCCTTTTCGTCCGGGGTGACGGAAATCGAGTAATGCATAGGAGCTGAAGTGCGTGGTAGTTGGGTCGGCACGTTTGCTGGCAACGGGGTCGCGGTAGCAACCGGGCCGGGGGTTGTCGGCGCGGCAGTGGCAACGGTGGCGCTACCTGCAAGCAGCAGGCCAGTAATGAGCGCGATGCCCGGTCGAAATGTCATGATTGCTCCCCGAAAATTGAAGGTTCTGCTGTCTCATGAGGCAGCCCCTCAAGAGACAGATTGTCTATTGATTTGAAGCGGTATGTCCGGTGCGGGCTTGAGGCAAGCGGATTTCTGCGCGCAATCCTCCGCTTGCGCGATTGGCCAAAACCAGCGTGCCGCCGTGCTGCTCGGCAATGGCACGTGCCAGCGACAGCCCAAGCCCGCTCCCGCCGGTGCTGCGGCTGCGGCTGGCTTCGCCGCGCACGAAAGGCTCGGTCATAGCGACGAGCCGGTCGTCGGGGATGCCCGGTCCGCAATCCTCTACTTGCAGCACCACCGCGTCATCCTGACGATGCAGGCTGACCTTTGCGGAACCGCCATAGCGCAGGGCATTGCCGACCAGGTTGCGCAGCGCCCGCTTGAGCCAGGTAATGTGGACCGGGGCGCTGACCTTTTCGCTGTCTACGAGTTCGACCGGTTCGCCCAGATCCTCGAATTCCTCGACCACAGAAGCGGCCAGCGCGAACAGGTCGGCGCGCTCGGGCGGATTGCTCGCCCGGCCAATGCGGGCGAGCTCGAGGATTTCGTCGAGCGTCCGGGTGATGTCTTCGATGGTGGCGGCCATGATCGCGCGCTGACGCTCGTCGTCCACGCTCTCGATCCGCACCCGTAATGCGGCGAGCGGGGTTTTCAGGTCGTGCCCGATGGCGCCCAGCATCACGTCCTTTTCATCGAGCATGGCGCCGATGCGCGCTTCCATGGCGTTGTGCGCAGCGATCAGCGCGCGGATATCGCGCGGGCCGGACGGAGTGAGGGGCAAGCTCTCGCCCCCGGGAACGGCGATTTGCGCTGTGCGGCTAGTCAGCGCCGCCAGAGGGCGGGTAATCCGCCGCAGTGCCAGATAAAGCAGGCTCATCAAAATCGCGAACAGGATCGCGGTTTGCAGCAGGAGTCCCCAGATCACCCGCCCGTCCATGGGTGGGATGGCGATCCTGACCACGTCCCAGCGGCTTGCCCCCTGCTGCCTCAGCCCCACCACCAGCAAATCGCCGCGATAGTGCCGAGCTCTTTCGGCGAGATGCGGGCGGCGCTGAAATGCGGACTGAAGCAGCGGATCGGCTGCCAGCGGCCTTTTGACCACCACCAGCTCGGCAGGGGTGATGCCTTCACGGGCGAGAATATCGGTCAGTGTTTCGGCCAGCCCCGGTTCGCGCCTGTCGCCTGCCTGCAACGGCGAACGATCACTCATCGTCAGCCGCAAGGGCCTCGGCAACCGGCGCATGGGGCGCGGCTCGTCGGAAGTGGTGCGGCGAAAACCGCGCTTGAACCGGTCCGGACGATCGGCCGGGCGGATCACCAGCTGGAACGCCGCGGCATTCATCAGCGCGGTATCGCGCCGCTCGCTTGCCGCGCGATACAGCAAACCTGCGGAGATCGCCTGCGCAATGAACAGCGCAATCGCCAGCGCCATCAGCGTCTGTCCGAGCAGGTCGCGAGGCCAAGGGCGCATGGCCGTCAGTCCGGTTGCCGAGCGGCGCGGGCAACGTCGGCAGCGAGGCGGTAGCCGCCCCCGCGGACGGTCTGGATCAGCTGTGGCTCGCGGCTGTCGGCTTCGATCTTGCGACGCAGGCGGCTGACCTGGTTATCGACCGCGCGGTCGAACAGATGCGCTTCGCGTCCCTGCACCAAGTCCAGCAGCCGGTCGCGGTCGACCACTTGCCGGGGATGGTCGCAGAACGCGCGCAGGAGGCGGAATTCGGCTGTCGAGATCGCCACGATCGATCCTTCGGGATCGCTCAGGCGGCGTTTGAGCGGATCGAGCTCCCACCCCTCGAAACGGTAGAGCAGGTCCTCGCTTTCCGGCTCACCACCGCTTTTTGTGGAACGTCTGAGCACCGAGCGGATGCGCGCGACCAGTTCGCGGGGCTCGAACGGTTTGGCGACGTAATCGTCCGCGCCGATTTCCAGTCCGATGATGCGATCCATTGCCTCGCCCTTGGCGGTCAGCAGGATCACGGGAATGCCGCGCGTTTCGACCAGATGCCGACACAGCGACAAGCCATCTTCCCCAGGCATCATGATGTCGAGCAGGACGAGATCGGGCACGGCCTCGAGCAGTCTGCTGCGGGCTGCGGCCGCGCTGTCCGCCTCGTGCACGACAAACCCCTGGCGAGTCAGATACTCCGCCAGAGGTTCGCGCAGGCTGCTTTCGTCATCGACGAGCAGGACGGTGGGCTGATCTTCGATCGTCATATCGTGGCCATGCCCACCGCGTTCCCGTCGCGCAAGTAAGCCAGAGCGATCAGCCTTGCGGCTGGGCCTTCTGCTGGGCACGCCACTGCTTCGCCCGATCCTGCCACTTGGCCTTCATCGTGGCGCGTGCGGCCTTGCGTTCGGCAGGCGTTACCGTGCCGTCGTGGTTGAGGTCGGCCTTGTCGAACATGGTCAGTGCCGCATTGACGAAGGCCTGCTTGGTCACGGTGCCGGTATGGTTTGGATCGGCCATCCGCATCAGCATCCTGCCACCCATATGGCCGTGATGCTTGCCGCCGCGGTGCATCCGCTTTCCGGCCCATTTGCTCTGCTTCTGTTGCCCATCGGCGCCCATGCGGTGCTTGCCGCGGTGGCCCATATTCTGATGCGCGGCCATGAACTCCTCACGGCTGATCGAGCCATCGTGGTTGATATCGATCTTGTCGAAACGTTCGGCCATCTTGGCCTCGCGGTCGGCCTGGTTGAGGACACCGTCATGGTTGACGTCCATCCTGTCGAACATCTTTTCTGCCCTTGCCTGCGCCTCGGCGCGGGTGACATCGCCCCGCGGGCTGCGTTCCTGGCCAGTTTGGGCGTAGGCAATACCGCCAAATGCAAGGGCGGCGGTGGATATACTCAGTGCAATCTTACGCATGATAATCTCTCTCTCTCCAATTTCGAAAAAAGGGGAGAGCTGCGGCTGCCCCGGCTTCGGTGGGGGAGGGGGTGCCGGGTACCAGCCGCAGCTCATGAGACCCGTTATAGGGCGCGTTTGTCGCAGGATTATGCCGGATGGCGGCATTTTTGTCGCGAATTGTAACGCAATTGCCGGTGCGTTCATGCAGGCGCAAACCCGTCAACGGGGGCGGTGCTGTGTGCCTTCCCCGGCAGTGATGAAAAGTGCAGTTGCGCTATTCTGGACATCAGCGGTGTGCCAGCAGCCGGGCGGGTTGATTGCATATTCGCCCGGCCCGAGGGCAATTGTGTCGCGAGTGCCCTCGGAATGTTCCTGATGCAGGGTGATGTCACCCGATATGCACACCACGACCTCGTCGCCCTTCGGGTGCATTTCCCAGCTTTCCCAGGATTCATCGAAGCTATGGAGTGAAACCAGCCGCCCTTCTGCGCCGTCGTCGCCATGACGAGCGCCATAGGCTTCGTACCACTCCACGCCATTAAACTCGGGCTGGGGTACGGCTTTGGCCCCCAGCCCAAGATGGATCGGAAAGCGGGCGAGCGATTTTCTGCTCACCTCAGGAAACTTTATCCATGAGAAATGCGTTGAGCTTGTTGCCGTCCGGGTCGCGGAAGTAGGCAGCAAAGAAAACCAGTCCGTTCTCGTCCGGCTCGCCGCGCTGGCCGGGTGCCCCTTCGTCGCTGCCGCCATGGGCGAGCGCGATACCGTAAAGCCGCTGGACCTGATCGCGATCCTTCGCTTCGAGCGCCACCATCGTGCCATTGCCGACTGTCGCGGGATTGCCGTCGAAGGGCTTGGTCGCGGCGATGCCAGGGGCGCCGCCTGGCTGGCCCCACGCGATGAAGCTGTCGAAATCCATCATCCGCCCGACGCCCATCTCAGCCGCGATCGCGTCATAAAAGCGCGCCGCGCGCTCCAGATCGTTGGTTCCTACAGTCACATATCCCAACATTGTACTTCCCCTGATAACAAAACGACTCGCGACCGAGGAGAACATTAAGTGAACAAATGTAATCCTACAAGGGCGCGCACTCCGCTTCGAGCCAAGCGAGATCATCACCCTCGAGGCGCGGCGCAATCGTTTCCCGAACCTGCGCATGATAATCGTTCCACCAGGCGATTTCCGCCGGGGACAGCATCGCCTTGTCGACCAGTCGGCGGTCGAGCGGGACGAAGGTCAGAGTTTCGAAGCCGAGCCAATCGCCTTCCGCTCCGTCGATCTTCGCGGGTACGGTCAGCACGAGGTTCTCGATCCGGATGCCGAAAGCGCCCTGCTTGTAATAGCCCGGCTCGTTAGAAAGGATCATGCCTGCCTCGATCGGCGTGTCGGTACCGGGGAACGCGCCGCCCGATTTGGAAATCCGCTGCGGCCCTTCGTGGACCGAGAGATAGCTTCCCACGCCATGCCCGGTGCCGTGGCCGTAATCGACGCCTGCGGCCCACAGATGCATCCGCGCCAGCGTATCGAGCTGGCCGCCATTGGTGCCCTTGGGGAAGGTGGCGCGGGCGAGTTCGATATGGCCCTTCAACACGCGCGTGTTGCGATCGATCATCTCTGCGCTCGGTTCGCCCGGCCCCACCCACACGGTGCGCGTGATGTCGGTCGTGCCGCCCAAATACTGCCCGCCAGAATCGACCAGATAGATGCTCGACGGCGGGATCGGGATATTGCTGTCCTCGTCCACCTTGTAGTGCGGCAGGGCGGCATGGCCGGCCGCGGCGCTGATGGTGTCGAAGCTGGAATCCTTCATCGCCGGGTCCAGTCCGCGGAATTCGCGCAGCTTGGCCGCTGCGGTCAGCTCGTCGATACCACCCTTGGGCGCTTCGATGCTGAGCCAGCGCAGGAAGCGCGAGACCGCGGCGCCGTCGCGCGCTTGCGCCTCGCGATGGCCCTGCTGCTCGGCGGCGTTTTTGATCGCCTTGGCGAGCACGGTCGGATCGCTTTCGCGCACCAGCGTTGCGCCTGCTGCCTCCAGCGTCTGGAAGATGCCCGCGACCGCATGATTGGGATCAAGCGCCACCGTCTTGCCCTTGAGGTCCGCAAGCGCGCCCTGGAATTCATCGCGCGGGCGGATCGTCACCGCATTGCCCAGATGCTGGGACAGTTCAGGCGTCACCTTTTCCGGCGCGATAAAGAAATCCGCCGTGCCGTCCGCGCGGGCCAGCACATAGGACAGCGCAACCGGCGTGTTGGCGACATCGGCACCGCGCACGTTCAGCAGCCAGGCAACCGAATCGAGCGCGCTGATGACGGTCGCATCATAGCCTTCCGATTTCAGCCAGTCGGCGATTGCCGCGCGCTTGTCCGCGCTCGACCGGCCGGCATGGCTGTCGTCATAAGGGACCGCCGGGGCATCCGATGGTGCAGGACGGTCTGCCCACACCGCATCGATCGGATTGTCGTCCAGCGGCACCAGCTCCACGCCTTTTTTGGCCAGCAGCTTCTGCGCAGCTTCCGCCCATTCGATTCCGTGGAGCCATGCGTCATAGCCGATCTTTGCGCCCTTGGGCGCATTGGCGGCCAGCCATTTGGCCGGGCTGGTTTCGGGGACAGGTTCGTAATCGAACAAATTGCCGTCGACCTGCTCGCGCACCTGTACGGTATAGCGCCCGTCGGTGAAGACCGCCGCGCCCTTGCCTTGATAGCCGTCCGCGAGGACGGCGGCACTGCCCGCCGAACCGCCGAAACCGGTCAGCCAGTTCAGGCGCTGGGCATACTCGCCGACATATTCGCTCATGTGCTCATCGGAGATCGGAATGACGAAACCATCGAGTCCGCGTTTCGACAATTCCTCGCGCAGCGCGGCGAGGCGGGCTTCGTAAGTAAGCATGAGCATTGTTGTAGTCCTTTCGCATCCCACATAGGGCCGCGTCATGAATGATTCCACCGTCAAGGCGCCGCCGATCGCGGCGAAGAAACCGCACAGCTTCTCTTACCACGGAATTACCGTGGAGGACGACTACGCCTGGCTACGCGATCCCGGCTACCCCAAGGTCGATGACAAGGAGGTGCTCGCCCATCTGGAGGCCGAGAACGCATGGTTCAAGGCACAGATGGACCCGCATCAGGACGCCGTGGACGCGCTTTTCACCGAAATGCGCGGGCGGATCAAGGAAGCCGACAAATCGGTTCCGCAGAAGGACGGCGATTGGCTCTACTGGATCGAGTATGAGGAAGGTGCCGAATACAAGAAATGGTGGCGCAAGCCGGTAGCGGGCGGTGATGACGGAAGCGGGGACGAGCTGATCCTCGACGAAGTCGCGCTGGCGGAGGGTAAGGAGTATTTCCGCCTCGGCGCGATTTCCGTCTCGAGCGACGGCATGAAGCTGGCCTATTCTGTCGATGACAATGGTTCGGAACGGTTCACCGCGCGGATCAAGGATCTGGCGACGGACGAGCTGCTCACGGACGAGATACCGGGCACATTGTCCTCGCTGGTATGGGTCGCGGGCGATCGGGGGCTCGTCTATTCGCTCGCCAACGATCAATGGCGCACCGATAACGCGCGGCTGCACTGGCTGGGCCAGCCGCTGAGCGAGGATGTCGAGCTTTATCACGAGGATGACGAGGGATTTCGCGTCGGATCGGGCTTATCCGCCAATGAGCAATGGCTGATCATCTCGACCAGCGACCATGAAACTAGCGAAGTGCGCCTCATCCCAGCGCGCGATCCGCTGACCGAACCGATTCTAGTCAAGCCGCGCGCCCGCGGTGTGGAGTATGAAGTGGACGAGCGCGAGGGGGTTCTGTTCATCCTCGCCAACGACACGCATGAGAACTTCCGCCTCGCCACAGCGCCGCTGTCTGCACCGGGCGATTGGTCGACGCTGATTGAAGGCTCGGACGAATTCTATCTTACCGGGTTCGACCTGTTCCGCGATTTCTTCGCGGTCGAGGGACGGCAGGCCGGGCTCGATACGATCGAGATTCGCTATTACGACGATCCGGCGCGGATCGAGCCGATCGCCTTTCCCGAAGCGAGCTATTCCGCCGGGCTGGGCGACAACCCCGAATGGGCGATGGATCGCTTGCGGGTCAGCTATGAATCGATGGTCAGCCCGGCGACGACCTTTGACTATCACGTCGGCGAGCGGCGCCTCGAAGTGCTCAAGGTGCAGGAAATCCCCTCGGGCTACGATGCCGGACTGTACGCGACCGAGCGTCTGGAGATTGCCGCACGCGACGGGACCATGGTGCCGGTATCGATTATGTACCGAAAAGACCGTAAAGAGACATATAATCTTCACCTATATGGTTACGGTGCGTATGGTATCGCTATCCCACCGGGTTTTTCCACTACACGCCTCAGTCTTGTCGATCGCGGCTTTGCCTATGCCATTGCGCATATCCGGGGCGGCGATGATCTGGGGAGGGCGTGGTACAAGGCGGGCAAGCTGGAGCGGCGAATCAACGCGTTCACCGACTTCGTCGATGTCGCCAGGGGTCTGATCGAGCGCGGTCTGACCGCACCGGGCAAGATCAGCATTTCAGGCGGATCGGCGGGTGGCGAACTGATGGGCGCAGTGGTCAATTCCGATCCCCAGCTGTGGGGCGCGGCGGTCGCACATGTGCCATTCGTCGATGTGCTGGCAACGATGCTCGATGCCTCGCTACCGCTGACACCGGGCGAATGGCCTGAATGGGGCAATCCGATCGAGGACCGCGCAGCATTCGAGCTGATCCGCAGTTATAGCCCCTATGACAATGTCACCGCGCAAGCCTATCCGCCGATGATGGTCACCGCTGGATTGAACGATCCGCGCGTCACCTATTGGGAACCGGCCAAATGGGTGGCGAAGCTGCGCGAGCTGAAGACCGACGACAATCTGCTGATCTTCAAGACCAATATGGGCGCTGGCCACGGTGGCAAATCGGGCCGGTTCGAAAGCCTGCATGAAACGGCGGAAGAGTTTGCTTTCATCCTCTGGCAGATGGACGCTCACCCATGAGTAATTCCTATACCAAGGTCTTCACCGCGACCGCCGATCACATCGACGAACTGGGCCATGTCAACAACGCCGAATGGATTCGCTGGGTGCAGGACATTGCCACCGAGCATTGGAGCACAGTCGCCGATCCGGCCCATGTCGAGGCCTTCATCTGGGTCGTGACCCGGCATGAGATCGATTATCGCGGCAACATCGGCCCCGGCGAAAGCGTGACCGCGACCACCTATGTTCCCGACCCGCCGCGCGGCGCGCGTTTCGATCGCTGCGTCGATTTCCATGACGATGCGGGCAAGCTGCTCGTCGCGGTGCGCTCGACGTGGGCGATGATCGAACGCGAGAGCGGCAGGCTGCACCGCATCCGCCCGGAAATCGCCGAGCCGTTCCTGCCCAAAGTCTGATCGGCTGATTGCGCGTTCGACCGAGCGTTACCGGGCTGGACACGCGCGGCCACTGCTTTAACTCAGATTATCAACCGGTTTAAGACACCTGCCTGCCAGAGCGGTGGTTTCGGGGGCCACCGGCGCATTGTTTAAGGAGAGTCGCATGAGCGACGAATGGGTGCTGGGCATTATCGGTGGATCGGGGCTGTATGCCATCGATGCGCTGGAAGATGCCCAGTGGATTGCGGTCAAATCGCCCTGGGGCGAACCCTCGGACGAGATTCTGTGCGGGCGGATCGGCAATGTGAAACTGCGCTTCCTGCCGCGCCACGGCCGTGGCCATCGGATCGCGCCCGAAGCGATCGATGCGCGCGCCAATATCGATGCGCTCAAGCGCGCGGGCTGCACGGATATCCTCGCTATTTCCTCGGTCGGTTCGCTCAACGACAAGTTCGCTCCGGGCACCTTCGTTACGGTCGATCAGTTCATCGATTTCACCCGCGGTCGTGCATCCAGTTTCTTCGGTAGCGGCTTCGTCGGCCATGTCTCGATGGCCGATCCGGTGTGCCCGCGCCTCTCCGCCAAGGCCGCAGAGGCCGTGGCCGAAGCCGGCGGCAATATTGCGCTCAAGGCGACCTATCTCGCGATGGAAGGCCCGCAATTCTCGACCCGTGCGGAAAGCAGGCTCTATCGACAGTGGGGCGCCGATCTGGTCGGCATGACCGCAATGCCCGAGGCCAAGCTCGCCCGCGAGGCCGAATTGCCCTATGCCCTGCTCGCCATGGTAACCGACTGGGACAGCTGGCGCGAGGACGAGGCGGCGGTCAACGTCGATGCCATCGTCGCGCAGATGCAGGACAACTCCGAACTGGCGCGCAAGACGATAGAAAAGCTGGTCGCACTGCTGCCCGCCGAGCGGCCTGCATCGCCGATCGACTTCGCACTCGACGATGCGGTCATTACCAATCCGGAAAAGTTCGATTCCGACCTCATTACCAAGCTCGATGCCGTCGCGGGGAGACTGTTTGGCCACAGATGACCTTCTGGACCTGCTCGTCATCGGAGGGGGCGTCAACGGCACCGCAATCGCGCGCGATGCCGCAGGACGCGGCCTGTCCGTCATGCTTTGCGAAAAGGATGATCTGGCCGGGCATACCTCCTCGGCCAGTACCAAGCTGATCCACGGCGGATTGCGCTATCTTGAGCAGTTCGAATTTCGGCTGGTGTCCGAAGCCCTGCACGAGCGGGAGGTGCTGCTGAAGGCCGCACCGCACATCATCTGGCCGCTGCGGTTCGTTCTGCCTTACGATCGGGGTATGCGCCCGCGCTGGATGCTGCGGCTGGGGCTGTTTCTCTACGATCACATCGGCGGGCATCGCTCTCTTCCGGGGAGCGACGCGGTCAAGCTGACCGAGCCGCCGCATCGCACGGTCTTGCAGGACCGCTTTACGCGCGGTTTCGCCTATTCTGACTGCTGGGTCGAAGATGCGCGGCTGGTGGTGCTGAATGCGCTCGATGCGCAGGAACGCGGCGCGGAAATCGCCACGCGTTGCGAATGTGTTGCGCTTGAGCGCCTGCCGGACCGCTGGCGCGCGCAATTGCGTGACGGCGATGGGCATGAACGAACAGTCGAAGCAAGGGTGCTGGTCAACGCCAGCGGGCCATGGGTCGACGGGGTGGCGCAGATGGCGCTCGGCCGCGGCACCAAGGCGCATCTACGGCTGGTCAAAGGCAGTCATATCGTCGTCCCGCGCAAATACCCCGGCGATCATGCCTACATCCTGCAACAACCCGACAAGCGGATCGTCTTCGCCATCCCCTATGAGCGCGACTACACGCTGATCGGTACGACCGACCTGCTGTACGAGGATAACCTCGACACAGTCGAAATCAGCGAAGCGGAAATGGATTATCTCATCGCCGCAGCAGGGCGGGCGTTTCGCAGCGGCATCGCGCGCGATGAAATCATCTGGAGCTACGCCGGAGTGCGCCCGCTCTATGAGGACAAGGCCGCGCGCGATTCCACCGTTACGCGTGACTATGTGTTCGAACTGGACGAGCGCAAGGGCGCGCCAGTATTGTCGATCTATGGCGGCAAGCTCACCACCCATCGGCGGCTGGCCGAACATGCGCTCAAGAAGCTGAAGCGGCACCTTCCCGGCAAACCGTGGACAGCTCAATCCCGCCTTCCGGGAGGCGAGATGGACGATTTTGCGCAATTCCTGTGGCAGGCCAGCGAGCGGTTCGACTGGGTGCCGCCCGAAATGCTGCAGAGACTCGCCCGCGCCTATGGCACGCGGATAGATGAGGTGATCGGCAAGGCGCGATCGCTGGCCGATCTGGGCGCGCATTTCGGCGGCGATCTCTACGAGGCGGAACTCGCCTATCTGCGCGACGTTGAATTTGCACGTAGCGCCGAGGACGTGCTGTGGCGGAGGAGCAAGCTGGGCCTGCATCTACCCGCCGAAAGCACCACGCGTATCTCGGCGTGGTTCGCGAAGCAGCCGGAGCGATCCGACTTCGCTTGATCGCCCGTTGCGGGCGGTCCAAGGGGCGCGGACGATTCGATCACTCCTGCCGACCGGACCATTTATGCTGCAAAACACATCTCTCGCCGCTGTCGATCGCCTTGCCATGCGTCAGGCCTATCGCATGGAAGAGGAGGCGTGTGTCGCCCAACGGATGCAGGAAGCAGCGGCGGCAAGCGCTCTACACGACAAGGCCCAGGCGCTGGCGATCCAGCTGATCGAAGGCGCGCGGCGACGCAAGGCAAGCGGCATCGACGCGTTCCTGCAGCAGTTCGGGCTCGGCACCGAGGAGGGCATCGCATTGATGTGCCTCGCCGAAGCGCTGCTGCGAGTACCCGATGCGCGGACCGCCGATGCGCTGATCCGCGACAAGATCGGCGAGATCGACTGGGCTGAACACCTCGGGGAAAGCAGCTCTACCTTCGTCAACGCGGCGACCTTCTCGCTGATGCTGACGGGCGAAGTGCTGGAGCGCCCACATGAGGCGCAGCGCGGGATGCGCAGCACGCTCAAGCGCGCGGTCGGTCGGCTGGGCGAGCCAGTGATCCGCAAGGCCACCTTGCAGGCGATGCGCATTCTGGGCGGCCAATTTGTGTTCGGACGGACGATGGACGAGGCGTTGAAGCGTGCCGCCCCCAACCGTGCGAAAGGGCTGACGCACAGCTACGACATGCTCGGCGAAGCGGCGATGACCTTCCCCCATGCCGAAAAATATCGGCAAGCCTATGAACGCGCGATCGAGCGCCTCGCCGCTGAATGTCGCGGCGGCATTACGACTTCACCCGGCGTTTCGGTGAAGCTGTCGGCGCTTTACCCCAAATACGATTACCTCCATCACGATGCCGCCGTGGCTGCGCTGGTCCCCGTCATTCGCGAGCTGGCGATCAAGGCGCGCGATGCCGACATGCATTTCACCGTGGATGCCGAAGAGGCCGAACGGCTCGAAATCTCGCTCGACATCATCGAACAGCTGGTTGCCGACGATGCGCTGTTCGATAATGGCACCGAAACGGGCTGGACCGGCTTCGGCCTTGCGATCCAGGCCTACCAGAAGCGCGCCGTGCCGCTGTGCCGCTGGACTGCGGAACTGGCAGAAAGGCATGGTCGCAGGTTGTTCGTGCGGCTGGTCAAGGGCGCTTATTGGGACACCGAGATCAAGCTGAGCCAGGTGGGCGGCCACACGGATTTCCCGGTGTTCACTCGCAAGGTCGCGACCGACGTTTCCTATCTCGCCTGCGCCAATATCCTGCTCGAAGCTGGCGATCATCTTTATCCGGCCTTTGCCACGCACAACGCCTATACCATCGGCTCGGTCAAGGCGCTGGCTGCCGAGCATGACCGGGAGGGCCGGTTCGAATTCCAGCGCCTGCATGGCATGGGCGAAGATGTTTACGAAACGCTCGCGAAGCTGGAAGGCAATGCCCGCACGCCGGTGCGCGTCTATGCCCCGGTCGGCTCGCACAAGGAACTGCTGGCATATCTGGTGCGCCGCCTGCTCGAAAACGGGGCCAATAGTTCCTTCGTCAACCGTATGGCCGATGCCGATGTCCCGGCGGTCGACCTCGCGGGCGACCCGGTGGCCGAGCTGGCCGCGCTCGAACCACGGCGCAATCCCACGATCCCGCTGCCCGCCGATATCTTCCCCGGACGGCGCAACAGTGCCGGGGTCGACCTGGCCGACCCGCTGGTACGCGAGCCGCTGCTCGAACGGCTGCGCAAGCTCGACGATCGCCAATGGCACGCCGAACCGACCTTCCGCCATCCGCATGAAGGCGAAACCGCGCCGATCACCATGCCGCAGGACCTGAGCCACGAAGTCGGCACGCGGCGCGATACGCTGCAGGCCGAAGTGGGCGAGGCGATTGCGCGTGCGAAGGAAGCGCAGCCTGCGTGGAACGCGCTGGGCGGGTCTCAGCGAGCGGTGTTGCTTGAACGCGCCGCCGATGCTTTCGAGGCGCACACTGACGAACTCATCAGCCTGTGCCAGCGTGAGGCGGGCAAGTCGCTCGTCGATGGCGTGCTGGAAGTGCGCGAGGCGGTCGATTTCCTGCGCTATTACGCCAACGAAGCGCGCGCGATGTTCGACCGTCCGCTGCTGCTGCCCGGGCCGACGGGTGAGGAGAACCGGCTGACGCTGGCTGGGCGCGGCGTCTTCGCGACGATCAGTCCGTGGAACTTTCCGCTGGCGATCTTCACCGGCCCGGCCGCGGCGGCGCTTGCAGCGGGCAATACGGTGGTTGCCAAGCCTGCCGAACAGACTCCGCTGATCGCCTCGCTGGCGGTCAAGCTGTGCCATGATGCGGGCATTCCGCGCGAAGTGTTCCAACTTCTGCCCGGAGCGGGTGACGTCGGCGGCTGGATCACTTCCGATCCGGGCCTTTCCGGGGTTGCCTTTACCGGCTCGACGGACACCGCCCACGCCATCAATCGCGCACTGGCCGCTCGCGATGGCGCGATAGCCACATTCATCGCCGAAACCGGCGGTCAGAACGCGATGATCGTCGACAGCTCCGCGTTGCCCGAGCAGGTAACGCGCGACGTCATCGCCTCCGCATTCCAGAGCGCGGGACAGCGCTGTTCGGCTTTGCGCGTACTGTACCTTCAGGACGACGTTGCCGACGAGATGCTGGAAATGATCCGTGGCGCCTTCGAGGCATTGACGATCGGCGATCCGGAAGACCTTGCGACCGATGTTGGCCCGGTGATCGACCCCGATGCCAAGGCCGCGCTCGAACGCCATATCGCGCGGCGCAAGCGTGGTGGCTCGACGGTCTGGCGGCGCAAGCTGGATGGATCGCTGGCGCATGGATGCTTTGTCGCGCCGACGATTATCGAGGTCGATTCGATCCTCGATTTGAAGCGCGAGAATTTCGGACCGGTGCTGCACGTCGCGCGTTTCCCGGCGAGCGGCCTCGAACAGGTCGTCGATGACATCAACACCGTCGGTTACGGGCTGACGCTGGGGCTTCACAGCCGGATCGAGGCGACCCGTCGGACGGTTGAGGCGCGCGCACGGGTCGGGAACTTCTATGTGAACCGCAACCAGATCGGCGCGGTCGTCGAAAGTCAGCCGTTCGGCGGCGAAGGGCTTTCGGGCACCGGACCCAAGGCAGGCGGCCCTCATTACGTTGCGCGCTTTGCCACCGAACGGGTCGTATGCATCGACACGACCGCAGCGGGAGGCAACGCCACGCTTCTGGCGGGCTAGATCTCGCGCTTACCGAATGTGCAAGTGTCGGCGGATAAGCGCATTGGTGCGCTTGCCCGCGCGACGCTGCTCGGCAATCACAGCGGACATGGCGATACTCAACGACCGATGGATTCGCGAAGCGGCTGAGAGCCGCGGCATGATCGAACCTTTCGTCGAGGCGCAGCGCCGCGACGGCTGCATCTCCTATGGCCTGTCGAGCTATGGCTATGACGCACGCGTCGCCGACGAGTTCAAGATATTCACCAACGTCGACAATGCGGTGGTCGACCCGAAGAATTTCGCCGACACCAGTTTCGTCGATCGCAAGACCGATGTCTGCGTAATCCCACCCAACAGTTTCGCGCTGGCGCGCACGGTCGAATATTTTCGCGTGCCGGAAGATGTGCTGGTGATCTGCCTTGGCAAGAGCACATATGCTCGCTGCGGAATCATCGTCAACGTCACCCCGCTTGAACCGGGTTGGGAAGGCCATGTGACGCTGGAGTTCTCCAACACCACCCCGCTGCCGGCGAAAATCTACGCCAATGAAGGCGCGTGCCAATTCCTGTTCCTGCAAGGCAATGAACGGCCAGAGGTCACTTATGCCGACCGGGCGGGCAAATATATGGGACAGCGGGGGGTGACGCTACCGCGTCTTTAAGCGGCATCGCGGAACCCGCCGCGAGGTTGCGGATTGCGTTAGGCAATAAGGGGAGAGTGCGTGATGGCGACTTTGGCGGCAATTATCGGGCGTATCTGCATTGCGGTGCTGTTTGTGCTCGCGGGCATCGGCAAGCTGATGGATCCGGCGGGAACGGCGCAATACATCAGCGCACATACCACTTTCTCAGGACAGCTCGCCGTGCCTGCCGGGGTGTTCGAGATCGTTGCCGGCCTGGTCCTGGCAAGCGGCTTCATGACGAGGCTGGCAGCCGTGGTGCTGATCGGCTTCACTGCCTTCGTCACCGTGCTGTTCCACAATCAGATCACCGACCCGCAGGTTGCGCAGCAGGCGCTCAAGAACCTTGCGATCATCGGTGGCCTGCTGATGGTCTTCGCCTATGGGCAGGTGCGCGGAACGCTCGGCAGCTGGCGCGAACGCGACCGGGCGCATGATGCCGAAGTCCGTGCCGCGCGCGCCGAGGGACGGGCGGAAGGCGCAGAGCACGTCGCCACGCACGACACGGCCGTTGTGCATGAGGAGCGACCGGTGGATCGGCCGCGCCTCTAACGCAGGGTTCTAGTGCCGCGCTTTCACCTTGAGGCGATATTGGTGGAGTAGCGGTTCGGTATAGCCATTGGGCTGCATCAAACCTTCAAACACCAAGGCGCGCGCTGCCTGATAGGCAAGGCTGCCCGCCGGATCGGCTGCCATCGGACGGTAGGCCGGATCGCCCGCGTTCTGCGCATCGACCTTGGCTGCCATGCGCAGCATCACTGCGTCGACTTCTTCTGGTATGGTGACGCCGTGCAGCAGCCAGTTGGCGATGTGTTGCGATGAAATGCGCAAGGTCGCGCGGTCCTCCATCAGACCGACGTCATGGATGTCGGGCACCTTCGAACATCCGACACCCTGATCGACCCAGCGCACGACATAGCCCAGGATGCCCTGCGCGTTGTTCTCCAGCTCGGCGACCACTTCATCTTCCGACCAGTTGATACCGCCTGCGACCGGGATTGTCAGCAAGTCGGCGAGCGGCGCGATGCCTTCGCCGCGCCGTTCGTCCTGCCGCGCAAAGACATCGACCGTGTGATAATGCGTTGAGTGGAGCGTTGCCGCGGTGGGCGAAGGCACCCAGGCGCAGTTCGCCCCGGTCTTGGGGTGGCCAATCTTCTGGTCGAGCATATCGGCCATGCGGTCAGGCATCGCCCACATGCCCTTACCGATCTGTGCCTTGCCCGAAAGCCCGCAGGCGAGCCCGATCTGGACGTTGCGATCCTCGTAGGCGGCGATCCATGGGGTATTCTTTATTGCCCCCTTGCGCAGCATCGGGCCGGCCTGCATCGCCGTGTGCATCTCATCACCGGTACGATCGAGAAAGCCGGTGTTGATGAACATGATGCGGTCCTTCACCGCATGGATGCAGGCGGCCAGGTTGGCGCTGGTACGGCGTTCCTCGTCCATCACGCCGACCTTGATCGTATGGCGTTCCAGCCCCAGCAGATCCTCCACCGCATCGAACAGGTCGTTGGTGAAGGCGCATTCCTCCGGCCCATGCATCTTGGGCTTCACGATATACACCGAACCTGTCCGGCTGTTGCCGACGCCGCCATTACGCTTGAGATCGTGCAGCGCGATCAGGCTGGTGAAGATCGCATCCATGATCCCCTCGGGTGCCTCGCTGCCATCGGGCAGCAGGATCGCGGGATTGGTCATGAGATGCCCGACATTACGGACCAGCAATAGGCTGCGGCCATGAAGGGTGACAGGCGATCCGTCGGGCCCGGTATAGGCCCGGTCGGGATTGAGTTTCCGCGTTACCGACTTGCCGCTCTTCTCGAATGTATCCTCGAGATCGCCCTTCATCAGGCCGAGCCAGTTGCGATAGGCGAGGACCTTGTCCTCTGCATCGACCGCGGCGACCGAATCCTCGCAATCGCAGATCGTGGAGACCGCGCTTTCGAGAATCACATCGGCCACGCCCGCCGGATCGTCCTTGCCGATGGGATGCGACCGATCGATCACGACTTCGATATGCAGGCCATTGTTGACCAGCAGCAGATTGTCGCTTGCATGACCGACGAGCTGGTCGGGGTTCCTCAGCTTGGGCGAGCTGCCATCCCAGTCGGCCCACGAGCCCCCGGCGAGCGGCACGGCATCGTCGAGGAATTGGCGCGCCCATGCGATCACCTTGGCTCCGCGCTCGGGATCGTAGCCGCCGCCAGCGGCCTCACCCGGGATCGCATCGGTGCCATACAGCGCATCATACAGGCTCCCCCAGCGCGCATTGGCCGCGTTGAGCAGGAAGCGTGCATTGAGGATCGGGACCACCAGCTGCGGCCCGGCAATCGTTGCCAGTTCCGCATCGACATTGCGCGGGTCGACCGAGAAAGGCTCTGGCTCGGGCACCAGATAGCCCAGTTCGGTCAAAAACCCGCGATAGGCGTTCATATCGGCGATGGGGCCGGGGTTCTGCTTGTGCCACGCATCCAGTGCCGCCTGAATGCCATCGCGCTTTGCCAGCAATTCGCGATTGCGCGGGGCGAAGCGGGCGAAGATATCCGCTGCACCTGCCCAGAATGCGTCCGACGCAATTCCCGTTCCGGGGAGCGCCTCATCCTCGATAAAGCGCAGCAGCTCGGGCGCAATTGTCAGCTTGGTGGCAACGGTATTGGCGGTCACGTCATTCGGCTCCGTTCAGATTCAGTCACGTACCAGATGCTGCTAGCATCATCTCGGCGAATCCCCGGGGGAGGAGGAGCGGTGTCCGGACATAGCCGAGATCGCGCCTTTGTCGACCCTTTCGACCGGCACACGCCTTGAAATGGGATGGCAAAGCGTGTCAGCGGGGAAGCCATGCATAAGGACAGCTTCGCATGAGCCTGATTGTCGGAATTGGCGGAACCACGCGCCCGGGCAGCAGCACCGAGGCCGCATTACGGCTCGCCTGCAATGCCGCCTCGACCGGCGGTGAAGAGGTGCGCATTTTCGATGGCGCCTATATGTGCAGCCTGCCGTTCTATCGCGGACCCGGCTGGACGCCTGACTCGGGCAGGGAGATGATCGACGCGATCCGCCAGAGCGACGCGCTCATCATCGCTTCGCCCGGCTATCACGGCACAGTGTCGGGTGTGCTGAAAAACGCGCTCGACTACATCGAGGATCTTGCACAGGACGAGCGCGTGTACCTCCACGACCGCCCGGTCGGCCTGATCGTCACCGCCTTCGGTCATCAGGCAGCAACCAGCGCGATGATCACCCTGCGCACCATCGTCCACTCGCTGCGCGGCTGGCCGACACCTTTCGGCGCGGCTTTAAAGGTGGACGGTTCGACCTTCGCTCAGGATGGCACCTGCTACGATTCCGACGTGTGCAGCCAGCTCGAACTGGTGGGTTCGCAACTGCGCCATATCTTTACGGGCAGTTTGTCGGGCTGAGGCAAGCGACCTCGCCGCAATGCGGCCGCCAAGGCTAAATTTATCTGGAAACAATGGAGCGGGCGAAGGGATTCGAACCCTCGACCCCAACCTTGGCAATCTTGTCAATGCACCTTTCCGGTGCTACGCTACAGAACGCCAGAATGCTCCATAATAGATTGATCTTATTATAGATTATTAGCGCCACCTACGCTATAGATATCCCAGAACCAGCCGCCAGTTTTCACTCATGGTGTTGACCATGTGTTGACCGAGGCCAACCGGATATCGCGCCAATGCCCGCAAATTTGAGAGTTCGACTGACAAAGACAATTGTCGATTCTTCGGCACCCGGAGCCAAGCGCTATACAGTCTGGGATAGCGATCTGGCAGGCTTTGCTGTCCGTATTGAACCGAGCGGAACAAAGAGCTTTGTAGTCCGATACCGTGCTGATGGTGGCGGTCGTACTGCGCCGCAGCGCTTTGTAACAATTGGTCGTTTCGGAAATCTGACTGTCGAGGAAGCCCGCAAGAAGGCCAAGAAGGTCCTCGGACAAATTGCTGTCGGCGAAGATCCGGCAGCTGAACGAAATTCCAAGCGACGGGAAATGAAAATCGCCGCGCTGGTTGACCTCTATGAGGAGGAAGGCTGCTACATCCAGCGCGGCATTCGCCAGGGTGAGCCAATGAAGCCCCTGACCAAGCAATATACGATTGGCCGTCTGCGCCACCATGTGGTCCGGCTGATCGGGCACAAGCGCATTACCGAGCTGAATGCTGGCGATGTCGAGCGCTTCTTCAGAGACGTTGAAACGGGAAAGTCCCGCAAAGACGAGAAGGTCGGGCACCGCAAGCGCATCGTCGTGCGCGGCGGCCCCGGGGCCGCTCGCAAGGTCTTCCGTGATCTGTCAGCCATGTACAGTTTCGCCGTGCGTCGCGGGCTGGTTGATGCCAACCCTTGTGACAAGGCAGTGGTCAAAAAGACCGACGGTCGCCGGACCCGCTTCCTGTCGCTCGCCGAAGTGCGGAAGCTGGGTGAAGCTTGCGATGCGCTGGAAGAAGAGGGTTTGAATGTCAAAGCGCTCAACATCACTCGCCTCTGGATCCTGACCGGCTGTCGCCGGCAGGAAATCGTCGAGCTCAAATGGGACGAAGTCGATTTTGAGCGTGGCCTTATGAGACTTGCTGACACAAAAACCGGACAATCAGTTCGCCCTCTGTCCGGCGCAACAGCAGCCATGCTGCGCTCTATCGCGCGAACTGACGGAAGTGACTACGTTTTCCCGGCCGATAGTGGCGAAGGCTATTTCCAGGGAACGAAGAAACTCTGGCCCAAGATCGTCGCCAAGGCCGGACTGAAAGACGTAACGCCGCACACATTGCGCCACACAATTGGTGCGATCGCCACATCGAGCGGTGAAGCGCTTGCCATGACCGGCGCTATCCTCGGCCATGCCAACATGCGCTCGACCATGATCTATGCCCACATCGACTATGATCCCATGAAACAGGCTGCGGATCGGGTCGGAGACAAGATTGCATTGGCGCTTGGCAAGGCAGCCTGACCCATGAGTGAATATAGCTTCCAGAGCGGAATTAAGCCTAAAAGAAGTGCCGCAAGATCAAGCGATGAACCAACTTCATGTCCAAGCCGAACCCACTAGGATTCAAGGATCATAGCCCGTTTTCGGGATTCAGTGACGAACTGATCTATGGCGTCGGCGCAGATGGCCAGACGATACACATCTCCGAGGTAGATCGCGGCCTTGCCTGCAAATGCCAGTGTCCTGCATGCGATCATGTTCTGATTGCGAAGAAGGGCAAGAAACAGGCGCATCACTTCGCGCACTACAATGCGGGAGGGAGCTGCAAGCACGTCGCCGAAACCAACGCACATATCTGGGCAAAGGACGTTCTTGAGCGAGAAAAGCGATTGGTAATTCCGGCGGTCATTGCCGAACACAATGGGAATACACACGAGGTAAGCCCTGCAAAAATCCATGAATTTGCACACACACGGCTCGAAAAGCGGCTTGGCACAATCGTGCCTGACGTAATTCTTGAAACCGCAAGTGGAGCACAACTGATTGTCGAGGTTCGCGTCACACATGCCAGCGAGGAAGCCAAACTCGAAACTCTTCACCGGGACAATCTGTCTGCAATCGAGATTGATCTTCGCCGCTTTCGAACATCATCCGACCGCCAAGCGGTCGAAGAAGCACTTCTGACAGATGCGCCAAGGGAGTGGCTTAGCAATGCCAAACAGGCCAAATTTGACGAGCGCCTGCGCAACCGGATCGAGGCTGCCGAGGCCAGAAAGGCAAAGGAAGCAGAAGCGCGCGCCAAACGGCTGGAATTGGCCGAGCAGGAGAAAGAACGCCGCGCAAAAGAGCAACTGGAGCGATCAGTGCGCACGCTCACACAAGCCATTCGCAATCAGTCAGAATTTGACCAAGAGCTGCCCGACTTTGTCGACGGGATCATGCAAGAGTTCGGTGGGATTAACTGGTCTGATGCGCAGGCTCTCGGCTTCTGCGTCGACCAGCGGGTTTGGCAGGCTGAGCTCATCCTGAAATATCTCACCTATCCCAATGCACTTGAATATCACGGCTTCGACGAAATCACTGTCAGAGACGCAATGAGGGCCATTGATCACTGTCTCATTCCGGCATTCCGGCAAGCGATCCCGTCGCCAGTTCGCACACGGCTCCGCGAGACTTGGCCTCGCGCCCGGGTGCCTGAAGAAGCGATTGAGACATTCTTCGACTGGCTCGTTGCGGACGGCTACCTCACGCCGACGCGGGAGGGAGCTTACAGCCTAAACGAGGACTATGCTGACGCACTCCATGAGCGAGAAAGACACAGACAGGCGTATGAACGTCGCCTCGAAAATCTCCGCGGCCAAATTGGATCGATAATGAGCAAACTTCCTGCTCCAGAACAGGCCGGTTTCAATCAGGAGCTTTGGGAAAAAGCACCGCTGGGCGAATTTCGCGATTGTCCGGAGGCCCTGTGCCAGAAAGGTGACGAAATCTATCGCGAGTTCGAGCGGGCCATCAGGCAAATTGAACTCATGTTCGACGGTGGCGCGGCCGTAATCCGATTGCTTGGGCTGCCGCTCTCTGGCGAAGTCGAACGTGCCCATATTCGCGAACGAGATCGGAAGCTACGCGCTGCTGCTAACCGGCGGCAAAGCCTGACCGAGGCAGCACAATTGCAGTTGGAAGATGAGGCCCATGCTTGGCTGTCGGCACCATCAGAAGATGACGAAGAACTGAGCCGTATCGACCAAGCCGGACTTGATGATCTGTCCTATCAGCACGCGCGAGGGGAACTCGAGCGAGCAACAAAGGCAAGGCACGCAAGAATTCGCGCACAAAACGAAGCACTGTCATGCCAGGCTGAACTTCGAGAAGCTGCAGCAAAAGTCTATGATAAGGAGCGTCTGGAACTGTTCCTATCTGCATCCGACCCACGCATCGGCAAATCGCCGATCCAGCATTGCACAAACCAGCGCACACTCAGGGAATGTCTGGCCCTACTGCCCAAAAAACGTCGGGCCGAACGATCAAGGTAGCCATGTCTGGATTATCGCCCTCGCAGCGGCCCTTCTGGTTCTCAAGAATCAGCGCCAGCTGCGGGTACAAGAAAAGAGGAAAACCTTATCCGCACTAGTATAAAATGCTGCCCCAGCGGTCTGATCGCCTGACTTTTCCCAGTCATTCAAGAAACCTGATTCAGCACCTATATAGCAGGCATTCGCGCGCACCGACTAATTTGGACTTCCAGAATGTCTCACTTCGACGACCTCCCGAAACGCAGCACAAGCCATATCACAGAAGACAAGGCCGAAGCCGCATTCGGCAAATTCCTGTCTGTTTCTGAAGATTGTATTCTGCAGAAAGCTGTTCGGAAGGACTACGGAACAGATTGTGAAATCGAAGTCGTCGATCTGGGAAGAGCGACTAACGTCAAAATTCATGTCCAATTGAAGGGCACCGAAAAAGAATCCAACTCCGATGGCTCAATCAGCGTCGCTATTGACCGAGCGAACCTGAACTACCTGCTCATGCATCCCTATTCGCTGTTCGTTTGCTATCACGTAGCGACGGAAACGCTTTGGGCGCGCACAACCGAAAGCGTGCTGCGACAGTATGAACATGCAAACCCAGACTGGGCGACGCAACAAACACTGACGGTCAATTTTACCGAGAAGCTTACCTCTGAACGCCTGCGCAAATTTACCGAGCTAGCCAAATCGGTCGCGTTTTCATCACGCGACAAAAGGGTCGAGCAAATGGCCGCTATGGCCGACGAGATTCCTGACGTGATTAGGCGCGCATTGCCCGACCTGCACATTGGGGATCACGCGCAAGAGACGGCGGATGTGTTGGCGCAACTCTACGAGAGCGGTGACGATGAACTTGTCAGCGCCAGTTTTGGCCGGTTTGCAGCGGTGCTTAACGCCGATCACGATGCGATGGGTTATGCTTATATGGCCGAGATCAATCTTGGCATGGCTGGCAGGGAACCCAATTCCGAACGGATCACTGCAGGTATGGCTCACTTCGCGTCTCGGATCGGACTGGGTCGCTATCACGACGCAAGCCTGCATTACACTGTCGGAAACGGGCTTGCCGCACTGGGAAGGGATAAGGAGGCTGCAGCCGAATACAAAAAGGCTCTGGAAAATCCCGGCGCCTCTCCCGATGCACAGCTTCTTGCTCAGACGCATAAAAACCTCGGATCAAGCTTGGAAATACTGGGAGAAGAGGAACAGGCCGCCGATCATTACCGCGAAGCGCTCAGATTAAGCCCAAACCTTGCCGAGGCGCATCATGCGCTGGCGAACTATCACCACCGACATGGAAACTACCAAGAGGCGCTTGACCATTTCGACAAGGTCGTTTTTCTCAACGATAGTCTAGGAAAGCAGGCATCTGTTGCAGGTTGGAGAATCAACGTTCTGTTCCAGCTAGGGGACGCAAAAGGCGCGTTCCGTGAAATCAACAGGCTGATAGTTGATGCTAACGCCCACAAATGGATCTGGCCGTGGTGCGCCAGGCAGCTGGCAATCTTTGGACGCGCATCGGACGAAAATGCCCGACTTGCCCTCACATTCTGGGATCGGTTCCTTACTGCGCATCCGCATCATCCGATTGGCAAGCGAGAGCAGTTGCTAGCCAAATTCTATCTGCGGGCGGCAGGCGAAGATCCCAGATCGACATATTCCGAAATCAAAGTCGAGCTCGAAACCGGAATGCAAGACATTGAAACAGAAGCGTGCGCTTTCTTGTGGGACCGGCTTGGACATTGGGCACAAGATGAGGAAAACTGGAGCGAGGCGGAATACTGTTACCGCCAAGCTTATGATCTTGCAGGCGGGCACTATGGCTACTGCCTAGGGACTGCCCTTAATTTTCTCGGACGGTGCGAGGAAAGCCTTCCGATCCTGCAAGAGCAAGCCGACGCGCTTCAGCCAGATGCCATGAGCTGGTTCCAGGTCGCCGCGGCCAATGAAAAGCTGGGTCAAACAGAGGAATCCATTGAGGCCTACCGAAAAGCGCTCTCGCTCGACCCGGAATATGCACTTGCATGGTTCAACCTGGGAGGAGTTTATTGGAACAGCGGCGACATGGAGACTGCGAGCGAAATCTGGCAAGCAGCGGTCGAACAGTTCCCCGAGCATGAACTTGTTCATCGGCTGAGATCAGAGAACCCGTTTGGACTTGTACCGGTTTCCTCAAAATTGGGATCGTAAGCGTCCAGAAAAACGAGAGGCTATTCAGCGCTCGTTTTTTGAGGGTGTGACCTGACCCCCAGCTTCCCCCAGCTGGGATCAGAGCCGAGCCGCTTTGTTGCGCATGAGGCAGTTGAAGCAATGGGCTGCGTAGCGGAGCCCCTGAATGGCCATTAAGAAAGTAACAGCGAGATCGGGTTAACCATCATTAGACCGTCGCTTCCCCGCGACATGCAGCAGGTGGGTAAAGTCGCCTTTTCTCGCCAGCACATCGGCTAATGAATATTGGCCAAGTACGCCAAGGAATGCCGCCAGCGCTTCGTCCAGCACGCTGGTGAGGCCGCAGGCAGGGGCGATAATGCACGATCCACATTCAACCAGATCGAAATCATCTTCGGTGTGCTGGATCAGCTCGCCCACGTTGATCTGGGCCGCTGGCCTTGCCAGCCTAACCCCACCCGATCGGCCTCTTACGCTTTCAAGATAGCCAGAATTGACCAAGTCGTTGACCACTTTCATCAGATGATTATGCGAGATTGCATAGGCCCGCGCGATCTCTGAAATCGGCGTCAGGCGATCGGGCCGGGCTGCCAGATAGAGCAGCACGCGCATGGCAAAATCGCTGTAACGGGTCAGCCGCAAAGCTCGTCACTCCAATTGATGTATTCTCGTTGCATGTTTTTGCCTGCCCGGATAGATGTATTACCAGTACATGATTTGGAGTCGCGGCGATGCAGCTTGCAAAACTGGATGATGATGGCCTCGCCAGTCTGGTCGAGGCGTTTTATGCCCGCGTTCGGGCCGACGAGATGCTCGGCCCGATTTTCAACGACACGATCAGGGACTGGCCGGAGCATTTGCACAAGCTGACTGACTTCTGGTCTTCGGTGATGCTGACAAGCGGCCGTTACAAGGGCCAGCCGGTGCCTGCGCACTTAAAGCACAAATCGCGCATTACGCCTGAACTGTTCGAACATTGGCTGGCGCTGTGGGCCGAAACAACCAATGCCATGATGGATCCGGAAGCCGCGCATGCCTTGCAGAAAAAGGCCGCACGGATCGCGCAAAGCCTGCAACTTGCGATGTTCTTCCGCATTGATGGTCCGATGCGCCAAGACGCCAACACCAGCGCGGTTGAATCGGTCAACGCCCGATGACCAGTGTAGGCAAAGCCTCTGGCGGGCCGCAGCCCTATCGTTCGACCCCGGTGTTCGATTCTGATTCGCTTCCCAAGGCCTTGCGCGCACGGCACGATACCAAGGCCGGCGTCTGGGGCCATATCTGCGTGCTGGAAGGCAGGCTGAAACTGACGGTTCTGGACCCGCCGGGCGAAAGCATTCTGGAACCGGGACGCCCCGGCATCGTGCTTCCACAGCAGCCACATTTCGTCACTCCGCTGGGAGAAATGCGGATGCAGGTCCATTTCTACACCGAGCCACCTCCCGCCTGATCGCGGCCGCCCACCTGAACCCATTTCGGCCAGCCATTCTTACTTCCACAATTCAAATCAACAGGAGTTATCATGTCACAAACGCTCAGCGAGCAGACAATCGCGCTGGTCAAGGCCACAGTTCCCGCGCTTGAGGCCCACGGTCTTGCCATCGTCAACGAAATGTATGCGCGGATGTTTGAAAACCCCGATATTCGCGATCTGTTCAACCAGTCGCATCACGGCGATGCAGGCTCTCAGCCAAGGGCGCTGACCAGCGCGATCCTTGCCTATGCCAGCAATATCGAAAATCTCGCGGCGCTGGCGCCAGCGGTGGAGCGGATCGCGCAAAAGCATGTAGGCCTGCAAATTCTGCCAGAACATTATCCGCATGTCGGCGCGGCCCTGCTCGGCGCGATCAAAACTGTGCTGGGCGATGCCGCCACGCCCGAAATCATGGCCGCCTGGGAAGAGGCTTATGGATTTCTCGCAGGAATCCTGATCGCCCGCGAAAGCGCCGTCTATTCCGAACAGCGGGAGGCCGACGGTGGCTGGAACGGCTGGCGCGATTTTGCCGTGGACGAGGTGATCGAGGAAAGCAGTGTTATCAAATCGTTCGTTTTGCACCCGGCGGATGGAAAATCCGTGATGCGCCATCTGCCCGGCCAGTATCTGACATTCTGGCTGGAAATCCCCGGCCATCCCCCGGTCAAGCGCAATTATTCGATATCCAGCGCGGCCAATGGCGAAACTTACCGCATTTCGGTGAAGCGGGAACCGCACGGGCTCGCATCGGGCTGGCTGCATGACGCAGCAAAGCCGGGAACAATCCTCAAGGTTGCACCGCCCGCTGGCGAATTCTTCCTTGAAGGTCGCCCGATGCGCCCGGTGGTGCTGCTGTCTGGTGGTGTCGGCCTGACGCCGATGGTCGCTATGCTCGAAACGCTCGCCGCGCAGGATGGCATGGTGCCTGTCCAGTACATCCACGGAACGCATGACCGTGAAACCCATGCGATGCGCGGCCATGTGCGTGCGCTGGCGGCTGCCAATCCGTCGATCACAATCACGGATTTCCATCAGACTCCGCTAGCCGATGAAACTCGCGGACAGGATTATGACCATGCGGGCATCATCACCGATGAATGGCTGATTGCGAATACTCCGGTCAGTCAGGCGGACTTTTTCATCTGCGGTCCGCGTCCGTTTCTGAGAGCGGCTGTTTCTGCCCTCTCTCTGGCCGGGGTTGCAGCGCAGCATATCCACTATGAATTCTTTGGGCCAGCTGACGAAATGCTGGCCGCCTAGTTCGATCCGGCATACCGGCCCCAACAAAGGGCTGCGTCCTTGTGGTGCAGCCCTTTGTCGTGCGTCATTCTTGCGTTGTGGTGCTGGGTAAATTCTTGAAAGTCCGCTGTGATTGAATTTCTGACTTCGCGTTCGGCAGCGCTATTGCCGCAGAAAGTAACCGGGCATTTGGGCTGGCTGCGCGGTGCAATTGGTGCAGCGCTGGGGATTGCCTGTGCAGGCGCGATAACGGCACTGGTGCTGAAGACAGGGTCGGTGGGATCGGGCAATCTCGCCTTTGCATGGCTGGTCGCACCGATGGGCGCGAGCGCGGTTTTGGTGTTTGCGGTTCCGGCAAGTCCGCTGGCGCAGCCCTGGCCATTGATTGGCGGCAATCTTCTCTCCACCGCAATAGGGCTCGGTTTTGGGCAATATCTGGGCTCCCCCTTGCTGGCGACCTCATTCGGCGTGGGGACCGCTATCGCGGTGATGTCGCTCGCCCGCTGCCTACATCCGCCGGGCGGTGCTTGTGCGTTGCTGTGCGCCTTGGGAGCGACGGGAAGCGAGGCCTGGGGATGGGACCATATGCTGCCAATCGTCTTCAATGTGATCGTAATCGCGTTGGCAGGCTGGCTGTACAACAATCTCACCGGTCATTCATGGCCGCATAAGGCCAAACTTTCCCCTGCTGTCCGCACATCGCCCGATATACCATCTACGCACGAGGCGCTTGAAGAGGTGCTGGCCGAATGGAACGAAGTGCTCGACGTGGATGTTGATGATCTCGATGCCCTGTTCCAGGCGCTTCGCCGCCGGATAAACTTACGGAATTCAAAGAAAGCTGAATGACTGACCGACCGCCGCCAACAGATTCATCGCGTGGGGCTGAAGCCATCACTATAGGTATGTCGGTGGAGATGGCTCGTGATGATGTTGTCTGCGATGTTGACCGACATAGCCAAGAAGCAACCTCGCTGTCAGAAGCGCTACCACCAGTAGCGCTGGCGTATGGGTTTGAACCCCTGCTGGACCTTGCGTGATGACCGGCCTGCGGCACCGGCACGACCGACTTCGTGTCATCGCAATAACGTACATAGGTATGCGTCGCGATCTCACGGGTTCTATTCATCAGCGCGACTACTCAAGTCCCCTTTCGTATCCGTAGTAGAACAAGTTGATCATATATCCTTGATCGAACAAAGGATGATCTTCATCAGGAAAATCAGCTCCGATAGTCCAAGTTGAAAGACGAGCATTGTGTTGTTGGGAAAATTGGCGGTATCCGGCGATAATTTGCTGATCGGCCATCAATAACACTGTTGCCAATGCACGCTCCATAATCGTGAATGTTCGTGGCTCAACCACATCATACCTGGATTGCAGCGTCCCATTATAAATGAGGTCAATCGAGCGTGGCGCCTCGATTGAGGTGTCGTCAGCGTTGGACCAAATCAGTGCTGTCGGAACAACGAACATGCTCGCTGTTGTCCCGCCGTCGACATGCATCTCGCTAAGGTTCTGGCCATTGTTCTCGACGTCGATCAACACAGGCTGGAACAGGCCAGGAATGCTTGCGGAAGCAAGCAATAATTGCCGGATGAAAACAGCTCTCCTCGGGTTTCCACTGCTGGCAATTGCGCCGATATCCCAGACCACGCCGCGTTGCGCATCAAGGTTCGTAGTTGTGACGAGCAATCGGCGCCCCTTGCGGTGCTCGACGGCAATTTCATCGACGATCTGATCGGTAAGATAACGCTCGATCAAGTGGGTAAGTGGTGCAGAATCAGCCAGACTCACGCCGCCCAGAACGCCTTCGACAGGCCGTTTGCGAAAAATGTCCCTGGCCGAAATAGTCGTATACATCGTGCGAAGCGTGCCATCATACTGACCACCGAGAAACGCAAACGGTGCGATGAGCGCGCCCGTGCTGGTTCCGGTGACGAGCGTGAAATCCGGCCGATTTCCGCTATCGCTCCACCCATTGAGCAGTCCTGCAGCGAATGCGCCTTTGTCCGAGCCGCTTGAGATTGCCAGCATCCGGATAGGTGTTATCGTGCCGGCCCGCTCACGGTCATCCCGCCACTGTTGC
The DNA here is from genome assembly GCF_009828025.1 of Qipengyuania algicida. Classification (GTDB taxonomy): domain Bacteria; phylum Pseudomonadota; class Alphaproteobacteria; order Sphingomonadales; family Sphingomonadaceae; genus Qipengyuania; species Qipengyuania algicida. The sequence goes on along the minus strand of NZ_WTYA01000008.1, from coordinate 10,744 downwards.
CTCCATTGCAACCAATGCCCGTTATCGGCATCGGCATAAATTCGAATATCGTCAAACCCTTCAACTGATGCAGTGGCGGCTATGCTCGCCGCAACGGCAGGCCGATCTGGCCAGGAAGCGCAAGCCGAGAGCGAAAACGACAGGCCAATGGCCAACAAAATTCTCAGCGAATATTGCGCAGACTGACTGCATCTATTCCTTGGAATAAAAATGAGCATCAGCCCTCGCTTCATTGCCAGCCGCCGCCGAGGGATTTGTACAGTGCCGCCGCAGCGCGCCCTTCATTCGCGCTTGCCGCGTCATATGCGGTAGATGCCAGGCAGAGCGACAGTCGTGCGCGCTCCAGGGCCAAATGGTCATCTTCGCCCGCGCTTACGCGCCGCTGAACAAGCCTGAAGCTCGCTTGCTCGCTGTTCAGAGCGGCCCTCGCTTCATTGGCCGCCTCTCTTGCTCTGGCGAAGCGATTGATAGCGCTTTCGCTATCTGAGAGAGATGTGTTGACGGCTTTTTCATATGCGCCGACCGCCGCATCATAGCGCGCATCACTGGCCGCAATCTGCGCGCGAGTTTGCCCACCGGAGAATATTGGCCAGGAGAAGCTGGGACCAATGGCAAGCCGGGTGCTGTTTGGAGAGGCCAGATCACCGACGCTTCGCGCTTGCTGGCCAAGCGAACCAAACAGGCTGAAGCGCGGGAACAGATCGGCTGTGGCCACACCGATGTCTGCGCTGGCTGCTGCCATATTGCGCTCTGCCCGCCGAATGTCGGGCCTACGCTGCAACAGATCGGTTCGAATACCAACCAGGATCGTATCGGGGCTGGCCGGAATTGCGCGCAGCACGCGCAATTCGGGCACGATCGATTCGGGTGCTACACCCATCAGACTGGCGATCTGATATGCGAAGCTGCTGGCATGTGCCTCGGCCTGTTGAAGCGCACCCGCGCTGTTGCTGCTGGCAACGTCGGCCCGTTGTGCCTCGATACGGTTCGCCTCGCCCGCCGTGAAGCGCAGATGGGTAAGCCGCGCCAGTGCCTGATTGCTGGCAAGTTGTTGCCGCGCTACCTGCACGCGTGCCTGCGCTTCACGCAGATCGAAATAAGCGCGGGCAATTTCCCCTGCCAGCATGAGTTGCACGTCACGCTTTGCCTCCAGCGCGGCATCTGCCCGGGCATTGGCACCTTCCAGGCTCCGGCGGTTGCGCCCCCACAGATCAATTTCCCAACTTGCATCGAAGCCAAGATCGAACAGGCTATATTCACGCGACAAGCCGGGAAGACTGCCGACGGGCAGCGTACCATTCTCGCTCAGCACATTCTCACTGGCCCTGCCACTGGTGGTCACGTTTGGTAGCTGTCGGCCTGCAATGGCATCACGGTTGGCACGTGCTTCGGCAAGCCGAGCTTCGGCAATTCGGACATCGGGACTGTCGGCAATGGTTTGTTCGACCAGCTGCGTGAGCAGCGGGTCGCCAAATTGCCGCCACCAAACCAGGTCGACCTCGCCCAGCGGGGCAGGTTCGTTCCAGGCCGGGCTAGCCATTTCTCCGGCCACGGGCGCTTGATAGTCAGGCCCGACCGTAGTGCAGGACGCCAACAGTGCGACGAGCGCCAGCGCGGCTGTTGCTTGATGTCTCGCCATGATTCTACTCCATTCTGGCGCGGAAAAGCCACGCCGATATGGACAGCGTGGCAATGGCAATCAGGCACAGCGGCCACAATTGCTCCAATACGAGATCGAGCGGCATTGCCTTGAGAAACAGACCCTGCACGATGACCACAAAATAGCGCGCCGGATTGATCAGCGTCACCATCTGTAGCCAGTCCGGCATATTCTCGATCGGACTGGCATAACCAGACAGCAATATCAGCGGGACCATGGCAAGGAAGGAGCCGAGGAAGGCCTGTTGCTGCGTGGTCGAGGCCGCTGAGACGAACATGCCGACGCCGATCAGCGCGAACATGTATACCGCGAGCGAGAGATAAAACAGGAGCAACGATCCAGTGAACGGAACGTGAAAGAAGAGAGTAGCGACGGCTAAGAAAATCGTGCCATTGAGCATGCCGACCAGCCAGGGCGGTATCATCTTTCCGATCAAAATCTCGTGCATGCGCAACGGGCTGACCATCAACTGATCGAAAGTTCCCAATTCGCGCTCTCGCGCTACGCTTTGCGCAGTCACCGATAGGCCTGCCACCGCTGATACTATGGCAATGAGCGAGGGCAGCGTGAACCAGATATAATCCAGACTGGGGTTGTACCAGTTTGTGACAATACCGCTGACGGGGCCGCTGCCGCCGCTCCTCTGTGCCGCCGCGTCGCTGGCAATATTGCTGATGTAACCTGCAACAATCTGCGCTGCATTGGATCGGCGGCCATCAAGGATGATGCCTAGAGTTGCAGGCTTGCCTGCGGCCAGAGCGCGATCAAAACCTGGCTCGAATACAACGGCGGCGATGATCTCCTGCCTGTCTATCGCTCGCGCCAAACCATCATGCGAAGAGAGACGCTGGATTTCCCCGAAATTGCTGCTGGCGGCGATTCGCTGGACAAGCTCTTGAGCTTGCGCCCCGCCCGATTGATCGAGAATGCCGATGCGTGCATTATTCACGTCGAGCGTCGTGGCAAATGAGAATATCATGAGCTGCAATAGCGGCGGAGCAAACAGGATTATGCGCCCCTTGGGGTCACGCAGCAGCGCCCAGATTTCCTTCAGTATGATGGCACGCAGGCGCTCCATTAGTCCAAGCTCCGTTTCGTCATGCGGAAGGAGAGCAGGAAAAAGCCGAAACCGAAGCCGAGCATGATGGCAATATTGGGCCAGAACAGCCCCCAAAAATCACCGGCCAGAAACACCGTTTGCAGCGAGGGAATAAGGTAGCGCGCGGGAACCAGATACGTGATGATCTGGATCGGCTTTGGCATTGAGGAGATTTCAAACAGGAAGCCCGACAGGAGAAAACTCGGCAGGAAGGAGCTCAGCAGGGCAATCTGGCTGGCAACGAACTGGTTTTTGGTTGCTGCCGAAATGAACAGCCCCATGCCCAGCGCGGGCATCAGATAGGCGGCCGACATCGCAATCAAAGCAATCACGCTTCCGCGAAATGGCACGCCGAACAGGAACACTGCGGTCAGGCTGCATAGTACCATCGAGCCAAGCCCGAGCAGGAAATAAGGTACGACCTTGCTGGCAATAAATTCGGTCATCCGCATCGGTGTGGCCATCAGCGATTCCATCGTTCCGCGCTCCCATTCGCGCGCGACGACAAGTGCGGTGAGCAAGGTTCCAATCATCGCCATGACAATCGCGATTGAGCCGGGAACGAGGAAAAAGCGGCTCTTGAGCGCGGGGTTGTACCAATAGCGCGGCGCAATCTGCAGCGGTGACATTGGCGCGCCAGCTACAGGCGCTTCAAGCTGACGCAAGGCTGTCCAATTGGTGAGCACGCCATTGCTGTAAGCGGCAACGAAATTGGCGGTATTAGGCTGTGATCCATCGGTGATGATCTGGATGGCGGCCCGGCCCGTTTGTATCTGGCGCCCGAACCCTTGCGGAATGACGATGATCCCGCGCGCTTTGCCATCTACCATCAAATCGCGCACCGGCTCAACCGTGCGCGCCATGGTGACTTCAAAATAGCGAGAATTCTGGTAGGCTAAGGCCAGACTGAGCGCAGGCTCGCTGCTGTCCTCCAATACTACGGCAACCCGCGTTCGCGAGGCATCGAGCGAGACGGCATAACCGAACAAAAACAGCAGGATCAATGGCAGAACGAGAACAATCAAGATGGTCGCGGGATCGCGCACCACTTGCGTCAACTCCTTGCCCACCAGCGCAGTGAGTCTTCGCAGATTAAAGGAAAAACGTGCGCTCACGCCGCCAGACCTGGGGCGTTGCTCTGCTCGGATCGCTCAATCAGCGCGATAAAGGCATCTTCCATCGTCGGGTCACCCGCGCCGGTGATCCGCGCTGCCTCGGCTTTCAGATCATCGGGGCTACCGCTGGCGATCTGCCGCGCACGATAAATCAGCGTTACCGAATCGCAATATTCTGCCTCATCCATGAAATGGGTGGTGACGAGCACCGTGACACCCTTTTCCACCAGGCCATTGATATGGGTCCAGAATTCGCGCCGCGCAACCGGATCAACACCGGAAGTCGGCTCATCAAGAAACAAGACAGGCGGCTGATGCATCACGGCGCAGGCGAGCGCCAGACGCTGCTTGAAGCCCAGCGGCAGTGTACCAGCATTGACATTAAGCCGGTCGCCAAGATTGAACAGTTCGGTCATTTGACCGATGGCCGCCTTCGCGGCTGCACCGCCCAGATTATAGACGCCTGCAAAAAAAGCGAGGTTCTGCGCCACACTCAGATCACCATAGAGCGAGAATTTTTGTGCCATATAGCCCAGCGAGGATCGCGCATGGGCAGCGGCGCGGCGAATGTCCTTGCCGGCAACCGCGCCTGTGCCCGATGTCGGCGTGAGCAGGCCGCAGAGCATTTTGAAGCATGTTGATTTGCCTGCCCCATTGGGGCCAAGTAGTCCGAATATCTGCCCGCGGCCGACAGTGAAATTCATATCCTCAGCGGCAGTAAAATCACCAAATTTTTTGGTCAGCCCGTTGGCTGAAATGGCAGGCGCATCGCTTACAGGGATTTCGCGATAATTTTGCGCAAGCTGGCTGGTTCCTGTCGGTCCGCCACCCAATATATCGATAAAACCGTCCTCAAAACGCGCCGACGCCTGCGAAACGCGCGTTTGCTCGCCTTCGTTCAGCACCGTTCTGTCTGGCGGGGCGCAGCCCTCTTTCACGAGCAGCCGCACCGCACGGCCCTGCAATGTGCCGTCGATGACATCGCTCCTATCGAGAGCGCGGGTAAGCACATGCCGCCGATTATCATCGAAGTCTGTAACCTTGATGACGCGGCCTTCAATACCATCTGTCAGCGCTTCTGGCGGACCTTCAAACAACAGCTTTCCGTCATTGAGCAAATAGACGATATCGCAGTTTTCAGCCTCATCAAGATAGGCTGTGGACCAGAGAACGCCGATGCCTTCTTCGGTCAGATCGCTAACCATCGACCACAATTCACGCCGAGAGATCGGATCAACGCCGACGCCCGGCTCATCAAGCAACAGCAGCTTGGGGGTGCGCACCAACGCACATGCAAGACCCAGTTTCTGCTTCATCCCGCCCGACAGCTTGCCTGCGGGGCGCGACTGGAAGCGTTTCAAGTCAGTGAAGGTCAGCAGCCGGTCAAAGGTCGCATCATGCTCGGCTTTGGGCAGCGCACGCAGCTCGGCATAGAGCGTGAGATTTTCCAGCACGCTCAAATCTTCGTAAAGGCCAAAGCGCTGCGGCATATAGCCAATATCTTCCAGCGCATCGATGGGCGCGCCGCCCAATATGTCGAGCGTGCCTGCATCTGCTGTCATCAGTCCCGCCAATATGCGGATCAAGGTTGTCTTGCCCGCACCATCGGGACCAACAAGTCCGGTCATCTGCCACGGCCTGATGGCGATGCTGACCTGATCGAGCGCAGCTGGTCCAGCGCCAAAACGCTTCACCAGCCCCTCGGCCGATGCAACAGGCAAAGGCTGACGCGCAGTCATCAGCGCGCCTGCGTGGCTCGCGCAGTTGGGATTTTCACAGTGACCGGCTGACCCTGCCGCAGCGCATCATCAGGATTGGTCACGATGATACGCAGCCTATAAACTAGATCTGTACGCAAATCCTGAGTCTCTACTGATTTAGGCGTAAATTCGGCTTGTGGCGAGATGTAACCAATTGTGCCGTTGTAAGTGCGCGGATTGCCATCCACGCTGACCTCTACTGCCATTCCTGGGTTGATGCGCGTGAGGTCAGGTTCGCCGATATAGGCGCGAACGCGCATCGGGGCGTTGATGGCCAGCGTGAGAATGGTGGCGCCGGGCTGCACAATTGCGCCCGGCTCATTGACGCGGGTCACGACGATGCCATCCGTTTGTGAGAACAGCTGCGTGTCGGTCAGATCAACCTGAGTGCCGCTGCGCTGTGCTATTGCTGCGTCCACCTGCGCTGCCGCTGCAGCGACATCCTCACGCCGCGCGCCCGCCTGTAGGAGTGAGAGCGCAGCGCGCGCCTCCGCTGCCTGCGCCCGCGCACGGTCTCGTGTGGCGACAGTTTGGTCCCAGATATCGCGGCTGATCGCACCAGGACCAACAAGTGGTTCGCGGCGTCGATAATCTCTATCGGCTTCGGCAACAGCTATTTGGCTAGCTGCATAGCGTGCGCGAGCCTGCTCGATTTCTTGTGCGCGGTTACCATTGCGTAGTTTTGTCAAATTTGCCTCAGCAGCGGCGATCTGGGCATCCGCCTGGCGGGCGCGGCTTTCGAGGCTGGATCTGTCAAGGGTTGCCAGCAATTGTCCTGCCGTCACCGCGGCACCCTCCTCGACTTCGATGGAATTGATCCGACCGCCAACACGAAAGCCCAAATCCACCTCACGAATATCGACATTTCCATAGAGCGTAAGCGGTCCTTCATCAGCTTTAGCGATCAGGCCGAAGCCGCGCGTGATGAAGGCCGCGATCAACAGAACCGCTATTGCAACAATGATAAGGACACGTTTCCTGTTCACTGGACATTCTCCGTTAACGGCGCGGGTTTCTGCATGTGAAGTGCCGCCCAGATGAATGGTAAAAGCAATGGCGTGATAGCGGCTAAATGCGTCAGCTCGCGGCGGTTTAGGGCGACAGGCCGCTTCACATTTTGGCCCCTATTCCACCTAAATATATATTGAAAAGCCGCGTCGACATTTCGCGCATCATGCTCGAATTACCGGTCATCATGCTCTGCATCACTAGACCCTGTATGATGCCAAGAAACATGATCGCCGCAGCCGGTATGTCGGTATCACATGCAATAAGTCCTGCCGACTTCGCCCTAGTGAGCTTCGTCGATAGCCGGACGCCATATTCTGCCATCAATTTCTGCAGCAGCGCCTTCGCAGGAGTCTTACCCCTGCGTTGCAATTCACCGAAGAGGATCGGTGGAATACCCGGGTGAGTGACGACAAAATCGACATGCGCCACGAACATCGCCTCCAGTTCATCAAGCGGATTGTCGCTCTCAACCTTGTCAATTCGCGCCAGAAGTTGGTTCGCCGTCCAGTCCATCACAGCCGTCCAGATTTCCTGCTTGCTGGGAAAATGGCGGAACAACGCGCCTTGGGTCACATCCATGTAGGAGCCAATCTGCGCTGTAGTTATGTCGGCAGGGTTTGACGATGCTGCGAGCGCAATCACTGCCTCCACGGTTGCCGCTTTGCGCTCATCGGAGGTCAGGTTTTTGCGTTTCATATTGCGCGCCTACACAAAAGATAGTACTTAGTCACTATCTTTTGTGTAGGCGGAGTCGTTTCCTCGTCGCTGCAAAGGTCTTGGAGGAACGCATGCCGGAGCAGCACCACGATAGATACGGGAGAGGAAAACTATGGCCGAAGGTAAGCCCAACATCGATTTTTGGTCTGCTATTCATGCTATGCGGTTTCCCGCTTTACACGAGCGTTTTGACGGCAAGACCAGCGAGTAGTGCCTGACGGCCCCGAAAGTGATGCCCGGTCGAGGCAGGCAATGGTGCAGGCGTTGCTCGAAAGTAAGGCCTACAGGCCGGCAACCGATGATCCCGAGTTCATGAACCTCGATGACCTGCGCTCGGCGCGGCTGCAATTGGAATTTTTGAAGCCAGACATTGTCCTGAAGAAGGAGGGAATCAACTCGACCGTTGTCGTTTTTGGAAGCGCGCGGGTCTCCCCTGATGGTTCTCACGAAGTGACCCGATATTATGATGAAGCGCGGAAATTTTCAGCCATAGTTTCTGAGCGATTCCAACAGAAAGGACGTGCTGACTTTCTAGTTGTAACAGGCGGCGGTCCCGGCATCATGGAAGCGGCAAATCGGGGTGCCTACGAGGCAGGCGCGCGCTCGATCGGACTTAATATCGACCTGCCAAAAGAACAAACCCCCAATCCCTACATCACGCCGGAATTGTGCTTCCGGTTTCGCTACTTTGGCTTGCGCAAAATGCATTTTCTAATGCGAGCCAAAGCGTTGGTAGCTTTCCCGGGCGGGTTTGGCACGATGGATGAGGTTTTCGACGTTCTCACGCTTGTTCAGACCCGGAAAATCCCTCCAATACCGATAGTTCTTCTTGGCCGAGAGTATTGGAACAAGGTCGTCAACTTCAGCTACCTCGCCGAAGAAGGATATATCGATCAAAGTGATCTGAACCTCTACCAGATTGTCGATACGGCCCGTGAAGCCGTGCATGTGATCTGCGAGTTCTATGGCGAGATACCACCTGAATGACGCTAAGAATTTGGATGGTAACAGGATGATAGTATGAAAATCACATTCTTGGGTGCCGCTGGGGAAGTCACTGGCTCATGTTATCTGGTGGAGGCCGGAGGCGCCCGGTTTCTTGTCGATTGCGGCATGTTTCAGGGTGGGAGCGACGCGGACTCGAAAAACCGAAGAAGCTTCTCATTTTCGCCATCGTCGCTTGACTTTGTTATACTGTCGCACGCGCATATCGATCACAGCGGCCTGCTCCCCAAATTATGCCGGGATGGATTTGAAGGCCCGATCTATACCAGCAAGGCAACCGCAGAATTGCTGGAAATCATGCTTCGTGACAGCGCTCATATCCATGAAGCGGCGGCTGAACGCGCGGCGAGAAGACGCTCTCATGTTAAAGAAGAGCTCGAACCACTCTACCGGATGGAGGATGCTGAAACGGCGCTTTCCCAAGTGGATGGGCACGACTATGATCGAACCATATCGCTCCACCCTGAAGTGCAATTGCGATTGCGCGATGCCGGACACATTTTGGGGTCGGCAATTCTCGAAATATGGATTGGCAAAGGCAGCGAAAAAAGAAAGCTGGTTTTTTCAGGTGACCTTGGTCAGCCGCATCGCCCAATACTTCGCGATCCTGTTTTCATTGATGAGGCCGATTATCTCATCGTGGAATCCACTTACGGGAACCGTGATCATGAACAATTAGGCCCATCGCTTGATAGGCTGGTAGAGGTTGCAGACCACGCCTTGAACCAGAAAAAAGGCAACCTCAACATACCTGCCTTCGCCGTTGGGCGGACACAAGAACTGATCTATTATTTTCATCACCTAACTTGTGAGGGTCGCCTCAAGAACCTTAATATCTTTCTCGATTCCCCCATGGCGCAGCGAGCGACTGAACTCACAAAACGACATATCAGGCTGTTTGATGAAGAAGCAAAAAAGCTTGAAACATGGAAACGGCAAACTCAGCCTTCAATTCTTCTGAAATATACTGAGAGCGTGCAGGAATCGATTGCTCTGAACACGATAAAATCAGGCGCGATCATAATTTCCGCCAGCGGAATGTGCACTGAGGGTAGAATTTTGCATCATCTCCGCCACGGGTTGCCGAACCGGAACAACACCGTTTTATTTGCGGGATATCAGGCAGAGGGAACGCGTGGACGAAAGCTGGTAGATGGAGCGGCCAGTGTAAGGATCTTTGGTCAAAATATTGCTGTGCGAGCAGATGTCCGCTCGATAGGCGGCTTTTCAGCCCATGCGGACCGAACGGCGCTACTTGCCTGGATTTCAGCATTTAAGAAAGCTCCCAAACAGATCTTCGTCACTCACGGTGAAGAAGATGCGTCATCCGCATTACAAGAAGAACTCAATCGTCGGATCCCTGGAAAAGCCAAGCGGCCAAAGCCGAACGAAACGGCAGTTCTATCATGATCGACGCAGGCAATTCTCGACGTTGCACAATGCGCGCAAGCGGCTCTCGGCCTCAATAATATCACCCAGATAGGTACGGGTGGTTCTTGATTATGGGAAAGGGGGGCAGGCTCTTGATTTCAGTATTATATAGGGCTGCTCGATCACATGTCGATTGAGGTGCAACAATTACGCTTTGCCGTGATGACGGCCGACGCCCAGAGTTTTTCGCGCGCCGCAGCGTCCTTTAACGTCAAGCAATCGACCCTCAGCCGCAGGGTGCGGCTGCTTGAAGACCGGCTCGGCATCAAGCTGTTCGATCGAACGACCCGAGGTGCGGAAGTCACCGAAAATGGCAAGGTTTTCATTGAGCAAGCGCGGCGGATCGTTACAGATATTGACAACCTTCGGACGACAGCACGCAACGTCAGCTATGGACTTGAGGGTCGATTGGGGGTTGGCTATTGCACCCCCTTGATGGCGGGGAACCTGAAGCTCGCTTTCACAGACTATCTTACCCGGTTCCCAGACGTTCAATTCGATGGCGTCGAGGCCGGTCCCGAGAAGTTGTTTCAAAGCATCCAGTCACGATCTATTGACGTCGCTGTCGCACCGGTAGGATTGGCGGAAACCGGCATCAGATCCCGTCCGCTCTGGTCAGAACGGCTTATGATTGCCCTGCTCGAAGGGCACCGATTGTCCGAGCACGAGCGCATCTATTGGCCTGAGTTGCGCCGCGAAGTGTTCGTCCTCCCGAGTGACGGCCTGGGACCAATCCTCGGCAATCTGCTGTCGGCGAGACTGACCGAGCAAGGCTTTCGCCCTAATGTTATTTATCAGGAAACAAGCCTCGCAAGCCTGTTAGCGATGATTTCTGTCAACCGTTTTGTGTCGATCGCAACCGAAGCCGTTGAATAGCCCCGAGTTTTCTAGACGCCCTCGGTGCTCATCATCTGCTGCCGTTCGAACTCTACGGGTGACAGCATCC
>NZ_WTYA01000007.1 GCF_009828025.1 Qipengyuania algicida | reverse complement strand
ATGCTGTCACCCGTAGAGTTCGAACGGCAGCAGATGATGAGCACCGAGGGCGTCTAGAAAACTCGGGGCTATTCAGATATCGAGACCATGACCGACCCGGAGACACTCGCGCGCGCCGGTAATGATAGCACGACGGGCTTTCCGGCATGGCCACTGCACCAGCTGGTTTGCGCGTCCACGTTGATCGTGGAGCGCGATCGCGACGGCAGGCTCAACTTCAATGTAGAAACCTACAGTAGGTCCATGATGGGCGAGCGTGCGATCGTCGCGTCGGTGGAGCGAACGATCGAGAAGGCTTTCGAAGTGCAGACCTTCAACGGAGCTGGCTTCGACATTCCGGTTCTGCTCAATCGTTCTGCCATCACCGGCGAACCGGCGCCGACCATTGCCAAGCTCCATGCGCAGCCGCGCTTCCGACAGGGCGTTCACGTCGACTTCCTGCAAGAGATGGCCGGCTACGGGGCGGCGCCACGCTTTCGGCTGGCGGATGCCTGCGCCAACTTCGGCATCCCGGTAAAGATCGATACGTCCGGTGAACAGGTTGCCGATCTGGTCGAGCGCGGCGAGTGGACACAGATCGAGAACTATTGCGAGACCGACGTGGTCGCCACTTGGCTGACTGGACTATACTGGCGCTCCGCCGAGCGGTCGTCGCCCGATTTGATAGTCGAAGGCTGGAACGCCCTCGCCGCTTGGATCAAGTCCGATGCGATGCGACTAGCCCACTTGAGCCCCTATGCCTCCCTGCCCCCAATCCACCGCGGCGGATCGACGCTTGGCGAAGTCGACTTGGCGGAGCTGGGGATATGAGCGACATCGCAGTCAGGAAGCCGTTTGTGTGCGAGCCAGTGGCCCGTCGCAGCTTCGGCAGGAGCCAGCGTATCGACGAGCGTCGTACAGCTCTACGCGAAGCAGCATACATCAGGAGAACCCATTTCACGAAGGCGGGCCGTACGCTTCACGACTTCACGATGCGTGCCGAAGATCTTTTTGTGCTGCTGCCGATCGTTCCCGACAATGCGCCGTGGTGGGTTTCGAGCCCCTACCTTCGTTGGCAGATGGCCGATGAAGCCGCCGACAATGCTGGCACCGGTGACGATACCAGGGCTTGGCACATCTGCGGTGATCTTCCACCAGGGCTCAGCAACGGACAGTTGGTGGATCGGGTAGAGGCTATGACCCGGGCGGCACTACTTCCGGGAATCGTCGCCGAGATTGCGATTCACACGCCCCAGTATCAACCGAACCACGCGCACATACTGGTAGCTTCGCGCGTCGTCGGCGACCGGCGGTATGGAGAAACCTGTACCGAGCTACACGAACGCCTGAATATCGGTTTGCATGAAACTTGGAACGAATGGCTGAGCTAATGACCCGAACGTAAAAACGGTAATTTCTAGCCGTTTTATGGTGTGTTCACAGGCGCAACCACAATATCGTGGCGACCAGCTCAACGACTAAATTCGCAGCGCTAGCACTCGGCAGACTTGCCTCAAACGCAACGACATCACGGATGTTAATGCATTGCACACATCATTGACCTTGCTTCATGCCGCTGCAGCAGGAATGAGATTTTTGGGAGGTGTCATGATCGAACGTATAGGATTGCTTGCCAAGTCAACATTGGCACTTTTCGGTGTTCTGGCGACTTTGTCCGCTTACCCTGTCCATTCTCAGGAAACGGAAAAGTCTCCGATTACGGCACTCGTGGGGGGAGCAGTTGTTAATATAGATACCGGAAAGGTCGATCGTAACGCGGTTGTTCTCGTTCGCGGAGATCGAATCGAGGCTATCGGTTCAGCGGGAAACACCCCGATTCCCCAGGGCGCGAAGATTGCCCACATGGATGGCAAGTATCTAATTCCGGGTTTGATGAACATGCACGTTCATCTCGGCTTGAAACTTCCCGGAGCCGCCGGTGCAGCACTGGTCGATGAGACGGATCCAGAAGAGACGCTTCGCATGGCCGCCAACGCCCACCGGTCTCTAATGTCGGGTGTGACCACTTTGCGGCTTGTAGGCGAAGATCACGGTAACGACTTTGCACTTAAAAAGGCGATCGAAAGCGGCGAAATTATCGGTCCGCGCATTGAGACCGCAGGCGAAGTGATCGTCCCGACTGGTGGACACGGATCATTGGAAGCAGACGGTCCATATGGCCTAGCCAAGGCAGCTCGTGAACAGATCAAGCAGGGGGCAACCTGGATCAAGATTGCAATTTCGGGAGGCATTTCGGATTCGCATGGTGCAATCTCAGCAGCTCCGATGACCGATGAGGAGATGTCTACGATCATTGAGGTAGCGCACCGCAATAACGTGAAGATCACCGCTCACAATGGCTCTTCCGTAGCCGCACAACAGGCACTTAAATTTGGTATCGATGGGTTTGAGCATGGCTATCACTTGAACGATGATGTGCTGACGAAAATGAAGAAGCAGGGTACTTGGCTTGTCCCAACCATCGTCGTAACCCAACCAGGAGCCCGAGAATTCTACAAAAAGATCGGCTCGCCTGACTGGTATTTAAAGCGGGTCGCCGAAACTGGCGAGGACCATTGGAAAACGCTTAAACATGCAATTTCATTAGGCGTGAACATCGCGCTCGGCACCGACCAATTCCCGTTCGAACCAAACAGCGGGACTACAGCAACGATTCGAGAAGCCGAACTCTATGTTAAAGCCGGTATGACGCCACTTCAGGCACTGCAAGCCGCCACGATCAACGCGGCAAAAATGCTCGGCCGCGACGATATTGGGCGAATAGCGCCAGGCAAATATGCAGATATTGTCGCGGTTGATTCAGATCCTACGGCGGACATCTCTGCGCTGCGGTCTATCGATTTCGTTATGAAGGGCGGCGATATCGTCCGTGACGATTTCGAACCCGCCATAATCTCACATTGATCGGCTTCGCGGGCAAAAAGGGCTAATTCGATGCATGAAAGCGACCAGCGACCAGCGCGCCGCTGGCACCTTGCGCTGCTGCTAATTCCCTTTGTTTGGCAGGTCGCATTGTTGCCGTTCATCAACGACGTGAAGGTCGACTGGTTTGCCATCCCCTTCCCTATGGTTTGGCAGATGGCGGGTATCGTGATCGCTACCATCGCGATTGGCGTGGTGTTTCGGATTGATCGCCAAAATGACCATACAGATGGCGACCAAATAAAAAACGAGGACGAACCGAAGTGATCGTCCTTTCGCTCACAATTGCAGTTGTTATCCTAACAGTCTTGGGTGCACTATTTTACGGTAATCGCACTCGCAAAGGTCAATCTGTAGCCGAATGGGCAGTCGGCGGACGCAGCATGGGAACGCTGATATTTTGGTTCCTCAACGCGGGTGAGATTTACACAACCTTCGCCGTTCTCGGCATTTCTGGATATGCGTGGGCCTATGGCGGCCCTGCCTATCTTGCGTTTTGCTCAGTTTCGTTAAGCGCGGCCGTTGGATATTGGCTAACGCCAAAAATCTGGAAAGCGGGAAAGGACCGGGGTTTAATAACCCAAGCAGATTTCTTTGCTGATCACTACCACGCACGTTGGCTGGGCGTTATTGTGGGATTAGCGGGCATTGCCGCATTAGTTGTCTATGTGCAGATCCAGATCACCGCGCTCGCACTGGTCCTGCGTCTGTCGCTACATCAAGATATTTCGGCAACGACTGCGGCAATCGCGAGTGCCGTACTAATGCTGTTGTTTGTGTTTTCCGCTGGATTGCGCTCGGCCGCATTCGCAGCCGCAGTCAAAGATATACTAATGGTTGCGATCGTCATCGCGCTCAGTGCGACAGTTGCGAGCCATGTCGGCGCCGCATCGATTGGCGATATTTTCCGACAGGTCGAGGCATCTCATCCAGGAATTGGCAATCTACCTGGACGCGTTGCTAACTCAGGCCTTACTTCAACATGGATGATGACCGCCGCCATAAACGTCGCGCTAGGTACGTTCATCTTCCCTCACATGTTTCAACTCACCTATTCAGCCGCCGACCCTTGGGCGATCCGGCGTAATGCAGTGTTCCAACCACTTTATTCACTTTCCTATTTCTTCATTATTCTTCTCGGCTTCGGCGCTCTTGCGGTGGGAACTATGCCTCCGGGGGGTGATCCAAACGCCGCGCTGCTTCAGTTTGTCGCGGACCGATATCCAGCCTGGGCAGTTGGAATTTTTGCGGGAACCGCATGCTTGCTTGCCCTGGTTCCAGGTGCCGTACTGCTACTCACTGCAGGATCGATCTTCAGTCGCAACGTCGTGTTACCTCTGGTGCCTAACCTTGAAGACCGCGCGGTACTATTAATCTCCCGCCTTTCGATGATATTATTCGCCGCCGCGGCGGTTTATCTGACTATTGGCGCAACTCAGTCACTGGTAGATATCGGTCTTACGGCCTATGCATCGATTGGAATGCTAGCGCCTGGGGTATTCCTTGCCTTTCTTTGGCCGCGCACTAATGCGACAGCGGTATTTTCTGGTATCTTAGTAGGTTATGGCCTTCTCCTCATTCCGCAGGCCGTTCGCATTTTCTCACTGTTTCCAAATTGGGATACCGGTCTGGTCGCTATGATAGCGAACGCATTAGTCACCGTAATGGTGACACTAATTTCGACATCTCGTGGGCTAAAGGAGCCCGCTGTCAGAACAGCGTGATCGACTAGTCGGCAGCGGAGCTGACAGTCCAACCGCGTACTCGCTTTTCAAGCAACGACAACATTCGACCTGGAGGACCACTGAGCTGGCGTCCAAGTCGATGGATAAGTCCAATGGTGGTATGCTCAAGGTCAGCGTCCATCAGCGGAAGCGCTACCAACGAACCTTCCTCTAGATCCGAAAGTACGCTGATAGGCGGCAGTACGGTGACTGCCCGCCCCTCTTTAGCGATCTCTCGCATGACGTGGATCGACCCGGTAGTGAGTTGCGGTTGCAGCCAAACGTTAAAGCGCAGTTCTGCAGCAGCGAGCGTTTGACGAATGCGAAATCCTTTTGGCGGTAGGCACAGCGATTGTTCGGCAAGCGCTGGCAGTGTCACCCCATCATCGGCGGCTAGAGGGTGTGTGGGAGAACAGATGACCATTAGCGGCTGAAGTGCAGATGTCCGGACGCGGATCTTTGGCTCATTCTCACTTTGAAAAATTAGACCGATATGCGCTTCGTCATTCAGCACCATACGTACGATCTCCGCCGTCGATGCACTTACGATCGAAAGTTCGATTCGCGGGTTATCTCGCTGAAACTGTTCAACGATCTCTGTAAATGATCGACCGAGAAAGCCCTCGCCTACCGCCAGATCGACATTACCGGTGCGAAAGCCCCGAAGATCTGCAAGCCGATTAAGAAACGCTTCGCGGTCGGCCTGTTGGGTACGATAGTATTCCAAAGCAACCTCACCAGCCGGTGTCACTTTGATTGTTCTGCGTCCTCGTTCGATCAACGGCATGCCAAGCTGTTGCTCGAGCTGAGTAATTTGACGACTAATAGATGAGACAGCGACCCCGATCTTATCGCTTGCTTGCCGCATTGTGCCCAACATGGCGGTCTCGTAGAAATACATCAGCGCGATATCGGTCATCGAAACTCCCTCGGTCACAACCATCCTTGCACTAGATGCAATGACATTCAACATTCGTTGTTATTGCAGCTTCAGCAGACATCATCACAAAGGTTGGACCTAAGTATAGATGAATCGTGAAAGGGAGGATCATTGGACAAGCGCTCGATCGTGGGGTGGCAAGGCTACATCCCAGCAATCACCACCCCGTTTGATGCTGAAGGCGCGATCGATTTTGATGCGCTCTCCCGATTGCTCGAATGGCTGCATAGCGAAGGGATGCACGGTCTACTGATTGCCGGAACAACTGGTGAATGGCCGTCGATGCGGGGAGAAGAGCGCTGCAGGCTATTCGCTGCAGCCGGTAATCAACTGTCGGGCAAGCTACCTTTGCTCGCCGGATGCAGTGCCTTCACTGCTGAAGGGGTTCTGGAGTTTGCGCGAAGCGCTGCCGACGCGCACTTCGACGGCATCGTCGTTACGCCGCCCCCCTATTTTCGCCCAAACGCAGTTGAATTACTGGCCTTCTACTCCGCGATTGACAAAGAAACCCCGTTGCCAATTTGTATTTACAACTGGCCTCCAGGAACGGGCATCGACATGCCGCTATCTCTGCTGGAGCAGCTGACTGACCTACCCAATGTTGTCGCACTCAAGCAGTCAACTAGTAAACTTGAGCGGTTCGTAGCGACCTTCTTTGCACTTAACGACAAGGTGCGTATCTTCGGCCACGCGATGGACGAGCACGGTTTAGCCCTATTACAAGCACGTGGCGGCGACGGAACGATGGGAGCCGGCGCGGTCCTTGGCCATGTCCAGCCTGATTTCTACAATAATCTATGGGCAGGTAGGATCGAAGAAGCGAGAGCGTGCGGTCAACAGGACCGGGTAATTATGGACGCATGGTACACACCTGAGCTGGTCGGGAAATTCGGTTCTGGTCCTGCTATTCTTAAGGCTGCTCTCAACGCCCAGGGTTTGCCGGGTGGCCATGTCCGCCCACCTCTACTCGATGTCAGCGAGGAAGGCCGCGCCAGCATTCGTGAAACGCTCGTGTCGTTGGGGCGCATTGCGAACTAAAGTCGACGCCTTAATAGTCGGCGGCGGGCTCATCGGCTGCGCGGCGGCTTGGCACCTCGCCCTTGCCGGGATGGAGGTTATGCTAGTCGAGCAGGCTAGCACTGGAAGTGGTGCATCTGGTCAGAACGCCGGGTCACTACATTTCCAAATAGAACGTCGCTTTCTTGAGCGCAAAGGTGGGCTTGGCCTGGAAGGGGAGCAAACCGCGACGCTTAGTCGCATCGCAATCGACGATTGGAGCACACTCGAAGATCGGCTTGGAGTATCGCTGCATGTCCATATGAATGGCGGACTGATGGTAGCGGAAAACGCCGATCAGGTGGCAATTCTCAAAGCCAAAGCGGACCGTGAACGTGCAATGGGTCTGTCGGTCGAGACCATCGACGGTGCCGAAGCACGCCGCCGCGCACCGTATCTTTCGGAAGGCATAGTGGCTGCAAACTTCATGGCAGCCGAAGGCCATGCCGACACTCGCAAGATTGCGCCCGCATTTGCAACAGCCGCTACTGCAGCTGGTGCTGAAATTCAGATCCGTACGCGGCTTACAAAACTCGAATGGCAGGGCGCCTCATTTCGAGCCGAAATTATCGGCTCGGAGGGGGCTTTTACCGTAGGCGCAAAAAAAGTGCTGGTCGCGGCA
Source organism: Qipengyuania algicida (assembly GCF_009828025.1). GTDB lineage: Bacteria > Pseudomonadota > Alphaproteobacteria > Sphingomonadales > Sphingomonadaceae > Qipengyuania > Qipengyuania algicida. The sequence continues at coordinate 207,280 of NZ_WTYA01000007.1, read as the reverse complement.
GGTGTTTGGTCGGCACGGATTGCGGCTATGGCCAACCTGCACCTGCCGCTATTCCCTGTCGGACTTACGATGAGTGCCAGCGAGCGGACGCCCCACTTCCTACCGCACCTCGTGCAGCACGTCGCACAGCGACTATCAATGAAACAAACTGAGGCAGGCAACATCTTGATCGGCGGCGGTTGGCCTTCACGCCTCCATCGCGTTGACGGTATTTTCGATCTATCCCGCCCTGCCGAGCTTATCATCCAGTCCCTTCGTAATAATCTCTCCGTAGCTACTAAGACGGTCCCCCGCGTAGCTGACCTAAACTTGATCCGCACATGGACTGGTGTGACTGCAGTTACGCCCGATCAGCTGCCCATTGCCGGAGAGTTTCCTACGATGCCCGGACTTTTCTGTGCCGCTGGCGGATCCGCCTTCACACTTGGACCCACGTTTGCGCGGCTGGTAGCAGATCAAATGCTCGAGCGCGAACGTGACGAAGCCGATCGGCTGCTCGCAGTCGCATCGCCAGCACGGTTCGATAGTCTCAATGGATTCATGGGGCGCTGATGCGATCGCAGGCGGATATTACACGCGGAATGCCAGTGACGATTGAGGTCGATGGCCAGATGATCGACTCTTTTTCGGGCGAAACCCTGCTGGCCGCTTTAGTTGCCGCCGGGCACATGCGTCTGCGCAACGATCAAGAAGGACAACCGCGCGGATTCTGGTGCAATATGGGCACCTGTTCTGAATGTTTTGTTAGCCGTCTCGACGTGACTCCAGTCCGTCGCATACGCGCATGCCTGATCACCGTGGAAGACGGCATGCGAATAGCGACGCGAAGTATCTCCTATGACTAATTCAATCCATCACTACGACGTCGCCATCATTGGCGGTGGTCCAGCAGGACAAGCCGCGGCACTAGTGCTCGATCAAAATGGTGCTCGGATTGCAGTAATCGACGAACAGCAGCGTCCAGGCGGTCAGATACTGCGCCAACCGCCGCAAGAATTTGCGATGGCCCAATCGATGAAGGGCAAAAGCTATACGTCATTGAAGAGTCAGCTTCGTGCGTTTGAAGCACTTAACCGGTGCGATTGGATTGGCGGGAAGTCAGTGATCGGTATCGATCGGTCCGGTGGAACTGTCGATCTTACCCTTGCCAGCGGAGACGGTATTACTCAAGTTTCCGCAAATCGCCTGCTAATTGCGTCTGGATGCTATGACTTACCCATACCGATTCCTGGCTGGACGCTTCCCGGCGCAATGGGTGCCGGAGGGCTGCAGGCATTAGTTAAGGCTCAAGCTGTGGTACCGGATGGACGGGTCCTTCTCGCTGGTACGCACCCCCTTATGCTGATTGTCGCAACACAGGTGATCGCTGCCGGCGGCACTGTGGCCGAGGTCGCGTTCGACCAGCGCCAATCGTTTCTTGCAAGGCTACTTATCAAGGGAGCAGGCACAGCTCTGCGCAATTTCGGCCTAATGCTCGATGCCGCTTCTGCATGGGCAACGCTTCGCCGTGCCGGAGTTCCGGTGACCTTCGGTCAGCGCCTCTCAGTGATAGAAGGACTGAACAGGGTAAGCTCCGCTCGAATAGGCAAGCGAACAGTCCACTGCGACGCCGTAGGTCTATGCTATGGGTTTTTGCCGCAATCGGATCTCCCCCGCCTTGCCGGACTTTCTGTAAGATGGGCACAGCCGACAGGAGGATGGGCAGCCGAGCATGACGGCTGGATGCGAAGTTCGGTTTCGCAAATTTTTGTCGCTGGCGAGACAAGCGGTGTCGCGGGCGCACCCGCCGCGCTGCTGGAGGGCCAGATAGCAGGCGCAGGTATCGCGCTCGACCTTGGACTAATCCCTATGGACGAGGCCGAGGCGATCCGCCGCGATGCCGCCAGGAAGCAGATTCGGGTAAGTCGTTTCGCGGCCCTTCTGGACCGCATTGCAGATCCCACAAGTGCGCTCACCGCATTGCGTGACGCCAACACAATTCTTTGCCGCTGTGAGGACGTCACGATCGGGGCAGTCGAAACGGCATTGATACAAGACAGCGATCCCAATTCGGTAAAGCTCGTTACGCGTTGCGGGATGGGAACATGTCAGGGACGGGGATGCGAACATATGCTGCTGCGCCTTGCGGCGCACAAGCGAGGCGTCGGGCCCAACGAACTTCGAGGATTCACCTCACGCTTCCCTGTTCGACCAACTCGAATTGGCGATCTAATTGGATAACTTTGCGATCAACGCAACGAAGTCCGCGAAAGCTCCACATTGCTGCTAAGCGTGGTGGCCCTACCATGCCTTGGCACTTTAAAGCCGGAGACTCGTGGATGACTGACACAAACCGCCCGATTTTCCTGGCTGCCGATCATATTTCTTTCACAGTGGCCGACCTTGATGCCGCGATCGACTTCTACTCGCGTGTGTTCGGCGCGCAGGAGATGTTCCGACTAGGACCGTTAGACGCTGACGAGATTCCCAAGGATGATCAGGGTCGCGATTTCATGGAAACGCATATCGGCATCCCTGGAGCGAAACTGACTCTCGTCATGATGAAGCTCACTGAAAATCTAAATCTACAGTTTGTCCAATATGACAAACCTGCCGACCGTAAGCGCGAACGGCCACGTCACTGCGATTTGGGTGGTCATCATCTTGGCCTTCGTGTCGACGATGTCGAAATGGCGGCACGTTATCTAGCCGACAATGGCTGTGAGGTTCAGCAGATCATAGCGATCGATGACGGACCGCTGGCAGGCAAGAAGAATCTGTATGTTCGCGACCCATTCGGCAATTCGCTGGAAATAGTCGACTGATCCTATTGGAGATAGACATGGCCAACAAGCGCATAAACCCCGCCAGCCTATACGACAGTGTCAGCTATGGCTTCTCGCATGCCGTGCTCAGTGAAGGTGGGCGCACGCTACATCTCGCTGGGCAGGTCGCATGGGACAAGGACTGCAACATAGTCGGAGCCGGTGACCTCACTGCACAGACGCATCAGGCGCTCGCCAATCTGCAGACTGTTCTTGAAGAAGTCGGCGCCGGTCCTGACAATATCGTTCGACTGCGCACCTATGTCGTGGATCACTCCCCCGACAAACTGGCCTTGGTTCTACCAGCGATCGGCGAATTCTACGGCAACACGACGCCAGCCCCGAACACTTTTCTAGGCGTCGCCGCGCTTGCTCTTCCAGATTTCCTTGTGGAAATCGAGGCTACGGCCGTGATCGATTGAAGGGTGGACTCTTAGATCAAGGACAAAAATGGGCTGTCAAACTCTGGCGGCCCCTTTTTACATAACAGCCGCAATCAATCGGCTAGTTCGCGCCCAACTGGGTACAGCAAATAATCCGAGTCATAATAGGGTGTCCGTTCGTAGAACCATGCAAGTCGGGCGTCTGGATCTTTGGCAAACTTCGGATCACTATTTAGCTTTGCTTGGAATGCCTTTTTCAGAGCCGGATCGCGCGCCATCATTTGCGCCGCGAGCGGCTCGATCACATATCCTTCTATATATTCGGTCCGTGTCAGCATTCCCATGAAGAAACCCCATTGGAAGAGAGAATCCTCGGCGCGTGGCTCGAGCATCGTCTCCGCAAGTTCGCCAAGCGGCTGGTCGGTGGGAATACGGACTGAGCCAGGCATATAGGTCTGCTCATGGGTTTCATGAGTAAAGCTGCCCGCGCTTACCCGTACCCTATCCCCAAGGGGCATGTCGGATAACTTTGGATCGTGAACGCGGATCATATCAACTTTTACTGTTGTCGGCGCTTCAAGCGCTTGCATCCTGATGCCTTGTTCACGCAGTCGTGCGATAACCTTCGGATAAGCAACCGATACATAATAGGCCTTCGGAGGATCGAGCACAAAATCGGGCTTCGAACCATAAAGCGGATAAGGCCTTTCCGGGGCCGCTTTACCCAAGTAACGGATTTCCTCAGTACCAGAAATAGATGATTGGAAATGCTCCGCCTTCATTTGACGGAATGGGACTATTCTGACCGGCTTCTTTTTGGTTTGCCAAGTCAGGACCATCTTGCCGCGTCTCGACTTGTCTTTTGCAATCGCACCCGCAAGCTCATCTCGATGGGCAGCAACCGTCTTCAAGGATTGTTGGAGTAAGATATAATCACCCAACACACGTTGCTTGTAAGGTTTTAAAGCATGATCCTCGACCAGGACTGCTGGCATATGCCGCAGATCCCCATACGAATGCGAAAAACGCGGCGGGAAAGCAGGCAACATCAGGCCGTTCTCGGGATGCCGGTCGTCGACAGCTAGCACCAGAGGTCCTGGAATATGACCTTGCTCTTGGAGTGCGCCATTCACTTCCTTGCGAAAGACATTCTCTAGCCACTCATTTTCAGCTGGCGAATGGGCGTAGGGTGCGTCTTGAAAACCGAAGGTTATGTCATAGGCAAAATCAACCCCGTCGGAGACGTGCAGGTCGAGATAGAGCTCGGGATCAAGACGATTGATCAATCGCAGCATCGCTTGCATTGCGGGCGCATCAGCCTTGATATAGTCGCGGTTTAGGTTGATGTTCTGCGCCGTCGTCCGCCAGCCCTGCTCCTTCGGACCGCGTTGGTTGGGACGACCGAACTCCGAAGCGTTTTCGTGTCCGTCGACGTTGAAGATCGGAACGAACACAAAATTGACCTTGTCGAGCAAATCTGCCTTACCCCGCAGCGCGATGTCGCGCAGCAGCATCATCCCTGCATCGGTGCCATCACTTTCGCCAGGGTGAATGCCCGCCTGTGCCAAGACCGTCGGCTTGACCTTGTCCAATCCATCGATCGTATCGGCACCCAAATCCTTGCTGGCGACTACTGCAATGAGGTCGCGGCCCAACGCGGTCTTCCCGATGGTGACGACATGGATCAACGGCGATGCGTTAGCCAGCCGCTCCATATAGGCGCGCATTTCGGCATAGGTCGTAGTCGACACCATGTCGGATTTCTCCGCCGGGGTGATCCAAGGATCATTGGGTTTTGCGATCAGTGCCTCGCTTCTACCCGTCCAGGGTACTGCCGGCGGCAGCGGCGCCTTGATCCGCATTGTCGGTTTGGACGCATCGCCGTCATGCGACTGACCCACGGCCGGTGAGGCCAAGACAAGGGTGGCGAGACCGGCGAGCAGGGCTGAACGCTTCACGGTTATAAACTCCCGATTATGACGGCTTCTTCGCCGCTATCCAGTGATCGACCGCCAATGCGAGCGCATTGAGCGGCACGAAGCCATAATTCAGCGCCAACTGATGATAGTCGCGAATATCATAAGCGCTGCCGAGCACCTTTTTGGCGCGTGCCCGCTGCTCCTGAAAAGCGTGCATGCCAACGGTGAAGGCAGTCGCTTGCCCCGGCACCGCAAGATACCGGTCGATTTCCTGAACGTTTGCAGCGTGGGTGCTGGCAGTGTTGTCGTCGAAATACTGAATCGCCTGTTCGCGCGACCAGCGCTTGTAGTGTAGTCCGCTGTCGACGACGAGCCGACACGCACGCCACAATTCGCCGCCTAGCCGACCGAAGTCCGAATATGGATCGTCGTAAAATCCCATCTCCTTCGCCAGCGATTCCGCGTATAGCGCCCAACCTTCTACGAATGCCGTATTCTGCCACCATTCGTTAGTCTTGCGCAGCTCAGGCACCTGATCATTTACTAGAATGGTCGAGATCTGCATGTGATGACCCGGAAGCCCTTCATGGTAAAGGAGGTCCTCCAAGTCGAAGGTTGCCCGATCCGCCATGTTTCGTAGGTTGAGGTAGATATAACCTGGCCGCTTACCGTCTGGCGATCCAGCGTCGTAATAACCAGCGGGTAGTGAAGGCTCACGATAAATTTCGGCACGGCGGATCACAAGCGGCAGAGGCGCCTTGTGATGGAAAGTCCGCGGCAACGCAGCCTGCATCGCGCCGATGATTGACCGCGCACGCTCTAGATACTTTTGCCGCCCTGCATCGGTGTTGGGATAATAAAATTGAGGGTCCTTTTTCAGTTTCGCCATGAACGCCTGCAGCGTTCCGGAAAAGCCGACCTTGTCCATGATCGCCTGCATCTCGCTATGGATGCGCTTTACCTCCGACAGGCCGAGCTGGTGGATGTCCTCCGGCGTCATTTCCGTGGTCGTGAATTGGCGGATCAGAAACGCGTAATATTCATCACCATCGGGCAGCGCCCATACGCCATCGCTCTTCGTCACCTTAGACGATTGCGCCTTCAGTTCAGCGATCAGCCGTTCATAGCCACCCCGAAACGGGCCGGTTAGCGCGTTCCTGGCACGCGCAAGCAGTGCCTTCGCCGCGGCCTCGTTGATCTTAAGTTCGCCGACCTTGCGCTTGAAGTCAGACCAGACTGGGCTGTCGTTGCCCTCACCGAAAGGCGAGCCAGTTATAACCTGCTGAGCCCCGTCGATCAGCAGCGGATAGACAGAGGCCGGCATGTAGAAACCCGCTGCCGCGTGATCACGAAGCCTTGCGACCATTTGATCAAAGGCGTGCGGCGCGAGATCAAGGCGGCTGATATAGGCTTCAGCATCGGCGATGTCGTTAATTGGATGCTGATTTATCAGTACATTCGGCACATCGAGATGAATTCCGACAATTTGATTGAGCGGATAATCTTGTCGCCGCCAGCGATATCTTTCTGCGATAATCTTCTGATCATTTTCAAACGCCCGATATTGCACCTGGGCATCGGGCGACAAATTGGCGAAGTCGATCGAATGAAGACGGTCCAGGTTCAGCGCTGCACTGTCAGCAACCGCCTTTTCACCCGCTTCAGAAAAATCATTCCACCGGTCCTTGCCGATGCTTGTGCCGACGGTTGCACCAAGCATCGGGTTCAATTCGAGCATCCGCAGATATGCGTCTTTAAGTAATGCACGAAGTTGACTATCAGCACCTGCAGAAAGGTCGTGCGCCCAAGCTCTCCCGCCCAACAAAGCAGGGGCGAGAGCCGTCCAAGCAATACCGCCGAGCATCTGCCGACGCACGATACCTTTCTTTAGCAACATCAGAAGTGCACCGTCACTCGAGCGCCAATGTTCCGCACCGACGGCTGGACATACAGACCACCCGCGAAAGCCTTTTCATAAGCATTGGTGAAATATCGATTTTTGAAGATGTTCTCACCATAAATTTGGAAATCAAGATTGCCCTTAGTGAACCCAGCCCGCAGATTGAATTGATCGTAGCTTGGCACCCGATATGGCCAGATGTTGTACAGCAATGCTGCTTTATCTGAGTATATCATGTCGCGGTAAAACCATTCACCTCGAACATAGGCGTCAACATCCTTGACGGGAGTAAAGTTATACTCCGTAAACGCACTGAGCGTCCACTTGGGCGAATTTGGCATCCTTCGGTCAGATAAGTCGACAACTTGCCCATTAATATAAGCGTTTTGATAGTTATCAAATTTCGCATCGAGATAACCAACCGTACCTCCGATTTGAAAGTCAGGCGTGATGCGATATGCCGCATCGAGTTCAACGCCCATGCTATGCGCAGATGCCGCGTTCTCGATACCCGAATAGAAGGTAATAACGCTGCCATTGACCTGCGCCACCGCGAACTCCGTCTGCAGATCCTTCCAGTCCATGTAAAAGAGAGCAACATTCAAAAGAAGCTTACGGTCGGCAGTTTGCGTCTTAAATCCGAGCTCGTAGTTCCAAAGGGTTTCAGGAGCATAGGACGTGTCATTGATGTTGGGGTTGATCTGAACACCACCAGCCTTGAAACCGCGCGAAGCTGTTGCGTAGACATTGGTACGATCAGCTAACTTGTAGGCAAGCGTGAACCGCGGCGAGAAGTTGTTGAATGACGCACTATCGTTGACGACACCATTAACGTTTCCGCTTGAGGTGTTGAATTGCGATACGGTTACCTTTTCGTGGGTATAGCGTCCGCCAGCAGTAAATGAGAGTTTCTGCGTTAAATCATACTGACCTTGAGCGAAGATTGCCCAACTCTCTGACTTACCTGAATTCTGCGTGCTTGTGATTTGCAAATCCGCCGGTAGGCCAAATGGATTATCAGCGCCTGTGTAGGTGAACTGATTAATCGCTCCTGCATCCCTGGCGTACATACCACCGACGGTCCAAGAGAATGCGCGTCCATCGTCGGGAGATTGAATACGTGTTTCAGTACTAAATGAATCGCGGTCTATAGGCTTCGTCTCGTAATAGTAGTCGTGACTCGATCCATCAATATCGCCCTGAAGAAATTGCTTGGAGTTGATGTAACCAGTTATACTGGTGATAGAAAAGGCGTCAGTATCATATTTAATTCTGCCGGTGACATAATAAAATTCCGTACCCACCCTCTGTGGGCGGTTGAAATTCACACGGTTATCGTTCTGCGGAAAGAATCCAACGCCATCGGGATCGGCCTGCGGATCCACAACACCAGGGTAGACCACAGCAAGGGCGGTCTGACCTAAAACTCCTGATGGCACGCCCTCTCTCATGCCCACTCGTTCTTTTGTGTAGGTACCGACAAGGTCGATCGTCAGCTGGTCGGTCGGCGTGAAGCGCAACATCGCCTTGCCGTAATAGTAATCGGAGTCATTTCCTCCACCGATCGGATTGATATTCTTGATATTTCCGTCGCTGTGCTCGTAACGTCCGACAAGACGCAGCGCGACCTTGTCCCGCACAATAGGCGTGTTGAGCACACCACTGACATCAATCGTATTAAAGCTTGAATAAGCAGCGGAAGCCTCGCCTTCGAAGCGCTGAGTGTTTGCTTGATTGGTAACGATGTTGATCGCACCACCCACAGCGTTGCGCCCGAAATAGGTGCCTTGTGGACCGCGCAGCACCTCAATACGCTTGATGTCTACAATCTCGGGATTCACCGTGCCGGTCGAGACATTAAAGTCATCGATATAGAATCCGAATGTACTCGTTCTAGGAATTGCATCTGCACTCAGCTGGTTGGTAACGCCGCGAATACTGATTTCCTTGCGATCTCGCGCACCAGTCGAGAGAAAACTGACATTGGGTGCTTTAGCAAAGTAATCATCTAGCCCTTTTACGTTCTGCTTTTGAATTGCAGCCGCATCAAAAGCCGTGAGACTGATTGGAACGTCTGTTGCGAGCTGTGCACGCCGCTGTGCCGTTACGACGATTTCTCGAGTGTCATCGCTAGCGATGCGATCGACCTTTGGGTCACTAGTCCGGTCTTGTGCTGAATTCTCAACCTGTGCCTGTTCATCTTTTGGCGAAGCATCCGCAGTATGCGCGATTGCTTGTGTTGCGCACGCCAGCGCAGATACTCCCGCCAATGCCGAGTAACGAAGCAAAGTCTTGCGGTTCATAGAATTACCCTTCCCTGTAGCATGCTCCGCAATCCCCACGGTCACATGCAGCCTTACTTTTGAAATTCCCGAGAGAGCGCCGTCCTAACGGGCGCTCTCCTGAGGTTCGCCGTCCATGTTCAGAAAGTTGATTAATGCGATTTTTCCGCCGCGCAGTTCGGCATAGCCCATCACCATTTCGTGGCTGGGCTTACCGTCCGCTGATGCATCAAGCGTATGGTAGGTATAGATTTTGCTGCCGTCGGGCGAGGTGAAGGACGCGATAAAGGGAAGATTGATCTTCACCATATCGGTCTTCTTTTGAATCTCGCGAAAATGACTGGCGAGATCCTCAAGGCCTCGGGCACTTTCATGACCATTGATTCGCATCACGGCATCATCGGTAAAGTATTGGCCAAACGCTTCAGCTGTGAACCCGTCGGGCTTCGTGTAGGCTTCATTCCACCATCGAAACATCTTCGTAAGTTCGTCATTTTCGACCACAGAGTTGAAGGTCTGTGGCACTTTTTCTTCCGATGAAGCAATTTCACCCGTCATCGAGTTTTTAGGCTGCACATCATTCGATTGCTGACAGCCGGTCATCGCGAGCGATGCGACAATGGCACCAACTGCGTAAATAGATTTCCTCATCGCCTTCCCCTCTGATCCCAGATGGTCCGGCTCTGTCGGTTTGCGTTACAGAGCCGTTACAAGTGATAGAGTGTCGAAGCCGAACCGTTCGTTCAATGCAGTAGAAAGTGCATAATCGTTGCGTTTAACGCAAAGCACATAAGGATTATGCTCACCAGCCTCGTGATGGGGACAGGATGTTGCCCATTTTGCCGATAAGAAAAAATGCCGCCTATTGTCGTATGATGCACGACGTTAGGTGTCGGGATGTGGCCGAAGGTCATCCGGCCACGGGAGCGAGCGCATGCGGTCAAGATCGGTACACACGATTATAACCGTCCCGGAGAGCCGCTGCTCGCCAGCACATAAGACTTGAACCGAGAATTCGACCGAGCTGCGGCCAGTTTTCATAGGCGAAAGATTGAACTCCAGATCGTCGCCAAGCTTGCTGGCGGCTTCGAACGTCACATCTACTTTTACCGTAGGGACTCCAACGCGACGTTGTAGATGCATTTCCTTAAAGCTCACTCCGTGGCGCTGTTCAAAGTAATCTTCAACGGCAGCGTTCAGCATCTCAAAATAGCGGGGGTAGAAGACGATTCCCGCAGCGTCCACATGAGCAAATCTGACCTGCTGAAACGAAACGAACGTCATTCCGCGCCCTCCTCGCGATCTTCGGCCGCGATTGATCGTCGGAGTACTCCTAGCAGGTCAAAGAGTTGGCGTTCCTCATCGGCCGAAATATGAGAAAACATGCCTCGTATCCATTCTCCGTGTGCGGATGCCAGTTCGGCAAAGCGCTCACTTCCTTCGTCTGTCATAGATACGATGGACGAACGACGATCGCTCGCTGGTCGACTAACTACCAAGCCCTGCTGCTCAAGCTGTCGAACGAGAGACGTCACATTTCCGTTCGACACGAGTAATGCTCGTGACAGCTCTCCCATTGACAAGCCATTGGACGCACGATCCAAAGCCGCCAAGACATCGAACCGCGGCAGTGTGCTACCAAATTGCTCGATGAATCGACGCCGCAATCGCTTTTCCACCACGGTGGAACAGGTCAGCAAACGCAACCAAAGCCTCAGGTCAGCACGGGCATCATCATCGGAGATTTCAGATTGATTGGCCATTACCGGCATTTCAAGCTTGAACCAATTGAATAGTCAATGCGATTGCCCGCCTGCACATGCCGAAATTCAGGTTCCTGCATTGTTGCCGCGGCGCGGCGCAGGCACGTTTTCGAATGCTGTGAGATTGTCGTAAAATCGATCAAGAATAGTTATCAGGCGGTTGAAGTCCTTCGCGCTCACTCCGTTGATGATACCCGCGTATACGGGTGCGGTCACAGCACGCGCCTCCACCAGTTTCTCCTCGCCCAATATTGTTAGCGATACCTCTGTAACCCGGGCATCGCGTGAGCTTTCACTTATTGCGATATAGCCGACACCCGCCATGCGTTGGACAATGCGCGTCGTTGTCGAAAGCGGAATGACTGCAGCGAGTGATATGTCACGAACACCCCGTGGCGAACACTCGCCAAGCACCATCAGAACGCGCCAAAAAGGTATGTCCAGACCGATTCCACGCAGTCGAGGCTCGATCACACCATTATACCGGCTGACGAGCCGATTAAGTAGAAAGAATGGGTATTTTTCGACCTGAAATGAAGGCGTTCCAGGGTCGCCAAGTTCACGATTGTCCAAGCTATTCCTCTTTTGAATGAAGTTTAGACCTGCTTGGTCGTCCCCGCAATGCATGACATAAATTTAGTTGCATCTGCACGTTTTGCTGATAGCCTTTCGCTAATTGGAATATCCAATTTGGGGAGAGAATGATGTCGCAGAGCACCTTGTCCGCCTTTTCTGACGCGCTGATGAGCGGGACGATCCGCACAGTCGACATTACCCAGCCCCTATCAGAAGATACCCCGTTGCTAGTGCTTCCCGAACCGTTCGGCCAAACGGCTGCCTTCAAGCGCGAGGAGATCTCACGTTATGATGATCGAGGCGTCGCCTGGTATTGGAACAATTTCACAGTTGGTGAGCATAGCGGCACTCACTTCGACGCGCCCATCCACTGGGTCACGGGGAAAGACGTGCCTCACAACACGGTAGATGCGGTTGATCCCAAGAACTTCGTTGGGCCCGCTGTCGTCATCGACTGTTCAACTGAGTCGGCGGCAGATGCCGACTTCCTACTTACTCGGGACAAGCTGGTCTTATGGGAAGCCGAACATGGCCGGATCCCAGAGGATTGCTGGGTGCTGATGCGCACCGATTGGTCAAAACGGCCAGTCGAGCAATATACAAATCGCAAAGATGACGGTGCCCATACGCCAGGCCCCGATGCCGGCGCCTGCCGATTTCTCATTGAGGAGCGTAACGTTCGCGGTTTTGGGGTGGAGACCATTGGTACCGATGCCGGCCAGGCTCATCTTCTCGATCCACAATACCCTGCACATGCGCTGTTCCACGGCGCCGGCAAGTTCGGGCTGCAATGCCTTCAGAATCTCGATCAGCTGCCTCCCAAGGGATCCGTGATTGTGGCCGCGCCGCTAAAGATCGTCGGCGGCTCCGGCAGTCCGCTACGCGTTCTCGCGTTGGTCGCGGACTAAATCAATGGCGGAGCGTTCATTCGCAAAAGAAGTTGAGAAGCTTCGGCTGGCTGACGGCGAAACCTTTGAGGGAGAGGGCATCCTTGCAGTTACAAAAGGGTTGCTTCAAGCAGGTGTTGCCTATGTCGGTGGCTATCAGGGATCACCGATCAGTCATTTGATGGATGTCTTCGCGGACGCCGATCCGCTGCTACGCGAACTTGGTGTTCATTTCGAGGCTAATGCTAGCGAAGCAGCGGCGGCGGCGATGCTGGCCGCATCAGTAAATTACCCTCTTCGCGGGGCGGTTGCATGGAAGTCGGTGGTAGGAACAAATGTTGCTTCCGATGCGCTCTCAAACATCGCATCGGGCGGCGTTACAGGTGGCGCACTTATCATCGTCGGCGAAGACTATGGCGAAGGTTCCTCGATCATGCAGGAGCGCACGCATGCCTTCGCCATGAAGTCGCAGATGTGGCTGCTAGACCCGCGGCCGAACCTGCCGAGTATCGTCGCGATGGTCGAAAAGGGATTCGAGCTTTCTGAAGTCTCCAATACTCCTGTTATGCTGGAGCTTCGAGTACGTGCCTGCCATGTGACAGGTAGCTTCGTTGCAAAAGATAACGTTCGTCCAGCGATGACCGTCGGCGAAGCAGCTGCTAACCCTAAGCGTGACACTAACCGCATTGTCCTGCCGCCCGCGAATTTCGCCCACGAGCATGAAAAAATCGAGCGGCGCTGGCCCGCCGCTGTAAATTTTGTGCGCGATAGCCACCTCAACGAGTGGTTCGGACCCGAGCGTGACGAGATCGGCATCATCGTCCAAGGCGGACTGTTTAATACTCTCAATCGGGCGCTTGAGCTTTCCGGCCTTTCCGACGGATACGGCTCCGCACAGCTGCCGATCTACTGCCTCAACGTCACCTATCCACTGGTTCCTGAAGAGGTCACTACTTTTTGCCGTGGCAAGAAGGCTGTGCTTATAGTCGAGGAAGGCCAGCCTGAATTCATAGAGCATGAACTCAACACGATGCTGCGCCGGGCCGGGATCGATACATGCATAGTCGGGAAGGACATCCTGCCTAGGGCGGGCGAATATACAGGCCAGGTGTTGTGCGACGGTGTCGCCACGTTTCTAGACAAATGGTCACCCGAGCGCGCGCCGGATCGCTCTATGCCCGCACCTACCGATACAGAGCTGGCGAAGGAAGTCCCGCCGCGCCCTGCAGGCTTCTGCACAGGGTGTCCCGAACGCCCGATCTTTTCCGCGATGAAGTTGGTCCAGCGCGAGCTCGGCGAGCTGCACGTATCAGCAGATATCGGTTGCCATCTGTTTTCGATCCTGCCGCCCTTCCATATCGGCAATACGACAATGGGTTACGGCCTTGGGACGGCTGGCGCATCAGCGTTCAAACCTGCGGGCAGGCGTGCGGTCGCGATGATGGGAGATGGGGGTTTCTGGCACAACGGACTCACTTCCGGCATCGGCAACGCCGTCTTCAACAAGGACGATACGGTTACGATTATCGTCGACAACGGCTATTCAGCCGCCACCGGCGGGCAGGACATATTGTCGTCGCGCGCCGACAATCCCCGTCGCAAGACCAAGAACCCAATCGAGCGCGCGGTGCGCGGCATGGGGGTGAACTGGGTCCGCTCGATCAACCGCACCTATGACGTAACGGCAATGCGGGATACGCTTAAGGAAGCTCTGACCAGTCGCGAGGCAGGACCGAAGGTCATTGTCGCCAGTTCCGAATGCATGCTCAACCTCCAGCGCCGTGAGAAGCCGCTGCGCGCGAGGGCAGAGAAGGAGGGACGTCGCGTAGTGCGCGACCGTTTCGGCATCGATCCGGAGACTTGCACCGGCGACCATGCATGTATCCGGCTTTCGGGCTGTCCCTCGCTCAGCGTGCGCCAGAATCCCGATCCGCTGCGTCAAGACCCGGTCACGCATATCGATCAAAGCTGCGTCGGATGTGGCAATTGCGGTGAGGTTTCGCACGCGGCGGTACTTTGTCCCTCTTTCTATCGCACCAGGATTGTTAGCAATCCGGGCGCTTTCGAGCGGTTGCTCGACAGCCTACGTCGCCGGATCATCGGCTGGTTCCAGATGCAGCACGAGCGCGCAATCGCGGCGAGGGCCTTTTGATGACCCGAGCAACTGAACGTGACCGTATCACCCTCGCTATCATGGCACTAGGCGGCCAAGGAGGCGGCGTGCTCGCAAACTGGATACTCGATGTCGCAAACGCCAACGGCTATGTGGCGCAGGGCACGTCCGTACCCGGCGTCGCTCAACGCACTGGCGCAACCATCTATTATATCGAGATGATGAAAAGCCTCGCGACCAGCGGCAATCAGAGCGATCCCGTGCTAGCCATGATGCCCGCGCCCGGTGACGTCGATATCGTTGTCGCGTCCGAATTGATGGAAGCGGGCCGCGCCATCCTGCGGGGATTCGTGACCGAAGATCGCACCACGTTGATCGGATCGACACATCGAATTTATGCGATTTCTGAAAAATCGGCACCCGGAAACGGAATCAGTGCAAGCGAAAGGATCATCGATGCGGCAAAGCAGCGAGCAGCGCGCTTCATCGGCTTCGATATGGAACAGGCCGCTAGCGACGCCGGCAGCGTCATCAGTTCGGTGATGCTAGGCGCGCTCGCGGGATCAAAGGCCCTGCCCTTCCCCCGTGACGCGTTCGCGGAAGCGATCCGGCGCAGCGGCAAAGCGATTGAGGCGAACCTTTCGGGTTTCGAGGCGGGTATCTCGCTGGCGAGGGATCCTCAAGTTTCGAGCCGCACACATACAGCACCGCTACGACCGACCAGTACAGCAGGGCGAAGCCTTGCCGAGGCAATCGAAACAATGCTGCCAGAGAGCGCTCGGCCAATCGCACTCGAAGGCGTCGCACGACTGATGGACTATCAGGATCGGCAATATGCTGAGCTATATCTCGACCTGCTGGACCGGATTTACCAATGCGATGACGGCAGCGAAGACTGGCGGCTGACGCAAGTGACGGCGCGCCATCTGGCGCTGTGGATGGCGTATGAAGACACGATCCGCGTTGCCGATCTGAAGGTTCGAGCGAGCCGATCGCGCCGCATCGCTGAAGAATCGCGGGCAGGCAATGATCAGTTGGTCCGTGTCACCGATTATCTCCATCCACGCATCGAGGAAGTCTGCGACATCTTGCCACGTGCACTTGGTAGCGCAATCCTGAACGGTAAGGTTCTCCGTTCGGTGCTGAACCGCTTTTTCTCTGGCGGGCGGCATGTCGAGACGACGCGGCTGCGCTGGTATTTTGCACTTCGTTTTATTGCGTCGCTGAGGCGATGGCGGCGCGGGACACTGCGCTATACGACGGAAATGGACCGGATCGAGGCGTGGCTCGACCTAGCGGCCGACATCGCAAGCGAAGATTCGGCACTTGCCATCGAAGTCATCAACGCGCAGCGCCTGCTGAAAGGCTATTCGGATACATTCGAACGCGGCTTCGCTCGGTTTGAAGCGATACAGCAGCTTGCGCGGGGGCTGCGCGGAAAGCCGGACGCAGCGTCACGACTGCGCACCCTAAACGAGGCGGCTCTGGCTGATGAGGAAGGCAAAGCCTTCGACTATGCACTCGCCGAAGAATGCAACGACGCAGCAGCCTGATTCAGGCGCAACGAACCTCCTAGAACGCCGCGATACCGGTGATGGCGCGGCCGAGTATGAGGCCATGGACATCATGAGTGCCTTCATAGGTATTAACCGTTTCGAGGTTGATGGCATGGCGGATGACATGAAACTCTCCTGAAATGCCATTACCGCCGTGCATGTCGCGCGCAGTTCGGGCGATGGCGAGCGCTTTGCCGCAATTGTTTCGCTTGATAATACTGATCGCCTCAGGCGCGAGCGTGCCCTCATCAAACATGCGTCCAGCGCGCAAGGTTGCCTGAAGCCCCAATGAGATCTCGGTCATCATTTCGGCGAGCTTCAATTGCACAAGCTGCTTGGATGCGAGCGGCACGCCGAACTGATGCCGGTCTAGCGTATATTGCCGCGCAGCCTGCATGCAAAACTCGGCTGCGCCCATGCTGCCCCAGGCGATGCCGTAGCGCGCGCGATTAAGGCAGCTGAAGGGACCTTTAAGCCCCTCGACCTTCGAGAGCATCGCATCCTCGCCGACCTCGACCTCGTCCATCACAATTTCGCCGGTAATCGAGGCACGAAGCGATAACTTGCCTTCGATCTTTGGAGCCGACAGCCCCTTCATGTCCTTTTCGAGCACAAAGCCCTTGATCTTACCCTCATGTGCGTCGGACTTGGCCCATACCACGAACACGTCGGCGATCGGGGAGTTCGTAATCCACATCTTCGCGCCGGAGATGCTATATCCACCATCAATTTTCTTGGCGCGCGTCTTCATGCCGCCGGGATCCGAACCCGCATCGGGCTCAGTCAGCCCGAAACAGCCAACCCATTCGCCGGTCGCGAGCTTGGGTAGATATTTCTGCTTCTGTTCCTCGGTGCCGTATGCGTTGATCGGATGCATGACGAGGCTAGACTGCACGCTCATCGCGCTGCGATAGCCGCTATCGATCGCCTCGACCTCGCGCGCGACGAGGCCATAGCTGACATAGCCGAGCCCAGCGCCGCCATATTCGGTGGGGATCGTCGGGCCGAGAAGGCCCAGTTCGCCCATCTCCGACATGATTGCACGGTCAAAATCTTCGTCCAGATAGGCCTTCTGAACGCGCGGCAGCAATTGTTCGCGGGCGTAATTGTGCGCGGTATCACGCACCATCCGCTCCTCCTCAGTCAGCTGTGCATCGAGTGCAAACGGGTCCTGCCAGTCGAAGCTGTGCATCATATAGTCCTTACGCAAAAGCCAGCTCAGTCGGGAATGACGGCTGTCGCCTCGATCTCGATCAGCGCCTCGTCCTCGACCAGCGCAACCACCTGAACCACCGCCATAACCGGAAAAACACGGCCCATTATCGTTCGATAGATTTCACCGATGCGCTTCGCATTAGTGAGATAGGCCTGTTTGTCGGTGACGTACCAGGTCATTCGCACGACATGTTCAGGTTTCGCATCGCCCTCAGCAAGCAACGCGACCAGGTTAAGCAATATCTGCTCGAACTGGCCAGGAAGATCAGTCGCTAAGAACTCTTCCTCTGCGGTCCAGCCGACTAGTCCGGCGACAAAAATCTGGCGTCCGCGTGCTTCTATCGCGTTGGAATAGCCGCGCGGACGTGGCCAGCCTTCAGGTTGTAGGATTTTCATCGCCCCGCCTCCGCCAGCGCAGCGCGCGCGATGATGACTTTTTGCACCTCGCTTGCCCCTTCATAGATTCTGAGCGCGCGAACCTCACGGTAAAGCCGCTCGACCATATTGCCACTGACGACGCCTGCGCCGCCAAACAGCTGCACTGCCTTGTCGATGGTCGCCTGTGCGGTTTCGGTAGCATACAGCTTCGCCATCGCCGCCTCACGCGTGATCCGCACCTTGCCACTGTCCTTCGCCCATGCCGCGCGATAGACGAGCAGCGCGCTGGTATCATTACCCAGCGCCATGTCGGCCAGCGCCGCCTGGGTAAGCTGCATATCGGCGAGCGGTGCGCCGAACAGTATGCGATCTTTCGCCCGCTTCAGCGCCTCGTCAGTCGCGCGCCGCGCGAAACCCAGCGCCGCGGCGCCCACTGTGGGCCGGAAGGTGTCGAGCGTCGCCATCGCAATCTTAAACCCTTGCCCTATCTCGCCAATGAGGTGATCGTCCGGAACGACGCAGCCATCGAACCTGATCGTTGCCAGTGGATGCGGCGCGATCACGTCTATGATTTCGGTCACGGAGAAGCCCACCGTATCGGTCGGCAGGACGAATGCTGAGATGCCGCGTGCACCTTCCTGCTTTTCACCGGTACGCGCGAATACGGTCAGCAGCCCAGCAATAGGGCCATTCGAAATCCAAGTCTTTTCCCCGTCGATCCGCCAGCCACCATCAACGCGGCGCGCGGTAGTTTCCATCGCGGCGACATCCGATCCCGCTTTCTTCTCCGAAAGTGCAAAGCCAGCAATAAGCTCTCCACTTGCCACTTTTGGCAGATAGGCGTGGCGGACCGAGTCATGGCCGAACAGGCTGATCGCGCCAGTGCCGAGCCCCTGCATTGCCATCACAAAATCAGCGAGACCCGAATGATAGCCTAGCGTCTCACGCGCAAGGCAGAGTGTACGCACGTCCAGCCCTGCCCCCGTACCGCCGAAGGCTTCCGGCACAGCATGAGCGAGAATACCCGCATTGCCGAGCAAGTTCGCGAGCGCCTGACAATCGGCATTCACATCGCCGCTCTCAACATGGAGCGAGTCCCCATTTGCCGCGCACCAGTCTGTTAGTATGTCGTGAAATTGACGGTGACGATCTTCGAAAAAAGGCCAAGTCAGGTAGCTACTATCGGCCATTTCAGTTCCCCTCGAACTGCGGGCGCTGTTTCGCGACGAAGGCGTGATACGCCCTCTCAAAATCGCGGGTCTGCATGCAGATCGCCTGCGCCTGAGCTTCCGCCTCGATCGCAGTATCGAGCGGCATCGCCCATTCCATGTCGAGCTGGTTCTTGGTCATGCCGTGCGCGAAACTCGGCCCGTCGGACAGATTTTGAGCGAAGTCGGTCGCGTCGCCCAACAACGCGTCCGTCGCGCACAAGCGGTTGAAGAATCCCCAGCGCTCGCCCTCTTCCGCGCTGAACGAGCGGCCCGAATAGAGTAGTTCGGCAGCACGGCCATGGCCAATGATGCGCGGTAGGATAGCGCACGCACCCATGTCCGCGCCGGCAAGCCCGACCCTCGTGAACAGAAACGCGGTCTTCGCGTCGTGAGCAGCGTAGCGGATGTCCGAAGCCATCGCGAGAATCGCACCTGCACCCGCACAGACACCATTGACCGCCGCGATGATTGGCTGCGGACAACTCCGCATCGCCTTTACCAGATCGCCGGTCATTCGCGTGAACGCGAGCAAGCCCGGCATATCCATTTTGGTAAGCGGTCCTATGATCTCGTGGACGTCGCCGCCGGAGCAGAAATTGCCGCCAGCTCCGGCGATCACCACCGCCTTCACCTTATCAGCATAGCGAAGAGCGCGGAACAGGTCGCGCAGCTCGGCATAGGATTCGAACGTGAGCGGGTTCTTGCGCTCGGGCCGGTTGAGCGTGATCGTTGCCACCTTATCTGCAAATGCATAGGCGAAATGGTCAGGACTATAATTTTCTGGATCGAAACTGGTCATTGTTGCCTCACATGATTTCGCCGCCGGCTACCACGATGGCTTGGCCGGTCATCGATCGCGCCGCATCTGACGCAAGCCATAATATGGTTTCAGCCACTTCCTCGGGGGTGATCAGTCTCCCCTGTGGGTTTGCACCGGTGAATGTAGCCATCGCCTCTGCTTCGCTGCGTCCCGTCTTCGCTATTATGTCGCCCACGGCATCGCGAATGATGTCGGTTTCGGTGTATCCTGGACAAACGGC
The DNA here is from genome assembly GCF_009828025.1 of Qipengyuania algicida. Classification (GTDB taxonomy): domain Bacteria; phylum Pseudomonadota; class Alphaproteobacteria; order Sphingomonadales; family Sphingomonadaceae; genus Qipengyuania; species Qipengyuania algicida. The sequence goes on along the minus strand of NZ_WTYA01000007.1, from coordinate 187,253 downwards.
GTTGACCGTGATCGGCGTATTGGCGAGCTCGAGCGCCAGCGATCTCGTCATCCCCAATAGCGCATGCTTGGTCGCGGCATATGCGCTGACATAGGCATAGCCCTTGAGCGACGCCGTACTGGCAATGTTTATGATGCGTCCCGATTTCAGGCTGCGCATGCCCGGCAACACCTGGCGGCAAGCATGAACTGCGCCGAGAACATTTGTTCGCCAGAGCGCATTCCAGACATCATCCCCGGTCTTCGCAAATGGTGCGGTCCGCACAATGCCCGCCGCATTGACTAGCATCGACGCAGGTCCATTTCGCGTGAGGGCATCGGCAAAGGCATTGCCGACCGCCGTTTCATCGCCGACATCACAGGCCACTGGTAAAAGTGCGTTGCCGCATTCCCTGCTCGCGCGTTCGAGCCGATCGAGCGCCCTGCCCATGATCGTAACTTTGTCGCCAGTCGCTGCAAGGGCGCGGGCAATCGCGAGACCGATCCCGCTTCCTCCACCGGTAACAATGACATGGCGCCTATCGCTCATGATTGCGCCGCGATCTGTGCCGCCCGCGCAAAATTACGCCGCATCTGCGAATATCCGCTTTCATACTGAACCGGCACCGGCGCATCGTCGAGTTGCTGCTCGGCCGCAGCGCGGATCGTCCATGCGGGGTCCATCAGGTGTGGACGAGCCAGTGCGACTAGATCGGCGCGCCCCGCCGCGACGATTGAATTGGCATGATCAACCTCGTAAATGTTACCTACCGCCATGGTCGCGACGCCAGCTTCATTGCGTATCCTGTCTGAGAAGGGCGTCTGGAACATGCGGCCATAAACAGGCTGCTGGTCCTTGCTGACCTGCCCAGCCGACACATCGACCAGATCGACTCCGACATCCGCGAACGCGCGGCCAATTTTCACCGCCTCGTCGGGTGTGACGCCATGCTCACCCATCCAGTCATGGGCCGAGATGCGCACCGACATCGGCTTGTGGTCAGGCCAGACGTCTCTCATCGCCTTGAAGATCTCGAGTGGATAGCGAAGGCGATTTTCCAGACTGCCTCCAAATTCGTCAGATCGCTTGTTTTGTACGGGGCTGATAAAACCGGAGAGTAGATAGCCGTGCGCACAATGAAGCTCGACCATGTCAAAGCCTGCAGTTTCTGCGCGACGTGTCGCCGCGACAAACTGCTGACGAATTTGATCCATGCCTTCTCGGTCGAGAGGTGTCGGCTTCTGGTTTACTTCATCCCACGCTACATCCGAGGCAGCAAAAAGGGGCCAGTTGCCGATATCTAGCGGCTGATCCATCCCTTCCCAACCGATCCTTGTCGATCCTTTCGAACCGCTATGCCCGAGCTGCAGACATATGCGAGCACCCGGCGTGCGATGGACGAAATCAGTAATCCGCCGCCAAGCCTCGGCTTGCTCGTCATTCCACAGTCCAGTGCAGCCGGGCGTGATACGACCCTCAGGTGATACGCAGGTCATCTCGGTGAAGATAAGCCCCGCTCCTCCGAGCGCGCGCGCGCCATAGTGCACCAGATGAAACTCGTCGGGTATTCCGTCGATCGCCGAATACATCGCCATCGGCGACACCACGATCCGGTTTCGAACCGTCATGTCGCGTAGCGTGAGTGGTAGGAACATAGGTGGGACCGGTTCCTCTACGGGGCGACCGAGTGCGGCCTCCGCCAAATGTCGCTCCAATTCGGCCAGCCAAGCCGGATCGCGAAGGCGCAGATTCTCATGGCTTACTCGCTGACTGCGCGTCAGTAGTGTGTACGCAAACTGCATGGGCGGCATATGCAGATAGCGATCGAGGTTTTCGAACCACTCTGTTGAATTACGGGCGGCGTTTTGCAGCTTGAGCACCTCAAGCTGGCGTTCCTCGCGATAATCAATCAGCGCCGCATCAAGTTTAGCTTTTTGGTCAATGTTGGGGCGGTTCATCACCTCAGCAAGCTTGATCGCATCTTCCAACGCCAGCTTCGTCCCAGAACCAATCGAAAAATGCGCAGTGTGTGCCGCATCACCCAGCAGAACGATATTCTCGTGGCTCCAGTGCTCGCATATAATTCGCGGGAAATTGATCCACGCAGACCCCCTGATGTGCCCTGCATTGCTCATCAGCTCGTGACCGCCAAGATGATCTTCGAAGATTTCTTCGCACGCTCGGCATGTCTCTTCTTGTGTCATGTTGGCGAAGCCAAATGACTCAAACGTCTCAGGTTCGCATTCTACGATGAATGTCGCTGTATCGCGATCGAATTGATATGCGTGCGCCCATATCCAGCCGTGCCGCGTCTTGCGAAATACGAATGTGAACGCATCGAATTTCTGTCGCGTACCCAGCCACACGAAATGATTGCGCCTCATGTCGATATCGGGACGAAAATGCTCTTCATATCGTCGACGCAATTTGCTGTTCGCGCCATCGGCGGCAACGACAAGATCATAGCCAGATAGGAAATCTGCGTCCGGTTCGACCTCGGTAGCAAATTCCAGATTGACGCCTAACTCCGAGGCGCGCTCCTGCAGAATATTAAGAAGGCGTTTGCGCCCAATTCCAATGAAGCCGTGTCCCCCTGAGCGAACCGTGCTGCACTCATCGCCATCCTCAACATGTACTGCGATATCGTCCCAATGAGCCAGTTCATCGATCATCGAACGCGCACTCGGCTCATCATTCAAGACGAGCTGTTCCATTGTCTGATCTGAAAAAACGACACCCCAACCAAATGTGTCGCCCGGCTGGTTTCGTTCGAAAACGGTGACGTCGTGCTCCGGGTTACGCAACTTCATAGAGATCGCAAAATAGAGGCCTGCCGGCCCACCTCCGATGCACGCGACTTTCATGAGCGAGTCTCCAACGTCCGATGCGACGATCTCACCGTAGCGAGCAGGAGTGATATATTTCAAGCTTAAAATGTTTTCTCCCAACTCAGATTGCGGTGAGCAACAGGCATTCCCCTGAATCGTCGAGTTGGAATGGTATTAGGTCGTACCGACTATGCCGCATCCACAGGTGCACAAAGCGGTGCACTGGACCGGTACACAAATATGTAGCACACGCTTTGAAGGGGCTATTATAAACCGCAGAAAACCGTCACTTTTTGTGATCGATAAAGTGGGTTCGAATCCTGTCTCCCCGACCATTTTTTCTTCCCGGCCAAATCGCGACCTACGTCATTTCCCTTCGCTCATCGAGACGGGACTTTTCGCGGCTGTCGCCAGCTGCTCTTCGATCCTTGTGAACGCGGAATGGAGTCCGCTGTCGTCGTCAAGCACATCGGTCGCGTAATAGGCGACACCGGTGCCGCGCTTGCGGTCGATCCACAGGCCGGCTTTCAGGCCATAAGCGCTTCCGGCATGGCCGGCACGCGGCACTCCATCTGCGAAAGGATCGTCGTGACATCCCTCGACGGACGTTGCGAGCGTCTGACTCGCAAGGCCGTAGCGACAAATGAAGCCATCCTGCGTATCGCCATTGCTGCCGTCGAAGGTCCAGACCGGGGTCAGCAATGTGTGGATCGATCCGGGGGACAACAGGCGCACCCCATCGACCTTGCCATTGCCGAGCAGCATCCGGCCGATCTTCGCCAGCCCCTTCATCGTGATCCGCAATCCTCCCTGCGGGGAGAAGATCGCGCCGTTACTGCCGGGCGACCACCTCGCGGCAATGTCGCAGCTTCCGTCCTGCGCGGGCGTTACCGGGCACTCAGGCATCACACCGTGATTGTCGTCCTTGACCGGCACCGCTTCGCGATAGAGGACGACTGCGCGGGCGGCAAAATCGCTGTTGCAGGCGATCCAGTTGAAGCAGGCCTCGATCCCCAGCGGCTTCAGCACGATCCGCTTCACCAGCAGGTCGAACCGCTTCCCGGTCGCCTTTTCCATTACCGCTGCGATGACCGGGAAGTTGAAATTGGTGTAGCGGAAATAGGTACCGGGAGCATGGTCAGCATCCCAGGCCGCCGGATTGGCGAGCACCTTTTGCATGTCTGAGTCGAGCGGTAGAACATAGTCGATCGTATCCGTCAGGCTCGAGCGATGCGACAGCAGCAGCCGCAAGGTGATCGGGACATCGGGGAACGCAGGGTTGCGCAAACGCCAACCGAGTGTGCGCGACACATCGGCATCGAGATCGAGCTTGCCCTGCTCCACCAGTCGCATGACCGCAATCGATGTGATCAGTTTCGAGATCGAGGCGACCCGCACCGGATCGTCGACGCTGACAGGTCTTCCGGTCCGCAGATCGGCAATGCCAGACGCTTTCACTTGCTCGATTCCCGATCGATCGAAACGCACCCATACCTGCGCAACCGGATCCTGCCGTTTCGGCTCCTTAGCCACTTCGCTCGCCGTGGCGTTGGCAGGTGCCATCAGCAAGGCCGGAACAAGGGCCAGCGCTGCAATTCGCCAGAACACATCCATATCTCCCTGAGCCAGATCGCATGCGATCGAACGCTGCGCGGTTGCACCGAATATGCCTGTTTTGCCTGTCGCACAGTAAGGCCATTTTACGCTTGCGCCGGACCTGTTGCCGCAAAAGCACGATTTATGCTGTCCAGGCGAGCCCAACTCCTCAAATTTTTCGCATTTTTCGTATTTATTACAATGATATAATTTATCTCAATGCCGCTGGGTTATGGGCACCTGAAATACAATTATACCGGCTTGCAACAGTGCTGATATCTAATGCAGAGTGAATTTTTAAGGCACTCAGGGGGTCTTCATGCGTACAATTACTTCTCTCAGGATCGGTCTCGCGACAACTTGTGCATTTGCAGCCATTGCGGCCTCCGCACCGGCGGTGGCACAGGATCAATCGGCAGATCAGGCGACGTCGGCCCCCAGCACCGAGATCAGCGACCGGACGATCGACGACAATAGCCAGCCGGCATCCGGTCAGGAAATCGTCGTTACCGGTTCGCGCATTAAGCAGGATCCCACCAACAGTGCGCTGCCCCTGAAGATCTTCACATCTGAAGATCTGACGCGCGAAGGCATCAACAGCCCCGAACAGCTGATCTCCTACCTCGCCTCGAACGGTAACGGCGCGGACAACCTTGCGTCCAACAGCGACGTCACCAGTGGCGCCCAGCGCGGTACGAACGGCCTTTCGGCCGCCAACCTGCGCGGCCAGGGATCGGCATCGACCCTCGTCTTGCTGAATGGCCGCCGCGTCGCCGCACACGGCCTCACCGGGTCGGCGGTCGACGTCAACCAGATCCCCTTCGCCGCGCTCGAACGTGTCGAAGTGCTCAACGATGGCGCTTCCGCGATCTACGGAACGGACGCAATCGGCGGCGTGATCAACTTCATCACCAAGACCGATTTTCAGGGTGTGTCCGCATCGGGCTACAGCGATATAACTCAGGAAGGCGACAGCCCAATATACCGTCTTACGGGCACCGTCGGCTACGGCGATCTGGACAAGCAGGGCTTCAACATCATGGCCTCGGTCAGCAAGAGCTGGAATGGCATCTTGCGCGGGTCCGATCGTGCGTTCGTCAACGGCAACCAGCCCAACAGGGGCCTTTCCATCGATACCCGCGGGACGCCGATTGCGACAATTTTTCCAAATGGAGCCAATGCTATTTTCGCTCCAGACGGCAGTCTACTGAGCGGCGCGGACCTCACAGTTCCGGGCCAGACATTTCAGGCGACAGGTGGTGTCAATACACTCAATCTGCCGGGCGGAGCCGGATGCGAGTCCTTCGACGGGGGCATGGCCTACGATTACGAACTTTGGGCAAATAATCCTGCGTATTACGCTTGCGCTTGGGATACCGGTCGAGCCGCGGTCCTGCAGCAACCTATCGACACTTTGACGTATTATAGCCGTGCGACCGTTGCGATCGGTGAGCACAGGATTTCAGCCGAATTCACCGGTTCGGACGCGACTTCATCGAAGATATTTTCTTCCAACCAGTACGCCGGCAATACGAGCACAACGCCGCTCTATTACCCGCTGAATTCTAATACAAAGACGACATATGACAGTGTTTACGATCAATTGGCGGCGGTCTTCCCGTCAATTGGTGCGGTGGGTGATCGAACTGTTGATAATGTTGGCAACTACGGCAGACCAATTGCCTATCGCTGGCGCTGCACCGCTTGCGGACCGCGCGAATATATTACCAACACCAAGACCTATCGCGCAGGACTTTTTGCTGACGGTCCAATCGCTGGTGATTGGAATTACAACGCAGGAATTTCCTATGCGCGAAGCGAATCCAATTCCGTTCTCGGAACCGGTTATTCCTACCGCGGCATTTTTTCGTCCCAATCGCGTGCTGACGCCTCGGGCGTAGCGGGGGCAATGCGTGGAGATGTCGACCCACGCGCTCCAACCGCCCCTGGCGCGTCTGAGCCCGGCATCATCGGCCTGCTCAACAGCGGTTTGATCAATGTTTTCTCCGACACGAAAACGCCGGAAGAACTCGCTCTTCTCCAGTCGGTTTCCGCCGACGGCACGGTGTTGTACGGCGGCATATACGATGTCTGGCAGGGCGACGCCTCGGTTTCCGGATCGTTGTTCGAACTGCCGGGCGGCATGGTCAAGCTCGCAGCCGGTGTTGATTGGCGGCGCGAGAGCTATACCTTCAATGGCTCGCCCGATGCGGCCATCGACCAACCCGAGATCTTCAACGTGGCATTCGACAATGCCAATGCGCTGCAGGACAAGACTCGCACGGTCAAGGCAGCTTACGCAGAATTGCAAATCCCGCTTTTGAGCGTGCTAGAATTGAGCGCGGCTGGCCGTGTGGACGACTATTCGGGTTTCGGTAGCACGTTCAATCCGAAATTCTCGGTCAAGTTCACGCCCACCAACTGGCTGATGTTCCGCGGATCGTACGGGACCGGTTTCCGCGTCCCGACCTTCAACCAAATCTACAATGCCGTCAGCCAGAGCCCCAATCCGGGTAATACGCTGGTCGATCCGACCACCTGCCCCGGCGGCGCGGTAAGTTCGGCGCCCGGCTGTGCCGCGATCACACCGGACACGCTGTTCGGTGGCAATCTCAACCTCGGGCCCGAAACGTCCAAGCAATATTCGGTCGGAGTGGTCTTCCGCCCGGCACGGCGCTGGAGCGCAACCGCCGATTTTTGGTCGATATCGGTCGACAATGTGATTGGTGCTCTGACGTTGCAGCAGGCTCTGGACAATATCCAGTACCTAGACCCGTCGCGCTTCACGCGAACCAATGGAGTGCTGACGCTCGTCGATCTGACCTACGACAACATCGGATCGCGCAGAACGAAAGGCATTGACGTGTCATTCCGCGGCGGAGCGGATTTGTTCGGGGGAAGCGTCGACATCGGACTGGATGGCACCTGGCTGCTGGAAAAGAAGCAGAAACTGTTCCCGACTGCACCTTACGAAGACCAGCTGGGAGTATTCACCTTTGCCGGGGATCTCGGCCTGGAGTGGAAGCACAACGCCTGGATCAATTATCGCAAGGACAACTTCACTTTCACCTTCTCGCAGATTTTCCGCAGCGGGTATGAGAACCAGGAGCTTCCCGGTGTTGCGAATGGCACCGTGTCGCCACCGGACTTCAACCCGCGGGTGAAGCCCTACATCATCTACAACATGACCGTGTCCCAGCAGGTCACGAAAGCATTCAAGATCACAGCCGGGATCAAGAACGTGTTCAACACCGACCCGCCCTTCGCGATCACCTATGACAGCAACACCGGCGCGGGCAGCTCGTGGGAGCCGCGTGTAGCCGATCCTCGCGGGCGGTCGTTCACGATCCTCGCTCAGGTCAACTTCTGATCGCACGATCAGTCAGGAGGAACAGGCGTCGGGGTTATCGCCCCGGCGCCTTTCTTTTTGCCTAAGTGCGCAGCGTTAGGGAGCGCACTTAGGCAGTGATGAAATAAGCTAGATCGGTCGCTACCCAGAATGGCTCTGAGAACATTTTTTACTGCTCAGGAGCTTCGCCCCGCTGCAAGCGCGCGACCGACGCCGTAACCGTCAGGTTTGCACTGGCGCTGGCAACGGTACGGGTCATATCGAGCAATCGGTCGAAGGGCAGGACGAAGCCAATGACCAGCGCGGTCTGAGCGGGCGAAATGCCGACCGAGGCCATCACCGCTGCCAGCATGAACAGCGATGCCGAGGGGATCGGTGCAGTACCGAAAGCGGCCAGAGCGCCAGTGACGAACACGATCCCAAGCATCGCGGGATCAGGCACCACGCCCAGCGACTGAATAGCAAAAACGCTGAGCAGGCCGACATACATCGCCGTCCCATCCTTGCCGATGCTTGCGCCGATCGGCAGCACCGTGGAAGCGACACCGCGAGGTATCTTCATGTCCTCCAGCGCTATCCGCAAGGCGATGGGAAGCGTCGCTGCGGAGGATGCTGTCGAGAATGCCACGATCAGCGCGTCGAGCGCATCGCGGAAAAACTGTGGGATCGAACGCTTCGCCAGCAGCGCGATCATCGGCATGTGCACCAGCACGATCTGTGCAATCACGCCCAGAACCGTGCATAATGCCAGCAGGCCGATGTTCGCGAACACCGCCACGCCGTTCTGCGCCACGGCATTGGCGATCAATGCGAAGACACCATAGGGTGTCAGCTCCATTACCAGCCCGACCAGCCGGAACAACACGCTGGCTGCGGACTGGAACAGGCGCGCAAGCGGTTGTCCTTCCTCCCCCGCCAGCACGATGCTGAAACCAAAGGTCATGGCGAAGAAGATGATCGCCAGCATATCGCCCTTGAGCAAGGCATCGACGATGTTCACCGGGACAATGCCCATCAGCTGATCGTAGAGCGGCTTGGGTTCACCCAGCACATGGGCTTGCGCACTGCCGATGGCAGCCCCGGCCCCTGGATGGATCGTCAAACCCAGCGCCATTCCGATGGCAACCGCGCAGGCTGTCGTTGCGGCGAAAATCAGCAGCGTCCGACCGCCGACCGCGCCAAGGCTGCGTGGATCGGCCAGCGCCGTGACACCGGATACGATGCTGACGAAAACGACCGGGACCACGAGCATCCGGATCAGCCGGACGAACAGGTCACCGGCAAAGGCGATCCACGGCGTCGCGTTCGGCCACAACACGCCCATCAGCACGCCGCCGACGAGGCCCACCAGTACCCGCCGCCACAAGGGCCAGCGCTGCCATTTCGTGAATAATCCCATCATCGCCCTCCGCTCGCGTGAATGGCAGCGCTTGGCAAGCGCTATCGGCTGCGCGGCTCCCCCCAAAAACCCGTTGCCGGGCCGGTGAGATAGCCAGCGTCTCCCCCGACACCGCCGGCCCTGTCGTGCGCCAGCCATAGCGGGCCATCTAGATCGACGAAGGAGCAACGTGCAGCCAGCACCAGCGCAGGTGCGATGGATAGGGAGGACGAGATCATGCAGCCGATCATCAACTCCATTCCCCTCGCCTTCGCGGCATCTGCCAGCGCGAGCGCCGCCGTCAGCCCGCCCGCCTTGTCGAGCTTGATGTTCGCAACACCGTATCCATCGGGCAGGCTGCCGATGTCCGCGACGGTGTGCAGGGATTCATCCGCAGCAACAGGGATACGCGAAAGATAGCCTTGCAACTCGGCGTCATCTGCAGATGGCAAGGGTTGTTCGAGAAGGCCCACCCGCAGTTCGATCATCAGGTCCTGCAGGCCGTCAACTTCTGCCATCGACCAGCTTTCATTGGGATCGACAATCATCTTCGGTCCGGGTGCTGCCGAACGAACGGCAAGCAATTGCGCCGCAGGATCACTGGCGTCGACCTTCACCTTGATAAGTGGAACATCGGCCAAGTCCCTGGCCGCTATCGCCATCCTGTCCGGCCGATCCAGCCCCACCGTCATCGCAGTTGCGATGCGCTCAGGGCGGGGCAAGCCAAGGGCAGAAAAAATATCCTGCCCGGACAAGCGCAGTTCGAGATCCCACAGGGCGCAGTCGAGGGCATTGCGCGCCGCGCCGGCGCGCATTGACCGGAGCAAGTCATCCCGCCCGGCGCCGGCCTCGATCGCTTCACGCTGCTTGCCGATCGCCGCGACGGTCGTCTCGACGGTTTCGTTATACCGGGGATAGGGAACGCATTCGCCGCGCCCGACCACACCGTCCTGCTCGACCATTGCAACGACCACGTCGGCTGCACTCTTCACCCCGCGCGAAATGCGGAACGGGCGGGAAAGCGGCAGGGATTCGCTGGCAATGGTCAGTTTGCGGCTCATGACATGCTGCTACGCGGCAACCTCTACCGATGACTTGCCACTCTCCAGCAGACGGTCAAGAATGCTGTCAACGCCCATACGATAAGGATCGCTGCATGGCAGTTGCACTGCCGCGCCAATCGTCTCGCAAGCGCGTCTGGCGCTGTCTTCGTCCATTGCCGATGTGTTGAGCGCGACGCCCACCGCACGCACGTTCGGGCTGGTGAGACGCGCCGCCTCGAGGTTGGCGGCAAGACATTCGGCAACATCGGGCAAGCTGCGTCCCGGTATACCGCGCAAATGCGCGCGCGAAGGATCATGGCACATCACCAAGGCAGCAGGCTGCGCGCCATGCAGCAGGCCCATGGACACACCTGCGAAGGATGGGTGAAACAGCGATCCCTGCCCTTCGATCACGTCCCAGCCATCGTCATTTCGGGCTGGTGCAAGCTGCTCGATGGAGCCGGACATGAAATCGGCCACGACCGCGTCGAGCGGGACGCCGTTGCCCGACACCAGAATGCCGGTCTGACCGGTCGCCCGGAAATCCGCCGAAACGCCCCTCGCCCGCAGTCCATCGACGAGGCTTAGCGATGTGTACATCTTGCCGACCGAGCAGTCGGTTCCGACGGTCAGCAGGCGATTGCCTGCTCGCGGGAAGCCCGTCCCGACCGGAATGTCGCTCGCCGGTACGCGCACGTCGTGCAGGGTCCTGCCGTGTTTCAGTGCGGCTTCGGCAAGGCGGGGCTCGTTTGCCAGGCGCTGGTGCAGCCCAGCAGCAATATCGAGTCCAGCCTTGAGAGCAGCGAGCGCATCCTCGATCAACGCTTCTCCAAGCTTTCCTCCGGCATTGGCCACACCGAGGACAAGCGTTTTCGCACCAGCCGCCACCGCCTGTTCAAAGCCCATGCGCGGCAGGTTCAGTGTCAGCGCGCAATCTTCATGGCGGAACTCACCGACGCAGACATCCGGACGGAAGGCCGCAATGCCGCGCGAAGTCTTCACGTCGGCAGGATCGGCCGAATCGCCGAGATACAGCAGATAGGGCGTGGGTATGGTCATCGTATCGCTATCCCCCAACAGGCCACAAAGCCTATCGCGATAGTGCGGCTGCGCCCATACAACGCACGCCCCCGACCCTATAGCTTGATCCTATGGAATCGTCCTAGAGTTCCTCCATCACCTCTGCCAGCAGGGAGAGAAAATCCGTCGCAGCATGGGGTGGTGGTCGGTTTTCCAGATGCACCGCATTGACGTTGAAGGTCAGTGCCGGTTGCAAAGGCCGGTTTGCGAGCCCCGCGGCGAGCGAGGCTTCGGCGGTGAAATTGTCAACGATGGCCATACCAAGCCCCGCGCGGACCAATGCGGCGGCGATGTAGTACGTGCGGGCGGAAATCGTTTCGGTCAGGCTTACATCCAGCCGGTCGAGTTCGGCTGCAAGCATATCGCCGATCGGGCCACTCTGGACCGGGCTGATGAAGTTGCGATCGCGCAAATCCTCTAGATGAATGCGTGGCGGCGCGTCGGGATAATCCTCTTCGCGGAACAACACGACCAGCTCGCCCTCGCCGATCACCTGGTGCGAGACTGGGGCGGAGGCAGGCACGTCGAAGCTGATCGCGATATCGGTTTCGCGTTCGTAGAGGCGCCGCAGGATCTCGTCATGATGCGAGGTCTGGAGATCGAACAATATGTGCTCGTGCCCCGCCATGTAGCGCGCCACCGCTTCGGGGATCGCGCCAAGCCCGAGCGACGGCAAAGCGGAGATGCGCAACACGCTGCCCTCGCCCTGGCGTAGGTTCTGGCAAGCGCGCCGGAACGAACGCACGCGGTCCTGAATGTCGGACACTTCCTCGAACAGGGTGCGTGCATCCTGCGTGGGCACCAGACGACCTTTTGCCCGCTCGAACAGCGGCAAGCCGATGGACCTTTCCGCATGGCGCAGGACCTTGGTCACCGAAGGTTGCGACACATTCAGTGCACGCGCCGCCGCGCTCACCGTGCCGTGCAGGTAAACCGCGTGGAAAATCTCGATCTGGCGCAAATTCATCGACTACCGACCTTACATGCTCATTGACGATCCCAAGCACGGCGGACATTCCGGCAGGCTATGCCGGGCCGCAAGCCCTGATATGGACATTACCCCCACTTTCGCGGAACTTCGCAGGGGAAATGAACAGGGGCGCGTCCAGCCCTGCCCAGCCGGAGTTTTCGACTTGCCCTTGATCTCAGCCCGTCACCGCGGACCCTTTCACGCTTCGATAGCCGTCATCGCGATCGGCCTCCTCGGCGGGATCGCAGCGCATGCCGCGCCATCGCCAACAGTCGACGTCCTGATTGAAGGCGGCACGATCTACGATGGCAGCGGGAAAGCACCTTTCGTCGGAGACGTTGCGCTGGTGGGTGATCACATCACCTATGTCGGGCCCCATCGCGCGATCGAGGCAACCAAAACGATCAAGGCCAAGGGCATGATCGTCACCCCCGGCTTTATCGACGCGCATACGCACGCCGATGTTTTCCTTGAGGCCCCGACCCGGGCCGAGCGGGTCAATGCCGCCTGGCTCGATCAGGGGGTCAGCACCGTGGTGGTTGGCGTGGATGGCGGAGGCACGCCCGATGTCACGGACTACGCCAGCAAGCTGACGAAGGCGCGGGTCGGCACCAATGTCATTCCCTTCGTCGGCTTCGGAGCCGTGCGCAGCCGTGTTCTGGGTCAGGCCGATCGTGCTCCGACTGCGAAGGAACTGGGTGAGATGAAGCAGCTCGTCGCCAACGCCATGTGTGAGGGCGCACGCGGCTTTTCTACGGGCCTGTTTTACGCCCCGCAGAGCTTCGCCAAGACAGATGAAGTGATCGCGGTGGCCAAGGAAGCGGCCAAGCGTGGAGGAATGTACGACACCCACCAGCGCGACGAATCATCCTATACGATCGGCTTGCTCAACTCGGTCAAGGAAGTGCTGCGCATCGGGCGTGAGGCGGGAATGCCGGTCCATTTCGCGCATATCAAGGCACTGGGCGTGGACGTGCAAGGCGAAGCGCCGCAGGTGATCGCCCTGATCGATGCCGCGCGCAAGGAAGGCCTCAAGGTCACCGCAGACCAATATCCTTGGCTGGCCTCCGGGACGAGCGTCGATGCCTCCTTGCTTCCGGTCTGGGCCAACGATGGTGGCAGCAAGGCTTTGGCAAAGAGACTGGACGATCCGTTACAGCTGGCGAAGATCAAGAAAGCCATGGTCGAAAACTTGCGCCGACGTGGCGGGGCATCGTCGATGCTGCTCACCTCGCAGGATGAGCCATGGACCGGCAAGACGCTGGCACAGATGGCCGAAGTCTGGCGGATTTCGCCGATCGATGCGGCGGTGAAGATCATGCGCACAAGCCTCGCCAAGGGTGGCGGCGGGATGGATGTCGCATCCTTCAACATGGCCGAAAGCGATGTCGAGCTGTTCATGAAGCAACCGTGGGTCGTCACCTCGTCCGACGGATCGAACGGCCACCCGCGCATGTTCGCGACCTTCCCCAAGAAGTATCGCAAATATGTGCTGGACAACCACACGCTGACGCTCGGCCAGTTCATTCGCCAGTCGACCGGCAAAACGGCGGACATCTACGGCATCGAGAAGCGCGGTTATCTCAAGCCGGGTAATTTTGCCGATGTGCTGGTGTTCGATCCCAAGACCTACGCACCTCGCGCCACCTATGTGCATCCGCGCGAACTGAGTGTCGGGGTCAAGGCGCTGTTCGTGAACGGCAAGCTGGCGGTGTCTGACAGCAAGACGACAGGCGCCACCGCCGGACGTGTGCTGTTGCGCAAATCGGTGCCTGATTGCCCCTGACACATTTCCCGCAACCGGAGCCGGAATAACCACCGGCTATGGCCCACCTTCGCCTATCTATTCGCGCGGATTGCGCCGCTGCCCCTAGCATTGGCAGAAGTTTTGCCGTGACCGGAGCGCATTGGATGCAACGAAGATCGATGTTGCTCGCTTCTGTTGGCATGATTGCTGGACTGAAGGCAGGGGGAAGCATGGCCGGTACTACGGGACACGCTGAGGGTGGCCACCTGCTCGCGGGACTGCACGGAAAAATCCATATTATCGAAGACGAGCGCGGAATTCCCCACGTCCGCGCCGAATCGAAACGAGACGCCTTCTTTGCGCAAGGCTATCTCGTTGCTCGCGACCGGCTGTTCCAGATCGACCTCGATCACCGCCAGCAGCTTGGGCGCATGGCCGAGGTGTTTGGTCCCGCCTTCCTTGCCGGAGATCGCGCTGCGCGGCTGTTCCATTATCGCGGCGATGTGAATGCCGAGCTGGCAGGTATTCCGGATGAAGTGCGCGAATGTGTTGGCGGGTATGTTGATGGCATCAATGCACGCATCGCAGAGACGCGCGCGGATCCGAGCCTGCTTACGCCAGAATATGCCATTCTCGGTATCACGCCGCTGATTTGGGATTTGCGCGAACTCGTCACCATCCGCGGGCTCGCGACAAGCAATGTCGACGACGAGATCCGCCGCGCAATGCTGGCTGCGCGCGACCTGCTGGAATACGACAATTACCTCGAACCGCTGCGCCCGGCACACACGTTGACCGTGCCCGAGGGGCTGGACGTCCATGCCGTCAGCAAGGATGACCTCGGCGTTCTGGGCGATTTGCAGGCACCATCTTTCGAGCAGCCGCAACTCGCCAGCCTCGACCGCGCAGCCATGCTGTCAGACCTTGCCAACCAGGGCAGCAATGCGTGGACGGTCGCCGGATCGCACACCGCCACCGGGCGGCCGATCCTCGCCAACGATCCGCATCTTTCGATCGGCGGATTCAGCCCGCGCCACGTCGTCCACCTGACCGCACCGGGTCTGGATGTAATGGGCGCTGGCTATCCCGGCCTGCCCGGCATCATGCAGGGTCACACGGACCGTTTTGCCTTCGGGCGAACCAATTTCCATATCGACCAAACCGACCTCTATATCCTCGACACGAAGCCCGACGACCCCGGTCGTTATTATCGCAACGGCGAATGGGAGGCGTTCGATACCTTCGAGGAGCTCATTTCAGTCAAGGGCGCCACGGCCGAGACCGTCACCATGCACTATGCCGATGGTCGACCGGTGATCGCTGACGAGCCAGACAAGAACCGCGCGGTCGCGGCCGCCACCGTCAGCATGTTGCCGGGCGCGAATATGCGCTTCGCCATCGTCGCGATCGACCTTGCGCATGGCTGGGACGATTTGCTGGAGGCGTTCAAGCTCCATGTCTCGCCCACCAATCTCCACTATGCCGACGTGGACGGGAATATCGCCTGGCACGCCATCGGTTTCACACCGCGTCGCAAAGGCCACGACGGGCTGTTTCCAGTTCCCGGAGACGGGCGGTATGACTGGGACGGACTTGTGCAGCTCGACGAGATGCCGAGCATCGTCAATCCCGAGCAGGGCTGGATCGCGTCGGCCAATGCCTACAATGTTCCGGCGAGCTACCCGATCAAGGAAAAGCCGCTCAGCTTCACCTGGAACGATCCCTATCGCCATGATCGGATCGCGGAAGTGCTGAGCAAGCAGGACAAGCACTCGATTGCCGACAGTATCGCCCTGATGCACGATGTGCAGTCCTTGCCTGCTCGTGCGTTCAAGGCATTGCTTCCAGCGCAACCTACACCCGACGCACAAGCGGCAGCCGATATGCTGCGGGCTTGGGATTGCGAGATCGGCACGGACAGCGCCGCTGCGCTGCTCTATGAAATGTTCCTGCCGGAAATTCGGCGGGCATTGCATCAGGCGATCATCCCGCAAGCAGCGCAAGAGCTGGTCCCGACAATCAACCTCTCAGTCATGCTGGACGTGTTGACGAATCTCGATCCGCGCCTTGGCGATCAGCCTGCGGCGAAACGCGATGAGTTGATGAATCGCGCCCTCGCCGCAGCATGGGCAAAGGCATTCGAGCTGGCAGGAGACGACCCGAAAAAATGGCGCTGGGGCGATCTTCATCGCGTCGAAATTACCCATCCGCTCGCGCCAGTGTCTGGTATCGCCGAGACCTTTCCGGCCATCGACGGCGGTCGCTCGGGCGGAGATGCCACCACGGTGATGGCCCGCGGATTGCGAGCACAGCATGGGTGGGACGTCCGGCATGGCGCCAGCTTCCTGTTCGCCGCCGATGTCGGCGATTGGGATCGAAGCCGCTTCCTGCTGCTGCCCGGTCAGTCGATCGATCCCGCATCGCCGCATTATCGGGATTTCTATCGACCGTGGCTCGACGGCGATATGCAGCCGATGGATTTCAGCCCCGCAGCCGTAGCAGCGAGCCGCAATAGCGAACTTCAGCTTATCCCAACATCCAGCTGACTGCTGCCTGCCTCAATTGGCAGCGGCAATTGCCAGCAATGATGCGTCCATCGCAGCGATGGCAGCCCTCTCGCCTTTGGGCGGGATGTCGTTGGCGAAGATCGACAAGACGAGCGTCTGCCCGCTCGCGCCCGGCATATAGCCCGAAAGTGCACGTGAGGCGTTGATCGACCCGGTCTTGGCGCTGATCTTGCCGTCGAGCGGCGTGTCCCTGAACCTCCGCCCGAGCGTTCCGTCCTCACCCCCGAGCGGCAGGCTCGCGCGCCATGCCGCACTCCACGGCTGTTTGACGATCCACCGCAGCAGGGTGACGGTCGTCCGGGGTGTCACGCGATTATAGGACGACATGCCCGAGCCATCGGCGAAGTAATAACCGCCCTGCGGCACGCCCGCTTCCGTCAGTGTCTGCGTCAACTGAACTTCGCCATCGGCGATCGAACCGCTGCCGACGATCTTGCCCAGCCGCCGCATCATCAGCTCGGCATGGAGGTTCTGGCTGACCTTGTTGGTCAGGTGGACATCCTCGGCCAGCGAGGGTGCGGGCAATTGTGCCAGCATCGGCAGTTGGGGTGTGGCGGGAACCGGAGCATCGCCACGCGTTTCCGGATCATCAAGTGGCGATAAAGGGCGATGCCGCGTGAGCACCCGGCCCCTCACCTTGACCCCGCGCGCCTCGAGCAATTGCTTGAACCGAAACGCTGCATATTCCGCCGGATCGTCGATGCCGAGGTGCACCACATCGGGCTTGGCACCCGCAGCAACCGTTCCTGATATTCGCAACACGCGGCTACCCGGCATTCGCCACAAGCCGATATCCGACTTGTCGCCAGCGACCGTCTGCGCATCGTTCTGCAAGGTGAAATAGCCATCCCCGGCAACTCGCGGTAGCTTCGCCACGGCGCCCGGCGTCACCGTCAGCGCAAACTCATTGTTGTCCAGCGTCAGAGCCGAAATCCCGGTGCCCCATGTGAACGGCATATTGTTCCAGCTCATCCCCGGACTCCAGCGGTCATCGGGATAGAAGGTGTCATCGCCAATGATATCGCCAACATGCCGAGTGCGTGCGGCGATGGCATCGGCCAACGTCGCAAGGCAATCCTGCGTGCAATCGGCAGCCGAAGAGAGATCCGGATCACCGCGCCCCTCGATCACGACGTTGTTCAACCCATGGCTTCCCCGTTCCAGCCTGACGCCGGTGCCCTGCGCGCTCGCTTGCAGCGCGGGGAGCCGCGCATAGGTTGCCGCAGTGGTGAAGACCTTGGTGTTCGACGCGGGCATGAACCGCTGATCGGGTGCGATCGAGATGACCGGTTTCCCATCGAGCGTTTCGACCAGCAGCCCGAAACGCGTGCCCGCCGGGGCAGCCGCCAGGATCGCCTGCACTTTTTGCAGCAGCGCCGGGTCCTGCGCCTGTGCAGGCAAAGCTGGCGCAATGGGAGCGCTCGGGCCGTCGGGCGAAGGTACTGGTGATGTCTGGGCGAAAACGGGCGAAAGGGCGAACAAGGCCGTCGCGGCGAACAGGGACAGTTTGCGCATGAGCGCTATGCTATCGCCTTAGGCGCTAATGGCGACAGCGGAATATTGCCGTATCCCCCATAACCGCAAGCCATGGCGCAACGCGCAGGCATCGTACCGGCGATTGCGTCGAAGCGCCGCTGGGGATACTCGCAGTGGCTCATCACACAGGCAACGGGCAGACCATGGCGCGCTATTATCTGGGTTTCGATGCTGGCGGCAGCAAATGCCGGGCGCGATTGATCGATTCCGACGGGCAGCAGATCGGCCATGGCGAAGGCGGCCCGGCCAACACCTGGCTCGGCCTCGATGCGGTGCATGAGCGTCTGCTGGAAGTCGGCGGTATGGCGCTACGCATGGCCGGACTGGATGAAAGTGCTGCGAGCGAAATTGCCATGGGTGCAGGGGTTGCCGGGCTATCGCGTCCGGGAATGCGCAAAGCGTTTGCCGAGCTGTCCTTTCCCTATGCCTCCTGCGCCTTCGACAGCGACGGGATGATCGCCAATCTTGGCGCGCACAGCGGGGCGGACGGCGCGATACTGGTAATCGGCACCGGCAGCATCGCCCATGTCCTGCACGAAGGGAAAAGCTTCTCCATCGGCGGGTATGGCTTCCCCATCTCCGACGAAGGCAGCGGCGCGGCGCTTGGCCTCAGCGCCATGCGGCACGCCTTACGCGCGCTCGACGGGCGGACCAAGCCGACCCCACTCAGTAGCGCCGTCACCGCGCGGTTCGGGCATGAAGTCACCCGCGCCATCGCGTGGATGGATGACGCAACCCCCACCGACTACGCTGCCCTCGCTCCGCTGGTAATGGATTTCGCCGAAGCTGACGACGAGATCGCTCGCTCGATCGTCGAGGACGCGGTGCTGCATATCGAACGGTTTATCGAGACGATCTTCCAGCGCGGGGCGCAGCGTTGCTCACTGGCGGGCGGTCTTTCGCAGAGGATGCGGCCATGGCTGCGCGAACGCACCGTGGCCCGACTGGTGCCGCCCAAAGGTGATCCGCTTGACGGGGCACTTTATCTGGCGGGCTATCGCGGCAACGCGCCCTAGAGCTGTTCCTCTCCGGCGATCCAGACCTGCCTGACGCGAAATTCCTCGTCGAGGTGCACCAGATCGGCCGCGAGACCAGGTACGATCGCACCGCGTTGCCGATCCATCCGGAGAAATGCCGCGGGATTGGCGCTGGCAAGCTGCGACGCTTCGGCAAGCGTCAGACCGAGCATGTCCATCGCATTGCGGAGCGCCAGATCCATCGTCAGCGCCGATCCGGCGAGCGTACCATCCTCGCCGCGAAGTGTGCCCTCAGCGACCGTAATCGTCCGACCTTGCAGGTCGAATTGCTCCAGATCGGTTCCCGCCGGCGGCATGGCATCGGTCACCAGCATCGCCCCATCGAGCCCGCGCGCCGCCAGCGCCACGCGCAGCGCCGCAGGGTGCACGTGCGCGCCATCGACGATCAGACCAAAGCGGCTGTTGCGGTCCTCCAGCGCCGCCCCCACCATGCCCGGCGCACGGCTCTGAAACTGCGTCATCGCGTTGAACAGATGAGTGAAACCGTCGAGTCCTTCATCCAGCGCGGCCCGCGTCTGCGTGTAATCGGCGGCGCTATGACCTGCCGCGACGATCAACCCTGCCGCGCGCAGACGGCTGACCGTACCGGCGACAACACACTCGGGCGCTAGCGTTATCAACCGCGCCCCGTTTCCAGATCGCGTGAGGACGGCGAAGGCTTCTTCATCCAAGGGGCGCATGAAGCGCTCGGCATGAATGCCACGCCGTTCGGTGGAGATGAACGGACCCTCTATGTGCAGGCCGAGCACACCTGGCACGCCTTGTGAAATCGCATCATCGGTCGCCACAATGGCGCGTTCGATCGCGACAAGATCGTCGCTTATCAGTGTCGGCATTATCCCGGTGGTGCCGAATTTCCTGTGCGCCACTGCGATAGCCGCGATGCCATCGACGCTGGGCTCGTCATTCAGCAGCACCCCACCGCCGCCGTTCACCTGCGTATCAATAAAGCCCGGCAGCAAGTACCCGCCGCCCAAATCGATTTTCTTGCCGGAGCTCGTACCCACGTCAGCGATGTGAGAGCCTTCGATGGCAACCGAAACTGCCTTGCGAACGCCATCCGACGTCACGACTGTCGCGTTCTCGAGGGTGAAGCTGCTCATCGTGTACGGGTGACCTTGGAGAGGAACGGAGGTTCGTCCGGGTTGAGCCCCAGCTTGCGCGCCAGAGCCTCAGCGAAGCGGTAATAGCTGGCGATCATGCCGATGGCCGTGACCGCCGGATCGCAGGATTGCGCCACGGGCAGCTTGATTGTGGCAGGCGCCACTGTATCACCGGTCCCGGCAGCGATCACTTTTGCGCCGCGCTCGGCAAATGCCGCAAGCCTCTCGGCAAAACCGCTGACCGCTTCGTCCGATGGCGCAAAAGCAAGGATCGGGTCCCCCTCCCCCACCAGCGCCATCGGCCCATGAGCGACCTCTGCACTGGAAAAGCTTTCTGCGTGGATCTGCGCGGTTTCCTTGAACTTGAGCGCCGCCTCCGCAGCGATCGGCCAGGTGAGGCCACGTCCGAGTACCAATATCTTGCGCACGCTGGCGATGGGGTCGAGCGCCTCCTCCCAATCCATCGACCATGCTTCGGAGAGCGTAGGCCCGATACCTTCAAGCCCTTTCGTCAGTTGGGCATCCTCTCCCCAATGGGCGGTCAGCTGCGCGATAGCCGTCAGCGAGGCGATAAAACTTTTCGTCGCAGCCACGCTCTTTTCCGAACCGGCGTGCAGCGGGAACACGATATCCGCCTCCGCGGCCAATGGCGAAGCCTCGTCATTGACCATCGCGATCAGCAGTGCCCCTTGCGCACGCGCGGCACGGGCGGCTTCGATCAGGTCCGGGCTCTTGCCCGATTGCGATATTGCCAGCGCCAATGCCCCCGCGACCTTGGGCGAGGTCTTGTGATAAAGCGTCGCCAGCGAAGGCAACTGGCTCACGATGGGAATTCCGAGCCGGGTTTCGAACAGTATCTTGGCGAAATTGGCCGCGTGATCGGATGATCCGCGCGCGATGGTCAGCGCAAAGGGCGGGTCGAGCTTGCGCAGGCGTGCGCCGACATCCGCCATGGCTGACGTGTTCGCCGCGATCTGCGCTGCAACGATATCGGCAGCGCTTTTCGCCTCCGAGAACATCAGGCTGGGAGTATCAGG
Source organism: Qipengyuania algicida (assembly GCF_009828025.1). GTDB lineage: Bacteria > Pseudomonadota > Alphaproteobacteria > Sphingomonadales > Sphingomonadaceae > Qipengyuania > Qipengyuania algicida. The sequence continues at coordinate 166,003 of NZ_WTYA01000007.1, read as the reverse complement.
CATAAAGGCGACCTATACTTGTTTGCGGCAATGATGGATTGGCTTGCGCAGCGCGCTGCGCGATAGGCTTTACCCCATGAGCACGGAAACCGCCGACCCGAACCTTGCCGAAATCGATCGCTGGCCGACCGAACGCGCCGTGATGGCGATGTTCGAGGGGCAGCGGGAAGCGGTGGCCTCGATTGGCTCGCAAACCGAAGCGATTGCGCGGGCTGCCGAAGCGGCGGCCGAGCGACTCGGGGATGCGGGGCGGCTGGCCTATGCGGGCGCAGGCACTTCCGGGCGCGTCGGCGTGCAGGACGGGGTCGAACTGACACCGACCTTCGGCTGGCCGGAGGAGCGGTTGGCGTTTTTCCTCGCTGGCGGCGAGACGGCGATGATGCGCGCGGTCGAAGGCGCCGAAGACGATGCCGAGGCAGGACGCGCCGCCGTGCGCGACGCCGCTTTCGGGCAATGCGATGTCCTGATCGGCGTGGCCGCCAGCGGACGCACGCCCTACACTATCGGCGCGCTGGAAGAAGCGCGGTCCCGCGGTAGCCTGACCATTTCCTTCAGCTGCAATCCCGATACCCCGCTGCTCGAGGCCGCCGAGCATCCGATCCTGCTCGACACCGGCAGCGAGGCGGTTGCCGGATCGACGCGCATGAAGGCCGGCACCGCGCAAAAGGCCGCGCTCAATCTGCTTTCGACAGCGATCATGCTGCGCCAGGGGCTCGTCTATCGCGGGCTGATGGTCAACATGCGCATTTCCAACGCCAAGCTGCTCAAGCGCGGGATCGCGATGGTGAGCGAGATTGCCGGGGTCGACGATGCGGTTGCAGGCATTGCACTTGAGGATGCGGGCCGCGACATCCGCACCGCCGTGCTCGTTGCGCTGGGGCTGGATCTGGCGGACGCGCGGCAACGGATGGCAGAAACCCCACGCGAATTCGCCGCTCTGGTCGAGCAACTTCGCACGCGTTGAACGATCCGGCATCATAACCGCCAATTGTCCAACCCCAACGATCACTTCTTGCCGCCAAGCTCGCGGTCAATGAAGGCCAGCGACGCGCGATAGCTCACCAGCCAATCGTGGAAGCGATAGAAGTCGTGGCGCTCGTTGGGGAAAGCCAGTTCCTCGAACGGCACGCCGCGCGCGGTCAGCTCGCGCGCGAGCAGCAGTGACTGGCTGAACGGGACGCTGCGATCATCGTCACCGTGGATGATGAGCACGGGCGAGCGCCATTTCGCGATCGAGCCCATCGGCGAGGAATCCCATTGCAACTGGTACTGGCGCAAACGCTCCTCGGGAGAGAAGCTTTCTGCCACAGGCCGAACCATCTGGTGCACGCCATGGAAGTCCACCCCGGCTGCAAAAATGTCGCTATTGCGGGCAAGCGCCAGCGCGGTGAGATACCCCCCCCAGCTTCCGCCCCAGATGCCGACGCGCTTCGCATCGACATCGCTACGCGCGGCGAGCCATTTCCCGCCAGCCAGCACGTCGCGATATTCCGATGCCCCGGCCCGCGCCTTGCCCTGCGCTTCTCGGAACGCGCGGCCATAATTGGTCCCGCTGCGATAATTAACCGACAGGACCGTATAGCCGCGCGCGGCGAGTTCCTGATTCATGATATAGGAATTGCTGTAGTAGTACATCGCGCTGAAAGCGGGCACCATCTGCCGCCGCGGCCCGCCATGCACGAAGATCAGCGCCGGGCGCTTGCCCTTACCGACACCATGGAACAACTGCCCGTGGACAGTCACGCCGTCATCCGACTTGAACGTCACCACCTCCGGCTGGCGATAGGATGGCACTTGCGGCACCAGGCCGAGCGCGGTCATCGAGTCCACCAGCATCATATGCGCGGGATGGGTGGCATCGGTGACGGTCGCAGCGAGCCTGTCGCCGCCGAACACCGGATAGAACGCAAACTGGTTTTCGGGCGTCAGCGCCTTTGTGCGCTTGCCATCGAGATCGACCCGGAACAGCCTCCGGCTATCGAGATTGCCGGGATTGGCGCTGTAAACCATCGCTTTGCCATCGGGTGTGGGCCGGAAATTCTCCACCTCATTGGCGTCGGGGGTCAGGTCACGTGCATCTCCTGCACCAGTTGCAGGAACGGCATAGATATGCAGCCAGCCGGTCCGCTCCCACGGGAAGATCAATTGCCCGCTCTTGAGCCAGAACAGATTGCGCCCGCGCGTGCCGTAATATTGGCTGCCCTCGCCCTGCGGGGCAGACCAGACCGTCTTCACCGCCCCGCTCGCAACATCGACCACGCGCAGCGACCAGAACGAGGCGGTGCTGTTCTCCAGCTCGGCAGGAGGCTCAAGGTACTGGATGAAGGCAATCTTGCTGCCATCGGGCGAGAACGCCGGATCGCTCGCATAGCCCAATGTCGAACCGAGATATCTGAGTGTCTGGCTATCCAGGTCGATCAGCCCGATCAGGCTGTGGCCCGAGCGCGCTTCCTGGAACAATATCTGCTTGCCATCGGGCGACCAGATCAGCTCCTCAACCTCGCCGGTGACCTTGGCAATGCGATAGGCCTGCCCACTGGGCGACCACAGCATGATCATGCCCTCGCGCGTGAAAGCGATCCGTTGACCATCGGGCGCGAAGGCCGCGCCATGCCCCTGCCCGATGCTTTCAGGCGCGGCATTGCCCGCCGTGTCGAGCACGTAGAGCGTCTGGCGCGGCGCGACGAGCGCTGGCCCGGTATTGGGAAGATCGCCATCGGGAAATTCGGCGTCGCCTCCGCGCACGAACGCCAGCCGCGTGCCATCGGCATTGAGCGTCAGTCCAGACAGCTCGATCCCGTCGTCGAGTGTATAGTCAGTCCTCTGACGCCCCTTGCCATCAGGCCCAGCCACCCAGATATTGCGCACACCCGCTTGGTTCATTTGCCAGGCGAAAACCGGCGCATCGGCAGCGCCGACCAGCCCGCCCTGAAACGGGACCGCCAGCTTCTGCGCGAAACTGTCGGTCGCGTCTGCCGGTTGGGCGTGAGCCACAGCAAACGGGACAGTGCCGGCAAGCGATACGCCAGCAAGTCCGATACAGACGGCACCGAGGAGTGAGGTCAAGCCCTTCGTCCGGGCCAAGCTGGAAGTCCTGATGCTCGCGGAGCGGCTGCTAGTCATCGCTTGTTCCCCTTCACAGAATTCCACGCCGCGATCACCGCGTCACCGCTCTCGCGTCGCAGGTTCTTGATATGCATTTCGCCGTGGCGGGTCGTGTGGACACGGTTGGTCAGCAGCGTCCACGCAAGTCCGCGCTCGAAATCGATCCACAGGCCGGTCCCGGTAAATCCGGTATGGCCGATCGTCTCGTTTGAACACGCCATTCCGCCCGACCAGCCACCGTAAGCGCGTTCCCAGCCGCAAGTCCGGCTCTGATCCATCGGCTGGCGGATTTCATCCATCATCGCGGGCGAAAGGATATTGCCCTGCATTAGATCGCGCGCGAAGCCGAGCACGCCATCGACCGTGCCGAACAGTCCGGCATGGCCCGGTGCCTCGCCGAGCGCGGCGGCGTTCTCGTCATGCACCTCGCCCTTGAGCACGCGCCCGCGCCATGAACAACGCTCGGTCGCGACCGCCAGGCCCGGTGGCGGGCCGTAAGCCAGCCCCTCGCCCAAAGGCCACGCCGACAAAGGCTCACCTGTAATCCGCTCGATGGCGATACCCAACAGGATGAAATTGATGTCCGAATAGACCGGTGGCCCCATCGGCCATTCGCGCTGGAGCACGAAGGCGCGCATCCGTGCCGGATCGTCGCCATAGGTGTAGATCGGGAACACAGCAGGCAGGAAAGTGCGATGCACCAGGCAATCGCGAAACGTCAGTCGCCGTTCGGGCGCGTGGGCGACATCGTACTGGCGCAGATCGGGAATCGCATCGGTCAGCGGTCGGTCGAGGTCTAACCGCCCCTGCTCGGCGAGCTTGAGCACCATGGTGGTCGTCGCGATGACCTTGGACACGGAGGCAAGATCGAACCAGTGATCGCGGGTCAGTTCCTCGCGTTCCGGTTCCAGCGCAGCCATGCCCGAAAGGCGCACCGCCATGTTACCCTCGCCATCCACCACGCCGAGTGCGGCGCAAGGGACCTTGCCTTCATCGACATAGCGTGCGGCCGGTTCGAAGCCGCCATTGCAAATTTCTTCGATCATACTGGTCTCTCCGGCCCGGCGGAAGTTCCGCGAGGGACGACTTTGGCAAGCAGCGGCAGGAACACCACCGCCATGATACTGAGCGCTCCCGAGAGCATGAAAAAGCCGTCATAGCCGATCTGCTGCTGCAAGGTGCCCGATGCTCCGGCGAGCAATCGCGCCAGCAGGAAGGCAAAACCCGACAGGAAGGCATATTGCGCCGAGGGAAATCTGGGGTTCACCAGCATAGAGAGGTAAACCACGAACACGGCCCCGGCGAGGCCATTGCCGAACTGGTCGGCGGCGACGCAGGTGTAGAGGATCCAGCCATGCGCCTGACTGTCCCACAGCCAGATGTAGACCCAATTGCCGAGCGCTGCGACCACCGCCCCAAGCGCCAGCGCCCAGCCGAGCCGCCAGCGCGCGGAGATCCAGCCACCGATAGCGACGCCGACCATGCTCGCAGGCAAAGCCACCGCGCCATCGGCAATCCCGATCTGGTCGAGCGAATAGCCGCGCGCATTCCACATCGGGTGCGACAGCGTCAGCGCAAGCACGTCTCCGACCCGGTAAAGCGATACGAAGCCCAGCACGAGCAGCGTCGCAAACCCATAGCGCCAGAAGATATCGACATAGGGCCCCAAAGCGGGCGAGCGCCGCCACGGCGCGTCAGGGCCCATCTTGCGGATGCGTGGCAGGGCAAAGGCCAGCCCGACGAAAGGCAACATGCAGATCACCAGCACATAGGGGGTGACATTGCTTTCGGAGGTGATCCCCGCCGCGCTGAACACCTCCAGCGCCAGCCAGCCGACGATGGCCGTCGCGATCGAGGACAACAGCAGGATCACGACACTCGCAATGATCCCCTTGACCAGCGATCCGCTGCGTTTCGCGCTGGCGTCGGGATCACGCCGCATCGCCGCCAATATCGGAAACGGCAGGAAGGCGAGCACCGCGATGGCGAGATAGGCCCACATCCAGTCAGCCCGTGCAGCCACCAGCGCAGCACCGCTGCCCGCAGCGACCATCGCGCTGCGATAACCCCACAGGTTCGCCGCGACGATCGGCCCCTGCTCCTCCTGCGACGGCGCAAGTTCGATGCGCCAGCCATCGGCGGCGACTTCGAGCGTGGTGGTCCAGAACGCCAGCAGGATTGCGAACAGCGCAACCAAAGGGAGGTTGGTGTCGCTGGCGGTGAAGGCCATCGCCACCATCGACGAGAATATGCCGAGCTGGGCGAGCATGATCCACCCGCGCCGCTTGCCCCAGAAGGCGGAAAAGCCGGGCACGTTGAGGCGGTCGACAATCGGTGCCCAGAGGAATTTGAACGTCGGCAGTAGCGCCACCCACGCGAAGAAGCCGATCAGCACGATATCGATGCCATGCCGCGCGAGGCGCAGCGTCAGCACCGCGTTGAACATATAGAACGGCAGGCCGGCAGAAAAGCCGAGCAACAGGTAAAGCAGCAGCAGACGCCGCTGGTCCGGCACGATGGCCTGCGCCTTGCCCCCCTCCGCGCTGCTCATCCGGCGCGCCCCGCCGCCCGATCAGCCATGATCGTCCTTCGCGGTTGCCGGGGTCAGTTCGAACACCTTGCCCGGATTGAGCCGACCATCGGGATCGATGGCGCGCTTGATCGTGCGCATCAGATCGACTGCCGCATCGCCGTGTTCGCGCACCAGCGCCTGACGCTTGCCCAGCCCGATGCCGTGCTCGCCGGTGCAGGTGCCGTCAACCGACAGCGCATGGTTGACCAGGCTGTCGTTGACGCGCCCTGCCCGCTCCCATTCCTCGGGCTTTGCCGGGTCCAGCACGAACAGCACATGGAAATTGCCATCACCCACATGACCGACGATGGGCGCGGTTAATCCTGCCTCCTCGATTGCCGCGTGAGCCCCGGCGATGGCGTCGGTCAGCCGCGAGATCGGGACGCACACATCTGTCGACCAGACCACCGCACCTGGGCGACTGGCGCGCGCCGCGGGCAAGGCGTCATGGCGAGCGCGGAACAGCCGGTTGCGCTCGTCGGCATCAGTGGACATGGCAAAGTCCCGCCCGCCCAGATCCCTGCCGATAGCCTCGATGGTGGCGCGTTGGTCTTCGATGATCGCCTCGCTGCCGTGGAGTTCGATGAACAGCGTCGGCAATTCGGGCAAGTCGAGGTGCGAATAGACATTGCAGGCACGGATTGCCGCCGGATCGAGCAGCTCCATGCGCGCCACCGCCACCCCCAGCTGGATGGTGTTGATAACCGTCGAAACCGCGCCTTCGATGGTGTCGAAGGTGAAACTTCCGGCGAGCACATGCTCGGGAATGCCGTGCAGCCGCAACGTCGCCTCTACCACCAGCCCAAGCGTTCCCTCCGAGCCGGTAAACAAATGCGTGAGATCGTATCCGGCTGCCGACTTGCGCGCCCGCGATCCTGTCTGGATCAGCGTGCCATCAGGGAGCACCACTTTGAGCGCCAGCACCGTCTCGCGCATCGTGCCATAGCGCACTGCATTGGTCCCCGAAGCGCGGGTGGCGATCATGCCGCCGATGGTCGCATTGGCACCGGGATCGAGCGGGAAAAACAGCCCGGTCGTGCGCAATTCTGTGTTGAGAGCAACCCGCGTCACCCCGGGCTGGACGACGCAGAGCATATCCTCCGCGCTCACTTCAAGAACGCGGTCCATGCGCGAGAAATCGACCGTGAGGCCCAACTCTACGGGGCTGGCGTTACCCTCCAGCGACGTTCCCGCCCCGAGCGCCACCACGGGCACTCCATGGCGATGGGTAGCCGCCATCAGGATGCAGACCTCCTCGGTCGTCTCCGGCTGGACGACCAGGGCGGGAATCAGTTTGGCATGATGCCCTTCGGCATAGGCGAAGGTTTCCAGGCGCGAGGGGTTGGTGATCCAGCGTTCGCCGAATTGCGGCGCCAGTTCGGCGGTCAAGGCTTCGAGCGCAACGTTCATCAGTCCGCCCTGTGTGTGGCGTGGAGGAAGCTGGCATCGTCCATCAGCTTGATCCGCGGGAAACGCTCGCGGGAGTCTGCGGCGCGCTCCAGACCGCGCAGTTCGGTCAGCAGGGCGTTGGCCGCGCCCTGCCCACTGGCGGAAAGCAGGCTTGCGGGCGTCTCGCAGTCGAACACATCGATCAGCCGCAGGAAGCCGTCGCTGGCCATGGCGATCTCCTGCCCATCCTCGATCGGCACCTCGGTGCGGCGCAGATGGTCTGCCGCCTCGGGCGCGAGTGAGAAGATCCAGTAACCGCCTTCGCGATTCATGCGCTTGCGGTCAGTCTTGAGCTTGGGCGCGATTTTTTCGATCAGTTCCCGTCCCTCCAGCCCCGGCGTTTCGGCGAGGATCGCGTTGGTGTGGGCGATGGTCTCGTTCTCTTTCGCCGACTGTCCGGTTCCGATCACCACCACCTCGCCGTCGCGCTCGATCAGCGTGCCGCAATCGCCAAGCGAGACGATTTCCAGTTCACCATGACGCGCGCGGGCGAGCATGAAGGCGGCAGAAGGCAAGGTCGCATCGGGCTGCAACGGCCCAAGCTGAACGGTTTCAAATTCATCGCGACAATGAGCGATGGCAGCGCGCACCAGCTCTTGCAGGCCTAGATCGGGCTCGGCATTGACCAGTGCGGCGAAGGCGGCATTGGCGGTTTCGGCCAACCAAGCCGCATCGCTGGGCGTGTCGGTCAGCTTGTCGCCAGTGCCGGTAGCGCCATCGATCACCCACATGGTGTCGCGAGCGTAGCCCACGCGATCCTCATTGCAGTCGGATCCGGGGTCGGACAAAGCGACATTGATTTCTAGCATTCGCGCTCGCGCCTTTATTCCACTTCGCCCGCCACATCCTGACTAGGATAGCCCGAATGGCTTGGCCACCACATTGCCCGCCCATTCCGTGCCTTATGCAGGCAGGTTATGTCTGCCACGGTGCAACGGATCAGCCGCCGCGCAGGGTCCGCACACCGAAATCGCGTTCGAGCAGGTAAAGCAGCACGCGCGCGGCATTTCCGCGCTCTCCGTCCAGCCCGCCGTCGCGCTCGACCAGGAGGCAGGCATCGTCATGCGCGACCGGAAGCAGGCGCGTGATCTGTTCCAGCGTGGCGAGTTGGAACGGCGCATCGCCCGACTGGCGCGTGCCCAGCAGTTCGCCACCGCCGCGCAGGCGCAAGTCCTCCTCCGCAAGCCTGAACCCATCCTGCGTTTCGCGCATCAGGGCGAGCCGCGCACGCGAGGTTTCGCTGAGTTCGCCCGAACGCAACAACAGGCAGACCGATTTCTCCGACCCGCGCCCGACGCGCCCGCGCAGCTGGTGAAGCTGGGCAAGTCCGAAACGCTCGGCCTGCTCGATCACCATCAGCGTGGCGTTGGGCACGTCCACTCCCACCTCGATTACCGTGGTCGCGACCAGCAGCTTGGCATCGCCCGACACGAACCGTTCCATCGCGGCGTCCTTGAGCTCGCTGGCGAGCTGGCCGTGGACCATCGCGACATCGTCACCGAAACGCTCTCTCAGCGCAGCAAAGCGCGCTTCGGCGGCAGCGGTATCGCCTTCCTCGCTGTCACGCACCATCGGGCATACCCAATAGGCCTGTCCGCCGCCCTCGATATGGCGCGCGATGCCTGAGACGACTTCGTCCAGCCGCTCGATGCCGACCACCCGGGTATCGATCGGCTGGCGACCGGGCGGCAGTTCGTCGAGCTTGCTGACATCGAGCTCGCCATATTGCGCCAGCGTCAGCGTACGCGGGATCGGGGTTGCCGTCATCGCCAGCACGTGCGGGGTGCGCTTGCCCTTGCTCGCCAGCATCAGCCTCTGCGAAACGCCGAAGCGATGCTGCTCGTCGATCACCACCAGCGCGAGGTCGCGATAGGCGACCTGATCCTGGAACAGCGCATGGGTGCCCACCACGATATCGATGCTGCCATCCATCAGCCCCATCAGCGTCGCCTCACGCGCCTTGCCCTTATCCCGCCCGGTGAGGATGGCGATATTTGCGCCGGTGGGTGCCGCCATGCGACGCAAGGTTTCGTAGTGCTGGCGCGCCAGCAGTTCGGTCGGCGCCAGCAAGGCCGCCTGCGCCCCGGCCTCGACCGCGATCAACATGGCTTCCAGTGCCACCACGGTCTTTCCCGCGCCGACATCGCCCTGAAGCAGGCGCAGCATCGGCGATTGCTGCGCCAGATCGCCTTCGATCTCGGCAATCGAGCGTGTTTGCGCACCCGTCAGCGGGAACGGCAGCGCGAGCTTGTCACGCAACCGGCCATCGCCATGGAGCGGCTGGCCCTGCCGCTTGCGATTGTCCGCCCGCACCAGCATCAGCGCAAGCGCGTTGGCAAGCATCTCGTCATAGGCCAACCTGTCGCGCGCAGCCTCATGCTCCCCGCGATGCGCCAAATGCAGCGCATCGCGCCAGTTCGGCCATTGCTGCGCATCGAGCTGGCTGGGTTCGATCCATTCGGACAGATCTGGCAAACGCTCGAGCGCCTGAGCCACCAGCTTGCCGATCAGCGGCTGGGTCAGTCCTTCGGACAAACGGTAAACGGGTTCGCACAGATGGCCGAGGCTCTCGCCACCCTCTTCCAGCACATGATCGGGGTGAACGATCTGAAGCATATCGCCATAGCGTTCCAGCTTGCCCGCCACCCAGCGTTTCTCGCCCACGGGCAACTGTTTCTTCGCGTTGTAGGACGCACGCCCGAAATATGTCAGCGCCAGCACATTGCCCACCGCATCCTGTGCCAGAACGCGATAGGGGCCGCGCTGGTTGCGGCTCGCCCGATGCTCGGTCGGCGTCAGCGCGATGACGATCTGTTCGCCCTCGCCAGCTTCGTCAAGGTTCTGCACCGCTCGCCGTGAAACGAAGCGTTCGGGCAGGTGATAGGCAACATCCTTGACCCGCGTCAGGCCCAGCCGGTCCAGCGGCTTCTTCAGTTTCGTTCCGACGCCATCGAGCGTATCGACTTCGGCAAACAGCGGATTGAGCGCATCGGATCGCATGGCCCTGTCCTAACCGATCGATCCGATTCTGCGAAGCCAGCCGTAACAGGCTTGTCATAATGCGAAATTGAGCGTCTACTCCCGCTCAGGCGACGCTCGACGGGGGGACAGCGAACGCCAATCCTCCGCGGCGATAACAGCCAGAACCGACAGGGTCGTATGTCCAATCCATCAAGGAGGGAATACGATGATCCGCAAACTAGCAATAGCAGCAGTCCTTGGAACAGCCGTCTTCAGCTATCCCGCTGTGACGCATATCGGGGCACCTGCGCAGGCACAGGCCGCCGAGGAAGAGGAAGCACGGACCACATACCGGATCGAATTTCTCAAGCTCAAACCCGGCATGGGCGAACGCTGGAACGAAATGGGGGAGAAGTATTTCGGCCCGGCAACCAAGGAAGCGGGAATGGAACAACCCGCGATCCATTGGCTGTCGTCCGGTCGGTACGACATCATGATGGTGTTCAAGATGCCGCGCGGGATGGCGATGCTGGACAGCCATAACCCGCCCGAACGCACGGCATTCCGCAAGGCGCTGGTCAAGGTCGCGGGATCGGAAGAAGCGGCCAAGAAGATCATGGCAGAGGATGAAGCGATGACCGCCGATTCCATGGTCGTATACAGCCATACCCATCCCTGACGCGCGCGCCCTTCGCTTGAATGCGAGGGTGTAATGCGGCTAGAGGGGCACTGGATTGTCGAACCCGGTGCCCCTTGACCCCATGACCAACATACTTTCCTTCGAAACTCGTATCGCCCGCAGCCGCTTTCGCGCATGGCATCGCGGCACGCGCGAGGCGGATTACATGATCGGCGGGTTCTTCGATCGCTATCACGCCGATTGGCGGGAGGCAGAGCTAGTCTGGTTCGAGGCGCTGCTGGACGAGGACGATGTCGATGTGATGGCGTGGGCGCTGAAAACGCAGGCCGTGCCCGAACGCTTCGCCGGCCCGCAGATCGAGGCGATGCAGAAGCTCGATTACGTGACAATTTGATCCTAATTGGCCGCGCGGCTTGCCTGACGGGCCTGCGCGACTAAATGGGATACTCCAGCCCCCGCCCGAACCACTCGGGCGGGTTTTCGTGTTTGCGCGGAAACGCGATCACGCCTGATCGATTTGGATGACGATGCCCGATTTCACTCGCATTCTCGAAGCCACGAAGCCCCTCACCCTGTCCTCCGTTGCGCGCGGAGCGCAGGCGCTGGTGATGGCCGATATGGCACGCGCGGCGCGCTCGCGCGCGGTGTTCATCGCACCCGACGATGCGGCGATGCACGCGATCAGCGAAGCGGCGCGATACTTCGCACCAGAGCTGGACGTAATCGAGTTTCCGGCGTGGGATTGCCTGCCCTATGACCGTGCGAGTCCGGCGTTGACGGTCAGCGCGCGAAGGCTTGCCGCTTTGCACCGACTGCAGGCGGGCAAGCCCGAACACCAACTGGTCGTCACCACGATCAACGCGCTCACCCAGCGCGTCCTGACGCCCTTCCGCATCCGCGAGACCGTGCGCGAGTTCAAACCGGGCATGGACATCGGCATGGAAAGCCTCGCCGCACTGCTCAAGCGGCAAGGCTATTCGCGCACCGACACGGTGATCGACGCAGGCGAATTCGCCATCCGCGGTTCGATCGTCGATATCTTCCCGAGTGGGCTCGATCAGGGATTGCGGCTCGATTTCTTCGGCGATGAACTGGAAAGCCTGCGTACCTTCGATCCCAATACGCAGATGAGCACCGGTACGCTCAAGTCGCATCTGCTGCTGCCCGCGTCCGAAGCCCTGCTGGATGACGCGAGCATCAAGCGCTTCCGCGGGCGTTATCGCGAACAATTCGGCGCTGCCGCCACACAAGATCCGCTGTACGAGGCAGTCAGCGAGGGGCGTCGCCTTGCCGGGATGGAACACTGGCTGCCGCTGTTCGAAGACAAGATGGTCAGCCTGTTCGACTATTTCGCCGGGGAAGACGTGTGCGTCATCGACATCGCGGCCATGCAGGCGGGCGAGGAACGGCTGGGCGATATCGCGGACTATTTCGAACAACGCCAGAGCGCGACCGGGCAAGCCAAGGGTAGCTATCGCCCGCTCACCCCATCGGCACTTTATCTGTCGTCCGAGGAACTTGCGCAGGGACTGGACCAGCAGCCCGTTCACCGGGCCACCGCGTTCGCCGAACCCGAAAGCGCTACGGTGATCGATTTCGGTTTCCGCTCGGGTCGCGACTTGGCCCCCGAGCGCGCGCGGGGCGAAAACGTCTATCCGATCCTTGCTGAGCACCTCAGATCCGTCTCGAAAAGCGGCAAGCGACCACTGCTCGCCGCCTATTCGGTCGGCAGCCGTGCGCGCATCGCCTCGATCGTCGAGGAAGCGGGCACGCCGGTCCAACTGGCCGAAAGCTGGCAGGAAGCGCTGGGTAAATCGGCCAAGGGCAAGGCGGTGGCCATCGTCCTGCCGCTCGACGCCAGCTTCGCCAACGACGAGCTGGAATTGCTCACCGAGCAGGACGTGCTGGGGGACCGGCTTGTCCGCAGGCGTCGCAAGCGCAAGGATTCCGATGCCTTCATGGCGGAGCTGTCGGCGCTCAATCGCGGCGATCTGGTCGTGCATACCGAGCATGGCATCGGTAAATATCTCGGCCTCGAACCGATCACCGTCGGCAAGAGCGCGCATGACTGCGTTCGCCTCGAATATGCAGGCGGGGACAAGCTGTTCATCCCGGTCGAGAATATCGATGTCCTCTCGCGCTATGGCTCGTCCGAGCACGCCGTCCAGCTTGACCGGCTCGGCGGCGAAGGGTGGCAGCGACGCCGCGCGAAGATGCGGGAACGCATTCGCGAAATCGCGGGCGAACTGCTGCGCACCGCCGCCGCGCGCGCCTTGCGCAAGGCGCCCGTCTTCCCCGTCGATGACAGCTCGTACAACCAGTTCGCCGACCGTTTCCCCTGGGAGGAGACCGAGGATCAGGACCGCGCCATCGCCGATGTGCTGGCGGACCTAGAAAGCGGCAAGCCGATGGACCGGCTGGTCTGCGGCGACGTTGGTTTCGGAAAGACCGAGGTCGCGCTGCGCGCCGCTTTCGTTGCGGCGATGAACGGCCAGCAGGTGGCCGTGGTGGCCCCCACCACCCTGCTCGCACGCCAGCATTTCGAGAATTTCTTGAGCCGCTTTTCGGGCTTCCCGCTCAAGGTCGGACGCCTCAGCCGTCTCGTCTCTGCGCGAGAGGCAAAGGAAACCCGCGATGGCCTCGCCAATGGGCAGGTCGATATCGTGGTCGGCACCCACGCGATCCTGTCGAAACAGACCAAGTTCAAGGATCTCGGTCTCGTGATCGTCGATGAGGAACAGCGTTTCGGCGTCACCCACAAGGAAAAACTCAAACAGCTGCGCGCCGACGTGCATATGCTGACGCTGACCGCCACGCCGATCCCGCGCACGCTGCAAATGGCGATGACGGGGCTGCGCGAACTCTCCACTATCCAGACGCCGCCCGTCGACCGGCTGGCTGTGCGGACCTACGTCATGGAGTGGGACGAGATCGTCGTGCGCGAAGCGCTGCTGCGCGAGCATCATCGCGGTGGCCAGAGCTTCATCGTTGTCCCGCGCATCTCCGATATGCCCGAGCTGGAGGCATGGCTGCGCGAAGCCGTGCCCGAAGTGAAGGTCGTCGCCGCGCACGGTCAGATGGCTCCGGGTGAGATCGAGGAGCGGATGAGCGCCTTCTACGAGGGCAAATACGATGTGCTGCTGTCGACCACCATCGTCGAAAGCGGGCTCGACCTGCCTGCCGCCAACACCATTATCATCCACCGCGCCGACCGTTTCGGCCTTGCCCAGCTTTACCAGCTGCGCGGGCGTGTGGGCCGCTCGAAACTGCGCGCCTATGCCTATCTCACCTATCCCGCCGATACGCAGATCAACGAGGTCGCGGAAAAGCGCCTCAAGGTGCTGGGCGATCTCGACAGCCTCGGCGCAGGATTCCAGCTCGCCAGTCACGATCTCGATATTCGCGGCGCAGGCAATCTGCTCGGCGACGAGCAATCGGGCCATATCCGGGAAGTCGGCTTCGAACTCTATCAGGCGATGCTGGAAGACGCGATCCTGGCGGCAAAGGCGGGCGAGCTGGGGCTCGAACCCAAGCGCGATACGGTCAGCCCGCAAATCACCGTCGATGCGCCGATCATGATCCCAGAGGATTACATTCCCGATCTGGCCGTCCGCATGGCGCTCTATCGCCGCCTCAACGATGCCGATGGCAAATCCGAGATCGAGGCGCTGGCCGCAGAAATGATCGACCGCTTCGGCCCCTTGCCCTCGCCCACGGCCAACCTCGTCAAGCTGATCGAGATCAAGCATCAGGCCATCGCCGCCAATATCGCCAAGATCGATGTCGGCGCGGCGGGTACGCTGGTCACGTTCCATCGCGACGATTTCCCCGATCCGGCTGGTCTGATCGCCTATGTCGACAGGCTGAAGGGCACGGCCAAGCTGCGCCCGGACATGAAGCTGGTCATCAACCGCGCTTGGGGCGATCCGCAAAGCCGCCTCAACGGGCTCTACCAGCTCACCCGAGGACTGTCGGGCATCCTGCGCAAATCGTCGAAGAAAGAAGCCGCTTAGGCTGCGTCGGCAAGCTTGCGAAACTCTTCCGTGGATACTGGCAGCGACCGCAGAAAGCCCTGGTAATAGGCCGCCCCTTCGCGCTGGAGGATGGTCCTCTGCATGTCCTGCTCGACCCCTTCGGCCACGATGCCAAGACCGAGTGCCCGCGCCATGGCGGTGATCCCGCGCAGCACCGCCAGATCGCGTTCGTCATCGGCAATACCCTCGACCATCGAACGGTCGAGCTTGAGCATGTCGATCGGGAGGATCTTGAGATAGCGGAAATTGCTGTAGCCGGCGCCAAAATCATCCAGCGCGACCGAAATTCCGCCCTCTTTCAGTGGTCGCAGGGCGCGCGTCACCTGCTCCAGTTCGGCCAGCAGGACCTGTTCGGTAATCTCGATCGTCAAACGGTCGGCGGGAAAGCCGCTGCGCTCGACCATTTGCAGAAATTCCGTAGCGAAGCTGCCCGCCGCGAGGTCCGATGGCGTCACGTTGATCGATAGGCGCAAGTCGGCCGACCAACGGCTCGCCTCGGCCAGCGCCCGTTCGGCAATGTGGCGGGAAAGCTGGGCAACATGGTCAGTGCGCTCCGCCAGCGTGAACAGCGTATTCGCTCCCAACCGGCCGATCTCGGGATGCTGCCAGCGCGCCAGTGCCTCGGCCCCGATCAGCGCGTCATCCGGCAACGCATATTGCGGCTGGAACACGATTTCGATCTCGCCGCGATCGATCGCCGCCAACATGTCCGCCTCAAGCTGCTGGTTGGACACCGCAACATGGGCAAGTTCGCCCGACACCCACACCACCCGGCGTCCGCGCTCTTCACGCGCACGGTGCAAGGCGTCCGCGAGCTGATCCAGGATCATGTCCGGCGTATCGCCAGAAACCGCGCGCATCAGTGCGATACGCGGCCATAGCCGCACGGAATTGTCATCAATCGGTGTGGCGATCGGCATTGCAATTGCGTCAGCCAGCGCCTCGGCAAACCATTGCCAGCGTTCACGGCTGCACCGGTCGCGCGCGACCACCAGGAAGGTTCCGCCGCCTACGCGCGCCACGACCCATGCCGCGCTTTCCAGCTCGTCGGCGGCGAAGTGGTCGATACGACGGGCAATTTCGATCAGTGCGGCATCGCCGGTGTGCTCGCCATAGGCGATGTTGACCGTCTCGATCCGCCCCACGGCAATCAGCATAGCATGAAGCGGACAAACGCCAGCCGAACTGGGCCACTCATGCTGCCACGCAGCGATGGTGGATTTGCCCTGTTCGAGATCGGCGAGCCCAGTCAAGGGATCGCCCGGAAGGGGGGTTTTCGAAGCCATTAATTGCCTTGTCTGTGCGACCTGATTTTTATTGAGCGATCTCACAGCACTTTTGGCAGGGCGAGTCACTGCGCATTGCCAATATCACCTGGTGGCCATAGCCTTTTCCACCAGCGAAGGGTAGCCAGTTCGCAATTGGGACAGTTTCGAGGAATACATGCCTGAATTTTCACGCCTCGCACTGGCGATATCCGACAGCGAAAAGGCACAGGCCGTCGCCGACGAATATCGCGCCCTGAATTGCTGGGTGCCGATGGAAGATGCGGAAGCCGTGGTGGTAGTCGGCGGCGATGGCTTCATGCTCCAGACGCTCCATGCCATGCTCGATTCGGGCCGCATTCTGCCCGTTTATGGCATCAACCTCGGGACGGTCGGCTTCCTGATGAACCGCCCCCGTATCATCGATAAGCTGCTGACGCGGGTTGCCAAATCTAACCCCCACACAATTGCGCCCTTGACGATGGAGGCGACCACCCGCGACGGGACGCGCTACGAATATTGCGCCATCAACGAAGTCTCTTTGCTGCGCGAAACGCGTCAGACCGCCAAGCTCAGGATCACGGTCAACGACAAGGTGCGGATCGACGAACTGGTCTGCGACGGGGTGCTGGTTTCTACACCCGCCGGTTCGACCGCTTATAACCTTTCCGCCAACGGACCGATTCTGCCGCTCGATTCGAACCTGCTGGCGCTGACCCCGATCAGCCCGTTCCGCCCTCGCCGCTGGCGCGGAGCCATACTGCCGGACCGCTATTCCGTCGCTTTAACGGTCAAGGAACCGGAGAAGCGGCCCGTATCGGTCGTCGCCGATCAGAAGGAGGTGCGCGATATCGAACATGTCACGATCCGGGTGACGCAGGACAACCATCTGACCTTGCTGTTCGACCCCGGCCACTCGCTCGACGAACGCATTGTGGCGGAGCAGTTTCTGGTCTGATCGCGACAGTTTGTAAAAAATGCTCATCCACCCGCTTGCCAAAGCCGCGCGCCGCCCATATAGGCGCACCCCTGCCGATTTGGCTGCTCCCCGATAGCTCAGCGGTAGAGTAGGTGACTGTTAATCACTTGGTCGTTGGTTCGAATCCAACTCGGGGAGCCATTCTTCTTCACATGCCCAGCAGCAAGCGCCCGCCGACCCACAGGGTCAGCGCGGCGGTCAGCCAGCGGATCCATGTCGCAGGCAAGATGCGCGAGGCCAGCAGGCTGCCGATCTGGCCCCCGATGGCGACCGCGATCAACAGAGGCAGGCCCAGCGTGACCGCGGTCGAAAGATTGTCCGCCCCGCCCTTCAGCAATTGCCCGGCGAGCCCGAACAGCGAGTTCACGAGGATGAACAGGCTGGCCGTGGCAGCAATCGCGCGCGCGTTGTTCCAGCGCACGAGGTGCAGGAAGGGCGCAAGGAAGATACCGCCCCCGATCCCGACCAGCCCGGCGAGATAACCGATCGGTGCGACCAACAGCGGCATGAAACGCGCATAGCGGGTCGGCTCGACGTCCTCCGGCAGTGCGCCTTCCGTCGAAGCCTTGCGCACTGGGATCAGCAGGGTGACGCCGGTTACCACGAGGCTCGCGCCGAGGATCAGCAGGAAGGGGTGCTTGTCGATCGGGGTCAGCCCGCCGAGGAAGGCTGCAGGTGCAGCAATCGCGGTCAGCAGCAAGGCCCCGCGCCACGGCATTATGTTGAGGCGCGCAAAGCGGATACAGCCGCCGGTCACCACGATGATGTTGCAGGCGAGCGCCAGCACCGGCATCAGGCGATAATCTATGCCAGACATCGCGAGGACCGCGTTATAGGTCGACCCGCCGCCGTATCCGACGCTTGCGTAGAGGACGGCGGTGATGAAGAAAATACCTGCGGTGATGAGCATGGACGCGCTCCTATCGGCCAATCACTGCGAGCGCCAGCCCGACGGAGGATCACGCTATGAGCCCGGAAACGATTGACCTCGGAACAGGTCTCGTCCGCGCCACGAAGGAACGGGCGAACGACGTCGGCGACATCACTGCCGATGCCTTCCGCGAAGATCCGTTCAATCGCTGGCTGTTCGGACGGGCCGACGGGATGGCGAACGCGTTCCGGGCGCTCGCACGGCATGTCTATTGCCCGCGTGGGCTTGCCTATACTCTCTACGATGCAGGCGCAGCGATGTGGATGATGCCCGGCGGCGACCTCGAGCCGCCGCTTGCCGCAAAACCCGCCCTGTTATGGGCGATCATGGGCAAGAGCAGCCGCGGCGCCTATGCCCGCGCCAATCGCGCCATGTCGGCGATGGAGAAGGCGCATCCGACCATGCCGCATGTCTATCTGTTCACCATCGGCGTGCGTAGGGCGCAGAGGGGCAAGGGTCTGGGGCGAAAATTGATCGCCCCGGTACTGACCGCCTGCGACCGCGAAGGCCTGCCCGCCTATCTCGAAAACTCTAACCCGGCCAATCGCGGCTTTTACGGTTCGTGCGGGTTCGAGCGTATAGGCATGATCGAAGCGGAAGCGGGCGCGCCGCCGCTCGAAGCCATGCTCCGGCAGCCGCGCGCCCTTTGAAGCTTTTGTCTGCGCTCAGGCTTCCGCGGTCATTGCGCCGTGGCAGTGCTTGTACTTATTGCCCGAACCGCAAGGGCATGGCGCATTGCGGCTGATGTTCATCGCCGCATAGGGGTTATTGGTATCCGATCCGCCCGGCCCAACGGCAGCGCGCGGGCTACCGGCGAGCGAGCCGAACAGTTCGGGCCGAAGTGCCGAGCCGTCTCCGTCGCCCGAATCTTCCAGCCCCGTAAGCGGATCGATATGGCCAGTCAGGAAATCGGGCAGGCCGGCCAGAACCGCCTGCGGCACCGGCTCGGGTGCTGCCTGCATGATCTCCAGCTTGAGCAATTGCCCGGTCACATCCTCGCGCAGTTGATCGAGCATCCGTTCGAAGAGGCTGAACGCTTCCTGCTTGTATTCGTTGATCGGCGTCATCTGCGCATGGGCGCGCAGCCACACCACCTGGCGCAGCGCGTCGAGCGTTGCGAGATGTTCTTTCCAGTGGAAGTCGAGCGAGCGCAACAGCAGGCTTTTCTCGAACATCCGCCATTGCTGCGGATCGGCCTGCGACATCTTGCCGTCCATCAGCTCATCGGCCATCGCGACCAGCCGTTCCTCGATCAGTTCGGGTTCGATCCGGTCCTCTTCCATCCACTCGTCGATTGGCGGGGTCAGGCCGAGCGCTTCCTCAAGCCGTTCCTTCAGTCCTTCGACATTCCACTGCTCAGGGTACGATCCCGGAGGGCAAGCTTCGCCGACCATCGCATTGATCGTGTCATGGCGCATATCGATGACCACGTCGTCGACCGCTTCGGAATCCATGATCTCGGCGCGCTGGTCGTACACAACCTTGCGCTGGTCGTTCATCACGTCGTCGTATTCGACCACCTGCTTGCGCATTTCGAAGTTGCGCGATTCGACCTTCTTCTGCGCCTGCTCGATCGCCTTGGAGAGCCACTTGGAGCCGATCGCCTCGCCATCGGCGAGGTTGGAGTTCATCATCTTGGAGAACAGCGTATCCGGCCCGAAGATGCGCAGGAGGTCGTCTTCGAGGCACAGGTAGAAGCGCGAGAGGCCGGGGTCGCCCTGACGGCCCGAGCGGCCGCGCAACTGGTTGTCGATGCGGCGCGATTCGTGCCTTTCGGTGCCGAGCACGAACAATCCGCCCGCCTCGATCACCTTGGCCTTTTCAGCCGCGAGCTCGGCCTTGATCCGCTCCAACTCGGCGGGGCGCCGAGGATCGTCCTCGGCCATAGCGCCAAGCTCGTCGTCGATGCGGAATTCGAGATTGCCGCCCAGCTGGATGTCGGTCCCGCGCCCGGCCATGTTGGTGGCGATGGTCACCGCGCCAAGACGGCCCGCCTGCGCCACGATATGCGCCTCGCGTTCGTGGAACCGGGCGTTGAGCACCTCGTGCTTGACGCCTTCCTGATCGAGAAACTGACTGAGCAATTCGCTCTTTTCGATCGACACCGTACCCACCAGCACCGGCTGGCCGATCTCGTGCTTTTCCTTGATCGCCTTGGCAATCGCTTCGAACTTGTCGAGCGTGTTCTTGTAGAACTGATCGTCCTCGTCGATCCGCGACACCGGCTTGTTGGTCGGGATTTCGGCGACGTTGAGCTTGTAGATTTCCCAGAACTCGCCCGCCTCGGTGGCGGCGGTGCCGGTCATGCCGGACAGCTTGGGATACATGCGGAAATAGTTCTGGAAGGTGATCGATGCCATGGTCTGGTTTTCCGGCTCGATCTTGACGCCTTCCTTGGCCTCCACCGCCTGGTGCAACCCGTTCGACCAGCGGCGACCGTCCATCATGCGCCCGGTGAACTCGTCGATGATGATGACCTTGTCGTCCTTGACGATGTAATCGGTGTCGCGCTTGAACATGATGTTCGCGCGCAAGGCCTGGTCGAGGTGATGCACGACCTGCGTGTTCTCGACATCGTAGAGGTTCTCGGTCTCGAGCAGCCCGGCCTCCTTCAGCCGCTCCTCGATCGCGTCGGTGCCCTCTTCGGTCCAGCTGATGTTCTTGGTCTTCTCATCGGCCTCGTACCATTCCTCGTCGATGTCCTTCACGATGGCATCGATGGAGATGTACAGATCCTGCTTGTCTTCGGTCGGGCCGGAGATGATCAGCGGAGTACGCGCTTCATCGATCAGGATCGAATCGACTTCGTCGACGATCGCGAAATTGAACGGGCGCTGGACCATTTCACCGCGATCGTGCTTCATGTTGTCGCGCAGGTAATCGAAGCCGAACTCGTTGTTGGTGCCGTAGGTAATGTCGGCGTTATAGGCGTCGCGTTTCTCGAACTCGTTCATGTTCGGCACGACCACGCCGATGGTCAGGCCGAGGAACTGGTGCAGACGTCCCATCCACTCCGCGTCGCGGCTGGCGAGATAGTCGTTCACCGTCACCACGTGCACGCCCTTGCCTTCGAGCGCGTTGAGATAGGTGGCAAGCGTTGCCACCAGCGTCTTGCCCTCACCCGTGCGCATTTCGGCGATTTCGCCGCGATGGAGAACGATGCCGCCGATCATCTGCACGTCGAAGTGGCGCATCCCGAGCACGCGGATCGATGCCTCGCGCACGGTGGCGAAAGCTTCGGGCATGATGTCGTCGAGCGTCTTGCCCTCGTCCAGCTGGGCGCGGAACTTGGCGGTCTGCGCGGTCAGCTCCTCGTCGCTGAGCGCCTGGATCTGCGGTTCGAGAGCATTGATCTGGTTGACGATCTTGCCCATCGACTTGACGTAACGATCGTTCGACGAGCCGAAAAACGACTTCATGACATTGTTGAACATGGAACTGGGGCTTTCGCGGAAAATGTCTTGGTAAAACAACCCTGCCGCGCCAATGCGCGCCGGGCCGGTGCGTAACTTGGAATGAAATCCGGCGCGCTATTCGAAAGCGCGGTCGATGCCGAAACGCACGGTCGGAACGGCGACCGCGTCGGAAAGGCTCGCACCGGCGATGCCGGATGGAGCCTGCAGGGCCTTGTGTTCGAGCGGGAGGCTGGGCTGGACGATCGAATCGTCCGCCCGAGCCTGCTCGCAACTCTGGCTAGCTTCGGCATGGCTGCCCAGCATCTGAGTCAACGCCGCCTGCGCAGGCGCACCGAAAACGGTGAGGCCGCTGAGCAGGGCAAGCAGGGTGACGATACGCCGGAACATTGCCGCCCTAGATAGTCACAGCGGTCGGACTAGTCCAGCACGGGAAATCAACCTTTCGACGAAACCAGTCAAACAGAGACAATCGTCATTCGGCTGCGTCGGGTACATCCTCGTAATGCACGGAAGTGGTGAGGGTAATCCGTTTGCGCACCGGCTCGCCATCTTTACCGACGAAAGGTCGGTAATGCGGCTTCTTTGCACATATATCATCATTTTCGCCTTCCAAAGTGCCGGTTGCATCGACTTCGCAATGGGTAACTGTTCCGTCCATTTCGATAATCGCAGTTACTCTTACGGCGGTTTCCGGCGGTGGGGTCTGCGCTCCCTCCAGCTTCCAGACAATGCGGGTGGAGTAAACACTTTGGACGGGATTGCCTGACTCATCGGTCGCGGGCCTAAACTTGGCCCTTAGCATCACCGCATCGCAGGCGGCTTTATCGAGATCTGCATTTCCGCTGCTTCGATGCACCGCACAATAGGTTGGCACCCCATCCTCTCCCACCTTGATGCGTACACCGACCGCACCTTCGGCGTTCATATGCAATGCAGCTGGCGGATAATCGTCCGACGGCACCCAGCTTCCCGGATCGATTGCTGTCGGTCCACTCGATTCATCCTTCGCCACTGCCGGTGAAGCCAGCGCGAACATAATGCTAGCAAACAGAAAATATCGCATCGAAGCAGACTAGCCGAAGCGGATCGGTTGTAAATCATTGTTGCCCCTATTGTCCGGCGATAAGGGGTTCGTATGGACCTTAATCCCTCCCCCCTCGCCCGCCCGTTTCCCGATCTCCCGCCGATCGCCGGGGTCACGCTGCGCATTGCCCGTGCGCGCTATAAGACCTGGGATCGCTGCGATCTGACCTATGCCGAACTGGCCGAGGGGACGGCAGTTGCCGGGGTGTTTACCCGCAATGTCTGCTGTTCGAGCGAGGTCGAGCTGGGGCGCGAGCAGGCTCGGCTCGGCTCAGCGCGCGCGCTTGTGGTCAATGCGGGCAATTCCAACGCTTTCACCGGCTATCGCGGACGCGAGGCGGTCGAAGCGATCATGGCGCAGGCAGCCGCCCATCTCGATTGCAATCCAAGCGATGTGTTCGTCTCCAGCACCGGGGTGATCGGCGTGCCCTTGCCGCAGGACAAGGCGCGCGAAGGGCTTGCCGCAGCATTCAATGCCGAGCCATGCGGCTGGCAGGAAGCTGCCGAAACCATCGGCACCACCGACACTTTCGCCAAGGGCGCGGGCGCTTCGGCGATGATCGGCGAGACGCGCGTGGAACTTGCCGCGATTATCAAGGGCAGCGGCATGATCGCGCCCGACATGGCGACCATGCTCGGCTACATCTTCACCGATGCCGCGATCGCGCCGGACTTCCTGCAGGAGATGCTGTCAAAGGCCAATGCGACGAGCTTTTCCTGTATCACTGTCGACAGCGACACCTCGACCAGCGACACCGTCCTGCTGTTCGCCACCGGCAAGGCGGGCAATGCGCGGCTTGAAAGCTGGGAGAGTCCCGGTGCAGACGCCTTCTATGCTGCGCTGAGGCAGGTCTGCCTCGATCTTGCACAGCTTGTGGTGCGCGACGGCGAAGGTGCGGCCAAGTTCATCTCGATTTTGGTAACAGGTGCCGAGAGTGACGCCAGCGCCCGCCGCATCGGCCTCGCCATCGCCAATTCTCCGCTGGTGAAGACGGCCATTGCGGGCGAGGACGCCAATTGGGGACGTGTGGTGATGGCCGTGGGCAAGGCTGGCGAGCCGGCCGATCGCGATAAGCTGTCTATCGGGTTCGGCGGTGTATGGACCGCGCGCGATGGCCAGCCATTGGCTGATTATGACGAAACACCGGTGGCCGCTCACCTCAAGGGGCAGGATATCAATATCGCGGTCGATATCGGGCTTGGCGAAGGCCATGCCGAGGTGTGGACCTGCGACCTGACCCACGGATATATCGCGATCAACGCAGACTATCGCTCGTGAGCCCCGACGCGTTGCACACATCGATGCAGGAGCTGCTGCGTGCAGTCTCGCGCGAGGCGATCCTGCCGCATTACCAGTCGCTGTCGTCGGACCAGATCATGGAGAAGGCTGAGGACGATTTCGTCACCGTGGCCGACCGGCTCGCCGAGGAAATGCTGGCAGAAGGCCTTCAACGCATCATCCCGGGCCTCCCCATCGTCGGCGAGGAAGCCGCGCACGCCGATCCTTCCGTTCTGCAACGGCTCAGGGACGATTGCTGGATCGTCGACCCGATCGACGGCACACATAATTTCGCGCAAGGAAAGCCGCCATTCGGCATATTGATTGCCATGGCATCGGCGGGCGAAGCGCATACCGGGTGGATCTACGATGTGCTGACAGACAGGCTGTGCATCGCCCATCGCGGCAAGGGCGCATTCATCGATGGCGAGAGGATTTCAGCGACAGCGAGCGGCGAGCAACCACCCGTCGCCGCCATCTCGACGATTTTCATGGACCCAGCCGAACGCGAAATGGTCCGCAACCATGTCGCACCACATTATCGGCTGGTCGACACGCCGCGCTGTGCGGCCGAACAATATCCGCGTCTCGCGCTGGGCCAAAACGACGTGTCGATATTCAACCGCACGCTGGCCTGGGATCATGCGGCGGGGGTGTTGTGGCTTAACGAAGCAGGCGGCAAGGCCGCGCGTCTCGATGGCTCACCCTATCGCGTCGACGAGATCGAACGCACCGGATTGCTCGGCGCAGCGAGCCCCGCCCTGTGGGACGATCTCGCCGCGCGTTATGAGCAATTGTCCTAGAGTTCGCCTTCCAGCCAGCTCTTGAGCTGGCTCTTGGGAGCGGCGCCACGCATCTGCGCTGCCGGTTTGCCGTCCTTGAACAGCACCAGATAGGGAATGCCCTGCACGCCCATCTGCCCCGGCACTTCGGGGTTCTCCATGATGTCCATCTTGGCGATGGTGACCTTCTCGCCCAGCTCGTCGCTCAGCTCTTCCAGCGCGGGGGCGATCATCTTGCACGGCCCGCACCAATCGGCCCAGAAATCGACCAGAACGGGCTTGCCGGCGTCGAGGACGTCGGACTGGAAACTGGAATCGGTGACGGCAACGGTCGCCATGGAATTTCTCCTCTATCGTATGCCCATGATCTAGTGTGCGAGCATCATTACTCAATACGCGAGCGGGCAAAGCTTTCCTCGCCCGCCATCAAGCGGCCCTTGTATTCCTCGATCAAAGTGCGCGGCAAGGCGATGAGCTGCGGGGTTTGGGTATAAAGCAGTCCCGCGGTAACAGTCCGCCCGGGATAGATCGCTTCGAGCGCGGCCACGTAAGCAGCCATCTGGCGCAATGTCGCCTCCGGCACATCCTCCACCCGGAGCGGCGGACGCCTAGACGTCTTGAAATCGACTACTTTCACTTCGGTTTGGCTGACCAGCAGACGGTCGGCGGTGCCCGCCACCACGCGTCCGCCGACGATCGCTGCCAGCGGAATTTCTGCGAGGCTATCCGGCGCAAAGATATCGGCAAAACTTGGATCGTCCAACACAGCGAGCGCGCTGTCGAGCATGGCCTTGCGCTCGGACGCATCGACATC
Source organism: Qipengyuania algicida (assembly GCF_009828025.1). Classification (GTDB taxonomy): domain Bacteria; phylum Pseudomonadota; class Alphaproteobacteria; order Sphingomonadales; family Sphingomonadaceae; genus Qipengyuania; species Qipengyuania algicida. Next base: position 140,693 of record NZ_WTYA01000007.1, on the reverse strand, counting down.
CGCCGCCTGCCGGGCAAGCCAGACGGTGCCGCGCTCCTCGCGATCGGCGGGAGCGACATTGGGCAAACGCTCGAGCAGGCCGTGGATCAATACGCCACGCCGTGCCGCGATCCGCGCACCTTCGGGAGGCAGCGGCGGGTCGCTCGCCTCGATCTCACCAAGGCCGGAGGGTGCTAGTGGGCGTGGCGGGCGCGGTTCCTCGGGTGCGGGGCGCTCCAGCCACGTCGGCTGATCGATAGCGGCATCGGCACCCTGAGCCGCGGATTGCGGCACGAGAGTGGTCAGCGCGCCCCATTCGCGCCGCGCGCCCCAGATCGGATCTTCGAGCGGTTCATCCTCGAACAGGAGCGACAGCCGCGCGTACCAACTATCCTCATGCGCCTCGCCGCGCCTGGCGTCGCGCGGGCCGAGCGAACCGGCAATGAACAGTGCCTCTTCCGCGCGGGTCATCGCGACATAGAGCAGTCGCCAGTGCTCCTCCAGCTCGCGTGCCGCCGCCTGTTCATGGGCTGCAGCGATCGGGCCGACACGCTGCTCTTTGGACAATGCGGGCAGCGGCACCGCCCTGCCCGTCTCTTCCCCCAGGGACGTCTCGAAAAGCTCAAGCTCGCCGGGCGAGTCCGGCGCGATCGCCGCGTCCGCAAGGATCACGATCGGCGCCTGAAGCCCCTTGGAGCCATGCACCGTCATCACCCTTACGAGATCGCCCGCTTCGCCCGCCTCGCGCTTCAACTCTCCCTCGCCCGCGTCGAACCAGCGGATGAAACCCTGAAGGCTGGCGGTATGCGCGCTGGCGTAGGCGGATGCGGCGTTGAGCAATTCGTCAATCGGATCGTTTGCTTCGACGCCGAGGCGCGCGACCAACCGCCTGCGCGCGTCGAATGGTCCGGTCAGCAGCCAGTGCAGCAGCGCCTGCGGACTGTCGAAGTCGGCGCGCGCGAGGATCGTCCTCAGCTTGTCGACCGCAGCGCCTGCCACCCCGCCATCAGCCTCACGCAAATGGTGCCAGAGGCGCTTCCGGTTCGGACGATAGGCCTCTTCGAGCAGCTCTTCCTGAGTCCAGCCGATCAGCGGAGAGACCAGCAAATTGGCGAGATTCAAATCATCGAGCGGCTGCACCGCAAAACGCAGCGCGGCCATCAAATCCTGCACCGCAAGCGGTGCCCCCAATCGCAGGCGGTCGACACCCGCCACCGGCACACCATGCGCATAGAGCCGCGCAACGATCAGCGAAGCCAGTTCGCGGCGTTTGCGCACCAGCACCATGATGTCGCCCGGGCCGGCACGCCTTGCAGTGCCGGGCTTCTCGCCCTTGACCAGCGGGAGGCCGGCCCCGTCAGGATCGAGCCACTGTGCCACCTGCCGTGCAATCTTGTCGGCCAAGGTGCGGTCATGGCGCGCCAGCCAATCGTGCTGCGCCTCTTCCTCCGCCTCGCTGCTGCCGTCGATGATCAGATTCCACTGGGCGACAAGACCCGGACGGCTCTCACCGATATGGTCCGGCGGCGCTTTCTCGAGCCCGAAGCTGGGCGGGCCGATCATGGCGATGGCTTTATCGACAAACGCCAGGATCGCTTCCGCCGTGCGGAAGGAGCGTTCGAGATCAAGATCCTGCAAGGGGCGCAGGTTCGGCCCGCCGCGCAATTCCTGTGCCGCTTCGGCGCTGCGCGCCATGCGGTTGGCGACCCTCTCCCGCGCCTGCGTGAAATTCCTCGGACTGGTGCCCTGGAAGCCGAAGATCGCCTGCTTGACGTCCCCGACGGTGAAGATGGTGCGCAGCCGATCACCATGGACACCCTCACCCGAGAAGAAATCATCGGTCAGTGCATCGATGATCGCCCATTGCGCGGCGTTGGTGTCCTGCGCCTCGTCGATCAGTATATGGTCGAACTGCCGGTCGAGCTTGAAGCGTATCCATGGGCCGAGATTGGCATCCGAGAGCAGGCGCGCGGCGCGGCGGATGAGATCGTCGAAATCGACCAACCCGTCGCGCTGCTTGGCCTCCTCCCACATCAGCGAGAAGCGACGCCCGACTTCCAATTGCGCGGTGAGAAAATCGGCCAGCTCGATCAGCAACGCCAGTTCGCGAATCGCGGCGATGTGATCGCCCACCCTGGCGCTCGCAGCTGCGAATGCCGGATCTGCGTTCTTTGGGAGTTTGGGATTGCCGTTCTTGAAGAACAGCGCGTCCGCGAGCTGTCCGAGGGTCGCCAGACGCGCTGGTGCATCGCAATCCAGCCAAGCCCCGATCGCCTCGACCGCCTTCGCACCCGACGCTGCTTTCCACTCGCCATAATGCGCAAGACACTGCCGGAGCGACGCCAAATCGAAGCTGTCGTCCCCGCACAGCGCGACCAGCGTTTGCTCGTCCGCATCGTTTGCAATCCCCAGAAGCTGGCACACCCGCGCACGCATCGGCGGTTGCCAGCCCCCTGGACCGTTCCACAGGTCAGCCGCTCCGGCGCAGCGCATCAGCCAACGCTTGACCCCGTCCGGGCCTTTTCGGCGGCTCATATCGCCGAGTGCGTCCAGCGTGGCGGTGTCGCCGGACCGACGCGCATCCACCACCAATTGCGTTAGCACCTCATCGCTCAGCAGCGCGCGCTCGCGGTCTTCCAGTGCGCGCACGCCCGGCAGCACACCCGCCTCGCCGGGAAAGGCGGAGATGAGATATTGCGCGAAGGCGTGGATCGTATCGATCCTGAGGCCACCGCCAGGACAATCGAGCACGCTGGCGAACAGCGAGCGTGCCCTTGCACGGGTTTCGGGATCGGCGGACCCGCCGAGATAGCCCAGCTCACGGCCAAGCTGTGCGTCGTCCATCCGCACCCAGCGGGCGAGCACCTGATTGACCCGCACCGCCATTTCCGCCGCGCCGGCCTTGGTGAAGGTCAGGCACAGGATGTCCGAGGGCTGTGTTGAAGGTTCGAGCAGCAAGCGCAGCACGCGCGCGGACAAGACCTGTGTCTTGCCTGTCCCGGCGGATGCGGACAGCCACACGCTATCGCGCGGATCGACCGCGTCGCGTTGCTTGTCATGCAGCGGATAGACTGCGCCGCTCATGGCGTGTCGTCCTCGGCCAGACGCGGCAACCATTCGGCGAGCCGCATCAACTGATCATAGGTATCATAGGCCGGATAGTCGGGGTTTTCGCGCGCCGTGAACGGGTCATCGCCCTTGATGTATCGCTCAATCGCCTTTTTCAGGAAAATGCGCGTTTCGGGCAGGAATTCCTCGCTGGTCGGTCCAGTCCGTCGGTCGAGCGGGGTTTCGCGATAACCGAAGCCGGTTGCGCTCTTGTCGCTGCTGCCAAGAGACCAGTATTCGAATGCTTCAGCCGCCCCATCCAGCGCTTTGAACCCGCTCGCCTCGGCAATCAGGCCGAGCACGCCAAGTTGCAGGGCATAGCCTTTCTTGACCTGCGTCGGCGAAGGCGGTCCGCCGGTCTTGTAATCGACGATCGCCAGACCGCCGTCCCGCAGGCGGTCGATCCTATCGGCGCGGCCATGAATATGCACCCCATCGAAATCCATTTCACCCTTTGCCTCGACCGCCAGCACCGCGCGGTCGCTCTGGCGCACTTCGCCCACGATCCATTCGAGCGCGGCGGCAAGGCGCGGTTGCCACAGCGCAGCGAGCAGCGGATTGATGTTTTGCTCCTCCATCACGGCGGCCATGATTGGCTCAATTGCGGAATCGGGATCAGAGCGGCAGGCCTCGTGCCAGCGCTGGAGGATGTCGTGAACCAGCGTTCCCTGCCACGCCGCGCTGGGCTCGGCATCGACCGGGTCGAGCTGCGGCAGGGCGAGGATCTTGCCGGCGTAGAATTGGTAAGGATCGCCAAGCAAGCGATCGAGCGCAGTGGCCGAAATGTCGACATCGCGCTGCTCGGCACTCGGCTTGGGCATGGGCTGCGGATAAGGCGGACTGGGCTCGGCGATGGTCAGCGAGCGGGCCAGCTCGACCGCGCGCGTTTCGCGATGGCGCTCGGCCATATCACCCAGCAGAGCCTCGACCCGCAGCAGGAAACGCGAAGGGATGGTGGGGCCGCCTGCGTCGCGCTCCGCCCTGCTCAGTACGATCTCCGGCGCGCCGAGCGCACCGGCCAGATCATGCGCGGCAAGACCAATACGGAAATCCCCGCCCGGTACACCCAGCTGGCGCAGCACAGGCGGCGCGAGCAGTGCATCGACCGAGCCGCGCGGCGGCCAGACGCCTTCGTTCAGCCCCGCGCAAATCACCAGATCGGCCCGGCTCATGCGCGATTCGAGCAGTCCGTAGACCGCGACGCGCGAATGGCCGCCCCATGGCGGACGCACCGCGACCTGCTCCATCACATCGCGGAGCACCACGTCGATTTCCTCCCGCGCGAGCCGCGTCCCGGCCTCACCGGCATGAAGGCGCAAATCCTCGATCAATCGGGCAAGCGCGCGACCATCCTCGCGCGCCCATGCGCGGTCGCCTGCGAAAGCTTCGGCGGCATTGGCGAGCACGGTCAACGCCTCGTCGAAGGCAAAACTCTCGTCGGTTTCCAGCAGGGGAGCGAGATCGGCCTCGACCCGCTCCCACCACACGCCAAGGCCGGGTTGCGATTGCTCCAGTCGCGCAATGATTGCGCGCAGCGGCGCCAGCCCTTCGCGCGGTCGCGGGCCGCGCAAACTCCGCTCGAGAGCGCGGGTGTTGGCGAGCCATTCACCGCGCTTGTCCTCTTCACCCACCAGCGGATGCATCAGCAGCGCAGTCAGCGTGACTGGAGCTGGCCCAGACGCCATGATCTCCGCCAGCAGCAGCAACAGCCGACCCGCCGCGGTATCGCAGAGTGGGCGCCCGGCGGAATCGTCCGCCTCGATGCCCCAGCGGGCGCAATGGGCGACGATCCGTCGCGCGAGAGTGCGATCAGGCGTGACCACCGCGACGCGCTTTGCCGGTGTTTCCAGCGCTTCGCGCACCAGCAGCGCCACAGCCTGCGCCTCGTCCTCCGGGTTGGCGCTGCGCATGATCCTCAGGCCTGCCAAGCGACGCTTGTCGGCGGGCAGGTCGGCCCAGCTCCGGCTGGCTTTCGGAGGCAGGAACAGGGCCGAAATCGCATGGCTGCGCTCTGGCGGCGCGGCAGCTTCGCCACGGCGATGCCATGGCCGCACTTCCTCGCGCGCAACGCCCATGCGGTTGAGCAGCAATTTGAGGTGATATTGCGGATGGGTCACCGCATCGCCGCGCGCGAAGGGTTCCGCGCCCGGTTCCGGTGTGGCACCGGCACGTCCCAGTTCCTCCCAGACATCACCGCTCATCGACAAGTCCAGGTCCGGCAGGATCACCGCGCCTTGCGGCAATTCGCTGACCACGCGCAGCAGCCGCGCGAGCGCCGGTGCAGCACTGGTCACCCCGGCCGCGATCAGCGGCGTGTTCGGCGGATTGCTGCGCCAGCGCCTTGCGGCGGCATCGAACAACAGATTGCGTCGGGTCGCAGTATCGATGGCTGCCCATTCGGCCAGCCTTGCATTCCAGCGCGCCTGCACCCGCGCAAAGCTGCGCAATGATTCCTGCCAGTGGGCGGCGAGATCCTTGTCCAGACTGACGACAGCGGGGTCCATAAGATCGGCTGGACTGATTTCCTCGATCAGCAACCGATCCATCGTTGCCGCCATCTCGCGCGCAAGCCGGATCAGTGCCGCGCCTTTTGGCGGCACCCTGCCCTGCGTTTCCTCGTCCTCGGCGATCAAGCCGGTCAGCGCGAACAGGCGGCGCATCGGATCCACGGCGGGCGGAATATCGATGCCGTCCAGAGGATCGAACAGGTTGGCAAGCCGCTCGTCGAGATCGAGATCGCCAACCACCGCCATCCGCGGCATCAGCAGCCCTGCCTCGCCGTTTGCCCCGGAATGACGGATGAACGCCTCTGTCACGATCCGCTGCGCACGGGCGCTCGGCAGCAAAAGCGTCAGCCGCGCGAGGCCGAAGCCGTCCTCGCGATACCGCGGCACCAGACCTGCCACCAACGCATCGGCGAAGCCGCGGTGCGCCGCGATGGAATAGATTTCCGGTCCCGGTCGGTCAGCCACGCCGGTCAACCACCGGTCAGCGCTTCCCTTGTGGCGATCACGTGCTCGGGCCGCCCGACCTCATACCACTGACCGGTGAAAGCGAGGCCATAGAGCCGCCCTTCCTCGATCGCGCGATTCCACAAGATATTGGTCGAGAACGCGCCCTGTGGTGAGTCACGCAGCAGCCGGTGCGATACGAGCTGAATGCCGGTATAGATGAAAGGCGCGATCCGACCCGGAAGCTTGCGCCGCAATTTCCCGCGCGCATCCATATAGAAATCGCCCGGACCATCGAAATTCCCCGCACGAGCATGGGAAACCACAAGCAGCAGCGCGTCCATGTCGTCCGGCCGCCAATGCGCCGACAAATCGGCAAATGCGTTTCGCGGGCCATCGAGCCAGATGCTGTCGCCATTGACACAAAAGAACGGGTCGGGAAGCTGCCCCGCGGCCATCGCCTTGACCATTCCCCCGCCGGTTTCGAGCAAGAGTTCGCGCTCGTCGGAAATCGTAATCGAAGGGCACTTGCGCGGCTCGACATGCGCTACCAGTGCATCGGCGAGATAGTGCACATTGACCACCGCACGCGTCACTCCCGCGTCGCCGAGACGGTCGAGTGCATGATCGATTAGCGCCTTGCCCGCCACCCGCACCAGCGGCTTTGGCTGGCTCGCGGTGAGCGGACGCATCCGCTTGCCGATGCCTGCGGCCATGACCATTGCGGTGTCGGTCACCAGCCCAGTCACGCGATCTCCCCTCCATGCGCGTCGCGGATCGCTTGCGGGATATTGGCGTCGAACCAGTCCGCTACCGGCGCCAGCGCGGGGTGCTTGAGGTCACGCTCCATCGCTTCCCACACACGCGGGATCAGCGACAGATAGCGCGGCTTGCCATCGCGCTTGGCCAGACGGGTGAAGATGCCCACGATCTTGGCGTTGCGCTGCGCACCGAGCACCGCATAGTCGGCCTCGAACTGCGGATCGGCGTCGAGGGCAGCGAAATAGCGATCGAGCATCCGCCGTTCCAGGTCAGGCGCAACCTCGCGCCGAGCATCCTGCAACAGGCTGACCAGATCATAGGCCGGGTGGCCAATCAGCGCGTCCTGGAAATCGATCAGGCCCTGGCTGCCATCTGGCGGCAGCATGATATTCTCCGCATGGTAATCGCGCAGCACGGTAACGCCGGGATGCTGGCGCGCCAGCAACGGCGACAGTGCCAGCTCCCAGCTCTTGAGGTAACCCGGCTGATCGACAGTCAGGCCCATCGCCGGACAATACCATTCTGGCAGCAAGACAGCTTCGCGCAGGTAAACCGCCATATCATAGGGCGGGAAAGGTCCGGGCTGCTCGTGGTGGAGCGCAACCAGAGTATCGATCGCCCTTTCGTAAATGGCCGTCTCTTCGGCGGGATGTTCATCGAGCCATTCGCGCACTCGCCAGTCGCCAAAATCCTCGCTCAGGACCCAGCCCTGCGCGCGGTCTTCGGCAAGTATCGCAGGCGCGCGCAACCCCTTGTCGGTCAACCAGCGGGCAACGTCGAGAAAAGGCTCCGGGTCTTCTTCAGGCGGCGGTGCGTACATCAGCATCGCTTCGCCCGGTTCGCCGCGCAGGCGGAAATAACGTCGGAACGAGGCATCGCCCGGCAGCGGCTCGATATGCGACCCGGCCCAGCCCACCTGCTCGAGAAAGCGGTGAATCCCCTCTGGTAATGCGTTCATGGCCAACGGCTTTGCCAAGCTGCGCCGGGTTCGACAATGGCCCTGCGCATGTCGCCCACCGCTTCCAGCGTAATCGCGAGGCAGCTTGCCTCATGGGTGAAACCACCGGCTTTCTCTGGCCACTCCGCAATCATCGCCGCCCCTTCGCGATAATCGTCGAGCCCAATCTCCACCGCTTCCTGTGGATCGTCCAGCCGGTAGAAGTCCGCATGGACCACAGGCAGGCGCAAATCTTCATATCGCTCGACGATGGTGAATGTCGGCGAAGGCACTTCGCCCACATGCCCCATGGCGGCGATAATCGCCCGCGCGAGTGTGGTTTTGCCCGCTCCCAGATTTCCACTCAACGAAACGACATCGTCTGCTGCAAGCCGCTCGGCGATCCGCTCACCGAAAGCCTCGACAGCGGCGAGATCAGGCAAATCGACGATCACGGCAGAATGATAACCGCGCTGGTGCCCTGTCCCTTGCGGCTGGTGATCTCGAGCGCGCCGCCATGGGCTTCGATCAGTTGGCGAGCGAGTGGAATACCGAGCCCCTGCCGCCGTTCGACGCGAGTACCGTCGATGCTTGGCCGAATCCCTTCAAGCGCGCGCGCCAGCTCGGAATGTGTCATCCCCTGTCCATTGTCGCTGATGGTGATCCGTGTCGCTTCGCGTCTTGCGCGAATTTCGACGCGGATGCGCCCACCTGCAGGGGTGAAGACAATGGCATTGTCCAGCAGTTGCGCGATCGCACGGCGCAATTGCTGGGGATCGGCCTCTGCCTTGCTGCCGGCATCGCCCCTGAGATCAAGGGTGATTCCCGCCTCGAGGATGCGCTCCTCACGCTTGCGCACGATGTCGGTGACGAAAGGCATAAGATCGACCGTCTGCTTGGTCAGCGGCATCAACCCGGCTTCGCTCTGCGACAGGTCGAGCACGTTTTCGACCTGCTCGGTCAGCTTGGTCACAGATTGCGCGATCGCCTCGACATAATCGCGCGCCTGTGGCTGAAGATCACCTGCTACCCCGGACATCAACAATTCGGCAAAGCCGCCGATCGACGTCAGCGGAGTGCGGAATTCATAGGACATATTGGCAAGGAAGCGGGTCATCACCGCATCGGCTTCTTCCAGCGCACGGTTGCGTTCGCGGAGCGCTTCTTCAGCCTGACGCGATGCGGTCACGTCGAGCACGATCAGCAGCCCATTGCCATCGGGCAGTGGCACGCCGGCATAATCGAGCGTACGGCCATCGGCGAGTTCGGCAGTGCCTTCACGCTTGCGCCGGTCGAGCGCCGCCGAGCGAATAACCTGGCCGATCGGTTCGATCTGCGCACGGTCGGACAGCTTTTCTGCGATGGCCTTGAGCAGGGATTCAGCCTGTGGATGAGCGTCGATCTCTTCCGGCTCAAGCCCCCAGATGGTCGGGAAGCTGCGGTTCCAAAGCTCGAGATTGCCATCGGGTGCGACCACCGCCAGCGCCTCGAACAGATTGTCGAAAGTCGCGGTACGCGTTCTCAGCAGAGTGTCGCGCATGGCGGATATGGCCAGCTGTTCGGTGCGATCCTCCGCGATCATCACCAATCCACCGTCGGGCAGCGGCTGCGCGACGATCCGCAAATGTTTGGAATCCGGCAACGGCCAGGCTTCCTCCAGCGGTTCATCCGCGGTGAACCATTCGGCCTTTTCGCTGCGCCACGCCGGGAAGTCCCGGACCTCGGGAATCCGGCCATTTTCTCGCGCGACCATAAGAATGCGTTCGAAACTGGTCCGCTCGTTGACCACGCCCGGTGGGAGCGAGAACACCCGATGGAATGGCTGGTTGGCAAAGGTGAGTTGGCGTTTGCCGTCGAACTGCGCGACGCCGATAGAAAGCTGGTCCAGCATGGAGCGCTGCGCTTCGCGGAATGCCCGGAATTCGCGCGCCTGCTCTTCCATCTCCTCGATATCGACGGCGTATCCCGCAATACCCTCGCCAGCGAGTGGGAGATCGGTGACGCGCAGCGACCGGCGCGCACCATTAATCGTAGCGGTGACGACGCGCTCGATCGCAGCACGGCGTTGCGCCGCCTGACGAGCGAACTCCGCCGCAGTCATACCACCGATCGCTTCGACCAGCTCGATCTGGGCTTCGACCACCGCATCGGGAGTCGCCGCGCCCACCGCCTCGACATAGGCCGAATTGACCAAGCGCAGCTTGTAGTCCGGCCCACGGAACCACATCGGCATCGGCGCCGCTTCGATCAATCCGACGAGCGCCCCGAAATCCTCGCGCGCACGGACAGCTTCGTGCCGCAAGCGCCCCAACTCCTGTTCGGCTTCAGTGAAGTCGAACACCCAAACCAATGCTGCACCAATTGGTGATACCGATGGATCGGCGAGCCCCCCGCGCAATGCGAGCGAGCGATTGGAGCCCAGCGCGGTGACCGTCATCTTGAACGGGGCCGCCGTCTTCTGCGTGCGACGGATATGCGCTGTGAGCGTGGAGAGCTGCTCCGCGCTCAATCCCGTGTCGCTATCGCCCGAAAGCTCGCTGAGAAAATCGGGTACCCGATCGAGGCCGAGCCATCGTGCGAGACGGTCGGGCGCCTCGATCCGTCCATCGGTGCGCACCAGCAGGGGAATCGCCGGAGATTCCTCGATCATCCGGCCCAGCCGTCGGGCGGACTTGCGAGTCGCTTCGCTGCCTGCCGCACGACTGCTCGCGCGGATCATCATCCAGCCCGCCGCAATCGTCCAGCCTGCCAGAAGCAGACCGATCACGATGGTCAGCGTGGACGATAGAGCGGTCATCGTCCGTCAGCTATGCCGGAGCAGCGCGCGATGCAATGGCGGCAGACGCTTAAGTCCCCTGCCGCCTCGCCATCCGTGCATCAATAACGGTAGTGCTCGGGTTTGAACGGACCTTCGACCGGAACGCCGATGTAGTCCGCCTGCCCCTGAGACAGCTTGGTAAGCTTCACGCCGAGCTTGTCGAGGTGCAGCGCGGCAACCTTTTCGTCGAGATGCTTGGGCAGGACGTAAACGTCGTTCTTGTAATCGTCCGACTTGGTCCACAGCTCGATCTGCGCCAGCACCTGGTTGGTGAACGAACAGCTCATCACGAAGCTGGGATGCCCGGTCGCGCAGGCGAGATTCACCAGACGCCCCTTGGCCAAGACGATGATTTCCTTGCCATCCGGGAACTTGACGAGGTCGGTGCCGGGCTTCAGCTCGGTCCACTCGTAATTGTCGAGCGCCGAAATCTGGATCTCGCTGTCGAAGTGGCCGATGTTGGCAACGATCGCCATCGGCTTCATCGCCTTCATGTGTTCGGCGGTGATGACGTCCTCGTTGCCAGTGGTGGTGACGAAAATGTCAGCGCGGGTCACCGCATCCTCCATCGTCACGACCTCATAGCCCTCCATCGCTGCCTGCAAGGCGCAGATCGGATCGATTTCGGTCACGAGAACACGCGCACCGCCGTTGCGCAGCGACTGCGCCGAACCCTTGCCGACATCGCCATAGCCCGCGACGCAGGCGACCTTGCCGCTCAGCATGACGTCGGTCGCTCGGCGGATCGCGTCAACCAGCGATTCGCGGCAGCCATAAAGGTTGTCGAACTTCGACTTGGTCACGCTGTCGTTCACATTGATCGCCGGGAACGGCAGCTTGCCAGCCTTGGCAAGGTGATACAGGCGGTGGACGCCGGTGGTGGTCTCTTCAGAGACACCCTTGATCGCCTTGACGCTCTTGGTGAGATAGCCGGGCTTGGCCTTGAGGAAGGCCTTGAGCGCGCGCTGCATTTCGATTTCCTCGGCGTTCTGCGGCTCGGGCATTTCCTCACCCGCTTCGATGCGGGCGCCCCACAATGCGAACATGGTGGCATCGCCGCCATCGTCGAGGATGAGATTGGCGGTCAGGTCTTCGTCCGCTTCGCTCGACCAGTCGAAGATCTTGCCGACATAGTCCCAATAGTCCGCAAGGCTTTCGCCCTTGATCGCGAACACAGGAATGCCCTGCGCGGCGATCGCTGCGGCGGCGTGGTCCTGCGTCGAGAAAATATTGCAGGTCGCCCAGCGCACATCGGCCCCCAGCGCCACGAGCGTTTCAATCAGCACAGCGGTCTGGATCGTCATGTGCAGCGAGCCGGTGATGCGCGCGCCTTTCAACGGCTTCGCATTCCCGAATTCCTCGCGAATGGCCATCAGGCCAGGCATTTCGGTTTCGGCGATCTTGATTTCGGCCTTGCCGTAATCGGCCAGCGCGATGTCCTTGACAACGTAATCGGAAGCTTTGGTCACAAGCAGAAGTCCTTCGGGCAGAATGGATTGATGGCCGCCCGGAAATGCAAAAGGGGCGACGCCTCGATTGGCGCCGCCCCTAGCTCCTCCCGCGGGCAAGAGCAACCGCACTCGCCCGATCCCCCAGAGCGAGAGGATGCGTGTTTAGTTGGCCATCGCCCATTGACCGCGCGGCGCGCGTGCAAGCAGTTCGTTTGCAGCCGATGCGAGATGGTTGGAATCATTGTCGCGCGCCAGCGCCTTGGCCGCCTGCTTCAACTGGCCACAATTAAGCCAAGGATGGCCTTGCCCGTATTCATTGGCCATGCCTACGCTGATCTTGTCGAGCGCCCGCTTGGCCCCTTTCTGACCGTGTGAATGAACCAGCCGTGCCTGCAGCGTGCGGCTGGCAAGATTCAGATCGGAAAGGTGGGCAGCCGAAAAACGCCGATAATCGGCTTGGAAATTGTCCGAAGTGGTACGGCAACGCAGTGACGTCACCATCAGCATGATGTCCAGTTTGCGGACGGCTTCGGCATTGGACGTGATGACGCCGGCATTCGCCGGAAGCGATGTGAGCGCGAGTGCGCCGGAAAGCACACCGACGACGGCAGTTTTCAAATAACCCATGACCCTTGGTCTCCCCGAAAGCGGAAGACTCCCTATGCCCCCGCTATGGGTGCAACATTGCTCAAGAGATTTTACCGGAGGTTAAACCAGCAGCGTAAAACGCCCTTAACCATCAGCGTGTGGCCTTGTCTGAACGCCGCTGGTCACTAAGTCGGGGTGGCAAGACTTGCGACAAGGAGTTTCCAAGATGACGATTTCCGTAGGCGACCAGCTTCCCGACGTAGCTCTGGTCAAGGCGACCGAGGATGGACCTGAAAAAATTCAGTCCAGCGATTATTTCAAGGGTCGCAAGGTTGCGCTGTTTTCCGTGCCCGGCGCGTTCACGCCGACCTGCTCGGCACGCCATCTTCCCGGATATGTCGACAAGGCAGAGCAATTGAAGGCCAAGGGGATCGACGAGATCGCCTGCACTGCCGTGAATGACGCTTTCGTCCTAGGTGCCTGGAAATCCTCCAGCAACGCCGACGATGTGACCATGCTGGCCGACGGCAATGGCGATTTTGCCGAGGCGCTGGGCCTGACCATGGACGGTTCCGGTTTCGGCATGGGCAAGCGCGGCCAGCGCTTTTCGATGGTGGTCGACGATGGCGTGGTGAAGGAACTCAATGTCGAGGCGCCGGGAGATTTCTCGGTCTCGAGCGCAGAGCACATGCTCGGCCAGCTCTGAGCTGACAGCAAACCCTGCAAAAAAGCGGGCGGCAGGTTTCGGCCTGCCGCCCGTTTTGATTCCATGCCAATGACGCTCAGCCAAATCCCATCAGGCTGAGCACTTCCTTGCGGCTGCGTTGGTCTTCGCGGAACACACCCATCATCCGGCTGGTGACCATACCCACGCCAGGAGTCCTCACTCCCCGAGCGGTCATGCAGGCGTGTTCAGCCTCGATCACAACCGCCACCCCGTGCGGATGGAGATTGTCCCAGATACACTGCGCGACCTGCGCGGTCAGCCGTTCCTGGACCTGCAACCTGCGGGCAAAGCCGTGCAGCACGCGCGCCAGCTTGGATATGCCGACGACGAAATCGGTCGGCAGGTAAGCGATATGCGCACGCCCGATAATGGGGGCCATGTGATGTTCGCAGTGCGACTGGAACGGAATATCCTTCAGCAGCACGATCTCGTCGTATCCACCGACTTCCTCGAACACGCGCGAGAGATGAGTGGCGGGATCTTCTTCATATCCGACGCAATATTCCTTCCACGCCCGCGCCACTCGCGCCGGCGTGTCCAGCAGCCCTTCTCGCGTCGGGTCGTCGCCAGACCAGCGGATGAGCGTCTTGATCGCATCCTGAACATCCTCCGGAACCGCGGGCTTCCCACGTGGATCGTCTTCGTCCGGGCCGACAAGGCTGCTCATATGCGAACTTTCTCTTTTATTTTCGACATACGCGCGCGGATGCGCGCCAGGCGGCTACCCTTACGGAAGAGGCCACCCTTGGCAAAGGGTTCGAACATGTCTTCCGGGCTTTCGGGGTCGAGAAACTCCGATTCGGCCAAGGTTCGCTCGGCATCGGTAAGTTCCGGCGGCGTGTAACGATTGAGGTAGCGCCCCGATTTGCGGACTCGCTTTTCGATCAAGGCGCGCATGGAACCGTGTTGCTCCAGCAAGCCTGAAATTTCCTCTTCCTCCAGATCGAGATGCTCCGCGAGCAGCGAATACCGCAAGCGAGCGATCCCTTCACAGCAATGTCCGTTCCCCGCGCGAGCGCAATCGATGAATACATCGCACTCGCTGTCGAGCCCCATCGACCGATTGTTGAAATTGGCCGAGCCAATGTGCAGCACTTCATCGTCGACGATCATCAGCTTGGCATGGACGTATATCGTTTTCTCGCCCGTCATCGGCACCCAGATCGAAAATTTGTTCTCGGTATCGATATCGCTGATGCATGCCGCCAGAGAAGCGCGTGCGTGATCCATCGCCTGCTGTTCCAGCCAGCCATCGGCGTGTTCGGGATGCACGATCACGATTTCAGGCGGATCATCCTCCTGCAGACGTTCGATGATCGCTTCGGCAATCGCTCGCGACGCGAAATATTGGGACTCTGCATAGATAAAGCGCTTGGCCCGACGGATGTGGCGCACGAACAGGGCCTCGATTTCCCTGACCTCGTCCCAATCGCGATAGGCCGCGCGCGTCCGCGCGATGCCGATTTCGACATTCTCGAACTGGGGCTCCAGCGCTTCCGGCCAGAGCGATTCGGTCGTGGGTTCGATCTTCGGGATCGGCTTGCCGCCTGCCCTGATCCAGCGATCTTCGGCGATTTCGGTGAGCGCCGCAGCGATTTCGCCTTCCATCATCATGGTGGCATCATGCCAGGGCTCATAAGGTTTGCCGCGAGCGTTACGCCGACCCGGCTCATCTTCGGCATGGGCACGCGTGTCCCAGCGTCCGTCGGTCATGTCGATCCCGCCGCATACCGCGAGACGGTTGTCGAGAATTGCCAGCTTCTGGTGATGCGAACAGGCGATGGGATGCGCCTTGTCGAATTTGAACGTGATTCTCGGGTGCCACATCCATCGAATCACGTCGAACCACATCGAACTGCGGAAGATGAGCTGGACGACCCCGACGCTCCACTTGAGGATGCGGATATCGAGCTGCTTGCGATGGCGCGCCAGCCAGCCGATGAAATTTCCGAGACGACTGGGAAAATCGCGCGTGAATGGTCGCTGCCACCATCTGCGGCCACGGATCAGGTGGATGCGGGTGTCGAAATCCCAACCGACGAGGAAAATGCGCCGCCGGGCGCGCAGCATGGCTTCTTGCATGTGGGCGAAGTAATCGGCGGCATCGACGACGACGCTCGCCTTTTCCGCGCGGGCATAACGCCAGACACCTTCTTCGACACCGGGTCCAAGCCGCGAAACATTCTTGTCGGTGGCTTTATCGGGCGTGCTCGTCATTCGCCGTCAATCCTGCCTGCGGCCAAGCGCCACATGCATTGTCCCACCGCTTCACCTCGTGTTGTTTTCATCATGCTTCCCGGCACGGGCATTGAACCGCAATTGAGCCTGCATGTTCC
The DNA here is from genome assembly GCF_009828025.1 of Qipengyuania algicida. GTDB lineage: Bacteria > Pseudomonadota > Alphaproteobacteria > Sphingomonadales > Sphingomonadaceae > Qipengyuania > Qipengyuania algicida. The sequence goes on along the minus strand of NZ_WTYA01000007.1, from coordinate 125,036 downwards.
AGACCGGGAGGCAGCGCAAGTCCAACACCGCTTTGGTGCAAGGGTTTCTTGTCGCCGGCAATGCGGCGCACCATATCGGTCAGCGTATGGAACAATTGCCCACCGCAGAGACCATGGAACACATCGCCCGCGCCGTGCTGGGCGATCTTCCACCCGATTTCCGCCACCAGCTCGAGGATGTCGTTCTCCGGGTGGAAGATTTTGCCACAGCCGAACAGCTCCAATCGGTTGGGCTGTCCGACCCCTGGCGGCTCAGTGGGCTTTACCAAGGTACACCCGTCCCGCTCGAAAGCGTGTGGGAAACCGGCCGGATGCCGCCCCGAATCTGGCTGTTCCGCCGACCGCTTCTGGCGGAAATGCATGCCCGGCAGCTTTCGCTTGAGGATATCGTCAGGCACGTCGTTATCCATGAAGCCGGTCATCATTTCGGCTTCAGCGATGCAGATATGCACACGCTGGAAGATCGCGCGGACAACTAGCCCCGCCTAACAGCGAGGTCCGACCATATCGGTCATGTCCATTGATCTGGGAAAGTTGGCGCGCCCGGAAGGATTCGAACCTCCGACCACCTGATTCGTAGTCAGGTACTCTATCCAGCTGAGCTACGGGCGCGCACTGGAGGGGGGCACATAGGCAGGCCTTTCGCGCTTGGCAATCCCTATTCCGGGCCTTCTTTGTCGCCAGCCCGATTCTTTCCGAAAAGTCTCTCGCACAGCGCAATATCGAGAGGTGGCCGATCGAGACAAAGCGCTTGCTCAGGCCAGAACCAGCCGATCGTCCCGCCTTCCTGCTCCACGGGATCACCACGCCACTCGCGGCAGATGTAAAGTAGTATGACAAGCGAGGGATCGGCGTCGGTTGCGCAATTGTCGGCAAAGCACACAGGCTCCAACGCTCGCGGATCGACGGCGATGTCCAGCTCCTCCGCCAGCTCGCGGACCAGTGCTTGTCTTGTATTTTCAGAAGCTTCCACCTTGCCGCCGGGAAATTCCCACAGACCGCCGTGCATTTTTTCCAAAGGCCGTCGATGCATCAGCCATTGGCCATCTGCTCGCGCCAGTGCCGCAGCTACGACGAGGATCGATGTCGGATTATTTGGCAATTCGGACGGCTCCTTAAAGACTTTGTTTACACCTTGCCACGTATTGAAAGTCCATCAGTCAGCAATGGATGGCCGGGGGACTGTCGATGCCTAATTTGATTTCACGTATTCTTCGTGACGAAAGCGGCGCGACGGCGGTCGAATACGGGCTGATTGTTGCGCTTGTCTTTCTGGTCATGCTCGGAGCGGTCCAGGCATTCGGAAAGAACACGATCAGTATGTGGAACAATGTGTCCACTACCGTCTCGAACGCAAGCGCTTGAAGCATTGTGGCATTGCGGAGTTAGGAAATTCTCAACTCTTCTCTGACACAAGTAAAAAACCTACTCGATTTCGAGTGGGCCGGGTACCGAAGACTGAACCAGGAGACGACCATGAAATTCATCAACAAGCTTGCTCGTGACGAGCAGGGCGCCACCGCCATCGAATACGGCCTCATCGCCGCCCTGATCGCGGTTGCCGCGATCACCGCCATGAGCACCCTCGGCACCAAGCTTTCGTCGACCTTCAACAAGGTTGCGACCAGCATGACGACCACCGCCTAATATACCGGCGAACAGGTCACATGATACGGAAGCGGCGGGAAATTCCCGCCGCTTCTTTTTTGTGCCCGCTACAAAGCCAAAATGGATGGGCAAAGCCTGCGACTGTGCCTAGCCAGCAAGCGTCAAGAAACGCTCTTCGCGCATCCGCAGCAAATCCTTGCTGGCAAGTTTGGCCAAGCCGTCCAGCTCCTCGCCAATCGCCAGAGCCAGCGTCTCGGCGGTCTTGCCTGGATCGCGATGCGCACCGCCGAGCGGCTCCGGCACGATCCGGTCGATCACGCCGAGCTGCGCGAGCTGCTGCGCGCTCACCTGCATCGCCTCTGCCGCATCGGCCGCCTTGTCGGCGGTCCGCCACAGGATCGACGCGCAACCTTCCGGGCTGATGACCGAATAGACCGCGTGCTCCATCATCAGCACCCGTTCGGCGCTCGCCAGCGCGACCGCGCCGCCCGAGCCGCCCTCGCCCACGATCACCGCAACCATTGGCACCGGCAGCGCCAGACACGCTTCGGTCGCCCGCGCGATCGCTTCGGCCTGACCGCGCTCCTCGGCCTCGATTCCGGGAAATGCACCCGAGGTATCCACGAGCGTCACGACCGGAAGGCCAAACCGTCCGGCGAGTTCCATCAGGCGGATCGCCTTGCGGTACCCCTCCGGCTTGCCCATGCCGAAATTGTGTTTGATCCGGCTGGCAGTGTCATGCCCCTTCTCATGTCCGATCAGCACAACGCGCCTGTCGCCAAGCCGCGCGAGACCGCCCAGTATCGCCTGATCATCGCCATAGGCGCGATCGCCACCGAGCGGCAGGAACTCGTCGAAAGCATGTTCGACGTAGTTGCGAAAATGGGGCCGCGCGGGGTGGCGCGCGACCTGCGTCTTCTGCCACGGCGTCAGCGTCGCATAAGTGCGCTGTAGCAATTCGTCGCTTTTGGCTTCGAGACGCGCGACTTCGCTGTCGATATCGACGGAATCGCCCGCTGCGGATTGGCGCAGCTCGGCGATACGCTGTTCGAGTTCGGCGACGGGACGTTCGAATTCGAGGAAACTTTGCATCGGCAGGGCGCTAGTCGCACTCGCGCGCGTGTGCAAGCGGGTGGCGCTCGTTTACCAGCTCCACCAGCCTCGCAGCGTCCACATGGGTATAGATTTGCGTGGTCGCGATATCTGCATGGCCAAGCAGCGTTTGCAGCACCCGCAGATCGGCCCCGCCCTCCAGCAAATGTGTGGCGAAGGCGTGGCGCAGGACGTGCGGGCTAACGCCAGCGGGATCGATCCCGGCTCGCGCGGCGAGACCCTTGAGCAATTGGTAGAGCCGGATCCGCGTAAGATGGCCCTTGCCCGAAGGGAACAGATAGGCCGAGGTCGCTGGCCGTACTGCCGTCCATCTTGCCAGAGCCTGCCGTGCGCGCGTGCTGACCGGGACCATGCGCGCGAGCCCGCCCTTGCCGGTAACGGTCAGGAACGGGGCGTCACGGGGAACCGCGGACAGCGGAAGACCGACCAGTTCGCTCGCCCGAAGGCCCGATCCATACAGCAATTCGATCAGCGCCAGCATCCGAATGCTTGCCGATTCGCCGCTGCCTGCCTCCAATTCGGCGCGAGCGAACAGGCTTTCGACGGCATCGTGCGAGAGAATTTTAGGCAAGGGGCGGCGCGTCGCTGGGCGCGGCAAGGCGTGGCTGGGATCGTCGGCGCGCAACCCTTCCTCGACCAGAAAACCGTAGAACTGTCGCAGTGCCGAAGCCTTGCGCGCGACGCTGGATGGCGCGAGGTCCGCCCACAGACTTTGCAATTTGGCGAGGTCTGCGGCGCTTGCGCTACCCAGCTCGCCCACCGCCAATTCCGCCTGCTCGAGATCGCGACGGTAGGCCGCGAGCGTGTTCCTCGCCGCACCGCGTTCGACCGCGAGCATGGAGAGGAAGTCCTCTGTCTGGCTCACATCACGCGCGCGCGACCGCCTCGGCGGCGATCATCCGCGCCTCGGCGGATAACCCCACCTTGTCGAGCGAGCGCACGATGTGGAACAGGAACAGCGGCGTCATCTGCGACCAGGAATCGCCTTGCATCCCAAGCCCGGCCAGCAACGCGACCATCGCCTGATTTCCATCGTTCGCCGCAGCATCGATCGCATTGGTCCAGCGATCCTGTCGCGCGAGGTTGAATTTGAGCTTGCTGGCGTATTCATTGGCAAGGCTGCCATCCACCCGGCCGAGCCCGGCAAGACCCGCGACCAGCAACCGGCTGCGTTGCTGGCGTTTGCTGGCGTCCGCGCTGAGATAATCGGACAGGTCGCTGTCACTCGCGCTCTGCCGCGATGGGTCGGAGAGCGCGATCAGCGCCCATGCCTGACTTCCACCTGCGACCGCCGGTGCCCAACGCACCGCATCGCGGTCAAGTCCGGCAGTCAGCATCGAGGCTACCAGATTGCCAGCATCGCCATCAAAGCTCTTGTCGATCGGCATTCGCGCGGCAGCGTAGGCGGTCAGCACGTAGCGACCATACCGATCGCCGTCGCCACCGCTCCAGATCGATTTGATCGCGTTCAGCCGATCGGAGGGATCGCCGCCAACATAAGCATCGCGCAGGTTCTGCGCCGTCGTATCCGTGGTGCCCTGTTGAACCTGATTGTTGTAGATCTGCGAATAGAGGTCCACCAGCGCCGCTGAAGACAATACCCCTGCCTTGGCGGCATACTCCGCGTCGTCGGCCCGCTCCTCGGGTGTCAGCATCGGTGCGGTGGCGTCTGCCAGTCGATAATAGCGGCCAGCCCCATCGAGGAGGTTCTTGGGAATAGTCTCGCCCACAGCGTTCGCGAGCGCGAATCGCCACGGTGTCAACTGGTCGACACCGTCCCATTCGATGGTGACAGACTGATTCTGCCCGCCTGCCGCTCCAGCGAAGCGACGTGCGAGCAAGACATCGATGCGATCAATCTTGCCCGAATTCATCATCCGACGCAGGTCGGTCTCGGATCGATCCTGTTCACCAGCATAGGCGTTGCAAATTGCCGCCAGCATCTGCCACTGCGCACCGTCACCACCGCGCGACAGGCGCACCGCCGGACACGTCCCCAGGATATCCGCCGTGCCGATATACGCTTGCAAAGCGGCCGAACTGAGCGCGGGCGTATAATTTGCCGTATCGACATCCTGCACCAGCGCGCGCGCCGCGGAAAATTCACCCATGCGATCAAGCAGCGCGGCGCGCATTCCGGCAAAATCGGCCGGGTTCATGCCTTCGGGTGCGGCAAGCCGGCTGGCGAGCGCGCGCCTCAACAGGATATGGCCCCAGCGCGATACCAGCGGACCTTTCGTTCCATCCAGCACCGCTTTCACCAGCGCGGCAGGTTGATGGGCAAGCGAGTTCACCGGCAAACCGCCTTCGTCCGGCGCAATCACCCCCACGCGCGCCATGGAGCGCTGCGCAGCGGGCGGGATATCGACCTTGGGCTTGAGACCGAACAGATCGTCCAGTTGGTCGGTCGACATCGACTGAAGCTGCTGCAACGTCGGAAGATTCCCCAGCGCCGCGGTACCGCCGGTTGCACCCGATGGAAGCGGCTGGACAATTTCGCCCGATTGCGTCGGCGTTGCCGCCGGTGCGCGCGGTGACGCGTTCGCCGAAGGAGCAGGCGCAGGTGCAGGTGCGACCGGCCGGGCACGGGTGGGCGTGGGCGAAGGTTTGTCGAAACCGGGCGGCAACAGGTCTTCGGGGCCATTCTGCGCCAGCACACTCGTCTGCGCCCCCACCACCGCCGCGCCCATTGCAATCCCGGCAGCAGTCGCCAGCCATGCGCGCCGCTTCATCGTGCGCCCCCCGGCACAGCCACCGATTGTTCGATCATGCGCATCGGCCGTTCTCCGCCACTAAACCAGGCGGCGAAAACCAGCAGGCAGAAAAGGGCTATCAACGCCAACGTCATCCTTCGTCCGATCATATGCCCAATCAGGCCTTCGCGTCCCGTCAATTTCATTCGCTTGCGCGCGCGATAGCCCATCTATAGGCCGAGCGGCAATGACCCAGGCAAGCGAAATCACCCCCGCAGAGATGGCCGCACTCGCGCGCCGGATCGACAGGCCGGTGGTACTGGTCGGTTTAATGGGGTCCGGCAAGTCAACCGTCGGACGCCGGGTTGCAACCATGCTCGAAACCGATTTCGTCGATAGCGACGAGGAGATCGAACACGCCGCGCAGATGAGCGTGTCCGAGATATTCAACGATTTCGGGGAGGAGTATTTTCGCGATGGTGAGCGCCGTGTAATCGCGCGACTTATCGAAGAAGGGCACGGCGTGATCGCAACCGGTGGCGGCGCTTTCATCGATCCCGAAACGCGTGCGCTGATCCTGTCGAACGCGATCGCGGTATGGCTCGACTGCGATATCGACATTCTCGTGCAGCGGACGGGCAAACGCAACGACCGCCCATTGCTCGCACAAGGAAATCCACGCGAAATCCTTACGAATTTGAGCAAAATACGTAATCCGATCTACGGTGAGGCGCAGGTGCGCGTCGAAACCGGCATCGCGCCGCATCATCGCACCGCACTCAGCATTCTGGAGGCGATCGACAGATGGCTGTAATCCCCGTTGCGCTTGGGGGGCGCAGCTATGATGTCCATGTCGAGCACGGCCTGCTCGAACAGGCCGCAACGCTGGCGCGGCCTCTGTTGCGCAAGCAGCGCGTGCCCGTGGTTGCCGATACGAATGCAAGGCGATTGCACGGCGACAGGCTGGAACGGTCGTTGAGCGAAGCCAGGCATGACGTGTCGTGGTTCGATGTGGCGCCCGGCGAAGGTTCGAAAAGCTGGAACGGGCTGGCGCAAATGTGCGACTGGCTGCTGGGGGAAGGAGTCGAACGCGGCGATCACGTTCTGGCGCTCGGCGGCGGTGTCGTTGGCGACCTGACCGGATTCGCCTGTGCGATCCTGAAGCGCGGCTGCGGCTTCATCCAGCTTCCGACCACCCTTCTCGCGCAGGTCGACAGTTCGGTCGGGGGCAAGACCGCGATCAACACCAGCGCAGGGAAAAACCTCGTCGGTGCGTTTCACCAGCCCTCCCTCGTTCTCGCCGATCTCGATACGCTGGGCACCCTGCCCCAGCGCGAGTTGCGCGCGGGCTATGCCGAAGTGCTGAAATACGGCGTGCTGGGAGACCGGGCATTTTTCGACTGGCTGCAAACCAACGCAGCTGCGGTCTTGGCCCTCAACAGCGACCCGCTGCAACACGCAGTCGCGACCAGCGTCGCGGCCAAGGCGCGGATCGTCGCGGAGGACGAGCGCGAGACCGATGATCTGCGGGCATTGCTCAATCTTGGCCATACTTTCGGCCATGCCTTGGAAGCCGAAACGGGCTTTTCGGACCGCCTGCTTCACGGCGAGAGCGTGGCGTTGGGAATGGTGCTGGCCGCGCGTTTCTCCGCTCGCACCGGGCTGATCGGGGTCGAGGATGCGGCCAGAGTAACCCATGCCGTCAGCGCCGCCGGAATGCCGGCGGAACTGTCTGCGCTCGGGCTGGAATGCGATGGCGCGAGGCTGGTCGACCACATGCGTCACGACAAGAAGATGGACGCCGGCACTCTGCCCTTCATCCTCCTTCGCGGGATTGGCGAGGCCTTCGTGGCGCGCGACGTCGAGCTTGCAGATGTATCCGCATTTCTGGACGAACAATTGCAGCTTCGTTGACCGCGAATCTTGGGCGCGACAAACCGTTCATCCCTAGCTAGATGGTCGCAAACGATACCAGAATAGCGGAGAGTAAAGCGTGTCTGTAGCCGAAGCCACACCGGACCATCTCGACGAGGTTGCAGTCAAGGATGACCGCGCTTTCCTTGGTCATCCCAAGGGTTTGGCGTTTCTCGGTTTTACCGAAGCGTGTGAGCGGTTCTCCTATTACTCGATGCAGACGCTGCTGGTCCTCTACATGACCAATTACCTGCTGCTGCCATCGCATTCAGGCGGCGTCGTCGGGCTCAGCGCCATAGAGAACTTTTACGGTCTTTCCGGCCAGCCGCTCGCGTCGCGAATCTTCGGCGACTACACATCGCTTGTCTATCTCACCCCAATCCTCGGCGGGATCATCGCCGACCGCTGGCTGGGCCGTCGCGCTACGCTGATCGCGGGCGGAATTATCATGTCGATCGGCCATTTCCTGATGGCAATTGAAGGCGCGTTCTTCTTCGCCCTGCTGTCGCTGATCGTTGGCGTCGGCCTGTTCAAGGGCAATATCGCAAGCCAGGTGGGCGAGTTGTACGGAGAGAACGACAACCGCCGCGCGATGGCGTTCCAAATCTTCTACATCTTCATCAACGTCAGCGTGATCCTTGCCCCGCTCACCGCCGGAAGCCTGGGCCAGGATCCGAACTTCGGCTGGCATTACGGGTTCGGGCTGGCCGGGATCGTGATGGTCATCGGCCTGCTGATCTATCTCAAGGCCGGTCCCTGGCTGCCCGCCGATAATCGCCCCACCCGCGGCGGCGCACCGCGCGAAAAGCTGAAGCGCAGCGATTTGCCACAGCTTATCGGATTGCTGATCCTCGTCCCGGTTCTCGCCATCGCGCTGCTCACCAATCAGGAAATCTTCAACGCCTATCTCGTCTGGGCGGACAAGAAGTTCACGCTGAATCTGTTCGGCATCCAGATGTACAGCACATGGATGATCACCATCGACAGCTTCGTATCCTTTTCGATGCTGGTCGTTGTGGCCGCTTTCTGGAACTGGTTCGGCAAGCGGACCGGCAAGGAACCGGACGAACTGGGCAAGATGATTATCGGCAGCGTGTTCACCATCGCTGGCGGCATGTGTCTTTATATCGGCGCAGTTACCGCTGGCACCGGCAAGGTGGGCATGTTCTGGCCGCTGATGTTCCACCTGCTCAATTCGATCGGCTTTGCGCATATCCTGCCGATCAGCCTGGCGCTGTTTTCCAAGCTTGCACCCAAGGCGCTCAACGCCACGGTGATCGGCATCTACTATCTCGCCTTTGTCGGAGCGAACTACGTCGTCGGCACAATCGGTGGCTGGTATTCGACCATGCCGACGCCTGAATTCTGGCTGGTCCATGTCGGCAGCGCGGCATTCGGGCTGGTGGCCTTCGTCCTGTTCAAGCTGTTGCTGGCAGACCGCTTGATGGGCGACAAAAACGCCGCTGCATGACGATCGCCATCCGCGCGGCTGATCTTGGCGATGCGCAGGTTATCGCCCTGATCGCCTCGCATCAGCGCGATATGCTGGAAGCTTCTCCGCCGGGCACCTCATTTGCGCTCGACCTGTCAGGCTTGCAGGATCCCGCGGTGAGCGTGCTGGCCGCTTGGGATGGCAAGGCGCTGGCTGCGATCGGGGCGCTTAAACGTCTCGCGCCTGCCCATGGCGAGCTCAAGTCCATGCGCACCGACGCGGCATTCCTGCGCCGCGGAATCGCGCGCCTTATGCTGGACGCGTTGATCGACCTGGCGCGCGACCAAGGCATCACCCGCCTCAGTCTCGAAACCGGCTCAGGCGAAAAATTCGAACCCGCGCTGGCGCTCTATCGCCAACGCGGGTTCGCAATTGGTCCGGCTTTCGCCGATTACCGCGTCACCGAATTCAATCAGTGCCTGCACCTCGACCTGTAGGTCGATCCGCGGCACTGCCTGCCGTCAAGCGACGGCTGGACGCTTCGACGCCAGCTTGGCGATGTTGGACGAGGCCGCGACCGAAGTGTCGATCATGGCGGAATAGTCCTTCATCATCGTGTCGTGTTCGGCGAACAGCTTTTCGATTTCCTCGCGCTGCCGCAACAGCGTGTAGGCGATGCCCGGCGCCAGGCTTTCACCTTCGCCGATCTTGCCCAGGATCGCTGCCAGATCGCTGACGGTCGCTTCTTCGGGCGATTTGAAGAAATGGCCCTTGCTGTCGAAAAATCCGATACCTTTGCGTGCCATGATCGTTCTCCGGCCGACCGCGAAGGCGAATCGGCTTGCGATCATTATTCTGCTTACAGATCGAAAATATTGCGAGCGCGTTTACCTTGATTCGAAAAAATCAAGCGTAACTATTGGTTAAAGGAAATTGGCGGTGGGGAATTGTTGTTTAATCCGCTTCCAATAAATGGTTTCCGAGTAATTAACCCATAGCTACGAAAAATTACCTACTCCAGTTCGAGGATCACCTCGTCCACGGCCAGACTGTCGCCCTCGGTGGCATTGAGCTTGCTGACCACCGCTTCCTTTTCGGCGCGCAGGATGTTTTCCATCTTCATCGCTTCGACCGTGGCGAGCGGTTGACCCGGCTGAACGGTGTCGCCCTCGCCAACATGCAGCTTTACCAGCAACCCCGGCATCGGGCAGATCAGCAGCTTGGAAAGGTCGGGCGGAATCTTTTCGATCATATGCTGGGTGAGATGGGCAATGCGTTCCGGCAGGATACGCAGTTCATGTTTCGCGCCGCGCGTCGTGATCCGATAGCCGGTTCGCGTCGGCTCAAGCTGAAGCCCATAGGTTTCGTGCGGCTCGGAATCTTCGTCGGCATCGTTTTCGAACAATGCGACCTCTACGAAGCGGTCGCCCGGTGTATAAGCCATCTCCAGCGTTACGGCATGGCCATCAACCGTTATCGCATCTTCTTCGAGGCTGACGGTATGATCCTCGCCCGCGACGGTCACGACCCAATCGCCGGGGGGCGCCATCGCGCGGTCGATCTGCCCTTCGATCCGCCTGGCGCGATCGGCATCGGCAGTGGCGATCACCCCGCCCACCGCGCATAGCACGCCGGTCAGCCGAACATCGGCGGGCGCGCCATGGAAGCCTTCGGGATATTCCTCGGCGATGAAACCGGTGGTGAGTTCGCCCGAGCGGAAGCGCGGATGCTGCATGATCGCGCTGAGGAAATCGACATTGTGCCCTAGTCCTTCGAGGCGGAAAGCATCGAGTGCCTGGACCTGCTTGTCCGCCGCTTCGTCGCGCGTCGCACCCCATGTCACCAGTTTGGCGATCATCGGGTCATAGAACATGGAGACTTCGCCACCCTCGAACACGCCATCGTCGACCCGTACGCCATCGACGCCGCGACGCCCGTTCTCCGCGCCGTCGTCGGTCCAGCCATCCACCGGCTTCTGATAGCGGACCAGCCGCCCGATGCTGGGCAGGAAGCCGCGATAGGGGTCTTCGGCATAGACGCGATTCTCGATCGCCCAGCCGTCGATGCCGATGTCATCCTGCGTGAAAGGCAGTTTCTCGCCATAAGCAACGCGGATCATCTGCTCGACCAGATCGACGCCGGTGATCGCCTCGGTCACCGGATGTTCGACCTGAAGCCTTGTGTTCATTTCGAGAAAGTAGAAGCTCTCCCCGCTCGGGTCCGCGCCGCTGACGATCAGTTCGACCGTGCCCGCGCTGTAATAGCCGACCGCGCGCGCCAGTGCGACACACTGCTCGCCCATCGCCTTGCGCATTTTCGGCGTGACGAAAGGCGACGGCGCTTCCTCGACCACCTTCTGGTGGCGGCGCTGGATGGAGCACTCACGTTCGTTGAGATAGACGATGTTGCCGTGCTTATCGCCCAGGATCTGGATCTCGATATGGCGCGGGTTGAGGATGAATTTTTCCAGAAACACGCGTTTGTCGCCAAAGCTGTTCAGTCCCTCGCGCTGAGTCGCCTCGAACCCTTCCTCGACGTCTTTATCATTATGCGCCAGCCGCATACCCTTGCCGCCGCCGCCCGCACTGGCCTTCATCATCACCGGATAGCCGATCTTATTGGCCCATTTCAGCGCGTCTGCGGTGGTTTTCACCTCCCCTTCGGAGCCCGGAACGGTGTTGACGCCTGCTTCCTTCGCCAGCTTCTTGGATTCGATCTTGTCGCCCATCGCGGTGATCGCACCCACCGGCGGGCCGATGAACTCGATTCCCTCCTTGGCCAGCGCCTCGGCAAAGCTCGCCCGTTCGGATAGAAATCCGTAGCCCGGATGCACCGCTTCGGCCCCCGTCTGCTTGCACGCGGCGATGATCTTGTCGGCGATCAGATAGGATTCTGCAGCGGGCGAAGGCCCGATATGCACCGCCTCGTCCGCCATCTGCACGAACGGTGCGCGCGCATCGGCATCGGAATAGACCGCAACGGTCTGAATACCCATCCGGCGCGCGGTCTTGATGACCCGGCAAGCGATTTCGCCGCGATTGGCGATGAGGATTTTTTTGAACATGGCTGCTCCGGGTAAGGGATTGATCGCTTGCGTCAATGCCCTCTCCCGGAGAGCCATTCAATATGCTGATGCGCGAGATGATCTATTTGCGCATATAGACCAATTCGCTCTCCGACTTTTCAATGAGGTCGCCGAATTCCTTCCACATCGCTTGGACCTTCTCCTTGTCGCCGCCCATGGATTCAAGCAGCGCCTTGTTGAAGGCGACATCGCGCGGGGTGTATTTGTATTCCATCGACCCCAGCCCATCCTCGACCGGGAAGATGGCGATCACATCCCATTCGCCGGTCATGGCATTGAAAACCATTGGTGACTTGTTGCCAGCCTTGGCGTCGATCGCCATGAGATTTTTGGTCATCTCGGTGAACTTGTCCATCGAACCGGGTTTGAGATCGTAATGAACCACGACGTAATAGCCACCGGTCTCGCGCTTCTCGACCTTGTCCTGAGCAACGGAGATGGAAGGCACGGCGAGCGAAAGCGCCGCCGCGAAAGCAAGCAATTTTTTCATGTTGAAGCCCCTGTTTCGTGTTAAAAACAGCGACCCGCAAGAACCGTCCTAGCTTGTTGGCTCGGATGAGCGAGGAAAAGGCTAGGTTGCTCTCGAGATTGAGTCAATTCAGCACAAGAGTCGAACTTCTGTACCTTGCAATTGTATAAATCTCTATATTGCCGACAGGATCGCACACATAAGCACGACAATCGAGTTCGTCATGGTTGGCGATGAGGATTTTGGATTAGATCAGCGGGCTACTTTCCGAAGCATGAAATCGACTAAGAACGAAAAGGACAGGAGGCATATCAACAGCATCACGCCCATAAATGGAAACTCGTAATCGGTCGACAAACCCAGCTTGCCGAAAAGCAACCCGCCCAGGATGAAATAGCTGAAAACCAAAAAGCCGCTCGCCCAAACTACGAAAAGGACGATCGCAAACAGCATCTTCGTTAGCGACTTCACTCCGCCGGCTCCACCACCTTGCAAGCCCGCATGGGCTCCTCGCCCTTGAGCGCCGTCAGCCCCAGCTTCGCCATGAGCGCGGCGTCGCTGTCGTCGCCCGCGTTCGGCGCGGTCAGCAGTTTGTCGCCGGTGAAGATGGAATTCGCGCCTGCCATGAAGCACAGCGCCTGCGTCGCCTCGCTCATCGACTCGCGTCCGGCGGACAGGCGCACCATGCTCATGGGCATACAGATGCGCGCCACGGCCACCGTGCGAACGAACTCGATATCGTCGATCTTCGCGAGTGGCGTGTCGGCCAGCATGTCGCCAAGGACCGTGCCCTTGACCGGCACCAGTGCGTTGACCGGCACGCTTTCGGGATGGCGTTCGAGTGTGGCGAGCGTGTGGACGAAGCCCACTCGGTCCTCGCGCGTTTCGCCCATGCCGACGATCCCGCCGCTGCACACGTTGATGCCCGCATCGCGCACGTTCTGCAGCGTATCGAGCCGGTCCTGATAATTGCGCGTCGAGATCACGCGCTCGTAATATTCCGGCCCGGTGTCGACATTGTGGTTGTAGTAATCGAGGCCAGCATCCTTGAGCATGTCCGCCTGTTTCGGCGTCAGCATGCCCAGCGTCATGCAGGTCTCAAGGCCCATTGCGCGCACGCCCTTCACGATCTCGACAATCGCGGGCATGTCGCGGTCCTTGGGGTTTCGCCACGCGGCGCCCATGCAGAACCGCTGCGAGCCCGCCTCCTTGGCCTGCGCCGCCGTCTGCAGCACGGCGCGCACGTCCATCAGCTTGGTCGCCTCGACCCCGCTGTCGGCCTTCACAGACTGCGAGCAATAGCCACAATCCTCAGGGCACCCGCCGGTCTTGATCGACAGCAGCGTGCAAAGCTGGATTTGTTCGGGCGGATGGAACTCGCGATGGACGCTTGCTGCCTGGAACAACAGCTCGGTGAACGGCAGGTCGAAGAGGCCTGCGATTTCAGCGCGGGTCCAATCGGTGCGAATGTCGGTCATACAGGTTTCCTGGCAAGATAAAGGCCGATGGCCATCACGAAGAGGCCAATAACGCGTTTGAGCGTCAATGAGGACTGGATCACGCCGAGCAGGCCGAAATGGTCGATCAGCGCGGCAGAGATAAGCTGGCCCATCAGCACGAAGAAGATCGCGTTGCCAAGGCCGATCTTCGGCGCGGAGAAGGCCACCGCCGAAGCATAGAACAGCATGAACACCGCCCCGAAATAGAGATAGGGCTTGTCCATCGTGAAACTGGCGGCGGCGGGAAATCCGGTAAAGCTCAACACCGCGAGCGCGACCAGCAATCCAACAGTGAAGCTGACCGCGGTCGCCGAAATCGCCCCGTGCAATTGCTGCCCCAGCCCGGCGTTGAGCGAAGCGAACATCGGAATGCCCAGCCCCGCTGCAAACATCATCGCGGCCAGCGGCACAAACGCCGAGTGCTGTCCGCTCACTCGGCGGCTTCCAATTCGTCGTCTGCGGACGGCATATTGTGGCCGAGGAGGCGCAGCACTTCTGCAGCAGCTTCCACGACATTGGTGCCCGGTCCGAAGATACCCTGCACCCCGGCTTCACGCAGGAAGTCATAGTCCTTCTGCGGGATCACGCCGCCGGCGATCACCTTGATGTCGCTGCGGCCTGCTTCCTTGAGCAGTCCAATCAGTTCGGGGATCAGCGTCTTGTGGCCTGCCGCAAGGCTCGATGCGCCGATCGCATCGACGCCTTGGTCGAGCGCCATCTCCAGCGTTTCGCGCGGAGTCTGGAACAGTGGCCCCGACACGACCTCGAAACCCATATCGGCAAATGCTGAAGCGATGACATTGGCGCCGCGATCGTGACCGTCCTGGCCCATCTTCGCGACCATCAATTTCGGCGCGCGGCCCAGGCGGCGCTCGACGGCCTGCACGCCCTCGACCACCTGCGCATAACGCATGTCACCCTTGTAGGCGGTAGAATAGATGCCGCGCACGGGCTTGGGCATGGTGTCGTAGCGCCCGAACACCTCCTCCATCGCAGAGGATATTTCACCCAGCGTCGCATCGTGACGCGCTGCTTCGAATGCCAGCGCCAGCACATTTCCGCCAGATTTGCTGCCTTCGGTCAGCGCCTTCAGCGCGGCATCGCAGGCAGCTTTGTCCCGCCCGTCGCGAACCTGTTCGAGCCGCGCGATCTGACTCTGGCGCACGGCGTGGTTGTCGATATCGAGTGTCTCGATCGGGTCTTCCTCGGCCTTGCGGTATTTGTTGACGCCCACGATCACCGTTTCGCCGCGATCGATATGCGCCTGCTTGGCGGCGGCGGCTTCCTCGATCTGCGCCTTCGGCTTGCCGGTGGCGACGTAGGCCGTCATGCCGCCAGCGGCGTCGACTTCCTCGAGCATCGCGCGGGCCTGCTCGACCAGTGCGGCGGTCAGGCTCTCGATATAATAGCTGCCGCCCAGCGGATCGGCGACATTTGTGATGCCGCTTTCTTCCTGGATCACCAACTGGGTGTTGCGCGCGATCCGGGCGGAAAAATCTGTCGGCAGCGCGATCGCTTCGTCCAGCGCGTTGGTGTGGAGCGACTGCGTACCGCCCAACACCGCGGCCATTGCTTCCATCGTGGTGCGGATGACGTTATTGTAGGGGTCCTGCTCCTGCAACGAGACACCGCTGGTCTGGCAGTGGGTGCGCAGCATCTTCGACTTGGGGTTCTGCGCGCCGAGATCGGTCATGACATCGTGCCACAGATGCCGCGCGGCGCGCATCTTGGCGATCTCCATGAAGAAGTTCATGCCGATGCCCCAGAAGAACGACAGGCGCGGCGCGAAGGCATCGATGTCCAGCCCCGCTTCCATCGCGCGCTTGGCGTATTCCTTGCCGTCGGCGATGGTGAAGGCCAGTTCCTGCACCGCCGTCGCCCCGGCTTCATGCATGTGATAGCCCGAAATCGAAATGCTGTTGAATTTCGGCATGTTGGCCGACGTATATGCGATGATGTCCGAAACGATCCGCATGCTCGGCTCGGGCGGATAGATATAGGTGTTGCGGACCATGAATTCTTTGAGGATATCGTTTTGGATGGTCCCGGCGAGCTTGGCCTGGCTCACCCCCTGCCGCTCGGCCGCGACGATGTAGAACGCCAGCACGGGGATCACCGCGCCGTTCATCGTCATCGACACGCTCATGGTGTCTAGCGGGATCTGGTCGAACAGGATCTCCATATCGCGCACGGTGTCGATCGCGACGCCGGCCTTGCCGACATCGCCAACCACGCGCGGGTGATCGCTGTCATAGCCGCGGTGCGTGGCGAGGTCGAAAGCGACCGACAGCCCCTTCTGCCCGGCGGCGAGGTTGCGGCGATAGAACGCGTTCGATTCCTCGGCGGTGGAAAATCCCGCATATTGGCGGATCGTCCAAGGGCGCCCGGTATACATGCTGGCATAGGGGCCGCGCGTGAACGGCGCGAAGCCGGGGACGCCCGGATCGAGATCGGCGGTGTCCTCGCTGGTGTAGAGCGGCTTGACGTCGATCCCCTCTGGCGTTGCCCAGGTCAGATCGCGTCCTTTGACTTCCTTGTCGGCGGCGGCCTGCCAGTCGGTATAGCTACGTTTGTCGGTCATGTGCGTCCCATAACCATATTCGCCGTTTGAGCGAAAGCTAGGATCGCATGGGAATTCTTGATCGCCTGAAAGCCATCCCGGCAAAAGCGAGGATGGCTGTCCACGCTATGCGCCTTTAAATTCAGCCTTGCGCTTTTGCAGGAAGGCCATGCTGCCCTCCATTGCATCCGCACTCGACCCGGCGATCCGTTGGCCTTCAGCTTCAGCCAGCAAAACTTGCGAAATCGTCCCATCGAGCGCAGCCATGATATTGCTCTTCATGGTGGAATAGGAAATCGTCGGACCATTGGCGAGCTTGTCGGCAAGTGCGGCAGCCTCGCCCATCAACGCCTCATCCGCGACTGCTCTGTAGATCAAGCCCCATTCTTCGGCCTGCGTCGCACCAATCTTTTCGCCCAGCATCATCATCCGCGTGGCACGCGCCCGGCCAATTGCGCGAGTCAGCAGCCAGGTCGAACCGCCATCGGGGACAAGGCCGATATTGACGAAAGCCTGGAGGAAATAGGCGCTTGAACCCGCCAGAACGAAGTCGCCAGCAAGCGCCATCGAGCAACCCACACCCGCAGCCGGGCCGTTGACGGCCGTCACCACCGGCACCGGCAGGCGCAGGATCTGACTGATCAACGGGTTGTAATGGTTTTGTAGCGCCCTGTGGCTAGCATCGCCACCCGAAACCGCGCTGTCGCCGCCGCGCGATTGCAAATCCGCGCCGGAACAGAAGCCTTTACCCGCCCCGGTGATCAGTACGCAGCGCGCACCATCGAGATTGTAGAGCGCCGCGCTCAGTTCCTCGGCGAGTTGGATCGACGCAGCATTCAGCCGGTCGGGCCGGTTGAGGGTAATCTTGAGAACATTACCCGCACGCTCGGTGAGGATGGTTTCATAATCGGCCATTGAATTGCTCTCCCAAGCGTTGCGTTTCGCAACGTGTCTGATGATCCGGCGACATGCGATCAAGTCATCAATTGGACCAGTCGCTGCCTTCCTTGGGTGTTTCCATGATCTCGGTCAGGTTGCCCATCATGTCCTTGGGATGGACGAAGAAGATCGGCGTGCCATGCGCCCCGATCCGCGTCGGACCGAGAATGCGCTTGCCCTGTTCCTCGAACCACACCCGCGCCTCGACGATGTCCTCGACCTCGAAACAGACGTGATGCTGCCCGCCAAGCGGATGATCCTCCAGAAAATTGTTGATCGGCGAAGAACCGTCGAGCGGCTCGATCAGCTCGATCTGCGTGCCGTTCATGCCCGATTCGGTGGGCGTGTTGACGAAGCAGACCTTCACACCCTGCTCCTCCATGTCGAAGGGCTCGGAGATGTCGGCCGCACCCATCACCTTGCGGTAATGCTTGATGGAATCGGCGATCGAATGGGTGGCAATGCCGATATGGTTGAGACGTCCTAGTTTCATTTCTCGCTCCTAAAGCGGAATATTGTCATGCTTCTTCCACGGGTTCTCGAGCTGCTTGCCGCGCAGCTTGCGCAGGCCCAGCGCGATCCGGCGCCGCGTGTTCCGGGGATAAATCACCTCGTCGATATAGCCGCGGCTCGCCGCCACGAATGGGTTGGCGAAGCGGTCCTCGTATTCCTTGGTCTTCTCGGCGATCTTGTCGGGATTGTCGCGGTCCTGGCGGAAGATGATCTCCACCGCGCCTTTCGCGCCCATCACCGCGATTTCCGCGGTGGGCCAGGCGTAGTTCAAATCGCCGCGCAAATGCTTCGACGCCATGACGTCGTAAGCCCCGCCGTAAGCCTTGCGCGTGATGACGGTGATCTTGGGTACGGTCGCTTCGGCATAGGCGAACAGCAGCTTGGCGCCGTGCTTGATGATGCCATTGTGCTCTTGGCTGGTACCGGGGAGGAAGCCGGGCACGTCGACGAAAGTGATGATCGGAATCTCGAAGGCATCGCAAAAGCGCACAAAGCGCGCAGCTTTCTTCGATGAATTGATGTCGAGCACGCCCGCCAGCACCAGCGGCTGGTTGGCGACCACGCCGACCGTGCGCCCCTCGACGCGCCCGAAACCGCAGAGGATATTCCCCGCATGCGCCGGCTGAACCTCGAAGAAATCGCGTTCGTCCAGCACCTTGGTGATGACTTCGTGCATGTCATAGGGCTGGTTGGCGTTGTTGGGGATCACCGTGTCGAGGCTTTCCTCCACGCGGTCGAACGGATCGCTGGTCGGGCGCTCGGGCACGTCCTCGCGGTTCGACAGGGGCAGCAGGTCGACGAAGTTGCGCGTCGCCATCAGCGCCTCGATATCGTTCTCGAATGCGAGATCGGCAACCGAGGTCTTGGTCGTATGCGTGACCGCACCGCCCAGCTCTTCCTGCGTCACGACCTCGTTGGTGACCGTTTTCACCACCTCGGGACCAGTCACGAACATATAGGAGCTGTCCTTCACCATGAAGATGAAGTCGGTCATCGCAGGCGAATAGACCGCCCCGCCCGCGCATGGCCCCATGATCAGACTGATCTGCGGGATTACGCCGCTCGCCAGCACATTGCGCTGGAACACCTCGGCATATCCGCCAAGAGATGCGACGCCTTCCTGAATCCGCG
The DNA here is from genome assembly GCF_009828025.1 of Qipengyuania algicida. Lineage (GTDB taxonomy): Bacteria > Pseudomonadota > Alphaproteobacteria > Sphingomonadales > Sphingomonadaceae > Qipengyuania > Qipengyuania algicida. Next base: position 106,080 of record NZ_WTYA01000007.1, on the reverse strand, counting down.
CACCACCCGAATCGTTAAGCCCGATCACCGGCGCGCCGACCTTCATCGCCATATCCATGACCTTGCAGATCTTCTCCGCATGGCGCTTCGACAGCGAGCCACCGAACACGGTGAAGTCCTGGCTGAACACGAACACCAGCCGCCCGTTGATCGTGCCCGACCCGGTGACCACGCCGTCACCGGGGATCTTCTGGTCCTGCATCCCGAAATCGACGCAATCGTGCTCGACGTAAGTGTCGAGTTCTTCAAAGCTGCCTTCGTCGAGCAGGATGTCGAGCCTTTCGCGCGCGGTCAGCTTGCCTTTGGCGTGCTGCGCATCAATGCGCTTCTGGCCTCCACCCATTCGGGCACCGGCGCGGCGACGTTCCATTTCGGCGATATTTGTCGACATGCACTCTCCGTAGCAAGCTTTGCGAGGCGGTTAGAGCGCCCGGGGCGCAAAGGTCAATTGTCTCGTGGTCATTGCCTCAAGGCGGAGATCAGGAATTCGACATTGCCTTCAGGGCCGGTGATCGGACTTTCGACCACGCCCTGCACGGTAAATTCCTTCCCCTCGGCCCAGGTCACGACCTCATCGCAAACGCGCTGGTGCAACGCGGGATCGCGCACCACACCACCCTTGCCCACTTCCTCGCGTCCAACTTCGAATTGCGGCTTGATGAGCGCTACCATGCGGCATTCGCGCGTCGCCAGTTCGAGCGGGGTTTCGAGCACCTTGGCAAGCGAGATAAACGAGGCATCGCATACGACCCAGCTGCACGGTCGATCGATCATGGCGCGCGTTATGATTCGTGCGCTGGTCTGCTCCAGCACGCTCACGCGCGGGTCCTGACGCAGCTTCCATGCGAGCTGATTCGTGCCCGAATCGACTGCGAACACATGCGCTGCTCCCTTGTGCAGCAGGACGTCGGTGAAGCCGCCGGTCGAGCTGCCGATATCCATCGCGGTGATACCGGTGGGATCGAGATCGAAGTGCGTGATCGCGTGGGCCAGCTTGATTCCGCCGCGCGAAACCCACGGGTGGTCGCGCCCACGCACTTCTAGCGGCGAATCTTCGGGCAGCTGCTGCCCGGACTTGGAAAGCTTGGTTTCGCCTGAGAAAACCACACCCGCCATGACGAGCGCCTGCGCCCGCGTCCGGCTCTCGACCAGCCCACGGTCGACAAGCATTTGATCGAGGCGTCGCTTCTTGGCCATTGGAAACATGCGCTCTAGCGGGCATTGTGCCGACATGAAACCGATCCAACGCAATCTTTCGGTCGCACTGGTGCTCAGCGCAGCATTGGCCGCCTGTGTCCCCGCGCCTCAGCCGATGCCCCAGCCGAAGCGAACTCCGGCACCCACGCCCGCTCCGCCACCTCCCGCCCCGGTCGCACAGCCCAGCTACAGCAATTGGATGGACGCGCCGCGCACGCCCGGAGACTGGCACTATCGCAGCCTTCCGACCGGCGGAATCGCGGTATACGGAGATAACAACAGCGCAAGCTTGTTCACCATGCGCTGCGACCGCCCGGCAAACGCTGTTGTATTGCTGAGAGCTGGTGCGCTGTCCGGCCCGGCCAGCATGACCATCCGCACCGAAACGCAGACGCGGACAATTGCCGCGCAACCCAGTCCGGGCATCGCACCCGCGGTCGAATCACGCCTGTCCGCCAATGACCAGCTGCTCGATGCCATGGCGCTCAGCAAGGGTCGGTTTGCAGTGGAAGTCCCCGGCCTGAAACCGCTTTATCTACCGTCCTGGGCAGAGGTCACGAGAGTGATTGAGGATTGCCGCTGATACAGGAAGACCCGCGAAATTTCGCGGGCCGGAAGCCGCCAATCCTGACGTGGGAAAACTTTTTTTCAAGCCTTGTTTTCGCGCGCGAGAAGAATCAAATTACCCTCAAGATCAGCGGCGAACGCGGGTCTCGGGCTCCGGTGAAACGGCGCTCTTAGCTCACAAGCGCGAAAGGAGGTGATCCGATGTCTCATGGTTCAGCAGAGAGGTCGGCAAGTTTCCGCGCGGAGCACTATCGGTAAGGATCGCGTCCGATAGAGGCTTCGTGAGCGGCACTTCCCGCCGCTGACCATGCGAAGGGCAGTTTCACCAACGGGCGTGAAGCTGCCCTTCTCATTTTGTGCGTCAACAGTGTTGATGCGCTGTTCGATACAGCTCCCGGCTTGTGCCAGGTTCAGATTTTCTGCTGCCCGCGCAATTGTCGCACACTTGCCCTGAGCGCCGCCGCGTTATACCCGCAGCTCATGAATTTCGAGCGCATTACCCACCCCGCCCCGACATCTCCCGCTGCGCGCGAGGAGGCCATCGCCAATCCCGGTTTCGGCACCGTCTTTTCCGATCATATGGTGACGATAGGCTATGACGAGGCCAAGGGTGGCTGGCACTCGGCCCAGCTTGGCCCGCGCCAGCCGATCCCGCTGGATCCGGCCGCCTCGGTGCTCCACTACGCTCAGGAAATCTTCGAAGGGATGAAAGCCTATCGCCATCCCGACGGATCGCTCGCACTGTTCCGGCCTGAAGCTAACGCCCGCCGGTTCAACGAATCGGCAAAACGCATGGCGATGCCGGAATTGCCCGAAGAGCTGTTTCTGGAAAGCTTGAGGCAATTGCTGGCGGTCGACGGTGAATGGATGCCCACAGTCGAAGGCGGTTCGATTTACCTGCGCCCCTTCATGTTCGCGAGCGAAGCCTTCCTGGGCGTCCGTCCGGCGAAACAATACAAGTTTATCGTCATCGCCTCGCCCGCCGGTTCCTATTTCAAGGGCGGCGCCAAGCCGGTAAAAATCTGGGTCAGCCGCAATTACACGCGCGCAGCGCCCGGAGGAACCGGTGCTGCCAAAACCGGCGGCAATTATGCGGCCAGCCTCGTGCCGCAGGCCGAGGGTATCGCGAATGGCTGTGACCAGGTCGTATTCCTCGATGCGGTCGAAAAGAAGTGGATCGAGGAACTGGGCGGAATGAACCTGTTCTTCGTGTTCGACGATGGCACGGTAGTCACGCCTCCGCTGACCGGCACGATCCTGCCCGGCATCACCCGCGACAGCCTGATCCAGTTGCTCCGCAGCGAGGGGTTGCAGCTTCGCGAAGAGCCCTATTCGATCGATCAGTGGCGGGCCGATGCCACCACCGGCAAACTGGTCGAGACGATGGCGTGCGGGACTGCGGCGGTCGTTACCCCCGTCGGCACAGTGGTCGGCCCGGATGGCGAATTCACCATCGGCTCGGGCGGCACCGGCCAGCTGACCCACAAGATGCGCGAAGCACTTGTCGGAATCCAGCGCGGCGAGCGAGACGACCCGCATAGCTGGGTCCAGAAAATCTGAAGCCTACAGGCGCGAACGCACCAGGAAACGCTTGGTAAAGGTGGCGCTCGGACGCAGGACGATAATCGCAACGCCAGCAATGGCAATCGCGCCGCCGGCCAGCAGGCGCGGGCCGACGTGGTCGCCCGTGAGCCAAGCTCCCAGCCCGATGGTGAACAGCGGACTCAGCAGTGTGAGCGGCACGACGAGATTGGCGTCATTGTTCTGCAGGATGCGGTAATAGGTGCTGTGCGCGCCCACCGAAACTATGATCGAAGCGAAAAACAGGCATCCTGCCAGTTCCAGCGGAGCACGCGACAGTGCGGTCATCGGAGACGGTTCCAGCACTAAGGATAACGGCGTCAGAACAATGATCGACGATACCGCAGCCCAAGCCTGCAAGCGGATAGAACTGATCTCGATCGTCTTGTAAAACACCGAGCCGAGAGCGCCGAGCAGAGCCGAAGCAAACACGAAAGCGAGGCCGAGGCTGGCTCGCATGTCTCCTTCGGCAGAAACCGCCAGCAGCACGCCGGTGAAGGTCAGCGCGATACCCGAGGCACGACGCCAGTGTACTTTTTCGCCCAGAAACAGGATCGCGAACAGGACCGTCAAAGGTGCGCCGGACAGACCGACAACGCCAGCGGCCGATGGGCTGGCCGTGGCAAGCCCGATAAACAGCAGGGCGAAGGATCCGCCGCCGATCGCCAGACCGACAAGCATGACCTTCCAGACCTGCTGCGGCAGTGGACGCAGCAGAGGGAAAAGTGCGACCAGCACGAGCGCCGAGCGCAAGAGCGCGTAGTAAAGCGGCGGCATACCCAGCGTCCCGACCGCCAGCTTGCTGACGATGACATTGAGCGCCCACAACAGGTCGACCAACAGCAGCAGCCCGATAGTGGCCAGCGACATCGCGGCTACTTTCCCAATTCCGGCAGGGCAGCGGCAAGATCGGCCAACCACACATCGGCCACCGCGTCTGATGGTGCACGCCAGTCGCCGCGCGGGCTGAGCGCCCCGCCCGCGCTGACCTTCGGCCCGTTCGGCAAAGCGCTGCGCTTGAACTGGCTGAAGCCGAAGAAGCGCCTGAGAAAATTCTCCAGCCAATGCGCGATCGTCGCCAGATCATATTCGTGCTTCGCATCGTCGGGAAAGTCGATCGGCCACATGCCAGACTTCGCATCACGCCACGCGTGCCAGGCGAGGAACGCGACATGGCCCGGCGACTGGCCCCAGCGGATCACGTGGTTGAGGAAGAAATCGTTAAGCTCGTAAGGCCCGATGATCGCCTGGGTCGATTGAATCGCTCCGTCGGCATCGGCCGGGACCAGCTCCGGGCTGATTTCGGTGTCGACAATGTCTTCCAGAACCGCATGGCTCGCCGCGTCGAACTGGTCTGTGCGCACCGTCCAGCGAATGAGATACTGGATCAATGTCTTTGGCACGCCCGCGTTGACTGCATAGTGGCTCATCTGGTCGCCCACGCCATAGGTGCACCAGCCCAGCGCCAATTCGCTGAGGTCGCCCGTACCAATGACGAAGCCCGAATGCTGGCCGGCAAGACGGAACAGATAATCCGTCCTCAGACCCGCCTGCACATTTTCGAACGTCGTATCGTAGAGCTTCTTGCCCGAGGCGAAAGGATGCCCGATATCCTCGAGCATCCGTTCCGCCGCCGGACGAATATCGATTTCCTCGGCGGTGATGCCGAAAGCTTCCATCAGCCGCCAGGCATTGGTTTTCGTCGCGTCGGACGTCGCAAAGCCGGGCATCGTATAGCCGCGAATATCGCTGCGCGGTCGGCCAAGCCGATCCATCGCCTTGGCTGCCACGATCAACGCATGGGTGGAGTCGAGCCCGCCCGAAATTCCGATGACGAGGCTCTTTGCAGACGTCGCCTCGATCCGCCGCATCAGTCCGTCGACCTGGATATTGAATGCCTCGTAACAATCCGCGTCGAGCTTGTCGGCGCGATTGGGCACGAAGGGGAAGCGGCGGATGGGACGCTGAAGTCCGACATCACCAGCCGAATAGCGATGTTCGAAACCAATCCGCCGGTAATGATCCTCGGGACGCCCTGCGTCTTCCGCAGCATCATTGAACGTCCCCATTCGCATCCTTTCGTTGAGGATACGGCGGGTATCGATATCGACGACGCAAAGCTCGGGACGGTGATCGAAGCGGACGCTTTCCGCCATCAGGTCGCCCAGCTCGTAGATCATGCCCTGCCCGTCCCAAGCAAGGTCGGTGGTGCTCTCGCCATAGCCGCTTGCGGAATAGGCATAGGCGCAAACGCAACGCGCGGAACTGGCGCTGGTGAGCATGTGCCGCTCATCGCTCTTACCGATGGTGATGTTCGAGGCCGAGAGATTGAGCAGGATCGTCGCCCCGGCGAGCGCAGCCGCCACTCCGGGCGGGTTGGGCGCCCAGAAATCCTCGCAGATCTCAATTCCGAAAATGAAGCCGGGGAGGTTGTCTGCCGCAAAGATCAGATCTGTCCCGAAAGGCACCTCCCCACTTGCGACGGAGATGGTCAGGCCGGTGCAATTGTTGCCTCGCGCAAACCAGCGTTTCTCGTAGAACTCCCGGTAATTGGGCAGGTAGCTTTTGGGAACCACGCCGAGCACTGCGCCTCGCGCGATCACGACGGCGCAGTTGTAGATCCTGCCCCCGCGCCGCAATGGAGCGCCGATCACCAGCACCGGGGTTAAGTCATGCGAGGCTTCGACAATCTGCGCAAGCTCGCGCTCAACTGCATCGAGCAAGGCCGCCTGAATGAGCAGATCGTCGAGAGCGTAGGACGACAGGCACAATTCGGGAAACAGCAGCAGATCGATAATTTGCGCATGTGCACGACGCGCTTCTTCGAGGATGCCTTGCGCATTGTAACCCACGTCAGCAGTCCGCACCTGCGGCGTACTCGTCGCTACGCGGACGAAGCCATGGCTGTGCATGTCATAGAATCGATGAGCTCGGGTCGAGGTCGGTGCCGTTTCCAAGTCATGCTCCGTGGCAGCCGCGATCCAGTCGGCCGGTTGGCAAATCCCAAGCTCAGCCAGTTTACGCTGTGCCTGCGGACGTGCGATGCGCCCTTTGCTTTCCCAACCAAACACGGTCTGGGTCTTGAACCCGTTTTGAGCCGCGAACTGCTCTACGGAAAGTGGCGGAGATTGCCGTGTGCGCCACGCTTTCAGGAGATTGCCTGCCTTGTGCATGATGCATCGCTTATCCTAAAAGGATAAATAAACCAACCAGGCAAATTAACGACTGCGGACCTCCGTGAGAGACACGGTGCATCCCTGTTCGTTTCGGCTAAAGTAATGCGATCCGCTCGCTTGATGCGCAAAAATTTCCATCAGGTTTCGCCCTAAACCTCCCGCATTATCAAGCGAAACGGCCTCTTCGCCCACGCCATTATCGGATATGCATAGGGACCAGCCGCCTTCGGCCAATATAAATCGATCTCCAGGGCTCCATCGCGATCATCAGGAAATGCATATTTCGCGCTGTTGGCGATTGACTCGTTAAGATAAAGGCCAAGGCCGACGGCCTGCTCCCGCGGCAAGGTCAGATCGGCGATGGAATAACGCACGCTGACATTGGTGGCGAAGGACGCTTTCGTCAGCCGTTCGATAAGCCGTTCGAGATAGGGCTTCATTGCAACGTCGGCACCCTCCTCCTGTTCGGCGGCAAGATTTGTGTAGGCATCGGCAAAGGTCATCACACGTCCGCTCGCGTCTTCCAGCGCACGCGTAACTCTCTCGTCGGAATGCCGCCTCTTCTGAATTTCGAGCAAGCTCGCAACAAGAGCGAAATTGTTCTTTGTGCGATGCTCGAGCTCGGCCAGAAGTGTGAGCCGCCTGTCGGCCGATGCTTCAATGACGTCCGCGTAATAGCGCACCGCCCGGCGGAAACTTTCGGCAAACAGAATGACGATCAGGCTTGCCAGAAGGTTGATCGCCACGCGCGGTGGATCGGTGGGAATCTTGAAAGAGAAAGATTCCGCATAGGGGAGCACGAAATACCATGCCCAACCGAAACTCAGTGCCCAGGCGATCAATCCTGCGAACAAGTGCCCGAACAGCGTTGCAACCAGCACGGTCGGGTAGACCAGGGCAAACGGCCCTGACGTCGGAGCCAACGTATCGACCCCGCTGCGCAGAGCGATCATCACCGCAGCGCAGATTATCCCAAAACCCCCTTCTGCAGCGAGTTTGGCCATTTGCGACTGGAATCGTTGCGAAACGTCATACCGTGCGAGGCGATGCATGACCCTCTCCCACCTTCAAAAGTCTGCCATCATACCCACCGACGAACGCGGTGCAGTAACACCTTGTTGCGCTTTCACGAAATGAATTAAGTCAGGCTCGTTTCGAACCTTATTGTCATGCGGCCAACAAGGCTTCTGCGGGAGGTTGATCCTCAACAAAAGCAATAAATCCTCGCTCTTCTCTGGTCAGCCACTTCGTCTGGCGGGGTAGCCGCAATGCTTCCCGCCAGTCGTCTTGCCGTTCGATGAGTTCGAAAATCGCCGGGTGAATATAGCTCTTCCGGGTCACCGCAGAGGTGTTGCCGAGCTTGTTGGCGACCTCCTCTGTCAGCGTCTTGATCGTTACTCTTTCGGTCGCATGGGCGAGCAAATCGAAGGCCAGCACGCTCGCATGCCAGGTTCGGAACGATTTGGCGGTGAAATGTTCACCCATGGTTTCGCAGAGATATTCGTTGACGTCGCCAGATGTGACCGGATGATAGCCCTGATCGTCGTCGATATACTGGAACAGCCGCTGACCGGGCAGATCCTGAAGCTTGCCAACCACCATCGCCAGATGCCGGTCCGAAAGTTCAATCTCCCGCGATTTCCCGGATTTGGCCTTATAGCGAAGGCGCAATGTCTTGCCGGTCACTTCGGCATGGCGACGCCGCAAGGTGGTCGCGCCGAAGCTCTTGTTGGTTTTGGCATAGCGTTCGTTCCCGATGCGCAATATCCCAAGGTCCAGCAACCGCACCACACCGGCGACGATCCTGTCGTGATGAAGGTCGCGTGCCGAAAGGTCCTGAGCCACGCGCTGACGGACCAACGGCAACAGCTTGCCGAATGCCGCACAACCATCGAATTTCTCGCATTCGCGACGTGCGCGGAATTCGGGATGGTAACGGTACTGCTTGCGTCCCTTGTCATCGAAACCGGTGGCGAGGATATGCCCGTTCTCTGCCGGACAGAACCACGCGTCGCGATAGGCGGGCGGCAGGGCAATCGCATTGAGCCGCCGTTTTTCGGCCTTGTCGGAAATCAGTTCGCCATGCGGATCGTAATATGCCCAACCAGTTCCTGCTCGCCGCCGCGTGATCCCCGGCAGGTTATCATCTACGAAGATCAACTTTTCCATGGCGAAGGCGAAACTCGCGTCCCTGCCAATGGGTTCCGCTTGTCTCGAGCAAGAGGTGATACCAGCTAGACCGCATAGAAAACGGAGAACGCCCCCATGAGCGACGCCACTTACACGCCCCCCGATGTCTGGACCTACAGCGAAAACGGCGGACAGTTCGCCGGTATCAACCGCCCCACCGCCGGCGCGCGCGAGGATCGTGATCTGCCCGTGGGCGACCATGCCTTCCAACTGTATTCGCTCGCCACACCAAATGGCGTGAAAGCGACCGTGATGTTGGAAGAATTGCTCGAAGCGGGTTTCGACGCGGAATACGACGCATGGCCGATCAAGATCTCCGACAGCGATCAATTCGCCAGCGGCTTTGTCGACATCAATCCCAATTCGAAAATCCCCGCATTGCTCGACCGCAGCGGTCCGGAGCCCGTTCGCGTGTTCGAAAGCGGCGCCATCCTGATGCATCTGGCAGAAAAGTTCGGCGCCTTCCTGCCCACCGATGCGACGCGTGCCGAAGTGCTGAGCTGGCTGTTCTGGCAAGTCGGCAGCGCGCCTTTCATCGGCGGCGGCTTCGGGCATTTCTATGCCTATGCGCCTGAGAAGTTCGAATATCCCATCAACCGCTACGCGATGGAAACCAAGCGCCTGTTCGACGTTGCGGACCAGCAGCTTGCGCGGAGCGAATACCTTGGCGGCAAGGACTACACGATTGCCGACATCGCGACGTTCCCTTGGTTTGCACCGTTCGTGACGGGTGGCATCTATGGCGAGGCGCGCCAGTTCCTTTCGATCCACGAATACACCCATGTCGAGCGCTGGGTGAAGCAAATTGCCGACCGGCCAGGGGTGCAGCGCGGGCGGATTGTCAACAAACTCTGGGGCGAAGAAAACGAGCAACTGCCCGAGCGCCATACGGCCAGCGATTTCGAAGGTAAGAACGTCTGATGATGTCCAGCCTGGGAAATTGGAGACGCGCGCCCACACTCGCGGAACTGTCCCTCTTTGAGACAGTTTCATAACTGTTCACCAGCTAAATCTGTCCCAGACTTTGCGGTGGACGAGGCTGGCGGGCTTCGCGCTCGTCAGCCTCCATCCGTCGAGTGAATCGACGGGTCGGAAAAAACCAGTCCGCAGGTGGATGAAACGCGACGCCGGCCGCTTTGCGACCGTAAGCCGGCATGCCCGCCCAGCGGCGTCTGCATCGGCGGAAAGCTCGCCGCAACACCGGCTGAAAATGTGTCATGAAAACAAAGCTGGCTGGGGTGGCAGGATTCGAACCTGCGCATGCCGGTACCAAAAACCGGTGCCTTACCGCTTGGCTACACCCCAACAGGCTTGCGTCTAGAGGGCGGCCCCATGCACCAAAGCCGGACCGGATTGCAAGGGGCTGCTGGTCGAGCGGGCAATATTCCTGTGCAGCTGTGCGCTTTGCCGAGGTCGCGCTCATTCAAAAACTGATCGGGCGACCCCATGTCGCTCTCGCCGCAGGCATATAAATTTCCGGCTATCGAAAGGAACATTCCCATGGAAACGCGCAAATTAGGAAATCAGGGACTGACGGTTTCGGCCCTCGGGCTTGGGTGCATGGGGATGAGCGACTTTTATGGCGCGCGTGACGATGCTGAATCAATCAAGACCATACACCGGGCGCTCGACGAAGGCGTAACCTTCCTTGACACCGCCGACATGTATGGTGTCGGCCGCAACGAGGAGCTGGTTGGCAAAGCGATCCGCGAGCGGCGCAATGAAGTGGTGCTGGCGACCAAATTCGCCAATGTCCGCGCGCCCGACGGCAGTTTCGTCCGCATCGACGGGACTCCGGAATATGTCCGTGAGGCTTGCGATGCGAGCCTCAAACGGCTCGGCGTCGACACCATCGATCTATATTACCAGCACCGTGTCGACCCGAACACGCCGATCGAAGAAACGGTCGGCGCGATGGCCGAGCTCGTGAAGGCTGGAAAGGTGCGTTACCTCGGCCTGTCCGAAGCCGCGCCGGAGACCATTCGCCGCGCGCACAAGGTCCACCCCATCACCGCGCTGCAGACCGAGTATTCGCTGTGGAGCCGCGACCCTGAGGCCGAGATCCTGCCGACGGTGCGCGAACTGGGCATCGGTTTCGTGCCTTACAGCCCGCTAGGCCGCGGCTTCCTGACCGGCAAATACCAGCATCCCAATGATTTGGAGGAAGAGGATACCCGCCGCCGCCATCCGCGGTTTCAGGGGGAGGCATTTTACAAGAACCTCGAACTCGTCGATGCGATCAAGGCGATGGCGGAGCGGAAGGGCTGCACCCCCGCCCAGCTGGCGCTCACCTGGGTGTTGGCGCAGGGCAAGGATATCGTGCCGATCCCCGGAACGAAACGAATCAGCTATCTCGAACAGAATATCGCGGCGCTGGAGGTTTCTCTGGACGAGGATGATTTGCAACAGATCGACCGCGCTTTGCCCGCCGGCGCTGCCGAAGGCACCCGCTACGCAGCTCCGCAAATGGCTGCGCTCAATCGTTGAGAGCAGGCAATCGGGTGGCCGGCCATGCGGCCAGCCACCCTCCCCTCTTTACCAGTCGATCCCGGCCTTCACATAGACCCGGCGACCATTGAAGCCGAAGGGCGAGAAGAACGGGAAATTGACGACGCCGGTCGAACTTTGCAGGTTCGACGGAGTGGCATCGGGGTAGACGTCGAACAGATTGTCTGCACCGAACCCGAAGTGGAAGCGGTTATCGACCGTGAATCGCGCTTCGATGTCGGTGATCAGCTTTTCACCGGTATGTAGATCAGAAATTGCGGTCGAGCCCGGTTCGTTGACGTCGCCATAGTAGGTCCCTCGCAAGGTCAATCCCATGCCGCCAAGCGACCAGTCGACGGTTCCAGTGACCTTCGTTTCCGGCGTACCATCTTCCAGAGTTACAATCGTCTGACGCGAAACCAGCGTTGGCGCAGGATCCAGCGTCGAAGTCGTTGTCGGTACTTCCAGAACCTTCAGGTCGTTGTAATTGCCTGCCAGCGTGAAGTTGAGTGTGCCGGAATTGTCGGTGACGAGGCGATAATTCGCCACGGCATCGATGCCCCGAGTGCGCGTTTTTACACCATTGATAAAAAAGCGCGCCGAACCGACATCATTGTCTGCCAAGATTTGATCCACCGCAGAGCTGAAGCCCGTACCGATATTCTGGGACAGCGTCAGACCATTGCGAATTTCAATCTGATACGCGTCAACAGTTAGGTTAAAACCGCCGCTGCGGAACACGAAACCAGCCGAATAATTGGTCGATTTTTCAGGCTCGAGCGGGAGACCGCCCAATGCTCTTGCTGATGCGCTGACCGAAGGGAAAGTGCCGGTCAGGATCACCTGCGGTGCACCCGTGACAGGATCATTCTGAATAATGGATGCGACCGAGGTAAAGTATTGCTGCTGCAGCGATGGCGCGCGGAACCCTGTCTGGATGCCGCCACGCAATGCAAAGCTAGGGGTTATATCCCAGCGCGCCGATAGCTTTCCATTGGCTGTCGTGCCGAAGTCGGAATAATGTTCGACACGTCCGGCAAGCCCGACGCTCACAGTGGCAAACTTACCTTCGAGGTCGAGATAACCGCTAACATTGTCGCGGTGTACATTCACGGCATTCTCAGGACTAAATCCACCAAAGCCTTGGGCCCCGGCGGATGTAGTTCCACCATTCGTTGGACTGACAGCGACCGGACCTCGATCGTAGGATTGCGGTTCGCCGGGCGAAATAGAATAACCTTCGCGACGATATTCAGCGCCGACCGCTACGGTCAAATCGCCCGCCCCCAATGAATAATCATGCGAGAGATCGAGGTTGGTGACGAACTGATCATAGGCTGCCTGTCCGTCATAGAAGGACGTCTTGGACGCCGAGCCATAGGACGCGTTGACCGTCTCGATCGTATGATAATCGATCGTATTCTTGCCGTAAGACGCGAGCAAGCTGGCGTCCCAGTCACCGACCTGCCCCTTGAAACCGCCTGTCGCAGTAAGGTCGCGGGAGAACGTCTGGATGATCGGCAGGAAGCCATTCGGATAGATCGCGGGCACATTGTTCGTGTTGCCCGGATTGCGCGGGAATGCTGCAGATTCCGAGCGACGATACTGATAGCCGCCCCAGCCGACGAGCTGCCAACCGCTGTCCCCGATCGGCAGGCCGAGGTTCGCGTAGCCGGTGTATTGGCGCACGAAAGGATCGCCATAGCGCGAGCGGATCACCTGCGGATCGTTGCGGGTGTCGGTGTCGCCTCTGTTTGTCGGCTCGCGATTGACGAATTCACCCGTCACGTCGAGATAGCCGCCATTGTTGCCCAGCGGCAAGTTCTGCCACAACGATGCGGTGACCGTGCCACCATCCACTGTGTGGCGCGGCGCTCGATTGGCCGGGACATAGGTGTCGTAACCACCAAACGTCACGCTGGCCCCACCGCCGGTGGTTTGTTGACGCAGGCGCAGGTTGACCACACCGGCGATCGCATCGGAACCATACAGCGCCGATGCACCGTCACGCAGCACCTCAATGCTTTCGAGCGCCGCTGTCGGGATGGTATTGAGGTCGACCGCAGCCGCCCCGCGACCGATCGAACCATTGATGTTGAGCAGCGCAGAAGGATGCGCGCGGATACCGTTGATCAGCACCAGCGTCTGGTCGGGCGAGAGACCGCGCAAGGTCGCCGGGCGGATCGCATCCGTCCCGTCCGTCACCGCAGGGCGCGGAAAATCGATCGACGGTGCGACATTGGCGAGCGCCGCCGCCGTCTCGGTAGTCCCCTGGTTCCTGAGGTCCTGTGCGGACAGCACGTCAACAGGCGATATACTGTCGAGCCGCGTCCGACCGGAAGCACGCGTGCCCGTTACGATAATTTCCGGAGCGGGCTGGGCATCCGATGATTGATTGGTCGACTGCTGATCGGTCTGTGCGGAGTCAGCCTGAGCATGTGCCGCCGCTGGCACAATGGCCAGTGCACCGATCGCCGCGCTTGTGAGCAAGAAGGACGTTCGCATTATCAATTCCCCTTCGGTCAAGGGGTCCGGACAGATGCAGGACCCCGCGCGGAAAATTCCGCCAGTTTGTCCCCCATCCATCGCTTGATGTGGTGCAGCAGATATGCTCCTCGACAGCTTTCGCAATGGGAGGAGGCCGCTAATGCAACAATTCCCCTGAAGACTATGACATATTTGCAACAAAATTGCAGATTGACCGAGAAGAACGGTTATGAGGCCATAACAAAAGCTGCCTGATTGCTGATCGAGATTTGAAAAATTGCGATGTCGGGGTTTAGAGGGACTTCCCCCCGGGCCGAAGGAACCTCATCCATGACACACAGGATACTCACTGCCGCAAGCATGGCCGCATTGCTGGCTGGCTGCGCCACGATGTCGACCGCGCCAACTGCATCGACGCAAGCGCTATCGGAGCCGAAGCAGGCTGGGGCTGCGCAAGGTATCTCTGGTCGAGCGCTCGACACCACACCGATCGCACAGTCTGCTGAAAACTGGCGCAACGCCCAGCCAGTACGCGAACCTCATGCGATGGTTGTTTCCGCGCAACACCTCGCCACGCAAGTCGGCGTCGACATCCTGAAGCAGGGCGGCAACGCGGTCGATGCTGCGGTTGCGGTAGGTTATGCGCTCGCGGTCGTGCATCCGTGCTGCGGCAATATCGGCGGTGGCGGGTTCATGACCATCCACCTTGCCAACGGGCAGAACCTTTTCCTCAACTTTCGCGAACGTGCGCCCCTGGCGGCCACCGCAACGATGTTCCAGGACGCCGAGGGTAATGTCGTCAAGGGACGCAGCATCGACACTTATCTTGGTGTCGGCACGCCGGGCACGGTCATGGGGCTCGACACCGCGCTGGCTAAATATGGCACGATGCCGCTCGCCAAGGTGATCCAGCCAGCGATCGATCTGGCAGAAAAGGGGTTCGTCCTGACTCAGGGCGACGTCAATATTCTCAAGCGCCGCAACGACGATTTCGCCAAGCACGACAATGTCGCAGCCATCTTCCTGAACAATGGCAAGCCCTGGCAGGTGGGCGAGCGACTGGTGCAACCGCAACTGGCCGCCACTCTGAAGGAAATCCAGAAGGACGGAACTGACGCCTTCTACAAGGGCGAGATCGCACAAAAGGTCGCAGCCGCCAGCAAGGCAAATGGCGGGCTTCTGACAGCGCAGGATTTCGCCGACTACAATGTTTCTTGGGAAAAGCCGGTCGAGTGCGACTATCGCGGGCTGACCGTGGTCTCGGCGCCGCCGCCAAGCTCAGGCGGGACGACGCTATGCGAAATCCTCCAGATCCTGAAACCCTATCCCCTCGGCAAGTGGGGTTATGGTTCGATCAAGGCGACGCATTACCTGATTGAGGCTGAGCGCCATGCCTTCGCCGATCGCAACACCGATCTGGGCGATCCGGCTTTCGTCAACAATCCGGTCGCGCAACTGATTTCACCCGAGCACGCGGCGAAGATCCGTGCACAAATCAAGCCCGACCGCGCGACCCCGTCGACCGAAGTAAAGGGCGGCGTTTCGGCGCAGGAAGGCAGCGACACCACCCACTTCTCAGTCGTCGATGCTCAGCGCAACGCAGTCAGCGTGACCTATACGCTCAATTTCCTGTTCGGGGTCGGCCAGATCGCTGGAGACACCGGATTCTTCCTCAACGACGAGATGGACGATTTCACTTCCAAGCCGGGTGTACCGAACGCCTTCGGCCTGGTGCAAGGCAAGGCGAACGCCATCGCGCCGGGCAAGCGTCCGCTCAGTTCCATGACGCCGACCATCGTTCTCAAGGGCGGCAAACTGTTCATGGTCACCGGCAGCCCCGGTGGCTCGACGATCATCTCGACCACGTTGGAAAGCATCCTGAATGTCGTCGATTTCGGTATGAACATGCAGCAATCGGTCGATGCCCCGCGCATCCACCACCAATGGCTGCCCGATGTGGTAATGATCGAACCTGGCTATCTCACCGCGGAGAACCAGCAAGCGCTCGAAGCGATGGGTTACACATTCCACGAGGAAAGTGCGTGGGGCGCGGACGAAGCGATCCTCGTCGATCCCAAGACCGGTGAGCTGCAGGGTGCCAACGACAAGCGCCGTCCCGCAGGGTTGGCAGCAGGCTACTAGCCCCGGAAACTGCCTTGAGGCCCGGCGGATCGTTCGCCGGGCCAGCACGATCCGAGCCTATATTGCCGCGCACTACTTGGGCATTTCGGCGATCCATTTGCGAACCTCCGCGACCCCGTCCCCGTCCACGCTCGCCTTGCCGAGTTCTGGCATCGCAACGCCCGGTTCGGAGCTCGCCATGCGGTGGACAATGATCGAATGGTCGGGATCGCCCGGAACAATGTCGTATAGCAGGTCACCCGAGCCGCGCCCTGCTGCAACAGGATGCTTCATAACCCCGTATTTCTCTGGATCGTCCTGCTCCCAGCGCAAGTCGAGCCCGCTGTTCGAAGCGGTGGCATTGGGCTGGTGGCAATGCGCGCAATTGGCATCGAGATAGGCGCGCGCAGCCAGACGAGCCGGAACCTCGGCCCTGTTTTCCCACATCGGCAGGATATCGGCACCCTGCGGTACGCGGTCGAGATGCCCAGCGGCGACCATCTGTTCCAGCCAGCCGCGGGGCAGATTGCGTGCCTTCGGCCCGATCGGCGTGACCTTGCCGGATAGTCCGTGGCATTCCTTACACTGGTTCTTGTTCGGGATGCGGTAATCTATATCGACCCCGGCGGGGGTGGTGACGTCTGCATGGCCGCCTGCAATCGCCAGCTTCGCCTCGGTCTGCCCGGCATTCCAGATATATGGGAACGCCGCCCAGCCGCTGGCCCGATGCAGCAGCACGCGGGTTTCGATCAGCTTGCGCTTGCCATCCTTCCGGAAGGCAAACGTCTTAATGAGAGCACTGCCAACCGGCAGATCGAGCAAACCGCCGCCATCGGCGTGTGCCTGTTTGCCCGGCGGGATGTAGACGAAGCGCAACTTTTCCGCGCCATCGGACCAGAGCGGTGAATTGAGCCGGTAGGCAGTCACCCCCTTGCCCGGCACCTGCTCCGGCGCGTTGGCAAAAAAGCCGAAGGCGGAGAGCGTCGGCGGCATCGCGTCGGCGAGTATGACTGCCTGATCGACACTGCCGGGCGGCGTCGCGCTCGCGACCATCGTTCCGGCGGCACTCGCGCCAGCAACCATCAGCAGGGCCGCGTGCCATCTCATCCGATGCGCTGTTCCAGTGCCGCCGGTGCACCAATCCCATCACGATCGAATGGCGCGGGTGGCGTCGCTACATCCAATGGAGCGGGCTTCGCATCGGCCAGCCCCTTGCCTTGCGCAGGCAGGTTCAGGCTCCAGCCTTGTATGCCCGCAGCGACGTAAAGTGCACTGGCCTTGTCACCAAGCCCGTCCCACAGGACCGGCGGAAGCTTGCCTCCAAAAGCCTTAAGCAACATGGGCGCACCATCGATCTGAGGATCGGTGCCGTTATCTTCAAAGGCATTGCCGCCGACCGTCACATGGCGCGGATAAGGATTGTAGCGCTTATCGTCGAAACTGTTGACGTAGGACACCACCATCACCCCGGCGGTAGCATTCCCGGTAATAGCGTTGTTTTCGATCAGCACCTGGTCATTGGCCATGATAAGGATACCGGTGCCGCGCCGCACACTGGCGACAATATTGCCTTTGGGCGCGAAATTCGCCGTATCGTTATCTTTGACGACGTTCTTCTCGACGATCACATTGCCGCCGCCCATCACAGGCAGACTGGGCAAGTCGAACACGAGGATCCCGCCGGTGTTGTGGGTGGCGATATTCTCGCTGACCAAAGCGTTGCGGCTGTTCTCGATCTCAATCCCGGCGACATTGGTCTTCGCGATCGAACGGCGCACGGTGATGTGGTTCGATTGACCGACGTAGATCCCGGCATCCGATGCGCCCGAAACGATGCACCCATCGATCAGGACGCCGTCGCTTTCAACCGGATAGATGCCATAGGCGCCATTGGTTTCCTTTGGCCCGCCTGTCCATTCGACGCGGATGGCGTGATAGACGATATTGTCGGCATCCTTGGACTTGATCCCATCGCCTTTGGGGTTCTCGACTGCGAAATCCCGCAGGGTGACGTTGTCACTGGTCACCAGCAGCCCCTCGCCCGCACTTTTCTGATGGGTGAAGTCCAGCACGGATTTGTCCGCGCCCGCGCCACGCAGGACGACGCCGTCGACATCCAAACTGAGCCCATCGTCAAGCACGTAGCGCCCGGCGGCAAGTTCGACGACATCGCCGGACTTGGCCAGGATCAACGCTTCCTGCAATTTCTGCTGAGCATCCGGCCCCGGCCCCACCCGATGGGTTTCGGCAAACACCGGCGCGGCGCTGGCAAGCAGTCCGGCGAATAGCAGCGTTCTGATCATGGCATTCTCCCCTCGCCACATATGATGCCGCAAGGACAGGCGAATGCAAGCGCCTCGCTAATCGAGCGCCCTAGTCGAGTGCTTTCACGATTTCCTCGACCATCTTCTTGGCGTCGGAAAGCAGCATCATCGTTTGGTCGAGATAGAAGACGTCATTGTCCACGCCCGCATAGCCGACCCCGCCCATGCTGCGCTTGATGAAGAATATCTGCTTGGCCGCGCCGACATCGAACACCGGCATCCCATAGATGGGGCTGGTCTTGTCGGTCTTGGCCGCCGGGTTCACGACGTCGTTTGCCCCGATGATGAAGGCGACATCGGCCTGGCTGAACTCGCTGTTGATGTCTTCCAGTTCGAACACTTCATCATAGGGCACATTGGCTTCGGCCAGCAGCACGTTCATGTGGCCCGGCATCCGGCCCGCGACCGGGTGAATGGCGTATTTAACCTCGACCCCCTTCTCTTTCAGCTTGTCGGCCATTTCGCGCAGCGCGTGCTGCGCCTGCGCAACCGCCATGCCGTAACCGGGGATAATGATGACCTTTTCCGCCTGTTCGAGCATGAAGGCGGCATCGTCCGCGCTGCCCTGCTTGTAGGGGCGCTGCTCGCGCGCCTCGCCGCTCCCTACGCTGGCGTCCGCCCCGAAGCCGCCCGCGATCACGGAAATGAAGCTGCGGTTCATCGCCTTGCACATGATGTAGGAAAGGATCGCGCCCGAACTTCCGACCAGCGCGCCGGTTATGATCATCGCGGTGTTGTGCAGAGTGAACCCCATCGCCGCCGCGGCCCAGCCCGAATACGAGTTGAGCATCGAGACGACGACCGGCATGTCGGCGCCGCCGATCGGGATGATGAGCAGGAAGCCGATGGCGAACGCCAGCGCGGTGATCAGCGCGATTACCGCAATCGACTGGTCCTGCGTGAAATAGCCGACCAGTATCAGGATCCCCGCCAAAGTGCCGAGATTGATGACATGGCGCGCAGGCAGCAGGATGGGGGCGCCGCTCATCTTGCCCGCCAGCTTGAGGAAGGCGATCACCGAGCCGGAGAAGGTAATCGCGCCGATGGCGATACCAAGCCCCATTTCAACCCTGCTCTGCGGCTCGATCAGCCCGGCAGCGCCCGTAATCCCAAAAGCTTCCGGGTTGAGATAGGCCGCCCAACCGACCAGCACCGCCGCCATGCCGACGAGGCTGTGAAACGCCGCCACCAGTTGCGGCATGTCGGTCATCTTGATGCGGCGGGCAATCACCCAGCCGATGGTTCCGCCAATGGCGATCGCGGCGAGGACTTCAAAAATTGCTACGTAATCGGGGACGAAAGCGAAGGATTCAAAAGGGGTGATCAGGCCGTTGTCGACCTCAACCCCGACACCGGAATAAAGCGCGGCGGGAATATGCGTCACCAACGTCGTGACGATGGCCAGCGCCATGCCGATAATGCCGAAGCGATTGCCCGCGCGGCTGGTCGCCGGGCTCGACAGCCCGCGCAGCGCGAGAATGAACAGGACGCCGGAGGCAAGATAGGCGAGCAATGCCCAGGCGGGCGGCGCGGCGTGGGCGATCACTTGCCACTCTCCTTTGCCGCAGGCTTGTCCTTCTTCTTGTACATCGCCAGCATCCGTGCGGTGACGGCAAAGCCACCAAAGATATTGACGCTCGCCAGCACCACGCCAAGCAGCCCCAGCCACTTCGATCCCGCGCTCCCTGCCGCTGCGCTGGCGATCAGCGCGCCGACAATGATCACCGAGGAAATCGCATTGGTCACCGCCATCAGCGGCGTATGCAGCGCGGGCGTTACCGACCAGACCACGTAATAGCCTACGAAACAGGCCAATACGAAAATCGACAGAATCGAAATGAAGTCCAAATCGCCCCTCCTCGGGATGGTGGTTACTGTGCGGTCAGCCTCTCGTTGACGATCTTGCGGCCCTGCGTCAGCCGCACCGCATCGCCGATTTCCTCGTCGAGCACGGGTTTGCCCGCTTCGTTGTCCCAGAATGCGGAGAGGAAGTTGTAGAGGTTGCGGGCGTAGAGTGCGCTGGCGTCTGCGGCGAGATGGCCGGCGGTGTTCGAGAAACCGATGATTTTCACACCATGCTTCTCGATCGTCTGGTCGGCGACGCTGCCTTCGACATTGCCGCCCTGCGCCACGGCGAGATCGAAAATGACACTACCCGGCTTCATCGTGGCAATCTGCGCGTCAGAGATCAGGCGGGGCGCGGCGCGGCCGGGGATCAGTGCGGTGGTAATGACGATATCCTGCTTGGCGATATGGCTCGACACCAGCTCGGCCTGCGCCTTCTGGTATTCCTCGCTCATCTCGGTGGCATAGCCGCCCGATCCTTCGCCTTCGATCCCTTCCACGCTTTCGACGAAGATCGGCTTGGCCCCAAGCGACTGGATCTGCTCTTTCGTTGCGCTGCGCACGTCGGTCGCCGAAACCTGCGCGCCGAGCCGCCGTGCGGTGGCGATCGCCTGCAAGCCCGCAACACCCACGCCCATCACGAAAGCCTTGGCGGCCTGGACGGTGCCCGCGGCAGTCATCATCATCGGAAAGGCGCGGTCATAGGTGTCGGCTGCCGCGATCACCGCCTTGTATCCGGCAAGGTTCGCCTGACTTGAGAGCACGTCCATCGATTGCGCGCGGGTGATGCGCGGCATGAATTCCATCGCCAGCGCTTCGAGCCCAGCTTTGGCATAAGCTTCGACACGCGTATTTTCGCGAAACGGATCGAACATGGCGGCGACCATCGCCCCCGCTTTCGCGCCCGCGATCAGCGCAACGTCGGGTGCAACCACGCCGAGCAGGATATCCGCCTCTTTGACGGTCTGTTCAGCCGAACCCAGCTCCGCGCCAGCTTCTCGATAAGCCTCATCGGGTATCGAGGCTGTGACGCCAGCACCGGTTTCCACCGCAACTTCGGCACCAAGCGCCGCGAATTTCTTGATAGTTTCGGGCGTGATGGCAACCCGGCCTTCACCGGGCGCACGTTCCTTCAGGACAGCGATCCGCAAGGCGTTCAGCTCAACTGCTTATCAGGATGAGGACCAGAAGCACGATGACAACGAGAACAGGGATCGAGGTCTTCACCAGCCATGTGAACCACGAATAGGTCTCTTCTGCCGCCTTCATGTTATTTGCCGAACTCATCGTCACTCCCCAAAAGGCCAAAATGGCTGCACCCGGAGAAGCTGTAACTTGCAGCAGGGCATCGCTCAAGCCTTTCAGTTGGTTTACCGACGGTTCCCAAATCGGGACAGCCTTAAGCGCCTCTTTACCCCTTTCCGGTAAGCCTGTGACCGGCCCGCATGACGGGACGGCTCAATAACAGATGGCTTCCAGCTCCATGGCGACAGATGAATCACGCTTGCTCCTGCTGATTGACGATGAACCTGCCCAGAGCCGGCTGGTCAGCGCTCTCGCCGCGCGAGAGGGTTTTCGTGCAATCGTCGAAAGTACTGCCGAAAGCGCGCTCGACCGCCTGCGCACGCCCGAAGGCCTGCAAGTTGCTGTCATCCTGCTCGACCAGTGGGTGCCGGGGGAAGACGCCTGCGCGCTGATCCGCGAGATCAAGATTATGCGCCCCGCCGTCCCGGTCCTGATGCTAACCGCGAGCACCTCGCCACTGTTGGCGGTGGAGGCAATGCGCGCGGGCGCCACCGATTACCTTATCAAACCGGTCGCACCTGAACGGCTGCTCCAGGCGTTGCGCAGCGCGACGACCCGCGAACCTCCCCGTGCCGAACTCCAGCCGTTGGCCGAGAAAATGGCGACGCCGCTCGATTTCGATGCGATGGTCGGGACCGCACCGCCCTTCCGTACCGCGCTCGCCAAGGCGGCTACCGCAGCGCGTGGCCATGCCCATGTGCTGGTCGAGGGCGAAAGCGGCACCGGCAAGGAAATGCTGCTGCGCGCGATGCACAATTCCAGTCCGCGCGCGAAAGCGCCGGTGCGGATGATCAATGTCGCGGTGACCCCGGCCGCCTCGCTCGAATCGCTGCTGTTCGGGCATGAAAAAGGTGCTTTTGCGGGTGCTTTCGACCGGCAGATCGGTGTGTTGCAGATGTGCGATACAGGCACTGTCGTGCTCGACGAGATCGATCGACTGCCGCTCGGTATGCAGGCACGCCTTGCAGACATGCTCGAAACCGGCATCGTCCGTCCGGTCGGCGCAACACATGGCTTCAAGATCGACGTGCGGCTGATGGCCGCTTGCGATCATTCGCTGGCGGAGCTGGTGGCGGACGGCCAGTTCGATGCCAATCTCTGCAAGCAACTGAGCAATACCCGCATCCATCTGCCACCTTTGCGAGACCGCGCCGGTGACATTCCAGCCCTCACCCGCTACTTCCTCAGCAAGATTGGCGAACAGCCCGGCCTGCGCCAACACTCGATCGCCGACAGCGCGCTGAGCCTGCTGGAAGCCTATGACTGGCCAGGCAACGTCCGCCAGCTTCAGGCGGTGCTGTTCCGTGCGGCGGTGTTTTGCGATGGTGAGGCGCTGACGGCAGAGAGCTTCCCACAATTGAGCGAACTGCTCGGCAGTCAGGAGAACCGTGGGGCAAAGCGCCAGCGTGGCCTCGGCGTGATGCTCTATACTGACGACGGGAACTTGCGCCCGCTGGAAGAGATCGAAGCCGACATCATTCGCCTTGCCATCGGCCATTATCGCGGCCGCATGACCGAAGTCGCGCGGCGGCTCGGGATCGGACGCTCTACCCTCTATCGCAAGCTCTCCGATCTGGGGATCGACAATGCCGCGTAATGCGGTCTAGCCCTTCGGACATGACGGATATCGATTTCGCCGGACGCACCGCGCTCGTTACTGGCGCTGCATCAGGAATTGGCGCGGCCTGTGCGCGCTTCCTTGCCGATCGCGGTGCGGCGCGGCTGATCCTGACCGATTGGGACGCGAGGGGGTTCGACGGGCTGGAGCTTGCCTGCCCCTTCAACACAATCGTCGGCGATGTCGGCGATCCGGATCATTGGTCCACAGTGGCCGAGCACCTCGAAGGGCTGGATCACGCAGTGCTCAACGCCGGGATCGCTGGCGCCGGCAAACCGATAGCCGAGCTCGACTGGGCACGGTGGAAACGAACCTGTTCGACCAATCTCGATGGCGTATTCCTCGGCCTCAAACACGCGATGGATGCCATGCGCCAGAGCAGCGGCGGCAGTGCCGTTGTCACCGCCTCGGTCGCCGCAGTACGCGGCATTGCCTCGGTCGACTATGGCGCAACCAAGGCGGCAGTGGCTCACATGGCAAGGATCGCGGCACGTGAGGGAGGTCCTGATGGTATCCGCGTCAACGCCATCGCTCCGGGTGGTGTCGACACACCGATCTGGGACACGACCGAGGGCTTCCGCTCGTTTGTGGAAAGCAAGATGGAGGGCGATCGCGCCCGAGCGATCGAGGAGTTCGGCAAAATCGGCACACCGCTCGGACGCTTCGCCACTGCTGACGAGATCGCGGGGCAGATCGGCTTCCTGCTGTCCGACATGGCCTCCACCATCACCGGCGCCGTACTGGTGAGTGACGGAGGGTTTTCCATCTGACGGTGTACCACAATTTGGAACCGCATTGCCCTTCCCCCCGTTACTGTTGCAAACTTCAGCAAGGGGAATTCCATGGATATCGTCGACTGCATTCTCGCCGACCACGCGCAGCAGCGCCGCATGTTCGCCGCGCTCGACATGGCGCGCGATGACACCAAGGCGCTCGGTCGTATCTTCAACCGGCTCAAGCATTTCCTCGAAGCCCATGCGGAGGCGGAAGAACTCTATTTCTATCCTCGCCTGCTTCAGCTTGGAAAAGGCGCGCTGGATTCCGACAGCGCCGAAGAAACCACCGACGATGCGATAGACGATCATAACAAGATCGCCGAAGCCGCTGAATCGGCGAGCAAACACGATGTTGGTTCGGGCGATTGGTGGAAATGTGTCGACGAGGCCAATCTGCAAAATTCTAAGCACATGTCGGAGGAAGAGCGGCAGGGCCTGACCGATTTTCGTCGCCGTGTGCCGCTGGAAGAACGCATCCAGCTTGGCATCCAGTACCTCGGTTTCGAAGCCAAGCATTCGGCCGATTACGAGCGCGAGGAGAAAGAACCTGACACCTATATAAAGGAGAACGAGCACGCCTGAGCGCGCTGCTCTCAACTGGTCTAATCCTCAGGCAAATCGCTGAAATCGGTCAGCGCCGCATCGCGCAGGCCGCGCCACACATTGCGCGCCTGCACGGTGTCGAACGCATCGTGGACGCGCAGCAATTGCACGCCCGCGTCCATGCCGACCAGCCCCAGGGCCACGCTTCCGCCGAGCCTCTGGTCCACCGGCGCCTCAGTCGATAACGCGCCGACGATCCGCTTGCGGCTCGCGCCCAGCATCAGCGGCTGGCCGAGCGCGTGGAACAGCGGCAGCGCATTGATCAGCGCGGTCGAATGGGCAAGCTCCTTGCCAAAACCGATACCCGGATCGAGCACGATCTTCTCGCGCGCGATCCCCGCCTCCAGCGCCGCATCGCGGCGTGCGCGCAGGGCGTCGAACACGTCGAACACGACATTGTCATACTCGCCGCCGCTGTGCAGGTCCTCGCGCCACGCGCCGGGCGAATGCATCAACACCACCGGCACGCCTGCTTTCGCGACAACCTCCGCGCTGCGGGCATCGTGGAGAAAGCCGGACACGTCGTTGACCATCTGCGCTCCCGCGCTGAGCGCCGCTTCGATCACGTCCGCCTTGCGCGTATCGACGCTGACCGCCGCCCCCATGGCGGCGCAATCCTCGATCGCCGGAGTGACCCGCGCAATCTCGTCGCCTTCCCATACCGCCTTGGAGCCGGGACGCGTGCTTTCCCCGCCGATGTCGATGATCGCCGCCCCGGCCTCTATCATCGCGGCGGCATGGGCACGGCCCTGCTCGCGATTTTCGAGATAACGCCCGCCGTCGGAGAAGCTGTCGGGCGTCACGTTGAGAATGCCCACCACCTGCGGCTGGTCGAGTCGCACTGTGCGGTTGCCCATTTCGAGCGGGCCATGCGCCAAGCGCAGATTGGACCACTGCGCCTCTGCTTCCGCCCCCACAGCATCGGGCAATTGCCCCAGCACGCCGTCGATATCGTCAACCCCCGTCAGCCAACGCTCGGCAACGCGCCCGTCCTGACGCAGCACTACGGCAAAGCGGCTGGCATAGACCATGCCCCCAGCTAGACGGATCGCGCCGCCATGTTCGCTTTGCGGGGACGGTGCGAAGCCGATGGGACGGATATAGACCTGTTGGATCATAATTGGACAGCCCTAGCGCAGTTCCAACGATATGGAACACATGGAACACGGTCCTGAGGAAGAAAAGCAATGGCCGGGTCGATTGGGGCTCTCGCGACCATCTGCTGGAAGAGCGAATATAGGGTCATACAGGTCGAGATAGCCGGGTAGGCCGAAGTAGGACAGCCATGCCCCATCTTAAAGATGCCGTTCGAAATCCATCCGATGATGCAGGACCCGAACGATCAGGATTTCGTCTTCGCTCGCACGAAAGAAAACAACATGCGCCTGCTGCCGCATTCTGCGCAGCCCCGGCGCGACCACTTCGGCGCTGCGCCCGAGCAGAGGGTTGTCGATCAATGAATCGAAGCACGCCTGCAACTGGTCGCGGTATTTGCGCGCCTGGGCGATGCCGAACGCGGCAATCGTGAAATCGGCGATATCGGCAAGATCGCCAGCCGCAAGCCGACTGATGCCCAGCTCACGCATCCGATGCGCTTGCCCGCTCCTCTGCCTCCGCCCAGATCGCATCGAGCGATGTGTCGGCAACGCCGCTCTCGAGCCCCTTCGCAATGGCCTGCTTCAACCCGGCGAGCCCGGCCTCCCCCTCCTGATCCCGGCGCACAAGATCGCGGATATACTCGCTGTCATTGGTAAACGCCCCGCGCGCAATCTGCCGCTTGATCCAAGCATCCTGCGTATCGCTGAGCGTAATGGTTTTGCGGATGGTGGCCATGAGCTCTTCCTTCCGGGCGGAGGTATCATACTATTGGTGCAGGCAACAAGTGAGGTGGTGTTGATACGCCGAACGTCACCCCGGACCTGATCCAGGGGCCCGCTTTTCTTCAAGGCAGTTCGACCGCAAAGAAGCGCCCCAGTTCGGGGACCGGATGACGATCACGCCAGTTGCGCTCCCCCTCAATCCTCCGCCGCCAGAAGATACAGCTGCCGCGCAGCATCGATCGGTTTGATCTCGCCCTCGACCTCATAGTGCCAGAAGGCCCAGCCGTTGCAGCTAGGCGCGCCTTGCAGTTCCTTGCCGAGGCCGTGGATGCTGCCGTGTTGTTTGTCGCAGATCAGAGAGCCATCGGCGCGCACGGTGGCCGTCCAGCGGCGTTTCTTGTCGAACACTTGCGTGCCCGGTGCGATCAGGCCGCCTTCTACCAGCGCGCCGAACGCCACCTTGGGCGCGCTGCGGCCCGCCTGCATGGTCGAGAGCGCGCTTTCATCGAGCGGCAGCTCTTTTTCGATCCGCGCCAGTGCGGCCTTGCGATAGCCGCTCTCGCGCTCGCAGCCGATCCACTCACGCCCCAGACGTTTCGCCACCGCGCCGGTGGTGCCGGTGCCGAAGAACGGGTCGAGCACCACATCGCCTCGCTCGCTGGTGGAGAGCAGCACGCGGTAGAGCAGCGCCTCGGGCTTTTGGGTCGGGTGAACCTTGTGCCCGCCCTCTTTCAGTCTCTCACCGCCGCCGCAGATCGGGAACAGCCAGTCGGAACGCATCTGGAGTTCATCGTTCAACGTCTTCATCGCGCGGTAGTTGAACTGGTATTTGGATTTCTCGCCTTGGCTCGCCCAGATCAGCGTCTCATGCGCATTGGTGAAGCGAGTGCCGCGGAAATTGGGCATGGGATTGCTCTTGCGCCACACGACATCGTTCAGGATCCAGAAGCCCAGATCCTGCAGGATCGCGCCGACGCGGAAGATGTTGTGGTAGCTGCCGATGACCCACAGCGCGCCATCAGACTTGAGAACACGTCTCACCTCTGTTAGCCAATCCCTTGTAAACTGGTCATAAGCGGCAAAGCTGTCGAACCGATCCCACTCGTCGGTAACGGCATCGACATGGCTTCCGTCGGGACGGTTGAGATCGCCGCCAAGCTGGAGATTGTAGGGCGGATCGGCGAACACGAGATCGACGCAGGCATCGGGCAGGCGACGCATCGCCTCCACGCAATCGCCGGAGAGGATCTGCCCGAGCGGAAGCTCGACTGCAGTCTCCAACGCTGCCGCGCGCGTCTTCGCGGCTTCCAAAACCCCCATATTCGTCCGTCCTTATCCTACAACTTATCCACAGGGTGAGTCCAAGCGGACTCCGCGTCAAGCAGGGATTTTGCCCGAACATGGTTAACGAGCGGTCAAACACGTTGGAACGAAATAGGACCGGCACAAGATGTTGAGTCCGCTCGCCAGCGCGAGACTCGACATGCAGCGGTGTGGCCGGGAAGACTCAAACGCTGCGCAAACTTCGATGCCTTACAGCAGTGCCAGCTGCGCGACAGGTGCGAAGCTCTTTCGGTGGTGCTGGCTCGCGCCATGCATGCGCAGCGCCTCCATGTGCTCGGCTGTGCCATAGCCCATATTGCGTTCCCACCCGTATTGGGGATGCTCCAACGCCGCCTCGCGCATCAGCCGGTCGCGGTATTCCTTCGCGAGGATCGAGGCAGCGGAAATGCACGGCTCCAGGCCGTCCCCGCCAACGATTGCGCGCGCGGGCCAGCGCCATTCGGCACTGTGGCCTTGCGGGGTCAGATTGCCGTCGATCAGGGTCTGGTCGGGATCACGACCGAGCGCCGTCGCCAGCCGCGCAACCGCCAGTGTCATTGCCGCCATGGTCGCCTGGAAGATATTGATCCGGTCGATCTCTTCGACCTCGACCACACCGATACCATAAGCGCATCGCCGCAGGATTTCCGGCTCCAGCATGGCGCGCTTTTTGGGCGAAAGGCGCTTTGAATCGTCCAGGCCGGGGATTTGCGGATTGCACAACACAACCGCGGCGGCAACAACGGGGCCAGCGAGCGGGCCGCGCCCGGCCTCGTCCACGCCTGCGATCAAAGGCGCGGCACCAAGTCCTTCGTTGGGGGTTGCATAGAGCATGAGACACGTCCTGAAATTTGCCCTGATCCTATCGCCGCTCGCCCTCGCGGCAAGCTGCGGAGCAGCCAGATCGGGGGACAGTGCGCCCGCCGGAGACAAGGCAGCGCAGAAATCCGTCGAAATAGAGCGTGTCCCGGCGCAGGCTGGTGTGGGCTTCATCGTCCAGCGCGTGGCGACCTTGAACGAGCCATGGGCCGCGAGCTTCGCGCCGGGCACGCCGTGGCTGTTCGTCACCGAGAAGAACGGTACGATCAAGGCAGTCGATACCGAAAACCACCAGGTCGTGACCGTGGGCGGCGCGCCCAAAGTCGACTATGGCGGACAGGGCGGCCTGGGTGATATCGCGTTCCTGCCCTGGGAATCGATGCCATCGCTGGGAACGCGCACGATCTATCTCAGCTGGGCGGAAGAAGGTCCGCACGACACGCGCGGCGCCGTGCTCGGCCGCGGAAAGCTTGTATGCGACCAGTCGATCAACTGTTCGATCTCGGATCTCAAGGTGATCTGGCGCCAGACCCCGAAGGTTTCGGGTCGAGGCCATTATTCCCACCGCATCGCTTTCAGCCCCGACCGCAAGCATCTGTTTATCGCGAGCGGCGAGCGACAGAAGGGCCAGCCCGCGCAGGACCCGCGAAGCGATCTCGGCAAGATCCTGCGCCTCAATCTCGACGGAACGCCCGCTGCCGGCAATGTGCTGGCGGACGAGAATGTTGCGCGGCCCGGCATCTATTCGCTCGGCCACCGCAATATCCTCGGCCTGCGGGTCGATAGCCGTGGGCGCCTGTGGGATCTCGAACATGGTCCGGCGGGAGGCGACGAGCTCAATCTGGTGACCAATGGCAGCAATTACGGCTGGCCCTATGTTTCGGAAGGCGATCACTATAGCGGCCAACCGATCGCGCGCCACGCAACGCAGCCCCAATTCAACAAGCCTGCGATCAGCTGGACCCCGGTCATCGCACCGGGCGACTTCATCTTCTATTCGGGCACCATGTTCCCTGCGCTCGACGGCGAGGCGCTGATCGCGGGATTGAAGAGCAAGGCGCTGATCCGCGTCGCAATCCGCGGCGATACCGCTCGCGAAGTCGCCCGCTATCCGCTGGGCAGCCGCCTACGCGAAATCGCGGAAGGTCCCGACGGAGCGATCTGGATACTGGAAGACGGTGGCAATGCCGGATTGCTGCGACTGACGCCGGGCTGACAATTGCTATCGACTCACCGGGCAAGCGAGCTTAACGCGCGCGGCTCAATGGCGACCATCGTCCCCCTGACCGCGATCGACCCGCCGCTGGTCGAACAATTGCTCGACGCAGCGTTCGGGCCGGATCGCCACGCGCGAACCGCCTATCGCATCCGCACGGGGATGGACTGGCTGCCCGCGCTCAGCTTTGCGGCGATGGATAACGAGGACTGGCTGGTCGGCACGATCCAGCTGTGGCCGGTTGCGCTGACCGATCCACAGGGCCGTGCGCATCCCCTGCTGATGGTCGGGCCGGTGGCGGTAATGCCTGGGCGCCAGGGCGAAGGTTTCGGCAAGGCGCTGATGGCGACCGCGCTTTCCGCCGCGGATGCGCCTGCACCATCTGCCGCCGCCCTGCCGCAAGTGCTGATCGGCGATCACGACTATTACGGACAGTGGAACTTCTCCGCCGCGCACACCGCCGGCTGGCGCTGCCCCGGCCCGTGGGACCCGGCCCGCCTGCTGATCCGCTGCGCCAATCCGGCGGTGCTACCGCATGAAGGAATGCTTGGCCCCTGGGGTAGCTCTCAGGGAAGCTTGGCGAAGTAGTTCGGCTCTGGCATTGGCGTGGCGATGCCTTACGAGCCACCCCCCGATCTTGCCGGTATGACGCTGGAGCAGATTGCTACCGAAGTCGCCGCCCGCAAGCTTCCGCCGCTCGACCAGTGGGCGCCCGGGCGCACCGGCGACAGCGGTATGCGGATCGCCGCCGATGGCAGCTGGTACCATGAGGGCAGCCGCATCACGCGCCCCGCAATGGTGCGCGCCTTTTCCGGCCTGCTGACCCGCGACGTCGACGGCCAGCACTGGCTGGTAACGCCGGTGGAAAAGCTCACAATCGAAGTCGAGGACGCCGCTTTCATCGCGACCGATTGCCGCGCTGTTGACGGCGATATCGCCTTTCGTACCAATACCGACGAGTTGGTTTTCGCCGGACCGGACCATCCGATCCGCGTTGACGGCACAGACGATGCACCGGCGGTTTATGTCACCGTCCGCCACGGTTGCGAAGCACGGCTCGACCGTTCGACCTGGCTGCAACTGGCCGAGATCGCCCTCGCACAAGGAGACAACTGGACGGTCATCAGCGGCGGCGAAACCTTCTCTTTGGTGCCGGCATGAGCACTCTGCTGGACCGGCTGAGCCGCCTGTTCGAGGACGGGCACGCGCGCGAAATCGACGGACTGCTGAGCGATGCCCGCTTTGCCGATGCCAGCCGCACTGCCGATGCCGCAGTGCTGATCGCCGTGACCGACCGACCGTCGAGCGCAGGCGGACCCGGCGTGATCCTCACCCAGCGGCCGCGCACGATGCGCGATCATCCAGGGCAAGTCGCCTTTCCCGGCGGCAAGCGTGAGCCGGGCGAGGATGCCATCGCCGCGGCGCTGCGCGAGGCCCACGAGGAGCTGGCGATGCCGCCAGATCATGTCGCGGTGATCGGCGCGACGGATCGCTATCAGACCGGGACGGGCTTCGATATCACCCCGGTGCTGGGCGTGATCCCGCCCGATCTTCCGCTCGAACCCGAGCAGCGCGAAGTCGAAAGCTGGTTCGAAGCGCCGCTGGACCTGCTGATGGACCCGGCAAGCTGGAGCGAGAACACCGTGTGGTGGAAGGGTGCCGAGCGGCGTTATTACGAGCTGCATTACCAAGGCTATCGCGTCTGGGGCGTCACCGCTGCGATCTGCGCCAATCTCTCACGCCGACTTGCATGGACCGGCTAAGCCATTATCGGGCTTTGCGATGATCGTCACGCTGCCCCCCGCCGACTGGACCCGCCGCGAAGGGCTGGCGCTGCTGACGCGTGCACTGGGTGCGGAGAACATGCGGTGGGTTGGCGGCGCGGTGCGCGACACGCTGCTGGGAGTCTCGGTCGCCGACATCGATTGCGCGACAATCCATCGCCCCGAAACGGTGATCGACCGCTGCCGCGAGGCGGGCATTCGCACGGTCCCCACCGGGATCGACCACGGCACCGTGACGGCGATCCTTGCCGACGGTCCGGTAGAAGTGACCACGCTGCGGCGCGATGTCGCGACCGATGGACGCCGCGCCACGGTCTCTTTTGCAAGCGAGTGGCGGGACGATGCCGCAAGGCGCGACTTCACCATCAATGCGCTTTATGTCCATCCCGAAACGCTCGAAATATCGGACTATTTCGACGGCATGGCCGATCTTGAGGCGCGCCGGGTGCGGTTTATCGGCGATGCCGAAATGCGCATCCGTGAGGATTATCTGCGGATCCTGCGCTTCTTCCGCTTTCAGGCGCGCTTTGGGCAGCAGCCGGACGCCGAAGCGCTGGCTGCCTGCACTGCGCTCGCCCCGACGCTCAAGGGGCTTAGCCGCGAGCGTATCGGCGGCGAGCTGACCGCGATCCTCGCCCTGCCCGATCCTCGCACGACGGTCCGGCTGATGGCCGATGCAGGCGTGCTGCGTGAAGTGCTACCCGAGGCGCGCGAACGCGAACTGGCAGTGCTCGACCGCCTGATCCCGGCTGAAATCGTCGAGAATACAAACGCCGATCCAATCCGGCGAGTGGCCGCCCTCGTCCCGCCCATTCCGACTTTGGCCGAAGCGGTTTCCGCCCGGCTTCGGCTGTCCAGAGCGCAGCGCGCGCGGCTCGTCTGCGCGGCGGAGCGCAACGGGAGCGATGCGAACAATCCCCGCGCTCTCGCCTATCGAGAAGGGCTCGCCTGTGCTCGGGACCGGTTGCTGCTCGCCAACAGTCCTGTCCGCGATCTGGACGAATGGACCGTTCCCCAATTCCCCCTGAAGGGCGGCGAGATCGTCGCACGTGGCGTGGCCGCCGGACCGCAAGTTGCCCGGATCATGCAGAGGATCGAAAAACGCTGGGTAGAGGAAGGTTTCCCGCCACGCCAGCGGGTGGACGCGCTGCTGGAAGATGAACTGAAGCGCATCGATTAGCTTCAGCTACGCTTAAGCCCGAACGCCATAAGAATAGCGGGAAGGTTGCGTTTTGCGACGAACGGTGAAACAAAACCGGCCGTGTTCCCCGTCGGGAGCCTTCGGAAACGGACCCAGCTTCTCGTTGATCCGCTTCCTTTCAGAATCAGTTTTGTCCCGTGGACGCCCTCTGGCGCCTTGGGATAGTTTATTGCGTAACCCGGGAGTTTTACGATGAAATATGCCAAATCCGCCATCCTCGCACTCGCCCTTGCCGCCGCTCCGGCGATGGCGGCCGACGGTCCGGCAGTCGGCGCGACTGTTTATGGTCCGCAGGGCAATGCGGTCGGTCAGATCGTCTCGGTTGAAAACGGCCAAGCTGTGCTCGACACGGGCAAGCACAAGGTGCCGCTCGCGGTTTCGATGTATGGCAAGGGTGACAAGGGCCCGACCATCACGGTGACCAAGGACCAGCTGAACGGCATGATCGACCAGCAACTCGCCGCCGCTGCTGCGAAGCGCGATGCCGCGCTGGTTCAGGGCGCGACCGTCACCACTGCCGACAACCAGACGCTCGGCACGATCGACGAGATCAACGGCGACAACATCGTGATCGACATCAATGGCGACAAGACCAAGAAGGTCACGCTGCTGCGCAGCTATTTCGATGCCACCGCAAACGGCCCGCAGGCGCGCCTGACCATGGCGCAGATCAACCAGGCGATGGCCAAGACCGATGCGTCGGGCAGCGCGGGTTCCTCGACCGGCGACAGCGCGGCGAACAAGTAAACCTCGCCAAAATCCTACGAAAAAGGGCCGGAAGAGCAGCTGCTTCCGGCCCTTTTTGTACGTCTGCGCTGCCTAGTCGAAACGATTATCGCGAGGAAATCCAGTTGGCGGCAAACGCCCGGCCCCGCCGCGTGCGACCTTCCATTGCCACATCTCGTTTTCGGTCCGGGTGCGACCGCTGTCGCCGCCCATCGTCCAGCTCAGTCCTTCGTCGAGCGTGAAGGTGGTGGCATCGCTCAGCCCGCCATCGCGATAGCGTTGCAGGGTAACGCCCTGCCCGCGTGTCAGATCGGGCAGCTCGTCGAGGTTGAACACCACCAGCTTGCGGTTGTCGCCGACCACCGCAACGTGATCGTGGCCCTCACCGATCGGGCGGACCACCACCAGCTTCGACTTGCCCTTGAGGTTCACCACCTGCCGGCCCTTGCGGGTTTCGGCGAGGAGGTCGCTGGCCTGCGCACCGAAACCCTTGCCGGTATCGGCGGCCAGCAAAAGCCGCTGCCCCGGCTTGTTGACGATCACCGCCACGATCTGCGCGCCCGCATCGATATCGAGCGTGTTGCGCAATGGCTCGCCAAAGCCGCGCGCACCCGGCAGCTTGTCCGCGCCCAGCGTGAAAAACCGCCCATCGTCTGCGGCGATCAACAGCTTGTCGGTCGTCTGCGCGTGGAGCGCGAAGGCCGGGCCGTCGCCCTCCTTGAACTTCCATTCCTGATCGAGCGGGACATGGCCCTTGGCCCCGCGAATCCAGCCCTTGGCGGACAGGATCACCGTCACCGGCTCCTTCTCGATCATCGCGTCCATGCTGAATTCGACAGCCGGTGCGGCTTCTTCGATCCGCGTGCGGCGCGCGCCAAGTGCGGTATCCTCGGCGTAATCCTTGCGCAGCGCGTTGAGCTCGCGCTTCAGCCGCGTGCGCTGGCGCGCCGGGCTGGCAAGCAGCTTTTCGAGTTCGGCCTGCTCGGCCAGCAGCTCGTCCTTCTCCTTGCGCAGCTGCATCTCCTCCAGCTTGCGTAAAGATCGCAGCCGCATGTTGAGGATGGCCTCGGTCTGGCGGTCGGTCAGGCCAAATTCGGCCATCATCACCGGCTTGGGCTCGTCCTCGGTACGGATGATCTCGATCACCCGGTCGAGGTTGAGGAAGGCGATGATATAGCCTTCGACCAGCTCCAGCCGGTCGGCGATCTTGCCCAGCCGGTGCTGGCTGCGGCGCTGGAGAATGTCGATCTGGCTGGCGATCCAGTGGGTCAGCAGCTCCTTGAGCCCCATCACCATCGGCGTGCGCGTCGCGTCGAGCACGTTGAGGTTGAGCCCGAAGCGGGTTTCCAGATCGGTCAGCTTGTAGAGCGATTCCTTGAGCAGGTCGGGGTCGACATTGCGGCTCTTGGGGACCAGCACGATGCGGATGTTTTCATCGCTCTCGTCGCGCACATCCTCAAGGATCGGCACTTTCTTGTCGGCTATGACCTGCGCGATCTGTTCGATCAGCTTGCCTTTCGGCACCTGATAGGGAATTTCCGAGATCACCAGTTGGTACTGCCCGCCGCCCAGTCGCTCGATCCCGGCATCGCGATCGGCGACATTCTCGGACTCGGCGGCGTAAAAGCGCCCGCGCACGCGGAAGCTGCCGCGTCCGGTTTCATACGCCTGGGAAATCGATTCCTTGCTGTCGACGATCAGTCCGCCGGTGGCAAAGTCCGGCCCCTGGAACATCTCCATCAGCCTTGCGTGTTCGGCATGGGGATTGTCGATCAGTTCGAGCGTCGCATCGAGTACCTCTGCGACGTTGTGGCTCGGGATATTGGTCGCCATGCCGACCGCGATCCCGCTCGACCCATTGGCCAGCAGGTTCGGGAACAGGCCCGGAAACAGCGTCGGCTCCTGCTCCTCGTTGTTGTAGGTCGGGACGAAATCGACGGTGCCCTCGTCCAGCCCGTCCATTAACTGCATCGCGGTCTTGGTCAGACGCGCTTCGGTATAGCGTTCAGCCGCTGCGCCATCGCCGTCGATATTGCCGAAGTTGCCCTGTCCCTCGATCAACGGATAGCGCAGGGTGAACGGCTGCGCGAGGCGCACCAGCGCATCGTAGATCGCCATGTTTCCATGCGGGTGGTACTTGCCCATCACGTCGCCGGTGATGCGCGCGCATTTCTTGTACGCAGAATCGGGCGACAGCCGCAGTTGCCGCATCCCCCACAGCAGGCGGCGATGGACGGGCTTCAACCCGTCGCGCAGATCGGGCAGCGAACGCGCGGTAATCGTCGAAAGCGCATAGACGAGATAGCGCTCCGACAGGGCGGAATCGAACGGGGCATCGACGATGGCGTCGAACGGATCGGGCTCACGATCCTCGGTATCACTGGTGGCCATGCGCGCAGCCCTACCAGTGCCCCACCGTACCTAGCAACGCGGGTCGCATGCCTTTTCCCATACGATGCAGACCGCTGACTGAAAATTAACCACCTTTCGATATGCGGCAGGAGTGCACAGTCATCGAAGACAATTCATGCCGAAAACCACGCTGTTCCTGCTGGTAGGAGTTCACCTGCTCATCGGCATGGCATTGTCCGGGTTCGATTTAGGCGGAATCCTGATCGTATTGAATATACAAGCGATCTTGCTGTCGTGGTTCTTTGTGGGTCTGGTGGTACTGATGGCGATACGCATCGCAATCAGGAAATATTCCCGCCCCCACATCGTGCTTGTGCGCACATTGAACATGGAGCGTCAGCGTCTGTTTGAAGGGGCGATATTCTTCACCTTACTGGCCATCACTATGCAGGCCTACATGCTGATCAAAGTGGCGATTCCCTCTTTGGTGCCCTATTATGCCGATCTCTATTTCGCGAATATCGACCATGCGATTTTCGGGACGGATCCCTGGCGGATCACCCATGCGCTGATCTCCCCTGCAATGACGGTCTGGGTCGACAGGTTCTACCTTATTCCTTGCCTGATTGTTTCCACCGTGATGACATTCTGGGTGTGCTTTTCGAAGGATGCGGTTTTCCGCAGGCGCGCAGCGCTTACAATCGCCCTCGTGTGGTTTCTCGGCGGCGATTGGGTCGCGCTTGTGCTATCTTCCGCTGGACCTGTTTATGTCGAACATTTCTACGGCATCGCCCGGTTCGTGCCCTTGCATCAGGCATTGTCACCCGATCTGACAGCCGTCCACGTGCAACAATATCTCCTGGACCATCTGGGACGACCATCGCCCGGGACGGGCATCAGTGCATCGCCGTCAATGCACAACGCAACTTACCTCATGCTGGTGACCTTCATCTATCACAAATACGGGATGGGCTGGCGGCTTGCCGCTGCGACACTGTTCGAAGCGCTCGTCTTCATTTCATCGATCCACCTGGGCTGGCACTATGCGTCCGACACGATCATGTCGATCATTGTGATCATCCCGATATGGCGCTTTGCGGGATATCTGGCGGGTGCGAAAATTCCCCTGACCAAAGGCTTCGCTTTTCCCAGCCCGTCCAAACCGCCCTCTCTGCAGCCTCAGATCTGACCGAATGCCCGGCCATGTCGTAGAACATCGGTCTTTCGACCTGTCTGCGCCCCGGCTCACCTAGAAGCGGGGATCGCTTGAGCGACCTGACGCGTTGACAAGACAAGCACCAATCAAGGAGTTGTCTTATGTCAAAACGCGTTATGATCCTCGCCACTGACGGTTTCGAGCAGTCGGAGCTGATGAAGCCGAAAGAGAATATGGAAAAGGCCGGTATCGAAACGACGGTCGTCAGTCTGGAAAGCGGAGAAATCAAAGGCTGGGACCAAAAAGACTGGGGCAAGAGCGTCAAGGTCGACAAGACCGTCGACGAAATCGATGACATTTCCGAATATGATGCTCTCCAGCTTCCCGGCGGGCAGATGAACCCGGACATCTTGCGGATGAACGAAAAAGCGGTCGGGATCGTGCGCAAATTCGCCGATGCGGGCAAGCCCATCGCTGCCATCTGCCACGCGCCATGGCTGCTTGCAGAAGCAGATCTGGTTCGCGGCAAGACGGTCACCAGCTGGCCATCGATCCGCACCGACCTCAAGAATGCGGGCGCAAACGTGGTGGATCAGAAAGTGGCAGAGGATGGCAACCTCATCACCAGCCGAAACCCGGACGACATACCCGCCTTCAGCCGCGCACTGATCAGCAAACTGGGAGTGAGCGTGAAGGAAGGCGAGCTCGAATCAGCCTGATCGCGCTTTTCACCGATCAAAAAGCCCCGTCGCAGCGATGCGGCGGGGCGTTTTGCTGTGCACGGGAAACCGGCCAGGCTGAAACCTGACGACAATACGACCCGCAGCGGGAGGACCCGAAAGTCGGCGGCGCCAAACGCCTTGCCCGAACTGTGCTTCTTACGCGTAGCTTACCGTCGTGCTCTTGCGGTCGCGGCGCGAGCGCATCGTCGCGCCAATGGCGCCGAAGCCGAGAATCAACAATGCCCATGTCGCCGGCTCGGGCACGGGAGGTGCAGCCTTCGACACCGTTAAAGTACCATTGCCAAAGAAGGGATTCTTCAGCGTGAAGGTGCCGGTGTTGAAGGTCGGATTGTTGGCTGTGCCGGAAAAGAGCGGTGAAGACGAACCGGAAAACTGCGTAAAGCCCAGGTTCGGAGCGACAATGTTCAACGTCGCGATAATGCCAGTCCCGAAGCTGATCGTCGATGCAGTTCCATTGATCCCGCCGAATGTTCCGGCAACATTGTAAAATCCAAACTGGTCAGAGCCGGCGATCACCGTCTTGGCGAAGTCCGGCGTAGCATTGGAATCGAGTTGGAACACTGCGGTGCCCGACGGGCCAGCGAAGTTGAAATCCAGCAACGCTGCATGCGCAGGAACCGTCACGATGAGCGCCGAAGCCATCGCACCGGCGCGTAAAATAGTTTTTGACGTCAAAGACATAATCAAATTCCCCATCCGTAAAGCAACATTAACCGAATTAGTTAACATAGTTGATACGGTGGTCCGGCCGCTATGGATGCATAGAGGTGTGACTATTTCTGAATTCCAGAGTTGCACCAGTGACTCGCGATCCACTGGTGCATGGATCATCACCGGGCCGGATATGATATCTGGGACCGCTTCACCCGCGCCGCATGTCGTGGCTTTCGGTAGGAATCGTCACTTCCAGCCCATCGAGGTCCTCTGACAGATCGATCTGGCAAGCCAGTCGGCTCGTGCGACGCGCGCCCGCAGCAAGGTCGAGCATGTCCTCTTCCTCGTCACTCGCAGGCGCAAGTCGGTCGAACCAGTCTGCGGCCACGATCACATGGCAGGTGGAACACGCCATCTGACCCTCGCAGGTGCCTTCCAGCGGCATTCCCGCCGCCTGCCCCATGCGCAGAAGGTTGTCGCCCGGG
Source organism: Qipengyuania algicida (assembly GCF_009828025.1). Classification (GTDB taxonomy): domain Bacteria; phylum Pseudomonadota; class Alphaproteobacteria; order Sphingomonadales; family Sphingomonadaceae; genus Qipengyuania; species Qipengyuania algicida. The sequence continues at coordinate 67,524 of NZ_WTYA01000007.1, read as the reverse complement.
TTACCCTCCGCCGTGACACTTGCGCCCCCCGCGGTCGTGAAATGGACTTTCATAAATCCTGCGCCTCGGCCGCCATGTTGATAAGGCGCGCGGCTTCCTCGATTTCAGCCATTTTGGTGTAGCGCCCGAAGCCCAGCCGGATCGAACTTTTCGCTTCGCTGTCAGTCAGACCGATAGCCTTGAGCACATGGCTGGGTCGACCCGAGCCGCTGGCGCAGGCGCTCCCGGCGGAAAACATCACCTCCCGGCAATCGCTCATAAGCCGCGCCACATCGAGGCCATTGCGCCGTAGATTGAGATTGCCGTGCCAGCGCGCGTCCTCGCTGCCGTTGAGCGTCCAGTCGGCGAAAAGCTCGCGCGCGCGCATCCACAGCGCTTCGACATGGGCGGCGTCCTGTTCAATCCGCTCTTTTGCAAGTGCCGCCGCCGCGCCGAACCCGGCAATCAGCGCCGGGCTGAGCGTCCCGGAACGCAGGCGGTCTTCCTGCCCGCCGCCGGTCTGGACTTCGATGAGTTCGACGCCGTCGCGCAGCCACAGCGCACCCACTCCCTTGGGTCCGTGCAGCTTGTGCGCGGAAACCGCGATCATGTCCGCCCCGGTCACCTGCTGCTTGCCATAGGCCTGCACAGCGTCGCACAGATAGAGCGCGCCTGCGCTCCTGGCCTTACGTTGCCAATCGACGGTCGGCTGGATCGTCCCGATCTCGTTATTGACTTGCATGACGCAGACCAACCGCGTGTCGCCGGGCAAATCCTGCCGCGTATTGCATTTCCCCTCGGCCGAAACATTCAGAATATGACACCGATCGAGCGCACGGGCGGTATCGAGCACCGCGGCATGTTCGATCGCGGAAACCGAAATGCTGCCCGTGGCATTCACGCCGCGGATGGCGAGGTTGATCGCCTCGGTTGCACCGCCGGTGAAAATTACCCGCCCACCCGGCGGCATCATTGCAGCCACTTGGTCGCGCGCGACTTCGATCGCGGCGGCAGCCATCCGCCCCATGCGGTGCGGGCTGTGCGGATTGCCGAAGCCAGTGCCCTCCGGCCCGTCGAGCCAACGCAACATCGCATCGCGCGCCTCGGGCGCGAGCGGGGTACTGGCCTGGTAGTCGAGATAGATCATGTATCTACTTGGTCTGCGTCCGTAACCTTACAACTGCTCATGCTGAGCCTGTCGAAGCGCCGCTTTGTTCAGGAGACCCAGTAAAGGGAAATGAGGCCTTTCGACAAGCTCAGGGTGAACCGATCGACAGGTCATCCCTTCGCCATATCGAGCCACACGTCGCAGAAGCGCTCCACTTCCTCGCGCTTGGTATTCCAACCCACGCTGAACCGAATCGTGCGCGTGGCGATGTCGGGATCGACGCCCATCGCTTCAAGCACGCGGCTGGTCTTCATCGTACCGCTCGAACATGCGCTGCCCTGGCTGACGGCGATCCCCGCCATGTCGAAGCGCATCACCTGCGCGCTGCCCGATATGCGCGGCATGGCGATGGCGCGGATATAGGGTGTGGGATCGGCAAGCTGATCTGACAGCCAAGTGCCGCCGAGTGCGCGGCATTCCTCGGCCAGCGCGTCAAGCGGCTCGAGAACCTGCGGATCGACATAGGGATCGCCGCAAGCCTCCAGCGCCGCCGCCATGCCCAACGCGCCGGGCAGGTTCTCGGTCCCTCGGCGATAGCCACGCTCATGCCCGCCGGTCGGGTGAAGCATGGCGTAGTCCCTGACCAGCAGAGCACCGATTCCGATCGGGCCGCCGAATTTGTGCGCCGAGACGATCTCCATGTCACACTCTGGTAACGCAAACTTGCCCGCCGATTGGGCACAGTCGCAGACCAGCAAGCCGCCGATTGCCTGAACTCTTGCGGCTAACGTTCGGATTTCCTGCCTTGCCCCGGTCTCCGAATTGACGTGCTGGACAGCCACCACCGGCTTGTCCGCCCCTTCCAGCGTTTCGAGCGAGACCATGCCATTGCCTTCGATGGCGAGACGTTCGGCGTCAGTCGCGGCCTGAATTACCGCATCGTGCTCGACCGCGCCGACAAACCGCGCGCCGCCCTTTGCCTGTCCCAGCGCCAGCGCCGCCGCCTCGCTCGCCCCGCTGGTGAAGATCAACTCACCGTCCCAGCCCATCGCCTCCTTGATCCGCGCGCGGGCATCTTCCAGCAGGCTGCGTGCCTTGCGCCCGTCGGCATGTGGGCTGGACGGATTGGCCCATATCCGAAAGCCCTCCTCCACGCCCGCGCGCGCTTCCGGGCGCAACGGAGTGGTGGCGGCGTGATCGAGATTGATGCGTTGCGAAATGGGATGACGCTCGAAACAATTGCGAATTGGCAGGAAATCCCTATATAGCGCGCCTCTCCGCGCATGCCACCCGGCCAGAGCGCGACCGCCATTTCAGACAGGTTCAAGATGCCCTCAGTCATTTTTCCCGGCCCAGAAGGTCGTTTAGAAGGTCGTTTCTCTCCCGCCAAGCGCCCCCGCGCGCCCGTAGCAATGATCCTCCACCCGCATCCGCAGGGCGGCGGCACGATGAACGATCGCATCACGCAGGCGCTCTACAAGACTTTTTCCGATCGCGGCTTTGCGACACTGCGCTTCAATTTTCGCGGAGTCGGGCGCAGCCAGGGCAGCTTCGACAACGGAATCGGCGAATTGTCCGATGCTGCCTCCGCGCTCGACTGGGTCCAGCAGATCCACCCCGAAGCGCAGACCACCTGGGTCGCCGGCGTCAGCTTCGGCGCGCTGATCGGGATGCAGTTGCTGATGCGACGGCCCGAGATTCGCGGATTCATCTCGATCTCCGCCCCGGCCAACATGTACGATTTCAGCTTTCTCGCCCCCTGCCCCGCAAGCGGCATCTTCATCCAGGGCGCGGCCGATACGGTGGTTCAGCCTCCATCGGTGCAGAAGCTCGTCGACAAGCTGCGCACGCAAAAGCACATCACCATCCATCACGAAGAAATCCCGCGTGCGAACCATTTCTTCGAGAACGAGATGGAACAACTGATGGGCTCGGTCGACAATTACCTGAACTTCCGCCTCGACCCGGCCTGCCCGATCAAGTGAACGAGCGCGCTGCAATTGCGGCAAAATAATGTCTTTTCAGTTGCTTCGAGAAACGCGAAAGTTCTTGCCAGTCGCGTGACGTTGTAACATCCTTACCTTCGAGCCGCCGAAAAAGCGGCGGCCGCATTGGAGGAGAGGACGTATGGCCTATCTCGACAGCAGCCGCCGGGCATCGCCCGCCAGCATGGCAGCGGTGATTGCAATCCACGCCGGACTGGGCGTGGCTTTGATCGCCGGACTGACCGTTACAGGCACGATCATCAAGCCAAAGCCCAGCGGCCCGATCATCGATTTTCCGATCGAACCGCCACCACCGCCCAGCCCTGTTCCTGAGCAAAGCGCCAAAGCGCAACCTCAGCAACAGCCAACAAAGCTGTTCGTGCCCAAGCCGGACCTCGATCTGGGAACGATCGCTCCACCAGTCGACACAACGACCGTCATCACGCCGACGATCCCGGATGCGATCCCCAGCTTTACTCCCTCGCCCCGTCCCAGCACGACGGCAAGCGCGTTCAAGCCCGTTGCAGCAGCGCCGCGCAACGACCCGGCAGGCTGGGTCAGCAACAGCGACTATCGTTCGGACTGGGCGCGGCGTGACTGGACAGGTCGCGCAAGCTTCAAGCTTGCGATCAGCGCAGAAGGCCGCGTGACCGGCTGCACGATCACCTCGTCCACCGGGCATGATGCGCTAGATACGGCGACCTGCGCGCTGGTGGCCAAGCGTGCCCACTTCGACCCTGCAAGGGGCAAGGATGGCGAGCCGGTTGGCGGAAGCTATGCCGGAACGATCGTCTGGCAAATTCCCGACTGAGGGCGGATAAGCTTACTGGTCCTGTCCGGCCTGCTGCAGCGGGCTCTGCGCCCCATCCGGGCCGGGCAGCGTCCAGATCACCACATTGGCGACGATCACCGCCGCCAGCACCACCATCAGCAGAGCACGCTTGCGGTCCTTGCGCGCACGCCAGCTCACCGCCGCGCCGCCCAGAAGCGCAACAGCGGTCAACATCATCAGCGAAAGCACCCAGTCTCCCATCATCGCGCCATAACGCGCGCGAACTGACCGATCAATTGCGCTCCCACGCGCGCACCCAGTCGACTTCCATCGCGATTTTGCCCGCCTTGATCCGGTCCACCGTAGACTGCGGCAGGCCGAAATAGGGCTTCTCGATACCGTTGACCTTATGCGGATAGACGCCGCCGACGGCGAAGTTGAGGATCACATATTCCGGGCGGTCGAACCTCCAAGGCCCGTATTTCTCGACCATCGCCTTTGTCACGCGATAGAATTCTCGCCCATCGACGCTGAAAATCACAGTATCGGGCGTACGTTCGAGCGAATATTCGTGCCACTGCGTGACATCGACGCCTTGTGGGAAAGTCTGGCGCTTCACCAGCGGGGTATCCCCGAAATAGCCGGGTCCATGCATTGCGGCGGAAGTCCATTTAGGTTCGCCGACGTATTCCATTATGTCGAGTTCGCCGCAATCGGGCCATTGGCCATATCCGAGCATCCAAAACGCCGGCCACACACCGGCGTCGGCAGGCATCCGGATGCGCGCGGTGATCTTGCCATAGGTCAGGGCAAACTTGCCGCTCGTATTGATCCGCCCGGACACGAAATCGGCCTTGCGCCCCAATGGAGTGGTGTATCCCGGCTCATATTGCGGACGCAAGATAAGAGCCCCGCCATCGGCTCCATCGGGCGTCCCGAACGCTATGGTCTTGGATGAATCGATATAGGCTTGCTGTTCGTTATTGACCCAGAAAGTCGGCCCTTCGACATTCCAGCGTGACCGGTCGAGTGATCCGGAATTGAACTCCTCATCGAACACCAGCCGCATTCCGTCGGGCGCCGCAACGGCGGTGGAAGAGGGCGTTTGCGCCAAGGGATTTTCAGCAAGAGGACCATGCCCGGAGCACGAAGCCAACGCCAGAACGGCACAAATGATCGGCAATCTCGTCAGCATGTTCTTCGTCACGGCCCTCTCCCCGACAGCATGGTAAGCGTCTAAAATTGCCCTTCGCGAGCATTCATGCAAGCAATATGCCCAGCGCGATCAATGGTCTCGCGCTAACCGCAAAATCACCTTAGCCCGCTACGGCATCGCTCGGGACGAGCCGTATCTCGAACAGCGAGGGCCAGTATTTTCCTGTCACGAACAATCTTTTGCCTTTCGCGTCCCAGGCGATGCCGTTGAGGACCGCGTCCGGATTGGCAACGGGAACCTGATTGACGATGTCGCGCAAGTCGTAAACCTGACGCACATGACCGTCCGCCGGGTCGATTGCGACGATGTAGGGCGTCATCCAGACATTCGCGAGGATCATCCCGTCCACCGCTTCCAGCTCATTGAGCATCGGCAGCGGCCGGCCATTCAACGTGACCGCAATGTTGCCTTTGACGGCATAGGTCTGCGGATCGAGCACATGCAGGTTTGCCGTTCCGTCGGAGGCGACAAGATCGCCCTCCAGTGTCGTCAGCCCCCAGCCCTCATGCTTGTAACCGGAGTAATCGCGGATCGGCGAAAAGTCCTTCAGCTTCCAGCGATGAATGATGCCCGCCTTCCACGTCAGGCTGACCAGATCCCTGCCGACCAGCGCCAGCCCTTCGCCGAATTCGTCCGACGGGATCGCCTTTTCGGCCAGCACCTTGCCGGTGGTCAGATCGACCTTGCGGATGTTGGATTGGCCGACTTGCCCGGTGCTTTCGTAAAGCGCACCATCATGCCACAGCAGCCCTTCAGTGAATGCGCGCGTATCATGGGGGTAGGTGGCAACGATCTCCGCCCGTATGACCTGCGGCTTTGCCACTTCCGCTTTCACGGGCGGTTGCTGCGGTACGGCGGCGGGCTGAGGCGCTGGCACCGTGCCGGCAGCCATGGTCGCGCCCGAAAGTGGCATGACGAGCGCGAACGACAAGACGAAGGGCGCAAACGTGCGGAGCATATTGCGCCCTTTCATCGACACTGGCTGAGCCGAAGATGAATCGGCGTGGCGCCGGTTCACTTCTTGCCGAATAATCCGCTGGCGAACCCTGCAATATCGTCAAACGGATTGCCGTCATGATCGGAATCGAGGATCTGGATGAACTTCGTCAGCGAGCCCTCGCCGCCGATCTGCTCCACGACTTGTTGAAGCACCCCGGCGTCAAGACCGGTCTTTGAGGCGGCGAGCTGGACCGTATCGCCATCCTCATGATGCGCAGCACCCAGCGCGGCAATCGCCTGCTCGGCCTGCTTCGGATCGATGCCGAGCTTGTCGGCCATATTGGTCAGGGTCGGATGGTCGTGCGCAGCGTTCAGCAGCCTATCGAACAAGCTCATATTGAGGTCTCCTTGGTCCTGTCCGGCACAGATATGCCTGTGCGCAGCGGAAAGTAAAAGCCCTCGCTCCGGTTTTCCGGGCGAGGGCTCTCCTCTCCAACCGATAATTGGTCGCGTTGCGTCAGGCGGCCTGCGGAGCCGCGTCGCGCACGCCCTGATCGACATGGGCAGCAAAGGGTTCGAAATTGTCGACGAACAATTGCACCAGCTTTTGCGCGGTCGCATCGTACTCGTCCTGATCGCTCCAGGTGCTGCGCGGGTCGAGAATCGTCTGGTCGATCCCGGCTTCGGCCAGCGCGGGAACGCTGACGGGAACCTCGAACCCAAAATTGGGATCCTTGCGGAAGGCGACGTCATCCAGCTTGCCCTCGAGAGCGGCATTGAGCAGCGCGCGGGTCGCCTTAATCGGCATCCGCGAGCCAACGCCATATTTGCCGCCGGTCCAGCCGGTGTTGAGCAGCCAGCACTGCACCCCGCCCTTGGCGATCCGCTCCTTGAGGAGATTGCCGTAAACGCTGGGGTGGCGCGGCATGAACGGTGCGCCGAAGCAGGTGCTGAAAGTCGCCTGCGGTTCGGTCACGCCGATCTCGGTTCCCGCGACCTTGGCGGTATAGCCCGAGAGGAAATGATACATTGCCTGGTCGGGCGTCAGCCGCGCGATCGGGGGCAACACGCCGAAGGCATCGGCGGTTAGCATGACGACATTGGAGGGGACCGGCCCCATGTTCTCGTCCGAGGTATTGGGAATCGACGACAGCGGATAGGCGCCGCGCGTATTCTCGGCGAGTGTCGCGTCGTCGAGGTCGATATTGCCGTCCGCATCCATCACCACGTTTTCCAGCACGGTGTTGCGCATTTTCGTGGTCGCGTAGATCTCCGGCTCGGCCTCGGGCGAGAGGCGGATCATCTTGGCGTAGCAGCCGCCTTCGAAATTGAACACGGCGGTATCCGACCAGCCATGCTCGTCGTCGCCGATCAGTGTCCGGCTGGCATCGGCGCTGAGCGTCGTCTTACCGGTGCCCGACAGACCGAAAAACACAGCCGTCTTACCATCCGGGCTGATGTTCGCCGAACAGTGCATCGGCATAACGCCTTGCGGCGGCAGCAGGTAATTGAGGATGCCGAAAACGCTCTTCTTCATTTCGCCGGCATAACGCGTGCCGCCGATCAGGATCAGCTTTTCCGACAGATTGACCGCGATCACCGTCTCGCTGCGGGTGCCGTGGCGTTCCGGATCGGCCTGGAATGTCGGCAGGTCGATGATCGTGTATTCCGGCACAAAACCGTCAAGTTCGGCGTCGGTCGGACGCACCAGCAGGGTGCGAATGAACTGGTTGTGCCAGGCGAATTCGTTGATGACCCGGACTTTCACCCGATATTCGGGCTGCGAGCCTCCGAACAGGTCCGCTACATAGAGCAGGTTCTTGTCCGCCACCGCGGCCATGAAATCTTCCTTGAGTGCAGCAAAATGCTGCGGGCTCATCGAAGCGTTGTTATCCCACCAGACGGTGTTTTCGGTTTCGGCGTCGCGGACGATGAACTTGTCCTTCGCGCTGCGACCGGTGTGCTTGCCTGTCTCCACCACCAGTGGACCGTCCTTGGCGCGGCGTCCTTCGCCATTGGCCAGCGCTTCTTCACTCAAAACTTCGGCCGAAAGATTGGCACGAATCTCGGCCTTGGTGGCAATACCTTGATCGGCAAGAGAAAAGGAAAGCGAGGGCGACAAGCGAATTCTCCTGAATGGCGGGCGCAAAAACGAAGCCAGAGGGCTCTGCATTCGTATGCAGAGTTCCTGTCGCGCCCATAGTCCCACGAACCCGACAGGTCAATTTGCGCCTGCGAAGAATGTCCTGAGATGAGCCATAATGTGCTTCGTGCGTTACGACACGATACATCCGTCCGAGGATATACCCTTCGCGTTGTAAGCCGATCGGCAAAGGGCTAGGAACATTGGCATAATGACGAGCAACAATCCGCAATCCGCTGCCTCGGGCGACGCAATACCAGACACCGCCAACAGCACTGTCATCGCGTTGGTAGACGACGATCGCAACATCCTTACCACCGTATCGATCGCGTTGCAGTCGGAAGGCTTTGCCACGCGTGTGTATACCGATGGCGAAGCGGCTCTGAAGGCGCTGGCCGAGAATCCGCCGGACCTTGCAGTGTTCGACATCAAGATGCCGCGCATGGACGGGATGGAATTGCTGCGGCGCTTGCGCCAGACCTCGGCCCTGCCGGTGATTTTCCTCACCAGCAAGGACGATGAATCGGACGAGGAAGCGGGACTAGAGATGGGTGCCGACGATTACATCGCCAAGCCGTTTTCGCTGCGCCTGCTGCTGGCACGCATCCGTGCGATCCTGCGTCGCGGAGAGGCGCAGCCTGGCGGCCATGCCGAGCCGATGGCGCAATCCGGCGACGGCGCGATGCTCGACCGCGGACGATTGGTGATGGACCCGGCGCGCCATGCGGTGACATGGGACGGGCTGCCGGTTTCCCTGACAGTGACGGAATTCCTGTTGCTGGAAGCGCTGGCCAGCCGTCCCGGCGTCATCAAGAGCCGTAACCAGTTGATGGACGCCGCCTACCCTGACGATGTCTTTGTCGATGACCGCACGGTCGACAGCCACATCAAGCGGATGCGCCGAAAATTCCGCGCGTCCGATCCGGAATTCTCGGCCATCAACACGCTCTATGGCGCAGGGTACAGTTTCGACGATGGCTGAGATGGCCAATGCCCTGCGTGGCGACCCGAAGCAGGGGAAAACCACCTGGTCCCGTCGCTTTTCGCTCACCCGGCGGATCCTGTTCGTCAATATCCTGCCAATCGCCTTGCTCGGCTTCGGGGTCATCTATCTCGATTTCTATCGCAAGCAGTTGCTCGACGAACGGTTCAAACTGGCGCTGGTTGAAGCGCAGATCATCGCCGAATCGCTCGCAGGCGCCAGCCCGGCCCGACAGGATGCGCTGCTGATCCAGCTCGGCAAAGAGCAAAAGCTGCGGCTGAGGGTCTATAATGCGAACGGCAAGCTGATGGGTGACAGCTTCAAGCTCGCCCCGCCCAGCTTCAGCCTGATCGATCCCGAGACCGAACCCGAATCCCAGAAATTCGCCCGCGAGCTCGACCGCTGGTTCGACTGGCTGGTGGGCGCGCCCAAACTGCCTGACTATCACGAACCCGCAGTCGATCAGGTGTCCGCATGGCCCGAACTGGTGCGCGCACGCGAAGAAGGCCTGACGCAGATCGTGCTGCGGCACGCGCCCGACCGCAGCCACATCATCACCGCCGCCGCGCCGGTTGGCCTCAACGGCGAAACCCTGCTGCTGACCCGCAACCCGATCGACATCGTCGAAGCCGTGCGCCGCGCGCGCAGCCTCGTCGCGCTAGTGGTGCTCGTCTCGCTGCTCGTCTCGACCATGCTTTCGCTGTTCCTTGCCCGCACCATCGTCCAGCCGCTGCGCGAACTGGTGCAGGCTGCAGTGAGGGTGCGACAGGGGCGCGACCGTCAGGTGCAGGTTCCCCGCCTTCCCCAGCGCCGCGACGAGATCGGCCTGCTCGCCCGTGCGGTGTCCGACATGACCATCGCCCTGCGCCACCGGATCGATGCGGTGGAAAGTTTTGCCGCCGATGTCGCGCATGAGATCAAGAACCCCCTCGCCTCGCTGCGCAGCGCCACCGAATCGCTGGGCACGGTCGACGATCCCGAGCTGCGCGCACAACTGCTTGATATCGCGCGCCACGACGTGCGCCGGATCGATCGGCTGGTAACCGAGATTTCCGACGCCAGCCGGATCGACGCGGAACTTTCGCGCGCGACCTTCGAGCCGGTCGACCTGGTCGCGCTGACCCGCAACATCGTCGGCTCGCGCGAACATCGCGCCGAGCCCGAAAGCCATCGCTTCGCATTCGAATCCGCCAACGAAACGATGTTCGTCAACGGCGAGCCGGCGCGTCTCGAACGGGTCATCGAAAATCTGCTCGACAACGCAGTCTCCTTTTCGCCGCCGGGGGGCACGATCACACTCGACCTGTCGCGCAGCGGCGGCAGGGTCGCGTTGAGCGTGCTCGACGAAGGGCCGGGCATTGCGGAAGAGTTGCGCGAGGACGTGTTCAAGCGCTTCCACTCGCTGCGCCCTGAAGGCGAGGATTTCGGCAACCATTCGGGTCTCGGCCTCGCCATCGCGCGCTCGATTGCCGAAGCACATGATGGCACGCTGGTCGCCACCTCGCGACCTGATGGCCATCCCGGAGCCTGCATGATACTCGAATTGCCGACGTTGAGAAAAAGCACATGACCGATCTTGAAATGGTCCCCAACGCCAGCTGCGTTGCGATCGGCGGCTACGGACTGCTGATCGAGGGGGAAGTCGGCAGTGGGAAATCGTCACTGGCCCTTGCCCTGATCGACCGCGGTGCGGTGCTGGTCGGCGACGACGGGATCGCGCTGGAGCGGCGCGGCGATGCACTGTGGGCCTTGCCCCCGCCGAACATCACCGGCAGCCTGCATGTGCGCGGCGTCGGGATTTTCGACATGCCCTGCGCTGCAGCCCAGCTGAGCCTGTCACTGTGGCTGGAGCAAAAAATGAACTACACCGTTCTCCCGGTCCCGCGCAACCGGATGCTTGAAGGGATTGTGCTGCCGCAACTGTCGCTGCGTGGGGATGATCCCTACCTGCCGCTGCGTGCCGAATCCGCGCTGGCGAAGTACGGACTGCCCCTTGCCGGGACAATGGTGTGATCGGGCTGCGGACGCCCATTCCCCTCGCGTGGCAGTGCTGCCACAGAGGAATGCTATGAAACAGGCGAGCGAATCGGCTAGCGGCCCCGTTATCCTGATCGTTTCGGGGATGTCCGGTGCGGGCAAGAGCACGGCGCTCGAAGTGCTGGAGGATCTCGGCTGGGAAACGATCGACAATTTCCCGCTGCGCCTGCTTCGTCCACTGATCAGCACGGAAGCCTCGCCCGACACGCGGCTGGCGATCGGCATCGACGCGCGCACCCGCGGCTTCGATCCGGCTCGAATTATCGAGCTGGTCGAACGCGCGCTTCCTTCCAGTGGCCTCAGGATCGACCTGCTGTTCCTCGACGCGTCGAGCCGCGAGATCGAACGTCGCTATAACGAGACGCGCCGTCGCCATCCGCTCGCCGCGGGCCGCCCGGTGCGCGAAGGGATCAAGGCCGAACGCGAATTGCTCAAGCCCCTGCGCGCCAGGGCGCCCACGATCATCGACACGACCGAATATTCGACCAACCAGCTCCAGCACGCAATGCGCGAGATGTTCGGCAAGGACGCGCCGGAAGACCTCGCCATAACCGTGACCAGTTTCGGTTTCGCGCGCGGTATGCCGCCGCTGGCCGACCTCGTGTTCGACATGCGCTTCCTTGCCAATCCGCATTGGCAAGCTGACCTCCGCGAACAGACGGGTCGCGACGCGCCAGTGGGGGACTTCATCGAGCAGGATCCCGGGTTTTCGTCCAGTTTCAACCGCATTCGCGAGCTCGTGCTGGATCTGGTACCGCGCTACGCCGATCAGGGACGCGCCTATCTCACCATCGCTTTCGGCTGCACCGGCGGACGCCACCGCTCGGTCTTTACCGCCGAACGCATGGCCGCCGCCTTGCACGACGCAGGTTATGAGCCAAGCCTTATCCATCGCAACCTCGATGCGCCCGTCACCGACGCGACCGAGGGTGTTTCGGCGAAGCGCAGTTGACTTGACCATGGACCAGCGCCTAGTCCCCGCACCCCTCCACGCAATGACCCGCACAATTACCGGACTGCACCCTGCATGATTGGCATGATCCTTGTTACCCATGGGAAGCTGGCGGAGCATTTCATCGATGCGATGGAGCATGTTGTCGGCAAGCAGGAGGCAATCGCCACCATCTGCATCGGCCCGAACGACGACATGGAACAGCGTCGCCGCGAGATCGCCGAATCGATTCGCGAGGTCGATAGCGGCGATGGCGCGATCATCCTGACCGACCTGTTCGGTGGCACACCGTCCAACCTCGCCATTTCGCTGCTCGACACCGGGCGCGTCGAAGTGATCGCGGGAATCAACCTTCCGATGCTGATCCGCCTCGCCGGTGCGCGCAAGGCGATGAACGTGGTGGATGCCGTTCAGGCCGCCCAGCAAGCCGGGCGCAATTACATCACCGTCGCTTCGGAGTTCCTCGGCCAGGACGGCACCGCTTCACGGAAAACCGGCTCTTGAGCGAGCAGCGCCGCACGATCACCGTCGTCAACCAGCGCGGCCTGCATGCCCGGGCCAGCGCGAAGTTCGTCAACGCGGTGAGCGAATTGCCGGATTCGATCACCGTCAAGGTCGCCAAGGATGGGGTCGAAGCCGCCGGCGGATCGATCCTTGGCCTGATGATGCTTGGCGCGGCCAAGGGCGATTCGATCGAGGTCATCGTTCAGGGCGAAGACGGATGCGAAGTGTTCGAAAACCTGTGCGCCATGGTCGCGGACGGTTTCGGCGAGACCTGATCGCTGCCGCCACGCCCGCACAGATCCATGACCTCCCGCCGCCAAATCACCGGCTTTTCCAATCCCACCGTCAAGGCCATTCGGGCCTTGCGCGACAAGAAGCACCGCCGCCGCGAGCGCCGTTTCCTCGCCGAAGGATTGCGGCTGCTGACCGATGCGCTCGACGCCGGACATATTCCCGAAACCTTGGTGCTGTCCGACGCGCGCGATCCGCATCCTTTGCTGGAAGCGCTGGAGCAGGCGGTCGATCACGCAGGCGGCACCATCGTCGAAACGACGCCCGACATCCTCGCCAAGATCACCGGCAAGTCCAATCCGCAGGCGGTGGCTGGCGTTTTCTCGGAAATCGACACCTCACTGGAGACCATCGAGCGCGATGCGGCGCCTATCTGGCTGGTGGCTCAGGCACTGCGCGATCCGGGCAATATCGGCACGATGCTGCGCACCGGCGATGCGCTTGGCGCGGGCGGGCTGATCCTGATCGACGACTGCGCCGATCCCTTCAGCGTGGAAACGGTGCGCGCCAGCATGGGGGCGATCTTCACCCAGCGGCTGGTGCAGGCGCGCTGGGAGGAATTTCATAACTGGCTGCGCAAGGGCGATGGCCAGCTCGTCGCCGCGAGCCTGCGCGATGCCCAGCCCTATCGCGGCGCGCCCTATCAGGCGCCATGCTTCGTGATGGTCGGCAATGAATCGCGCGGCCTGCCCGAGGAATATGAGAACGCCTGCGATCTGCGGGTGACCATGCCAATGCGCGGGCGCGCCGACAGCCTCAACGCCGCCGTTGCCGCGGCAGTGCTGGGTTACGAAGTGCTCGCCAGCCTCGAAATCTGACGCGGCCGGGCGTCAGTCGCCCTTTACGAAGCTGACGATCCGCCAGCTGTCGCCGAAAGGGGCAATCCGCAAACGGTAGGCAAAAGGCGAGCGCAGCTTGTCCGCTGTGATATAGCCTTCCTTGCCCGATGCGGTCTTGACCTTGAGATATTCGGCGTCCGGATCGAAGCCATCGAGCAGCGTCACCGCATCCCAGCTTACGCTCGCCAGTTTGGGCGCGGTCGGTGACGGCGCCTGAAGCAGCGGGACATCGGCGTCAACCACGATCATCGCGGTATTGGTATCGATGTCGTCCATCGGTTGCGCCGCGAACCATGGCATCACCATGTCACCGTTTTGGGCGTGGGCGCAGCCAAGAATCGTCAGCTTGTCGAACGCGTTCCACAGCGCGCCATTTTTGTCAGCCAGCCGCTCGCGGAAAGTGCCGATGCCTTTGCCGCCGCCGAAATCGAGTTTCACATTCGGGTCTGTCAGGTTAATCAAGGCATCCGCATCGCGCTTCTGCACGGCCTTTTCGAAAGCAAGGAAAAACGCTTTGGCGTTGGGCAGTGAAATACATTCGTTGCGCGGCGAGAATCGGCCCAGCGGCTTTGGCGTGGGCTGTTCGGGGAACAGGCCGGTGGCGGTGGCCGCTGCGCCGTCCGGGCCTTTGCCTTTCGGGGACGATCCGCAAGCTGCCAGCGCCAGAACCGCGCTAAGGGCAACCAGAGATCGGACAGTGGCACGCATCAAAATTCCCCCTTGGTCATCCATTCTCGCCCTCAACCTCAGGCAACTTCGCAGGTTCCGGCTCGGCGGTATAGCGAGGCGAGGATTCGACCAGTGGAACGTCCTCTATCTCGCGTTTGCCGATCTCGATACCCTTTTCCGCCAGCCGTCGCCCGGAGGACAGGACATTGCGTTCGAAACTGCCGACGAACTTATTGTAGTTATTCACCGCCGTTTCAAGCCCGCCGCCTACCCGCTTTAAATGTTCGGATGCCACACGCAGGCGATCGTAGAGCTCTGACCCCGCCTTGCCGATCTCGATCGCCTCGCGTGCGATGGTGTCCTGCCGCCACACCTGCGCCACGGTCCGCGCGATCGCCACCAGATTGGTCGGTGTGGCCAGCAAGACCTTGTTCTGGAATGCATAATCCCATAATTCGGGATCGTGTTCGAGCGCCGCGGCGACGAAATGTTCGCCCGGCACGAACATCACAACGTAATCGGGCGCGTCATCGAACTGGCTCTGATAACTTTTGGAGCCAAGCGTCTGGACGTGACCGCGCATCGAACGCGCGTGCTGGTCGAGGTGACGGATGCGTTCCTC
Organism: Qipengyuania algicida; assembly: GCF_009828025.1. Lineage (GTDB taxonomy): Bacteria > Pseudomonadota > Alphaproteobacteria > Sphingomonadales > Sphingomonadaceae > Qipengyuania > Qipengyuania algicida. Next base: position 52,486 of record NZ_WTYA01000007.1, on the reverse strand, counting down.
GTCATTATCCGCCTCGAACGCGGCTTGGTAGGCGTTGAGCGAAACCTTGGCGTCGATCACCAGCTTCTTCTGGCCCGGAACCTTGACGATGGCATCGGGTCTGAGCCGTCCATCCTCGGTCTGGAGCGAATGTTCGAGCTCGAAATCGGTGTGTTCGGACAGGCCGCATTGTTCGAGCACGTTCTGCAACCCCCGCTCGCCCCAGCGCCCGCGTGCCTTGGGTGCGTTGGTCAGCGAATTGCCGAGCCGCTGCGCCTCGCGCCGGACCTCGTCCTGACCTGCCTTCATCGCCTCGATCAGCCCGGTTAACTGGCCGAACGCGTCCACGCGCTTGGCCTCCAGCGTTTCGACCTGCTGTTCGTAAGCCTTGAGCCGCGCCCCGACCGGTTCTAGCAGCGCCTTCAATTTCTCCTCGCTCGCCTTTTCGGAGACGCCGAGCCTTTCGGCGGCGCGTTCGAGGAATTTTTCCTGTGCCATTCCAAGAACCTTGGACCCAGTGTTCTCGAATTCTTTGAGCAGATTGGCGCGGCTTTCTTCGAGCAGGCGCTTCTGTTCGGCAAACCCGGCGCGCTCGGCACGGAACGCGGAGTTCTCCTCGCGCAAGGCGTCAAGCTGGGCCGCCAGCCCATCGGCCCGCGCGGCGCGCTCGCTCATGGTGGCGAGTTCCGGCACCATCCGGGCAAGCTTCTCGCTCGCCCCCTTCGCCTCGCTTTCACGCTCTTCTAAGCGGGCTTTCCATGCAGCCACGGGACGCGAGCCTACAAACCACCCCGCAAGCGCACCGAATGCGAGGCCAAGAACAAGGGCGATAAGGGTAAGCAGCGTCGGGTCCATCACCAGACGCTAGCCGGAACGGAGAGGGAACGCCAGAGGCAACCGAAGCCGATAGACAGCTTATCGACGGATCAGGCCGCTTCGCGCAGTTTCTTCAGCTTCTTGAGCGCCATGTTGCGCTTCAAACGGCTGAGGTGGTCGATGAACAAGATCCCTTCGAGATGGTCCATCTCGTGCTGGATACAGGTGGCCATCAGCCCCTCCATATCCTCTTCATGGGTTTCGCCTTCCAGGTCCTGATAGCGCACGCGGCACGTCGCCGGGCGATCCACATCGGCGTAGATATCGGGCACCGAGAGGCAGCCTTCCTGATAGGTCGCCAGCTCCTCTGCCGGGTCGAGGATGACCGGGTTGATGAACAGCCGCGGTTCCTTCTTCACCGGATAATGCATGTGTTCGTGGCCGTTGTGGTTGCAGACCTCACCCTCGGCTTCGGTATCTTCGGGCTGGAGGTCGATCACCAGCACGCGCTTGGGCACGCCGACCTGGATCGCGGCGAGGCCGATGCCGGGTGCGTCGTACATCGTCTCGAACATGTCGGAGACGAGCGTCTTCAGTTCGTCATCGAACGCAGTCACGGGTTCGGACACGACTTTGAGCCGGGGGTCCGGCACTTCCAGGATTTCACGAATAGCCATGGAGGCGATTTAGTGCTTGCCGCGCAAAACGGCAAGATGGCGCTTGCCTAGCCTAGCGGGCGCCGCGCTCTTAACGCCTGTGCCAGCGTGCCCTCGTCAAGATAGTCGAGCTCACCACCCACGGGAAGTCCATGCGCCAATTGCGTGATTCGCAAGGGAAAATCCTCCAGTCGCTCGGCAATATAATGCGCCGTGGTTTGCCCTTCGAGGGTGGCGTTCATGGCAAGGACCACCTCGTCCACCCCGCCCTGCTCCACCCGCGCCAGCAGGGCGGCGATGTTGAGATCCTCGGGCCGCACGCCGTCCAGTGCCGACAGCCGCCCGCCCAGTACGTGATAGGTGCCGGTAAACAGGCGCGAGCGATCGAGCGCCCACAAATCGGCGACCTCCTCGACCACACAGATCGCCTTGGCATCGCGGCGCGGATCGGCGCAGATGGCGCAAGGGTTGCGCGTATCGACATTGCCGCAAATCTCGCATTCGACCAGCGTGTCTCGTACCGCCTCCAGCGCATCCAGCAGTTGCGGCAGCGCCTGCTCGCGGCGCTTGACCAGCCACAACACTGCCCGCCGTGCAGACCGCGGTCCCAGGCCGGGCAGGCGCGCGAGGGCCGATGCCAATGTCTCGATCTCTTGCGATGCCATGTGCCGACAGATAGGGCCGCTGACCAACAAGAGAAAGTCCAAGAGCACAATCATGCGCATCATCTTCATGGGTACGCCCGATTTCGCGGTGCCGACGCTGGCCGCGCTGCATGATGCCGCGCATGAGATCCTCTGCGTCTACACTCAGCCGCCGCGCCCGGCGGGCCGCGGCAAGAAGCTGCAACCCTCCCCCGTTCAGCGGGAGGCGGAAGTCCGCCATCTGGAGGTGCGCAGCCCCACCAGCCTCAAATCGCCGGAGGAACAGGCGCGCTTCGCCGCGCTCGAGGCGGATCTGGCGGTCGTCGCGGCTTACGGGTTGATCCTGCCGCAGCCGATCCTCGACGCACCGAGGTTCGGCTGCCTCAACGTCCATGCGAGCCTGCTGCCGCGCTGGCGCGGGGCGGCGCCGGTCCAGCGGGCGATACTGGCGGGCGATACACTCACCGGGATCACTCTGATGCAGATGGAGAGCGGGCTGGACACAGGGCCGATGCTGGCGACCGCGCGCGTACAGATAGAGCGCAAGAACGCTGGCGAGCTAACCGCCGAGCTGGCCGATGTCGGCGCGCAATTGATGGTCGGCACGCTGACCGAGCTGCAAACGCTCCACGCCGTCGCGCAGGACGATGATGAGGCGACCTATGCCAGCAAGATCGACAAGGCCGAAAGCCGCATCGACTGGTCGCAGGAAGCCGAGCAGGTCGAGCGGCAAGTGCGCGCCTTCGCTCCCGCGCCCGGCGCGTGGTTCGAGTTCGAGGGCGAACGCTATCGCATTTTGAGCGCGGAATGCGCCGAGGGCGGCGGCGCGCCCGGAACAGTGCTGGACGACCAGCTCACCATCGCTTGCGACAGCGACGCGATCCGCCCCATCACCATCCAGCGCGCGGGCAAACCAGCGATGGAGACCGCCGCCCTGCTGCGCGGCAAGCCGATCCCTGCCGGAACCATATTGTCATGAGTGGGCTGGCTTGACCCGCTTCGCGCTCACCGTGGAATTCGACGGCACGCCCTTCATGGGGCTGCAACGCCAGCCGCATGGGCCGAGCGTGCAGCAGGCGGTGGAAGACGCGGCGAAGCGCGTCACGGGCGAGGAGATCACGCTCTACAGCGCGGGCCGTACCGACACCGGCGTCCACGCGCTGGCCATGCGCAGCCATATGGACGTGGCCAAGGATATCGACGCCTTCCGGCTGATGGAGGCGCTCAACGCCCATCTGCGCCCCGATCCGATTGCGGTGACCGCGTGCGAGGTGGTTTCGGACGAGTGGCACGCGCGTTTTTCCTGCATCGGGCGGCGCTATCTATACCGCATCGCCAACCGCCGCGCTCCGCTGACGCTGGAGCGCAACCGCGCATGGCAAGTGCCGCAGGAGCTTGACCACGCAGCGATGCACCGCGCGGCGCAGGCGCTGGTCGGGCAGCACGATTTCACCACCTTCCGCTCGGTCCAGTGTCAGGCGGCAAGTCCGGAAAAGACGCTCGACCTGCTCGATGTCGAGCGTGTGGGCGAAGAGATCCATATCCACGCAGCCGCGCGCAGCTTTCTCCACCATCAGGTGCGCTCGATGGTCGGCTGCCTCGCGCTGGTCGGTATGGGCCGCTGGTGCGAGGAACAGGTGGCACAGGCGCTGGAAGCAAGGGATCGCCAGGCGCTGGGCCTCAACGCCCCGCCCGACGGGCTGTATTTCGTCGCGGCAGTTTATCCCGAGGACGCGACCTAAGCGGCAGAAAGCCCTCTCCCCCTTGCGGGAGAGTGTTGGGAGAGGGGATCGGAGCGCCAGCTCCGGCTTGCGCCATCACCGCCCCCTCTCAACTCCGGCTAGCGGAGAGAGTTCGGGAGGAACAACGACACGCGCGCTCGCCGCCCGCCGTCACCCCGGACCTGATCCGGGGTCCAGCTTTCCTTTCACGGCAGTGTCAGGTTTTGAGCCTATTCGTCGCTGCCGCGAATGACCGGAATGTCGGGGGAAGCGGCCCCTAGCTCGCTCGCTTCCAAAGCGCCCCAAAAATGCCAACTATTAAGGCAATGCCAAGCGCCCATGGAAAGATGTGATCAGCCACAATTGGTTGCTCTGAGACCGCAAAAGCGAGTGCGGTTAGGACAAACCCAATCGGTAGACCGATCACCGTGAATATTAGGAATCGTGTCGGGTAGAAGCTCATCAGAGGTGCAATAGCCTATATTTTGCGGGACACTCGAGCAAAGGCTGCTGTCGAGCACGCATCGTCCACAATGTTGTCGTTCGCGGAATGTCGGCTTTCAGGCAATAGGCCCGGCCAGCCCAATGTCAGCAATTGGGGTGGAAAACGGACTTGCCTGCCCTTCACGTCAAGCCGAATTGAACCTGCCCCAATAGGCGACCGATAACCTGAAAATGGCCCAAAGGGGCCCTATGACAGCCGCTACAACCATTGCCCATGCGAAGTCGGGCTGGAAAAGCAAAAGTAAGCCGATAGATCCGCCAAATATCCGCGGTATAAGGATCATCAGAACTCCCGCCATCACGATCATCGCGAGAAGCGGGAACCAGAGGCTGAACATTCCAGCCGCACCCGACTTGGTTCTTAACTTTTTGCGACTCAACCAAGCCCAAATCATGCTGGCGAGATAGAATCCAGGCAGCAGCACCACCATCAGGTAGGTCACTTTTTGCCAGAACCGCGAGCCTTCGCCTGAGTATTCCAGGCCGAGAGCCCTTGCGGTGACGCCGTTGCGCAATTGCAGATTTTCACCGAAGCCAATTCCGCTGTTTGAGTTCACCAGCACAACCACGCCTTTGTGCTGTGCAGGAGCAAGGGTGGCGAGCGTTTCTGTTCCGGGCACAAGACCGCTGTGATAGGCGGTTCGAGCTTCGTCATCGATGAACCAGCCAAGGCCATAGAAAGGCGAAGCCTCGCTCGCTGGACGCAGCATCGCAGATTTGCTGGCCGCGCTAATAATGTCGTCTTTCCCATTCACCATCATGGCGAGGTAGAGCGCGAGGTCGTTGGCGCTCGCAAATATGCCGCCGGCGGGCGCATTCGCGCGCTCTGTCCGGCCCGTTTCATAAGCGCGATTGCCACCGAACCACGGGCGATGACCGACGGCGATTTTTCCTGGCTCCCGGCCATCGGAGACGAAACTGTTGCTCATGCCGAGCGGGGTGAGGATGTTGTCCTGCACGTAACTGGCGTAATCCTGACCGCTCATCGCTTCGATCACTGCACCCAGGACCTGATAATTCGCATTGGAATATTCCCACCGTTCGCCCGGAAGGTAAGCCGGTTCCCACTCGGCAACGCGTGCGACATGCTCGGCAAGCTCTCGCTCGCTCGACGTTTCATCATCGTGCATGCTGTTGCCCTGCACAGTGGAATAACCGCTTGTGTGGCTGAGCAATTGGCGAACAGTAATCGCTCCCGAAGGACGCCCCCGAAAGACATCGAGATAGGTCGCCACACCGGCATCGAGGTCGACCTTGCCTGCTTCGGCCAGTTGCATAATCGAAAGGGCAGTGAAGCTCTTTGAAATCGAGCCGATCAGGAAGGGCGTGTCGGGCGTGACCGCCTGATCACCTCCTGCAATGGTTTGGCCACGAGCGCCGGAGCGGATTTCGCCATTATCTACGATCGCATAGGCGACTCCCGGAGCCCCGGACGCAGGCAATTCCTGCTTGATGAACGCATCGATTGAAGATCCTGGCGCGGTAGCCTGCAAGCCGGATGTCGAAAAAAGCGCGAATAGCGCGAGCAATAACCGCATTCCAAAGTCCCCCATGTCTGTCGGCAACCAACAGACTTGTCCCGGCCACAAAATCGCATCGGTTCGATCGCTCGTAGCGGTGATGCTGGCCTTTGGACCGCGTCTCCATCCGGGGGCGCGGTAACGACAGTTGCTTACCGGTCTCGATGAGCCAGTGTGAGCGATTATCTCAACGACCGCAAATGGGTCGCTAGCGGAAATTCCGTTTTCACTCCAAACGAGGCCAAAGCTGACATTGCGAGGACGCAAATGCTCGCTGTCCTACATTGGGCGAAGTTGCCAGATTGCGCGGCATGACCGCTCACCTCGCTCGGGTTCGCCTGCTTGTGAAGAAAGGCCACATCCAATGTGAACTTGCCGCAACCGAGAGCCACACCGCGCCTTGCCGCGAGGGCGCTCACCCCCCTCACACCAATAGATTTTCTGGCAAAAGTCACAGGTTTCAAAACCTGCAGATGCGTTCCATGCGCCACGCCGTACTCCCCAGACCCTCACCATCCCTCGCCCGCAAGCCCCCTAGCTTTCGCACCACGACCCGCCTAGCACGGGTTTCGAAACGCAACTTGAGGAGAGAGACGCCATGACCACCACCGGCAAACAGATATTCACCACGCTCGAAAGCGACGGCACGCTGACGGTAGAAGTGGGCACCAAGGAGTTCCGCGATCCCACCGGCAACCAGGTGCTGGTCAAGATGGAAGCCGCGCCGATCAACCCGTCCGATCTCGCGCTGCTGTTCGGCCCGGCCGATCTGGAGAACGCCGAATATTCTCCCGGCAAGATCGTCGCCACTATGCCCGAACCGTTCAATTCGGGCGCCAAGGGCCGTCATGGCCAGCGCCTGCCGGTTGGCAATGAAGGCGCAGGCACGGTGATCGCGACTGGCGATGGCGATGCAGCCAAGGCGCTGATGGGCCAGTGTGTCGCCTGCGTGCCTGGCAATGCCTTCAGCGAATATGCGCTGGCCGATGCGGCGATGTGCCTGCCGCTGGGCGATCACACCGCGGAGCAAGGCGCAAGTTCCTTCGTCAATCCCATGACGGCGCTCGGGTTTGCCGAGACCGCGCGGATGGAAGGGCACAAGGCGATGATCCATCTCGCCGCCGCGTCCAACCTTGGCCAGATGCTCGTCAAGATCTGTCAGGAGGACGGAATCGAGCTGGTCAATGTGGTGCGCAAGCAGGAGCAGGTCGACCTGCTCAAGGGCCTTGGCGCGAAGCATGTCGTCAACTCTTCGTCCGATGATTTCATGAAGCAATTGCGCGATGCGATCGCGGCGACCGACGCCTATTTCGGGTTCGATCCGATTGGCGGCGGGCAGATGTCCGACACCTGCCTGAAAGCGATGGAGCAGGTCGCGGTCACCAAGATGAGCGAATACAGCCGTTACGGTTCGAACCAGCCGAAGAAGATGTACATCTACGGACGTCTAGACCTCGGCCCGACAATCCTGACGCCGAGCTATGGCTTCGGCTGGACGCTGAGCGGATGGTTGCTGACGCCGTTCATGGCCAATGCCGGAATGGAAGTGATCGGCCGGATGCGCAAACGCGTGCTCGACAATCTCACCACCACCTTTGCCAGCAGCTACAAGCGCAAGGTCGATCTGGAAGAGATGCTGACGAAGGACGCCGCTCTCGACTACCGCCGGATGCAGACGGGCGAGAAGTACCTCGTCACGCCGCACGGTTAATCCTACGGCAGACCGCCGGCCGGTGCAGAGACGCCTAGCGCCGGTCGAACGCCTCCTGCATCGCGGACGGTTGGGAAACCCCGTCCGCGACCAGCAGCTGGAGGAGGATGCGGGCCTTTTGCGGATTGAGCGCGCGGGCGGTGACGAAGCCATTGGCGCTATCTTCCGGTTCACGGTCGACCAGACCTTCGTCGGTGCGGCTGGCCCGGACCACCGCGATACCGGCGCTGGCGAGCGTGGCCAGCCGCTGGCGCACGGCCTGGGGCATATTGCCCTCGCCCACGCCGGCGACCACGATCCCGCGCGTCGCCTCGCCGCACAGCCGGTCGACATAATCGGGCGTGATCCCGGCAAAGACCGGCAGGATCACCACCTCGGGCAAATCCTCGCGATAGGTGAACGTCGCGCCCTCGCCCAACCTCCAGGGCGCGCCGAACCAGTCGAGCGCGGCGGGCGTCACCAGCGCGATCGAGCCGCGGGGAAAGCCGCGAAACGCATCCGTACCACGGGTGCGCGCCTTGCGCACGTCGCGCGCGGCAAACACGCGGTCGCCCATGACCACCAGCACCCCGCGACCGGCAGCTCCCGGATCGCTCGCCGCCCGCGCCGCATTGGCGAAGTTGCGCAGGCCGTCATAGCCGACCGCATCGGCTGGCCGCATAGCGCCTACCAGCACCACCGGCTTGGTGCTCGCCAGCGTGAGGTCGAGCAGGAATGCGGTCTCCTCCACCGTGTCGGTGCCGTGGGTAATGATGATCCCGGCGCAATCGGGGTCCGCCATCGCCGATTCGCATTCGGCGTGGAGCCGCGTCCAGACCGGCGGCGAGATATCCTCCGACCCGATATTGGCGATCTGCTTGCCCGTGAAGGCGAGCCCCAGTTCGAGCTTTGCCACCTGTTCCAGGAACTCATCAATCCCGATTTGTCCGGGCCGATAATCGTGGCGCAGCGCCGAACCCGCCATGCCTGCAATCGTCCCGCCCGTCGCCAGAACCGTGATATGCGTATCGCTCATGGCTTGGCGCGATAGAATTGTTCGCACCTGCATACCACCCGCCAATTGATTTCGCCGAAACACACGCTATGTGGCGCAAGTCGCAAGGGCGGTTAGCTCAGTTGGTAGAGCATCTCGTTTACACCGAGAGGGTCGGCGGTTCGAGCCCGTCACCGCCCACCATATCCTCCAAATCTCCCCTATTGGCTCGCCGCTGTGCTCATCGAATAGGGCCGCGAGGCGGCGTTCGTCGCCCAGTGCTTGTCCGGCTTGGCTTGCATGGTGAAATGCAGCGTACCGCCCGCCATGATCTCGCCGTGGGTGATATAGCTGCGCTGGAGCGGTCTGCCGTCGAGCGTCACCGAGCCGACATAAGGGTGCGCCTTGTCCAGACCGTCTGCGATGACGATAAATTGCTTGCCATTGGGAAGATGCAGCACCGCGTGATCCACGAAAGGACGCCCGATGACATATTGCAGGCTACCGGGCGTCACCGGGTAGAAGCCAAGGCCGGTGAACACCAGCCAGGCCGACATCTGTCCGAGATCGTCATTGCCTGACAACCCATCCGGCGTGGGTTTATACTGGCTGTCGACAATCTGCGTGAGCCGCTTCTGCGTCTTCCACGGGGCACCTACGTAATCATAGAGATAGGCGACGTGATGGCTGGGTTCGTTGCCGTGAATGTATTGCCCGATCAGCCCGGAGATGTCCTCTGCGTGGCTGTAATCGAGCTTGGAATTGTCGTAGTCGAACATAGCATCGAGCTTGGCGACCGCGGCCTTGTCGCCGCCCATCGCCTTGAACAGCGCGGCCTGGTCCTGCGGGACGAACCAGCTGTATTGCCAGGCATTGCCTTCGGTATAGTCCGAGCCATAGTTGATCGCTGTCGGATCGAACGGTGTGCGGAACTGACCGTCGGACTTCTTCGCTCGCACGAAACCGGTCTTGGGGTCGAAAGTGTTGCGCCAATATCCGGCGCGCTTGAAGAAGCGGGCGGCGACGTCCTTGCGGCCCATCTTCTGAGCCATGCGGGCGATGGTCCAGTCGTCGAACGCGTATTCGACCGTTTTCGAAGCCGCTTCGGGCTCCTTGTCGATCGGCACATAGCCAAGCTTCATGTAATCGCCGAGATCGCCGTATGGCGCGTAGGTGGCGCTCGCGACCATAGCATCGAGCGCCTTGTTCGCGTCGAACCCGCCGATCCCCTTGAGATAGGCGTCAGCGATCACCGGCACCGCGTGGTAGCCGATCATAGTCCAGGTCTCGCGACCCTGAAACTGCCAGACGGGGAGGATGCCGAAGGGGCTATCCTGCTGGCTGGCGAGCAACGAATTGATGATCTCGGCGTTAACGCTGGCGGGCTGGATCAGCGTCAGCAGCGGCTGTTCGGCGCGAAACGTGTCCCATAGCGAAAAGGTCGAGCGAAAGGCGAAGCCGTCCGCCTTGTGGACCTGATTGTCCGGTCCGCGATAACGCCCATCGGCATCACCGGCGACCGATGGCGCGAGCAGCGTGTGATACAGTGCGGTGTAAAGATTTACCCGCGTATCGCGCGGGGCGTCGATCTCGATCACGCCAAGCGCCTTCTGCCAGCAAGCGCGGGTGGCGGCGCGGATCGTGTCGAAATCACCAGGCTCGCTCGCAAGATTGCCGAGCGCACCGGCCTCATCGACCGAAGACAACGCCACTTTCACTTCGAGCGGCTTTGCGAGCTGTCCGAAATCGAGCCGAGCGACGATCTGTCGTCCCTGGCGATACGCTACCGCATCGCTGCCCCGCCCCGGCCCCTGAAAGCCTTTGTAGGTTATGTTCTCCTCGGTGTTCTCGAACAAGTGACCGGCAAGCGGCTGCGAAAAGCGCATGGCGAAGCACAGGATTCGGTCGGGCGCCCAGCCGCGTGTCTGGCGGCAGCCGGTGATGGTGCGATCGTCACGCAGTCGGATCGTCGACCACAGGACCTTGCCCGGATAGTTGTATAGCGAGGTGCGCAGGTCGAGTACCAGATGCGCCGCTTTGCCCGCCGGGAAAGTGTAGCGATGCACGCCGACCCGTGTGCCCGCCGTCAGCTCGGCGCGCACATCATAGTCGCTCAGGGTCACCGCGTAATAGCCCGGTTGCGCCACTTCGCTCGCGTGACTGTAGCGCGAGCGATAGCCCGAAGACGGATCATCCCCCGATCCCGGATCGAGCAGCACCTTGTCGCCACTCACCGGCATGATCAGAAAATCGCCGAGGTCGGAATGGCCTGCCCCGGAAAAATGCGTGTGACTGAAACCCTGGATGGTCGGATCGTCGTAGCGATAACCTGCTGCGTGACCGTAACAGCTCCGCACGGTGCAGGTCGTATCGGTATCGGGCGAAAGCTGGACCATTCCGAAAGGGGCCACTGCGCCGGGAAACGTATGCCCCTCGCCACCAGTACCGATCATCGGATCGACCGTGTCATAGGGTGAAGGCGACGGCGCCTGATCGGCCGATGCCGGCGAATTCGAAACCAGCGCCGAGGTTGCGACGAGGAGACTGGCAAGGAACGACTTGTGCGACATTCGTCTAATCCTGATTTGTGAGAGGCGATCGGCTTTCGCGCCTCAGGAACTACTGGGCCGGACCGAACGATGGCGGCTCATTCAAACTTGCCCATGCCGTGTCCGGCTTCTTTCCCAATATGAAATCGAGCGATCCGCCATGTTCGATGAACGATGCGGGCAACCATGCCTTGTCACTCGATGCTCCATTGACCCTGAGCGACTGAACATAGGGCGCATCGGGCGCAGCGCCAGCCGCGCTGATTTCGATATTGCCGCCCGCCCGGCTGATAATGGCCGAAGGGAACAACGGGCTGCCGACTACCAGTTCGGCGCGTCCGGGATAAAGGGGATAGAGCCCAAGCGAAGACCACACATACCATGACGACATTTCACCCAGATCGTCATTGCCGGAAATACCATCCGGGGTGTTCGTCCATATCTGTCGCATCGCTGCGCGCACGGTTTCCTGCGTCTTCCATGGCTGGCCGACGAAATTGTAGAGCCACGGCGAAGCCACCGAAGGCTCGTTGTCCAGTTCGGCGTGGAGCGGCCCCGACTTGGTCACCGCCCAATCGCCCCTGGCATCCTTGAAGAAAGCGTCGAGCCGCGCAGCAGCAAACTGCTTGCCGCCCAGCGCGTCGATGAGTCCGGCAGGGTCGAAGGGAACCATCCAGAGATATTGCGCGCCGCTCCCTTCCACGAATTCATCGTCGGAAGCCGGGTCGAACGCCGGCCAGCTCCCATCGGCATTGCGCGGCTGGATGTAGCCGCCCTGCGGCGTCGCCTGAGGATTGAACAGATTGCGCCAATAGCCCGAGCGATCAAGGAACATCCGCTCGCGGCGACGATCACCAACGTCGTTGGCAAGCTGTGCCATTCCGAAATCGGCCGCCGCCAGTTCGAGCGTATCGGCGGCGCTGCCCCATCCCGGAGCGCCAACCGGCATGTAGTGCAGCGCCAACCACTGATCGAGGCCGGGACGCTGGCCGATGCAAAGGATCGGGCAACCCGTCCTCGAGAGATCGCCCGAAGTCGGCTTTGTCGCTGCCTTGCGAAGGGATTTATAGGCGCGCTTGAGGTCGAAAGAGCGTCCACCAAAGGCATAGATCGCCGCCAGTGACTGTGGTGAGGGATCTCCATTCATAACACTCGTCGCGCCAGTCAAATGCGTCCACCGATCCCACACACCGTGGTTTTGCTCCGCCTGATTGAGCAAGGATTGCGCGATGTCGGAACCGCGTTGCGGATCGAGCAGGGTCACGAGCTGGAGCTGCGAGCGATAGACGTCCCATCCGGAAAAATTGGCGTATTGGGCGGTCTGACCGCGCGACAGATGATGCACGTCCCCGTCAAACCCGCGATACCTACCGTCACTGTCGTTATAGAGATTGGGTTCCAGAAGCGCGTGATAAAGCGCCGTATAGAACACCGAACGATTGTCCTTGCTGCCACCCTTGATCGCGATCTGCCGCAAGGCCTTATTCCATTCCGTCCGCGCCAGTTCGCGTGCGGTTGCGACCGTCGTGCCCGGCGGACTTTCCGCAGCGAGATTGGCGCGCGCGCCCGCATCATCGACATAGGATATGCCGACGCGCATCGTCACCGTCGATGTGGAACTGGGATCGAAGCTGATCCATCCGCCGGCGCCCTTCCCGCGCGGCGGATTGCCATGATCGGCGTAGGACGTGCCTCCGCCGCCATCCAAGGCGCCTTTGGTGACAGTGTCGTCATGCCAGGTTCCGCCTGCCACGAAAGGCTGGTCGAACACCGCTACGAAATGCAACGTATAATAGCTTTGCTGGCGATCCGGTGAGAGATAGCCGCAGAAGTTTCCGCTCGTCACCGAGCCGCTGACGGTGCGATGTTCGGGGTCGATATGAATTGTGGAATCGGTGCTGCCGACTTCACTGTCCGAAGTCCTGAACAGCAGGTTCGCGGCCCTGTCGTCAGGGAAGGTGAAGCTAGCGACACCGGTGCGCTGCGTGGCGGCAAGTTGTACGTCCACCCCATTGCCGAGCGTTACGGAGTAGGCACCGGGGCTTGCGGTCTCCTTCGAATGATCGAGTAGGCTGGCATACATCAACCCGGCGTCTGCCGAGGACGGCGAAATATCGATGCCCGTGGTCACTGGCATTATCGGCACGTCCCCGCTCGCACCGGCACAGCCAGTGCCAGACAGATGAGTGAGCGCGAAGCCCCTGATCCCGTTAGAACGCCATTCGTACCCGCCAGCAGCCGCAACCTGTCCACGCCGTCCGGGAAGAGGCGTGTCCTCGGGGCTGAAGGCAACCATTCCGAACGGCATCGTTGCACCGGGATAGAGATTGCCGCCGTTGGTGGTGCCGATGAAGGGATTGACCTCGCTTGCGGGTTCGGGCCCCGCGTCCTGCCCCATGGCCATGCCGGGAGCTGCGAGGAAGATCAAAGCCAAACCAAGCCGTTTGATGGTCATGCGTTATTCGAACCTGAAGTTGTCGATTAGGTAAGGGCGACGGATAATGTTCAACCGGTGCTTGAGCTCACCACGCGGCGCCCCTCGCTTTGTGGGACTGCGTCACGATAGGCATCCATTGCCAGTGCGATTGCGCCTAGAGGTCCGGCCATCGTGCCGAGCTTGGCAGCCACCACATAATCGCCGTCTTCGGGGAGCTGGAAATATCCGCCAAGACTTTGCCTGAGTGCGTCGTTTATTCGCGGCAACAGGTGTTGCTGACCTGACGCAACACCGCCACCCATCGCAACGCGCATGGGCCCTGCCGTGCAGACCAGCGCATGGATCATCAGTGAGAGACTGTGGACGATTGGGTCCCATACCGGATCGTCGCTGCGGACGTCCTCCAGCGCACGACCTTTCAGGCGCGCCTTCAGCGCCGTGCCCGAGGCCAGTCCTTCGATGCAGTCGTCATGGAAACGGCACACGCTCGGAATGGTATCGCCTGCCAGGCGCGGGACCCTGATATGACCGATCTCGCTGTGGCCGAGCCCACGCGTCGGTTGCCCGTTGACGATCAGGCCTACCCCCACTCCGGTCCCAACCGTGACATAGGCAAAATCGTGCAGGCCCTGCCCACTACCCCAGCAGATTTCCGCCAGAGCCGCACCGTTCACATCGGTATCGAAACCGATCGGAACCGCGAACGCCGATCGCAACGGCCCATGCAAGTCCGCACCTTCCCAATGTTTCTTGTTCGTCGCGCCTACACAGCCGAAGCCGGGGCGGTCGTGCGCAAGGTTCAATGGGCCGAACGACGCAACTCCAAGGGCTGCGAATCCATGCTCGCGATGCCAGATACGCAGCACATCCTCGATCGCAGGCAGAGTTTGGGAGGGATGGGTGGTAGGGATGGTCCGCTGATCGCGAATATCATTGGGCCCGGTTGAAAGGGTGCAAATACATTTCGTCCCGCCCAGTTCCACACCGGCATACAGCGGCTTGTGCGCATCGGCAGTTATCTTGTCATTACTCATTGTTCATAGTCCGCCCTGACCGCGCAATCCAAATCCGGAGCCGCTGAACAATCTCGTCACATTCACTCCGATCAACGCATTTACCCTTGCAACATTTTGATATTTCTCAACGGATCAATTCCCTTGCTCATTTCGGCAACGAGCCGAATGAAGGCGGGCGATGTTCCTTGCGGCTTCCGAACCGCGAAGGACGGCTCCCCATCGAGAACACAAGCTCGCCACCCTTCGACAGATCGTCGTGGGCAATCCAATTGTTGTCAAACGCCCGACCATTCCATCGCACCGACTGGATGTAGGGCCTATCGGGACCGTTCCCTTCGGCCCGAATGGTCAGGGTCTTGTCTGCGCCCAAGTCGACCTCCACCAGATCGAACAAGGGTGAGCCGAAGACATAGACAGCGCTCACGGGATCCACCGGATAGAAACCCATCGCCGACAGGATGAACCAGGCGCTCATTTGGCCACAATCGTCATTACCGATCACCCCGTCGGGATCATCCTTGTACATCTCCGTGAGCAGGCGACGAACCATCGCCTGCGTCTTCCATGGCGCACCGCAAAATGCATAAAGATAGGCAACGTGCTGGTCCGGTTCGTTGCCATGAGCATACTGGCCTACCAGGCCGGATATGTCTGGCGGTGCATTCTTGGGCAGGGTCGATGGCCCGTTGAACAGCGCATCGAGCTTCTTCTCGAACACGGCATCGCCGCCGAAATGATCGATCAGGCCATAGACATCGTGCTGGTTGAGGAAGGTCGCCTGCCAGCCATTGGCCTCGGTGTAATCGCGCCACTTGTCCGGGTCGTGACCCAGCTGGATCGGGTCGTAATCCTTCCACCAATGCCCGTCCTCGAAGCGTGGGCGAGCAAAGCCTACCGATGGATCGATGACGTTGCGATAATTCCGCGAACGTCGGCGCAAGGCCTGCGCGTCTTCGTGAGCTCCGACCGCATTGGCAATATGGGCCATGGCCCAGTCGTCATAGGCATATTCCTGCGTGCGGCTGACCGATTCCCACACCTTGTCGCAGGGAATATAGCCGAGATCGTAATAATAGCCTCTGCCAAGAGTACTATCGATATCCTTGAAATCACGGTTGAATGCGCGCTGCCGGATCTTGGGCCAGGCGCTTGCGTAGTCGGCTTCGATGCCCTTCACATGCGCTTCTGCAAGGACGGAAACCGCGTGCCAGCCGATCATCGTGCCGGTTTCCACCCCTTGAAGTGGCCATACTGGCGGGCCGTAGGGGCTCTCCATCGTCTGGCGACACAGGTCGCGTGTTAGCAGCGTCGCGCGGTCGCGATCGATCAGTGTCAGCAGCGGGTGGAGCGCTCGGTAGGTGTCCCATAAGGAATAGGTGCTGAAGGCTTCCTCGCCTTCGGGCGCAGTATGGACCTCGCGATCCAGACCGATGTAGCGCCCGTCGCAATCGGTGAACAATGTCGGGGCGAGCTGCACATGGTAGAGCGCGCTTGCCATGATCGCCCGATGCGCCTCGGCACCGCCGGAAACGCGCACGTTTCCAAGCGCCTTGGCCCAGATCGAGCGCGCCGATTGTGCAGCGCCATCGAAATCCCAGCCCACAGCTTCTTGCGCCAGAGCATCACGCGCGCCCTGCAAATCGACCGCCGAGAGGCCGGTTTTGATCTGGATTGGATCACCGCCTGCTTCGTCAAAAAACAAGGCCACTTTGAGTTGGTTACCCTTGATCGAGCGAGCGCCCGCATCGGCGGGGGTATCCCCATCACCGAAAAACTGGATCCGGTCCGGCTTGCGCGAAAGCTGCATCGCAAAATAGATGTGCCGGCCCTTGGCCCAGCGATTGACCTGTCGACCGCCGGTCAAAGTACCATCTTGGTCGAGCGCAAGATACGCATCCTCGACCACCGTATGGCCCTTGTCCCAATCATCATCCATGGCGTGGGCAAAATCGATCAATATGTGCCCTGCACCGGGCATGAAGCGATAACGATGCAGGCCGCAACGCTCGGTCACGGTCAATTCGGCCATAACGCCCGATTCCAGCTGAACCCGGTAATAGCCTGGCTCTGCGTGCTCGTCCGAATAGCGCTGACGATAGCCGGCATCCGGGTTATCGAGCGGTCCCGGCTCAAGCATGAGCTTCTGGCGCGTGGGCACGACCAGAATGTCGAGCATGTCGCCAATCCCGGTTCCCGAAAGATGGGTATGGCTGAATCCCATCATCGAACCATTGCCCTGATGATACCCCGAGCAGGCATCCCATCCGTGGTTGTTCGTATCGGGACTGAGCTGCGCCATGCCGAATGGCAGGGAGGCACCGGGGTAGGTATGACCATGACCACCCGTGCCGACGAACAGATCCGGCTTTCCCGCTACCGCACCCTGTGCCATTGCCTCTGATGACAGTCCGACTCCGATTGCGCCGGATAGCGCTGCAAACCCTGTCCCGGCGAGAAGTTGTCGACGGTTTGCAGTCAGCATGGGCATGTGTCCTCGCATAACGCTTACAGTCGGCCTGCCAGAAGCGCGGGCTTGCGCGCGGCGAGTTCGACTATCAGTTGCCCGAACAGCGCATTCGCCCAAGCGAACCACTTGCGGGTAAAGTTGGACGGATCGTCCTTGTTGAAGCTCTCGTGCATGAAGCCGGTGCCAGCGTGAGTTGTCTTGAGCCATCGAAGGCACTGGAGGACGGTGGCGTCGTCGTCGGCATTCATGGCGTGGGTGATAATCGACATCGGCCAGATCATCCCCAGCCCGACATGCGGACCGCCGATCCCCTCGGCGGCGCTGCCCTTGAAGAAATACGGGTTGCGTTCGCTCCATGCCTGCGCCGCCGTGTTACGGAACAGAGGGTCGTCGCGCTTCGCCGCATCGATGATCGCAAGCCCCGAAAGGCTCGGCACATTGGCGTCGTCCATGAACACCCAATTGCCGAAACCATCGATCTCATAGGCCCAGACTTTGCCGCCCCGACCATCGTCGATCAGTGCGTGCTCGTGCAGCAGCTTCTCGACCTCATCGGCCAGGGCATCTGCTTCGAACGCTGCCGCAGCATCGCCGCGCGCCTCGCGGTGGACCTGCGCCAGCTTACGCAACGCCGATACGGCAAACAGGTTCGAGGGAATGAGATACGGATAGATACAGGCATCGTCCGAAGGCCGGAACATCGAATGGATCAGCCCGATCTTGCGGGTCGGCCGGCCATATCCGTCGAGCATCAGGGAATCGCTTGGAACGAAAGCCTCGCGCTGGAAGTGATAGGGTCCGGGACCGTTGAGCCGCTGCTGGACCCTGAAGGTTGCGACCGACAACCTCGCGGCGCGGCTCCACACCTCGTCAAAAGGCACTTTGTCCCGTGTCCGGGTCCAGTATCCATGCGCCAGCCGCATAGGATAGCAGAGGGAGTCGATCTCCCATTTCCGCTCGGCAACGCCGGGCTTCATGTCGGTCTTGTCCTTCTGCGACCAGTCTAGCTTGGAAGGCGCCGTCGGGTCTTTGTTGAAGGCATTGGCATAGGGGTCGATCAGTATGCAGCGCGCCTGCCGCTGGATCAGACCCTGAAACAGCCGTTTGAGTTGTGGATCCCTGCCGACGAGATGGATGTAGGGCTGCACTTGTGCCGAACTGTCGCGCAGCCACATCGCGTTGATATCGCCCGTTATGACAAAAGTATCCGGCTTGCCATCGACAGTGCCCGTTTCCACCGTGGTATCGAGGGTGTTGGGATAGCAATTCTCGAACATCCAGGCGATTTCGGGATCGCCAATCATAGCTTTCACCCGCGCAATTTCCACCTCGATTGCCGGGCTGGTGAAATTGCGCTCCGCCTTCGCTGGGCGATGGCTGACGAAATCGGCCGCGCGCGCGGTGCCCGGTAGGGAAGACGCGAGCGCGAGTGCGCCTGCTCCTGCCATGACCTCTCGCCGATTGGCTGACATGGAGGTTTTCCCCTTCATTGACCCTGCGGCGTCATCGAGAACGGAGCGTCCGCAGGCGCTGCGCCCCATTGCTTGTTGGGCTTCGGCCCCATCGTGAAGACCAGCGTCCCCCCCTGCTCCAGCGCATCATGCGTGAAATAAGTCTTGGAGTGGGTGTGTCCGTTCAGCGCCACAGACTGGATGTAGAGATTGTCCGGTCCGTTATTCTTCGCATCGATCGTCAGCGTCTTGCCGCTCGGCATAGCAAGCGTGACCTTGCGGAACAGTGGGCTGCCGATGGCGTATTGCCCGCTTGCCGGCGTCACTGGATAGAAGCCAAGGGCGGAAAACACATACCAGGCTGAGGTCTGGCCATTGTCCTCGTCTCCCGGATAGCCATCCGGTGCAGGCGAATAGAGACGACGCATTACGTCGCGCGCATGGAACTGCGCCTTCCACGGTGCCCCGGCCCAGTCATAGAGATAGATCATGTGCTGGATCGGCTGATTGCCATGGGCATACTGCCCCATATCGACGATCTGCATCTCCCTGATTTCGTGGATGACCTGGCCATAGTAGCTGTCGTCGAAGATAGGCGGCGTAGTGAACACCGAATCCAGCCGGTCCACGAATTTCTGCCGTCCACCCATCAGGTCGACCAGGCCCTGGACGTCCTGCATCACCGCCCAGCTGTAATGCCAGGCATTGCCCTCGGTGAACGCATCGCCCCATTTGAATGGATTGAACGGCGTCTCCCACGATCCATCGCGATTTCGGCCGCGCATCCATCCGGTCGTCGGATCGTAAAGCTTGCGATAGTTCTGCGCGTGCCTTGCATAAAGGGTCGCGTCTTGTGGTTTCCCGAGCGCTTTCGCGAGCTGCGAAATCGAGAAGTCGGCGGTGGCGTATTCAAGAGTGCGAGCGGCGTTCTCGTGTATGCCGACATCATAAGGAACATAGCCAAGTTTGTTGTACCAGTCGACGCCCTCGCGCCCCACGGCGCTGATGACATTGCCTTCCCTGTTGGTCGGGCGGCCCTTGTCGGTCGTCGCGTTCTTGACCATCGCCTCGTACAGCGTGTCCACGTCAAACCCGCGCACCCCGTTGATATAGGCATCGGCGATGATGTTGGCCGAGTTCGAGCCGATCATGACGTCGCGATACCCCGGACTTGCCCACTCAGGCAGCCAGCCACCCTCCTTGTAGGTGTTGACCAGCCCCTGCATCATCTGGCTGTCCCGCTCCGGGTACATCAGGACGAGGAAGGGGAAGACTGCCCGCCAAGTATCCCAGAAACCGTTGTCGGTGTACATGTAGCCATCGTGCACCTTACCGTCGTAAGGGCTGTAGTGGACGATCTTGCCGTTCGCGTCGCGCTCGAAGAACTCGCGCGGGAATTGCAACATCCGGTAGAGCGCGGAGTAGAACGTCCGCCTGTTTTCAAGATTGGGGTCCTCCACACGGACCTTGGACAGTTCCTTCTCCCACGCGGCCTTTGCCTTGGCCTCGGTGGTGGCGAAGCTGTCATTGCCGATTTCGCGCTGGAGGTTGAGCTCCGCCTGTGCCGGGCTGATGAAAGAGGACGCAACCTTGACGTGGACGACCTCGCCCTTGGCGGTCTTGAAGCTGACCACGGCGCCGACATGGTCGCCTTTGCGGGTCTTGTCGGCAGTAAGCTGGTCGTTCTCATCCCAGGTCCGCGTCACCGTGAAATCGTGATCGAACTGAGCAACGAAGTAGTTGCGGAAGTTGTCCGGCACCCCGCCGTGATTGTTGCTGACATACCCTATGATACGGCGATGCGCGGGATCGATCTGGACCATCGATCCACCCGCCAATCCATCGATCAGGATGTGGGCATCATCGCTCTTGGGAAAGGTAAATCGGAACTGTGCTGCACGCTCGGTAGGCGCAACTTCGGCAGTGACATCGTAATCGGCGAGATAGACCTTATAGGAATAGGGATGCGCGTCCTCAGCCTTGTGGCTGTACCAACTGCCGCGATCCTCTGCCTTGATCTTCAGCGGTCCGGTTTCAGCCATCAGCGCGAATGCACCGTAATCATTCATCCATGGGCTGGGTTGGTGCGTTTCCTTGATCCCGTTGATCTTCTCGTCGTGATAGGTGTAGCCCCAACCACTGCCCGGCTTACCTGTTACGGGTGTCCAGCTGTTCATGCCCCAAGGCACGGCGACCGCCGGATAGGTATTCCCGTATGAAAGACGATAGGTGGAATCGGTCCCCATCAGAGGATTTATCAGATCGACCAGTGCGGGCTGCGTCTCGGCATTGGTGGAGCGCGCTTCCGCCAAAGCCCCAGGGGCCAGCACTTGCCCCAGAACCAAGCTTGCAAGCGCGAGCCTGAGTACAGTTTTCCTCGCCATCCCCTGTTCGATCCCTTCAATCATAGCCGACCAATGCAAAGCCGGAAAAATTGGGGCGGCAGCGGCCTGCGCATACCGCCCCAGTTTGGAGGTTATTTCCGATCGCTCAATCAGAACTTATACGACAGTCCGACATAGAACCTGCGTCCCGAATAGCTGTTCGAGATGAAGCGCAGGTCGGTGTCATTGCCAAGATGCTCGCGCTGCTCCGACTTGGTTAGATTGATGACCGAGGCCGTCAACTGCATGTTCTTGAAGATGTCGTAGGACGCATTGAGATCGACCTGCGAATACGGATCCTGATAGATATTCAGGCCCGATTGCAGTCCTTCAACCACCGATCCACGGCGGTTGTAGGAAGCCCGGAGCAAGACAGGGCCGTGTTCATAGAACACCGAAGCATTGAGCTGAGTCTTGGCACTGCCGACCAGCGGTGAAGAACCGATCTTCTGTCCGTTGAGCGACACGTCGGCGACGGACGTGTGGTTGTAGGTGAAATTTACCTGAGCACCCAAACCGAAGTCCAGAGTGTGCTGGGCGTAAAGCTCCACGCCTTCAGAAACCGCAGAAGAACCATTCGCTGAGGTCGAATACTGCTGAACGGTAACCGTCTGACCATCCACCACCGTGGGCAGATCCTGCACGATCGGAACGATGAAATCGCTCACATCCTTGCGGAACAGGGTCGCGCCGAGCACCGAGCCCCGGTGGAAATACCATTCCAGACCGATGTCGTATTGCCATGCGAGGAACGGCTTGAGGTCGAAATTGCCGCCGCCACCGAACCAGCCGGGGAGCGCACCGAACTGCCCGCGATCGAACACGAAGGCATCGGAATTGAAGGTCAGGTTACGATTACCCGCCAGATCGCCAAATCCGGGGCGCGACATGACTTTCGAAACTTCACCGCGTGCGAGCAGTCTGTCGCTGATGTTCCAGGCGATGTTAAAGCTTGGCAGGATGTTGGTGTACTGTTTCGATTCCTGATGCGGGCTATAAACGCGTACTTCGAGTTGCGATTGCGGCAGCACGAGGCAGTTGCCGTCTGCGCCAACTGGCACGTTGGGATCGAACGGACCACCCGGACCATTCGTGCAGTAATCGTTCTCGTAATAGATCACATCGGTCGAAACACCGCTTTCCTTGGTGTTCACAACGCGGACCCCGAGATTGCCGCGCACGGTGCTCGAGTGATAATTCAACTGAGCATAGCCCGCCCAGATCTTCTCATCGATGTTATACAAATCCTGCGGGTGCGGCACCCGTACCGGCCCATTGTACGTCTGGTTCAGATAGGCCAGATAATTGTCCATGTTGAACCCGGGGAAGATGTTGGTCGTGAAACCCCCGGCAATGTTGCCGACCGGCTGGCTCAGGAAGAAATCCGGGCTGGTGACCGCCGCACCTGGCGTATCCTGATAGCGCAACGTGTTGGCCGCGTCCGAGTACCAGTCGAACTCGCCGGTTTCGCGATTGATGTAGGAATCACGCCACTTGCCGCCAACCTGGATTGAGTCGATGAAACCATCGAAATGGCGGGTAATGTCGATCTGGGCATAGCGCTGACCGACAGTGCTGTTGGTGTATCCCGATCCGGTCGAACCAAGATCGACCTGTGAAATGCCGTTCATCAGATTGTCTTGCAGATCGGGTGAGAACTGCATCGCGACCGACTGGTTAGTAAAGGTCCACTGGCTCAGCGAATTTCCGTTCACATTGCCCGCCGGTCCGGGGCCGGTCACCAGTCGCGGTTTGGCCTGCACGAAGAAGGTAAAGGAAGGCCCGCCTTTCGCTTCGGTTTTCCCGACAACAGCTTTCACATCCAGACGATCGTGGGTCCAATCGAGGTGCAGATCATAGGTGTTGGAAACGGTTTTCTGCAGGGTGTAGGTATCCTGGATCGCAGGCGTTTCCATAGTGCAGGGGTAATCTGTCGTTGGATCGGTGACTTGCCGACAGCCCGTACCTTCCGGTGGCACCTGGAAAGTGGCGCCGGTCATGATCGTGCCGCTCGGATCGAATTGGGCGCCTTCGAACAGTTTGCCGCCCGAACCATACCCCCATTCAGGAACCTTGATTGCTCGATTGACGTAGTCGCTATTGACTTGGAAGCGGAAATAATTAGCAGTGAGCGTCAGATTATCAGTCGGTCGCAGTTGCAATGTAGCCTGGATGCCAAGCCGCTTACGCTTTTGTTCGATGATGGATTCATCGACCGACTGCGGAGCCCAGTAGCCGCTATAATGTGTGCCGTCCTGTGTGGTTTCCCCGCTCCCCCAATAGGAAATCGCACTGTCATTGGCATAAGTGTTGCCGTTAATATCGGTAGCGGGCTGGCCCGTCTGGCTATCCGACCACCAGTGCCAACTCTCCGTATTGGAACTTAGCGAACGATTGGTGCGGACTTGATAGGTCGCGCCGACCAGCAAGCCGACCGTCTTGTCTTGATTATGCCAGGAAAGCAGCCCCGACACATCCGGTTCGACCTTCTTCGTCACGTCAGCATAAGTGCCTTCGACACGCACACTGCCGGACCAGGGGTCCAGATCGAAGGGCTTGCGTGTATGGGCGATAATGACACCGCCTACACCGCCCTCGTCGAGACGCGCCTCCGGAGATTTGAACACCTCGACGCTGGCGATCAGATTGGCCGGCAACATCAGGTAGTTGAACGAACGCGACGGATCGCCATTCGTTGCCGAAGCGAGGAAATTGCCATTCAACTCTGTCAGGGTGAGGTCCGAGCTCAAGCCACGGATACTGACGTTTTGCCCTTCACCGCCGCTGCGCGTGATGGTCACACCCGGAACCCGTTGCAGTGCGTCGGCAACATTCTTGTCCGGGAACTTGCCGACGTCCTCAGCGGTGATCACATCGACAAAGGCATTGGCATTGCGCTTCTGGTTGAGACTGGCCTCGATCGACTGGCGATAGCCGGTAACAACGATCTCATTCGCAGGCGATGACGAGGCACCCGCCTGACCCGAACTATTTACGTCAGCGGAACCCTGCTGCGTATCCTGCCCGCTTGTCGACTGCTGCGCAGTATCCTGCGCATGTGCTGCTCCGGCGAGCCCCACAATCGCACTCGCTGTCAGCATAAGATGACGCACCAGTCGCTCGCGCCCGGCATTATTCGACCTGTGATTTAATCTTGCCCACATAATCCTCATCCCATCTCAAGGGGCCTTGCCCCTACCTGCTTTCCGAGACCATTCAGCCATCGGCTCCGGCCAGTTATCGACCGTTGAGAGACAATCCAGAATATAAAAAACAATTTGTCAAATAAATCTTTTCGACAGGCGTTTATGCCTTTTTATCATTTATTATCATATGTATATTTTTGTATTCTGAGTTTTCTTCCAGGTCACATTCAGCGCTAGAACAAAGATTCTAATGCAATGGCGCTGCGACCTTGGCGAACTCCTCCGCCGGTATCTTCGCGACTGCCCGATCGTAAGTCAGGAGGCCATTGACCTCCCCTTCCACATCGGTGGTCTGAGTGTAGACGGATGCGCTGAGACCATCGTCCTTGGCTTGCCGGACGACCTCAGCCATCTTGCGCCGATAACGCGTCAGATAATCCTGCGGTGTCTTTGCCACCTGGTAGCTCCAGGTACTCTTTTCGCGCCATAAGTGGCCGGGGATCGGAAAGCCCACGCCGCCATACTCGCCAAGAACGATTGCGCGACGACCATGGAAGTCTGGCGTCTTGGGTACTTCCTCATACGTGTGGATGTCATAAACATCGGAGACGCCCGGCGCGACGTCCAGCCAGCCGGTATCGGCATCGATAAGACGGCTTGGATCCATGCCCTTCACGTACTGCGCAAGCATAGCGGAGTTGTACTGGCCCCAACCCTCGTTGTTGATGACCCACAAGACGATAGAGGGGAAATTTCCCAGATCGCCGATCATGTGGGCGGTTTCGTTCTGGATCTCATCCATATCATCGGACGAGAACACCGCCTGGGATTTGCTGGTCCCGGTAACGAACTGATCTTCGCTTGCGCTGCCAGCGGATGGTATATCCTGCCAGATCAGCATTCCGAGGCGATCGGCATCATAGTAGTAGCGCGCAGGCTCGATCTTGATGTGTTTCCTCAGCATGTTGAAACCAGCCTGTTTAAGGAAGACGATATCGCTCTTCATCGCCTCTTCCGATGGCGGTGTGTAAAGGCCATCCGGCCACCATCCCTGATCGAGCGTACCGTTCTCGAAATAGGGCTTGTTGTTGAGCAGCATCACCGGCTGTGCGTGAAGCTTGCCCGGGCCGATCGATATCTTGCGCATCGCGAAATAGCTGTTCACCGTGTCGATCGGCTGGCCGATGATGGGGGCATCGGCATAATCGTCGGCTTCGGTCTTGGAAAAGCGCACTTCATAGGCGGCGCGCTGGGGATCCTTGGCATCCGCGAACGGGCTCGTCACCCTGACCAGTTCCGCCTTGAGCGAATAAAGATGCGGGTCTTCGGGCGACCATAAATGGGCGTGCGGTATGGCTAGAGCGGTATGACGATTTGCACGCACCACTGCCCTGGCAATCACTTTGCCTTTGTCGCTTGCAGTGAGCCTCACCGCCAGAGTTCCGTCCGTCCCGCCATTGGTCGCGACATCGACATCCAGCACGCCGCGATCGATATCCGGCGTCATGCGAATGTCTGCGATATGCTGGGCCGGTACCGGTTCAAGCCAGACCGTCTGCCAGATCCCGCTGACAGCCGTGTACCAGATGCCCGACGGATCCAGCATCTGCTTGCCGCGCGGTTGGTTCCCCTTGCTGTTCGGGTCGGTCACCTCAACGATCAACCGGTTACGACCGGGTTTGAGATAATCGGTGATGTCGAACCCGAAAGTGTCGTATCCGCCCCGATGGCTACCGACGACGGCGCCATTGACCAAAATCGTCGCTTGATAGTCGACCGCACCGAAGTTGAGCCGGATATGCTGCCCACGCCAATCGGCGGGAATAGTGAAGCTGCGCCGATACCAGAGGCGCTCATCGGGCATGAGTTTGCGAGCAACACGCGACAGCTTCGCTTCAACCGGGAACGGGACCAGTATCTGCCCCTCCATTTTTGCGGGTTGTGCGTCAGCCTTGGGGGTGATCGCATAGTCCCACAAACCGTTGAGGTTTTGCCAGCGAGCACGCTCCATTTGCGGGCGAGGATAGCTGCGCCAGACGTTTTCCGGGGTCACCTCCTTCCCCCACTTGGTCATTAGGTTGCTGGTATAGACAGCATCGGGCCTTGGATTGTCCGACTTTGCTTGTGCCGGCGCTGAAAGCAGCGCGACCAACCCAGCAATTCCAACCAGCGCTCGCATGACTTTCTCCATAATCGCCCCCACGCACACACAAGTTGGAGCCCGGGACTCAGGGAGGGTGAAATCCCGGGCTCCTTGCCTCCGCAAACGGGAATTGATGCAGAGGCTGTTCGGATCGTATCTATCGGGACGCAGCGGTCATCGATGGTGGTGCCGCTTCGGGCGATGCGCCCCAATGCTTGTTCGGTTTCGGTCCCATGACGAACACGAACGTGCCGCCATTCGCGATATCCCGATGGCTGAACCACGGCTTGTTCCACGGCTTACCGTTGAGCATTGCCGACTGGATGTATGCGTTGTCGGGCGAGTTGTTCTTCGCCACGATCCGCAGGGTCCTGCCATTGCCCATGTCGATCTGAACATCGTCGAAAACCGGACTGCCGATGATATAATCCGCGGTGGATGGATCTACCGGGTAGAAGCCCATCGCGCTCAACGCATACCAAGACGAAGTCGCCCCCTGATCGTCCATACCCGGATAGGCATAGCCTGAAGCGTCGCTGCCATAGGTTTTGGCCAGAATTTCCCGGACCAGCGCCTGTGTTTTCCAGGGCTGCCCGCTCCAGTCGTAGTAATACGCGGCCTGCTGGTCGGGCTGGTTACCCTGCACATATTGCCCGATCAGGCCGGTACAATCGCGGCAAATGCCCTTCGGATGATAAGGTGTGGTGAAGAACTGATCGAGCTTGGCGTTGAACTTGTCACGCCCGCCCAGCAGGTTGATCAAGCCCTGCACATCCTGCGGCACGAGCCACAGCGTCGACCAACCCGATGCCTCCTTCATCATGAAGTTGTAATAGGGCTCCTGCGGATCGAACGGGGCAATCCACTTGCCATCCGCCGTACGTCCGCGAACGAAACCGGTCGATTTGTCGAACACGTTTTCGTAATTGTGCGCTCGCTTGAGGAACATGCGGTAGTCGTCCGTATACCCTAGCCGCTTGGCATATTCGGCCATAGCGTGATCGTCCCAGGCATACTCCAGTGTCGTAGCAGCGCCCGCCTTGCCCCCCGCATAGGGCGGGCTGGGATTGTGATCGGGGACGATGTCGGAAATCCAACCCTGCTTCTGATACTCGGCCAGGTAGTGCCTGGGACCGGCCGGATCGGTCGCGTTCTTGCGCAGGTATGGATACACGGCCTTGTAATCGAATGGGATACCGCGTTCCCACGCACCGAGATACATGAACACGGCGTTGTCGCCATGGAACGAGGTGTTCATGAACCCCTTTTCGCGCGCCATGTCGAGCTCGGATGCCATCACGTCCTGCATCAGCTTCGGCTCGAGCATTTCGAGCAGCACGATCTGGTTGCGCCCCGTATCCCAGAACGGCACCGGGCTGTAGCGATCGTGCGTCGCAACCTGGATATTGCCATTGCTGTCGGTAAATTTCTCGCCCTTGGCGGCTATCAGCCGGGGGCTGCCGAAAGAATGATAGAGGGTCGAATAGAACAGCTCGCGCTGCTTGGCGGTGCCACCCTTGACCCGGACACGATCGAGCAGCCCCGCCCAGTTCTTGCGAGCTGCGTTGTGGATGCCATCGAAATCCCAACCCGGTATGGCCTGATGCAGCCTTTGCTCGGCCTGCGCATAACTGGTGCCATGCGCGATCTTCATCAGCACCTGCTCACCTGCCGTTGTGCGGAAGGTAACGTAGCTACCGGCGTAGCTGCCCGAGATTGACCGTTTCCCCGGCTCGACATCGCTGTCGCCGATACCCCAGCCCTCGGCATCGCCCGGCGCCTTGCGGAACGTGCCGAGCTTTTCGAACGGCTTGGAAAACTCGGCGACGAAATAGGCGCCATCGGTCGCCCTGCTGCGTTCCGACACTCCGCGTATTTCCCGATCCCCGACGATCTCGACCGAGCCACCGTGACGAGGGAAGTTGATGATAACATGCGATCGTTCGCTCGCTGGGAAGGTGAAACGCATCAGGCTGGCCCAGCGCGTCGCCGTCAGTTCCGCCTTAGTATGAAAGCTGTTGAGGTAGACCGAATAATAGCCAGGCGATGTGTGTTCTTGCGCCTTGTCGTACCACGACTGTTTGTAGGCGGGCGCCGGGGACCAGTCGCCGACCACGGGCATAATAATCGGCTCGGCATTACCGCCATAGGTCGCCCCGCCCCCACCGGTGAATCCGATCATTGTGGGGTTGGTGTAATAGTACGGAACCGCAACCCCGTTGGGATAGCTGAGCTCGATATTGTTGTTCACCGGTGCGGCCGAGACCGACGAATGCGGCAAGGTTGCCCCCGGAGATGTCTGGCCGGTATAGACCGGCTCGCCCGGAGGTGGTGCATTGCCAATGACGGCAGGGTCATCGAGCGGGGCGGTGCCGACCAGCGGATTGGCGAGATCGACCGGCGATTGCTCACTGCCATCACCACGTGCTGCCTGCGCCAGAGTCACGGAGGTTGGGCACGCAAGAGCGACGATTGCGAGGAGTGACGCCATCCGGCGACCGCGATGTTTGCAGGGCGCTGGAGAACTAAATGGATCGGAACTGGTGGCGGTGGTATTCAAGGATATCCTCCCCTCAGTTTGCAAGAATACAAGCGGAAGCGTGCCTAGTGTGGTGAAGCGCCAAGCTCCGCTTTGGGCAAAGGCGACGTCTTGCTCGCCCGCCAGCCAAACAAGGCGATGACGAGATAGCAGGCGACCGGAACAAGAAATGCAGTGAAGCGGCTGCCGCTGGCATCGGCGACTTGCGCAAAGACCAGCGGGACCAGTGCCCCGCCCACGATCGCCATGCACAACAGGCCTGATGTTGCTGACGAAGGCGCACTCGAACGCTCGATCGTCAGCGAGAAGATCACCGGAAACATGATCGAATTGAAAAGACCCACCGAAATCGCCAGCATTCCAGCAAACGGTCCGGTGATCTGGCTGACCGTCAGGCACAACAGCGCAGCGACACTCGCCGCCGCTGTCAGAAGCGGCCCGGCGGGTAAGTTATACAGCAATCCAGAGCCCACGAACCGCCCGACCATCGCGCCCAGCCAGTAAAGGCTGACAAGGCTTCCCGCCCTGACCGCCGTCACCGCGAGGACATCGGGCTGTTCGAGAAAATTCACCATGGTGCTGCCGATGGTCACTTCGGCGCCCACATAGAGGAAGATCGCAAGCGCTCCGGCCAGAGCCCATGGCGAGCCGAATGCTGTCGCCACTCGCACCTCAGGTTCAGGTGGCGGCGCAGCGGCGGTGATCTGCTTCCTGACACGGAACAGAAATACCGCCAATACGCCGATCACCACTGCGATAAAGACATAAGCGACATCGATCCGTCCAAGCGAGTACGCGATCTTTGCATCAGTCACCGGCCCCGGTTCGAACAAGCCGCCCTGCAGCAATGTGCGTGCGGCGAGATAAGGCGCGACCACCGTGCCAAGCGAATTGAAAGCCTGGCTCAGCACCAGCCGGAAATGGGAGCGCTCCGGCCGGCCCAGCGATGCCGAGAGCGGATTGGCCGCTACTTGCAAAAGCGTGATGCCCGATGCGATCACGAAGAGGCCGACCAGAACCACCGGATACGACTGCACGAATGTGGCCAATGGCATGACAAGGCAACCGAGGATCATTGTCGCAAGGGCCGCCACGATGGCATTCGCCGCCCCCAGTCGCCCCAGAACAGCTGCCGCGGGTAGCGAAACGATACCGTAAGCCATGAAAAAGGCGAACTGGGTGAGAAAACTCTCCGTGTCGCTGAGCGCGAAGATTTCCTTCACCGCCGGGATCAGGATGTCGTTGACCGCTGTGACCGCACCCCAGATGAAAAACAGCATGGTGACATAGGCAAAAGTCCAGCCTGCGCCATCGCGTTCCTCGCTCATCACCACTCCCCTTGCATCCCATGTCCTGCTTTGGGCTAGGACCTTATTTTACCGACCGCGCAAACGGCACGCCGGTTGATTTTCCTGAACGTGCCTCGGCCATGGTGGCCTCGTCAAGATAATAACGCAATTTATTTTATTTGATGATCGGTTCGCCTTGTGGAATACACCGGCAACAAGAAAGATGGACCTTGCGGCAAAGACGCAAGCGATCTGCTGGGGATAACGACGATCATGGCAAGCGACGAATCCCGCTTTGGAGCTGAGTCCTTACCCGCCGTTTCGCGAAGCGGCACCTTGATCGCGGCGATTGTAACGGCAGCCCTGGCGGGGTTGCTGTTCGGCTTCGACACCGCCGTCATCGCAGGCGTCACTGGCGATCTCACAAGACTGTTTTTCCTCACGCCGGAAACGCTCGGCCTGACTGTTTCGGCAGCGCTTTGGGGAACCTTGGCAGGGGCATTGTTTGCCGGAAAGCCGGGTGACATCTTCGGCAGCCGCAACAGCTTGCGCGTGCTCGCAGCATTTTACTTCATCGCCGGGCTTGGGTGCGCACTCGTTTCCGACTGGACCCTTTTCCTCGGTTTTCGATTTATCTGTGGGCTCGCGATCGGCGGGTCTTCGGTGTTGGCACCGGTTTACATTGCCGAAATCGCTCCGCCTCGTCGGCGTGGATTGCTTGTCGGGCTGTTCCAGCTGATGATCGTTACCGGCATTCTCGTAGCTTACCTCAGCAATGCCACAATCACAGGGCTGGTCTCGAGCGACACCGCCTGGCGCTGGAAGCTGGGTGTCACAGCAGCGCCCGCGTTGATCTTCTTCATCCTGCTATTTGCGATCCCGAACAGCCCTCGTTGGCTGCTGGCAAAGAACAGGCGCGACGAGGCGCGTGATGCACTGAAAAAGATCGGCATTCCCGAAGGAGCCACACAAGCGGAGATACAGCGTGTCGAACTGGCATTGCAACGCGATCCACCCGGCGAGCGCCTGTCGTGGCGGCGCCATCGCAAGCCGATCATGCTCGCTATCCTCGTTGCGATGTTCAACCAGCTCGCTGGCATTAACGCCGTGCTGTATTATCTCAACGACATATTCGCCCGCGCCGGGGCTCTGTCGCCCGATCGCCAGGCGGTTCTGATCGGGCTGGCCAACCTCGTCTTCACATTGGTCGGCATGGCCTTGATCGACCGCCTCGGTCGCAAGACGCTGTTGTTGGTCGGAGCTGCAGGAACGGCCCTGTGCCTCGGCATTGCGGCAGGCGTGATGTATGGCGTATTCGGTACACAGCTTATGCTGCCGGCGCTTGTGGGCTTCATCGCGTTCTTTGCGACAAGTCAGGGGGCAGTGATCTGGGTGTACATTTCCGAAGCGTTTCCTACCCCGGTCAGAGCAAGGGGAAGCGCAGTGGGCGCCAGCACCCACTGGTTGATGAATGCACTGATCGCAGGCATCTTCCCGGTTCTGGTTGCGCTGTCACCCGGCCTCCCCTTTGCGATCTTCGCAATCGCTATGGTGGTGCAATTGGTGGTGGTCGCGATTTTCTTTCCCGAAACGCGCTGTATCGATCTGGACGATATGGCAGCCCAAATCGGCAGCGAATGAGCCGAAGCTGAAGCCCGTCAGCGGCCCGCCTGCATCAGGATCGATTCGGACGGCAGGACGTGATCGAGAAACGGGATGATGGCCGCACCCACTGCAGAGGCATCGTCGGCCGCATCGGCCCGACGGATCGGGGCCACAGCTGGCAGGTTCAATTCCGCCATTCGCATATTGAGCCGGTCGACCAGCGCGTCGGTCAACCTACCCGGCAGTCGTCCACCTATCAGGATCGCGGAAGGGTTGATGATGCAATCCACTGCAACCAGCGGCTGGACCAACACGTCCACCGCATCCTCCAGCCATTGCTTAATAACGGCTTCCTTGCCTTCCGGGCCATCCAGCAGGGCCTGCGGACGATCGACTGGAAAACCGGCCTCTTCAAGCCGCGCATAGAGTGCAGAGAGCGATACCGTATCCTGAATGTTGCTCCCGCGCTGCCGGTTGGAGTCGGGCATCGCCCAGATTTCACCGGAGCGCCCGTCTGCACCGCGCACGTAGGTCCGATCGATCACCAGTCCTCCGCCAAGACCGGCACTGATAAGCAGGTAAAAAAAGCTGGGAATGGCAATACCGTTGCCGAGATGCGCTTCACCGAGCGCAGCGGACGCTGCGTCATTGTCCGCATAGAGCGGCCACGGCAGGACCTCCTCCAGCAGTTCCGCGAGATCGATCCCGTCCCAGGCATCGTATTCCTTTGGCCGGTGCGGCAAAGAGATACGGCCCAGGTCATCGGGCAAGGCAACGCCGACGCCAAGGATACGCTCCCGCTTGATACCGCCCTGTTCGAGCAGTTGCGGAAGGATCTCCTGGATATATTCTGCGACCGTCGTCGGCAGCGCGAAGGATATCTCGCGCGTAATACGGCTGCGGACTGTCCCTGCCAGATCGAGCGTCACCAAAGTAATGTGATCGCGGTCGATATTGAGGCCGAGTGAGAAGGCACCGTTTGGATTGATGACGATCTTCATCGCCGGCTGCCCTCGCCGCCCCTGCAATCGCCCGGCCGAGCGGATGAGTTTCAGATCGGTCAGGCGCTTGGTGATATTGGCGATGGTGGGAGGGGTGAGGCCTGTCAGGCGCGCCAGTTCCGTTCTGGTCGTTTCGTCCGCAAGGCGAATAGCCTGCAGGACTATGCGTTGATTGTAGTCGCCTGCTCGTTCAAGATTGGTTCCCGATAGACTTAGCGTCAGCCTGGCATCACGCGCTTCGGCAGTGCTTGCGGACGGTTGCAGCAGTCGAGCCCCTGGTCGGCTGAAAGTCATGAATGAAACGGTCCCGGTGATGTAGCTTGGCACAAGGTGCGCACCCGCAACAAGCAAATGACGCCAACACTTTAATAATTCAATTTTCTCAAAGAGAACTTAAGGTCATGCTTTGCGTCCAGTCAACCGCTTACCTCGCATTGCAGCATAAAATTGAAGTTTCGCGGTCAGGCTGCTGGACGTTTATCCAGCAGCCTGGAACTGGGTTCCAGAACGTTATCAAAGCGCATCGAAATGATCCAATAACCATAGGATTCCAGCGTCGTTCTGTAGCCTGCGATGCCACAAGGCCGACAGTTTGAACGTGACGCTCTGGCTTGGTGCATCGAGGCACACAACGCCCATGGATTGTCCAATCGCTTCAGCAAGCCTGCGCGGGACCTGCGCAACGAGGTTGCTTGCTCCAACCGTGGCGATAGCTGTCAGGCCTTCATAAGCAACGGCGGCCGGTTCCGCACCATAACTCATCTGCAGCCCGGCGACATCGGCGACCTGGCGTATCTCGATCAATGCGCTCGGCATACCAAACGGGTGGACCGTGCCAATCTGCAAGCGGGGTTGACGATCGACTTCCTCCTGCTTGACCGGCCTGCCCACCAGTGGATGATCGGTCGCTGCGATCCACGCAAATTCATCGGAAAACAGGGGACGGGTCACGAAACGGTCCGGGACATGATCGAACAAGCCAACCGAAAGGTCGACCGAACCGTCTTCCACCATAGCCGGTAAATCCTTGTCGAGCGGAACCAGCCGGATGACGATACCCGGCGCGATCCGCCTTACAGACGCAATCAGCTTAGGAGCTAGGAGCGTGCAAAAATACGAACCCACCGCAAGAGTGAAAGTCCGTCGAGCGGTCGCGGGATCGAAGGTGCTCGAAGCCAGCGCTCCGCGCAGACGGAGAAGGCCTGCGTGAACTTCGGGAGCCATTTCCATAGCTCGCGCGGTCGGCTGGAGTGAGCGACCCGATCTTACGAAAAGAAGATCATCGAAAGCATCGCGCAGGCGGCGCAGCGCATGGCTGACCGCGGACTGGGTAAGCCCAAGACGATCCGCCGCACGCGTGGTGCTGCGAAGCTCGTAAAGAGCGTCGAAGGTTTGAAGGAGGTTTAGGTCAATCGGAATCATGAATCCTGTTCATACCATAATCGCCAAATCGCCATTAGGCGAATTGTTGCGGCGCACTATATCGGCAAGGCAATCACGGTGCCTGTGTGCCGAAATCCGTATGACATGAGGAAATCAGGGTGGAAAGTGTGGGTCCATTGAACGAATCTCGTCCTGCGCAGGGGCATGATGCCCTGGGCGACGAATGGACGGATGAGCGCGCCTTTTCCGAAGATACCAATGCCGAGGCCGCACCCGATGTCCAGACCGAACGACCAAAAGGGATCAAGCGCTGGCGCAAGCCCCTGCTGCTGCTTGCCCCCATCGTGCTGATAGCGGTCGGCTCATACGTCTATCTCACCGGGGGTCGTTATGAAGCCACCGACGATGCCTTCCTGCAAACCGGGCTGGTTTCAGTGAGCCCGAACATCAGTGGCAGGGTTCTTTCCGTCGAAGTCAGCGACAACCAGCGGGTCACGAAGGGACAGGTCCTGTTCCGTATCGATCCGGCCCCGTTCCAGGCGCGGGTCGATCAGGCCGAAGCCGATCTGGCACAAGCGATGACGCAGGTTTCTTCCCAGCGGGCAGACTACCGCAAGGGTCAGGCGGAGCTGGCAGCAGCGCAGGCACAAGCGCGCTATGCAGAGCGCGAAGCAGCCCGGCAAAAGGAACTTCTGGCGGAAGGCATATCAAGCCAGAACCAGTACGATCAGGCCGTCCTCGCCGCCAAGACAGCGCGGCAGGGCATCCAGTCCTCGCAGCAGCAAAACGCGTCTCTCGCGGCGCAATTGTCGGGCAATGTGAACGCCCCTGCGACCGACCAGCCCGCCGTTCGGGCAGCGCAGGCAGCGCTCGACCAGGCCAAGCTCGACCTGAGCTATACCACTGTACGAGCCGCACAGGATGGCATTGTCGCCAAGGTCGACCAATTGCAGGCGGGCGACTACGTCACTGCCGGAAAGCCGGTGTTCAGTGAAGCCAGCACCCGCATCTGGGTCGAGGCCAACTTCAAGGAAAACCAGCTGCGGTATATGCGGCTCGGACAAACCGCGAAGGTCAAGATCGACGCCTACCCGGACCTCGATCTGACTGCGCATGTGTCCAGCTTCAGCCCGGGCACCGGCAATGCTTTCTCGGTTCTTCCGGCGGAAAACGCCACCGGCAACTGGGTCAAGGTGGTGCAACGCCTCCCGGTTCTGCTGACAATCGACAATCTGCCGAAGGACCGCCCACTTCACGCAGGGCTCAGCACCGAGGTAACGGTGGATACCGGACACAAGCGCACCCTGTTCGGCCCCGATGTGCCACCAAACGAACCGGAAGCGCATAAGTCGAAATGAGCGACGCCTACCCCGCCCCGGCGACGCGGCGGTTCATCACGGCTTCCGTCATGGCGGCGACGGTGATGAATTCGCTCGACAGCACGATTGCCAATGTCGCCCTGCCGCACATGCAAGGTAGCCTCGCCGCATCCGCCGATCAGATCACCTGGGTGCTGACCAGCTATATCGTCGCTGCCGCGATCATGACCCCGCTGGCCGGATGGCTGGCGGGAAGGATCGGGCGCAAGCGCCTGATCCTGTGGTCGATCGTCGGCTTCACCACGGCCTCTGGTCTGTGCGGGCTGGCAACCAGCCTTGGCGAGCTGGTCGGGTTCCGCCTCTTGCAGGGCATGTTCGGTGCCGCACTCGTGCCGATGAGCCAGGCGATCCTGCTCGACATCAATCCCCCTGAAAACCACGGCCCGGCAATGTCGATCTGGGGCATGGGCGCCATCCTCGGCCCGATCATCGGACCGGCACTGGGAGGCTACCTGACGCAGAATTACGACTGGCGCTGGGTGTTCTATATCAACCTGCCGGTCGGGGTTATCGCTTTCCTGGGACTCTCACTGTTTCTCTCGGAAGCCAGATCGCTTGAAAAGCCGCGCCTCGACCTGATGGGCTTCGCGATGCTTTCGCTCGCGATAGCCTCCTTCCAGATGATGCTCGACCGTGGGCAATTGCTCGACTGGTTCTCGTCGTGGGAGGTATGCGGCGAGGCGGCGGCGGCAGCGACCTTCTTCTACCTCTTCATCGTCCACACCATGACCGCGGAACGCCCGTTCATCGATCTTGCCCTGTTCAAGGACCGCAACTTCGTTTCCGGATCTTTGCTCGGGTTCTTTCTGGGCGTGCTGATCTTTTCGGTGCTCGCATTGCTGCCGCCGATGCTCGAAGGACTGATGGGTTATCCCGTAGTCCTTACCGGGCTTGTGACTGCGCCGCGCGGGCTTGGAACCATGGTATCGATGATTATCGTCGGCCAGCTCATCACTCGCGTCGACGCGCGCCTGCTGATCGGCACCGGGCTCGCGGTTGCCGGTTACGCGACCTATCGAATGAGCGGCTTCTCGCTGGGTATGGACGAAAGTCTCGTCGTCTCGACCGGGTTCATCCAGGGAATCGGCACGGGGCTGATCTTCGTTCCCTTGTCGACCATCGCCTTCGCGACGCTCAACCCGAAGCTTCGCAATGAAGGCGCTGCGATGTTCACCCTCATTCGCAACATCGGTTCGGCCATCGGCATTTCGGTGTTGCAGGCAATGACGATCCGCAATGGCGATACGGTCCACGCACGGTTGATGGAGGGAATTCGCCCCGACAACCCCGCCGTTCAGCGCACGATGCCCGGCTTCGATTTCAACTCCGCAGACGCACTCGCCCGCCTCAATGCCGAAGTGTCACGTCAGGCGGCGATGGTCTCGTACATCGACGCCTTCCATTTCCTTTTCATCACGACGTTGTTCGTCGCCCCGCTGATCCTGTTCATGCGGCCACCGAAGGCCGGGAGCAAGGGACCGGCGGTCCACATGGATTGACCTCATGCGAGATATTCTTCCCATCAGAACCCTCCTGTTTGCCGCGAGCGCCGCATCGGCATTGGCCGGATGCACGGTCGGGCCTGATTTCGCACCTCCGCAAGCGCCTTCTGCAACAAGCTATCGCGCGGCATATGACACGTCAGGAATGCCGGTTCCGGGCGCCCCTGCCGTCATAAGAGGCGAGGGACCGGAGTTGCGGTGGTGGACGGCCTTCAACTCCCCGGCCCTCGACAAGCTGGTCGATCAGGCGCTGGCCAAGAACGCCAGCCTCGAGGCTAGTAACGCCACCCTTGCCGCTGCGCGGGAGCAGGTGGCGGCGGTTCGCGGCAAGCAATTGCCCCAGATCGACGCAAATGCGCGGGCCGAACACGAGCAGGTCAATCTCGCGTCGGTCGGCTTCAAAGCGAATCCCGCGCTCGGCATCGACGGCAATCCTGAATTCAACCTCTATTCGGTCGGCGCGGGAGTGTCGTTCGATCTCGATCCATTCGGCAAGCTCCGTCGGGGCACCGAGGAGACCGCTGCAAAGGCGGAAGCACAATTGCGCCAGACCGAGGCGGCCCATCTCGCAGTCGCAGGTAAGGTGGTCACGCAAGTTTTGACCATCGCCGCGATCCGCGACCGCATCGCCACCGCCAATGCGCTGCTGGCAGACGACCGGCGTAACGTCGATCTCACCAACAAGCGCAAGCAGGCCGGCGAAGGTACGCTGGTCGAAGTGCTAAACGCGCAAAGCCAGTTCGAGAACGATCGCAGCGACATTCCCCAGCTCAAACAGCAACTCGCCGAGGCGCGGCATCTGCTAGCAACTCTGATCGGAGTGACCCCGTCCGAGCTTGGACCGACGGATTTCGACTTCAGCCAATTCACTCTGCCATCGCAAATCCCGGTGACACTGCCCTCCCAGCTGGTTCACAAGCGCCCGGACATCCTGCAGGCTGAAGCCAACTTTCACGCGGCCACCGCAGCGGTTGGCGTTGCGACTGCCAATCTCTATCCAGACATCAACATCGGTGCCTCGCTCGAGCAAGGTTCTACGGATTTCACCCATCTGCTTGGCAATTCGTCGCGTGGCTTCGATCTGTTCGGCGGTTTGCTGGCGCCGATCTTCCATGGTGGCACGCTGAAGGCTGAAAAGCGCGCCGCAGTGGATCGTGCGAAAGCGTCTGCGGCGACCTACCGCCAGACCGTGTTACAAGCCTTCCAGCAAGTCGCGGACCTGTTGCAGGCTGTCGATAGCGACGCCCGCTCGGTTGCCAACCAGCACGAGGCGACAGCGGTTGCGCAGAAATCGCTCAACCTGTCGCGGCGCAGCTTTCAGGTCGGCAATACCGGCATCCTCCAGACGCTGGATGCCGAGCGGCAATATCAGAAAGCGCGCTACAATCTGGTCGAGGCGCAGGCACGCCAATTCACCAATGTGGCACAACTCTACGTCGCTACCGCAGGCGGATGGATCGAACAGAAGAATTGATACGCGCCTGGTCCCTCAAGGTCGTCCAGGCTTTCCTCTAAGGAGGACAAAACGAAAAACGGGACCGGTTTACGCCAGTCCCGTTTTCCGATTCAAAGATGTCTCTGCATTCAGGCGATTTTGACCGTGCGCAGATAGGGTCTGATCGTCGTGAAACCCTGAGGGAAGCGAGCCTTCGCGTCTTCGTCCGATACGGACGGTGGAATGATCGCTTCCTTGCCGGAGACCCAGTCTGCAGGCGTCGCGACACCGTTCTTGTCACCGAACTGTAGCGCATCGATCGCACGCAGGATCTCGTCGAAATTGCGGCCCACACTCATCGGATACGTCATCGTCAGGCGGATCTTCTTGTCCGGATCGATGATGAAGACAGAGCGAACTGCAGCCGTCTCGCTCTGATCGGGGTGGATCATGTCATAGAGCTTGGCGATCTTGAGATCCGCATCGGCAACGATCGGAAATTTCAGTTCGGTGTGCTGGGTCTCGTTAACGTCCTCGATCCACTTGGCATGTTCTTCCGCCGTGTCGGTAGACAGGCCCAGAGGCTTCACATTACGCCGCTCAAACTCGGACGCGAGTTGCGCTGTGCGGCCCATTTCCGTGGTACAAACCGGGGTGAAATCCGCCGGATGGCTGAAGAAGAACACCCAGCTGTCTCCGGCCCAGTCATGCAGGCTGATTTCGCCAAGTTGGGTATCGACGGTGAAATCGGGGGCGATGTCTCCAAGGTGCAATGTCATGATAGTCTGTCCTTTGCTGCTACCCCTTGGAGATAGTGCGCATTAATGGATTCCACCATTTCAATTTATCGATTACAGAAAATACAATTACGATTTTACCCGGTCGCCACCCTGCTACGGACTTCATCGAGCCATATTTTCAAGAAATGGCCTGGCTCCGGACAGGTCATACCCTGCATTGGCTGCCACCTTGATCACGCGGTCGACGCCCAGACGATCTGCGTTCGCCGCCGCCCAGAGCGTCGTGCTCCGGGTACCGCTACGGCAGAAGGCCAGTATCGGCCCCGGCAATTCCGTCGCCGCCGTTCGAAAATTTTCCACAATCCCTGGGGTGAGCTGCCCCGGCACGAAAGGCACATAGCGGTACTCCAACCCCGCGTCGCGCGCTGCCGCTTCGACCTCAGCCGACGAAGGCTGTCCCGGCTCTTCTCCATCAGGACGGTTATTGATGATAGCGGCAAATCCCTGTTCGGCCGCTGCCGGAATTTCAGCCGTCGTGAGCTGTTCATTCACGGAAAGAGTGTCGTCGAGCTTGCGTGCGTTCATCTTGGTGGGTCCTCTAGTGTGTGACAGTCGTATTGCCGTACATAAGCGAGGAGAGCCACTATATCGACCAAAGATCATCACACGCCGCGCTAGCGCTGCCCAAGCCCAGACAAGCCTTATCCGAGGACGCCCTGCGCCCAGGAGACAATCGCCTGCGTATTCATCGCACCTGACTGGCGAGCGATTTCCCGACCATCCCGGAACAGGATAATCGTCGGAATTGAGCGGATTGCGTAGCGTCCCGCAATATCGGTTGCCGCCTCGATATCGATCTTGGCGAGGCGAACTCGTGGCTCGAGCCGACTGGCCGCTGCTTCGAATGCAGGCGCCATCGCCCGGCACGGCCCACACCAGGCGGCCCAGAAATCCACCAGGACCGGCAGGCTGCCCTTACCCACAAAGCGATCGAACATCGTACTGTCGCAGGCGACCGGCTTCCCGGTAAACAATGCGTTGTGGCAGCGTCCGCAGCTCGGCGCGTCTCTTAGCCGCGCTTCCGGGACTCGATTGAGTGCGCCGCAAGACGGGCAGACGACCATCGCCGCACTCATGCGGCACCTTCGATACAAATCGCGCACAAGGAATCGAACATGCTTCGTACCTGTGAATCGGAAATCGAATATATACGTGATTGCTGGTCGGTCCGGGCTTCTACCGCACCGGCATCCCGCAACACCGCCAAGTGCTGCGATACGGCCGCCTGACGCAATCCGGAAGCATCGGCCAACTCACCGACCGATGCCTCACCCGCCGTCAAGTGGCACAGCAGCAACAAGCGGTCGCGATGGGCAAGCGCTTTCAACTTTACGGCCAGACCGTCCGCAGATTCGCGCATGACAT
This sequence comes from Qipengyuania algicida, assembly GCF_009828025.1. Classification (GTDB taxonomy): domain Bacteria; phylum Pseudomonadota; class Alphaproteobacteria; order Sphingomonadales; family Sphingomonadaceae; genus Qipengyuania; species Qipengyuania algicida. The sequence goes on along the minus strand of NZ_WTYA01000007.1, from coordinate 12,071 downwards.
CCATCGCAACCGGCAAGGTCATGCAATCTCCATCGTCAACGGCTGGTTGTCATCACGGAGCACTATGTAGATCGCAGGAATGACCAGCACAGTCAGCAAGGTCGAGGACGCCAACCCGAACAGCAGGGAGATCGCAAGCCCCTGGAAGATCGGGTCGGTCAGGATCACCGCAGCCCCAATCATCGCAGCCGCCGCAGTCAGCACGATCGGCTTGAAGCGGATCATCCCCGCCTCCAGCAACGTGTCGCGCAGTGACTTTTCCTCACTCCTCGCATGACGAATGAAATCTACCAGCAGGATAGAGTTCCGGACTATAATCCCGGCAAGCGCGATGAAGCCGATCATCGACGTAGCCGTAAACGGCGCACCGAACAGCATATGGCCAAGCACGATCCCGACCAGCGTTAGCGGGATTGGCGTCAGGATGACTAGCGGCAGCTTGAAGTTCTTGAACTGCCCGACGACCAGTACGTAAATGCCCAATAGCGCCACCATGAAGGCCGCACCCATATCGCGGAAGGTCACCCAGGTGATTTCCCACTCGCCGTCCCAAAGCAACGTGGTGTGGCTTTCATTCTCAGGCTGGCCATTCAGGCTGATATCCGGCTTTTCGAGTCCGTGCGCCTGCCAGTCGAAATGGTCGATTGCCTTGTCCACCGCTAGCATCCCATAGATTGGTGCTTCGTAACGGCCGGCCAGCTCGGCAGTCACCATTGTCGCACCGCGGCCATCGCGGCGGAAAATTGTCTGCCCCCCCTTCGTCTGCGTGGCATCGACCACCTGGCCGAGCTGGATCAACTGCGGCCCGTTCGCTCCTTGTGCAACCGCAACTGGCGTTGCAGCAAGTGCCTGCGACCAGCTGCGCTGGTTTTGGTCCAACGTGATCTGGATCGGCAATGGATTACGCCCCTGCCCCTGCGGCGCATAACCCACCGTATTGCTCCCGAGCAGCGCGCCGATGCTGTCATAGATCTGCTTCTCGGACAGCCCGTAATGATCGAGCTTATCACGGTCGGGCACCAGCCGGAGCTGGGGCTCCGGTACGCCGAAGCTGTTGTCGACATCGACAATATAGGGAACAGATTTGAAGATCTTTTCAACCTGTAGTGCGGTCGCGCGGCGTACGGCCTCGTTGGGACCATAGATTTCGGCAAGCAAGGTTGACAGCACTGGCGGCCCTGGCGGAGTTTCGACGACTTTGATCGAGCCATCCGCCGGAAGCTTGATCGCAGCCAACCGCTTGCGCAGATCGACGGCGATATCGTGGCTCTCGCGCGAGCGGTCGCTCTTGGGCGCCAGTGTCACCATCAAATCGCCCATCCACGGCTTGTCTCGCAGGAAGTAGTGGCGAACAAGCCCGTTGAAGTTGAACGGTGCAGACGTGCCTGCATAGGCCTCCATCGCCTCGACTTCCGGCACCTGGCGGGCAACTGCCGCTGCCTGCTCGAGCACGCGCGACGTCGCCTCCAGACTAGTCCCTTCGGGCATATCGACAACCAGTTGCAATTCCGACTTATTGTCGAATGGCAGCAGCTTCACCGTTACCGCTTCGAAGTAGAACATCGAACAGGCTACGACAGTCGCGACACCGACAGCTATAAGGAACACTTTAGCGCTGCGTTTGGTCGCAATGACGCGCGAGGCAACACGCGCGTAAAGCATCCCCAGCCTGCCTCCATGCGTATCCTCATGCTCGTGCGATTCCAGCAATGTCGAGCGCGCAAAGCGAATCATCAGCCATGGCGCGATGATGACCGCGACAAAGAAGGAGAACACCATCGCCGCCGAAGCGTTGATTGGGATCGGTGCCATATACGGCCCCATCATCCCGGACACGAACAGCATCGGCAGCAAGGCGGCAACAACGGTCATCGTCGCAACGATTGTCGGATTGCCGACCTCGGCCACCGCATCGATGGCCCCCTGCACCCGGGTACGATCATCCTTCATCGCCCAATGGCGCGCGATGTTTTCGATCATCACGATCGCATCGTCGACCAGGATACCGATCGAAAAGATCAGCGCGAACAGGCTGACGCGGTTGATGGTGAAACCCATGATCCGTGAGGCGAACATGGTCAGCAGGATTGTAGTGGGGATGACGATCGCGGTCACGCCTGCTTCCCGCCAGCCGATCGCGAAGCCGATCAGTATCACGATCGAAACCGTCGCCAGCGCGAGGTGGAACAACAGTTCATTGGCCTTTTCATCAGCCGTATGGCCATAGTTGCGCGTCACCGACACCTTGACCGTATCGGGGATCAGGGATCCTTTGAGGGTGTCGATCCGCTTCAGCACATCTTCCGATACGGTGACCGCATTTGCACCGGCGCGCTTGGCAATAGCTATGCTGACAGAGGGTTCCATGTCCCATGTCTTGCCCTCGCGCGACCAGCGCCACGAACGAGCCTGATCCTGACTTGACCCCTGCGTCACGGTCGCCACATCGCGCAGATAGACCGGCGCCCCGCTAACCGACCGGACGATCAGCGAACCGACTTGCTCGGCACTCTTGAGAGTCTTTCCGGCAATGACATTGGTGGCCTCGCCATTATCACGCACCATTCCGACCGGAAAACTGCGATTGGCCTGCGATGCGGCATCTATCACGCTGCTGAGCGGCACCCTATACTGTGCCAGTTTCGCCGGATCTGGGGCGATGCGAATTACCTGCTGCTGACCGCCAGTGATAAAGGTCAGCCCGACATTATCGACCTTGGCGAGTTCGGTACGCAGCCTTCCTGCAAGCTCGGTCAGCGATTGCGCTGTCCAGTTGCCCGGCGCACCCGGCTTCGGTTCCAGGGCGAGCGTAACTATGGGCACATCGTTGATACCGCGCACCGTCACCTTGGGCGGCGGTATGCCAACCGGGATACGATCGACATTGGCGGCAATCTTTTCGTTGATGCGGATGGCAGCATTGTCCGCGTCTGACCCGACCGCAAATCTCGCGGTGACAATCACGCCATTGTCTTCGGCCTGCGTATAGACGTGCTCGACACCATTGACCGACTTCACGATCGTCTCAAGCGGCTTGCCGACAAGCTCGATTGCATCCTGCGCAGAAAGCCCCGGTGCGGCGACCTGAATATCGACCATCGGCACCTTAATCTGTGGCTCTTCCTCACGCGGGATCGTCATCGTGGCGATGATTCCGACCAGGATAGCGGCCAACAGAAACAGCGGTGTGAGCGGGGAATTGATGGTCGCCTTGGTCAGGCGCCCCGAGATGCCAAGGTTCATTTGCTCGTCCCGAGTACTAGACGATCACCAGCCGAAATGCCCGAAAGGATTTCAACCATGCCCTTTTCCATCGAGGGCGAGGTCTGCACCGGAACAGTAGCAAGCTCGCCCTTGGGACCGCGTACGGAGACATAATCGATGCCGAAACGCGTCGTGACATATTTTGCTGGAACCAGCAGGGCAGTATGGGAACCGGCCTCCACCTTGGCGGCGACCCGGCGGCCAATCAGGCTGCCATCGAGCCCGGGCATTGTGGCATCGGCGCGGACCTGGCCTGAGTTGACCGAGGGATAGATCTTCGTGATCGCCCCACGCTCACCCTGGCCATTGCTGTTAATGTCGCCTGTGACCACTGCCGAGCCAACTCGCACTTGCCCCACCAGAGATTCGGGAAGATCGAGCCTCAGAATCACCGGGCCCGAAGTAATCGTCGCGATCGACATTCCCGGCGCCACCGCAGAGCCAGCAGGAACGTCTGCGTTGAGCACCCGACCCGTCGAGGGCGCGAGCACCGCGCCTTGTCCTGCTACTGCTTTGACGGCCGATTGCTGCTGCTGCGCAGCGCGAACCTGCGCTGCAGCAGCGCTAGCTGCCGCCTGCGCTTGTTCAAGCCGGGCCTTGGAATAGACGCCGTTATTGTAGAGGAACTGCGTGCGGGACAGGTCGGCCTTGGCCTGCGCAGCCTGGGCCTGAGCCGCGGCAGCCTGCGCACCATAGGCACCGCTCTGGTAGCCAAGCTGACTGTCGACAATCCTTGCAATCAATTGTCCCTTTTTCACATAGTCCCCGTCCTTGACAGTGACTTTGGAAAGGATGCCCGGGATGCGTGCGAGCGCCTGCGCCTGATCTACTGTCGAAACCTCGGCACTGACCGACGCCCAGGTAGGCGCGTTTGCCTGCTGGACGGTCAGGATCGGGCCCTTGGCGGCCGACTTTGTTTGTGGCGCAATGGTTTCGCTACCACAACTTGCCAACAGGATTGTGACGGCAAGCGCCGCCCCTGCCAGACCGATACGAGGCCCACCCATCCTTATTCTCCTCAACGCTGGACGGGCAGGTTGGCACACGCCCAGGCAGCCATGCCGCCGTTAAGATGCGTATCGATCGCCGCCTCGGCCTTAGCGCATTTATTGAGCGCCATGGCCGAACGTTTCCCGCCTGCACATACCAGCACCACCGTCTTGCCGGGAGCCCTCGGCAGAGCCGACGGATCGAAGCTTGAAAGGGGTCGGTTGATGGCCCCGGTAATATGACCCGATGCGAATTCACCTGGCTCGCGCACATCGACAACCACCGCTTTGTCGCCAGCCATCAATTGCTCCAGCTCGCCCGGGGAAAGCTCATTCATGGGCGCTTTTTGACCGAATCCGAACATATTCACCTCATCCATCAGAATTGCTACTTGCGTATATTAGAATTTCACAATATACGTCAAGGTGAAATTGTTGGAGAGTTGTCATGGACAAACCGCATGTCGTCGTTCTCGGCGCGGGATTGGGGGGCACGATCGCCGCCTATGAGATTCGCGAAGCCCTGAAAAACAAGGCCCGCATCACAGTGGTGAACAAGGGTGACGATTACTGGTTCGTACCATCGAACCCCTGGGTTGCGGTTGGCTGGCGCGATGGCGATGCGCTGCGTGTGCATCTTCCCCCGGTCATGGAGAAACGCGGCATAGAATTCACCGGTGTCGGTGCCCGCAAGGTACATCCCGACAAGAACCAACTCGAACTCAACGATAATTCGGTCATCGACTACGATTATCTGGTGATCGCGACCGGACCCGAACTGGCCTTCGACGAAATCGAAGGGTTTGGCCCCGAACGCAACACAGTCTCGATTTGCCAGACCGACCACGCGCTCGCTGCGCATGACAAGTTCGAAAAGCTCTGCGCCAATCCACAACCTGTGATAGTCGGCGCGAGCCAGGGCGCATCTTGCTATGGCCCGGCATACGAGATGGCGATGGTGCTCGATACCGAGCTCAAACGGCGCAAGATCCGCGACAAGATTCCGATGACCTTTGTCACCCCGGAACCGTACATTGGCCACCTTGGGCTCGACGGTGTGGGCGATACGAAGAGCCTGCTCGAAAGCGAAATGCGCGACCGCCACATCAAATGGATCACCAATGCCAAGGTGTCTTCGGTCGAAGAAGGCATGATGCATGTCGAGGAAGTCAACGACGATGGATCGACCAAAAAGACCCATGACCTGCCGTTCGGCTGGGGCATGCTGATGCCGCCCTTCCGTGGGGTCGATGCAGTCATGGGAGTCGAAGGCCTCACGAACCCGCGCGGGTTCATCCTCACTGACAAGCACCAGCGCAATCCCACCTATCCCAATGTATTCGGCCTGGGCGTTTGCATCGCGATTCCGCCGACAGGCGCGACAGCGGTCCCGGTCGGCGTGCCCAAGACCGGCTTCATGATCGAAAGCATGGTCACGGCGATTGCGCAAAACCTGAAGGAAATCTTCGATGGCAGGGAACCGACCCACGAAGCGACCTGGAACGCCATCTGCCTTGCCGATTTCGGCGATGGTGGCGTAGCTTTCGTCGCCAAACCGCAGATTCCGCCGCGCAACACCAATTGGGCCTCGGAAGGCAAATGGGTGCACCTCGCGAAGATCGGCTTTGAGAAATATTTCCTGCGCAAGATCCGCAAGGGTGAGAGCGAGCCCTTCTATGAAAAGCTCGCTCTTCATGCGCTCGGTATCAAGAAACTTCGCTTCGACTAGGAGGAATGGACAATGAACCTCGATCGTGCGGTTATGGCATTTGCCGGTGTAGTGGTCCTCGCCAGCGCCATCCTTTCAGTAACCGTAAGTCCTTGGTGGATCGCGCTGACCATGTTTGCCGGACTCAATATGCTTCAGGCGAGCATCACCGGCTTTTGCCCGGCGGCAATGGTGTTTCGCGCGCTGGGCGTCCGCTCGGGCTGCGCCTTCCGCTGAGACGACTGATGCGCAATTCCGTTCTTGTCGCCCTGCTGTCGGGCTCGGTTCTGGCTGCCCCGGCCCATGGACAATCGCTCGATAGCGTAATCGATGCGACACTGGCGCATTCGCCCACGCTTGCCGCAGCGCGCGCCCGTGCCGACGCCGCCGCCGCCAAGGTCGACGAAGCGCGCGGGGCTCGATTGCCGCAGGTCGATGTAAAAGGCCAACTTGGCTACGGACGGATCGACCCGCAGGGATTTTTCAACCTGCCCGCCGACAATGTAACACCGCGTACGGCTGCGCTCAACGTCGAGCTGCCATTGTTTACCGGAGGGCGTTTGGGCGCTGCGAAGCGTCAGGCGGAAGGCGGTGAAGCTGCCGCAAACTCCGCCGTCGAAGCGGCACGACTTGCGCTGAGAGTGCAGGCCGTGAAGGCCTATGCCGATGAGCTCGGTGCACAGAAACGTATCGCTAGCTATTCAAGAATGGTCGACGCGCTGAAAGAAACCCTACGTCAGGCAAAGCTGATGTTCACAGCCGGCAATGGCACATCGACCGATGTTTCACAGGCGGAAGCGCGCCTCGCACAGGCCCAGGCCGGACTCGCGGCCGCAGAAGGTGAAAGGCAATCGGCGCTAACCCGGCTCAAGACGTTGACCGGCAAATCGATCACCCCCGACGCCGAGTTGCCGGGGCCGCCGCCTGTTCCCGCCAACATCGATGAAGCGGTTGCACAAGCGATGGCTCACAACCCGCAGCTGGCCCAGTCCGAAGCGATGATCAAATCGGCCAAGGCCGGACTGGATGGCGCGCGCGCAGAAAGATTGCCGAGTGTATCGGCCTATGCCGAAGCCTCCACGGTTCGAGACGAGTTCTTTCCGGGCTACAAGGCCGACAGCACCAGTGCGGGTGTACGGCTGCGCTGGAAGCTGTTTTCCGGCGGCCAGACCAGTGCTCGTGAACGTGGTGCCGCAGCGAACCTCGAAGCCAGCAAGCACGACTACCAAGCAGCCCGAGATATGATCGAGCAACAGGCGACGCAGGGTTTCGAGACTGTGCGGGCCGCACGGGCAGTGTTCAAGGCCGCTGAGGCGCGAGCATCCGCAAGTGAGAGCGCGTTGCGTAGTACTAGGCTAGAAGTCCAATCCGGCGCGAAACCGCAGCTCGCCCTGCTGGACGCGGAGCGTGAAGCGATCGATGCAGAAAGCAGCCGCATCTCTGCACAGGGCAACCTACTGGTCGCTGCTTACTCATTGCGCGCCATTGCCGGTATGGACGAAGCCACGCGCTGACTTCGCCATCGCATGGCGCGCCATATTCGAGGCAAATCTTGTCTCGCCCGAGGAGGTTGCTGCCATGACGATGTCCAGCCATCCGCTCCGGCTTCGTGCGATTGCCGAAATGCACCTGCGACCGATGTCGCCGATCATTGCACCGTGCAGGATGTTGCAGGTCGTACGTTTGACCGACCACAACAGTCTGGACGACGAAATCGTCCACGCCAGCATGGTTGCCACCAAGCTGGATGGGAATGCGAGGCATGTCTCAGGGAATACAAACAGCGGAATCGCTTTCGCATGGGAGCGGCATAGCGAAGCCAGCACCGCAATGATCATCCTGCCAGATGCGGTCGAACCAGCGGAGGCATCGCGAATGATCGCGTGGCTGGAAGGGTTTCCCGGCCTCGTCATGCGTGCCACTCAGATCGATGTCGCGAAAGACGAAGATGCAGCGACAAACCTGATCGAAAAGGCCGGATTTGCAGTTGACGAGCTGGTCGCCGGTATCCTTGGAACGGCGCGGTTCTGGTCCGATTTCAAACTGCATGAGGACAGTCGCTATGGCCGGATCGTGCTATCAGCAGGCCATATGCAGCCGAATGACCTCGGCCGTTTGGTTCAGCAGCTCCAAGAGCTAGGCAATTACCGCAATCTTGCGCTGATGGGGTTTGCACTTGCACGCGACGAGGCCCCCGCAATCCAGGCGGTCGAGGAAAGACTTGTTGCCGTCACTGATGCAATGCGCGCGGGCGATGACGATCACGGCAATCTCGACGCGCTCACCACCCTCGCGGCCGAAACTTCTGCCCTAAGGGCACGGACAGGATATCGCCTCGCTGCAACAGCTGCCTATAGCGAGATCGTCGACGATCGGCTAAAGACACTCTCGCCCAGGCCTATTCGCGGTGCCCAGACGCTTGCGGATTTCACCGAGCGTCGCCTGCTACCCGCGCGGCGAACCTGCGCGGCGTTCAAGCGGCGGATCGATGCAGCCGCCGAAGGGATCGAGCAGGCGACGAGTATGCTGCGTACGCGTGTAGACCTGTCGCTTGAAGCACAGAATATCGCCCTCCTGCGATCAATGGAGCGCAGCGCCGCTCGACAGCTCAAGCTACAGCATTTGGTCGAAGGGTTATCGGTGGTGGCGCTAGCCTATTACGCAGTGGCACTGCTGGACAAGATCGTCTCGGGTGCCGAGGCTGCCAGATGGCTGAGCTGGGATGCCCATATCGTCACCGCGACAATGGTTTTGCCCGCACTACTCGGATTCGCCATCCTGCTGCGCTGGCGGACGCATCGCGTTGGCCGGGAAGACTAATTGCCGCCGCGGCACTACGCCTATCGCAAGCATCCGCTCGGAAAGCGTCAGTGGCGCTTGTCGGTGCGACACCAATACCAGGCCAGTACCGCTTTCCTCAAGCCATGCTCTGAGTCGCTCGATCAACAGGGCCTCTGTCTTAGAATCGAGCCCCTCGGTCGGCTCATCCAGCAGCAGCCACGGTCGTTCGGCGAGCAACGCGCGCGCCAGAGACAAGCGCTTAAGCTCACCTCCCGACAGAATACCGCCGCCCTCCCCCAGCATCGTGTCGAGGCCTTCAGGGGCAGTGAGGATACGCTGGTCGAGACAGGCGATACGCAGCGCTTGCCACATCGCATTCGCGTCGACACCTGAGCGCGCAACGCGTAGATTATCGGCAATCGACCCAGCGATCATCGGCGCATCCTGTGGTGATAGCGCAATCTGGTCACGGATCGTGGCTGAAGGAATATCCGTGACCCGCCTGTCACCGAGCGACAGTTCAAATACAGAAGTCCTCCAGCCCGCCAGACTCTCGAGCAACAGCGTCTTTCCCGAACCGGACTGGCCAGTGATCGCAATTCGCGTGCCGGGCGCGACAGATTCATCTCCGATGGTCAGAGCCAGCGCCTGTGAGCCACGCGTTGAGGGTGCGAACGGTGCAGCGGGAAGCCTTTCCAGACTTGCCAAACGCCGCAGCCCCTCTTCGACACGCGCCTGCCGCAAAGCTGTGCGGGCCCAGGCAGTCATCGCCTCGATCGCCGAAACCGAAGCAAGCAGCGCCAATGCCACACGCGGCGCGCTGGCCGTTGCGCTCATCAACACCAGCGCAGCCGTGCCTCCGGTATAGATCGTAAGCACAGCAGCAATCACGCCCTCGCCCCGGAACAGCTGTGCATTGGCGCGATCGAGTTCGGCAGCAATCCCGTTCAGCTCCAGCGTTACCCGATCGGCGAGACCATAGGCGATAATTTCGGCACGCGCCGCCGCATATTCGACGTATCTATCGCGCAGTTTGCCCAGCGCTTCAGCCGCGTCTCGCGCAGGAGTGCGCGTAAGGCGTGTGCCCAGCTTGCGGAGTATGGTCGGCAACATCACCAAGAGCGCCAACAGCACCACTGCCGCCTGCCATCCTGCAAAGGCGGCGATGATCACTCCTGTCGCTGCACCGATCATGCTGGCAGGCAGTGTCGGACGACGGACGATCAGATCCTCCAGCGCTGCAATATCGCCGATCAGCCGCGCGCTGGCATCGCCCCCCGAAAGGTCTGGAGCGTTACGGTTATCCTGCGCAACGAGGCGCGCGAACAACCGTCCGCGAAGGCCCGCCATCGCAAACAACGCCGCCTGGTGCGACCACAACCGCTCGCCATAGCGCGAGACGGTCCGCAGGATCGCGAGCAGGCGGATCATCGCACTGGGAATTAGATAGTTGAACCCATAGGCGGTGGCCGCGCCTGCAGCCCCGGCAAGCGCCGCTGCCGTGAGAAACCAGCCCGAAATCGCCAGCAGCAGGATCGACGAAACGGCCGCCACAGTCGCGGCGAGCGCCGCCAAACCGATATAGCGGCGCACCTGAGGTGTCATGTCCTGTCCGAACAAGCTTCTGCGGCTCATAGCGCCACCTCCAGCCGCGCCGCAGCGACCAGTGCGGGATCATGTGTCGCCATTAACACAGCCCGCTCGCGAGCAATCTCAACCAGCAAGGCGATAATCCCGGCCGCACTGTCGGCATCCAGATCTGCCGTTGGTTCGTCACAGAGCAGTAGCGGTCGCCCCGACAATAGCGCCCGCGCAAGCCCAATTCGTCGCCGCTCGCCACCCGACAGTCCAGATCCGCGATGATCGATGGCGAGAGCAAGGCCGCCACGCGACGCCATGACTTCCCCCAAACCCACACGCTCTGCGACCATAACGATTTCGGTTTCGCTCGCGTCTGGCACGGCGAGCCCGATATTCTCGCCGAGAGTGCCCGGCAGCAGCAGCGGACGCTGCGCCGCCCATGCGATATCGGCAGCATCGAGTGCGCCTCCTCCAGCCGTCGTGACGCAGCCATCGATATCGCCAACCTGCCCGGCAATCGCCGCAAGAGTGCTGGTCTTGCCGCTGCCGGTCGGACCGGTGAGCGCCACGAGGTCATGCTGTGCAACATCAAACGTCAGCGGTCTGATCCGGACGCCCGGCCAGTCAATGGTGAGATCCTTCACGACCAAGCCGTCGAAACGTGCAACCGACGACAGCGTAGAAGGAACCTCGGGGAGCGCCTGTTCCAGCGTCTGCAACGCTGCCTCGCCAAGCTGCTTTTCGTGGTAGGCTGCCGCCAGCCTGCGCATCGGGAGATAAAATTCCGGTGCCATCGCCAAGGCGAAGAACGCGCGCTCGAGCGTCAAGTGTTCTGGCGGTGTGAAAGGCAACATGCCGAGCAGTGCGAAACCGCAATACACCGCTATTAGCGCCACAGCCAAGGCAGCAAAGAATTCGAGGACCGCACCCGACAGGAAAGCTGCTCGCAGCACGACGATTGTCCGCTCTGCGACTTCGCGCGCGGCGCCGGAGACCTGTCGACCGATCCGTTCCTCCGCTCCATAATGCCGGATCAGCGGAAGATTGCGGACGCGGTCGACGAACAGACCGGACAATTTTTCGAGAGCACTCAGTTGACGCTCCGACGCACGCCGCGCCGCCGTGCCGGCTAGGATCATACCGATTGCAAAGGGCAGCATCGTGCCGAGCATGATGAGCGCAGACACCCAGCTAGCGATGGCAGTGATTGCCGCGATTATCAGCGGACCGATCATAGCGCTGACTCGCGCGGGCCGAAAACGAGCGATGTAAGCTTCCACGGAGGCGATATGATCGATCGCCAGCGTTGCGCTTTCGCCGGCAAGAAGCGGCTTATTGGTACGCCGTCCTAGCAGGCCGGGGAACAATCGCTCTCTCCAGCCACCAGCTACACGCTGAGCTTCGTCGATCGCAGTCCAGTGGACGCCCAAAATGCCGACTCCACGCAAAATGGGGCCCAGGAGCAGCGCCACCATCGCGGGCCATTCCGGACGCTGTACCGCAACCAATGCGCTAACCCCGTAAGCTACGCCAAGCGCGAATACTGCCGCACCGGCCGCGTCGAGCATCCAAAAGCCGTGAATACGTTTATCACTTATCATTACGTGCAATTATGTAATCATTTTATTTGATCCAGATTACGGCTTGGGGTAAAGCCTTCCAGCATCGCCATCAAGCGCGACGCACGCGCAAACGGTTTCGAAAGACTTCTTGCCATGATCGATTTCGCTGTTGTTGAGCTCTCTCGG
>NZ_WTYA01000006.1 GCF_009828025.1 Qipengyuania algicida | reverse complement strand
GAAATTAGCCTTCCTCATCGTCGCCTCCTGTCCTCAAATTTAGGAAAGAAGACGTCCACAAATCTAGGGGCTATTCAGGGTCAGCTGCGCAATGGCAGCTTATCGCTGTTCTAAACCTGAAACGCGACATTCAGCAATCGGCCCACTAACTGACTTCTACTAGATGTGATCCTTCACTGGTTTCCGAGAAGCGAAAATCTCTGCCAGAAAATCGTTCGACTAGTGTCACGGCAGTTTTAGTGTGCTCACTGATTTTAACCGTAGTGAATGCTCCACCGCCGGCCATCGCAAATGGTAACAATAACTGGTCCTGTAGATAAGGTCCGGCAAAGGCTGGTGACGCCAGGTAGCCGGCCATGCGCTTCGCGGCTGTCTTCGACAAACGTTCAGCTGGCACGCCCAACTTCCCGAAGCCAGACATGACTTCGGTGACATGTTCGAATTCCGCCTTCATGAGCAGGGCGTTTCCTGGACCATTCTCTGCAGGAAGTTTCATAGGGGCAAAGGCTTCGTCAGGCCATTCCGCCAGCACCTTGCGCGCCGCATTCAGTTCGCGGTCAGCGATGTCAAATGGGATTCCTGCGACTAGTGCTTCTACTTTGCCCGCCTTGAACGCTCCGCGCTCAATGCATTCGATCTGGCGCAGGGGTGAGGGATCGATGTCCACGACAATGCGCCCGCCGCCGCGCGGGTAGAAGCCGTGACGCTCAAGCGTAATGGAAAGCTTCGGCCCCATCCGCTCCAAGATCGGCAGCAGCGTCTTTTGCAGGAATTCGAAAGGCGGCGCAGCCATTGCATGTGTTCCGCCCTCTATCACCAGCCGTGAAGGCGCATCGGCCAGCATCAGCGGCACCAGAACGGTCTGAAGCACCAGCCCGGTCGAACCGGCGGTGCCGACTGCGAAGTGGTATTCGCCCGGCGTCACGCTGCCCGGCCGAAAGGTCAGTTCACTTGCACCAACTGTAAGCCCGGAGCACTCCGCTCCGCCGATGGCGCAAGCTGCTTCCAGCGCGGTAACATGCTGGCGCATCATGCCCGGCTTGGCCCTGCCACCGCGAATTTTCCGGATAGTGAATGCCTCGCCTGTCAGCAGCGAAAGCGCTGCGGAATACCGCAGCACCTGTCCGCCACCTTCACCCTCGGAGCCGTCGATTGTGATCATTCTTTATCTACCAATTCAAGGAAGAGCGCTTCCGCTTCTTCCGCAAAGTTCGTGTTGTCGCTGCGATCTTGCACGTCGCCAGCGCGTTCAAGTTCGTCCACTACCAATCGTTCGATATCGGGCAGCCTTAGGGTGTTTCCCGCTTCGTTGGTTTGCGCCTTTCGGGCGATCAGTTCATTGACCTGATCCACCAGAATCCGATCCAAGTCAGCCGCCTGCATCAGCGGCACGATGCTCATCGGCGGGCGCCTTGACGGATCGAGGCGCAACGCACGTACAGACAACGCCGGTCGCAGCGCGTAGAAATAGCGCTTCACGGCGATCTCACCGTCTGGGCCCAGCCAGCGCTCCACTGTACCCTTGCCAAGGCTGGCGTAATGCAAAGCATAGCCGCGAGGATTGAAGTGGCAGCTGGCAAGGTCCGCCAACTTCTCCACCACCGGATCGTCAGCAATGTATCGGATCGGGCTTTCGATCCACTCTGACAGCACCGCATTGTGCTTGAGCATAAGGCCCAGCGCCTTGCGGATATCCCAGCCGTTCAGATCGATCTCATCGACAATGGGCCGCTCGACCACATCGCGGACCGGTTTAAGCGCAAGGTAATCACGGCGAGGCCGGATATAGACGAAGCGTACGTCATAGTCGCTGTCTGGTGACGGGAAGCCCCATGCGCGCGAACCGGATTCGACCGCCATCAGAAGGCGCACGCCATCCTCGCTCGCCACACGGGCGAGGCGGGCTTCGATATCGGCGCGAACTTCTGGAGCGATGGTGGTCATTGAAATTCCATTTCTTATTGATAGAATTTTGTCGCCCTTAGCCAAGCCGGGAGGCCAGACTTGGCAAGGGGATCAGCTGGGGCTGTGCGAGCAGCAGAAGGGTTTCTCCCGCCCGCCCAGCACCAACTAACCCTTCACGCACACCACCTGCTTCAAGGTATGGACGATCTCAACCAGATCGGCCTGCGCGGACATCACGGCTTCGATCGGCTTGTAGGCCTTGGGCGTTTCATCGATCACGCCCTCGTCCTTCCGGCATTCGACACCGGCGGTATCGGCGATATGCTCGTCGAGGCTCACCAGCTTCTTCGCCTGCGTCCGGGACATCACGCGCCCCGCGCCGTGCGAGCAGCTGTCGAAGCTCTCGGCATTGCCCAGCCCGCGCACGATGAAGCTTTTCGCCCCCATCGATCCGGGGATGATGCCCATCGTGCCTTTCGCGGCCCGCACAGCACCCTTGCGGGTGACGAGCACGTTTTCACCGAAGTGGTTCTCGCGCGTCACATAGTTGTGATGGCAGTTCACCGCTTCGCATTCAGCCTCGAACGGCTTGGCGATCTGGCTGCGCAGTGCGTCGAGCACATGCGTCATCATCACGCGCCGGTTAAGCGCCGCGAAGTCCTGCGCCCATTCGACCGCTTCGACATAATCGTCGAAATGGTCGGTCCCTTCCGGGAAATAGGCGAGGTCCTGATCAGGCAGGTTGATATGCCACTTGCGCATGTCCTGCTTGGCAAGTTCGATGAAAAACGTGCCGATCGCGTTACCCACACCGCGCGAGCCGGAGTGGAGCATGACCCACACCCGCTGCTCGGTATCGAGGCACAACTCGATAAAGTGGTTACCCGTACCGAGCGTTCCGAGGTGCATCAGGTTGTTGGTGTTCTTCAGCCGCGGGTACTTGGCGACGATTTGTCCGAACCGGACAGCGAGGCTAGCCCAGGCATCGACCACAGCCGGGGGCGGATCGCCCCACGAACCCTTGTCACGCTTGCCGCGACCAACGCTGCGACCATGCGGCACCGCCGCTTCGATCGCGGAGCGGATGCCCGCAAGGTTATCCGGCAAATCGCTGGCCATGAGAGAGGTACGCGCGGCCATCATGCCGCAACCGATATCCACGCCCACAGCAGCCGGGATAACGGCACCCTTGGTGGGAATTACCGAGCCAACGGTCGCGCCGATTCCCACATGCACGTCGGGCATGGCCGCAACATGCTTGAAGATAAACGGCATCTGCGCCGCCTTGGTCAGCTGCTCGCGCGCCTTGTCGTCTACGGGAACACCGCGGGTCCACATCTTGATCGGCGACGCGCCTTCCACGTCCTGATATTCATACGTCGTCTGGGTCATCGCGACCTCCTAATAGTATAGCGTGCTACCGCTTCGCTGCTTGAGCACAAGGTGCTGGCGACGAGTGTTGGCGAGACACCCTTTGCGATCTTGCGGATCGCTCAGGGGCGGAATCGAACCGCTCGGCCTTTCGGCCTTTACCGATGTAGTCCCGACCGGCATTCGCCAGCGCTGAATTTTCCGATGCGCTACCGCTTCACTACGTGAGCGCAGGGTGCTGGCGACGAGTGATTGATGAGACGTTTTACTGAGCTACTCCGGTTGCCCGGGGGCGGACTCGGACCGCCGACCTCCTGCTTTCGCAGGCGCTCTATCCATGTAGTCCCACCGGCATCCGCCAGCGATTTCTCTTTAGGTTCACGGCGACGACGTTTGGGCAAGACATTGCCCCAAAGGGGCGCCGCTCTGACCGCTAAGCTACAGGCCCGCATCTGGTGGACCTGGCGGGATTCGAACCCGCGCCTGCATCGTGACAGGATGTAGTCCTGACCCGGCATTCGCCGTGAATTTGGAAAAGGTCGTGACGACGAAGAAGTGTCGAGACTGACGGCCCTTAAGCTACAGTTCCATGCGGGATTTGAACCCGATCTCCCCGGCCCGTTGCCGAAGCCGGGGCGCTTTGCCCGACGGGGCCTGTTCATGGTGGATGTAGTCCCGGACGGCATTCGTCACGGCCCTTTCCAAAATCAATCTATTCGAAGGTCGCGGCGACGAGGGATAGAAAAGACGTGCCCTTTCGGGCCAGTGCTCTACCAAGCTGAGCTACTGCCGGTTTCCCGACAGGCGGGATTTGAACCCGCGACACCTGCATCCTGAGTGTAGTCCTTCCCGGCATTCGCCGCGACCTTGTATGTTCCTTTCTTAAATCTCCACTTCGTTGACGATCTCGACCCAATCCTTCGCATCGCCATTGGCGAAGCGTGCCATTGCGTCGAACACCGCATCGGTGAAACCACCGACATTCATGATGTCCTTGCGATCTTTCGCCTGCGTCGAGCCGTAAGGCTGGATGTCGATGCAGATCAGCTTCGCGCCCGGGTTACGGGCTTTCAGCTTGTTCCACTCCTTCATCGTCGCCGAAGCATCGCCATAGGACCATGGACGCGGCGCATCGAACCAGGACTCGTTGTCCGAGACGATCACGACAGTGTCGACCATCGCCTTCTCGCGGTTCAGCAAAGCAAGCGGGGCCGAGACATTCGTTCCTCCACCGCCGACCCCTGCCAGCTTGGCGGCATTCACCGCCACACGGGCCTTGGGATCAAGCTTGAGCGAGACCACGTCCACCTCGAACGGCAGCACGCGGACCTGCGAATTGCTCCGCAGCATCGCGACCGATACCAGCGCGGCGATGTCGATGCAGCGCACGACCGAAGTCGCACCCTTTCGGTAACCGGTTGCGGGCGAGCCCATCGAGCCCGACACGTCCGGACACACCACGACATTGCCTTCCAGCACCGGGACCTTCGCAAGCGACAGGTCCAGAGCCTTCTCAAGCGCGGCCTGCACCGCCAGCGGAACGCCGTCACCAACCTGCGTCAGCGCCGTCATCAACTGGTAGGGCATCGGCTTGACCCGTGCGATGGCATCGGGATCGGCCAGCCGGGCAGCAACCATCTCGGTCACTCCGTCGATCTGGAAGACACCCTTACGCGCCAGCGTGTTCAAGTTCATCCGGAGCGCCTGCCACCCGATACGCTCGGCCAGCACGGCCCACTGCTTTGCTGTCAGCTCGAAGGCAGTCAGCCATTCAAAGGGCACATCGGGCAAGGGCCGCGAACGGTCCGCCTTCCACGCCTCGAACTCGGCGATCTCCTTCGGCAGCGCCGCGACATCATAGGGCTTGCCGATCAGCCAGCCATAGAAGGCACGCCGCTCGGCCGAGGCCGGAGCCGGGTGAACCATCTTGACGATATCCGCCAGGCTCGGATCATTACCAGTTGCCGCCTGCATCAGCTGGCGGGTCGAGGCATTTTCCAGCCATTCGCGCACCAGCCGTTTCGGCCGCGAGCCAAGCGACGTCCGCCCAGTCTGACCCGAACGCATGATCTGCACGAAGTTGCGCAGCATGCGGCCGTTATCGATCACGCGCTTGAACACCGGGACCATTAGGTCCGGATCGGACATCGACAGCACTGCGGTCAGCAATGCTGGCATATCCTTCATCGCGCCCGACTGGCGAGCATAGATCGCACACTTGGCTACCCATTCAGCGTCCACCGCCCAGGCTGCTTCGAGCGCCTTGGCAAACTGGTCCTGCGCATCGGCATAGAAACCGTCCGACAACGTGCCGGTTGCGGCTAGCTGCGCGAGCAGGGCTTCGGGGCCATAGGCATAAGCGTTGCCACCTGCCTGGTTCACCGTGTTCGTGCGCGGCAGGAACTTCGCCAGCGCCGAGGAAAAAAGCGTCTTGTTGGCCATAGTCCAACTCCATCATGAAACTTCATCGGGCTTTGGGCGGCCGGCCCATTCCGGCCGCCCATTTCCCGCGTCTCGCCGGGTGTTCGACTTACCCGACGGTTTGGATAGAGCATGAGGCGTGCCAAATTTGAGCCTCGCAGCGGAAAGTCCATATAAGTATCTGTAATAAAATGTTATATGTAGGGCCGTGATTTTCATCAGCAGCATACGGGGTCGTACAAAACATATTCACTTGTATCGTATCTGATAAAAATTTATCAAAAGAGGCATGAAGCCTACTACTGTCATTGGTTTCCTTGGCTCGACACTCGATGCCGCGAAGTTCGGTCCGTCACGTTGGAACAAGTGGCGGCCCACGGTCAGCATCTGCATGCAGGAAGATCTGCGAGTGGATCGCTTCGTGCTGATCCATGGCAGCTATCACCGACGCCTCGCCGAATTCGTGATGCAGGATATTCGGGACGTTTCGCCCGAGACCGAAGTCATCCCTCACGTCTTGGACTTCGAGGACGCATGGGACTTCGAGGAGGTCTACGGAAAGCTGCTCGATTTCGCGCGTGAGTTCGAATTCGATCCGGACACTCACGATTACCTGATCCACATTACCACCGGCACCCATGTGGCTCAGATCTGCCTCTTCCTGCTGACCGAGGCGCGCTATCTGCCCGGCATGCTGTTGCAGACACAGCCTCACAAGGGAGCGCCGCAGCCGATCGGCACCTGGGCCTCGATTGATCTCGACCTTTCGCGTTACGATTCCATCGCCAGCCGCTTTGCCGAAGCGAGCGCGGAAAGCACCAGCTTCCTCAAAAGCGGGATCGAGACCCGGAACGCGGCCTTCAACCGCATGATCGAAGAGATCGAACAGGTGGCCGTGCGAAGCCGCGCGCCGATCCTGCTGATGGGGCCGACCGGCGCAGGTAAAAGCCAGCTCGCGCGCAAGGTCTACGAGCTCAAGAAACTGCGCCACCAGGTCGAAGGTCCATTCGTGGAGGTCAACTGCGCAACCCTGAAGGGCGACAGCGCCATGTCCGCGCTGTTCGGTCACAAGAAAGGTGCCTTTACCGGTGCCGTCCAGGACCGACCTGGCCTGCTCAAGAGTGCCGACAAGGGCTTATTGTTCCTGGACGAGATTGGCGAGCTAGGGCTGGACGAGCAGGCTATGATCCTGCGCGCCATAGAGGAGGGGCGTTTCCTTCCGGTCGGCGCAGACAGCGAAGCCAATAGCGAATTCCAGCTGATCGCTGGCACCAACCGCAACCTCATGGACGAAGTTGCCGCCGGGAATTTCCGCGAAGACCTGTTTGCAAGGCTCAACCTGTGGACTTTCGCGCTGCCCGGTTTGGCCGAGCGGCGCGAGGACATCGCTCCTAATCTCGATTACGAACTTGAACGTTTCGCAGAGAGCGAGGGCACGCGCGTTACGTTCAACAAGGAAGCGCGCGAGCGCTATCTCGCTTTCGCCGAGAGCCCATCTGCACGGTGGCAAGGCAACTTCCGTGACCTTGCCGCTAGCGTTACTCGTATGGCCACACTCTGCCCGACCGGCAGGATCGACCGCGAGGCGGTGGACTTCGAAACGAGCCGACTTGCGCGGCTTTGGTCCGGTGACAAAGCGGAATACGACAGCCTCACCGACCTCCTCGGAAAGGATCGGGTCGCAGCGATTGACCCATTCGATCGGGTTCAATTGGACTATGTGGTTGAGGTGTGTCGGCGATCGTCCAGCCTGTCGGATGCAGGCCGGACCCTCTTTGCCGCATCACGCGAACAGCGCAGGTCGACCAACGATTCCGACCGGCTCAGGAAGTACCTCGCCAAGTTTGGATTGGAGTGGACTATTCTCACACGGTAGTTGTGTCAGCTTTCCGATACAGGACAAGTGAAGCCGGACAGCGAGATAAGCGCACAGCTTCGACTCAAGCGCAGCCGTTCCCCGCAATGGAATATCATATCAGCTGCGCATCAAGGTACCGGCGTACAAATTGCAAATCTTCGACTTTGCCGGACAGGATTCGGTCAAGGGCACTGGTCCCATCAAATCCCGGAGCGGAATTCGGACGCCGCACCCACTCATCCGCGTACTGCTTTTGCGGAATTAGGATATGGAGCGCTTTATATATTCCCAGAATATAGCTGATCCGAGTGCGAGTTTCGAAAGATAGGGTTGAACCCTCTCCTTCCTTCCATCGTTTTAAAACGGCCAAGTCCGAAATTCCGAGGATTGTCGCTTCTTCGACGTCCGTTAGTTTCCATGCGTTCGAGATGTTGAAGAAAGTTCTTAGCGCTGGGCCGCTGAGGCGATCTCGCTGTTCTACGGTTGTGTAATCTTTCGGGCGCATTCGAAAATTCTTTCATATACCTGTGATCATTCTCCTCGAGCCCACTCCATGTCCGTCATCTATTTCTTTCAGAGCTTTGGCTAGTGGGCCTTGTCCGCGGTTTGCGTGCGCGACTGCTGCCGACGCGTGAGCGTTTTTCCAGTGGGAGTAGACGAATTGGCTCTGCGGCAACGTCTCCGGTGATTTCCGGGACATACTTCTCAAGAAACTTCAGCCTCTCCGCCAGGACAACATCGATGCCCTCGGTCTTTTTCCTCTTGGAATAGTGCTTCCCATTTATGCTTGGTCTCGCATGTCCCATCACATCGGCTCGCATGTTTTCATTTACCCCGTCGATTTCATACTGAGACGATCCGAGACTGCGTATCGAATGAATATCAGGTCCTTTCCCTTCCTCGTTCACGGGGATAGGTAGCCGATCGCTGATCCATCCAACCATGTGGACCCACGCTCGCTCGTAGAAGTGCGCGCCACCGCGCTTCGTTTCGTTCAGATAGAGCTCTGGGAAGACCGCTGAGTGGCCTTCGTCGCGAATGGCCGACACGTAGTCCAGAAATCCTAAACGGATGATCTCGGGATGTAGCGGGATCTCGCGCCGCCTAGCCAGACGCTTCTCGCCTGCCTTTTCCCCGTCCTTTCCGCGGGTCAAATTGTCCCGAATGAGAATGTGCGGGGTAGGGTGGTCAATCGAGACGTCGGCGATCTCTAGTCCGCAAATCTCCTCGCGGCAGGCGTGGGTGTAGTACCATATTAGCGGCGCGAAGTAGGCGGCATCATGCCAGACTTTCGGCTGATAAGCCTCATGTAAGCGGCGAAGTGCGCCGCCCCCGCCAGCGTAAATTGGCGAGGAAAAGAGGCAGCGCATGTGCTCAGTCGTCCACGGCGGGCGTTTGTCGATGCCATCGTTCTCTATGCGCACAACCGACCCTGAGAAATCGAGCACTTTCGAATTTGGGACCTTGGGCTTCCATGCAGATTGAGCGAGATGCTGCGCGGCGGTGCTCATGTAACTCAGGTCGCGATTGAGAGTTTTTAGGCTCCGCCGCCGGTCTGGAGTCAGCGGTGGTAGTTCAGACATTACTTCTTCGAATGGGCGCGACATGTTTCCATTGGATAATGTGCCGTACGCGAAACCGTTTTTGGGAAGTCGGAGAAGGCCCCTCTTAAAGGAGCTAACGTCACGGTGATCATAGGACCCGAGTTCCCGGTTTCCGGTGATCCAGGCGAAACTGCGTAGAACCCTTCGATAGTCCGCGTCCCGGCTGGTCCATCTGCCTTCGGCTTTCAGCTCGAAAATTATGTCCTCGATAATGTCGCCGAAGCGGCGCGAATCATAGATCAAGAACTGGCATTCGACGTTCTGGTCTTGCGCAGGTTGCGGGAGCACTGTCGTTCCGACACGTGCAGGAGAACTCAATCGGGCGGAAACAGTCTGTTCGTAGTCGGCGGCAATTGCGCGCACTTGGTCCGGAAAGATCGCGATGTCCGCGTCCTTCAGACGTTGAATTAGTTTCCCCGCGATTGAGCGACTGCGCATAAGATGGCTGCGGGCGATACTGACATTGGAGCTTGTAGCCGGAGCGCCCACTGCAGCGAGATGCTCAACCACAAATTCATCCGGGATCAGGCCGTGCGCAAACTCGCGCAATTCGGGAGCATCGTGTGCGGGAAACAGCAAGGTTTCGTACATTTCGTGATCGTTGAAGGCGAGCTCCAACGCTCGGTCCGCCCAAGCGTCATCGCTATGCGCGCGATCGCTATGCACCCGCAATTCCATCTCTAGTTCAGCGCGGAAAAGCGCCTCGATTTGCTGGCCTGTCAGCGGCGCCCCGGATTCAATCATTCGCCCCACGTTCGATTTTATTGCCTCGAACCGTGCCGACAGAATCGCGGCGCGCTGGCTCGCGGTGGCCGGCTCGGCCGTTTTCAGAGCGATCGCTAGCGGTTTAGAGATAAGATTTCGGAAATGGATTCTGCGGCGAAAGACATATCGGCCATCGCGGCGGGTGACGTGCGGAATGCGCGACATCGGTTGGTTACCTTCCCGCATGTGCTACGCTTTTGTGTACCGGTTGTGTGTCCGGTGCACGGCGTCAACACCTGCAAAATGGCAGAAAACCGTCGATTTTGAGATAAAGTGGTCGGGGAGACAGGATTCGAACCTGCGACATCTTGCTCCCAAAGCAAGCGCGCTACCGGACTGCGCCACTCCCCGACCTGATTTTTCCTGCCGCGCGAGTGGTGGGCCCGGCAGGATTCGAACCCGCGACCTAGCCGTTATGAGCGGCCAGCTCTAACCGCTGAGCTACAGGCCCGCCGGTTTCGCGCCGGCAGGACGCGCGCCTAGCTTGAGTGGCGGCCAAGGGCAAGCGGCTCTGTGAAACTTATGCGGTTTACCCGATCGGATCGCACCTAGCCAAAGGTGCCATTCGGAGTCTTGTGAACTCCTGGCGCTTCGGCGGATATGCTGGCGAGGGGCAGGTTGAGTACCAAATACCCGCCATCGCGCGTGAACGAACCTCCGGCGGCACGCGCCTCTGCGCGGGCAAGGCGGAAGGCAAATCCCGCCCCGAACAAACCGATTCCTGCCGCACCGGTCGAATGATGGGCCTGGCTCGAAAATATGTCGTCGCTCTCCGCCAGCGAAGCAGGAAGTGAGACACTGAGTGCCAGCTCGCCTTCGTGGGAGGAAAGTCCCAGCGTGACGGTCTCTCCCGCGCCTGTGGCGGCTGCCAAAGTCCCCAGCATTCGCCAAGCGAGCATTTCCGCGTCATCCTGTGACAAGGCAGCCCACAGGGGCTCGTTGCCCAAATCGGCTTCAAAGCGCGCGACCCGGGTGGACAAGACGCCCTGCAATTGTCCGACCTGCTGACGGACAACGGCAGCAAAGTCGACCGAGCCGACAGATGGCTCGACCAGCCCGCTTTCAAGCCGCGCAAGCCGCTCCAGTTCCTCGAAACCAGCCAATATCCTCGCGGCATCCCCGGCAATCGTGGCTGCCAGCGCACGATATTCGTGCGGGGCAGGGCCGAACACCTGCTGCTGGATGACTTCCGCGAAACCCTGGATTGCGTTCACCGGGGTACGCAACTCATGCAGGAGCTGGCGCAAGCGATCGGCGGCGCGCGGCGAGTGCTGTTCCGTCGGTCGGGCAAGTGGGCGGCGTAGCCTGCCGACATAGCCATCGAAGCGACCGGTACGTGCGGCGAAGCGTGGAGCGGCGTCGACCAGCCAGGCCCCGGACACCCGTTCCGATGCGGCAATCTCCACAAGCGCCGCGCGCACGGGGCGTCGGTCGAAAAAGGCGGATGCGAAGGTGTTGCCGGCACTGGCACCATTCAGGGCAGGATGCGCAACGAGTTCGATCCCGACCACTTGTGGCGCAATGGCGGGTTCTGCCCAGTCGATCCGGCCATCGGTGTCGGTCGAAAAGATGAATGCGGTGGTTGCCGCGCGGCGGTCATCCTCGCCCATCGGGGATTCGCCAAGCGGCAGGCGCGGGGCATCCGGGCGATTTGCATCGTCGGTGGCTTTGTTCGCCGATTTCTCGGGTTTAGCCTCCCGCGCCTTCTGAAAAGCCTCGATCCTCTGGACAAGCGCACCAATCTCGGTCGTTTCGCGGCTTGCCCCAGCCGCGACATCCGCTTTGCTTACCGGCTCCGCCTTTTCGGCGGGGGCAGTGGCGATCTCTTCTTCTATATGGAGAGGAGGCAGCGGGACCGATTCCGGTTCGGGCAAGGCTCGATCGCGCGCGCCGAGCCGATCGAGCATCGTCACTGCGCCGGGTGGAAGGTCGCGGCGATGGCGCAACAAGCCACGAGCCCTGATCGAAAGTTCGGGAATCAGCATCACCCAATCGTCCTCGGCGAGCTGCGCTCGGGCCAAAGCGGCGGCGGCAATGGCCGGATCGCGGCTGCCGAACCAGGCGACCAGGCGGGGAGACCGGATACGAGCGCTGCAATCCCCGGCGATCCTCGCGCGATGACCCAGCGGTACGATCTCCTCGAGCGCACCGAGGCGTAGATAGGCGGCGTCAATCAGCCGGGGATCGCCGCCGGGTTGCGACTCGCCGAGCAAATCGACCAGCTGCCTGATCTGCGTGCGCGCCGACGCCTCGCTGGAGGCGCGGTGACGCAGAACAGTGGCAAGGCGGTCATCGAAATGCACGAAATCTCCGAAAAAATGGCTTAAGCCTCGTAACTACCGGCTCTCAAGCGCCATGCCCCATCCTGCTTCATACTCCGGCAAAAAACAGGCTGAATATAAAGTTGTCCCCACGTTGCAACGCGGGACAATTGCTGGCAGGAACAATAATATTAGCCGAACGCTGATCACGATGAGATGAATCGATCCCCTGACCGCTTCGCATACGGGGCCTCTCATCCGCTGAACTGGGGCACGAGACAAATGGCAAATTTCGACGAGATTGACCGTCACCTGCTGGCTCAGCTGCAGGACGAAGGACGCATTACCAATGTTGAACTGGCGCACCGCGTTGGCCTGACCGCACCCCCGTGCCTGCGGCGCGTTCGCGCGCTGGAAGAGGATGGGGTGATTCGCGGGTATCATGCCGAACTGGACGGATCGAAGCTGGGCTTCACCATCACCGTGTTCGCCATGGTCAGCCTGAAGAGCCAGGCCGAGGATGCGCTGCGAGCGTTCGAGGAAGCGATGCGTGATCTGCCGGAAGTGCGCGAAGTGCATATGCTCAATGGCGAGATCGACTTTATTCTCAAGATCGTAAGCCGCGACCTTCAAAGCTTTCAGGAGTTCCTGACCAGCAAGCTTACCCCGGCTCCCAACGTCGGCAGCGTCAAGACTTCGCTGACGATTCGCACCAGCAAGCACGAACCCGGCGTACCGCTCTCGGTGTGAGCCTGCCGGTCGGTCAGCGAAGGAAATCGCTGACCGTGCGCGGTGAACGGCCATTGAGTTTGCCGGGATAGAGTTGCTCATAATCCGCAGCGTTTTCGATCACGCGCTGGACGTAGTTCTTGGTTTCGTAGATCGGAATTTCCTCAATCCATTTGACCCACGGAACGCTGCCTGTCCGCGGATCGCCATTGGCGGCCAGCCACTTGTTCACATTGCCCGGACCTGCGTTGTAAGCCGCAACGGCGAGCGGATAGGATCCACCATAGTAATCCATCATTCGCGCAAAATACGCATCGCCGAGTTGCAGATTGGTGCTGGGCGAGCGGATAAGATCGGCGGAGAGATAGGTAATCCCGAGCTTACCGGCCTGTTCCTGCGCGGTTCGCGGCATCAACTGCATTAATCCGCGAGCACCCGCATGGCTGATCGCATTATCGGCAAACTGGCTTTCCTGCCGCGCGATCGCATGAACCATCGTCCAGTTGGCGCCGGGAGGGATGTCGACCACCGGATAGCCTTGAGCAACGAATTCGTCGAAACCTTGGGAGCCCGCCTGATCGGCAAGGATGACGGCCAGATCACGCCGACCGATCTGTCGCGCCAGCGTCGAGACCAGGGCCATTTGCTCGGGCGTGGAGGCGTTCTCGGCAATCGCCTTGTAGAACTGGATTCCGGTCTTCCACGGGGCGTCGCGAGCAACTTCGCGCACGGCCTTGGTCAATGGCGCGGCGTTGAAAGCAGCGGTTTGCTGCGGTGAGGGGATCACTGGATCGTTGTTCGCCAGGCTCGGCATCGGGTGACCCAGTTGCTTGAGAGCCAACTGCCCATAGAAGCGTTCGGGATAGTCCGCCGCCATCGCCAGATATTTCGTCGCAGCAGCACGGTCGCCCGCGCGCTGTGCTGCAATTCCGGCCCAATAAAAGCCTTTCGACCGGGTCTGCGTGGTCTGCGCCGCCGCTCCATAGCGATAGAACAGCGGGGCCGCCCGCGCGCCATCGCCCAGATTCCACAGCGCCTTGGTCCCGCCGAGCCACATCAGCGAAGTGTAGTCGTCGCGCAGTCGGTAGGGCTGCTGGGTGAGATCGGCGCCCGGTGCAAACAGCTCGTCGACTTTTGCGGCGATCTGGACCGCCTGGGCATCACCTGCGCCCCTGGCAACACGCAGCATTTCGCCCACCAGCGCCTGCGGATCGAGCGGCAGGCTGGCGAATTTCGGGCGCGTGGCCAGCAAGGTGACCGCATCGGACAAATTCCCACTGCTACGATCGTAGCGTGCCAGATTGTAAATATAGCCCGGATCGCTGGTCGCGTCGGCAGGCACGATCAAGCCGTTGGCCGCCGGATCCTGACCTTGCGCCAGGGACAACCGCGCCATGAATGTCGCGCGCTTGTCGGGGGATACGCGGGCAATCTGGCGCGCTGCGCCGACGGTGTCGCCTTGCCACAGCAGCGCATTCATCCGCGCGTCCTGATCCTGCTGGGTAAATTGCTGCCCATAAAGACCGAGCACATAGGCTTCGGACGGGCCACTCATGGTCCCGCCGCGCCATGCGTCGCGCGCGACGGAGGCAGCGCCCGGCCGAGCCAGCGTGCCCAGTGCCAGCGCATAACGGGCTCGCGCAGAATTGGTGAGCGGTGGAAACTTGTCGAAAAAGGCGACCAAAGTCTGCGGCGAGGGCGCTTCGCTATCGAGCGCGGCCTCTGCGCGGCGCTGCAACGTCTCTTGCCGCGGGAAGCCCGGATATTGGGTGATGAAGCTGGCGTAATCGTTGAAGGACAGCGAACTGCTGGCAACCAACTGCTCCCAGCGTGCAATCGCCGATGCCATTGGCCCCTGTTCGCTCGCGGCCAGATCGGCGCGGGCATTGTCCCAGCTGGCCGCATCCTGTGCGTAGACGGCCGACGGCAGCGCCAGAAAAGCGGCGCTAATCAGAAATCGAGAAATCCTCTTGTGTCCCATGCTGGACATTATGCCATCCCGCTCCTTATCAGGCGGTGAATGACCACCCCCCCGATCATACCAACGATCCACGCCGGATTAGGCCTAAATTTGGAGAGTAAGGCAATGTTCTCAGGTTCAATTCCGGCTCTGGTGACTCCTTTTCGCGATGGGTCGTTGGATGAGGCGACTTTTCGGCGCCTGATCGACTGGCAAATCGAGGAGGGCAGTAGTGCGCTGGTGGCCTGCGGGACCACCGGGGAAGCGTCGACCTTGTCCAATGCCGAACATCATCGGGTGATTGAAATCTGCGTTGAGCAGGCTGCCGGGCGAGTGCCAGTCATCGCAGGTTGCGGGTCAAATGATACCAATAATGCACTGCTTCACATGCGCTTTTCTAAAAAGGCCGGCGCGGCTGCGGGCCTGTGTGTCGCGCCCTATTACAACCGGCCGGGGCAGGCCGGCCTGATTGCGCATTTCAGCTATCTCGCAGAGAAGTCCGATTTGCCGATCGTGCTATATAACGTACCTGGCCGCACCGTGACCGATATCAAGCCGGAAACGGTGTGCGAGCTGGCCAAGAAATTCCCCGAACGAATCGTCGGAATTAAGGATGCGAGCGGGGATTTGAGCCGGGTCACTGACCATCGGATGGGAATAGGCAAGGATTTCTGCCAGTTGTCCGGCGATGATGAACTGGCGCTCCCGGCCAATGCTGCGGGCGCCGTCGGTTGCATCTCCGTGACGGCCAATGTCGCCCCGGCCTTGTGCGCCGAATTCCAGCAAGCCTGTGCCGACAATGACCTCGTGTGCGCGCGCGAACTCAACGATCGTCTTTATCCGCTGCATTATGCGATGTTCAGCGATGCCAGCCCTGCGCCGGTCAAATATGCCCTGAGCCGGGTGCATGAATGGTTATTGCCGGATGTGCGCCTGCCGCTCGTCGCCTGCTCCGATTTCGCGAAGGCGGCGGTCGACGAAGCATTGCAACATGCCGGTTTGCTCGGAAGCTAGAACGGGCATGAACTACCGCCAATTCGTTTCCCGTCAATTGAGGACGGCGCACGAATCTCCGGCCAGACCTTTCCCTTTGCGGCATTAGCGCCTACATCGCGCGCCCTTATGGTCAGGCCCAAACCCGTTACCTTCGACAAGGTCAAGACCGTCGCCGACAATCGGCGCGTGCGGTTCGACTATCACGTCGATGAGACATTCGAGGCTGGGCTTGCCTTGCAAGGTACCGAGGTCAAGGCGCTGCGTGCGGGCGAAGCTTCGATCAAGGAAAGCTATGCCGAGGTGCGCGACGGGCAGGTGTGGCTGATCAATGCCAATATCCCAGAATACAGCCACGGCAACCGGCTCAATCACGAGCCGCGTCGCCCGCGCAAGCTGCTGCTGCACGAGCGCGAGATCGACAAGCTGTTCGGCGCGGTCGAGCGCAAGGGAATGACGCTCGTCCCGCTGTCGATCTATTTCAACCGCACGGGCCGCGCGAAGGTGGAACTGGCGCTCGCCAAGGGTAAGCAGGCGCATGACAAGCGTCAGTCGATCAAGGAGCGCGACTGGAAACGCGACAAGGCGCGGCTCTTGCGGGAAAAAGGCTAAGCCGCCCGCCTTTTCAAGCCACTGCATCGTAACCATACTAAGCGTGTGATTTTCTCGATCAGTGCCTTGCGGGCCCGCTTGCCCTTGCCGTTGGACAAGCGCATTGCGCGCCGGTGGACATGAGCCGAAATTCACGAATCCAAGCGCGTCGGAAGAAGCGCCTCGCACGCCGCTTCGGGCTGCGTATGCCCACGCGTGAAGAAATGGCGGGCAACAAATATCTCGCCCCCATTGCGCATCGTTTCCTTTCGCCAGAACTGTGGCGCTTTACGCGTCGTTCGGTCCCGCGCGGCGTCGCGCTGGGCCTGTTCGCCGGATTTATCGTACCGCTGGGGCAGATCTTCCTTGCTGCGTTTCTCGCCCTCCCGGCAAGAGCCAACGTGCCGCTGGCGGCGCTGGTGACTTTCGTGACCAATCCCTTTACCCTGCCGTTCTGGTTGGTGGTCGCCAACAAGGTGGGGCATTTCGTGCTTAATCTGGATGCAGCCATGGTCGGTGGAGCGGCCGGTCATCTCGCCAGCGATCGCGGCATCCTTGCCGACTGGTTCGCCATGGCGGGAATTACCGCATTCGGCTTCGTCGTGCTGGCGATCGTATCAGCTGGTCTGGGCTACGTCGTTTCCAGCTTCGCTTGGCGCGTTATAGTCATGCGCAAGCGCCGACGCAGGCTGGTGGCGATGGAGCGTCGTCTGAACCAGCGTCTACGCGGAGATGGCACATGACCGGATCCATGCAATTCAACGTCGAGACGCGCCCTGCTTCGACCCTTGTCGGGGTTGCAGCCGCAACCGTTCTTTCGGCTCTGCTGGTATGGCTGATCGGTGGCAATGCGTTGATCGCGGCGATCTACCTGGGTGGTGTCGTGGCGCTGATGCTGGCGATGGTGGTTCTGTCGCGCTCGCTTTCGCAACCATCCGTGGGTGAGCTTGAACAGCCGGACTGGAGCGTGACGCTGGCTGGCATAGAGAACAACCGGCGCGCCATCCTCATCACCGACCGCGCGAACCGGGTGACGTGCGCAAACAAGACCTATCAGGACTGGTTCCGCGACCCCGTTCCGCTGGCCGAACTGCCAATCGACGCCAATACCCGCGCCGCTTTGGTTGACGCTACGCGCAAGGCTTGGCGCGAGGGGTATGCTGAAGTTGCCGAGATGGTTTTGACGACCGGCAATCGACGCTTCCAGCTGTCGGTAACACGTGCTGGGCGCGCCGAAGACTATCTGGTCTGGCGCATCGCGGAGATAGTGGCCGAACGCAGCTTCGACGGAATCGAAGGCTGGCTGCGCGGCCCCGTTGGCACGATGATGTCGCATGCCGGATTGGAAATGGCGCTTGTCGCGCCCGATGGGCTGGTGCTCGGTCACACATCCGGTCTTGCCGAGCGCGCGACCGGGGAATCTGGACAGTCGCTGATCGGTCAGGAATTCGTGCAGCTTCTGCGGTCGGACGAGCGCGACCGGATTTTCTTCGCCCGCGAGGGTCAGCAGGGAATTCCGCAGACATTGGTTCATATTCCGCTCGATGAGCGCGGGGCGCGCAGTATCGAGGCGGATCAGGCGCCATCGCTGATGCTGCTGGTCGATGCCGGGGTAGGCATAGGAACGGGCTGGGAAGCGGGCGGGGCGGCGACTATTCCGCAGCTCGAGGCTCTGCTGTCCGCACTTCCGCTTGGCCTTGCACTGACCGATCGCGACGGGCGTTTCATGTTCGCCAACAAGGCATTCTTGCGCGCTGTCGAGCGCGAGCAGGCCGGACTTCCTGCATTCCCTTCGGATCTCGTTGTTCGTGAGGATAAGGCGGCAATTTCGGATTCGGTCCGCCGCTTCGCCCGCGGTGTCGCCTCGAGCGGTGACATGGCGGTGCGACTAGCGGGGGACAAGGAAGAGCCTGTGTCAATCGGCCTCGCCGGTGTGCGCGGGTTGGGCGATGCGGCGGTGCTGCTCTCGATCAGCGATTCCAGCGAGGAAAAGCGCCTGCGCCGTCAGGTCGCGCAAGCCACCAAGATGCAGGCCGTTGGGCAGTTGGCAGGCGGCGTCGCGCATGATTTCAACAACGTCCTCACCGCAATCATCGGCTATTGCGACCTGATGCTGCTGCGCCATTCTCCGGGCGACAGCGATTATGACGATATCCAGCAGATCAAGGCCAATTCCAACCGCGCTGCCAGCCTGACACGGCAGTTGCTCGCTTTCAGCCGCCAGCAGACCTTGCGCCCGGTCGTGCTGCAATTGCCCGATGTCGTGAGCGAGGTCAGCCAGTTGCTCAAGCGCCTGATGGGCGCCTCGATCGAGTTCTCGATCCGGCATGACCGCGAGCTCGGCCCGGTGCGCGCCGACCCGCAGCAGCTCGAGCAGGTTATCATCAACCTCGCGGTCAATGCGCGCGACGCGATGCAGCAGCATTCGGCCAGGGCCGGTGAAGACAAGATGGGGCGGCTGACATTGGCGACACGTCGCGTCTCTGCGCGCGACGTGCGCAAGATGGGCATCGATATCATGCCCGCCGACGATTATACCGCGCTGATCGTTCAGGACACCGGCGGCGGCATTCCGGCCAGTGTGATCAACAAGATTTTCGAGCCCTTCTTCACCACCAAGGAGCAGGGGAAGGGCACCGGGCTTGGTCTTTCGACCGTCTACGGCATCGTCAAACAGTCCAACGGCTTCATCTTTGCCGACAATGTCCTCGGCCCTGACGGGCGGCCGCAAGGCGCTCGCTTTACGGTTTACCTGCCGGTGCATCGCGGTGAGGTCGTCCCGACCCAGAATGGGCGGGGCGAGGATGGCGAAGAGGGGCGCACGAGCGAATGGGCCGGTGGTGGCAAACTCCTTCTGGTCGAGGACGAGGACATGGTTCGCGCCGTCGCCGAGCGGGCTCTGTCGCGCGCTGGCTATTCGGTCACCAGCGCGCGCGATGGCGAGGAAGGGCTTGGGATCATCGCCAATGGTAAGGACCAGTTCGACCTGATCGTTTCCGATGTGGTGATGCCCGCGATGGATGGCCCGGCAATGGCCCGGGCGATCCGCCGGGTGAAGCCCCACATCCCGATCCTGTTCATGTCCGGCTATGCCGAGGAGCAGCTGCGCAACCAGATCGACATCGACAATATGTATTTCCTGCCCAAGCCCTTCAGCGTGCAGCAGATCAACGCAAGGGTTGCCGAAGTGCTGGCAAACCAGATGCACGAAGACGCCTGAAAATGCGCCGGAGCCGGGGCATGAAGGAAATTTTTCGTTCCCCTCTTGTTCTATAAGAACAAAGCAGATACAAGCCTGATCAGTTGAAGAGTCGAACCTCGGCTCTGGTCAATCGAAGGAGGCGTGTGTCATGGCGGCCAATCTGAAGCTGGTAGAAGGTAGGGAAGTGGACAAGGACCGTCAGAAGGCACTCGACGCCGCTCTTGCGCAAATAGATCGCGCATTCGGCAAAGGCTCGGCCATGAAGCTGGGGCAGAAGGAAGCAATGCAGGTCGAATCGATTTCGACCGGATCGCTCGGCCTCGATATCGCTTTGGGCGTGGGTGGATTGCCCAAGGGTCGGGTTATCGAAGTTTATGGGCCGGAAAGCTCGGGCAAGACCACGCTCGCGCTGCATGTCATCGCCGAAGCGCAAAAGGCCGGCGGCACAGCGGCTTTTGTCGATGCCGAACATGCGCTCGATCCCGTCTATGCCCGTAAGCTGGGTGTCGATATCGACGAACTGATCGTTTCGCAGCCCGACACGGGTGAGCAGGCGCTGGAGATTACCGATACGCTGGTGCGCTCCAATGCGATCGACGTTCTGGTGGTTGATTCGGTTGCCGCGCTGGTGCCGCGCGCCGAGATCGAGGGTGAGATGGGTGACAGCCATGTCGGCCTGCAAGCGCGCCTGATGAGCCAGTCGCTGCGCAAGCTCACCGGCTCGATCAACCGTTCCAAGTGCATGGTGATCTTCATCAACCAGCTGCGCATGAAGATCGGCGTGATGTATGGCAATCCCGAGACGACGACGGGCGGCAATGCATTGAAGTTCTATGCCTCCGTGCGGCTCGACATCCGCCGGACGGGGCAGATCAAGGATCGCGACGAGATTACGGGTAACTCGACCCGCGTGAAGGTGGTGAAAAACAAGGTGGCACCGCCGTTCAAACAGGTCGAATTCGACATCATGTATGGCGAGGGCATTTCCAAGATCGGCGAAATTATCGACCTGGGCGTGAAGGCCGGGTTGGTGGAGAAGTCAGGATCCTGGTTCAGCTATGACAGCATTCGTATCGGCCAGGGGCGGGAGAATGCGAAACAATACATGCGTGATAATCCGGAGGTTTGCGACCGATTGGAAGCTGCTATTCGCGGCCGCACCGATCAGGTTGCCGAGGAGATGATGACCGGTCCGGACGCGGACGACTGATCACGCTTCTCAAGCGGAAACGCATATCGCCGCATTGGCGGCTGTCCCACAGCGTTTCCGATAACCAGGAAAGCCGACGCGCGCCGGGGCTGCCTCTTGCCCCAGCCGCGTCGGCTTTTCGGTGTCAGTTGCCGTTTGCGAGAACTGCCCACAGAGCCCGCGGGATTGCTGGCTGTCGTATGGAGATTCGTATAGCGTAGCCGCAGCGTCAATCCGGAGAGCGTAATGCCCGTAACCGTCCACCACCTTAACAACTCCCGATCGCAGCGTATTCTCTGGCTTTTGGAGGAGTTGGGCGTCGAGTACGATGTCGTGCCTTACAAACGCGATGCTGAGACCAATCTCGCGCCGCCGGAGCTCAAGTCGGTCCATCCTTTGGGGAAGTCTCCGGTCATCGAAGACGCAGGAAAAATGGTCAGCGAGAGTGGGGCCATCATCCAGTACCTGTGCGAGAGACACGGCGGCGGGACTTGGTTGCCCGACCCGTCCAGCGATGACCACATCGCTCATCTGGAGTGGATGCAGTTCGGTGAAAGCTCGTTCTTCGTACCGGTGATGCTCAAGCTCTATGCCGCGCGGCTGGGGGAAGCGGCGGAACCGCTTGCGCCGCGTATCGATGAACAGCTCGCTGCCCATATTGACTTCGCCGAGGCCGGACTGAACCAATCCCTGCATTTTGTTGGGGATGATTGGAGTGCTGCAGACGTACTGATGAGCTTTCCGGCTGAAATTGCGGTGATGCAGGGCTTTTCGGAGCGAGCGCCAAAGCTTTCCGCCTTTGTCGAAGCGATCCATGCCCGTCCCGCCTGGCAGCGCGCCCGTGAACGTGGCGGCCCTTATTTCGGCTGGTAGAGCGATGACCGATCACCGCGATTGGACTGGTCGTGTCGGTACGATCTGGGCTCATGAATGGCGCCGCACCGACCGCAGTTTCCGCGAGCTTACGCCGCGCCTCCTCCAGGCCATCGAAGCCGATGATTACGACAGCGCGCTCGATATCGGTTGCGGAGCCGGCGAAATCAGTTGCGCTTTGGCTGAGGCGCATCCCGACCGACGGATCACCGGCCTCGATATTTCATCTGAGTTGCTGGAAGTGGCTCGAGAACGTGGTCGGACGTTTGGCAATCTGGCATTCGTCCAGGGCGATGCCGCTACTGGCACGACCGGGCATCCTTCGCAGCGCCTCGTTTCGCGACATGGGGTCATGTTCTTTGCCGAGCCGGAAGTTGCCTTCGCTCATCTGCGCAACCACTCTGGCCCTGAAACAAGACTGACCTTTTCGTGTTTTCGCGCCAGGAGCGAAAACGAATGGGACGCGGCGACGCTGTCGGCCTTGCCCGACCCGCCTGCACCTCCGGTCAATCTGGAGGAGCCGGGTCCGTTCGCTTTCGGCAATCGCGATCGCGTCGCGGCCATTCTTGGTGACGCAGGCTGGAAGGAAATCACATTCGATTCGATTGATTATCGCATGGTATTCGGCGCGGGCGAGGATCCTGTGGCCGATGCTTGCGACTATCTGACGCGTGTTGGTCCGACTGCCATGCCTATTGCTGCGCTTGGCGACGCTGCTCGCCATGCGACAATAGAGCGGCTCGCCGAAGTGCTCGAACGCTATCGCGTCGGAGCAGCGGTCGCGATACCCGCCGCTGCCTGGATCGTGTCTGCCCGCGCATAATGCAGATTACTGTGTCCACATAATCCGCGCTTGTCGGCGTCGGCGGCATTGCCTAACTGCACTGGCATGACGTCTACAAACGATATCCGGCGCAGCTTTCTCGACTATTTCGCAGGAATGGACCATCGCGTGGTGCCTTCTGCGCCGCTGGTCCCCTTCAGCGATCCGACGCTGATGTTCGTCAACGCGGGCATGGTGCCGTTCAAGAACGCCTTTACCGGCCTTGAAACTCCGCCCGCACCGCGCGCCACCAGCGCGCAAAAATGCGTCCGCGCAGGCGGAAAGCACAATGATCTCGACAACGTCGGCTATACCGCGCGGCATCACACATTCTTCGAGATGCTGGGCAATTTCAGCTTCGGGGATTATTTCAAGGAACAGGCGATTACGAACGCCTGGAACCTGCTGACGAAGGAATGGGGGCTCGACCCCAAGCGTTTGCTGGTCACGGTCTATCACACCGATGACGAGGCGTTCGACCTGTGGAAGAAAATCACGGGTTTTGCCGACGATAAAATCATCCGCATTCCCACCAAGGACAATTTCTGGGCCATGGGCTCCGATGGTCCGTGCGGGCCTTGCTCTGAGATCTTCTACGATCATGGCGATCATATCTGGGGCGGCCCTCCCGGATCGCCCGAGGAAGACGGCGATCGTTTCGTCGAGATATGGAACCTCGTGTTCATGCAGTTCGAACAGGCGAATGACGAGATCGTCGCCGATCTGCCCAAACCCTCGATCGACACCGGCATGGGCCTCGAACGCATCGCTGCGGTGATGCAGGGCGTCACCGACAATTACGATACGGATACATTTAAAGCATTGATCGCAGCGTCGGTGCATCTCACGGGTGTGCCCGCAGACGACGCGCATCGGGCGAGCCATCGCGTGATTGCCGATCATCTACGCTCGACCAGCTTTCTGCTTGCCGACGGTGTGCTGCCGTCAAACGAAGGCCGCGGCTACGTATTGCGCCGGATTATGCGGCGGGCGATGCGTCACGCGCACCTTTTGGGCGCTGACAAGCCGCTGATGCATCGTCTTGTGCCCGCTCTGATCACCGAGATGGGGCAGGCGTATCCCGAGCTGTCGCGTGGCGAAGCGTTGATCGAGGATGTGCTCGATCGAGAGGAAGCGCAATTCCGGCGTACGCTCGACAAAGGTCTTCGGCTACTCGACGAGGCTACCGGCGATCTGGCTGAGGGCGGCACTTTGGCTGGAGAAACCGCATTCCGGCTCTACGACACCTATGGGTTTCCCTACGATCTTACCGAGGATGCCTTGCGTACACGCGGGCTCAAGGTCGACCGTGCCGGCTTCGATGCTGCGATGGAAGAACAGAAGGCAGCGGCACGTGCGGCGTGGAAAGGTTCGGGCGAGGCGGCATCGGAAGAAGTTTGGTTCGATATCGCCGAGCGCGAAGGCTCAACGGAATTCACCGGCTATACCGCCACCACCGGCGAGGCCTGTGTGGTTGCGTTGGTTAAGGACGGCGCGGAAGTCTCAGAAGCTGGGGAAGGCGATGCCCTCGTCCTTCTGACCAATCAGACACCGTTTTATGCCGAGAGCGGGGGCCAGACTGGAGATGCCGGGCGTATCTGGACGCCGGAAGGGCTTGAGTTCGTGGTGGAAACGACCGCCAAGCCTCTCGGGCGGCTCCATGCCCATAAGGGCCGTATCGCCAAGGGCTCGGTGAAGCTGGGCGACAATGTCCATCTCGAAATCGACGTCGAGCGGCGTGACCGAATCCGTGCGAACCATTCGGCAACGCACCTGGTCCACGCGGCGCTGCGCCACAGGCTCGGCGAGCATGTGACGCAAAAGGGTTCGCTGGTTGCACAGGATCGGTTCCGCTTCGACTTCTCGCACCCAAAGCCGCTGAGCGAGGAAGACATTGCGGCGATCGAGGCTGAGGTGAATGCCGAGATTCGCGCGAACGAACAGGTCTCGACACGGTTGATGACGCCTGACGACGCAGTCGCTGCAGGCGCGTTGGCTCTATTCGGCGAGAAATACGGCGATGAAGTCCGCGTACTGTCAATGGGACGCAAGGAAGGTGGCGGCCGTAATTATTCGGTCGAATTGTGTGGTGGGACACACGTTCGCGCGACGGGCGATATCGGCTTGTTCAAGATCGTTTCCGAAAGTGCGGTTTCAAGCGGCGTGCGCCGGATCGAGGCATTGACCGGCGAAGCGGCAAGGCGGTGGCTGGTCGCTCGCGATGAAGCACTACGGGCGATAGCAGGAGCTTTGCGCAGCTCGCCAGAGGAGGCCACTGCGCGTGTCGAAGCGCTGGTCGAGGATCGTAAAAGGCTTGAGAAGGAGTTGGCCGAAACCAAGCGTGCACTCGCTTTGGGCGGCGGGAGCACATCTTCCGATGGTGCCGGTTCGAGCGATGAGAGCATCGGCGGCGTCGCATTCTCAGGTCAGGTGATCGAAGGGCTCGAAGCGCGCGAACTGCGTCCCCTTCTGGATGAGGCAAAGAAGCGCCTCGGCAGTGGCGTTGCCGCGATCTGCGCAGTCAACGATGGAAAGGCTGCGTTTGCGGTAGCGGTGACTGACGATCTGACGGACCGCTTCAGTGCAGTGGACCTCGTGAAAGCGGGCGTCGCTGCACTTGGCGGTAAGGGCGGCGGCGGTCGCCCGGACATGGCGCAAGGTGGTGGGCCGGACGGTGACAAGGCCGTTACCGCGATCGATGCGGTGAAGGCTGAGCTTAAGGCAGGCGCCGCCTGACCGAATTACCGTGAATTGCTGGAATTGCGCGTCTCTGGTTCACTGCCGCGTGCCACGTTCTTGCCGTCCGTGTCAGCGGGATTATCGCCGTCTGCTGTAGGCGGATTTACGGTAGCCTTTGGATCGGCCACGTTTTGAGGCTTGAACTTTTCATCGTTGGGCGTCGGTTTGGTCGGGTCGGGATTGCTCATTGCTTTCTCCTTTGCCGATTCAACGCCCGGGGCGTGGTAAAGTTCAAACCATCTCAATCGCCTGTCGGCCCGGTGCGCAATTTCGGCCGATAGTCGAGCGCGCCTTCGCGTTCGATTTCTACGCGAAACTCATCGCGCTTTTCGTGGATCGAGGCGATAACCGGACCCATGGCGACGCCGATATCGGTCAGCACGGCCTCGGACAATTGCAGCGAGGCTTCGAGCGTTTCGGGCACGGCATGGCTGGCACCGGCGCGATAGAGGCTTGCGGCGTGTGCGACATCGCGTGCCCGAGCGACTATCAGCAGCTCGGGAAATTCATCTCTTAATTTGGCTACGAGCCGCTCGGCGAGCACCGGCTGGTCCATGGTCAACACCACCGCCGGTGCACGTTCTACACCCAACCGCCGCAGCACGTCCGCGCGGCCTGCATCACCGAAAATCGCGAGGTAGCCCATCCGTCTTGCGCGTTCGGTCAGGTCGGCATCGGCATCGACCGCCACATAGCTGCGCTCATGTGTGACCAGCATATCGGCCACCAGCCGCCCGACGCGGCCGGCACCGACAATGATGACACGTGGGCCGTCGCCATCATCGATCATGCCGTCGTCGCCCGAACTTATCCTGCTGGCAACCTTGCGGCCCAGCCGTGCGAGCAGTGGCGTTATCGTCAGGCCAAGCGCAGTGACGATCTGCCAGAATTGGGCTGCGTCGGGATTGATAAGGTTGACGCTCACTGCACTCGTCAACACGATCAAAGTGGTTTCCGAAGGGCTCGCTAGCAGGACCCCTGCTTCGATCGCCGGTGCGGTTCGCAAGCCGCCCAAACGCAGGATTGCGCTGGTCACAGCCGCTTTGATTACCAGTACCAGCGCCAGCGCCACCGAAATATCCCAGGTACGTTGCCACAACACCTCAAGGTTGAGGCTCATCCCGATGGTGATGAGGAACACACCGAGCGCGAGCCCCTTGAAGGGATCGATCATCCCCTCGACTTCGCCGTGAAACTCGGTCTCTGCGATCATCAGCCCGGCGACCAGCGCGCCGACTATTGGCGACAAACCTACAGCGGCGGTGGCGAGCGAAGCGGCGATGACCACCAGCAGGCTGGCCGCAAGGAAGATTTCGGAACTTTTGGTTCGCGCTGCTTGGGCGAAAAGATAGGGTAGCAAGGTCCGTCCGAACAGGATCAGCACGGCCACGACCAGTGCGCCAGTTCCCAGCGTTGTCAAGAAGGTGTGGAGGTCGGTGGTCTGGTCTCCGCGTCCCATCGCGCCGAGCAGGAAGATAATCGGGACGATAGCGATGTCTTCGAACAGCAATGTGCCCAGGGCAGTCCGTCCGACTTGGGTGTCGGCACGCACGATGCGCAGCACCAGCGCAGTCGAAGATAGCGACAAGGCAAGCCCCAGCGCGAGTGCAGTGGGTGGCGAATTGCCAAGCGCCATAAGGCCGAGCGCGATCAGCGCGGCGCTGCCGAATAGCTCCATCGGCCCCATTCGGAAAATGAGCGATCGCATTGCCGCGAGACGCTTGAACGAAAGTTCCAGGCCGATTCCGAACAGCAACAGCACGATTCCGAATTCAGCGAAGGGCTCCAACGCTTCGGCATGCGCGATCGTTACGTAGCCAAGCCAAGGCACTTCGGGCACAAGACGACCAAGTCCGAACGGGCCGACCGCAACGCCGATCAGAATAAACCCGATAACCGGCGTTATTCGAAACCGCGCGAAAAGCGGGATAACCAGTCCGGCCGCGCCGAGTATCACCAGCGCGTCGGACAGCATCGATGTCGGTTCAATTCCCTCAGTCATTATAATGCGCTATATCGACGCTTGGCCGTCGAGGCGAGCAGGCATTGGAAGATAACGACGTCATCATTGTAGGTGGTGGGCCAGCAGGCATGATGATCGGCTTACTGCTAGCGCGCGCCGGGGTGCCGGTAACGGTGCTGGAAAAGCACAAGGATTTCCTGCGCGATTTCCGGGGCGACACCGTCCATCCTTCGACGCTGGAGATATTTCACCAGCTTGGACTGCTCCATGAACTGCTGGAGATCGATCACAGTCGGATCGACGAGATCGCTGTGCGCATCGCCGGACGCGAGATGAAGGTAGCGAACTTCAAAGGGTTGCCGGTCGCTGCGAGCTATATCGCAATGATGCCACAATGGGACTTGCTGGATTTTGTCGCGGAAAAGGCGTCACGCTATCCGCATTTTGCGCTGCGCATGGAATGCGAGGCGACCGGGCTGGGTTACGACGAGACGAGACGCGTCGACATGGTGAAAACCGCCGATGGCGAAGACTTGCCCGCGCGGCTGGTGATCGCCTGCGACGGGCGGCGGTCGATTCTGCGCGAACAGGCCGAACTGCCGCTGGAGGTGCTCGGGGCACCGATGGATGTGTTCTGGTTCCGGCTGGAAAAGACGGACGTTAACCAAAGTGGGGACAGTTTCGGTGTCATAAAGCCCGGCAAGTTCCTCGTGATGATCGATCGCAGCAGCTATTTCCAATGCGCTTACGTATTTCGCAAAGGCCAGGCCGATGCGGTGCGAGAGCAGGGCATCGCAGCGTTTCGAGATGGGCTGCGCGATCTGCTCCCCCATCTGGAGCGGTCGATTGCCGGGATCGATGATTGGGACAAGGTCAAACTGCTGGACGTTGCCCTTGACCGCCTGACGCGTTGGCACCGGCCGGGTCTGCTAGCGATTGGCGACGCCGCCCACGCGATGAGCCCGATCGGGGGGGTGGGGATCAACGTCGCCGTGCAGGATGCGGTCATGGCGGCGAATGTCCTTGCTGGACCACTCGCGCGGGGCGAAAATCCCGATCCGGTGCTCGGCGAGGTCCAGCACCGCCGCCGGCGTGCGGTGAGGAGAATGCAAGGCTTGCAGCAGTTTGCGCAAAGTAGGGTGGTCGAGCCGGTGCTCATGCGGAGCGAGCCGTTCAAGAGGCCGCCATTGCCGCTGCGCGTTTTAAAC
This sequence comes from Qipengyuania algicida, assembly GCF_009828025.1. GTDB lineage: Bacteria > Pseudomonadota > Alphaproteobacteria > Sphingomonadales > Sphingomonadaceae > Qipengyuania > Qipengyuania algicida. The sequence continues at coordinate 227,894 of NZ_WTYA01000006.1, read as the reverse complement.
GCGGTGCCAATGCTCCGGCGCATTCCGGGAAGGATTATCGGACTGGGCTTCGATCCTGTGCGTCTCGAAAGTCCCGCCGCCTAGACGACGGGACGAATTCTGCGCGGTTCACCCGCCGCCAGGTGTTGGGCGACCATGCGGAGCGGGGCTGTCGCTATTGCTACGCTCTTCCCAGATATGGGTTGGGGCGGAACCCACGCGTTTGTCCCACTCGATGCGATAGAGATCGAAACGTCGGTCCGCGAGGTTCTGGACCGTTCCCTCCGCGCGTGCCCATGACAGATCTGCCAGATTCACGTCACTGATGGTCAGCGTCTCGACATTCTCGCTCGCTTCGGCGGCGATTCCGTCGCGCGCGAACGGGAAATCGCACGGCGTCAGGATGCAGCTTTGTGCATATTGGATGTCCATATTGGCGACATTGGGCAGATTGCCGACATTGCCGGACAGCACGGTGAAGCATTGGTTTTCCACCGCGCGCGCCTGCGCGCAATAACGTACGCGCATGTAGCCCTGTCGGCTGTCGGTGCAGAAGGGGATGAAGATGATTCGCGCCCCTTCATCTACCAATCGGCGGGCGAGTTCGGGAAATTCGCTGTCGTAACAGATCAGCACCCCTATAGGACCGCAATCGGTGGGGATGGCGTCAATACTGTCGCCCCCCTTGATGTTCCACCAATATGCCTCGTTTGGGGTCGGATGGATCTTCTCCTGCGCGTGGATCGAACCGTCCCGCAGGCACACATAGGCCACGTTATGGATGTCGCCATCGTCCATTCGTGTCGGGTGCGATCCTCCGATGATGTTGATGTTGTAGCTGAGCGCCATTTCGGAAAGGCGTTTTCGAATCTTGGGCGTGTAACGGCTGAGCGTTTCGATCGCTTCAAGCGGGCTGAGCTCGCGCTCCTCGGCGGACAGCAGCATCAGGGTGAACATTTCCGGGAAGACGATGAAATCCGATTCGTAATCGGATGCGACGTCGACGAAATATTCGACATGGCGCATGAATTCGTCGAACCCGCTCACCGCGCGTGCCTGCAACTGGCAGGTCGCGATCCGCACGCTTTCGACATCGCGGGGCAGGCGATGCTTGGGCGGGGCATCGCTGTCGACATAGGGATTGCGCCACACCATCCGCACCGCGAACGCCTTGGATTGCTTGTCCTCGGGCAGATAGTTCGAGATGATGCCCTGAGGTTCGAATCCGTTGGCCAGCTGAAAACGCAGCACCGGATCGTGGATCTTGTTGTCGAGGACCATCTGCAGATAATCCTGCGGGCTTTCGGCGCGATTAGTCTTGCGGCGCAGCGCCCGGGCATATCCCGGCATCCGGCCGCCGAAGACAATTCCCGTGAGGTCGAGGCGTTCGGCCAGCGCGCGACGTTCCTCATATAGGCGACGCCCGATCCGCGTTCCGCGTACATCGGGATCGACACACATCTCATAGCCGTAGAGCCAGTCACCGGTCGGGTCGTGCCGGCTGCCGAAGCCGTTTCCGGTGATCGTTTCCCAACTGCTGTCGGCCATGGCGACATGCTCGTCGAGCCGCATGGTGGCGCAATAGCCGACGAGCTTGCCGTCCAGCTTTGCGACAAAGCAGCCCTCAGGGTAATTGTTCAGCTGGCCGCGCAATTCTCCGTGAGTGTAAGGTGGCAGTTCGGTATACACGCGACGTATCAGATCGGCGATCGCGCGCACATCTTTCAGTTTTGCCTGTCGAACTTCCAGCCGGGCCTTGGTCTTCGTTGCGATGGGACGACTCCTTCTGTGCATCAGTGATTGTTGCTACGCGAGCAACGCATCTGCGTCACCATCGTGCCGGAATCAAAAGCCCCGCCGCGTCGCTAGGACGGGCGGGGCCATGAAACCATCCTTCAGGGCGAGCAGGTCAAGCCCAACTGGCCATTTCCCTTTCGAGGTTGTTCACGATTGCCTCGAAGAACTGCTCGGTGGTCAGCCAGTTCTGGTTCGGACCGATCAGCAGCGCCAAATCCTTGGTCATCTGGCCGCTTTCGACCGTCTTGACGCAGACCCTTTCCAGCGTTTCGGCAAATTTCACCACATCGGGCGTGTTGTCGAACTTGCCGCGATACATCAGGCCGCGCGTCCAAGCGAAGATGCTGGCGATCGGGTTAGTGCTGGTCGCCTTGCCCTGTTCGTGCTGGCGATAGTGGCGGGTGACGGTCCCGTGTGCAGCCTCGGCTTCCACGGTCTTGCCGTCGGGGCTGAGCAGGACGCTGGTCATCAGGCCCAGGCTGCCGAAGCCCTGCGCCACGATGTCGGACTGGACGTCGCCGTCGTAATTCTTGCAGGCCCAGACGAACTTTCCGTTCCACTTGAGCGCGGCGGCGACCATGTCGTCGATCAGGCGGTGTTCGTAATGGATGCCGACCTTCTCGAACTGATCCTTGAATTCGGCGTCGAACACTTCCTGAAACAGGTCCTTGAAGCGCCCGTCATAGGCCTTGAGGATCGTATTCTTGGTGCTGAGGTACACCGGCCACTTGCGATCGAGACCGTAGTTGAAGCTGGCGCGGGCGAAATCGCGAATCGAATCGTCGAGATTGTACATCGCCATGGCGACGCCGCTGGACTGGAATTCGAACACGTCGAGATCGATGTTCTTGCCGTCTTCCCCTTCGAACACGAGGCGCAGCTTGCCAGCACCCGGGATCAGTGTGTCGGTGGCGCGATACTGGTCGCCGAACGCGTGACGGCCGACCACAATCGGATCGGTCCAGCCGGGCACCAGGCGCGGTACATTGTCGATCACGATCGGTTCGCGGAAGACCACACCGCCCAGAATGTTGCGGATCGTGCCGTTAGGGCTACGCCACATCTTCTTGAGGCTGAATTCCTCCACGCGCGCTTCATCGGGAGTGATGGTCGCGCATTTGACGCCAACGCCGTATTCCTTGATGGCATTGGCGGCATCGACGGTGATCTGGTCGTCGGTCTCGTCGCGCTTCTGGATCGACAGGTCGTAATATTTGAGATCGACGTCGAGATAGGGAAGGATCAGTCGCTCGCGGATCCATTCCCAGATGATCCGGGTCATTTCATCGCCATCGAGTTCGACGACGGGGTTGGCTACCTTGATTTTCTGCATGGTTGTCCTGTGCTCTCGTCTGCGTTTGGCGCGGCTTTAGCAGAGCAAGTCACCTACGCAAGGGAGGGGCCGAACAAGCAAAAGGCCCGCGCATTGGCGGGCCTTCATAAACTGATGGTGGGCGTAGCAAGGATTGAACTTGCGACCCCTACGATGTCAACATAGTGCTCTACCACTGAGCTATACGCCCGCACCATCGAATTGCCCATTCAAACTGGTCAGGCTCGCCCTTTAGCGACCAGCCTTGACCCGTGCAAGTCCTGTATGCCTAAAGTGAAGCGGACAGTCGATCGTCGAGTACGCGCTCGACCTCGAGGACCAGATCCTTCAGGTGAAACGGCTTGGACAGCACCTTCGCCTGCGGCTGTTCCCGGCTCGCCTTGAGCGTTACTGCAGCGAAACCTGTAATGAACATTACCTTGGTCGCCGGACTGATCTCGTTACAGCGCTGAGCCAGTTCGATACCATCCATTTCCGGCATGACGATGTCGGACAGCAGCAGATCGTATTCGTTATCCTGCAGCATCGGAATTGCCGCCGTCCCGCGATCGACCGAATCGACATGGAAACCGGCATTGGTCAGCGCGCGATCAAGGTAGGCGCGCATGGCTTCATCATCTTCTGCAAGCAGGATTCGGGCGCGGAAGGTATTTGTCATAGGTGCTCCCTAGCGCATTTCGGTTAAAAAATCTCTTGCGTTGTAAAGCATTCGAAATGAGCCAGTACAGGACACAAAGCGCATTCGCTTTGACAGTGGAGCCCGGTGCGTTCAGCATGGGCTTTAACGATGCACGAACCACTTCAAGATGACGAAAGCGATGTAGAACCCAGGAGCCGGGGGGACATACCGGGCGGCGATGGTCCGGCGTTTTCGCTTGAGCTTTCAGACAGCCTTCCGCTGCTGATTGCCGTCCCCCATGCGGGCCGCGCCTATCCAGGGGCGGTGCTGGAATCGATGCGGGAGCCGGAATGGACGGCGCCGCGGCTGGAAGATCGGTATGCCGATGCATTGGGACGGGAAATTGCCCGTTTGACTGGTGCGCCATTACTCATGGCCAAGGCTCCGCGTGCAATGCTCGATCTGAACCGCGCACCTGACGACATCGATTGGGGCATGGTCACAAGGCATGGCACAAAGACTCCGACGAATTCTCTAGCCAACCGGCGTGCGCGTAGCGGCTTGGGACTGGTGCCAAGACGCCTCCCGGGGGTCGGGGAACTTTGGAAAGCGCCATTGCCGCGCGATCAGCTGGATGCGCGCATTGCCGGTATCCACCGACCGTATCACCGCGCGCTTTCGAAGGTACTGGAAAATTTGCGCGACCGTTGGGGAGCGGCTTTGTTGCTCGACCTGCATTCGATGCCACCGCTCAGGCCCGGTCCGAACGACGCCAAGCCAGCCGAATTCGTGCTGGGCGACAGGTTCGGTGCATCCTGCGATCCGATCCTGTCCGCGCTGGTTCTGAGCGAGATTGGCGAAGCCGGGCGCAGGATAGCACACAATCGGCCCTATGCTGGTGGCTACGTGCTCGATTGCCATGCTGCTCCGAAACGCGGGATTCACGCGCTGCAGCTTGAGGTGTGCCGGTCGACCTATCTCGACGCGCGTCTGGAGCGGCCGGGGCCACGGCTCGGCACTGTTGCGCGGCTGCTCGCCAAAACTATCCGTTCGCTCGCGGATGAGGTTGCCCGGCTGGGTGACGGCGATACCATAAGGCAGGCTGCCGAATAATCTGGCACATAAAAAACCACCCCGCGCTTATCGCACGAGGTGGCCAAGGTTCAGGGAGGAAGTGCACTTGCGTGCACCGCCGAGCAAACCATGAGGGAAGCTGCTCGGCTGACTCAAAGATGGGCTGACTTGCGAAAGATTTCAACTGGGCAAACCATCAAAATGGCTTCGCGAGCGCCGTAAATTTGTCTCGGTTTGTCGCAGGCGTCAGATGGCAGGCATCTGGCCGCTGTTGGCTTGCGGGCCTTTGCCCTGTCCAACCTGGCGGGCGAAAATGTCACGCATCAGCTCCAGCGAGAAAATATGGGCGTGGACCAGCATCATGAAGCCACTGGTATTCCAGATCTCGAGCTGGTCAGCCTTTACTTCGCGCAGCTTGTCCTGATTGACCATCTGAAAACCACGATAGATGAACGGCTGGTCCGGATTTTCGTTGGTGCTGATGGCAATCTCGCCATCCATCAACAACCCGTGCTCCTGCAATTCCTTAATGAAAGTCTGGGTGCGCTGCCCGGCTTGCTCAAAGTTCTCGCAGAACTCAAGGATGCTCTTAGTCAGATCGCTCGGTTGGCTATCTTCGCCAAACAGCTTGTTGCCCTCGTCATAGGCACCGATGGCTGCGCAGGTCGGATCGAAGCACAACGACAGTTCGTCGGCATCTTCGCTAAGCTTCGCCAGCATATAGGGATAGCGGCGGATATAGGCGGGGAGATATACCGGATCGTTGATCTTGCCGGAGTCGTCGACGAAAGTGTTCACGCCTTCGTTCAGGCCCATCAGCGCCAGCGGCAAAGGATTCTCACCAGTGGTGAACACGATCGGCAGGCTGCGTTGCGCCTGGACGAATTCGTCTACCGTCAGCGGGATCGCATGCTGTCCCTTGAGGAAATCGGCCGCTTCAATCGGGCGCGAACGCCAGTTGCCGTGATCGCGGCTGTTGAGCGGCATCAAATCATTGTAAAATAGGGGCAGGCTTGGTTGCGGCGCGCTCGCCATCGATCGTCTCCGACTAGCTTAAGGATGTCTGGGCATGTGCCCCAGCACATGGGTGCAGGACACGCAAGCCAGCGCCTTTAGGCGGTCAACGGCGGTGGCGCAAGCGCCCGACGCTCAGGCCTTCAACAGCTTTCCGGGGTTGAGCAACCCGTCGGGATCCAACGCCTGTTTGACCTTGTGGAGGACGTTCAAAGCAATTGGATCGCCCAGTTGCTCGAAGATCGCGACCTTGTCCTGACCGATTCCATGTTCCGCGCTGATCGAACCGCCCCATTGAGTGACGAGATCGTAGACGAAGGCGCTTATCTCCTTGGCGTCTTGCGCCTCCCACGATGCGCGGTCGGCTCCCGGCGGCGCGAGGACGTGGAAATGGACGTTGCCATCACCCAAATGACCGAAAGCGATCGCCTCGCAGCGTGGAAATTTCCGTTCCACAATCTCGATTGCCTGCTCGACGAAATCAGCCATCCGGTCCACCGGTACCGAGATGTCATGCTGCATTGCTGGACCTATCGCGCGCTCCGCTGCGGAGATGGAATCGCGCAGGAGCCAGAACGCCTCGGCCTGCGTCTCATTCGCGGCGATGGTTGCGTCGGCCAGCAATCCTTTATCGAGTGCCTCGGCGAGCATGCCTTCTGTCAAATGCGCTAATCCCGTGTCATTCGCGCGATCCGACACAAGCTCGATCAAGGCATACCAGGCGTGTCTGTCCGCCAACGGGGCGCGCGCGGCCGGCAAATGATCGAGCACTGCGTCAAGCGAGTGTGACGGGATCACCTCGAAACCTTCAAGCGCATCCTTGCCGCGTTCCTCACAATGCAGCAGCAGCCGACGTGCGGATTGGATCGAATCGAGTCCAGCCCAAACGACGATACGCGTGCCGATCTGTGGCAACAGTCGGAGCGTGGCGGCGGTGACTACGCCGAGCGTGCCTTCCGAGCCGATCAGCAATTGCTTGAGGTCGAAGCCGCGATTGTCCTTCTTCAGGGGGGTCAAGGTATCAAGCACGCTGCCATCGGCGAGCACAGCTTCCAGCCCGAGCACCTGCGCGCGCATCGTGCCGTGGCGCAGCACCTGTGTGCCCCCGGCATTGGTCGAGACAAGTCCACCGACTGTTGCCGATCCCTTGCCGCCTAGCGTCAGGGGAAAGCGCATGCCTTTGGTCTCTACCGTTTCGTGCAATGTCTGGAGCACCATACCGGCTTCACATGTGATCGTCTTAGATTCCGGATCGAACGACCGGACGGCGTTCATTCGACGCAGCGAAAGAATGATTTCGTTTCCCGATCGACCGGGTGTGGCACCCCCGACCATACCGCTGTTGCCGCCCTGCGGAACGATCGCCACGCCTTGCTTGCCACAGAGTTTTACCAGCGTCGCTAATTCCTGCGTGTTAGCCGGCGATGCCAGGCCGCAGGCGCGTCCGGTGTAGCGCCCGCGCCAGTCGGTCAGCCACGGGTCGAGCAAGTCCGGATCGGATGTGAAGCCCCTGTCACCAAGCAGCGCGTGGGCGGTTTGGGCGAAATCGGGATCTTGTAGAGTCGCATCAGTCATGGCGGCGGATATGCCACAGTCGGATGGAAAAACGACAGTGCGCTTTGCATCGTTGATTGGGATAGGCCAGAAAATTAAGCCGATATTCAAGCGCGAGCGGCAAGTGGTTGTAATTCAAGGTGGAGGACTTCTCATCCCTTGTTACCGATGCTCGGCGCTTCGACGGGAGGACGGCGATCTAATCTGTTATGCTCGGCTTATCCGCCTTACTTTTGGCCTTTGGGTGGTCCGGTCCCGCCGGGCCAACGTCCAATCTCGTGCCGGAACCGGTAGTCGCGAACGTCGGTGCGCGTCTCGACCGGGACATGTGGGCGGCAACCGGTGATCGCACCGTCTGGCATGTCTTTGACAGTCCGATCTATCCACCCGTCGTGCACCAGGTACGCATCGAACAGCACATCATTATCAGGGTAGTTCCGCACCCAAGTCGCGAACGCCAGGAACTGATGAGAATAGAACGACAGGACACTGGTCCGCCCCGTTATGTCGAACGGAGCATGAACCGTTGCATTCACATTGCCGACATCTCCGGGGTGCAGCCGGATGGAGACACGCGATTGCTGCTGTTCATGCGCGATCGACGGCTGATTTCAGCTGATCTCGAACGCGGATGTTCTGCCCGTGATTTCTATTCGGGGTTTTATATTGCGCATAACAAGGACGGCAAATTGTGTGTCGGTCGCGACAAGCTTCTTGCGCGTAGTGGAATGCGTTGCGCTGTGTCGGCGGTCCACCTGTTGGTACCGGAGGGCGACCGCTAGCTAATCGCCGGAGCAGAGCGCGCGGAAATCTTGACATTCCGGGGTCTTTGGGCGAAGGGCAACTTCTCCTGCTGGGCGGCCCGCGCGCAGCGGGCATTTCCGATCACCTGCAACGATTGGCGCGAACCCACGCATGACCTTCGCCGACCTCGGCCTGTCACCTGAACTGCTTAAAGCAGTGGACTCTGCCGGCTACACCGAGCCGACTGCCATCCAGCGCGAAGCGATTCCGCCGGTGCTGATGATGAAAGACATCATCGGAATCGCGCAAACCGGAACTGGAAAGACGGCCAGCTTCGTGTTGCCGATGATCGACATTCTCAGTCACGGTCGCCGCCGTGCGAGGATGCCCCGCAGCCTGATCCTTGCGCCCACGCGCGAGCTCGCTGCGCAGGTGGCGGAGAATTTCGAGAAATACGGCAAGAACCACGATCTTACCCTCGCGTTGCTGATCGGCGGGGTTCAGATGGGCGATCAGGTAAAGGCGCTCGATGAAGGTGTCGATGTTCTGATTGCCACGCCGGGCCGACTGATGGATCTGTTCGAGCGGGGCAAGATTCTGCTCAACGGCTGCGAACTGCTGGTGATCGATGAGGCGGACCGGATGCTCGACATGGGCTTCATACCCGATATCGAATTCATTTGCTCGAAACTGCCCGAGACCCGGCAGACGATGCTGTTTTCTGCGACTATGCCACCGCCGATCGAGAAGCTGACTAAGAAGTTTCTCAACAATCCCAAGCGGATCGAGGTCAGCCGCGCTGCGTCGACCAATTCCGATATCACCGCGTTCAAGGTGAAGGTCGGGACCCGACAGAAGCGGGAGACGCTACGCTGGTTGCTCAATCACGATCTGGTCGAGACGGCGATCGTGTTCGCCAATCGCAAGACCACTGTGCGGGAAGTCAACCAGAGCCTGCGTCGTCACGGTTTCGCAAGTGGTGAAATCCACGGCGACATGGATCAGACCAGCCGCAACCGTGAACTTGAGCGGTTCAAGGCGGGGGACATCAACATTCTGGTCGCTTCAGATGTCGCCGCGCGTGGCCTGGATGTGAAGGGCGTAAGCCACGTTTTCAATTTCGATACGCCATGGCACCCGGACGATTATGTCCACCGTATAGGTCGGACGGGAAGGGCGGGAGCCAAGGGCCGCGCATTCACGTTCGTGACCAGTCAGGATGCAGAGGCGATCGAGAACATCGAGAAGCTCACTGGCTTGAGTATACCGGTTTTCGGACAAAGCGATGTACGGGTCGAGCTGAAGCAGGCCGGAGATGCATCCGAAAGCGAAAGTGGGGCGGAGCCGGAAAGGCAACGCAAGTCGCGGCCGCGCAAAACGAAATCCGAAGAAATCCGTCCGGATGAGACCGGAACTGAGGAGACGAAGGCACCACGCAAATCGACATCGCGATCACGCAAGGCTGCCGATGAAGGCAATGATCGTGAACGTGGGCCGCGCCGTGCCAAACGTGGCGACGACGAGGGACCAACACCTGCTGGCGAATGGAATGGGCCGATGCCCGAATTTCTCGGTGTCTCCGCGCTGAGCTGATACGCGCTCGCTTTTAACGCTTTCTTTGCCATAAATGCGCCAAAAGCTGCGCATGGAGATTTATCTCGCCACAGCGCGCGGTGTGTTCACGACCTTGTGGCCACTAGCGCTCGTTTTCGCTTTGCTGGCAGCTCTGACCAAGCGGCAGCGATTGCTGGCGGCGATACGGCGATGCAGAAGCGAAGCGGCGACCAATCTTGGGTTGGTGGTGGTCAATTATATTATTCTGGCGCCGATCATGGCAGTTCCCGTTGCCGCGGTAGCTCCGGTCGTGCCGGTCGCACCGTTCCTGCCTGCATTCTGGCTCAGTCTTCCAGAGCCACTGACTCTTGTTGCCGCCCTGCTGCTGATCGAATTTGGAGCCTATTGGCGACACCGGCTGGAGCACGATGCAGCCCTGTGGCGCTTCCACGCAACGCATCACGCAGATGAGCAGATTCATTGGCTGACCGTGCTGCGCAAACATCCGGTCGGTAAGCTGATCGAGATGCTGCTCGACAACCTTCCTATACTGATCCTCGGCGTTCCCGTATGGGCTGTAATCGGCGCCAATCTTCTGCGTAGCTGGTGGAGCTACTTTATCCATGCCGATGTACCCTGGACATTGGGTGCATTCGGCCATGTGCTGATCTCTCCGGCCGCCCACCGCCTCCATCATGTTCGCGACGAAGCGTTGATGGGATCGAACTACGGCAATATGCTCACCGTTTGGGATCGCTTGTTCGGCACCTATGTTGATCCAGCGCCCCACATCAACTGTGCGACCGGAATAGCCGAAGGCAGTCGCGGATTGTGGGGCGAACTCGCGCGTCCTTGGGAGCGTCGCTATAGGACGGATTCGAGAGCCGCCGAGCCGGGGGAAGCGATCATCTGAACGCCACGCGGTATTCCGCATTTCGCAGTGGAGGCTCGACACGAGAGTGTACCGTTACGAGACAGTATGAAATCATTGTGAATTTTCGGGAACCAAAGGCAAATTATTGACTTTGAGTTAACCGTGCCGGTCATATTGACCCGTAGCGCCATTGTCGAAGAGGGATCGCTTTAGTGAAGACATTTTATATCGCTGCAGCCGGAGCAGCCATGCTTATCGGCTCTTCGGCAAATGCCGCCGACATCGCAGGCCTTTGTAATACTGGCCAGACTGCCGATTGCAGCACCACTGCAACGCCGGGTGGCGTCGATCAGAACTGGACGCTGACGAGTGCTGCGAGCAACACCGCGTATGATTCAGCTTCGGTCAACGGTAACTGGCTCGCAAACAACAGCACATCGCTTTGGCTGACACCGTCCGCCAACGGCAACCAAAGTTACGATCCTTCGAGCAATGGCTTCTATAGCTATGGCCTGAACTTCGATCTTACCGGTTTCGACCCTTCCACCGCGTCTTTCGCGGGACGGTTCGCAGCTGACAACTTGGTCAATTCGATCATGCTCAATGGCGTTGCACTTGCGGCGACTGGCGGAACCTACGATCGCTGGACTGATTTTTCGGCGGCGAGTGGCTTTGTCTCTGGGCTCAACACTCTGACGTTTAACGTTGAGAACACGGCTCAAAGAAGTGGCAATCCCACTGGCCTTCGCGTCGAATTCACGCAAAGCTCGGTCGCTGCAGTTCCAGAGCCAGCCGTGTGGGCGCTGATGATCGTCGGTTTCGGTTTCATCGGTGGTACTCTGCGACGCCGCCAGCCGCAGCGTTTGACTTTCGCTGCCTGAACCTACGGCCGCTTCTGCCGGTGATGGCAGGGTGGTTATCGAAATTTTTGCAAGCGCCCCCGCGATCGGTTCATGATCGCGGGGGCGCTTTCGCAATGATGGCGCTGTTCAGGCGAGTTTGACGAAGCTGTCGATCACCCGTTTGGTCCCGGCCTGCTCGAACTCGATTTCCAGCTTGTTGCCTTCTTGGTCGGTGACGGTGCCGTATCCGAACTTTTCGTGAAAAACGCGCGCACCGATTGCAACGTCACTGCGTGGTTTGGCAGCGAAACTGGCAGCGCTCCGCCCTGGTTCGGCAAGGCGCTTGGGCGTGGCATCATAACCCCCCGACAGCGCCCTTTGCCAACCTGGGCCGCGGGTCGAACCGCGGGCTGGTGCATCGCGGGCGACATGCGCAAATGGGTCTTCGTTTTCCGACCAGTTGGCGCGCCAGAGCGACGCGCCTCCGTTCATCGTGCTTTCGCGATTGGTGACCTCATCGGGCAATTCCTCGACGAAGCGGCTCGGTATCGAACTCGTCCATTGGCCGAAAATCCGGCGGTTGGCAGCGTGCAGAATGGTGCAGCGCCGCCGCGCGCGGGTGATCGCGACATAGGCGAGACGGCGCTCCTCCTCCAGGCTTGCAAGCCCGCCCTCATCGAGCGAACGCTGCGAGGGAAACACGCCTTCCTCCCAGCCGGGCAGGAATACGTGATCGAATTCCAGACCCTTGGCTGCATGCATGGTCATGATGGTGACTTTTTCGCCATCGTTGCGTGCGTCGTTATCCATCACCAGACTGACATGCTCGAGGAAGTCGGTCAGCGTGTCATATTCCTCCATTGCGCGCGCAAGCTCGGACAGGTTTTCAAGCCGTCCAGCACTTTCCCCGCTGCGCTCCTTTTGCAGCATGTTATCATATCCACTTTCGTTCAGGACCATGCGGAGCAGATTGGCGGGTGCCTCCTGTTCAGCCTGTTCGCGCCAATGGACGAATTGTGCGAGGAGACCGGTCAGTGTGTTGCGCGCCCGGGCGGGTAGCTCGTCGCTGTCTGCAAGGTCGAGCGATGCGGCGGCCAAGGGGACCTGCGTTCTGCGCGCATGACGCTGCATCGCTTCGAGCGTCTTCGCGCCGAGGCCGCGTTTGGGCTGGTTGTAAATGCGTTCGAAAGCGAGATCGTCGGCCGGTTGGGCGATAACCCGAAGATAAGCGAGCGCATCGCGGATTTCGGTACGCTCATAGAAGCGAAATCCGCCGACGATGCGGTAGCTGAGGCCGAGCTGGATGAAGCGATCCTCGAACTCGCGTGTCTGGTATTGTGCGCGTACAAGGATGGCGATCTGGTCCAGCGGAGCGCCTTCTCGTTCCATCCGCTCGATTTCCTCGCCGACGCGCCGCGCTTCCTCGGGCGCATCCCACACACCGATGACCCGGACTTTCTCGCCTGCTGGAAGTTCGGTCCACAAGGTCTTGCCGAGCCGCTGGCTATTGCCATCTATCAGGCCGGAAGCGGCCGCGAGGATCTGCGGCGTGGAACGGTAATTCTGCTCCAGCTTGACCACCTTGGCGCCCGGAAAATCCTTCTCGAACTTGAGGATATTGGCGACTTCTGCCCCCCGCCATGAATATATCGACTGGTCGTCGTCTCCCACCACGCAAATATTTTTGCGCTCCTGAGCGAGCAGTCGCAGCCAAAGGTACTGGACTTGATTGGTGTCCTGATATTCGTCGACAAGGATATATTTGAAGCGCTGCTGGTATTGTTCGAGAACGTCGCGGTGCCGCCGCAAAATGTTGAGCATGTGCAGCAGCAAATCACCGAAATCGCAGGCGTTGAGGCTTTTCAGCCGCTCCTGATACAGCCTGTAGAACTGCTGCCCGCGCCCATTGGCATAGGCTTCGTTCTCCACCGCATCGAGGTCTTCCGGGTTGAGCCCGCGGTTCTTCCAGCGGTCGATCAGTCCGGCGAGCTGGCGTGGCGGCCAGCGTTTCTCGTCAATATCGTTCTCTCGGATTAACTGCTTGAGCAGTCGCAACTGATCGTCGGTGTCGATGATGGAGTAATTCGATTGCAGCCCGACCAGTTCGGCATGGCGGCGCAGCATTCTTGCGCCAATCGAATGGAAAGTGCCGAGCCATGGCATTCCTTCGACTGCATCACCGATATGACGGCCGACGCGCTCGCGCATCTCGCGGGCGGCCTTGTTGGTGAAGGTCACACACAGGATTTCGCTTGGCCAGGCGCGCCGCGTTGCGATGAGATGCGCGAGCCGGGCTGTCAGCGCCGCTGTCTTGCCCGTGCCGGCGCCCGCCAGCATCAGAACCGGGCCTTCGGTCGTCAACACGGCTTCGGTCTGCGGTTCGTTGAGTCGCTGCGCGTAGGCAGGTAGATCCGCACGGTCGGAGGGGGAGGGCAAGGTGTCGGGAGTGCTCATTGGATCATGCGAACAATTAAGGAACGCTTCACGGCGACGCAAGGGCAAGCTCGGAACAATCGCCAAGTCATCTGCGTTATGCGCTTTGGAATACACGATGGAGACGAAATCTATGCGTACCCTTCTACTCGCCGGCGCCGCTGCGCTGACACTCGCCACTTTCCCTGCGATGGCGCAGGACACGAATACCGATATGACGGCTACAGCATCCACTTCCGCAATGACCTCTGATCAGCAGGCTGCCCATGATTCATGGCCGGCCGATCAGCAGGCTGCATATGATGCTTGGCCAGTCGAGGTTCAGACCTACTACTGGACACTTACTCCCTCTCAGCAAAAGGGCTGGTGGGTTCTAACGGATGGGCAGCGTACGAAGATCGTGTCCCTGACCCCCGCCCAGCAGCAGGCCGCCTGGAATGCGATCGAAGCGCAGATGGGTGCGCGAGCAACCGCTGCAACGGATACAATGAGCGCAAGCACCGCTGCATCCACCTCGGGCAATATGCAATTCGTCAAGAGCGAGGTTGTTCAACCGACGCCCGCCAATAGCAGTGCCAACTCGTCGGCCATGGAAAGTGGGGACCTGCCGATTTGCAAGAAGGGTCAACAGGACGGTTGCATCAATGGATGGCAGAAAGGTCACAAGGGCACCAAGCCTCTCGACTACTGGCCGGGCAAGCCTGCCAGCGATACTACTCCGGGCGATTGATACGGTCTCATCCGGTGCGCGCAGGCCGTCGCGGTTTGTTCGCAGCGCCAGGATCGGGGGCGGGGCTACCATGGTTGCTCCGCCCTTCGACAATCAGCGCCCCGCAACTTCGTGAGTCTTATGCGGCAAAGCGATCTGCCTTATTTTGAGCACATTTTCCGTCCGAACGCCTTTTTGTAGCGGCGATGAAATAGCGAATTGATTGTAGGAATCGCATCAGCGGCCCACATCGATATGTGTCTGTGGGGCATTGATAAATGGCAGGCAGTTCGTCGCGCATGGTTTGAATTGAAGGAGACCAACCATGCAGCGTAAGTTTTTATTCCCGATTTCAGCAGTAGTTCTTTTGGCGACACCGGCGATTGCACAGATCGCACCTCAGCCGGTCACTGCATCGCAGCCGCCGGACTCCCCGCAATCTTCGACACCGGCGACCCCGCCTGACGCGGCTCAGCCGGATGCGACAATTCCAGACGCTACGCCTATGGACGCCACGCCGGCACCCGACGCGTCACCGGCACCTGAAGCGTCGCCCACGCCCGACGCGATGAGTCCAGACACACAAACTCCACCGGACAAGCCGATGACTCACAAGAAACATAAGCCGTCCGATGAGCCGGGCTCACCGCCAAGGCGTTAATCGAGGGCCGTGGACGCAGTCCGATCGGCAAGGCGCAGCAAGTTGAGCTTCGCCTTGCCGATAGTTCGTTCGGCGATCGTTTCGAATTGTGTAAGGTCGATGGCCTCGCTGCGCCCCGTTTCCAGAGCAATCCAGCTCCCCGAACCGATCCAGCCAAGTCTCGCAAGCCGGTCGAGCGCCACCGAGCCCGCTCCCGAACCATACGGTGGATCGAGCAGGATCAAGTCATGCGGCAGTTTTGCCGGACCGAGGCTGAAGACCGATCCGGTTTGCACGATCGAATGCCTTGCGGCGCCCAGCTTTTCAATATTGTTCCTGATCGCCTTCACCGCAGCACTCTCCTGCTCAACGAACAGACAGCTCTCTGCGCCTCGGGAAAGCGCTTCCAGCCCCAACGCGCCCGATCCCGCAAACAGGTCGACGACGCTTAGGCCCTCGAACGTACCCAGACGGCTGGCGAGCATATTGAACAGTGTTTCGCGTGTCCGGTCGGATGTTGGGCGAGTAGCATCGCCCGGCGGTGCCGCAATCGTCCGGCCCCGCCATTCGCCTGCGATAATCCTCATCCGCGTGGATTCCGACCTAGCGACTTGCGGAAGCGTTCGACTTCAAGCTGGCGAATTTCGATCGCTTGTCCACGCTGCAGGTCAGCCAGTTCGAAGGGTCCATAAGCGATTCGCATCAGCCGATTCACCTTGAGGCCGAGATGTTCGAGTACCCGCCGCACCTCGCGGTTCTTACCTTCGGTCAAAGTCAGTGTGATCCACCGGTTGCGCCCGGTCGAGCGTTCGAGATCGGCCTCTATACTGCCATAGCGCACGCCTTCTATCGTCACGCCCTCGATCAGTTCGTCGAGATGCAATTGGGCGATTTCGCCGAAAGCGCGGGCGCGGTAGGTCCTCGGAATGCCGCTGGAGGGCAATTCCATCGCGCGTTTCAATTCGCCGTCGTTGGTCAGCAGCAGCAGGCCTTCGGTGTTGAAGTCGAGACGCCCGACGGGCATCAGTCGTGGCGCTCCGCGCGGCAGGGCATTGCGCAGCGCGGTGTAGATTGTCGGGCGCCCTCTCGGGTCGCGCTCGGCAGTAATGAGGCCGGATGGCTTGTGGAAGGCGAATAGACGTGCCGCCTCGGCCTGAGCGACGGGCTTGCCGTCCACCGTCACTCCCTTGAGGTTACCCATTTTTACGGCAGGTGTGTCGAGCACCTTGCCATCGAGCGCTACGCGACCGTCCGCGATCATCCGCTCGACTTCGCGGCGGCTGGCGATGCCCGCGCGCGCGAGCAGCTTGGCAATGCGATCGCCTTCGGGAGGAAGTCTGTCGGACATGGAGCGAGCGGCTAGGCGCTCAATCGGCGGCGCGCAAGGCCTCCTCGATCGTCTCGTGAAAGCGCCGTATGCCTCCTTCCAGCGTTCCGAGCGTCAATTCGGGGATTGCGCCAGTCGACAATCCCTGTTGCCCCAGTTCGGCTGCCCGGAAATCCTCGCTCGCGAACACACCTCCGTCGAGCAGCGCCCAACTGCGCTCCCAATGATCGCGCGCCTTGTCGGTCGCAGGCTGTTCCGGGATCAGCATGAAATCCTCGACCAGCGTAAAATCATGCGCTTGAGGCATCATGACCATGACGTTGATATAGTCCGGGCTGGGGATGATGAGCGCGCCGGGGACGAGCTGATAAGCGAATGTCACGACCCGGCGCAGCGCCGCCATATCAGTGAGGTCGACGCCCTCCATCTCCTCAAGGCGACCGACAGCCGAGCGCGCGAAAGGCCCGATCATGTCCCCCGCCGTCACCCCGTCCTTGAAGAACGGCCCGATGGTTTTCGCATGTAGGCGGGTGACGTGGTAGCTTTCGAGGAAGGCATCCATGATGAGCTTCCAGTTCGCCCGAACCTCATGCGTCTTGCGCCGGAACAACACGTGGTGCGGTGTACCAAAGGCGTCCATGTCCTCGCCCAGCGCGCGTGCATAGGTGAAGTCCGCAACTTCTTGCGGAGCGAACCAGATCAGCCCGCCAGCTTCGAGCGAGGGCAGTTCGATCAGACCCATGGTGTTCTTGTCGAGGCCCGGGAATGTGTCAGGTCGGGGTAGTGCGAGTAGACGTCCATCCACCGCATAGGTCCACGCGTGGTAAGGACATACCAGCTTCTTGGTGCATTGCGTTTCTGCACCCTCGACCAGCCGCGTTCCACGATGGCGGCAGACATTGAGGAACACATGCGCCTTGCCTTCGGCATCGCGCGTGATGAGCAGCGGTCGTCCGGTGGCGTCATGCGGCAGAGCCATGCCATTATCCGGCAACAGTGCGGAGGGGACTAGAATCTGCGGCAATCGATCGTAGAGAGCGCGCCGTTCGCGCTGGAAATGCTCTGGATCGGTATAGACCGAGGCTGGGACGCTATTCATTTGTGCGCTGCGCCCTTCGCCGCCAGACGCGACAAGCCGCGCTAAAGCGTGCTGTCCTGCGGTTGGCAGGGCCTGTGGTGATATCGTGGAAGCCTCTCTCATGCCGACTGTTCCCGTTCAGCTTAGGCCGCTAGTGTCGCAAAAAATCGGGTCTTAGAAAAGGACGCTAGGGAATGGCCGGAACAAAAGCGAAAAAGGGTCCAAGTAGCTGGCGCGTGCTTGGTCAGGCGCTGACCAATCGCAAGACGGGCTTCATGCTGCTGTTCGGCTTCGCCAGCGGCCTGCCTTTCGCTTTGTTCCTCGGAACGCTGTTCGCCTGGCTGACGACGGCGAATGTAGATCTGGAAACGATGGGCGTCTTCTCGCTTATCGGGCTTGCTTATGCTTTCCAGTTCCTGTGGTCGCCGCTGATCGACAAGGTGGATATTCCCGGCCTCCGCAAACTGGGCAAACGCAAGCAATGGATCGTGCCGATGCAATTGTTGCTCGGTGCAATTCTCGTCACATTGAGCCTGCTCGAACCCAAAACGCAGCTTGGCTGGTTCTCGCTGCTCGCTGGGATTGGGGCGTTCGCTTCGGCGTCGCAGGATATCGCGATCAACGCGTGGCGTATCGACGTGGCGGACGAGAAAGCGCCGCTCGATATTCTCTCGACAATCTACCAAATGGGTTACCGCCTTGCGTCTCTGGTCGGCGGTGCGATCGGGCTGATCATTGCCGAGCGGATCGGTTGGCCGCAAACCTATTTGATCATGGGCGCAATCCTGCTCGGGATCGGTGCCATCGGGCTGTTTGCACCAATCGCTGATTCGGCGATGGGCGATGCAGCGGGCGAGGGCGACGAGCAGGTCCGCGCCTTGCGCAAGACAGGCGAGATCGTCCCTGCAGTACGCTATCGTGCGCTGGCGGTTGTCGGTGTCTTGTGGGCGTTGGCAATCGGTGCAGTGCTGGTGTTCATGGTGCTCTCGCTGACCCAGCCGCCTGCGGACCGACCCGACCCAACGGCGTTTACGCTCAACTGGGGGCCATGGATCATTGTGGCGACCATCGTTCTGCCAGCCCTGATTGCCGGCTGGCTTGCCGCACAGCAAAAGAAGGGTGTCAATCTGCTCACCGAGGATGCGCCGGCGGCAAAGGGGGGCGCCTATTTCATGGACCACCTCTATCGCGCGCTGGTGCTGCCGCTGGTTGAATTTGTGGGGCGGCTGGGCTGGTCCCTGGTGCTGATCCTGTCAGTGGTGCTGACCTATCGCATCTGCGACGCCATCTGGGGTAGCTTCGCCTACCCGTTCTATCTCGGCTATCTTCACTATACCAACGATCAGGTGGCGGTTGCGTCCAAGATCTTCGGAATTGGGGCCATCATCCTGGGACTGGCGCTGGGTGGCTGGATGCTGACGGCCCTTGGGCGAATGTTTACGTTGATGATCGGTGGCATTCTCGCGGCTGTGACCAATCTGCTCTACGCCGACCTTGCAATTGGCGGCCATTTCATAGGGTTGGTGGCAGACAACAGCGGCTTCAGCTGGCTGGTCACGCAATTCGGTGGAGACGAGAAACTGGCTAAGCTGATGGTGACGATCGGTGGCGAAAACCTTGCGATCGGCATCGCGGGCGCGGCCTATATCGCGTGGATGTCCTCGATCGTGTCGAAGAAATACAGCGCGGTGCAATATGCTCTGCTGTCGTCTCTGACGCTGCTGATCGGCACGCTGGGGCGCGGTGCATTGGGGCAGATGATCCAGCAGCAAGGCTATTATGCGGTGTTCATCTTCACTACCTGGATCGGCATCGGCGCAGTCGGCCTCGTCGCGCTGGAATGGTGGCGGCAGGTCAAGATGGGTGCATCGAGCGGGACGGTTACGCCCGACGTCGTCCATCAGGACTGAGCGATCAGTCGGGCATTTCGCCGTTCAATCGCAGGACCTCTCCCGCAAGGTAGAGCGATCCTGCAATGAGTATGGGTTGCCGGTCGTCATGTAACGCAGACAAGGCTTCGTACACACCATCGGCGGCTCGAGCATATGGACCGAACGCTTCAACGGCATGATGCTCGTGCCCCGGCACTGGCACGACCGTTATGCTGGCCAGGCTTGGCTGCAAAAACTCGATCAGAGCCAGCGGGTTCTTGTTGGCGAGCATCCCGACGATGAGATGCAAGCGCTGTCCCGCGAAATGTTGGGCGAGCATTTCACCAGCGCTCGGATTATGGCCGCCATCGAGCCAGACCTCGCGATTGTCGATCAGCGGCCCGGTAGCGAGGCGCTGAAGTCGGGCAGGCCAGCGGGCGGATATGAGGCCTTCGGAAAAGGCTCCGCCGTCCATGGTGATACGCGATTGGTGGCGCAGCATCGCCAGAGCCAGTCCGGCGTTTTCCACCTGATGTGATCCGGGCAGAGTCGGGTGTGGAAGCACCAGTGTGCCATGGCAGTCCCGATATTCCATGCCGACCGCGGTTGCGTGAACGTCCCAGTCGCGAGCGCGCATGAGCAGTTCGGCGCCCACCGTGTCGGCGGCGCGTTCGATTTCCTGCGCCGGTGCGGGTGGATAGGCAAGGGTAGCGAGCGGTACACCGCGCTTGGCGATCCCGGCTTTCTCGAACGCTATGCGGGCGAGTGGGTCGGATGGCGTGCCAGCCTCGGGCGCGAGCAGGAACCTTTCGTGGTCGATTCCCAATGCGGCAATTCCGCAGGCGGCAAGGACGTCAGGGGCCAGCACATTGGTCGCATCGAAGCGTCCGCCCAGGCCGACCTCTACCACGCAGGCATCGGCGGGAATGCGGGCGAATTCGGTGAGGGCTGCGGCGATGGTCACTTCGAAGAAGCTGGGCGACAGGTCCCCACCCAGATCGAGCACGTCGGAGAGCAATTCCGCCAACCGTGCGTCAGAGATCAACTCCCCCGCAACGCGGATACGCTCGTTGTAGCGGACCAGATGCGGGCTGGTGGTGACGTGGACGCGCTTGCCATCCGCCTCCAGCATCGCGCGTAGGAAGGCGCAGGTCGATCCCTTGCCATTGGTCCCGGCGACATGAAACACGGGAGGCAGCCGATCCTGCGGATTGCCCAACCGTTCGAGCATTGCGCGGATGGTGGTAAGGCCAAGCCGCCCCTCGGGCACGCTGAGCGAGCCAAGCCGATCGAGCTGGCGCTGTACCTGCGCGTCGTCGGAGCGGGCGAAATCCCGCATCTCAGTGCCTCTTAGGCCGCCTTCTTGGGCGCGAGATAATCGAGCACGGTCGCCAGCGTCGCTTTCAGTTCGCTGCGATGGACCACCATGTCGATCATGCCGTGCTTGTGCAGATACTCGGCGCGCTGGAAGCCATCAGGCAATTGCTCGCGGATCGTGTCCTGGATCACACGTTGTCCGGCGAAGCCGATCAAGGCACCGGGCTCCGCGATCTGAACGTCGCCGAGCATGGCATAACTCGCCGTGACGCCGCCCGTGGTCGGATCGGTCAGGATCACGATATAGGGCAGGCCCGCCTGCTTCAGACGCCGGGTCATCACGGTCGCCTTGGGCATCTGCATCAGGCTGAGAATGCCTTCCTGCATCCGCGCGCCACCGGCCGCGGTGACCACGACATAGGGGCATTTCTTCTTCAGCGCCTTTTCCGCGCCCTGACAGAAGGCGGTGCCGACCGCCATGCCCATGCTGCCGCCCATGAATCCGAAATCCTGCACCCCTATGACGGCGGGGATCGAATCGACTTTGCCCTCGGCGACGGTGAAAGCGTCGTTATGCGGGTTCTTGGCCCGCGCCTGTTTCAGCCGGTCGGTATATTTCTTGGTGTCGCGGAACTTAAGCGGGTCTTCCTTCACAACCGGGGCAGGGAGGATCTTGAAGCCGGGATCGAACAATTGCGCCAGCCGCGTGTCGGCGGAGATGCGCCCGTGATGTTCGCAACGCGGGCACACGTCGAGGTTCTCGTGATATTCCTGCGCAAAGATCATCTCCTGGCAGGAAGGGCACTTGATCCACAGCGTATCGTCGGTGGTACGCTTGGGGACGAAGGGCAGCGAATTGCGGACGCGGGTAAACCAGTTCATGCCGCTGCCTTTGCCGCCGAATGCACCGCCTTGGCAAGACTTGCCGTGAGCGCGCGCAGGTGCTGCGGAGCATCGTGCCCGTATTTCTCAACCAGCTCGACCAGCGCGGAGCCGACCACTACGCCGTCCGCAACTTCTGCGATTTCCGCGGCTTGTTCGGGGGTTCTCACACCAAATCCCACCGCGACCGGGGTTTCGGTGGCGGCTTTGATGCGCGCGACATTGGCGCGGATCGATTCGATTGCCGCCTGCTGCATTCCGGTGATGCCCGCGACCGCTACGTAATAGAGGAAGCCCTCGCTCCCCGCGACCACGGCGGGCAGCCGCTTGTCATCGGTGGTGGGGGTTGCGAGCCGAATAGGCGCGATCCCGGCTGCGCGCAGGGCGGGGCCGAGTGCTTCGTCTTCCTCAGGCGGAATGTCGACGCAGATCACGCCGTCAACGCCAGCCGCCTTGCACTGGTCCGCGAACCATTCCGGCCCGCGCCGCACCATCGGGTTGGCATAGCCCATCAGCACCAGCGGAACGTCCTTGTGGCGTTCGCGGAAGGCGCTGGCGATGGCGAACACGTCCGCCGTCGTCGTGCTGACGCCGAGCGAGCGCAGATTCGCCGCCTGGATTGCAGGACCATCGGCCATTGGATCGGTGAAAGGCATCCCCAGCTCGATCACATCCGCACCGCCTGCGACCAGCGCGTCGAGATTGGCTGAAGTGTCGCCATCGCCCGCGGTGAGGAAGCAGACGAGGGCGGGGTGACGCTTGGCAAAAGCGTTGGAGAGGCGGGTCATTTCATAAGAGCCCAACGTCTTAGTGTGGCGAAAGCGGCGATGACCAGCGCGATTCCTAAAGTGAAGGGCGTGTGCTGAATCAGCGATTCGAGGAATGATCGATCGCCCACGGAATCGCCCGGCCAAACTCGATCAACCAATGTCGAAAACAATAGAAGGAATGCAAAGTACGCTGAGAAAGCGATACAGAAGCCTTTGGCGAGAGACGTTTTCACATCTCCACTCCCAGCTTCTCGGCCACGGTGAAGATGTCCTTGTCGCCGCGCCCGCACAGGTTCGCGAGGATGATCTGGTCGCGATCCATTTCCTTTGCCCGCTTCGCCACTGCCGCGATGGCGTGGCTGGGTTCGAGCGCCGGGATGATGCCCTCGGTGCGGCAGAGCAACTGGAAGGCGTCGAGGGCCTCGTCGTCGGTGACGGCGGTGTATTCGACCCGGCCCATGTCTTTCAGCCACGCGTGTTCGGGGCCGATGCCGGGGTAGTCGAGTCCGGCGCTAATCGAGTGGCCCTCGGTGATCTGGCCGTCCTCGTCCTGCAACAGATAGGTCTTGTTGCCGTGGAGGATGCCGGGAAAGCCGCCGAGCAGGCTGGCGGCGTGCTGGTCGCCGTCGAGGCCGTATCCCGCCGCTTCCACGCCCAGCATCTTCACCTCGGGATCGTCGAGGAAGGGGTGGAACAGTCCGAGTGCGTTGGACCCGCCGCCGATCGCCGCCACCAGCAAATCGGGCAGGCGGTTTATGCGGGAAAGCATCTGCGCGCGGGCTTCCTTGCCGATCACGCTCTGGAAGTCGCGCACCAGTTCCGGGTAGGGATGCGGGCCAGCCGCCGTGCCGATGATGTAAAAGGTGTCATGGACGTTCGCGACCCAGTCACGCAGCCCTTCGTTCATCGCGTCCTTGAGCGTCGCCGCGCCACTGGTGACGGGCACCACCTCTGCGCCGAGCAGCTTCATGCGGAACACGTTCGGCTGCTGCCGCGCAACATCGGTCGCGCCCATGTAGATCACGCAAGGCAGGCCGAAGCGCGCGCAGACGGTGGCCGTGGCTACGCCGTGCTGGCCCGCACCGGTTTCCGCGATGATGCGCGTCTTGCCCATCCGCATGGCGAGCAGGATCTGCCCGATGCAATTGTTGATCTTGTGTGCGCCGGTGTGATTGAGCTCGTCACGCTTGAACCACACCTGCGCGCCGCCCAGCGCCTCGGTCAACCGCTCTGCAAAATAGAGCGGGGAGGGGCGGCCTACGTAATGTTCCAGCAGATCGTCGAACTGCGCCTTGAACGCCGGGTCGGCCTGCGCCTTGCGGTATTCCTTTTCCAGTTCGAGGATCAGCGGCATCAGCGTTTCGGCGACATAGCGTCCGCCGTAATCGCCAAAATGTCCGCGCGCGTCGGGCATCTGGCGATAGCTGTTGGTGCCGATTGCGGCAGTGGTCGGTGTCGAGGTGCTCATCTTGGCAAAGCGATTGGCATTGGCACTTGGAAGTGTCCAGTGTTTCCGGGGTTGGCACGAGCGGTATGAAATTTGATCACGACCGCTTGCGACAATGTCATGCGAGGTACTGAGGCATTGTTTTCGTTCTAGAAATCAATCGAAGTGGTGTCACGCCACCCGCCCTCGTTCAGCGCATCGACAGAAAGGAAGACCTAGCTCGACGCGACCGAAAGATCGGTAACATACTATTGTTAAAGGAATAAATTATGCGTGTAGCATTTGCCGCCACCGCCGCCGCGATTGCGCTTCTGGGTTCTGCCCCAGCATGGGCGGGTGAAGGCCATATCGACATTCACACCGGCCTTGGCTGGAGCGATGGTCTGCCGAGCAAGGCGCTGGCTGGCGGATCGGTCGGTTACGACTGGAACAAGGGTCCGGTTTTCATCGGCGTCGAACAATCGATCGACAAGGTTCTGATCAGCGATTCCGATGCGCGTTGGGGCACTTCCGCTCGCATTGGTACGCAGGTGTCGCCCGGCTTCAAGGTCTATGCCACCGGCGGCTACAACTATGGCCAGGGTCCCGATGGGACCGACATCGGCGCGGGCGTCGAGAAGAGCTATGGCCCGATTTACGGGCGCGTCGAGTACAAGCACTTTTTCAACAATGATGGTGCGATCGATACCAATGCCGCAACCGTTGGCGTCGGCATCCACTTCTGATCCAATCTCAGAATATCGGGGCGGCTTCCGTTGGAGGCCGCCCTTTTTCTATGCCGCCAACGCAGCTTTGCAGAATGCCTCGATCTTCTCGATGCTTTTGACGCCCGGCTCAGTTTCGAGGCCGGATGATGCATCAACCAGCGGCGCTCCGGTGCGCTGAATCGCTTCGGCCACATTGTCGGGGTTCAGTCCACCGGCCAGTGCCCAGGGCATGAAGGGTTCCCAACTGTCGAGCAGATCCCATTGAAATGCCAGGCCATTGCCACCGGGCAGTTCATGCGCAGGTGCGTCGAACAGCAGCCTGTCGGCGATGCCATCGAAGGTCTTCGCTTCGACGAAAGTGTCCTTGTCGCGCAGTCCGAAGCTTTTCCAGCATTCGATGCCGATCATCTGTTTGACCAGCTTGATCCACTGCGCGGTTTCCCCGCCATGGAATTGCAGCACATCGGGCTTGATCGCGTTGATCGCGCGTTCGAGCGGTTCGGGCTGCATCGCGACGGTCACCAGCACCAGCTTGACGCCGCTGGGAATATGACGCCGCAGCCGCGCGGCGTCGTCCAGCGAAAGGTGGCGCGGGCTCTTCTCGAAATGGATAAAGCCGATATGGCTCGCCCCTGCTTCAACGGCGGCGTTGATGGTTTCGGGCGTCGAAAGCCCGCATATCTTGATCAGCTGGTCAGGCATGGCGATCCCATAGAGGCTAGCCGAGCGGTTTGGCCAGCACCGTCATGAAATAGGGCGGATCGAGGGAAATCGGAAAGTCGCGCCGCTCGCCAGTGATCTGCCAGCCACGCCGCTGGTAATAGGCGATCAGTTCGCGGCGCTGTTCGATCACGGTCATTTCGATCGTCGTGCAGCCGAAGACGTTGCGTGCGTGATCCTCTCCGGCTGCGATAAGCTGGCGCCCGAACCCCTCGGCCTGTCGCAGCGGCTCGATGCACAGTAAACCGAGATAGGCGAGGCGGTCGCCCCGGTCGGCAATGTTGACGCAGCCGACCGGCGCTTCATTTTCAAGCGCCATCAGCAACACTTGCGCAGGATCGCGGAGGATCGCCTCGAGCGTGGCGCGATCTGTACGCGAATCGCTCAGCAGGTCGGCTTCGTGCGTCCAGCCCTGCCGCGCGGTGTCTCCGCGATAGGCACGCTCGATCAGCGGGTGGAGGAGGATCAGATCGTCCGCGCGGGCAGGCCGGAACTCCAGGCTCATGACAGCCCCTAGAGCGTTGATTCGATCTCGAGCGCTGCTGCGAGCGGGTTTTCGGCGCGGCTGATCGGCCGTCCGATCACCAGCACGCTGGCCCCGTCGTCGCGCGCCTGACGCGGCGTGACCACGCGCTTCTGGTCCCCGCTGGCAGTACCGGCAGGCCGGAGGCCGGGCACCACGAAGAACCCGTCATGCCATTGATCGTGAACGGACTTCACCTCCTGCCCCGAGCATACGATCCCGTCGAGCCCGGCGGCCTGAGCCAGTTCCGCCAGGCGCAGCACCTGATCGTGAGTGCTCCCGCTCACGCCTGTGCGTTCAAGATCGCGGTCGTCGAGGCTGGTGAGTGTCGTGACGCCGACCACACGGGTGTGTTCGCCCGCCGCTGCCTTGGCATCTTCCATCATCGCGCGCCCGCCGCTGGCATGAACCGTGACGATGGCCGGTTCGAGCACATGGATCGCCTGCATCGCGCGGGCGACGGTGTTAGGAATGTCGTGCAGTTTCAAGTCGAGGAAGATCGGCAGGCCGACGCTCGCCATCGTATGGATGCCATGCGCACCATGGGCGCAGAAGAACTCCAGCCCCAGCTTGATACCGCCAATATGCGCCTTGACCTTCCCGGCAAGCTCTTGCGCGTCGCGCAGCTGGGGGAGATCGAGGGCGAGATAGACAGGATTGCTCATGGGCGGCTCATCATCAGTTGAAGTTGGGCTTGTCTTCCGCGCGGATCGTTTCGACGGGCGGGGGAGGCGTGTTCGTGGCGGCATTGGCGGCATTGGTACGCGCCGCCGTTTCCAGCGCCGAAATGCGGCGCTTGAGCCGCCAGCGGGTGCCCCGATGGAGCAGCCAAGTCGGCACAAGCCCGAGCAGGAAAGCGATGATGACAAGCGCGGGAACCTTGGTTTCGAGCACCAGATTGGTCCAGATTCGCACTTCGACCGAGGTCCAGTTGAACGCGGTAAAAATGATCAGCGCCGCAAGCACCAGCACCCAGAAGAGCATTCTTACAAATTGCATCGATACGGTCCTTTCCCTCGATCTTACCGATCTCTCCAGATTGCGACGCGACGCTAGGCGTGGCCGCGTTCCGCGTCCAGTGCGCTAAGCGGCATCCTGCCCGAACACGCGGGCGAAGATCGTATCGACGTGCTTGTAATGATAATCGAGATCGAACTTGGCCTCGATCTCGCTTTCCGACAGAGCGGCGGTAACCTCGGGATCGGCCTTGAGCAGATCGAGCAATTGCAGCTTGCCGTCCGAATCCCAGACCTTCATCGCGTTGCGCTGCACGAGCCGGTAGGCATCCTCGCGGCTCACGCCAGCCTGCGTCAATGCGAGCAGCACGCGTTGCGAATGCACCAGCCCGCCCATGCGATCCATATTCGCCAGCATCCGTTCCGGATAGACAAGCAGCTTTTCGACCACGCCGGTCAGCCGCGCGAGTGCGAAGTCGAGTGTGATCGTGGCATCCGGTCCGATAAAGCGTTCGACCGAGGAATGGCTGATATCGCGCTCGTGCCACAGCGCGACATTCTCGAGCGCAGGCAGGGCATAGGCGCGGATCATGCGCGCCTGTCCGGTGAGGTTTTCGGTGAGCACGGGGTTGCGTTTGTGCGGCATGGCGCTTGAGCCCTTCTGCCCGGGCGAGAAATATTCCTCTGCCTCGAGCACCTCGGTGCGCTGGAGATGGCGGATTTCTACCGCGAGGCGCTCGATCGACCCGGCTATCACTGCCAGCGTTGCAAAATACATCGCGTGCCGATCGCGTGGGATGACCTGCGTGGAGACTGGATCGGGTGTCAGGCCCAATTTCTCGGCGACATAGGCTTCGACCTCGGGGTCGATATTGGCAAAAGTGCCCACCGCGCCCGAAATCGCGCAAGTTGCGATTTCGGCGCGCGCGGCCACCAGCCGCGTACGACAGCGGTCGAATTCGGCATAGGCCTGCGCCAGCTTCAGCCCGAACGTCACCGGCTCGGCGTGGATGCCATGGCTGCGACCGATGGTGGGCGTATGCTTGTGCTCCACAGCACGAGTCTTCAACGCCGCCAGCAGGCCGTCGAGGTCTTCGAGCAGCATGTCGCTCGCTCGTACAAGTTGCACGGCCAGTGTCGTGTCGAGCACGTCGGAGCTGGTCATGCCCTGGTGCATGAAGCGCGCCTGCTCGCCGACCTGTTCGGCAACCCATGTAAGGAAGGCGATTACGTCGTGCTTGGTGACCGCTTCGATTGCGTCGATCGCGGCAACATCGATCTTGGGATTCGTCGCCCACCAGTCCCACAAAGCCTTGGGTGCGCTTTGCGGCACTACGCCCAGATCCGCCAGCTTCTGTGTCGCGTGGGCCTCGATTTCGAACCAGATGCGGAATTTCGCTTCCGGCTCCCACAGGGCTGTCATTGCAGGACGGGCATAGCGCGGGACCATTGAATACTCCGATGGGAAGAGATGGTTGCAGCGCGGCTAAGCGGCGCGGGAAGAATTGGCAAGGCCACTGCCCAAGTGCGCTTGCAAAGCCGACGCACAACGGTAGGTTGTGGGGCAAATGCGGTCGGGGGAAATCTCTTGAAATCTGAATTGCTTTTCGGCGCCGGTCTGGCGGCCATTGCGCTTGTGTGTCCATCTGCGGCGCAGGCAGGCGACAAGGTGCTTTATCAGCCAGTCGAAAAATGGGTTGCACCGGTCGATTTCGACAAGGCGGTCGCCTCGCACGAGCCGTTGGTGGTGTTCGACGAGCAGGTCCGCATGGAAGGCGGGGTGGTCAGCAATTACAGCGATATCGCCTACAAGATCGAAAACCCCGAAGCGCTGACCAAGCTTGGCTCGCTGCAATTGAGCTGGCTGCCGGACAAGGGCGACCTTATCGTTCACCGGCTCGAGATATATCGCCATGGCCAGATCATCGATTTGCTGGCGCAAGGCACCCGCTTTGACGTTCTGCGGCGGGAGAAGGAGCTGGAAAAGCGCAGCCTCGATGGCTCGCTCACGGCGTCGCTGGCGGTGCCGGGGCTGAAAGTGGGCGATGTCCTGAGGTTCAGCCAGACGATCACCAAGCGCGATCAGGCGCTGGGTGACGAGATGCAATTCGCCAATGTCCTGATTCCCAAGCCGGCCAAGGTCGGTTTCGGTCGAATCAGGATTTCCTGGCCGAAGGACGCCAAGATGCAGTGGCGTACCGGGCCGAATTTCGATGCGCCACCTCTGGTCGATGCCGATGGCTACAAGATCATCGACATTCCCTTGCCAATCCCCAAGCGAGAAGATCAGCCCAAGAATGCCCCGGCGCGCTTCACCCTTCCGCCATTGATCCAGGCGACCAGCTTCACCGATTGGAAGGACGTGTCCCGGGCGATGGCGCCCCATTTTCGTACCGAGGGAACGATCGCACCGGGCAGTGCGCTCGCCAAGCAAGTCACCCTGATCGAGCAGCACAGCAGCGATCCGCTGGCGCGGGCTGCCGATGCGTTGCAGTTGGTGCAGGATCAGACCGGCTATCTGATGAACGGCATGAACGGCGGCAACTACCTGCCGCAATCGCCCGAACAGACGTGGGATGATCGCTACGGCGATTGCAAGGCGAAGTCCTATCTCCTGCTCGCCATGCTGCGCCAGATGGGGATCGAGGCAGAGGCGGTGCTGGTTCGCAGCAAGAATGGCGATGCGGTTTCGGTCATGCTGCCGATGCCCGGCGATTTCGATCACATGATCGTTCACGCAGTCATCGGAGGTGAGGATTACTGGCTCGACGGGACCAACGCGGGCACTCGTCTGGCGACAATCGCAGAGGTGCCGCCCTTCGCCTATGCCTTGCCGATCCGCGATGGCGGGGCTGATCTTGTCAAGATGACCGAAAGATGGCCGACGGCGAAGGACCAGACGGTCAAGGTCACCTATGATTACCGTCCCGGCATCGACCTGCCCATGCTTTATGACGCGACGATCGAGGTTCGCGGGCAAATGGGCGCTGGCGTCCGCCCGCACGTGAAGGAAACCGATCCCCGCGGACGTATCAAATATGTGCAGAGCTACGTCAAGAACCTGATCGGCGATGGGCTCGTATATGATGCCAGCCTTTCATACGACGACAAGTCCGGGATCGCCACGATCCATGCCAAGGGGCTGCTCAATTCCGATTTCGATTTCGAGCGCAGCCGCGGAAAGCTGGCTTTGAATCTGCCCAGCACCGGTTCCGATTTCGCGCCCGATCGCGCGCGCGCGGCGTGGCAGGATATACCTTATGCCGTCGGTGGACCTTTTGGCATCGCCTACGATGTCACCTATCTGCTTCCAGCCGACAAGACCAAATATGAACTTACCGGCCTCGGCACGGTAGACGAGGTGGTGGCTGGAACGCGGGTCCATCGCCAAAGCAAGCTTTCCGGCGACACTCTGCGAGTGGAAGATTCCACCGTCACCATTCCCACGGAAATACCGGTCAGTCAGCTTGCGCAGGAACGGGCCAAGGCATCGCGTCTGGCGGGTGGCGACCCTGTGCTGCGGACGGGCGAAAACCCGGTGCGATACTGGGAACGCTCGCCGGAGGATGCGCGGCGCCGTATCGCCATGCTCAAACCGGCTTATGACGAGGTCATCGCACAGGACCCGACCGAGGCATGGCGCTGGGTCATGCGTGGGGGGCTTTATACCGACGGGCCGGACCTCAAGCTTGCGCTGGCGGATTACGACAAGGCGATCGAACTGGAACCAAGCGCAGATAATTATTCCAAGCGCTCGTCGCTTCGCCAGCAAATGGGTGATGTGGCGGGTGCGCTGGCTGACGCGCGCAAGGCCTACGCCGTTGAGGGCACGCCCGTGTATGCCGAAGCGGTTGCCGATATTCTGTCGTGGCAGGGCAAATCCGATGAGGCGCTGGCCATGCTCTCAGACCTCGACCTGTCGGGAGATGACCGGA
Source organism: Qipengyuania algicida (assembly GCF_009828025.1). Lineage (GTDB taxonomy): Bacteria > Pseudomonadota > Alphaproteobacteria > Sphingomonadales > Sphingomonadaceae > Qipengyuania > Qipengyuania algicida. The sequence continues at coordinate 197,195 of NZ_WTYA01000006.1, read as the reverse complement.
TCAAGCTGCTGATTGCACGCGCAAACATCCTTGGAGAAGCAGGACGAAAGGATGAGGGATGGGCGCTGCTGGATGAAGCTGAAACGGCGAGACCCGGCGATTCAAGCGTCCTCAATGCCGAATGCTGGTACATGGGCAATTGGGACTATCGACTGAAAGACGCCGGCGCGACCTGCGATCGCGCGGTCAAGGCGGCGGATTACGCGTCTGGCGTGCTCGATAGCCGCGCTCTGGTCAACTATCGCCTGGGCAAGACCGATGCGGCGCTGGCCGATCTCCAGGCGGCGCTCATCAGTACGCCGTCGCAATCGACCAGTCTTTATCTGCGCGGGGTGATCGCAACCGAACAGGGCCAAAAGGTGTCGGGGGAGCGCGACATCGAAGCGGCAAAGCGGCTTTACGGAGCGATCGGCCCCTATTTCGAGCGCTTCGGGATCAAGCCCAAGGCCTGATTTGCGTGACGTCGCGGGCGAGGGGCGTCAGAGCAGTCCCTTCGCCCGCAGCGACACATGGTGCGATCCTGCGGCGATGACGTGGTCATGCACGGTCACGCCCAGCAGTCGCCCCGCTTCGGCAATGCGATTGGTGATTGCAATATCCGCGCGGCTCGGCTCGGCGGTGCCGCTCGGATGATTGTGGACGAGGATCAGCGCGGTCGCACCGAGATCGAACGCCTTGCGGATCACCTCGCGAGGATGGATCGCGGCTTCGTCGACCGTGCCCTCGGCGGCAGCATGGTCCAGAATCAGGCGGTTCTGGGCATTGAGGTATAGCACGCGCACCCGCTCGTGGTTGACGTTGCCCATATCGATCGCGAGATAGTCGAGCAGGGCCTGCCAACTCGACAGCATCGGCTGATCCTGAACCTTGCCACGCGCAATGCGCCGGGCAGCGTGGGAAACGCTCTTGAGTGCAGCGGCACCCGCTTCGCCGCTCCCTTCACCTGCATTAATGCTGCCGGATCGGCGTCCAGCACCGCAGCGAGCGAACCGAACCGCGCGATCAGCGCCTTGGCGGTCGGTTTGGTGTCCCCTTGGCGAACTCCGGCGAACAGCAGGAATTCGAGCAACTCGTAATCCGCCAGCGCTTCGGAACCTCCCGCCAGCAATCTTTGCCTCAGTCGCGCGCGGTGGCCCGTGCCGGGTTTGAGGCCAGTAACTGCCTGCCCGCTCGATTTTGCTGTCGGCAACCTAAATCCCCCTGCCGCGTTGAATGCGATTGCCTTGCCTTTCCAACGATTGGCACGCAAGCGGGGATGGATGACCGGGGTCGAAGAATACGAACCGCAGCCGACCGAGGCTCGCAGGCGCTGGCGGCGCAAGCGGGTGCTGTTGCCCACCGGAATCGCGCTCGTGCTGGTAGCGGCGCTGGGCGGGGCGTGGATCGAGCGCAACCGTATTGCCGACAACACCATAGCGAGCCAGCTCAGGAGCTATGGCCTCACGGGGCGCTACGATCTGCGCCAGGTTACCCCCGGACTGCAGATAATCGACCATCTGGTGATCGGCGATCCGGCGCGACCTGACCTCACGGTCGAGCAGGTGCAGGTTCGGCTGCGTTACCGTCTCGGCGCACCGACAATCGGTTCGATCACGCTCATCAAGCCACGGCTCTACGGCGTCCAGAAGGGGGGACGAATCAGCTTTGGCAGCCTCGACAAGGCAATCTACCGCAAGACCGGAAAGCCGCCGGGTTTTCCCGATCTCGACCTCGTCGTAAAGGATGGCCGGGCTCTGGTCGTGACCGACTATGGCCCGTTGGGGATCAAGCTCGAAGGGGCAGGGAAGCTGTCGAACGGCTTTCAGGGGACGCTTGCGATCGCCGCGCCGCAGCTCAAGTTCCGCGACTGTGCGGCGCAGAACGTCAGCCTGTTTGGCGCTGTTTCGACCAAATCCGGCGCTCCGCAGTTTTCCGGGCCGCTGAGAATGGCGTCGTTTGCGTGTGCTGCTTCGCACATTGCGATCGGGAACAGCGACACCAATCTCGAGCTTTCCAGCGATGAAACCTTCGCTGCCGTCAATGGCCAGGCATCGATCACCGCCGACGACCTCAAATACGCCGACGTCCATGCCAATGGCGCGGAATTCGGCCTGCGGCTGGCATGGCGCGGCGATGCGCTGGAACTCAAACATACCGTAGCCCTGCACGGCGTTTCTATGCCCCAGGCGAAGGCCGCTCTCGTGACGCTGGATGGTTCGTCGCAGGCGTCGACCGATCTTTCGCGTCTGACAATGCACAGCACGCTGGAGGGCAACAGCCTGCGGCCGGGCGCGGCCATGCAGCGTGGCCTGTCCGATCTTGCGCAGACCGGACAGGGGACGCTGCTGGCACCGATCATGCGAAAGTTCGCCCAAGGGCTGATGCGCGAATCGCGTGGCAGCGCACTGGTGGCCGATCTGACCTTGCGCCGTTCGCATGGCGGCACCACGCTGATCGTGCCGAAAGCGGAAATGCGTGGTCGCAGCGGCGAGCGGCTCATGGCATTGTCGCGCGTGCAGATGTCCGTGAATGGCTCTTCACCGCTGCAATTGAGCGGCAATCTGGTGACCGACGGACGTGAAATCCCGCACATCAACGGTCGGATGGAGCAGTTGTCGAACGGCCACCGCGCGTTCCGCATGACCATGCAACCGTACTCTGCCGGCGATGCTTCGTTGGCTATTCCGACCCTGACGCTGGCGCGTGGCAAGGGCGGTGCGCTTGGATTTGTAGGTCGAGTGTCGATGACTGGTGCACTGCCGGGGGGATCGGCACGCAATCTCTCACTTCCTGTCGATGGTCGCTATGTCAGCGGCGGGCGGCTGTCGATGTGGACCAAGTGTATCGACGCTTCGTTCGACAGGCTCGAACTGGCCACACTTGAACTGGACCGGCATGATCTGCGCCTGTGCCCCGAGCCGGGACGCGCTATTCTCGAGCGGGCAAATGGCCAGACAACCATTGCTGCGGGAACGCCGCGCCTCGATCTGGGCGGCAAGCTTGGCGAAACGCCTATTCAGCTCGCCAGCGGTCCGATCGGCTTTGCCTATCCCGGCACGATGACTGCCAGCCAGATTGCAGTGACGCTGGGTCCGGAGGGCACGGCGAGTCGCTTCGATATTGACCATGTCGACGCTCAGCTGGGGACGGACCTCACGGGCCATTTTGCGGGTACCGAGGTTAAATTGAATGCGGTCCCATTCGATCTTTCCGATGCCAGCGGCGAGTGGCGATACCATGACGGGCGGCTGACGCTGTCCGGCGCCGGCTTCAAGCTCGACGATCGCCAGAAACCCCGCCGTTTCGAAACACTGGTAGCACGCGATGCCAATCTCGTATTGGCGGACAACAGAATCGAAGCCCACGCCGATTTGCGCGATCCTGGCACCGGGAGAGTGGTGACGGGCTTAGCCATCGGCCACAATTTGTCGAACGGGATCGGGCACGCCGATCTGACGCTCGCCGGACTGACATTCGATGACAAATTGCAGCCCGATACCATTACCCCGCTGGCGAAGGGTCTGGTGGCCAATGTCGATGGGAAGATCACCGGCAGCGGCAAGATCGCCTGGCGGGATGGGAAGATTACCAGCAGCGGCGAGTTTTCCTCCGATGATCTCAATTTCGCCGCCGCTTTCGGTCCGGTCACCGGCGCCAGCGGCACGATCCATTTCACGGATCTGCTGCAACTTACGACAGCGCCCGACCAGACGATCCATATCGCCACGGTCAATCCGGGGATCGAGGTGAAGGATGGGGTGGTGCGCTTCCACCTTACCGATGCAAAGCAATTGGCGGTCGAAGGGGGAAGCTGGCCATTCATGGGCGGCAGGCTGACCCTGCGCAAGGTCGATCTGAACTTCGGTGTGAAGGAAGAACGCCGCTACATCTTCGATGTCGCCGCGCTCGATGCCGGGGTTTTCGTGAACTACATGAATCTGGGCAACATAGGCGCAACCGGGACCTTCGATGGCACGATACCGATCGTCTTTGACGCGTCGGGTAACGGGCGGATCGAAGGCGGCCTGCTGACCTCGCGCAAACCGGGAGGCAACGTCGCCTATGTTGGCGACCTGACCTATAAGGACCTCTCGCCCATCGCCAATTTCGCATTCAATGCGCTGCGCAGCCTCAATTACGACAAGATGGAGGTCGAAATGGATGGGCCGCTGACGGGTGAGATCGTCACCAGGGTGCGCTTCGACGGCGTTCATCAGGGCCAGGGCACCAAAAACAATTTCATCACGCGCCAGCTGGCCAAATTACCGCTGCAATTCCGCATCAATGTCCGTGCGCCGTTCTATCAGCTCATCACCTCGCTCAAATCACTGCGCGATCCTGCTGCGGTACGCGATCCCCGCGAACTCGGGTTGGTAACCGATGATGGAACACGGTTGAAAGAATCGACACGCGGTGACGATGTGAAGCCGAAAGTGGCTCCGTCTGACATAATCCCGGATAAAGGGACCATTCAGCACAAGGAAAGCGAGAAATAACTATGACAGGGCAGGTTTCGACGAGCTGCGAGAGTGGCGCTGGCGGGTGGAGCAAGCCCCGCCGCGCCGCTCTCACAGGCAGGGGGGCGGTAGCAGCGGCAACGGGCCTCGCGACGCTCGCCCTGTCGGGATGTATCACGGTCAAGGCGCCGGATAAGCCGATCGTGATCGAATTGAACGTGAATATTCGCCAGGAAGTGATTTACCGTCTGGCGAAGGATGCGGGTAACACCGTGGAGCAGAACAAGGACATCTTCTGAAACAGACGATGATCAAGGATAAGGTAATTGACATGATCAGGACCAGCAAACCTCTTCTCGCGGGCATTGCGATGGCTATTGGCGTGGCAGGCCTTGCAGCTCCGGCCATGGCGCAGCGCGATCCGGCCTATGCCAAGGCTCGGTCCTCTGGCGAAGTTGGCGAAAAGATGGACGGCTATCTCGGAGTGGTCGGTTCGTCGACGCCTGCACTCACGGCAATTGTCAACGATATCAACATCAAGCGTCGTGCTCTTTATACGCAGAAGGCTCAGGCAGCGAATGCGACGATCGAGGAATATGCCTTCGCCGCCGGATGCCAGGCGATTCTCGCGACCTCGCCGGGGGAAAAGTATCAGGCACCCGACGGAAGCTGGAAAACGCGCACCAGCGCCGCGCCCGAGCGTGACCCGCGCTGTCCTGCGTGATTGACACGTGGCAAGCCTGTAACAAGCGCGCGAAATCACTCCTCTTGCGGTTGACTCGCAACCACCCCTACGACTAAGGGAGCACCGCACCGGCTCGGCCCCTTCAGCGGGTAGGGCCGGTTGTGCATATCAATCACCCTGATTTGCATTTTAACCGGAGCGGGATGGGTCTTGGCCGATAGTAACGATCAGCATTCCGGCGACGATCTCGATCGCCGCATCGCCGAAGCTGAAGAGCGTCAGCGCAGTGCCTATCAGTCGCATACGGCGGCCGAAGGGCGCGCGGAAACGCGCGGCTGGGCGGTTGGCATCGAATTTGTCGGGTCGGTTATTGTCGGCGCGTTGATCGGGCTGTTGCTCGATAAGTGGCTCGAAACCGCTCCCTGGCTGATGATCGTATTTATCGGTCTTGGCTTTGCTGCCGGCTTGCGCCGGGCAATCACCACGTCGAATCAGTTCGACACCGATTTCACCAACGACAAGCAATAGGCCGGTAAGCGACCATGGCAGCGTCCAACAATCCGATGGAACAGTTCGCGATCCACACGCTGAAACCTCTCAGCGTGTCGGGTTTCGACGTGTCTTTCACCAATTCCGCGCTGTGGATGCTCGTAGCGCTCGGCGGCATCGCCATCTTCCTAATCATCGGAACGATGAAGCCGGAAGTGATCCCGGGCCGCTGGCAGGCTGCGCTTGAATACGTTTACGACTTTGTCGTGGGTGTGGTCGATGAGAACGTCGGTCCCAAGGGCAAGGCCTATGTCCCACTGATTTTCTCGGTCTTTGTGTTCGTCCTCGCCTGTAACCTCTTGGGTCTGATCCCGTGGGTGGGTTCTTTCACCCCGACCAGCCATATCGCGGTGACATTGGCGCTGGCGCTGATCGTGTTCGTCGTCGTATTGCTCGTCGGGCTCATCAACCACGGCTTCCACTTCTTCACCTTCTTCTGGCCCAAGGGGATGGCGTGGCCGCTTGCGCTGTTCATCATGCCGATCGAGGTTGTCAGCTTCTTCGTGCGTCCGTTCACGCTCGCGATCCGGCTGTTTGCCAATATGACGGCCGGACACGTGCTGCTAAAGGTGTTTGCGACCTTCGTCGTGGCGCTCGGTTCCTTCGATCTCATCCCTTATGTGTTCGGCATCGTGCCGCTCGCAGTGAACGTTGCGCTGTCCGCGCTCGAACTGCTGATCGCGCTGATCCAGGCCTATGTTTTCGCACTGCTCGCATCGATCTATTTGAACGACGCGATCAACCTTCACTGATTATTTTCCACCATTCTCGACTAAAGGGTTTTTCAAAATGGACGCAGAAGCAGCAAAATTCATCGGTGCCGGTCTTGCCGCCATGGGTGCCGGTCTCGCCGGTATCGGTGTGGGCTACATCTTCGGTTCGCACCTCCTCGGTGCGTTCCGCAATCCCGAAGCCGAACCGCGTATCTCGGGCCGCCTGTTCCTCGGCTTCGCCGTGGTCGAGGCGCTCGGCCTGATCGCCGCCGTTGTCGCGCTTTACCTCGCTTTCGCGGGCTGAGCCGACCGCTCGAGACTCCGAGAGAGCCTGACCCATGCCTCAATTTGAACCGGCCAATTTCCTGCCACAAATGGTGTGGCTCGTGGTTGCCTTCGCGATCCTGTATTTCGTGATCGTGCAGTCGACCTTGCCGCGGTTGGCGCGGGTTATCGACCAGCGCAAGGCCAAGGTCGACAGCGATCTCGCCGCGGCCCGCAAAGCCAAGGACGAGGCTGACGCGCTGGCCGAGCAGATCAAGGCGGAGCTGCAACGCAATCGCGAGGCAGCTCTCGCCCGGATCGGGGAGGCCAAGGCTGAGGCGGCCAATTCGAGTGAATCCCGTCTGGCCGCGGCAGAGGCTGAGGCGACAGGTAAGACCGATGCCGCCGAGGCACGTATTGCCAAGGCATGCGAAGACGCGCGCAGTGAGCTGCGCAAGGTCGCAAGCGAGAGTGCTCAGGCAATCGTTACCAGGTTGACCGGCAAACAGCCGTCCGAAAGTGCGGTGACCAAGGCGGTCGATGCCGCCATGGCCCGCTGATCGGATAGCAAGAGGACCGCATTATGAGCGAACTCACCGCAACGGTCGAACACCCCGCCGGTGGCGCAGCCGAACATGGCGAACATGGTCCGACTCTGCTCGGCCTGAGCGTCGAAGGCTGGGTCTATGCCTCGATCACGATCTTCCTTGTCCTGGCCTTTGTGCTGGGAAAACTCCCGAAGCGGATCGGTGAGGCGCTCGACAAGCAGATCGCGGACAAGCGCCGCGTGCTTGACGAAGCAGCGGTAATCCGAGCAGAAGCGCAGGCCATGCTTGAGGAAGCGAAAGGCAAGTTGGCCGCGAGTGCCAAGGATGCCGAGAAGATGCTCGAGCACGCCCGCATGGAAGCAGAGGAAATCATTTCCCGCGCTGAGGCTGACACCAGCGCGATGATCCAGCGCCGTGCGCATATGGCAGAAGAGAAAATCGCCGCTTCCGAACGCGCTGCGCTCGATGCGTTGCGTCACGAGGCCGCCCATGCCGCGACAAGCGCTTCGCGCCAGGTGATCGCCGATACCTATGACGAGGCATCGGATCGCAAGCTGTCCGAGGAAATCATTTCCGGCATTTGAGCCGGGGATTGCCCCAACAAAGCAAACTTGACCGCAAAGTCTTTCCGAGTCACCTAGTTGTCAGACAACAGGGAGTTCGGGATGCTTCGGTGGTGTGCGATTGTCATGCTGGCTCTTGCCGGCATATTGGGCTCTGCTGCACTGAGCCAGGCGCCAGATGATCCCGGAAAACGGATCAACCTATGGGACGGCGGTGTGCCTGGTTTCGAGAACCGCGCTGCAATTCCCGAGGAAAGCGCGAGCTACTGGACCAAGTCGGTCAACAATCCCTCGATCACCTATTTCGCGCCTTGGCCAGGACGGGAGACCGGTACAGCGGTAATCGTTGTGCCGGGTGGGGCACATGAGTTCCTCGTCACGACAACCGAGGGGGCCGACGTCGCAAGATGGTTCACCCAACGCGGCGTAGCCGCGTTTGTGTTGCGTTATCGGCTATCGCGCCAAAAGGATCAGCCGTGGACGATCGATAACAGTAGGCAGGATACGGAACGCGCGGTCCGATTGGTCCGGTCTCGTGCGCAAGAATTTGGTATCGATCCACATAGAGTAGGGATCATTGGATTTTCGGCCGGTGGGGAGCTGGCGCGGATGACATTGCTTAGCGCGCCAGTGCCCCCTCCCGGCAATGGCGATGCGGTGGACGCACTTTCAGCGCGCCCGGACTTTGGAATATTGGTCTTTCCCGGACCGATGAAGGCTGATGAGCATATCACCAGCAGTTCGCCACCACTTCTGTTATCCGCTGCAAGCGATGACACCTGCTGTTCGCAGCCCGTGATCGACTTGATGGAAGCCTATCGCAAGGCGAATGCGTCCGCCGAACTGCACCTGTATGCGGCCGGTGGGCACGCCTACAATATGGGCGAATCAACGCCGATGGTCTCGCTACGTAACTGGCCGGACAGGATCACGGATTGGATGACCGATCGTGGATTGCTTCATCGCAGGGGCAAATAGTCAGAAATGGTCCTTGGCCGCGCGCAGGGCGGCAAAGGTTTCGACAGGTGACGATCCACCCCAGCGGTCCCGCAGCGCGGGATCGTCGGCGCGCAGGAAGGGATTGGTTGCCATTTCGCGATCAAGGACAGTCGGAACGGTCGGCAGGCCTTTCTCACGCTGCTGGTCTATCTGCCCGGCGTAGAGCTTTAGTTCGGTGTTGTCGGGATCGGCGTGGAGCGCAAATCTGGCGTTCGCCTGCGTGTATTCGTGCGCGCAGTAGAGCATAGTATAGGGCGGCAGTGCACGAATGCGCAGCAGGCTGTTCCAGAACTGCTCCGGCTCGCCTTCAAACATCCGTCCGCACCCCAGCGCGAAGATGCTGTCGCCAACGAAAGCCATATCGGCTTCGGGGAGATGGTAGGCGATATGGCCATCGGTATGGCCCGATACGTCGATAACATGCGCTTCGTACTCGCCCAGCATGACAACATCCCCGTGCGCGACAACGCGATCTATCGCGGACAGCTTTTCGACCTCTTTCGGGGCGACAACCACCGCTCCTGTGGCAGCCACGATATCCTTGTTCCCACCGGCATGATCGGGGTGCCAGTGGGTGTTCCAGATATGGGTGATCTCCCAGCCCTTCATTGCCGCCTGCTTGAGATATTCGCTCGCGTCGGGCGTATCGATTGCAGCGGTTTGGCAGCTCTCGGTATCGTGCAGGAGATAACCGTAATTATCCGACAGGCAGGGGAACTGGTGGACTTCAAGCATGGTATCTCCTCAACACCGGGCCTTTGGCACTTGTTCCGCAAGAACCTACGCGTCGGTCGCGCAAAGGAAAAGGCCCGCCTGCTCCGAAGAGCAAGCGGGCCTTTCGTGTATCTGTGATCGATAACGATCGAGTGGCTTATTCGCCCTTCTTCTTCAGCGCTTCGCCGAGGATGTCGCCCAGCGACGCACCCGAGTCGGACGAACCGAACTGTGCCACCGCTTCCTTCTCTTCGGCGATCTGACGCGCCTTGACCGAGAAGTTGGGCTTCTTGGAGCGGTCGAAACCGATTACCATGGCGTCGAGCTTCTGGCCGACCTGGAAGCGGTCGGGACGCTGCTCGTCGCGGTCGCGGCCGAGGTCCGAACGCTTGATGAAGCCGGTCGCGCCGTCTTCGCCAACCTGAACCTCAAGCCCACCGTCGCGCACTTCGAGAACGGTGACGGTGACGACCTGGTTCTTGCGCAGCGCGCCCGATGCGCCCGCTTCGGTCGGAGCGCCCTTTTCGAGCTGCTTCATGCCGAGGCTGATGCGCTCCTTCTCGATATCGACATCGAGCACGACCGCTTCGACCTGTTCACCCTTGCGGTGCAGCGCCAGCGCATCTTCGCCCGAAATGCCCCATGCGATGTCGGACATGTGGACCATGCCGTCGACGTCGCCGTCGAGCCCGATGAAGAGGCCGAATTCGGTGGCGTTCTTGACTTCGCCTTCGACCTTGGCACCCACCGGATGCTTCTCGGCGAACTCTTCCCACGGGTTGCGCTGGGCCTGCTTGAGGCCGAGCGAGATGCGGCGCTTCTCGGAATCGACTTCCAGCACCATCACTTCGACTTCCTGGCTGGTCGAGACAATCTTGCCCGGATGGACGTTCTTCTTGGTCCAGCTCATTTCCGAAACGTGGACCAGGCCTTCGATGCCCGGTTCGATTTCGACGAAGGCGCCGTATTCGGTGATGTTGGTCACCTGACCCGACAGCTTCATGCCGACCGGATACTTGGCGGCGACGCCATCCCACGGATCGCTCTCGAGTTGCTTCATGCCGAGGCTGATGCGCTGGGTGTCTTCGTTGATGCGGATGATCTGGACGGTTACGGTCTGGCCGATCTCGATCATTTCGCTGGGGTGGTTGACGCGCTTGTAGCTCATGTCGGTGACATGCAGCAGGCCGTCGATACCGCCCAGGTCAACGAAGGCACCGTAGTCGGTGATGTTCTTGACGACACCGTCGATCACCTGATTCTCGGTCAGCTTGTCGATCAGTTCGCTGCGCTGTTCGGCGCGCGTTTCTTCCAGAACGGCGCGGCGCGAAACGACGATATTGCCGCGGCGGCGGTCCATCTTGAGGATCTGGAACGGCTGCGGCACATCCATCAGCGGGGTGACGTCACGCACGGGGCGGATATCGACCTGTGAGCCGGGGAGGAAGGCCACGGCGCCATCGAGATCGACGGTAAAGCCGCCCTTGACGCGACCGAAGATGCGGCCTTCGACGCGCTTGCCTTCGCCAAACTCGCTTTCGAGCTTATCCCAGGCGGCTTCGCGGCGCGCGCGGTCGCGACTGAGCATCGCTTCGCCGTCGGCGTTTTCGACGCGGTCGACGAACACTTCGACTTCGTCGCCGACCGACAGGCCGTGCTCGTCTTCGCCGCGCATGAATTCCTTGAGATCGATGCGGCCTTCGCTCTTGAGGCCTACATCGATGACGGCAAAGCCGTTTTCGATTGCGGTGATGGTGCCCTTGACGACACGGCCTTCGAAGCCGCCGTCGGCTGCATCGCCGAGTTGTTCGTTGAGAAGCGCTTCGAAATCGTCGCGCGTCGGATTGGCTGCAGTTGCCATGTGGTTGGTAATCCTACTTCACGTTTTTCCGGCCACCGGGTTGTTTCCCGGGGTCTTGTGGCCAGACTGCCCGCGGAGCCGAATGCCATCGCGGGCATCTTCAGAACTGGCGGGAACGGGAGGCAGAAGAGTGCGGCAACGTGGGACGAAAATGCCCCTTGTCAAAAAGACGACCGTGCCGAAAGCCTGCCCTGGAACCTATTGCCGGTCCATCGGACGGGCGCGCAATTAGTCTATCAGGTTCCAAAAAGCAAGCATTGGAGAGAGGACGGTCGTCGAGCGCCTCCCACGCAAGCCTGGTGTGAAAACGGCCGACCCGAAGGGGGCCGGCCGTCTTGAGACATTGATCGTCGCTACACGTGTCAGTTGTGAGAACCGGTCGAACTGTCCGTAGCCATGGTGTCCGAACCCTTCATATCGCCATCGTCGGAGCGCCAGATCTTCATTGCGTCGACCTTGGCATCGCCCATCAGGCCTTCCGAATTGAAGACATAAAGCACGGATTTGGCATTGTCGGCCTGGCCCTGACCATTCGCATCAGCCTTGGCCACTGTCACGCCAGCACCGGCACCGATGCTCCACTGACCATCCTTCTTGTACTTGTCGAGCGCAGTCTTGTCCTTGATCTTGAAGACGTAGGACGCGGCGGTCACGCCTGCCTGCAGACCGACGCTGCCTTCGCCCATCTTGTAATGGCCGGTGATCTTGCCGTTTTCGACCAGCGCGCCTTCACCGCCAGCGCCACCAACGCCCAGTGCGATATTGGTTACGTCGGGAAATACGAAATAGCCGGCCACGTCACCGGTGCCGCAGCTTGCCTGGACCTGCTTGCACTTGTCGAGGGTCGCGGTGACCTTTTGGTCGAGCGACAAGTTGTCGGTCTGATCGGTGCTGGCTACGGTTGGGGTGGGTGAGGGCGATGTGTTGTTGGGCTGCTGCGAACAGGCGGCGAGTGCGCCGACGCTGACGAGAGCAAGAATACTTACGCGTTTCATTTCAGGGTCTCCATTGCGAGCAAACACTATCGGATGCTGGGAGGACAACCCGTGAAGGGCGGACAAAGTTCCGCCACAATTTCAATACTATTTCAGCTGGCCGCCAATTTTGCGGTTCACTGCCTTGATCGCGTTGTCGATTGCCTGAGCGCGGTCGAGCTTGCTGGTATCGATGACGATGGCGTCCCCCGCGATCGTTAGCGGGGCAGTGTCGCGCGAGGAATCGCGTTCGTCCCGACGGCGCAAATCTTCGGCAATTTCGGCGAGCGTTGTCGCGATGCCGCGTTGCTGCATTTCGCGATAGCGACGCTGCGCGCGCGCATCCACGCTGGCTGTGATAAACAGCTTCACATCGGCATCGGGTGCGATGACCGTTCCGATATCGCGCCCGTCAAGCACCGCGCCACCGGACTCGGTGGCGAAGGCGCGTTGGCGCTCGAACAACGCCTTTCGTACTGCAGGATGAATTGACACCCGGCTCGCGAGGCCGCCGCATTCCTCGTTGCGGAGTTGCGGATCGTCGAGCAAGCTTTCGGGAAAGCGTGTGGCGGCCAACGCATCGTCGGGTTCGTCGGGATTGCCCCCGTCGAGGTACACTTGTCGCCCGACGGCGCGATACAGCAACCCGGTGTCGAGGTGGGGCAAGCCAAAATAGGCTGCAAGCGCCGCGGCGATAGTGCCTTTGCCCGATGCGGTGGGCCCGTCGACGGCAACAATCACGTGCTTTTTGCCTTGCGCTCGCGAAGTGCCTTACCGATTCCCCAAAGTGCAATTGCTGCCCAGAAACCTTCCAGCACGAGGCTTGGCCAATTCATGTGCACCAGCAGGGAAACGGTCAGCAGTGCTGCACCGGCCAAATTGGTGAAGTGCAGTACGAACGGGTTCGGCGTGTCACGCCAGGTGAGATAGGCATAGGCGGCGATAATGCAGATCATGCCGCCGAAACCCACAAATGTCGCCCAGTCAGTCATGTGCAGGCCTCTTCGATCAAAGTCATGAAATTGGGGAAGCTGGTGGCGATGGGAGCGGTGTCGTCCACCTCTACGCCGTTACTACTGGCAAGGCCCGCGACTGCCATCGCCATGGCGATGCGATGGTCGAGATGGGTCTTGGTTCGACTGTTGGCGCTGCCGCGCAGGGGCGCGCCTCCGGTGCCATCGATAACCAGCCCGTCTTCGCGTTCCTCGATCTGGGCACCTGCTCCGGTGAGCGCAGCGGCCATCGCGGCAAGGCGATCGCTTTCCTTGACCCGCAGTTCCTCGAGCCCACTGGTGACGGTGCGACCCTCGGCCATGGCGGCAGCGACGAAAAGCACAGGGAATTCATCGATCATGCTGGGGGCGAGGGCGGGGTCGACGCTGATTCCGGTGAGAACCGAATGGCGGACCCTGAGATCGGCCACGGGTTCGCCACCGACTTCGCGCTGATCCAGTTCCTTGATATTGCCGCCCATCGCGCGCAGCACCTCGATCAGACCGGCTCGGGTGGGATTGAGGCCGACATTTTCGATCACGAGATCGCTGCCCGGCACGAGCAGCGCAGCAACGACAAAGAACGCCGCGGAGGACGGATCGCCCGGTACAATCACATCGCAGGGCTTGAGATCGCTGCGGCCATGGACGCGAATAACGCGTTCGCCGTCTTCCTTACCGACCTCGATCCTCGCGCCGAACCCGCGCAGCATCCGCTCGGTATGGTCGCGGGTAGGGACAGGCTCAATCACTGTGGTGACGCCTGGAGTATTCAGCCCAGCCAGTAAAACCGCGCTCTTCACCTGCGCGCTGGCGACCGGCAGGCGATAGGTCACCGGAACGGCAGGTTCGATGCCTTCCAACAGCAGCGGCAGCGTTCCACCCGGACTAGGTTCAAAGCGCGCGCCCATCAGGCTGATGGGGTCGATCACGCGGTTCATCGGACGGCGTGAGAGGCTCGCGTCGCCGGTGAATACCGCAGTGATCGCGTGGCTCGCGACAAGGCCCATCAGCAGCCGCGTGGAGGTGCCCGAATTGCCCATGTCCAGGGCGGCGGACGGTTGCAGCAACCCGCCGACGCCCACGCCATCGACCAGCCAGTCATCGCCATCGCGTTCGATCGTTGCGCCCATCGCGCGCAAGGCGGCAGCGGTGGCAAGCACATCTTCACCTTCAAGCAGGCCGGAAATGCGGCTGCGGCCGAGGGCGAGCGCACCGAACATCAGCGAGCGATGGCTGATCGACTTGTCGCCGGGCACACGAATATGGCCGGTCAGCGGGCGCGAGGGTTGAAAGCGAAAGGAGGTCACACGATCTCTTGTATCGAAGGGTTGCGATGCGTGCGGCGCTTTGACAGTGGCAATCGCTTCTGGCAAGGCGCGCGCGCTGTTGAATCCTGCCCTGCAGGTTCCCATCAAGTCTTTTACGAATTCACGGCCCCGCGGCGCACTGCCGGGGGCAACAAGCCAAGGATTACAAATGGTCAAACCTGAATGGGGCACCAAGCGGACCTGCCCGAAATGCGGCACCCGTTTCTACGATCTGACGAAGGACGAACCCGTCACCTGCATCGAATGCGGTGAGGAATGGTACCCAGAGCCGGTGCTCAAGTCGAAGCAGCCGATTCCCTTCGAGGAAGACGACAAGAAGAAAAAGAAGGAAGGCGAGGCGGATAGCGACCTTGCCGATGACGATCTGGAGGACATCGACGTCGACGATGACGACGATTCCCCCGATAACGACGTCGATCTGGGCGGTGATGACGATCTGGGCGTGACCACTTCGGGTGACGACGACGACGACGATCATTGATTTAATTCTTGCCATCGCTGCGCGCTGCTCATAAGGCGCGCAGCCTTGCTGCAAGGCGAGGTCGGTCGGGGCCCAACCCGGTTGGTCAAAAAATGGAACGGGGCCGTAGCTCAGCTGGGAGAGCGCTACAATGGCATTGTAGAGGTCAGGGGTTCGATCCCCCTCGGCTCCACCATTTCACCGTCTATCGGGCCGCTTTGGGCCTGCCGGGCGGAAAAAGACAAAGTCGGATTCTGATTCGGAATTCGCACGCTGGCCGACGAGGTTTCGTCCGCCGGCGTTTTTGGCATTTGGCGCCATTTCTCGAAGATGGCGAGGAGTAGAACGCGATGTTCGACAATCTGTCCGATCGGCTCGGCAATGTGTTCGACCGCCTTCGCGGCCGGGGTGCGCTGTCCGAACAGGATGTGCGCGATGCCATGCGCGAGATTCGCATCGCCTTGCTCGAAGCCGATGTCGCGCTGCCGGTCGTGCGTCGGTTCATCGATGCGGTCACCGAAAAGGCCATCGGCCATGACGTCTTGCGCTCGGTCACACCGGGTCAGCAGGTGGTCAAAATCGTCAATGACGAGCTGGTCGAAATGCTCGGCGGTGAGGAAACCGAAGGGCTGAACCTCAACGCCAAGCCGCCGGTCGTCATCATGATGGTCGGTCTGCAGGGCTCAGGTAAGACCACCAGCACCGCCAAGATCGCGCGCTTCCTCAAGCAGAAGCATGGCAAGAAGGCGCTGATGGCATCGCTCGACGTCAATCGTCCGGCGGCACAGGAACAGCTCGCGGTGCTGGGCGAGCAGGTCGAAGTCGCCACGCTCCCGATCATCCAGGGGCAGCAGCCTGTCGATATCGCTCGCCGCGCAATGGAAGCGGCGAAGCTGCAATCGAGCGACGTGCTGCTGCTCGACACCGCCGGTCGCCTGCATGTCGACGAAGCGCTGATGGCCGAGATGAAGGCCGTCGCCTCCGTTTCCGCGCCGACCGAGGTGCTGCTGGTGGTCGACAGCCTGACCGGGCAGGACGCGGTCAATGTCGCGCAAAGCTTCAGCGGCGAAGTCCCGCTCACCGGCGTGGTGCTGACCCGGATGGACGGCGATGCGCGCGGCGGTGCGGCGCTGTCCATGCGCTATGTCACCGGCAAACCGATCAAGTTTGCGGGTACTGGCGAGAAGCTCGATGCGCTGGAAACCTTCGATCCCAAGCGCGTTGCGGGTCGCATTCTTGGCATGGGCGACGTCGTCAGCTTGGTCGAGCGCGCCGCCGAGACGATTAAGGAAGAGGACGCCGAACGCCTCGCCAAGCGCATGGCGAAAGGGCAGTTCGACCTCAACGATTTGCGCACGCAGCTCAAGCAGATGCAGCAGATGGGCGGGCTGGGGATGCTCGCCGGGATGATCCCGGGCATGAAGAAGGCCAAGGCGGCGATGGCGGCCAGCGGCATGGATGACAAGGTGCTCGTCCACATGGATGCGATCATCGGTTCGATGACGGTCAAGGAACGCGCCAATCCCGCTCTGCTCAATGCCAAGCGTAAGAAGCGCGTGGCGGCAGGGTCGGGCACGCAGGTGCAGGACGTCAACAAGCTGCTCAAGATGCATCAGGAAATGTCCCGAGCGATGAAGCAGATCAAGAAGATGGGCGGGCTCAAGGGGCTCGGCGCGCTGCTTGGCGGTGGCGGAATGGGCGGCGCTGGTGGCGGAGGCGGTGCACCGCCTTCATTGCCCGGCCTTGGCGGCGGAGCAATCCCGCCGAATATGCAAGATTTAATGAAAAAGAAGTGATTTCAGTTTTTTAGATTGGAAAGGTAAGTTCACATGGCAATTGCAATTCGTCTTTCGCGCGGTGGCGCCAAGAAGCGTCCTTATTACCGTATCGTAGTTTCGGACACGCGCAGCCCGCGCGACGGCAAGTATCTCGAGCAGATCGGGACCTACAACCCGCTGCTCGCCAAGGACAGCGGCGAGCGCGTGAAGATCAACGAGGATCGTGCGCGTTACTGGCTCGGCGTCGGCGCTCAGCCGTCCGACCGCGTTGCCCGCTTCCTCGACGCGGCCGGCATCAAGGAACGCGCTGCGCGCAGCAACCCGAAGAAGGCGGAACCGGGCGAGAAGGCCAAGGAGCGCGCTGAAGAGCGTGCCGCCAAGCAGGCAGAGGCAGAAGAGGCCAAGAAGGCTGCTGAAGCCGAAGCCGCAGCACCTGCTGAAGAAGCTGCCGCTGAGGAAGCTCCGGCAGAGGCTCCCGCTGAAGAGAGCACCGAAGAAAAGACCGAAGGCTAAGCACCTTCCATGTCCACCAAGCCCGTCACGCTGGCCGTCATTACCGGCGCGCATGGTGTGACGGGCGAGGTGCGCCTGAAGCTGTTCGGCGATGGGCTGGACAGTCTCAAATCGCAAAAGAGCTTCAATAACGGCGCGTTGTCGCTCGCCAAGATACGCAGCGACAACAAAGGAGGCGCAATCGCGCGCCTTACCGAGGTTGTCGACCGCAATGCAGCCGAGGCGCTGCGCGGTACGCTCCTGGCTGTTTCGCGCGACACGCTTCCGCCGCTGGCCGATGGCGAATTCTACCATTCCGATCTCATCGGTCTGACCGCAGTCACCGACGACGGCGAGACGGTCGGACGGGTGTGCGCCGTCGAAAATTTCGGCGCAACCGATGTTGTCGAGATCGAAAGGCCCAACGGCAAGAAATTCATGGTGCCGCTGACGCCGGTTGCGGTGCCCGAATGGGATGACACTCTGCTGGTGGTCAGCGCCGACTTTGCCGAGGAATAGGCGGTGATCTATCTCATCGGCTTTGTCGTTCTGACGTTGCTGTCCGGCACGCTGGCAGCCTGCGCAGCCATGCTGATGAAGCGCTATGCTCCGGCGATGGTTGAAGGTTGGCGTAGACGCCTTGCACCGTTTGTCGGAGCGTTCGCCGTGATGAGTCCGGCCTTCGCAAAAGCGTCGCATATGGCGGGTGTGGCGGCACTGGTATGGGTGCTGGCGATTGCAGTCGTGCTCGCAATAATCGGCGGCATACCGGCGGTTCGATGGTTCGAGGGGCCACGTAAGAAATAGATCCGGCGTAGCCCCCCGGTCTCTCATCCTGCGATGGCGTTAAGCTTTTCAAGCGCAGCATCTGGCAGATCAATGTCGGCTGCGGCGATATTCTCATGCAAATGTGCCACCGAGGACGTGCCCGGTATCAGCAGGATATTTTCGCTTCTCTGTAGCAACCAGGCGAGCGCCGTTTGCATCGGACTGACATCCAAATCCCTTGCGACCTCATGCAGTGCGTCCGACTGGAGAGGGGTAAAACCTCCCAGAGGGAAAAATGGGACATAGGCCACGCCTGCCTGCGCGAGCTCGTCGATCAGTTCATCGTCTTCGCGGTGCGCGAGATTGTAATGATTCTGGACGCAGGCGATTTCGGTTCTTTCACGCGCCTCCCGCACCTGAACGGGCAAGGCGTTGCTTATACCGATATGGCGCAAGAGACCTTTGTCGCGCAGCTTAATCAATGTCTCCAGCATCGGTATGAAATCGCCTTCGGTCGGCGATTCTCCGAACATCAGCCTCAGATTTGCGATTTCGATTTGATCGACGCCAAGATGCTCCAGGTTGTCCATCAGCCCCCGTTCAAGCGACTCTGCATCGTTCCATGGTAGCCAATTGCCGTGGTCGTCCCTGCGGGCTCCAAGCTTGGTCACGATAGTGAGCTGTGTGGGGTAGGGGGCGAGGGTCTCGCGGATCAGTCCGTTAACGACATGGGGGCCATAATAGTCGCTGGTATCGATATGATCGATGCCCACTGCGATGGCTTCTTGCAGAACCGCCTGTGCGGCAGTGCGATCCTTCGGCGGACCGAAGACATGCGGTCCGGCAAGCTGCATCGCGCCATATCCCATGCGGTGCACTTTGCGGTCGCCCAGCGTGTATGTTCCGCTGGCAACGATGGATGACGATGGCGTTATGGTCACGTTGTTCATGGCGATGCTCCTGTAGATCTGCGAACCACAATATGGGCAGAAGCTAGCGTTCGATAATTGCCTCTTTGTCTTACACCCTGTACGGATTATCGAACAATGAGAGCGAACTATAGTGATCTTGCGGCCTTCGCTGCGGTTGTAAGGGCTGGTGGCTTTCGGGCTGCGGCGGTCAGCGGTCAGCAAAGCGCATCGGTGCTGAGCGATGCCGTGAAGCGGCTGGAAGAAAGCGTCGGTATGCGATTGCTCAACCGTACCACTCGCAAGGTGGCTACGACCGAGGCAGGGCGTCGCCTGTTCGAGCGGCTCGACCCTGCGCTTGGCGAAGTCAGCGCGGCCCTCGACGTGCTGGAAGATATGCGCGGGAGACCTGCTGGAAAGCTGACGCTCAATGTCCCGCTCAGTGTCGTTCGCTCGGCGCTGATGGACATTGTACCGGAATTTCTTGCATCACACCCCGATATCACGCTGGATCTCAACATCGACGAAAGCTTCGTCGATGTTGTAGCTGCAGGCTGCGATGCCGGGATCCGGTATGAGGAACGGCTCGAGCAGGATATGATCGCGATTCCGATTGGCCCGCGTCGCCAACGCTTCGCCGCTGCCGCTTCACCATCCTATCTTGATAGAAAGGGACTACCGCAAGTTCCTGCCGACCTGCTGCGCCATTCATGCCTGCGCGGACGGTTTGCCAGCGGGTCCATGCCGACGTGGGAGTTCGAAAAGGACGGTCAGACCTTGTTCGTTGACCCTGATGGACCGATGATAGTTACTATAGGGGCAGGGATTGAGCTTGTTGTGCAAACTGCGGTTGCCGGTGGGGGGATCGTTTATCTCTTCGAGGACTGGTTACAGCCGCTGTTCAAATCGGGCGAACTCGAACCGGTGCTGGCAGATTGGTGGCCGGAGTTTTCAGGTCCATTCCTGTATTATCCGGGGCGCCGCCTTGTCCCACCGCCGCTACGGGCATTCATCGATTTCGTTCGGCGCAGGCCGCATCCCAAGGCCTGATCTTGCCAATTGGCCGAACGGACCGCATGTGCCGAAGCATGACATTCGCAGCCACCATCCTGACGCTATATCCGGAAATGTTTCCCGGACCACTCGGCATATCACTCGCCGGGCGAGCTCTCGAACGCGGCGACTGGAACTGTCAAACAGTGCAGATTCGCGATTTTGCCACCGACAAACATCGCACGGTCGACGATACGCCAGCTGGTGGCGGCGCAGGTATGGTGTTGAAGGCCGATGTGCTGGCCGCTGCCTATGACAGCGTCGCCGATGGTCGGCCCGCGCTTGCGATGACACCGCGTGGCAAGCCGATCTCGCAGGCACGCATTCGGAACCTCGCCCAAGGACCGGGCGCCATATTCGTATGCGGTCGCTTTGAAGGTTTTGACGAACGCTTCTTCGATGCGCGGCCCGAAATCGAGCAAGTCAGTCTCGCAGACATCGTGCTGTCGGGCGGCGAACCGGCTGCTCTGGCAATTCTCGACGCTTGCATTCGCCTGCTGCCCGGCGTGATGGGGGCATCGGCCAGCGGAATTGAGGAGTCCTTCGAGGATGGTCTCCTGGAACACCCGCAATTCACTCGTCCGCCGCTGTGGAATGGGCGCGAGATACCCGAAGTCCTGCGATCGGGAGATCATGCCAGAATTGCAAACTGGCGCCGGGAGCGAGCGCAGGCGGACACCCTCGAACGCCGCCCGGACCTTTGGAAGGCTTATTTTGGTGGCAGTGATACGGATGGTTTTGATGACTGAGTCGGTGCAGGCTAGGCAATATCGGAATTCGCCAATTTCCTCCGTTTTCGATCTGAACGAAAAGGGGTAATGGTCGGTCGACGACCCGGTCTTCGATCGGAACTCATTTCACCTTGCAAATGCAGATGTTTCGCACTAGGGCGCGCGACTCATGACGGTCCGGATTCCGGGCAGGTCATAACCCTGCCATTCAATTTGGAAGGGGCGTTATCCCTGAATTGCTGCGATCGGGGGATCACGCGGAAATCGCTGCGTAGCGCAAGCAACGCGGCGAAGACGATATACGGTTATGCAGGCCAGACCTTTGGGGGCGTTACAGGAACGCTCGGGTCTGACCTGCCTCTGGCGCGCGGTGGATATTTGAGGACAGGCAGATGAACCTGATTCAACAGCTCGAGGCTGAGGCTATCGAGAACCTGGGGAAGGACATCCCCGAATTTCGTGCCGGTGATACGGTGCGCGTAGGCGTGAAGGTTGTCGAAGGCACCCGTGAGCGCGTCCAGAATTTCGAAGGCGTGGTGATCGCCCGTTCGAACCGCGGCATGGGTTCGAACTTCACCGTCCGCAAGATGAGCTTCGGCGAGGGCGTCGAGCGCGTCTTCCCGCTTTACTCGCCGATCGTCGACAGCATCACCGTGGTGCGTCGTGGTATCGTGCGGCGTGCCAAGCTGTACTATCTGCGTGGCCGCACGGGTAAATCGGCGCGTATCGCCGAGCGTCGCGAGAATGCGCCCAAGGCGTAAAGCTTGCACGACCGAGATATAGGGAAGGGCGGCCTCCGAAGGGAGCGCCGCCCTTTTCTTTTTCCCATCCTACTTGCGAGCATTGGTTCAAGGCGGCATTGCTCCCGGAAATTCAAATCCGGGGAGTTCAAAGTCTTGCGTCGTTTCACCCTAGCCGTTGCCGCCGTTGCATTGACCGCTCCGCTCCACGCACAGGATCGCGCACCCATGAAGCTTACTTTCGAACGCGTCTTTGCCAGCCCCAGCCTCAGCGGCGAAGCACCGCGCGGGGTGAAGCTTTCGCCCGACGGCAAGTGGCTGACTGTCCTGCGCAATCGCGCGGACGACAAGGATCGCTACGACTTATGGGGTTACAACCGCGAGAACGGGCAATGGTCGATGCTGGTCGACAGCCAGAAGGTCGGCACCGGGCAGGCCCTGTCCGAGGCGGAGAAGATGCAACGCGAGCGTCTGCGCATCGGCAAGCTCAAGGGGATCGTGACGTATTTCTGGAGTCCGGACAGCAAATCGATTCTCGTCCCGATCGATGGGGATCTTTATCTCGCTGGGCTCAACGGCACCGTCCATCGTCTGACCAATACGCCGGAGAGCGAACTCAATCCTGCTCTGTCGCAGACCGGCAAGTTCCTCTCTTTCGTGCGCGATCGCCGATTGTGGATCGGAGCGGTAGGTGGCGCAGAAGCGAAACCGGTGACGCCAGAGGAAGCTTCCGATACGGTTCACTGGGGCGAAGCTGAATTCGTCGCGCAGGAAGAACTGGATCGACTGGCCGGCTATTGGTGGTCACCGCAGGACAAGCGGATCGCGGTCGAAAGGTTCGACGAGGCTCCTGTCGATGTGGTGACGCGCCTTGCCATTGGTGCCGATGCGTCGACGGTCACACATCAACGCTATCCGGCGGCAGGGACGCCCAATGCGCTCGTTTCTTTGTGGGTGATGGACCCGGACGGGAGCAACAAGGTCGAAGTCGATCTCGGCAGTGACAAGGACTTCTACCTCGCCCGTGTCGACTGGGCCAAGGACGGCAAGACTCTGTACGTCCAGCGTCTCAACCGGGTGCAGGACCGGCTCGACATGCTCAGTGTCGATCCCGCGACCGGCAAGGCTACGGTGCTGTTCACCGAGAATGCCGCGAAGGGGCACTGGATCAACCTTACCAGCAACTACAAGTGGCTGAACGATGGCAGCCTGGTGTGGTGGTCGGAACGTGATGGATTTGGCCACCTTTATCACTTCAAGAATGGCAAGTTCATCCAGCTTACAAGGGGGCCGTGGGTGGTGACATCGCTCGACGGAGTCGATCAGAAGGACGGACGCGTGTTTTTCACCGCCAACAAGGACGATGTGCTGGCAACGCAGGTTTACGAGATTGATCTTGCGCATCCCGACGCGCCAAAACGCCTGACCGATCCAGCCTTCGTCAACAATGCCAGCATGGACAAGCAGGCACGCACTCTGCTGGTCTCGCGCTCATCCGAGACGCAGCCACCGCAGTCATATCTCGCCGACGAGTCCGGCAATCGGTTGACATGGATTTCCGAAAACGCGGTGACGGGCGACCACCCCTATGCGCCGTACAAGGACGAGCAGCGGCCTGAGGAATTCGGCACGCTCAAGGCGGAGGACGGGCAGACACTTCATTGGCGGATGATCAAACCGGTGATGGAGAAGGGCAAGCGCTATCCGGTGTTCTTCATGCACTACGGCGGCCCGCATGTGCAGACCGTCACCAAGGGCTGGAACAACCCGCTTGAGCAGGCGATAGTCGCCAAGGGTTATATCGTGTTCGAGATCGACAACCGCGGAAGTTACAATCGCGGTGTGGCGTTCGAAAAGCCGATCTATCACGACATGGGTACGCCTGAAGTCGCCGATCAGAAGGTCGGCGCCGAATATCTCAAGACTTTGCCATTCGTCGATCCGGACAAGATCGCGATCTATGGCTGGTCGTATGGCGGCTACATGACCTTGAGAATGCTTGAGGCCGATCCGGGCCTATATGCTGCAGGGATTGCTGGCGCTCCTGTAACGCGGTGGGAGCTTTATGACACTGCTTACACCGAACGCTACATGGGTAATCCGAAGACGGATCAGGCTGCCTATGGCAAGGCCAGCGCATTGCTCCCGGCGGAGAAGATCGACGATCCGATGCTGCTGCTTCACGGCATGAGCGACGACAATGTTGTGTTCGCCAATTCGACCGAACTGGCGGCCAAGCTCCAGCACGCCGACAAGCCGTTCTCAATGATGTTCTATCCAGGCGAAACCCATGGCGTGGGCGGCCCCAAGGTCAGTCCGCATCTGTGGCACACGATCATGAATTTCCTCGCCGCCCATGGAGTGACGCCACCTGAATGAGCGAGGGTGAGACTCCATCCCAGAATCACTCCCTCGGGCTCGGCGGAGCCTGGGCGATGGCTGTTGGGGGAATGATCGGTGGGGGAATTTTCTCTACGCTCGGCGTGGTGATTTCGGTCGCGGGTGAATGGGCTTGGCTGAGCTTCCTGATCGGAGGGGTGGTCGCACTTGCCTCAGGTCATTCTTATTCTACGCTGACCCGGCAGTTCGACGAGCCGGGTGGATCCTATACCTTTCTTCAGGAAATCGGCTGGCACCGGGCGGCGCGCATCACCGTATGGGCGTTGCTGATCGGCTATATCTTCACCGTCTCGGTTTATGCGGTGACCTTCGGGTCGTATGCCGCCTATGTCTTCGGGGCGCCCGAATGGGTAAAGCTGGCCTCAGGTATTGTCGCCATTGCAGTGCTGGCTGGCATCAACCTTATCGGTGCGCATGAAGCGACTGTGCTGGAGAAGGTGGCTGTATGGGGTAAGCTGGCGATCCTGCTTGGCCTGGCCGTTTTCGGGTTGGCGCATTGGAATCCACAGCAACTCGTGCTTGATCGCGACCAGCCAGTGGGGCTGGGCGGTGCGCTGGTGGGCATGGGTGTGGTGTTCATGGCCTATGAAGGTTTCCAACTGCTGAGCTACGATTACGACGAGATGGTCCATCCCTCGCGCACGATCCGTATCGCCATGCCTGCGGCCATCGTGGTGACGACGCTGACCTATATTATGGTCGCACTGGGGGCGGTGATGCTCGCAGGGGCACCCGCAATCGTCCGGCATGAGGAGGTTGCTCTGGCTGTTGCCGGGCGTGAGGCATTGGGCGTAGCCGGCTTCGTCGCGGTATCGATTGCTGCGACCTTTTCTGCAGGTTCGGCGATCAACGCGACCATTTTCGCGACCGCCCGTCTCGCTGAACATGCTGCGAGCGAAGGTGCGATGCCGACGCTATTCGCCCGCAAGGACGAAGACGGCGTACCGTGGTTTGGAACATTGGTGATTTCGGGTGCGGCCATGGTGCTTACTTTGGTGGGCGGAATTCAGGCGCTGGTGGAAGGTGGCAGTTTTGTTTTTCTGACCATCTTCGCTCTGGTGAATATCATTGCATGGCACCGCGGAACCGGGCCGCGCTGGATAGCTTTGGTCGGTCTGATCGGGTCACTCGCGGGCGCGACTATGCTTGTCCTTTATCTGGTCGGGGCGGTCGGCAACGCTGTCACAGCGCCGACCCTTGCGCTTCACTTTGGAAGCATCATCTAAAGTTTTCGGTGTCTGCACCTGCGACTTGATGCGAGTGAAGTGGAATTATCTCGGCTTGGCCCGTCTCTGCCGCTAGGGCAGCAGCACAAAACGTAGCAGGAGAATGCAATTGGGTTATCGCGTGGTCATCGTTGGCGCGACCGGGAATGTCGGGCGCGAAATGATGCAAGTGCTCGCCGAGCGGGAATTTCCCTGCGACGAGATTGCAGCTGTTGCTTCCAGTCGTTCGCAAGGCTCTGAGGTCGAATTCGGTGACACCGGGAAGATGCTCAAATGCAAGAATATCGAGCATTTCGACTTCACGGGTTGGGATATTGCGCTGTTCGCGGCAGGCTCCGGCCCGGCCAGGGAATACGCGCCCAAGGCGGCTGCGGCTGGCTGCGTGGTGATCGATAACAGCTCGCTCTATCGCATGGACCCGGACATTCCGCTGATCGTACCCGAGGTCAATCCGGAAGCGATCCACGAATATTCAAAGCGCAACATTATCGCCAATCCCAACTGTTCAACTGCGCAGCTTGTCGTCGCGCTCAAACCGCTGCACGATGCGGCGAAGATAAAGCGCGTGGTTGTCTCGACCTATCAGTCAGTTTCCGGCGCAGGCAAAGCCGGTATGGACGAGCTGTTCCAGCAGAGCCGCGCTATCTTCGTCGGCGATCCGCTGGAGCCGGTAAAGTTTACCAAGCAGATCGCTTTCAACGTGATTCCTCACATCGATGTCTTCCTAGATGATGGCTCGACCAAGGAAGAATGGAAGATGGTGGTCGAAACGAAGAAGATCCTCGACCCCAAGATCAAGATGAGCGCCACCTGTGTGCGCGTGCCGGTGTTCGTCGGTCATTCCGAGGCGGTGAATATCGAGTTCGAGAACGAGATTTCGGCCACTCAGGCGCAGGATATCCTGCGCGAGGCACCGGGCTGCATGCTCATCGACAAGCGTGAGGATGGCGGATACATCACCCCCGTTGAGGCCGCTGGCGACAGCGCAACCTATATCAGTCGCGTGCGTGAAGACCCGACCGTCGACAATGGCCTTTCGCTTTGGTGCGTGTCGGACAATCTGCGCAAGGGTGCTGCATTGAATGCGGTTCAGATTGCGGAACTTCTCGGTCGTGAATGCCTTAAGAAGGGATGAGCTTGCGTAATCTTGTCGCGGTCCTTTGCGCGTGCGGCTTGGCTGCCTGTTCGGTGTCGCACAAGGATGCTTCTGCAGATCAGGGCAATCCGGCAGGACAAGCCAGTGCGTCCCCCGTAACGCAGGCCAGTACGGCGACGCCTGCCCCTGCCGCTACAGATGTCACGCCACCGGTTTCGATCACGCTGGATGCAAAGGGGCTGAAGTTCGCCAGCCCCGGAAACAGCAGTGTGTCGTTGCTCGCCTTCGGCGTTCCGCGGGCGATGGCCGATGCGGCGGTAACCGCTGTGCTGGGGCAGCCGACCGCGCAGGACAGCAATGACGAGTGTCCCGCCGGGCAGATCGATTTCAGCAACTACGGGCCTCTCTCGCTCAACTTCCAGAACGGCAAGTTCGTCGGTTGGGGTGTGTTTCCAACGGATAGCGACGATGCGCCGGGATTCGCCACGGTTGGGGGGGTTGGTATCGGCATGACCCGCGATGCCTTGGAAAAGCTCCACAAGTTGAGCTTTCCGAAAGTCAGTTCGATCCCCGAATTCAGCTTTGGCGAGATTCACGGCAAGTTCGATTCAGGGACTCCGCCACAGACTGTGGCGGCATTGTGGGCCGGAACCAACTGCATTTTCCGGTGAGGTAAGGCGCCGCGTTGTTTCGCGATCGCAGTGCCGTCGTGCTTGCTATGGCCTGCCGAAGCTGGCCGGTGTACGATTTGCGCCATGATGCTGTCCGCAAATCTCTTCTTCAGTTTTCGTTCGCCCTACAGTTACCTCGCGATGGGTCGCTATCGCGAGCTTAGCCGTCACTACCGGATCGAGATTGCGTTGCGCCCGGTTTATCCCCTGGCGGTCCGGGAGCCTGACTTTTTCGAACGGAACCATCCGAATTGGCTGCGCTACACATTGCTCGATGTGCTGCGTGTGGCGCAATTCGAAGGCATAGCTTTCGGTCCTCCGCGTCCCGATCCCATCGTGCAGGACATGTCCACGCGCGCGATTGCGGCAGAGCAGCCCTATATCCGCCGGATTACTCGGTTGGGACAGGCGGCTGCACGACGTGGGAAGGGGCTGGCATTCGCGCATGAAGCTGCTCGGTTGATTTGGGGCGGAACGCACGGCTGGCATGAAGGCGAACATCTTGCTGGAGCCGCACAGCGCGCCGGTCTCGATCTGTCGGAGCTCGACACTGAGGTTGTCGAGCAGGCAGAAGCGCTCGATGCCGAGATTGCGGAGAACCAGAACGCGCTCGAGCAAGCGGGGCATTGGGGCGTACCGACTCTGGTATTCGACGGCGAGCCGTTTTTTGGACAGGATCGCATTGCGGTGGCCAAATGGCGCATGGAGCAGAAGGGGCTGGAACCGAGGTGACGCATAAGAGGACCGGCGGCTGCCAGTGCGGACGCGTGCGTTATGAGGTCGAGCTGGCAAGCGATGATGCTTATTGGTGCCATTGCCGGATGTGCCAGAAGGCGACTGGTGGGATTGCGGCTGCATTTGTCGAGGTAAAGGCCGACCAGATACTTTGGTTGAGCGAACCCGACTGGTATGACAGCTCACCGATTGCTCGTCGTCCGTTCTGTTCGCATTGCGGCACGCCGCTGGGCTTTGCGTTTCGCGACGGCGGTGGCGGTTTCGACCTGACCGTGGGCAGCTTCGACGATCCATCCGGCTTCCGCCCGGTTGCCCATGCGGGAGCGGAAGGCATTCACGAGGCATGGCTCGACACGCGCGATCTGCCGCGCCACTACAGCGCCTCCACCGATAGCGTTGCAAAGCGCTGGAAGGCGGCTGGGCTGGAGGTTCCCAAGTGAGTGAATTGAAAACGGAGTATTTCGACAGCTTTGATGGCACGCGATTGGCACTGCACCGGCTGGGGGCAGGGCGGCCGCTGGTGCTGCTCCACGGGTTGTTTTCCAATGCTCAGATGAACTGGATAAAATGGGGCCATGCGCAGCTTATCGCTGATCGTGGCTATGAAGTCCTGATGCTCGACTTTCGGGTGCATGGCGAAAGCGAGGCACCCCACGCACCGGACGCTTATCCGAAAAATGTGCTGGTGCGCGATGCGGCCGCTCTCATCGAACACTTCGGTATTCAGGATTATGATTTGGGCGGATTTTCGCTGGGCGCGCGCACTTCGCTGCACGCTGTTGCGCAGGGTGTACTTGCTCCGGCGCGGCTGATCGTGGGCGGGAT
Source organism: Qipengyuania algicida (assembly GCF_009828025.1). GTDB lineage: Bacteria > Pseudomonadota > Alphaproteobacteria > Sphingomonadales > Sphingomonadaceae > Qipengyuania > Qipengyuania algicida. The sequence continues at coordinate 168,683 of NZ_WTYA01000006.1, read as the reverse complement.
GGGAACGGCAGGGCTGGGCGAGTGGGAGAAGCGCGCAGCGCACTTCCGCCGGGTCATAGACGAGTTCGAAAATATCCCTCATACCGATCCGGCGTGGTTCTCGATGCAATTTCTCAAATCGCAGGGCACCGACCGGGTCGCGGCGCGGCTGCTGCTCGACACCATGCCCGATCTCGATCTGGCGCAGCTTGCCAATGTCGCCATGCCGACACTGGTGGTCTGCGGAGACGAGGACCGCGACAATGGTTCGGCCGAGGAGCTTGCCGACCTTTTGCCAGATTCCACCTATGCCGAAGTACCCGGCACGCATATGGGTTCGGTCACCAAACCCGATCTCGGTCGGGCCATTGCCGACTGGCTTGGTCCAGCCTGAGCGTGGTCCGGCGTCCACTCGAAGCAGTCGGTTGGCGCGAGATGATCGCCCTGCCAAAGCTGACCACGCATCGCATCCCGGCGAAGATCGACACCGGTGCGCGCACGTCGAGTCTGCACGCGACCGAGATCGAGCGCTTCCAGCGCGACGGACAACATTGGTTACGCTTCCTGCTCGATATCGGACTCGGACTCAGCGAGCCCGTCGTCTGCGAATTGCCGCGTGTCGGGCGCCGGACCGTGGTCAGCTCCAACGGGGAGGGGCAGGATCGCTTCATCATCAAGACCCGGCTGCGTCTGGGCAAAACGGAGTTCGCCGCGGAATTCAGCCTGGCGGACCGGTCGGACATGAAATTCCCTATCCTCGTCGGACGCACCGCATTAAGGGGCCGATTCATGGTAGATAGCGGCCGCTCCTATCTTCAGTCGGATGCCGCGGAACGCAAAAGGTTGCTCAAATGAAAATCGCGATGCTGGCCCGCAATGCGCAGCTGTATTCGCATCGCCGTCTGGTCGAAGCGGCCGAGACACGCGGGCATCAGCTCGATATTCTCAACACGCTGCGCTGCACGGTGCATATCGCCAGCCATCGGCCGCAGGTGTTCTACAACGGCGAACCGGCAATCGGATATGACGCCGTCATTCCGCGTATCGGTGCGTCGATCACGCAATATGGCCTGGCGATCCTCCGGCAGTTCGAGATGCGCGGTTGCTGGCCGCTTAACGAGAGTGTTGCAATCGGTCGCAGTCGGGACAAGCTGCGCTCGATGCAGATTCTCGCCAAGCACGGGCTCGGACTGCCGCTGACCGCTTTTGCTCACGACCCCAAACAGACATCGGAGATCATCAAGGCGGTCAATGGCCCTCCTGTGGTGATAAAACTTCTGGAAGGGACGCAGGGTATCGGCGTGGTGCTGGCGGAAACCGAGGCGAGCGCGAAGTCCGTCATCGAGGCATTCCGGGGCGCCAACGTCAATATTCTCGTACAGGAATTCATTAAGGAAGCCGGCGGTACCGACATCCGGGCCTTCGTTATCGGCGGGAAAGTCGTCGCTGCAATGAAACGGACTGGCGCGCCGGACGATTTTCGTTCGAATCTTCACCGCGGCGGTAGCGCGCAGTTGATCAAGATCACCCCGGAAGAGCGCTCAACCGCCGTGCGTGCGGCCAAGCGGATGGGATTGAATGTGTGCGGCGTCGATATGCTGCGCAGCAATCACGGCCCGGTTATCATGGAAGTCAATTCCTCACCGGGTCTCGAGGGAATCGAGCAGGCCACCGGCAAGGATGTTGCCGGTATGGTGATCGATTTTATCGCCAACAACGCCAAGGTCGGCAAAACCAAGACCAAGGGTGCGGGCTGATTTCAACCCGGTGACAGGTTCACAAGATTTGGCTCGACGTGTCCTGTCCGACTAGAGCTTTGTCTTGCATCTCCAGTCGGTTGAGAAAATAGGTCTGGAACATCGAATAGGCTTTTTTCGTCAGTTCGATCAGAACTACGCGCTGATCCTCTTCAGACGTGTTGCGTGCAATCAACCCCTTGAGCTCCAGTACGCTCAAATGCCTTAGAGCAGTCGTTGTTGGCGAGCCAGAGGCGGCCAGCACCGCCTTCGTAGCGAGAGGTTTACCGTCGACCTTCGCAATATACAGATTCAGGAGCATCTCCCATGCAGGTTCCCCGAACAGGTCGACACCGAACTGCTTTCTGCGCGCATGGCGTTCATTGATTTCGTCACGCGCGAGGCTCGCAAAGAGCTCCCCCAACTTGTTGATGCCGGACCCGGAGCCAGTTTGCTCATCGAGCGCGAGGCCGCGCGCCAGCCGCAACATCTGTATTCCGATAGTTGCAAGCTCGAGCGGTTCGATACCCCCTGCGCGTTTCATCCCCAACTCCTATTTGCGACCATTATTCATTACAGCGCGTCAAATATTATTAATTCTTATGACTGCAGCGACTGCGCTTCAAAACCCCCTCTCCGTCTTCCACATCCACTAACAAGATTTTCGTTCAAAGACATGGTTTCATCTGAATGAAAATGCACATGCTTCGGTGAAATCTTTAATGTGCGCCATGGTGGAAAGTCAAAGGACGAAATGGTTTGATCGAAAATTGTGTTGAAATTAGCTTATTTTCTGATCCGGGCGGGTTGATGGCTATGGTGCCCGATATATAGAGGCAGGGCATAGTTTCCGCCGTATCCCATGCGATCGTGAATTAGTGGTGCGACTAAATCCGATATGGGTGCATTTTCCTGTCTCGCACCGGGTGGAACCTCTGGCGACAGATACGAAAACGGATTCGATCTCGATTGCCGATTCTGGAAGCGCCACATATTACTGTGGAGTATCTGCTATTGGGGGGAAACCAATTGCCTTCGCAATCGAGAATTGCGGTGGTCGATGCTGACGTTCGTCGGCGCGCGTCCATCAACTTTTTTCTATCTGACGTAGTTGAGCATGTGGAGCCGTGCGAAACAGCAGATGATTTGCGTCGACTCAGGCTGAGCGACCTGCATTTCGTCTTCGTGATCGATTCTGGTGACCTGATCGAGCAGGTTAGTCGCATTGCAATGGAAACCGGTAGCTTCTGTGTTATCGGTTATGCTGTTGACGTCTGTCATGAGCGTGTAGTGACAGCAATGCGAAGCGGCGCTGTGGATTATCTCAAGTGGCCGTTCACGCACGATCATATCGAGAAGGGGATAGTGGGCGCAAAAGGATATCGCTCGCTTCTTTCCAATCTTCATGTCCGTCAGGCCCATGCTGCCAGGCGCATGAAAGGCCTTTCTCCACGCGAGGTAGAGGTCCTGCAATGCGTGTCCGAAGGACATAGCAGCAAGGAGATAGCTCGTTTGCTCGGTGTCAGTCCGAGAACTGTCGACATTCATCGTTCCAATATGCTGCTAAAGCTAGACGCGCGCAGCACTTCCGAAGCAATTAGAATTGCACTGGAAAGCCGGCTGCTGAGCTGTGACGTGACGGTCGACACCTGTGAGCTGGATGAGAATATGTGCCCCAAGGTAGCCGCCTGAATAAGGCAACTTGCGGCACCGTTTATACAAGTTTGTTATTTATTCAGCGCGCAGAATTTGCGATTCTTCAGCCTGATTAAATTGATTAATATGGTCGAGCACGGCGGGATGAAGCGGTTGATCGAACTCGATGCCGATTATCCGTCGGTCGTTCCATTTGACGTGCGCACCAATCGGGCCGAATTCGCCGATCCGGAGAGTGAGTCGGTCACCTGGAGCCAGCCGCCCGATCAGATCGTGAAAACGGCACCCGAATTCCGAGATATCTTCGAACTGAACACTATAGGCGCGCCCGTGTCCGCGGCGGTAACGACCGTATGATTTGAGCGTGTATCGTGCTTCGCGACGCAGGTTCATGCTTCCCGATATCTCGCCGGAATTGACATTTGGCTAACATGAAACTGGGTAATTGGCCGAGGCCATGTCAGCGGAAGGGTGGCTCGTTGAATGCGCGCAGCTTGCGGCTATGAAGTCGCGGTCCTTCATCGCGCAGCAAGCGGCAGGTTGTCACGCCGATCTGCAAATGGGCGGCAATTGCTTCCTCATAGAACTTGTTAGCCTGCCCGGGGAGCTTGATCTCGCCGTGCAAGGGTTTGTCGCTGACGCATAGCAGCGTCCCGTAGGGGACGCGGAAGCGATAGCCCTGCGCGGCGATAGTGGCACTTTCCATGTCGATGCCGACGGCACGGCTGAGCGAGAGACGGCGCGCCGACTGAGTATAACGTAGTTCCCAGTTCCGATCGTCGGTGGTTACCACCGTCCCGGTCCGCATGCGCTTCTTGAGATCGCTGCCATGCTCACCTGACACCATTTCCGATGCCTTGGCGAGTGCTTGCTGAACTTCGGCAATTGCGGGCAAGGGAATTTCCGGTGGCAATACCGGGTCGAGCACATGATCGTCGCGTAGATAAGCGTGGGCGAGCACGTAGTCGCCAATCTTCTGGCTCGGGCGCAGGCCACCGCAGTGGCCGATCATCAGCCAGGCTTCGGGCCGCAGCACGGCAAGGTGATCGCAGATTGTCTTGGCGTTGGACGGGCCGACGCCGATGTTGACCAGGGTGATGCCGCTGCGGTTCTCGCCGATCAGGTGATAGGCGGGCATCTGGTGGCGGCGCCAGGCTGTGTCGGACAATTGCCCACGGGCATTGTCCTGCCGTTCGGTCAGCCACATGCCGCCTGCGCCCGCAAGTGCCGAGTAACCGTCCTTCCCGAGCTGCTGGCCCGCCCAATCGACGAATTCATCGACATAGCGATGATAGTTGGTGAACAGCACGAAGCGTTGGAAGTGGTCGGGGCTGGTGCCAGTGTAGTGCGCGAGGCGCGCCAGGCTGAAATCGGTACGCAATCCGTCGAACAGCGACAGCGGAATCGGCTTTTCGGGATCGGCGATGTCAATCCCGTCGGCCAATTCGTCACCGATGTCGGCCAGTTCGGTCGACGGGAAATGCCGGGCGATCTGATTGGGATCCACGCCAGCCAGTTCGGCTCCCGCCTCCCCGTCGAGCACGTAGGGGAAAGGGATTTCCTGGGCGCTCGAACCGACCTCAACTTCGACTTCGTAATTGGCTTCGATCAGGCGCAACTGCTCGGAAAGATAGTCGCGGAACAGGGCGGGGCGCGTGATGGTCGTGGTATAAAGGCCTGGCGCGTTCAGGCGTCCGAAGGCGCGACTGCGTTCCTCTGGTTGTTCGCCACCACGGAAGCGAAGTCTGAGTTCAGGGTAGGCATAGGAGCCGTCGCGCCGACGCTCGGGCGCCGGCACCGATCGATCATGGCCAAATGCCATCACATCCTCGCGCAGGCGAGCGACCGCCGCGTCATATACTAATTCCAGCTTGTCGAGGATTGTTTCGATCGTTTCCACGGCTGGTTGTTCCTTTCTCTCAGCTCTGTTCTGGTGTGTCGCGCTCTATTGGCACGCGTGCGGGCCTTTGTAAAAAGGGCGCGGGAAGCATCTGCCGCCCGCGCCCTTTCTTAAGCGTTTGGTGAGGAAGTCGTCGTTACTCGGCGCTTTCTTCCTTGGCACCCTCATCGGAACCTTCGAACAGCTCCTCGGGAATTTCGCCGGGCTCGAGGGTCGGATCGATCCGATTGGTCGCAGCCATTTCCTCGATCTGCTTCTGCTCGTCTTCGAACATCTGCGCGAGGACGTCGACACCCTGGCTCTGCAGCTCGGCTTCGTCGTCCGAACGGGCGACATTGGCCTTCACCTTGACGTGCACCTCGGGGTGCAGCGCCACGGTAACTTCGTGCATCCCGATGGTCTTGATCGGGTGGCCGAGGATGACCTGCTTCTTGTCGATTTCGTGACCCTGATCGGCAAGGCCGGAAACGATGTCACGCACGTTGACCGAACCGTAGAGCTGGCCTGCGTTCGACGAAGCGCGGATCAACACGATCTCGGCACCGTCGATCTTGCCACCCTGCTTTTCGGCTTCGGTACGGCGCTCGGCGTTTTCCTTTTCGAGCCGCTCGCGATTGGCTTCGAAGACCTTCTTGTTCGCATCGTTGGCGCGCAGCGCCTTCTTCTGCGGCAGGAGGAAGTTGCGCGCGTAGCCGTCCTTGACCGACACGACGTCGCCGATGGTGCCGAGCTTCTCGATGCGTTCGAGGAGAATGATATCCATTGGTCTTCTCCCCTTACTTTACGAGATAGGGCAGCAGGCCCAGGTGGCGCGCGCGCTTGATCGCCTTGGCGAGTTCACGCTGCTTCTTAGCGCTGACGGCGGTGATACGCGAAGGTACGATCTTGCCACGCTCGGAGATGAACCCCTGAAGTAGACGTACGTCCTTGTAATCGATCTTCGGCGCGTCCTTGGCTGCGAACGGGCAGGACTTGCGGCGGCGGAAAAACGGGCGGGCCATCAGTCGCGCTCCTCTCGGGTTTCACGGCGTTTGCGATCGCGCTCGTTCTTGCGCATCATCACGCTGGGGCCACCCTCGTGCTCTTCAACGCGCACGGTCAGGTAACGGATCACGTCTTCGTTGATGCGGGTCTGGCGCTCGAGCTCGGCGACGACCGAACCCGGTCCGTCGATGTTGAGCATCACGAAATGCGCCTTGCGATTGCGGTCGATCTTGTAGGCGAGGTTCTTCAGGCCCCAGGTCTCCACTTTGGTGACCTTGCCTTCATTAGCCTCGATAATCTCGGTTGCAGTGGCGGCCAGCTGATCGACCTGAGCCTGGCTCAGATCCTGACGCGCCAGAAATACATGCTCGTAAAGAGCCATGTTTCCGGTCCTTTCACTTTCTGCCGATCGCTGGCTGATCCGCGCCCATCGCGGAGCCCCTCCGGCCTTCTTCGTTTCCCGGCCCGGAAGGCAGGGAAGGCGTGCACATAACGCGATCCATGCGAAAAGCAAGCCTTGTCCCTTTCCCAGAGAGCGGGCAGTGCGGGGATTGCCGACAATCTTGCGGCAGGATGGGGAGCTGTTCAATGTCCGCAGGCTTGCTTGCGCTGCTAGACGATGTGGCGGTAATCGCCAAGGCAGCGGCCGCGTCGATCGACGATGTCGGCGTCGCCACCAGCCGCGCCAGCGCCAAGGCGGCGGGCGTGGTGATCGATGATGCGGCGGTGACGCCGTCCTACGTCACCGGGATCACTCCCGATCGCGAATTGCCGATCATCGCGCGGATCACGCTCGGTAGCCTGAAGAACAAGCTCGTGTTCCTGTTGCCCGGAGCCCTGCTGCTCAGCTGGCTGTTGCCGCAAGCCATTACGCCGATCCTGATGCTGGGTGGCGCTTACCTGTCCTATGAGGGAGCGGAAAAGGTCATCGAGAAACTCGGAGGCGCCAAACATGGAGAGACTCTGGAGGAACCGATCAGCGATCCGAAGAAGTTCGAAAAGGAACGCACCCAAGGCGCGATCCGTACCGATCTGATCCTTTCGGCTGAAATCATGGCGATTTCGCTCAACGAGATCGCCACGATTACGGAGGTTTTCTGGGTCCGCGCCGTAGCGCTTGCGATCGTTGGAATTCTGATCACGCTGGTCGTCTATGGCGCGGTGGCGCTGATCGTGAAGATGGACGATATCGGCCTTGCGCTGGCGGAGCGAAAGTCGGGTATTGTGCAGGCGATTGGCCGGGGGCTGCTCCGCGCCATGCCACGCCTGCTGACGACCATCTCCTTAGTCGGGACCATTGCCATGCTGTGGGTCGGTGGCGGAATATTGCTGCACGGGGTCGAGGTACTCGGCGTTGCTGCTCCGGCGCATTGGGCGCATGGCATTCAGCACACGGTTGAACACGCGACCGGCGCGCTCGCCGGCGTTCTGGGCTGGGCGAGTTATGCCGCAATTTCGGCGGTTGTCGGCCTCGCAGTGGGGTTCGTGCTGGTATTCGTGTTGCACAAATTGCTGCGCATTGGCGGCGAAGCCCACTGAGAGTTCATCTGTATCAGCTCAACCGTTCGAAGATATCCCGCGCAAACGCGCTCAAAGTGTCGTCTCGAGCGCCCATGATGACGATACGATCACCGGGAAGGGCGAGATTCACCAGCCTGTCACCCACTGCCTTGCGGTTGGAAATATACTCTGCCGAGCCCCCTGCTTCCTCGATCAGGCGGACGATCCGTCCGCTGCCTTCGCTGCGATCGACTGTGCCGCCAAAATAGACCGGGTCGCAGATGATGGTGAGATCGTCGGCGCCGAGTTCGCGGGCGAAGGTCTGGGCAAGCTCTGCCCCCATCTGCCGCAGTGGGCCGTAGCCATGCGGTTGGAAGAAGGCGAGCACGCGACCTGGATGGCCTTTCAGCGTGCGCAATGTCGCCGCGCATTTCTCCGGGTTGTGTCCAAAATCGTCGATTATTGTTATGCAACCGACTGTCGTTCCGACGATGTCGTAACGGCGTGCCAGTCCCTTGAACTCGGTAAGGGCGGCCACCGCATCCGCAACCGGTACTCCGCTCGCGGCCGCACCCGCAATCGCTGCCAACGCGTTCGACAAATTGTGTCGACCGGGCAGTGGAAGGCGCAGCGCGTGCTTGGAGTCGTCATGCCGATCGACCACCATTGCTGCCTGCTGCGTCGGCCCCTCGGCAATCGAGCCGCTCATGATCCCAATCTGCGCCATGCCTTGTTCGATGCCGAACGTAATTGTTTTGTTTGCGTGTTTGAGCAGCGCCAGCGCCTCGGCGTCGTCTGCATTGATAACCGCGATACGGCTTCGCTCGAGATAGGCTGCAAACAATGCACGCAGTTGATCCATACCCATGTGATCGAGGCTGACGTTGAGCAATATTCCGACTGCCGGACGATACAACGCAATCGAGCCATCGCTTTCGTCGACTTCACTCAGATAGAGGCTCTGTCCTCCGACCACCGCGCTGGCGAAGGGGCCTTCGGCAGTGACGAAATTCTTCATCACCGCGCCGTTCATGATCGTTGGTTTGCGTCCCGTCGCTTCGAGGATCCAGCCCAGCATTGCCGTCACTGTCGATTTCCCGCTGGTTCCGGCCACCGCAATGCCCGCGCCGCTGGTGTTGAACAGGATGGAATTGAGTTCGGCGCGCGTCATCCTGAGGCAGCCGAGCTCGTTGGCGCGGATGATTTCCGGAACGCTGTCTTCCACTGCTGCGGAGGCGACGACGATCTGATCGGCACTGGTCACACCGCTGCCATCCTGCGGGAACAGCGCACAGCCGGCATCCTCCAGCGCTGCGAACTTTTCCGGTGTCCGCCCTTGGTCGTTGCTGCGGTCCGATCCAGAGACGCTGATGCCGCGCCCGCGCAATATCTGCGCCAGTGGCAGCATGCCGGATCCACCAATGCCGACAAAGAAAAACGGGCGCGAATTCAGCTCTTCGGGCGAGGGCATATGCGTCATGGTTCGTTCGCTATGCAGTTGTGTAGGCGATGACAAGCGCGCTAGCTGCATGAATGACCAGAATCGCCATTTGCGCGCCGGGTAAGCGACTTGAGCCTGAACGCGCTGAAGCAGTCAGCAAAATTGCGGCATCCCGCGACGACGTCGAGCTTCATTTTCATCCACAGTGTTTCGCTAACGACGGGCATTTCGCGGGCAGCGATGCGATGCGCTTCGCGGCGTTTCTCGACTGCGCAAACGATCCCGGCTTCGATGCGGTCTGGTTTGCGATGGGCGGTTACGGTTCCAATCGTATCGCACCGGACGCCATCGCCGGGATGAATGCGGCGGCCAAGAAAAAGCGCTATCTTGGATATTCGGACACGGGCTTCCTCCTCGGCGCTCTCTATCGGCACGGGTTTGGACATCCGGCGCACGGCCCGCTGGTGGGCGATATCCGTCGAGAGGGAGGCGAGGCCGCGATCATGCGCGCGCTCGACTGGCTTGCGGGCAAGCACGATGGGCTGGAGCCATCGCTTAGAAACCACCCGACTGTGGCATTCAATCTCATGACGCTCGCCATGATGCAGGGTAGCGAATTGATGCCCGACCTGACCGGACATGTGGTAATGGTCGAGGAGGTTGCTGAGCATCTGTATGCTGTCGACAGGCTGTTTTTCCACGTCACCCAGAACCTGCCAGAGGTCGCTGGATTGCGGCTTGGAGCGATCAGCGAGGTGCCGGAAAACGACCGCTCTTTCGGCGCCGAGCCGGAGCAAATTGTCCGGTTCTGGTGTGAGCGGTCGGGCATACCGTATCTTGGTCGCGCACAAATCGGTCACGATGCGAACAACCGGATTGTCCCCTTCGGTCTTGCGGACACTGCGCACGGGGCATAAGCGCGCCCGTGAGGAGATTTTGATGAAAGCTTTTATTTTCCCCGGGCAGGGGAGCCAGAAAGTCGGCATGGGCGCCGACCTCGCCGCAAACAGTGCCAGTGCGCGCGCAGTGTTTGAGGAAATCGACGATGCGCTGTCGCAGAAGCTCTCAACGATCATGTTCGAAGGGCTTGAATCCGAACTGACGCTGACCTCTAATGCGCAGCCGGCGATCATGGCCAACTGCATGGCTGCGCTGCGGGTGCTGGACCGCGAATTCGGCGTGAAGCTGGACAAGGTGGCGGGATGCGTCGCTGGGCATTCACTCGGTGAATACAGCGCGCTTTGCGCAGCGGGCGCCTTCTCGATTGCCGATACCGCCCGGCTGTTGCGCCTGCGCGGAATCGCGATGCAGGATGCGGTTCCGATCGGCGTCGGCGCGATGGCCGCCTTGCTGGGAGCGGATATCGACAAGGCACAGGCATTGGCCGCAGCCGCTGCCGAAGATCAGGTTTGCGAGATTGCCAATGACAACGATCCTGGACAGGTCGTGCTGTCGGGTCACGCCCAGGCCATCGATCGCGCCATCGCGATGGCCAAGGATCATGGCATCAAGCGCGGCATCAAGCTGTCGGTATCGGCGCCGTTCCATTGTTCGTTGATGAAGCCCGCCGCCCAGCGCATGGGTGTGGCGTTGGGGCAGACATCGCCGGGAGCGCTGTCAGTCCCACTCTACGCCAATGTCACTGCCGCCAAGGTGGAAGACGGTGATGCCGAGCGCGAGCTGCTGGTCGAGCAGGTCACCGGTCGGGTGCGTTGGCGCGAGAGTGTGCTGGCAATGGCCGCCGATGGTGTCGAACAATTCATCGAGATCGGCGGCAAGGTCGTCGGCCCGATGGTCGGGCGGACCGTGGCCGATGCCTCCGTCACGAGCCTTGTCACCATGGAAGACATGGAAGTCTTCGCCAAGGAGCTCAGCTGATGTTCGATCTTACCGGTATGACCGCACTCGTTACCGGGGCCAGCGGCGGGATTGGCTCCTCTATTGCCCAGGCGCTTGCCGCGCAGGGCGCAAGGCTCGCGCTTTCGGGATCGAACAGCGACAAATTGCGAGCTTTCCGCGACCAGCTCAATGCCGAGAGCGGTGGCGATCATGTGGAGGTCACCTGCGACCTGTCGAACAGCACTCAGGTCGAGGAACTGGTTCCGGCGGCGATCGATACGTTGGGCAAGCTCGATATACTCGTCAACAACGCTGGCATAACGCGTGATAACCTTGCGATGCGCATGAAGGACGATGAGTGGGAGCAGGTGATCGCGATCAACCTCGAAGCCGCGTTCCGGCTGATGCGTTCCGCTGCGAAGCCGATGATGAAAGCGCGCTTTGGGCGCATCGTCTCGATCACCAGCGTGGTGGGGGCGACCGGCAATCCCGGCCAGATGAATTACGCGGCCGCCAAGGCTGGTCTCACCGGCATGAGCAAGAGCCTCGCGCAGGAAATCGCCAGCCGCGGAGTGACGGTCAATTGCGTCGCTCCGGGATTCATCCGCACGGCGATGACCGATGTTTTGCCCGATGCCCAGAAGCAGGTGCTCAATGCGCGCATTCCGATGGGCCGGATGGGTGAGGGCGAAGAGATCGGCGCTGCCGTCGCATATCTCGCCAGCAAGGAAGCATCCTACGTCACCGGGCAGACGCTCCACGTTAACGGTGGCATGGCTATGTTCTCCTGATCGGCTGATTGGGCAGGCTTATCCCCAAGGAATCCATTACCTGAAGGTTCAAGTCTTGCCCGTTCGGGCTGCACCGTTAAGGTCGAACACGACATTCCGGCGCTTAGGGGGCGATTCCGGCCCTCTCGGTGCCTCAGGAGGACAGAGACGCACTCATGAAGGCCACAATCGAACGCGCGACGCTGCTGCGCTGTCTTTCCCACGTGCAGTCGGTGGTCGAACGCCGCAATACCATTCCCATTCTTTCCAACGTCCTGATCGAGGCGAGCACCGACGGCGCGCTGAAAGTCATGGCGACCGACCTCGATTTACAGGTGATCGAGCATATGAGCGCAGACAGCGTGGAGAGCCCCGGTGCCATCACCGTTTCCGCGCACCTGCTGTTCGATATCGCGCGCAAGCTGCCGGATGGTAGCCAGGTCAGCCTAGAAACGGCGGACAATCGCATGACGGTGAAGGCCGGACGCAGCCGGTTCCAGCTGCCGACATTGCCGCGTGACGATTTCCCTGTGATCGTGGAAGGCGATTTGCCGACCAGTTTCGAATTGCCTGCCCGCACGCTGGCCGAGCTGATCGACCGCACGCGCTTTGCGATTTCGACCGAGGAAACGCGTTATTATTTGAACGGCATATTCCTGCACGTCTCGGATGAGGACCGACCGGTGCTCAAGGCCGCTGCGACCGATGGCCACCGGCTCGCACGCTTTACCCTGCCGCGTCCCGATGGCGCGGAAGGGATGCCCGACGTCATCGTACCGCGCAAAGCCGTTGCGGAGCTGCGCAAGCTGCTCGAGGAAGCGCTCGACGGCAATGTCCAGGTCGATCTTTCGGCGAGCAAGATCCGCTTTGCGCTTGGCGGCGAGGGCGGGGTGGTGCTGACCAGCAAGCTGATCGACGGCACCTTCCCGGATTACTCGCGGGTCATCCCGACGGGTAACGACAAGCTGCTCAAGCTGGATCCTAAGAGCTTCTATGCCGGTGTCGACCGCGTGGCGACGATCGCCACGGAAAAGACCCGTGCGGTGAAGATGGGCCTCGACAAGGACAAGGTCACGCTGACCGTCACAAGTCCCGACAATGGCACGGCCAGCGAAGAAATCGCCGCCGATTACGCTGCCGATGGCTTCGAGATTGGCTTCAATGCGAGCTACCTGAAGGACATCCTCAGCCAGATCGACAGCGACATTGTGGAAATGCACCTCGCCGACGCTGGAGCGCCGACACTGATCCGCAAGGACGAGAATGCCCCGGCGCTATATGTGCTGATGCCGATGCGGGTGTGATGGAACCTGAGCCGGGGCGTTGCAAGGCTCCGGCGACAGATCTGCCAGGGATCATTTGCGGTTCGACAAGATGAAGTAGAGCGCCGCAAACATCGCGGCAATGGTGACGTCGATCGCTAGTCGCGCCAGGAAAAAGTTCCGCAGGAACAGGTAGTCGACAGCCACGATCACGGCCATCACGACTGCTGCGTAGGTGGCGCTTGCAGTTTTGCTCAAGAGGATATCCTTATATTTGTTGTTGCCCTCCAGAGCGCGGACCCCTTAACCGGCTTTTCGGTCAAATCTCAACCACGATCTTCCCGAAATGCTGGCCACTTTCCTGATGACGGAAAGCGTCGGCGAGCTTGTCTAGCGGGAAGCTGTCGCTGATGATCGGCTTGATGCCATTGGCTTCGATCCCGGCGATCATTGCCAGTTGCTGTGATCGGCTGCCAACCGTCAGGCCTTGAACGCGCAGGTTCTTCGCCATGAGCAAGCCCGTCTGCACTGGCCCGGCAAATCCCGCGAGCACTCCTATCAGAGCGATGTGGCCGCCGACGCGGGTTGCCATCATCGACTGGTCGAGTGTTCCCGCGCCGCCGATCTCGACGACGCAATCGACCCCGCGTCCGCCTGTCAGCGCCAGCGCCTTCGCGCCCCAGGCCTCCTCATCGCGATAATTGATGAGGTGGTCCGCGCCCAAATGCTTGAGCCGTTCCAGCTTGGCATCGTTCGAACTGGTCGCGATCACTTGCGCACCCGCTGCCTTGGCGAACTGCAGTGCGAAGATCGACACGCCCCCTGTGCCCTGCACCAGCACAGTGTCGCCTGGCTTTATTGCATCGTCGACAAACAGCGCGCGCCAGGCCGTCAAACCTGCACAGGTCAGCGTTGCCGCTTCGGCATGGGAATAGTCTTGCGGGACGCGGGTAAACCAATGGCTCGGCGCGGTGATCGCCTCGCGCGCGTAGCCGTCGAGACCATCGCCCGGCACACGGGTAAAGGCGGTTCGCGGTGGCGCGCCGTCGTGCCAATCGGGGAAGAATGCGCTGACGACCCTGTCGCCGACCGCAAACTCGCTGACGCCGTCGCCGACCGCTTCCACCACGCCCGCACCATCTGACATCGGAATGCGGTCGGCAGCCGCCGGGATCATTCCTGTGACCACCGCATAATCGTGATAGTTCAGCGAACTGGCCTTGAGAGCCACCCGGATTTCGCCTGGGCCGGGCGCGGGCGCATCGTCGATATCGACGACGTGGAGCGTATCGAGCTTCGCGGGCTGGCCGATCCGGACAGCCTTCATTCGGCGGCCTCTGCCAGTTCGGCGCGCTGAGGGCCGCGGATCAGTCCACCCGGTGTCGCTCCGGTCCATTTGCCATCGCGAAACGTCACGGTGCCGGTCTTGATTGTCGCAACATAGCCTTCAGCTTTCTGTAGCAGGCGCTTGCCGCCTGCGGGCAGGTCAAAGGCCAGCCACGGCTTGCCGAGCTTGAGCTGTTCCATGTCGATTACGTTGAGATCGGCGAGATATCCCGGCGCGATCACACCGCGATCTTCAAGCCCATACAACCGAGCGGTGTCCTGACATTGGCGCTTGATCGCGTTTTCAAGGCTAATGCGTCCACCGCGCTTACGATCACGCACCCAATGCTGGAGCATGAAAGTGGGGCTGGCTGCATCGCAAATGGTACCGCAATGCGCGCCGCCATCGCTCAACGAATTGACCGTATCGTCCGCGTTCTGAAGCGGTTCGAGAAAGTCGAGATTGCCGTCGGCGTAATTGAGGATAGGCAGGTAGATGAAGCCCTTGCCATCGTCACGGCAGAGCAGGTCGTAGGCGTATTCCTGCGGGTCCATGCCAGCAGCTTCCGCGCGTGACTGAATGCTCGCATCCTCATCCGGTTCGTAATCGAAATCCTCGTCCATTTCGAACTGGAGCTTCCAGCCCAGACAAATGGCGAAAACCAGTTGTGCAATGTCTTTCGGCGCGGTGGTGAAATCATTGCTTTCCGCAAGCATTTGCGCCTTGAACGCGGGGTCGAGGAGTTTGGCCTTCTGTTCCTCCCATGGCAGTGCATCGATTGCCATCCAGCAGGGGCGAAACCGGAACGGGTGGACCGTGCCGCGCCATGCCATGACGATGCCATTCCCGCGCAGCGCGATTTGCGCGACGATGTTGGCACCATTGTCGTTTTCGGCACGCATGGTCGAAATCTGCTCGTCGAGCGACAACTCCTTGGCGATCGATTGCAGCGCGGCGAACGTCACCGGAAGGCCGGTTTCGCGGCTGAGCTTGCCCATCCAACCGAATTCATCCCACTCGCGCTTGAGGTCGCTCGCCATCTCAAAGACGCCGTGACCTGCACGAGCCATGGCGCGACCGATGGCAATCAATTCTTCGGCGGTGGCGGTGGTGCCCGGTACGAGTTCTCCATCGACTGACTTGTGGATCACGGTGCGGCTGGTCGAAAAGCCCAGCGCCCCGGCGCGCACGCCTTCCTCGACGATATTGCCCATCGCCTCGATATCCTCGTCGGTCGGAACCGCGCCAGGCTGCTCGCGGTCGCCCAGCACGTAGGCGCGCACCGCGCCGTGCGGAACATGGGTGCCAACATCGACGGTACGCGGCAGTTTCTCCAGCGCATTGAGATATTCCGGGAAGGTCTCCCATTCCCAGCTCATTCCTTCGGCAAGGGCGGTGCCGGGAATATCTTCGACGCCTTCCATCAGACCGATCAGCCACTCGTGTCGGTCCGGTGCGGCAGGGGCGAAGCCGACCCCGCAATTGCCCATAACGACGGTGGTGACGCCGTGCCAACTCGAAGGGGCCATTTCCTGATCCCACGTCGCCTGCCCGTCGTAATGCGTGTGGATGTCCACGAAACCGGGAGTCACGAGCTTGCCAGTGGCGTCGATTTCTTCCGCCGCGTCGCCTGACACTTCACCGACATGAACGATCAACCCGTCCCTGATCGCAACATCGCCAGTGAAGCGTTCATTACCGGTGCCATCGACGATCGTGCCGCCGCGAACAATCAGGTCATAATGAGCCATTTTTTTGGTCTCCTCTCTCCGCCAAGGAAGGTCTCATAATGCAACTCACGAGTCCAGCGAGCAATCGCAAGAACCGTCTTCCGCTCATAGGGAAGATTGAGAGCCCGACGCTATCGCTACCTGCGCGGCAACGATTGACCGTGATAGCTGGCTCAGGACGCCTTACGCTGTTTGTCGGTTGTCACTGCAGCGTCGAGAAAAGCGCGCAATTTGACGACGCTCTCCTCGGTATGGGTCAGCAAAAACAGATGCCCGCCTCCGTCAAAAATCTCCAAAATTGCATTGGGTATCATGGCGGCCAGGATACGGCCGTTGATGATCGGCACGATCTGGTCGTCCGAGCCCATCATCACCAGCGTTTCCTTCTTTAGGAAGGGCAGGGCGGGCAGACTGGTCCAGCCGAGCATGGCGATCAGCTGGTAGAGATACCCCCGTGGCGATGGCGGCTTGAGCCGTGCGATATGGCTTTGTTTGGCGGCTGAACCTTCGACCATCCCGCCATACAGCGTAGTGAAGTGTTCACTCATGAATTCGGGATCGATGTAGCGGCGGGGATCTGCCATTTTGCTGAGGGCAGCCGGATTTCCCGGCACCATCAGCATTCCCGGTGTCGTAGCGGCAAGCACCAGTCGGCGCGTCCGCGCAGAATGTTGAAGCGCGAAATGCTGCGCCATGGCACCACCCCAGCTGACGCCCATGACATCGACTTGGTCGATGCTGTAATGATCGAGCAGTTCGCTGGTCGTCCAAGCCATGGTCACCGGGTTATATGGGATTACCGGATCGGGACTCTCGCCGGTTCCGGGCATGTCGAACATGATGAAACCGCGCTCGGTCAAGCGTTCCGCGAGCGGCGCGGCGGCTTCGATGTTGGCCCCAATTCCATTGAAAAACAGGATCGGTGGGTGCTCCGATGGCATGTCGAGCCGCCAGTGCGCGACCCTCAATGTCCGGCCGCCGATCTTCTCTATTGAGAAGGTAGCCGTTTCAGCTTGCGAAGCTTTCGAAGTCACTCAAACCCTTTCGGAATGATCGCTGAAGGAAAGTATCAGCATGGTTCCATAACGTATCTGCCGGGTGCAGGGTCCAGCGGCGAATATTGCTCGTTTCCGGTTGCCACTGGTGCAGGCACCAGATTACCGGAACGCTTCTGCAACCATTCCATCCAGAACGGCCACCAACTTCCTGCAACTTCTTCGGCACCGGTAATCCATTCGTCCGCGGTGGGCGGAAGCTTCTTTGAACCCTTGCGGACGAAATACTTCGCCTTGGGATTGCCTGGCGGGTTGAGAATTGCTTGCATATGACCGGATTGGCTGAGCAGGTATGTGACGTCTTTCGATCCGAACAGTTGCGTCGATCGATAGGTTGCCTTCCAGGGAGTGATGTGATCGGTAACCCCGCCAAGGATGAAAAGATCGCTTTTCACCTTTGACAGGTCGATTTGGTGGCCGGCCATCTCGACTTCGCCGCGTTTCGTGAAGGCGAGTGTCTCGAACAGGGTAAGAAAATCGCCCATCAGACTGGCTGAGAGATTGGTTGCGTCAGCATTCCAGAACAGCACATCGAATGCTGGTGGATCTTCGCCGAGCAAGTAATTGTTGATGACGTAGTTCCAGATAAGATCATTGGGTCTCAACCATGCGAACCCACGCGCAAGGTCGTCTCCCTTGACAATTCCGGCCTTGTCGGCGCGTTTGCGGGCCAGCGCGAGGCCGTTGGCCGAAATCAGGCTGCCAGCTTCGATATCGTTCTGCTTGGGGTGTAAAACGCATACCATCAGCGTCAGCGCGCCCAGCCTGACGTCTTTGTCACTGGCCATTTGGCTGGCGAGCACGGCAGCGGTCTGCCCACCCGAACAGCCAGCCGATATGTTGACGCTTTTCGATCTGGTTATCTCTGCCACCGCATCGATCGCTTCGCGACAGGAACGGACGTAATCCGCCATATCCCAATGGCCCTGATCCTTGACCGGATTCTTCCAGCTGATGACGAATGTCTGGATGCCATTGTCGAGCTGGTATTTCACGACCGACTTTTCCGGGCTGAGGTCGTTGATATACATCTTGTTGATCTGGGGCGGAATGGTCAGCTGCGGGATCGCATGGACACTCTCGGTCGTCGGACCATAATGGATCAATTCCATCATCTCTGTTCGCAACACGACAGCCCCCTGACTGGTCGCGATATTCTCGCCCAGCTTGAATGGACGCTTGTCCACTTGGCTGACCATGCCCTTGTTGTGGACGATGTCCTGATAAGCGTTCTTCAGTCCCTTGATCAGGCTCAGCCCACCACTGTCGATCAGGCGCTTCTGCGCGGTGGGATTGCCTGCCAGAGTGTTCGTGGGGGCAAGCGAATCGATAACGATGGTCGAGATGAACCTCGCCCGATCGCGTTCTAACTCGTCGAGTTCGAGTTCATCCAACCACGCCGCCATACCCTTCTGTACGGCCAGATAATATTGCGCGCCTGCCCGCATGAACGGGTTGTAGCGCCATGCCGGATCGGTGAAGCGTTTGTCCTTTGGGTTGGGCGCAAGGTCGCTTTTGCCGGACAGGATCTTGATCATTTCCGACCCCATGTCCTGTCCATGGCGCATCAGACGGGCTGGATTGCTGGCGGTCTCACGCAATAGCACGGCCACAGCCCCGAAAATGTCCTCGCGCGTCAGACCGATCAGCGGTCCGAGTGCGGTCGTGTGCTGCACGGCTTCGTCTTCCAGTTTCGGCATGTGCCGCCATCTCCCAAGCGAACTGCCTTTGTGCAGTTTGGGAGGATCATGGAACGCCTACGGCTCGCTGGCAAGCTCGCAACCAGATCTTGAAGATCAACTCCTGCCGGCGGCAATCATGCTGGCGATGTCGATGAACTTTTCACGGGGCGCATCCTGGCGCGCGGCGGCTTCCTCGGCAGCTTCGATCTTTTGCCAATCCCGGAAGGTGACGATGTCCAGAGCACGTTCCTTGGCCAATTTATCGAGTCCAACGCGGCCTTGCTTCGATCTTTCAGGTGCAACCTCGTTGGCAATGCGCTCGATCACGGAAAATCCGTCCGGTCGATTGGTCCCGATTGTGCCGGACGGCCCCCGCCTGGCCCAACCGACGCAATACAGACCCGGCAGAATGAACCCGCTTTCGTTCGCATATTTCCCTGCCCGCCCATCGAACGGAACGTCCGGGATAGGTGAAGAGCGATACCCTATGCAGGTAACAACCAGATCAGCAGGCACCTCATACACTTCGCCCGTTGCCACAGCGCGGCCCGCCGCCACGGTTGTGCGTTCCACCTCGACGGCATGAACGCTTCCGTCTTGGCCGAGGAGGGCCTTTGGACTGGCATAAAAATCGAAGTCGATTTCGATGGGCTTTTCGCCGCGGATTCCCTCCGGAATGCCAGCGAACTCGCGCAACAGATTGACAGATTTGCGCAGCCCCGGTTCGAGGATTGCATCGTCGCCCGCTGGCGGCAGATCGGCGGGGTCGACGCGTGGACTGGCGCGTTCAAGCCGCAGGAGCTCTCCTAATTCCTTTGGTGTCATCATGATCTGATGAGGTCCACGCCGACCAAGCACCGTGATCGTCTCTATGTTCGATGAAGACAGCGCCTCCAGCGCATGAGAGACGATATCCGATCCAGCGAATTCGGACCGGTTCTTCGATAAGATCCGTGCCACATCCAGAGCGACATTGCCCATTCCCACGACTACGGCATGGCGACCCGACAGATCCGGACCAAGCTCGGCAAAGTCGGGATGACCATTGTACCATCCGACGAAAGCAGCACTCCCGAAGACATTTCCCAGATCGTGGCCGGGAATTTCAAGCACGCGATCAAGGGGTGCTCCGGTGGCCAGAATTACGGTATCGTAGAGGTCCTGCAATTCGCCGATCGTCACATCTTTGCCCACGCGAATATTGCCGACGAACCGAACATTGGAAGACAGCGCCGTCTTCTCGTATCGCCGCGCCACTCCCTTGATGGATTGGTGATCGGGCGCCACTCCAGTGCGGATCAGGCCGAACGGCACGGGCAGGAAGTCGATGACGTCTACCGCAACATCGTCGCCCCACTGTTTGAGTGCGGCCTCGGCAGTGTAGTACCCCGCCGGACCGGAACCGATTATTGCGATCTGCAGCATCGCTACACGCTCCTTCAAGCGGATCATGCGTCAGCACGATCAGTCGCGCAAGCTTGCCACTTTGCGAGAAAACCTTGGTTATCCATTCGACAACCATTTCCCGCTAACGCGGAAAGGATTGAGTCGCCCGGCTCCGTGCCGTGCAAGTCTGGAGTGCGATCTTGGGTTTTTTTTCGCGCGTAGCGGCGGAGACGTCTGAACGTTTTGTCGCCACGACACCGCGGGCGCGAGACGATTTGGCGTTGCGCGTGGAACTACTGGAAAGTTTCGAAGGCTTGGGTCTTGGATGCTTCTGGGCTACCGATGGCAAAGGCCAGCTGAATTATATTTCCGGAAGTGCATTGAGTGAAGCAGGCTGGGCATCCGAGGCCGTGCTTGGCAAGCCTTTGAACGAAATCTTCGAATCCGACTCCGGTGAAAGCTCCAGGAAAGCCCAGCGTACCCTGCCGTTTCTGTTGGCAGCAAATGCTTCGATCAACGCTTTGCCGGTAAAACTGCGTAACACCGACAAGCAGGTCTGGTGGGAAATTTCCGGCAAAGCTTACTTCAATCCCAATGGCGAATTCACCGGCTATCGAGGCAGCGCCAAGGACATAACCGAAGCTCGCGAGATGCAGCTATCGGCAGAAAGACTGGCGCATTTCGATTCGCTCACCGGCCTTGCCAATCGTCATCGCCTGGAATCGCAGCTATCGACGAGGCTGACGGCGTATCGCGACGCTAAACGCGCCTGTGCTGTGATGATGCTCGATCTCGATCGCTTCAAACAAGTGAACGATACGCTAGGCCATCCTGCCGGCGACGAATTGCTCAAACAGGTCGCGATGCGGCTACAAACCGTTCTGGAAAAGCGTGGGACCATCGGGCGGCTAGGTGGCGACGAATTCCTCGTCATTCTACCTGACATGGAGGATCGCGGCGATCTGGGCGAACTGGCGCAGCGCGTGATCCAGATGATTTCTCAGCCCTATTCGTTGGGCGGGGACCGGGCAGTGATCGGCACGTCCGTCGGCATAGCCACGGCGCCCTATGATGGGATCGACTCCGGTGCTTTGATCAGTGCAGCCGATATGGCGCTCTATGCCGCCAAGGGTGGCGGCAGGGGGCATTATCGCTTTTACTCCGCCGACCTGAAGGTCGGCGCACAGATGCGCCGCCAGATTGAGGAAGACTTGCGCGACGCCTTGGCAAAGGGCGAGCTGGAAATGAATTACCAGCCGATCATCGCCAGCGCCACGCACAAGGTCACCTGCATGGAATCGCTCATTCGCTGGAACCATTCGGAACGCGGGATGGTCCCGCCGCAAACCTTCATACCGATCGCAGAAGATCTCGGGTTGATCCACCAGCTGGGGGAATGGATTCTCCAGCGTTGCTGCAAAGAGGCCGCGTTGTGGAAGGTGCCGCTGCGGGTGGCGGTGAATGTTTCCGCATTGCAATTCGGTCGCGATGACTTTTGCGAGCTGGTAGCTCGAACGCTTCGCTCGACCGGGTTGGCGGCGGAGCGCCTGGAACTCGAACTCACCGAAAGTGTGTTTTTGGCCGACGCCGAGCGCACACATGCGATGTTCGAAGAGCTGAAGCGATTAGGTGTCCGATTAGCGCTGGACGACTTTGGGACGGGTTATTCGTCGCTCAGCTATCTTCAGCGCGCCCCATTCGACAAGATCAAGATCGACCGGAGTTTCGTGCGCGGGGCGACGGAGGCAGGCAACAACAACCCTCAAATATTGAGTGCCATCGTTAATCTGGCCGAAGCGCTGGGAATGGAGACGGTTGCTGAGGGAGTTGAAACGCTCGACGAGCTGGAACTCGTGAAATCGCGCGGAGCCAGCCACGTTCAGGGCTTCATCTTCTCGCCGGCTATGAGTCAAACCGATGTAATGAAGCGGCTCGATAAGGAGCATATCGAGTTCGAAGCCAAGGGGCCGCCGCGCTTCCGCGCCGATCGTCGCTCGCAGTTCCGTCGCGTCGGGGTTATTCACGATGATTGCCGCTACAAAGCCGTCCTGAAGAACCTTTCCAAAACCGGGGCCGCGATCGAAGGACTGCTGGATGTTCCAGTAGGCACGGAACTGGTTCTGGATTTGGGCGCCGGCCAGCTCGCCGTTTGCGTCGTCAGGCGATCAAAAGGTGCCTTTCAGGGTCTGGAGTTCGAAACGCCTTTGGTCAGCGATGGCGCAGACGGGCTATGCACTCGCCACCGCGTATCGCCCTATGCGATCGAAGCAGCAGGCCGTCCACTCGCGGCGCTCTCTCAAGATGCTTACAGCCAGCTGGCTGGCCCTATGGCATCCATGAAGCGACAGTTCGTTGAGGTGCAAAACACCGATCGTTCTGCGGGTAGGTTTGGGGATGCCATCAATGCACCCGCCGCCGAAGAGTTCTGCGATGAGACATTAGTCCAAAAATAACCATTTGGGCTTAGCCAAGGTTTACCAAACGATTGCCTCGGAGTCACTTCAGCATGGGGGCGATGCCCTTCTCTGACCTGTTCAAATCACGTCGTGCGGCGACGGATGAAGTCGCACAGCCGCAATCGGCGGAAGCCAACGACGGCCCGATGTTGTCCAACACGGATCGTTTGGCGATTCTCGATGAGCTGGAACGTGGTGGTCTGAGCTGGTTTTGGGGAACCGATGCACAGGGGCGCGTCGTCTATCTGAGCCCCGGAATCGTGGAGCAGCTGGGACGAAACAGCGATGCCCATGGGAAGCCGCTACAGACCCTTTTGCGTTTGGCCAAGGGCGAGGGGGACGGTCGTTCCCTCGGGCTCAAGCTGGGAACACGAAAGGCCTTCTGGAACCTGACTGTCGAAGCGGCCGACGAAAACAGCGACCTCGTGCTGCGGCTTTCCGGGCGTCCGCTTTACAATGAGCAGAATGAGTTTGTTGGCTTTCGAGGCGGCGCAATCGATGTCACGGAGGAGTTCCGCAGCCAGGAAGAGGCATCACGTCTCGCACAGTTTGATTCGCTCACCGGACTAGCCAACCGCCACCGCATGGAACAGCGGATAAACTCCACCCTGGCCGCTTTCCGCAGCGCAAAGCGTGCCTGCACCTTGATGATGCTCGATCTGGATCGATTCAAGCAGGTCAACGACACACTTGGCCACGCAGCGGGTGACCAGCTGCTGCAGCAAGTCGCAGAGCGGTTGACGAGCGCAGTTGCCGGGCGCGGAGAAGTGGGTCGGCTCGGCGGCGACGAATTCCAGGTTCTGATCCCTGACATGGATGATCGCGGAGATCTGGGAGAGATCGCCAAAAAGATCATCACGATGCTTTCGCAGCCTTATTCTGTCGAGGAAGGGCGCTGTATCATCGGCTGTTCGGTTGGCATCGCGATAGCACCCTACGACGGTGTGGAGCGCGACGAGCTGACCCGCGCCGCGGACCTTGCACTTTACGCATCGAAGAATGGCGGGCGCGGTCAATTCCGTTTCTATGGCGCAGACCTCGAACACGAAGGCAATTTGCGCAAGCGGATGGAAGAGGATCTGGCCGAGGCGATCGAGACCGGGCAGTTTACTCTGGAATACAAGCCGATCGTTGCGACCCAGGACAATCGCGTTGTCGCGCTTGAAGCGCGCTACTGCTGGGAGGAAGAAGAGCGTGGCCGGGTCGAGCCGGAGACGTTCCTGCCCGTGGCTGAGGGAAGCCGATTGATTATTCCGATCGGCGAGTGGGCGTTGCACAGGGCGTGTGAGGATGCGCAGGCTTGGCCCGAGGCGTTGCGTGTTTCGATCAGCATTTCGCCGGTGCAGTTTCTCGCCAATGGCTTCGTCGACTTTATCGCCGAAGTGCTGGAAAAGAGCGGTCTCGATCCTGCGAGGCTGGAGCTCTATCTGGCTGAATCGATCCTTCAGGCGGATACAGCTGCAGTGGACAAGGTGCTCGCGGCATTGTTCAAGCTGGGCGTGCGCCTCACGCTCGATCAGTTCGGCAGCGGGTTTACCTCACTGAGCTATTTGCGGCGCGCGCCGCTCAGCGCGTTGAGGATCAGTGGCAATTTCTTCGATCCGACGATGCGCGATGAGTTGGGCGATATGGAGATGGTCAGCGCGATTGCGACGCTTGCCGGCGCCATGGGAATGGAAACCTGCGCGAGCGGAGTCCACGCCTTGCCGCTTCTGGATAAGCTCAAGCAGCTCAATGTGGATATGATCTCCGGCTTCGTGTTTTCCAAAGCACTGTCGGTAGACGAGGTGACCGTCGCTCTCGACGGCGGCACCTGGATTATCCCGCCCACCGATAACGGTAGCCAGAGAGCTGGACGCCGTACTGTATTCCGCAAGATCGGCCTGATCCACGAGGACCACTATTACGATGTCACCCTGCGCAATCTGTCGCGTAGCGGAGCGATGATCCAGGGACTTGAGGGTGTTCCGGTCGGCATCCAGTTCGTGCTCGATTTCGGACAGGGTCAGCTGGCAGTATGCACCGTCAAACGCGTGATGGATGATACCCAAGGTGTGGAGTTCGAGCAGGAGCTGGTCGATGATGGTGCGGGTGGCCTCGTAACACGCCACCGCGTCAGTCCATACGCGCTGGCGGCTGCGGGTGTGCCGCTTCAGGCGCTATCAGCGGGCAAGTTTACAGGGCAGACGGCACCCGGGGAGCAGCCCGTCACCTTCCCGCAATTCTCGCTCTCGGCCAATGCGCCGAAGCAATCGGGACGATAGCAGCAAAGCGAAAGCTTGGAGAAGCGCACGCGTGCCGCTAAGGCGGCGCGTCAAGGCGCGCGTCTGCGCCCTATATCCCAACGCTCGCGAAAAGTTGTATGACTAGCCTCAAAAATATTAGAAATTTCAGTATTATAGCTCATATCGATCATGGCAAGTCGACGCTCGCGGACCGGCTGATCCAAGCCACGGGGGGTCTGACCGAGCGCGAGATGAGCGAGCAAGTCCTTGATAACATGGACATAGAACGCGAGCGCGGCATCACCATCAAGGCCCAGACCGTCCGCCTCAATTACACTGCCAAGGACGGCGAGACCTATGAGCTCAACCTCATGGACACCCCCGGACACGTCGACTTCGCCTATGAAGTCTCGCGCAGCCTCGCCGCCTGCGAAGGGGCGCTGCTGGTGGTCGACGCCGCACAGGGCGTGGAGGCGCAAACGCTGGCCAATGTCTACCAGTCGATCGAGCACGACCACGAAATCGTCCCCGTCATCAACAAGATCGACCTCCCCGCCGCCGAACCCGACAAGGTCAAGGCCGAGATCGAGGACATCATCGGCCTCGACGCCAGCGACGCGGTGCTTACCTCCGCCAAGTCCGGCATCGGGATCGAGGACGTGCTTGAAGCCGTCGTCGCCCGCATTCCCGCTCCCACCGGCGACCGCGACGCCCCCTTGCGCGCCCTGCTGGTCGACAGCTGGTACGATCCCTACCTCGGCGTGGTCATCCTCGTGCGCGTGCTCGACGGCGCGATCAAGAAGGGCCTGCAGGTCAAATTCATGCAAGGCGGGACCGAGCACCTCGTCGACCGCGTGGGCTGCTTCACCCCCAAGCGCACCGATTTGCCCGAGCTCGGCCCGGGCGAGATCGGCTTCATCACCGCGCAGATCAAGGAAGTCGAACAGGCCCGCGTCGGCGACACCATCACGCTCGCGAAGGGCGGGGCGGTCAAGGCGCTGCCCGGGTACAAGGAAGTCCAGCCGGTGGTGTTCTGCGGCATGTTCCCGGTCGACGCCGCCGAGTTCGAGAAACTGCGCGAGAGCATCGGCAAGCTGCGCCTCAACGACGCCAGCTTCTCTTACGAGATGGAAAGCTCCGCCGCGCTGGGCTTCGGCTTTCGCTGCGGCTTCCTCGGCCTGCTGCACCTGGAAATCATCCAGGAACGCCTGAGCCGCGAATACGACCTCGACCTCATCACCACCGCGCCCAGCGTCGAATACCGCCTCCAGCTCAGCAAGAGCCGGACGGACGAGGCGCGCGAGCTGATGCTCCACAACCCCGCCGACTGGCCCGACGTCAACCGGATTGAGAGCGTGGAGGAGCCGTGGATCAAGGCCACCATCTACACGCCCGACGAATATCTCGGCGCGATCCTCAAGCTGTGCCAGGACCGGCGCGGCATCCAGACCGACCTGACATACGTCGGCGGCCGCGCGCAGGTGAGCTACGAATTGCCGCTGAACGAGGTGGTGTTCGACTTCTACGACCGCCTCAAATCGATCTCCAGAGGCTATGCGAGCTTCGATTACGAGCAGATCGGCCTGCGCGAGGGCGACCTCGTCAAGATGAACATCCTCGTCAACAACGAGCCGGTCGACGCGCTATCGCTGATCGTCCACCGCGGCGTTGCCGAGGCGCGCGGGCGCGGCATGTGCGAGCGCCTGAAAGACCTCATCCCCCGCCACCTGTTCAAGATCCCGATCCAGGCCGCGATCGGCGGCAAGGTGATCGCCCGCGAGACCATCGGCGCACTGCGCAAGGACGTGACCGCGAAATGCTACGGTGGCGACATCACGCGCAAGAAGAAGCTGCTGGAGAAGCAGAAGAAGGGCAAGGCGCGGATGCGGGAGTATGGGAATGTGAGCATTCCGCAGGAAGCGTTTATTGCCGCGTTGCGGATGGGGGAGGAATGAAGCCCCGCGCTTAGCGCCGGCGTTTGCGCAGCAAACGGCAAGCTAGAAGTGAGAGGCTGTAATTCCGGCCGGGGGCCGGCGAGCCGCTGCCGAGCCGAGCCCTTCGACGACGCGGCTTTGCCGCGGCGGGTTCCCGAGTGACGAATGTTAGGACCTTATCATAGGTCATTAGATTACCTTTGAATCGAAGCCAGGAATCCTCGCCAATCTCTCGGGCCAACGGGTTTCCGCTTCCCGCATAAGCTCGGCCAAGTTCTCACGCTGCCAAGAGTTCTCGAAGGGCACGGTTATTACTGCAAGCTCCTCCCGATTCCCAATGAACATCGGTCCGAGTTCGTCGACTTCTCGTTCACTGCTTTCCTTGTGGATGTGAGCGATCAACCCGTCGAAGTAGAACCGAAAGATTGGGGCGCTTGGGCGTCGGCCCGGTTCAGTACCAAACGCGAGCCGAAGGCGAGTGCAAGGCCGACCGGCCGCCCGAGCTTATGCGAGGAAGGCCAAGCGGGCCGGATGGCCCGCGCCCGGCGCTTGAGGGCGCAACAAAAACTACTCCCGGATCTGCCCGTCGCCGTGCACGAGGTACTTGAAGCTCGTCAGCTGCTCCAGCCCGACGGGCCCGCGCGCGTGCATCTTGCCGGTGGCGATGCCGATCTCGGCGCCCATGCCGAACTCGCCGCCGTCGGCAAACTGGGTGGAGGCGTTGTGCATCAGGATCGCGCTGTCGATGCCGGTCATGAACTTGCGGGCCGCGTCCGCGTCCTCGGTGAAGATGGCGTCGGTGTGGTGGCTGGAGTGGCTGTCCACCCAGTCGATCGCATCATCGAGCCCGTCGACGATCTTCACGCTGGCAATCGGGCCGAGATATTCGGTGTCCCAGTCTTCCTCGCTCGCGGGTTTGAGACGGGCGTCGATTGCGACCGCTTCGGCATCGCCGCGCAGCTCGCAATCCGCGCCCATCGCCTCGGCGATCTTCGGGACGGCCTTATCGGCCACCGCGCGGTCGATCACGATGCTTTCGGTCGCGCCGCACACGCCGGTACGGCGCAGCTTGGCGTTGCGGATGACTTGCGCCGCCTTGTCGAGGTTGGCGGCTTCGTGGACGTAGCTGTGGCAATTGCCGTCGAGATGGAGGAGGGTGGGGACGCTCGCCTGGTCGCGCACCAGCTCGACCAGCCCGCGCCCGCCGCGCGGGATCACGAGGTCGACGAATTCGTCCGCCTTGAGCAGCGCGGCGACGGCGGCGCGGTCGGTCGTGCCGACGGTCTGCACCGCATCCTCGGGAAGCCCCGCAGCCTTGAGCCCGGCCTGCATCGCCTTGACGATCACGCGGGTCGAGTTCCGGCTTTCCGAACCGCCGCGCAGGATCACCGCATTGCCGCTCTTGAGGCACAGCGCGCTGGCGTCCGCGCCGACATTGGGGCGCGATTCATAGATCATGCCGATGACCCCGATGGGCACCGCGACGCGCTCGATCTTCAGGCCGTTGGGCCGGTCGAAACTGGCGAGCTTGCGTCCGACGGGATCGGGCAGTTTCGCGATATCCTCCAACGCCGTTGCCATGCCTTCGATACGGTCTTCGGTAAGCCGCAGGCGATCGATGAACGCATCGTCCTTCTTGCCCGCGACGCTGGCGACGTCCTGTTCGTTGGCCGCGATCAACTCCGGCATCGCAGCGCGCAGCGCCTTGGCGGCTTCGACAAGCGCGGTGTTCTTCGCCTCGGTCGATGCCGTTGCGAGCCCGCGCGCCGCCGCCTTGGCGCGGCTGCCGAGTTCATGGATGTGGATGGTCGGGTCGAGTGTCTGGTCGTTCATATCTGTCCTCCGGGACTGTGCCCGTCGTGTGTTCAGTCCATGGGCGGGAGCCTGGCGTTTCAGCGCAGCTCCACCGCCCTGTCGTATGCGGCGCGGACCGTATCGCGCAGCTTGCCCGAAACGGTGCCATCGCCATTCAGCGCGTCGAGACCCGCCGCAGTCGTCCCGCCCTTGCTGGTGACGGAATTGCGCAGATCCTCGAGCGACATATCGGAATGGGCGAGCGCCATTGCAATCGTGCCCTCCATCGTGCCGAGCACCAGCGTGCGCGCCTGCTGGGCATCGAAGCCCAGATCCTCCGCGGCGGCGATATAGGCACGGGCGATTTCGAAAACATAGCCCGGTCCCGATCCGGCCACGGCGGTCACACGGTCGAGCATATCCTCGCTGTCGACCGCCACCGCCGTTCCCGCGCGCTCCATCATGTCGGTGGCGTGGGCAATCTGATCGTCAGTGGCGTTGTCCGCCGCGCACAACCCGCTGGTCGCCTTGCCGACGGCGGCGGGCAGGTTGGGCATCACGCGAATGACGGATGCGCCACCCAGCAGCGCGGCGATGCGCGCGATCGATGCGCCCGCCGCAATCGACATGGCATAGCCACCCTCCGCCAGCATCGGGCGGTAATCGGGCAGAACCTCGTCGATCATCTGCGGCTTGATCGCGATAATGACGACATCGAAAGTGTCGTCCGCGATCGCGGCCCGATCGCTCACCGACCGCACGCCATTGGGTGCCTTTTCGAGAAAAGGATCGACAATAGTAAAATTCTCATCGCCCGACAGCCAGTGCTCGAGCAAAGCTCCACCCATCTTGCCGCATCCGATAAGTAGAATTTTCTTAAAGATATTTTTTCCCCTTGAATATTTGTGTCGCGCTTTCCACCGATGTTCATTGACGTTTGCCGATGAGCGTTTCAATGCTTCGCAAGGTGTCGTCACGCTTGATTTGTTCTTTTATATCACAACCAGGCAATTTTGGCCAGACGGTTGTGCAATGCAACATCCCTCCCTATACAAGACCAATGATTTTAGCTGACAAAGTTTCCACTTATGTCCCAACCGCATAACATCGTTGTAAAAATCGGCTCCAGCCTCGTCGCCAATGGCGAGCGATTGACGCCGCGCTATGGTTTCATGCAGCGCCTGTTCGAGGATATCGACCGGCTGCGCGCGCGCGGGATCAATGTGATCCTGTGCAGCTCCGGGGCGGTCGCGCTCGGCCTCAAGACTGTTGGCGAGACGCCGCAGACCGCCGGGGTCAGTGACAAGCAGGCGGCAGCCGCCTGCGGGATGCCGCTGCTACTCAATGCCTATCGCCATATCGGCCATGAATTCGGTTTTGAGATCGCGCAGGTGCTCTTGACGCTCGGTGATTTCGAACATCACCGGCGCTTCCTCAACACCCGCAACACCGTCTTCCGGCTGATCGAGGCGGGGGTGATGCCCATCGTGAACGAGAACGATTCGATCACCACCGAGGAAATTCGCGTGGGCGATAACGACCGCCTGGCGGCCAAGGTCGCCCAGATGGTCGACGCGAAGGATTTCATCATCCTGACCGAAGTCGATGGGCTGTTCGATCGCCATCCTGACGAACCGGGCGCCAAGTTCATCTCCGAGGTCACCGATGTTGCGCCCTTCATGGAAGCGACCAAGGGGAAGAGCGCGCTGGGCACCGGCGGCATGACCACCAAGCTGATGGCCGCCAACATGGCGCAGGAGGCCGGTTGCACCACCTATATCGCGCATGGCGAGCCGGATAACCCACTGACCAGCATTCTCGATGGCGAGCGGCGCTGCACGCGCTTTATCGCACACGATGCGCCGACATCGGGTTGGGAACGATGGATCGCCAACCGCCTGCAACGCGCCGGCAGCATCGCTATTTCGAACGATCTTGCCGATGCGCTGAGCGACCGCGACCGCTCGATCATGCGCGAGGATATCCTCGCCATCGACGGCGATTTCGCGCGCGGCGACGTGCTGCATATCTACGATGGCGAAAACGTGGAGCGGGCGCGCGGCCTGACCGATTTCTCATCCGAGGAATTGCGCGTGCTCGCGGTCAATCCGCATCTCGAAGCCGAACAATTGCTGGGCTATCGCACCAAGGGCGAAGTGGTCCGGGCGAAGAACCTTGTGATGCTGGAAAGCCGCCACCTGCTATGGGATTCGCCTGAGGGCGTGGAGGAGCAGGTCAAGGCGGCGGGCTAGTCGCTTCGAACCGAAGGTTTCCTCGCGATAAGCATTATCGCGCTTCGTGTCCACGGCGCAGGGCGGCGATAGGGATGCGAATTATTGTCGCACAACTTTCGACGGCTTGGTCAAGTTTGAGCGACTGCTATCTGCAATTCATGGCCGCAAAGCTGCCTGTAAGGTAACGCCGACATTGCCGACATCGTATTCGGCGCGATCAGACCACTTCGAACGAGCCGCTGACGATCAAATGATCGGCCACAGTTTCCATCGCGACGCCACAAGGTACGGTGCAGCCCAGTTCGCAGGTGAAGCCGTCCCACCACAGAGCAAACTCTTCCGGGTAAGCATGAAAGCCGATCAGACGTTCTAACGGATTGTTTCCCGAGTAGAGGGCATTCGTGCAGAGCGCGGCTGCAATGTGTGAGGTCAGTTCTTCGAGGCGTGAGCCATCCTCATAATCAGGAAAACACAAGCGCGTCGCCGCGCCCCTGCCAACCATCTGCATTCGAATTGCCATGGCCTATGATATTTCACGCAGCGCACTTCGGCAATGTCAGCTTCCCCCAACATTCTTGCCGTTCCTGCAATGCAGTTGCATAGCCGATAGCGGTCAGTCGTTCACGTGAACGGCAGCTTTTCACGATTTTAGCCAGAAACTGGAATTTCGGGACACGACAACTTTTTGGACAATTGTGATGAGCGTCACCCTGAACTTGTTTCAGGGTCCATTCTTCGGCTTGGTGTGTCGGAATTGGGGGCAATATGGATGCTGAAACAAGTTCAGCATGACGAATGCAAGATATCAGCTTCACACAGCATTTATGCCGTGGCTGGTCACCTGACTTCACCTCCAGTTGGAATATTCAACGAATTCGCCAAAGTCATCTCTATCATGCTTTTGTGGGCATAAGTGCGACGCCCTTGGCCTCAGCAGCGCGCGATGCGCCGTACCAAGCGGGCGCGGTCATGGTAAGCGCCAGCAGCCCCACCACCCAGACATCGACGATCATCATCGGCCACATAAGCCATGCGGGACGCCCCATCGCGCCATAACCGAGCGCGTAATGCACCACCATCAGCGGCATGACCCCGGCCAGCATATAGAAGACCGTGCGCCAGAAATATCCATGCATGATCCTGAGCGAACGCAGCGGACCGATTGCCAAATTGCCGAGCGTCCATGCGACTATCCATGCGACGAGGTAAACGCCTAAAATCGTCCATGCCGCCGACAGGGCGGTGCCGAAATATGTCCCGACCTTTCCCGATAGCCCGAGCATGGTGCCAAGCGCAGGGCCGAACAGGGAATAGAGCGATATCGCGATGTTGAGCGCGAAGATTATCCCCCAAAGTGCCAGTCCTGTCGGTTGGATCGTGCGTGCGGCCTTCGGATCGTTGCCATGAGCGAGGTAGCGGATGAACCAGTAACTGGGCAGCATAACGCCGATGATCTTGGCCACCGCAAACCCCATCCTCAGCGGCGAATCCGCCACCGCTCGGGCGCTTGCCATGCTGTCATACATACCAGTGTGTATCTCGGCGAGGTGCTGTGCCATTTCGACCACTACCGGGACTAGGAACAGCAATGGGCACGCCAGCATGAACGCCCATGCGCTGCGATAGATCGATTTCACATCAGTCCACATGGTGTGCTTCCCCTTCGTCGTCTTCGAAAAACAGCAGGTCGCCGGGTTGGCATTGCAGAACACGGCAGATCGCCTCGAGTGTGGAGAAGCGGACCGCCTTGGCCTTGCCGGTCTTGAGGATTGAGAGATTGGCAAGCGTGATGCCGACGCGTTCCGATAGTTCGGTAAGCGTCATACGTTGCTTGTGCAGTTGCTCGTCGAGCCGCACCAGAACCGGCATCAGACGGTGCCTTCCAGATCGTCGCGCATGGCGACTCCTTCGGCAAAGATCCGCGCGAGCACGAACAGCAGCAGCGCAATCAGCCAGCCCATGATGTTTGGTGTCGAATCGACCCAATCCACGCTCAGCTTGTGCGCATAAATGCTCATCCACGGCAGCACGAGGTCGGCCAACTGCAGGGCGAGTACGAGCCAGCCCATCAGGCGCAAACGGCGAGCATTGATCGCGATGAATGGCGTGCCTTCTCGCACCGTTTCGATCATCTGGAAGAGCATGCCGAGTAGCATTCCAACCGGAATCGCGGTCACCACGCCATACGCCAATGCGCCACGTATGAGATCCAAAGCGGCAGTCGCCCTGACTGCTCCGTATTTCAGGGTCAGGACAGATTCGATCCAGTGCGGACTGAACGCAAACCAGGCCAGCGCAACCACAAAGGCGATCGCGAGGTTGATGTTGAGCCAGTACAACACGATAACCAAGTAACGCGACAATTTGAGGGCATTCAATTTCATATCGATTCTCGATGATTGAGATATTGTTTATCGATATGAAAACTTCTCAGCTTGGCGTCAAGAAATTTATTGAATATCGATATTGCTTAGATTTCGAATATCATCGTGCATCGGAATCGAACGTTACTCCTGTGGGATATTGGGCGTCGACCACGCCACTTTCGGCTAGCGAGCCGATGCTTCGCAAATCTGCAAGCGTTCGGGGTGTTCATTGGCAGTTATCCCTGCCGTCAGCGCGTCACGCGCAAACATCGCTGGAAAAGGCGCGTTCCTGCACAGCTCGCTCGTCAACTTCACTTGGCGTTCAGCGGAGCGATGGCTATAGGCCGCCCCATGACCGTCACGAAATCCGGCTGGGCCAGCGCCCGTCGCCATCTCGCCCTGTGCTTTCTGCCCCTGCTGGTCGCCGGTTGCGCCGGTTCCGGCAAGGTCAAGGACACAGCCTATGTCGCGCGCGATGTGGACACGTTGTATTCGGCGGCCAAGGACAAGCTCGATTCGGGTCAGCCCAAGGTCGCAGCGGCCCTGTTCGACGAGGTCGAACGCCAGCACCCCTATTCGCCGTGGGCGCGTCGTGCGCAGGTGATGAGCGCGTTCAGCTATTACGTCGCGCGCGATTACAACAAGTCGATCGGTGCGGCGCAGCGCTTCCTGCAGGTGCATCCGGGCAACAAGGAAGCGCCTTATGCCTATTACCTGATCGCGCTGTGCTATTACGAGCAGATCAGCGACGTCGATCGCGACCAGAAGATCACGCTACAGGCCAAGAATGCGCTCGAAGAAGTGCAGAAGCGCTTCCCGAACACCAAATACGCCACCGACGCGCGGCTCAAGATGGACCTTGTTCAGGATCACCTTGCGGGCAAGGAAATGGAGATCGGGCGCTTCTACGAGAAAACTGGCGACTGGATCGCCGCCGACATCCGCTTCCATAATGTCGTGAAGAATTACCAGACCACCAGCCACACGCCGGAAGCGCTGTATCGTCTGGTCGAAACGAGCTTGGCGATGGGCATTCCGGTCGAGGCCAAGAAATACGCCGCGGTGCTGGGCGCCAACTATCCCGGCAGCAAGTGGTACGAGCGCGCTTACGGCCTCATGCAGAAGCACGCGCCGCAAGTCGCGGCGAACTGATCGCTGCTCGATTGCGTTGCCGGTGTCGCGGGCGTCAGGCCTGCGACCAGTGGCGCACCAGATTGTGATAGAGCGCAGTCAGGCGCAGGACCTCGGCGTCGGTCTTGCCGCGTTCCGCGCTGAGTGCCTGCACGCTCTGGTCGAGCTCGAACAGCATTTCGCGCTCGGCATGGCTTCCCACCAGCGATTGCAACCAGAAAAAGCATGACACCCGCTCGCCGCGCGTAACCGGCGTGACCTGGTGCAGCGTGGTGGAGGGGTAGAGCAAGGCGTGCCCGGCCGGCAGCTTGTGCCGCATGGTTCCGAGGCTGCCCTGTATTTCCAGCTCGCCGCCATCGTAATCGTCCGGGTCGGTCAGGAACAGCGTGCAGGACAGGTCGGTGCGAATGCGCGTGCCGCTGGCGTTGTGGACGCGGATGGCGTTGTCGACATGCAGGCCGAATTCTTCTCCGCCGCCGTAGCGATTGAACAGCGGCGGGAAGATCGTCTTGGGCAGGGCTGCGGAGAGAAAGACCGCGTTGGCCACCAATGCGGCGCTGACTACCTCCTGCGCGCGCTGGGTGACGGCGCTTTCCTCTGGCAACTGGCGGTTGCGCTTGACGCTGGCGGACCCCGATCCGCTGGTGACATTGCCATCGACCCAGTCGGCGACAAGGATCTCCTCTCGCAGGGCAAGCGCCTGCGCGCGGGGCAGTACATCGGGGATCACCAGCATCATCGCAACAAATGCTCCTACATCGTCACCGTGACGCTCATGGTTGCCGAGCGTCCCGGCGCGACATAGGCGAAAGGCGCGCTCGAACGATAGATCGCATCGAAATAACGTTTGTCGAAGATGTTGAGCACATTGGCGCGCAATTCGATCCGGTCATTGAGTTTGTAGCGCGCGACCGCATCGAACTTCCAGTAACCGGGCACCGAATTCTCGTTCGCTCCCTCGGTGCCGCCATAGATCCGGCTGCGGTAGAACGCCTGCCCGCCGAGCGTGAACTTGTCGGTGACCGCATAGGTCGACAGCAGCGAGAAGCTGTGCTTGGGCACATTGGCGAAAGGCAGGCCGATGTTGGCGGGATCGGCGCTGTCGATAATGGTCGCATCGAGATAGGTATAGCCGCCGAAGACCGACCAGCGCGGCGTGATGTTGCCGTTCGCGCCAAGTTCGAAGCCCTGGCTGCGCAGCTTGCCGACCAGCGCGTAATTGCCACCGCCAAGGTTCTCGCGGGCGTTGTCCTTGTCGATGCGGAAGGCGGCGGCGGTCAGCAACAGATGGCCGTTCGATACCTCCCATTTCGCGCCCGCTTCCCACGCCTTGTTGCGCTCCGGTTCGAGGCTGGCGACGCCGACGAGGCCGCCATAGGTCGGGCTGGTCGAATCGAGCTGCTCGCCGCTCGGATTGGAGGAGGTCGAGAAGCTGACGTACAGGCTCACGGGTTCGATCGGCTTATAAAGCAGGCTCGCCTGGCTGTTGAAGAAGCTGTAGCTCGCGCTGTCGGAATAGGGGCCGCTGCGGCCAGTGCCGGTGCTGGAGATGGTGAAGATGTCGAGCCTTCCGCCGAGCAACAATTGCAGCTTGGGGCTGAACTTGATCGTGTCGATCAGGAAGCCGGCGAAGCTTTCAACCTGCGTCACTGCGGGCGGCGAACTGTCGTCGATCACTGCCGGAATGGTGTAGCCAAGAACCGCATTCGGGTTGAACAGGTTGAGGGTGAAGCCGTTGGGAACGGGGGACTGGTTGCCGTTCCCATCCTCGATGAAATCGGGGAAGGCGAAGCGGCGGTTGGTGATCCGTTCGTCGCTGTACTCGCCACCCATCAAAAGCTCATGCTTCACGCTGCCGGTGGCGAATTCGGCATTCGCGGTGGTGATATTGCCGATGTAGCGCGACATGGCGTTGCGCTGCGGCGTGCCGGTGCTCACCGTCCAGTCCGCCGGATCGGCAGCCGAAGTGTCGGGCGCGCGCGGAACCGATACGACATAGGCGTTGCCGACCTCGCCATAGCGCGTCTGGCTGCGAATGCTGAGGTTCTCGATCGGTTTCCATTCACCGACAACGGTTCCGATATCGGCGCTGTTGTGGAGGAAGTCGCGGCCCACCGCGCCGTAGAAATTGTCCGGATTGACCGCGAACGGCTTCTTGGTGGTCACATCGAAGGGTAGGCCGTAATCGCTCATCCCGTTGCTGCGCAGGTGGTAATAATCGGCGCCGATCGAGAATTTGGATGAAGCGCGCCAGCCTATCGCGGCGGCCAGACCCTGCCGGTCGCTGTAGACGTAGTCGCGACCCGGCGTGTCGGCGGTGTGGTAGAGCGCATTGACCCGCACCGCGAGGCTGTTGGCCAGTTCGACATTGCCGTCGAGCGTCGCGCGATAGAGGTTGTCGGTCCCCACCGTGCCATCCGCGACAAGAAAATTGTCGCCGGTCTTGGGGCGCTTGGACTCCAGCCCGACCGATCCGCCGGTGGTGCCCCGGCCGAGATAGGCAGAGGAGGGGCCCTTGACGATTTCGACCTGCTCGACAGCGAAGATCTCGCGGCTGGAGACGCCAGGATCGCGCTGCCCGTCGATATAGACGTCGTTGCGCGCCTCGAACCCGCGAATGAAGATGCGGTCGCCGAAGGCATTGCCGCCTTCGCCGGTGCCGAGCGTCACGCCGGGGGTGGAACGAGCGACCTCGCGAAAGCTGTTTGCGCCAATGTCCTGCATCACTTCCTTGGGAATGATGGTGACGCTCTTGGGCGTGTCGCGCACCGGTTCGGTGAAACGCGAATCCGCCGAGCGGTCGACCTTGTAGGGCGCTTGCGGGTTGGCGTTGGGATTGGCGTCGCCGGGACGCTGGGCGGTGACGACGATATCGGGGCCGTCGCCCGCTGCCGCACCCTTCGCATGGGCAACGCCGGGAACGAAAGCAGCACCCATGGCGCTCGCGAGCAGGCAACCGGCAGCAATGCGGCGCTTGTTCGCGGATTTGGCGGTGGATTTGGTGGTATTCAGATGTGTCACGTCGATCCCTCTGTTCGGTGTCGGCGCGCTTATTGCGAATGATTCGCGATGAGTCAATGAAAGTGATAATCACTCGCAAAAAGAATATGGCAGGTCATGGAGCCAGGCTTTCGGCGACACGAAGTTTCGGTTCACATCCGTATCCGATGTGGGTGACGCACCAGGACAATTGGGTTAGGGATCAGCGCAAGATGCTAAGTCGCCTGTCCATCCGGAATATCGTGCTGATCGAGGCGCTCGACCTCGATTTCCGCCGTGGGCTGGGCGTGCTGACGGGCGAAACCGGGGCGGGCAAATCGATCCTGCTCGATGCGTTGGGGCTGGTGCTGGGCAACCGGGCAGACACCGCGCTGGTGCGAAGCGGCGAGGAGCGCGCGAGCGTCACTGCCAGTTTCGAATTCGCCCAGCTTCCCGCGATGATGGCCGAAACGCTCGACGAGGCGGGCATTCTCGTCGAACCCGGCGAGCCGCTGGTGATCCGCCGACAGTTGAAGGCGGACGGCGGCAGCAAGGCTTGGATCAACGACCAGCCGGTCAGCGTCGCCCTGCTGCGCGAAATCTCTCCACTGCTGGTGGAACTGCATGGCCAGCACGACGACCGCGGGCTGGTCAATCCGCGCGGCCATCGCGCACTGCTCGATCGCTACGCTGGCAGCGAGACCGAGAAGGTTCATGCCGCTTGGGACCGGTGGCAGGAAACCGTGGTGCAACTCGATCACGCGCGCAACTCGGTCGAAACCGCCAAGGCCGAACAGGATTTGCTGCTGGCGCATCTGGCCGAACTGACCGCGCTCGAACCCAAGGCGGGTGAGGAAGCACGTCTCGCCGAAACGCGCGCCTCCATGCAGAAGGGTGAGAAGCTGGCGGGCGATCTCGAGGAGCTGCGCCATTTGTGGGAGGGTTCGGATTCGCCGCTCGCCGCGCTCCGCGTGGCGGCAAGGCGGCTCGACCGGATCGGGGAGGAGCATCCGCTGCTGGCCGAAGCGCTCGAATCGCTCGACCGCGCGGTGATCGAGGCCAGCGAGGCCGAGGCCAAGCTGGAACAGGCCGCCGAAGCGCTCGAATTCGATCCGCAGGCGCTCGACGCGGCAGAAACGCGCCTGTTCGAACTACGCGCGCTGGCGCGCAAGCACCGCTGCGAAGTCGATGAACTGCCCGAAAAGATGCGAGAATTCCGTCGCACGCTCGAAAGCATCGAGGGGAGCGAGGCGGAACTCGATGCGCTGGAATCCGCCGCGAAAGAGGCGGGCGATGCCTATCGCAAGTCGGCCAAAGTGCTTCACGAGAGGCGCGTCGAAGCCGCCCAAAGGCTCGATGCGGCAGTGGCAAGCGAGCTTGCGCCGCTCAAGCTCGACGCCGCACGCTTCAGCACCAGCGTTACCCTGCTGCCGGAAGACCGCTGGGGCGCGCATGGCATGGACGCGGTCGAATTCCTGATCGCCACCAACCCCGGTGCCGATTTTGCCCCGCTCATCAAGATCGCCAGCGGCGGGGAGTTGAGCCGCTTCATCCTCGCACTCAAGGTCGCGCTGGCCGAACAGGGCGGGGCGGCCACGGTGATCTTCGACGAAATCGACCGCGGCGTTGGTGGGGCGGTGGCCAACGCCATCGGCGAACGACTGGCGCGACTGGCGGACGATGGCCAATTGCTGGTCGTCACCCACTCGCCGCAAGTCGCCGCACGCGGGCGCATCCATTACCTGATCGCCAAGAGCAGCGACGGCGTGGTGACGCGCACCTCGGTCGGCCAACTTGACGATGCGGAGCGCAAGGAAGAAATCGCCAGGATGCTGTCCGGTGCGGATATCACCGACGAAGCGCGCGCGCAGGCGAACCGGCTGCTCGAAGGAGTTTAATCCCTAAACGGCGTGGATGCGTTGTCCCGCTGGCTGAGATAGATCAGCAGCATCATGTTCATCGCGCCGAAGAAGAACGATCCGTAGAACGGCCCTGCGCCCAGCGGCGCCTGCCACAGCTGGAAACCCGCGACGGCCAGCCCCTGGAACAGGCCCCACCAGTTCAGCACCGCGCAGCCGATGCCGATTTTCGAAAACAGCTTGGCCCTCTCGAATTTCGCATCGTCGAGGGTGCGTGCGCGCCACAGGGTGAATGCGCCAAGCACCAGCATCACCCCGGCGCCTAGTTCCAGCGCGAATACCAGCAGCATCGCCACCCAGATCATCGGCGCGCTAGGTACGGGCAGCAAATCCACCGGATAGGCTTCATGCCCGACGCGCCCTGTGGTGTAGGTGAAGAACTGCTCTGCCGCCGCCCAATTGGCGATGTTGTGGGCGACGTAGAAGAGTGCCATCACCCCCAGTGCCAGCGAAAACAGCGATTTCAAATAACGGTCGATCATGGATAAGCCCCTCCTGCTATCCCCCGCGATTGCGACCCGTCCTGTCGGCCCTTTGCGGCGCCGGTCAGCTAGGGCATAGCGCATCCAAACTGCTTTACCAAAAAGGCCCAATTGCGTGTCCGACCTGCCTGCCGATCTTGCCAATCTGTCCGAAGCCGAAGCCGCCAATGAACTGATGCGTCTGGCGAAGGCAATTGCGCACCATAACCGGCTCTATCATGCCAAGGACGCGCCGGAGATTACCGATCAGGAATTCGATGCGCTGGTCCGGCGCAATGCCGCGATCGAAGCGGCATATCCGCACCTCGTTCGTGCGGATAGTCCATCGAAGGGGGTGGGGTTCGAGATTTCCGCCTCGCCGCTGAGCAAGGTGACGCACGAGGTTCGCATGATGAGCCTCGACAATGCCTTTGCAGCGGAGGAAGTCGAGGAATGGGTCGCGCGGGTGAGGCGGTTCCTTGCACTCGCTGAGGATGCGCCGCTTGGCTTTACCGCCGAAGACAAGATCGACGGGCTCTCCTGCTCGCTGCGTTACGAGCATGGCAAGCTGGTGCAGGCCGCGACGCGCGGAGATGGGCAGGTAGGTGAGAATGTCACCGCCAATGTACAGCATATCGCCGATATTCCGCAGCAATTGCACGGCTCGGGCCATCCCGATGTGTTCGAGGTGCGCGGCGAGGTCTATATGGAAAAACAGGCCTTTACCGCACTCAATGCTGCACAATCGGAGCATGGCGGAAAGCTGTTTGCGAACCCGCGCAATGCGGCGGCGGGGTCCTTGCGGCAGAAGGATGCAAGCGTCACGGCAGCGCGGCCCTTGCGCTTCTGGGCACATGGCTGGGGCGCAGCGAGCGCGGTTCCGGGCGACACCCAATTCGAGGTGATGCAGCAAATCTCACACTGGGGTTTCCCGCTGTCCCGCCTCTTCCAGCGGGTCGAAAGCGTGGCGGGCCTGCTCGATCACTATCGTTCGATCGGCGAGGCGCGCGAGGGGTTGCCGTATGAAATCGACGGCGTGGTCTACAAGGTCGACCGGCTCGATTACCAGCAGCGGCTCGGCTTCGTCGCCAAGGCTCCGCGCTGGGCGCTGGCGCATAAATTCCCCGCCGAGCGTGCCGAGACGACGCTGGAGGCGATCGACATTCAGGTCGGGCGAACGGGCAAGCTGACGCCGGTCGGCAGGCTCGCCCCGGTGCTGGTGGGCGGGGTTACCGTGACCAATGTGACACTGCACAATCGCGACGAGATCGCCCGGCTCGGCGTGCGTCCGGGTGACCGGATCGTGGTGCAACGCGCGGGTGATGTTATCCCGCAAGTGGTCGACAATCTCACCCGCGACGCGGATCGCCCGGCGTTTGAGTTTCCCGACCATTGCCCGGTTTGCGGCAGCGAGGCGGTGGCCGAAGAAGGCGAAGTCGATGTCCGCTGCCAGGGCGGGCTGATCTGCCATGCGCAGCAGTTCGAACGCCTGCGCCATTTCGTCAGTAGAGGGGCACTCGATATCGAGGGACTGGGCGAGAAGAGCATCGCCGAATTCATGGAGCTGGGCTGGCTGGCGAATGGGCCGGGCGACATCTTCCGCCTGCACACCCATCGCGACGAGTTGATCGGACGAGATGGCTGGCAGGAGAAGTCGGTCGACAATCTTTTCGCCGCCATCGAGGCGAAGCGCTCCCCTGATGCAGCGCGGCTGCTGTTCGGGCTCGGCATTCGCCATGTCGGCGCGGTGACTGCGCGCGACCTGATGAAGCGTTTTCACGAATTACCGCTCCTGAGAGAGATGGCGGAACAGGCGCGGGACGGGGACGAGACGGCGCAGAATGAACTGGCAAGCATCGATGGGATCGGCCCGGCGGTGATCGAGGCGCTGGGCGATTTCTTCCACGAGGATCACAACAAAAAGGTGTGGGACGACTTGCTCTCCGAAGTCTCTCCGCCCCCATACGTCGTCGAAACGCA
Source organism: Qipengyuania algicida (assembly GCF_009828025.1). GTDB lineage: Bacteria > Pseudomonadota > Alphaproteobacteria > Sphingomonadales > Sphingomonadaceae > Qipengyuania > Qipengyuania algicida. The sequence goes on along the minus strand of NZ_WTYA01000006.1, from coordinate 126,957 downwards.
GGCCAGCGCGGTCAGCGGCAAGACGGTGGTGTTCACCGGCAAGCTTGAAACCATGAGCCGTGACGAGGCCAAGGCGCAGGCTGAAAGGCTGGGCGCGAAATCCGCTGGCTCGGTTAGCGCCAAGACCGACCTCGTAGTCGCCGGGCCGGGTGCGGGGAGCAAGCTCAAGAAGGCCGCCGAGCTGGGCATCGAGGTGATCGACGAAGCCGCCTGGGCGGAGATCGTCGCGGCGGCGGGCTAGGGCGACCCGATTATGAGCCCAGGCTTAGCTCTCACAACGCTAGCACTTCCCCGTTGCGGTCAGCGCTGCGATACATTGCGGCGATCAGGCGGATATCGCGCAGGCCCATTTCACCGGGTGTTCGATGCGGCTTGTTCGCGCGCGCGGCGCTAGAAAAAGCGTCGATCTGGCCAGCGAACTGCGTGATCGGATTGCCGGTCCCCACCGTGCTAGGCGGTCCCCCGCTTTGCCGGACGAGGCGATTGTCATAGTAGGTGGTAGCCGGTTCCATCTCTAGCGCGCCCTTGTCGGCCATGTAGTGCTGGAAGCTCTGATACGGCGCATAGCAATAGGAACTCGATCCGCTCACCACCGCGCCGCTCGCCATCATCAGCCGCCATTCGATGCCGCCCTCGACTTCGGCAAAGCGCGGATCCTCTCGCGGATAGGCATAGACCGCTGAGACGGAAACCGGCTCGTCACCCTTCAGCATCATGAGCGATGTGTTGAGACCATAGATGCCGATATCGTACATTGATCCACCACCACCCAGCTCTTTCGTGAGGCGCCATTTATGAGGCGGCCACGAAGGGTCGGCCTGAAATCCGTGGTCGGCACGGATGTTGCGGATCGGGCCGATCTCACCTGCATCGATGATAGTCTTCGCTGCAATATTGGTCGGCTCGAAATGCACGCGATAGGCGACCCCCAATTGCCTCCCGGCGGCCTTGGCGGCGGCGATCATGGCTTCGCATTCGGAGACCGTGCTAGCCATCGGCTTCTCGCACAGCACATGCTTGCCAGCCTTGAGCGCGCGGATCGTATATTCGGCGTGCAACCCGACCGGCAGGACGATGTAAACGCAGTCGATCTCTGGGTCGCGGGCGATATCGTCGAAGTTGTCATACCCATAGAAGCGCGAAACGCCGTATCGCTCGCCGAGCATCTTCGCCTTATCGGGATTGCCGGAGACGAACGCCGTCATGCGCGAGGCATTGGCATCCACGAAACCGGGAATGACTTGTCCGACTCCGAAGCTGCCAAGACCGACGATCGCCCAGCGCATTCGTTCGCCCATCGGAATAGGAAGAACAGGATTGCCGATAAGTGGCTGGCCCTTGGCTGTCTGGGCCGAAGCCTGCTGTGCGGATGCTGCAAATGCCGCAGCGCCCAACCCGGCAAGAATACTCCGTCGATCGAGGTCCGACGTTCCCTCCTTGCGCATCCCATCCTCCCTGTTGTTCTGGTAGCGTTATCATGCATGATTCCGAAGCGATGTCACGGATCCGTTTGAGGCACCCACTTCATCACGCCGCCCGAAAAGGGCGTCCAGTATCCTGTGCGCACGCCTGCTGCTGCAAGCTGGTTCGAGGTCCACTGGTTGCAGCTATTGGCAAAGGTGTAGCGACCCAGCGCGTCGTAGTTGAAGGCGGATGGGTCGAAGCCGCGATAGGATTGGCGTGGGCTTCCCAGCGGCAGGGGCGGAAGCGAGCCGAGGATACTGCGCACCAGCCTTCGGTATTCGTCGGGGCGAAGGCGCAGGGGGCGATACCAGCGATCGGGCGCGGGGCGCACGAAAGGCGTCAGCCGAATGATGGCCGAACCTCCGTGAATGGCGATGTGCCAGACGGTCGCGGGTTTGAGATCGGACCAGGTCGGCGTGTGAAGGAACACATCTTTCTCCCCCCAACCGATGGCGACATGGGTGGGATACTGGCCGTCGTCGCGCGGCAGGTACAGCGCCGGAAAAGTCTGCCGCCAATCCTCTTCCGGCGTGACGATGGGCAGGACCAGTTCAGTATGGAGGCCGTTGTCTGCAACGAGGATCGTGATCCCGGTCTCGGGCTCGCGCCAGTCGGGATTGCGCGGAATGCTGCTGGCGATCCAACCGCCGACGAAAAACACGAGTGTGGCAAGAATGGAGACGGTGAGCGCAAATCCCAACAGCTGGATCGCGATGCGCTGCTTAAGCACCCTCAGCGCCGCTTGCGCAGCCACAGGATCGACCAGTCTCCATTGACCAGCCGCCGCGCGAGGCGGAATCCGGCTCGGCGATAGGCGCTTCGGACGGCGTGTTCCTGCGTCGCCAACAGGCCCGCCAGGACGATATGTCCGCCTCCACTCACAGCTTTGCCGAAATCGGGTGCCAGCTCGATCAGCGGGCGCGCGAGGATATTGGCGATCAGCAGGTCGTAGGGACCGCGCGCCTTCAGCACGGGGTCCGCCATGCCATCGGTGACGACCATCAGCATTTCTCCGCGACCTGCGCCGATTGTCGCACCGTTGAGCGCGGCATTATCCTCGACCACGCCGACGCAGATCGGATCGATATCCGATACCGTCATCAACGCTCTCGGCCACAGTCTCAGCGCGCCGAGCGCCAGCAGGCCGGTGCCGGTGCCGATATCTGCGGCATTGCGCACCATCACGCCCTCGCGCCGCATCAGCGCGAGCATCGCGAGACATCCTGCGGTGGTCGCGTGCTGTCCGGTTCCGAAAGCCTGGCTGGCGGGGATCACCAGATTGACGGCGTCATCACTGGCGGGATGTTCGGGTGTGCGCACATGAAATGGCCCCGCGTTGATCGGATCGACGCCCTTCTGGCTTTCGATCACCCAGTCGGTCGGCGGCAGTTTCTCGGTCGAAAGCTCGGGCGCTCTATCGGCAAACAGCGCTGCAACGGCGCGTTTGTCAGCTGCGGTCGGCTCGCGCGGGAGCCAGACCTCGATGACCCATTCGAGCAGACGGTCCTCGGCCACTTCGCGCCCGGCAATGACCATGTCGAAGTCCCATTCCTCGACCTCGTCATGCGCCAGCAGCGCGGCCTGCACCTCCGCCTTGGAGGCAAAACCGGTGATTTTCCAGCTATCTGCCATGGGCTTCCTTCGCCAGGCGTTCATCGAGTGACTTGGTCAGATCTTTCGCGCGTTGCGCACAAGTGTACCCTCCCAGCATGGAGCCAATTGCGGCACGCTTGACCATGTCGCTTTGCGAGGGATGCGGGGTCAGCAGGATATCGCATGGCAGCTTGGCTACCGTCGCGATGCTCTTGCGATATGTAGCAAGATAGGCCGGGTGGTCCGAAAAACGGTAGGAATCGCTGCTGACCGGGGACAGGCTGTCGACATAGGCGACCGTATGGCAGCGCGTGCCATCGCAGGCTTTCCAGCTCCAGCTCAGCGCGCCAGTCGTGTGACCGGGCGTTGCATGTGCTTGCAAGGCGAGATTGCCGAGCCGCACCACTTCCCCATCGCGGATGAGACCGTCGACGGCGACTTTTGGGAAAGTGCCATGTTCCTCAAATTGCGGATCTTCCGGAATGGGGCCGCCTTGTTCGAGCGCCTTGGCCGCATCGGGCGATGCGAGCATTTTTGCACCGGTCAGCCGTTTCAGCTCGGCAAGTCCGCCCGCATGGTCGAAATGCTCATGCGTTTCGAGCAGGATCTTGACGTCGGAAAGCTTGAACCCGAGCGCCTCGATATTCTTCGCGACCAATTTGCCCGCATCGGACGGTCCGCCGTCGATCAGGATCGCGCCCTTGTCGCCGACCACGAGAATCGCGGATATGCCGCAGGTGCCGACGTAATAGGTATTGCCATAAATGCGATAGGGAGGGGCGGGCTTGTTCCACTCGTCCCAAGGCTTGCAGACGTTGGCCCAGCTTGCGGGATCGACCGGCTGCTGCGTGCCTGCATCACCTGTCGCGGGCGCAGTGGCGGCCAAAGCGGCGGCAAGGATACTAACGAACATAGCTGGCTCCATTGGCATCGATGGTCGCGCCGGTCATGCTGGCCGGGGCGTCGAGCGCGCAGAAGATGACGATGGACGCGATTTCTTCGGGTGTTGCCACCCGGCCAAGCGGGATGTCCGCCAGCAACCCGTCCCCGCCGCGGCTTTCAAGATAGTCTCCCGCCATGGCCGTGTCGGTGAAACCGGGCGTGATCGCGAAGCTGAGAATGTCCTCACTCGCATAGGCGCGCGCGATGGTCTTGTGCAGCGCCAGCATTCCGCCCTTGCTCGCCGCATAGTGCCAATGCGCCGGGGAATCGCCGCGGTGCCCCGCGCGGCTGGCGACATGGACGATCCGTCCGCCGCAGCCGCGCTCTTGCCAGTGCTGGACAGCAAAGCGCGAGAGTTGCGCAGCGGAAGTCAGATTGATCCGTAGCGTATCCTCCCATTTGTCGAGCCATTCGATGTCGGACTGGTCGATCGGGTTTTCTATGAACAATCCTGCGTTGTTCACCAGAACGTCGATAGCACCACCCGACAATTCCATCGCCGCATCCCATAATTGCTTTGGCGCGAGCGGATCGCCGAAGTCGGCGGCAAGCGTTTCGTCATCGCTTGCGGATGTCGCCTGCCCGATGACGCGCACCCCGCGTTCAGTCAGCGATTGCTTCGCCGCAGCGCCGATTCCGCGGCTCGATCCGGTCAGGAGAATGCAGGTCATGGCAAGTGCTATTCGCAAATTTGCGTCACTTGTCGACCCCGCGCTCCTTGCCTCTTGCGCACGACCCGTTAAGTGGGGGCCACTGTAAGACAAACGAACCGGATTGCGCGATGGCCGAAAGACCGCTCTCACCTCACCTGCAAATCTGGAAATGGGCACCGCAAATGTTCATTTCCATCCTTCACCGTGTCACCGGGGACGGGTTGGCGATCGTCGGCCTGGCCGTGCTGCTGTGGTGGCTCGGCGCGCTCGCTTCGGGTGTCGAAGCCTACCAGACATTTGTCGGGGTCATGACGACGCCCATCGGCTGGGTCGTGCTGGTCGGGTTGAGTTGGGCGTTCTTCAGTCACCTGATGAGCGGCCTCAGGCATTTCGTGCTCGACATCGGTGCGGGTTACGAACTCAAGGCCAACCGCGCCTGGTCCATCGCCGCGCCGGTGCTGGGCGTTCTTTTCACCGTCGCCTTCTGGGCGATCATCCTCACCAAATAGGGGCGTAGCTCATGGGTAACGGAACCGAACTCGGCCGCGTCAGAGGCCTCGGCAGCGCCCATCACGGCGCGCATCACTGGTTGCTGCAACGCTTCACCGCGATCGGCAATTTCATCCTCATGCTGTTTCTGGTGGTCAGCCTGATGCTGCTGCCGGCTTACGATCAGGGCACGGTGGCGCAATGGGTGGCGAGCCCGCTGACCGCGACCGCGCTGGCGCTGCTCGTGATCTCGGTCTTCTGGCACGCGCGGCTCGGGCTACAGGTGCTGATCGAGGACTATGTCCACGAGAGCGGTAGCCGCTTTGCGCTGATCGTCCTGCTTAATTTCGCAGCTTTCGGAGGGGCCGCTTTCGGTCTCATCTCCATCGCTCGCATCGCATTTCTAGGAGCCGCCTGATGGCGAACACCGAAGCCAATACTTCCGACAAGTGGTCGGACTATACGATCGTCAACCACACCTATGACGTAGTGGTCGTGGGTGCGGGCGGATCGGGCCTGCGCGCAACCATGGGTTCTGCCGAGGCAGGCCTGAGGACCGCGAACATTTCCAAGGTGTTCCCGACGCGCAGCCACACCGTCGCCGCGCAGGGCGGCATCGCTGCATCGCTGGGCAACAACACGCCCGATCACTGGTCGTGGCACATGTACGATACCGTCAAGGGATCGGACTGGCTCGGCGATCAGGACGCAATCGAATATATGGTCCGCGAAGCGCCGCAGGCGGTGTACGAGCTGGAGCATGCGGGCGTGCCGTTCAGCCGCAACGAGGACGGCACGATCTACCAGCGCCCTTTCGGTGGGCACATGCAGAACATGGGTGAGGGGCCTCCGGTCCAGCGCACCTGTGCCGCCGCCGACCGCACCGGCCATGCCATGCTCCACGCGCTCTATCAGCAGAGCCTGAAGTATGACGCGGACTTCTTCATCGAATATTTCGCCATCGATTTGATCATGGAAGACGGCAAGTGCCGCGGCGTGGTGGCGATGTGCCTCGATGATGGCACGATCCACTGCTTCCGCGCCCATGCGGTGGTGCTGGCGACCGGCGGTTATGGCCGCTGCTATTATACCGCTACGTCTGCTCACACCTGTACCGGCGACGGTGGCGGCATGGTGCTTCGTGCTGGCCTGCCGCTGCAGGACATGGAATTCGTGCAGTTCCACCCGACCGGCATTTACGGCGCGGGCGTGCTGATTACCGAAGGCGCGCGCGGCGAGGGCGGCTATCTCACCAATTCCGAAGGCGAGCGCTTCATGGAGCGTTACGCGCCGAGCGCGAAGGATCTCGCCAGCCGCGACGTTGTCAGCCGCTCGATGGCGCTCGAAATCCGCGAAGGCCGCGGCGTCGGGGATGAGAAGGATCACATCTTCCTCCACCTCGACCATATCGATCCCAAGATCCTCGCCGAGCGGCTCCCGGGAATTACCGAGAGTGGCAAGATCTTCGCCGGTGTCGACCTGACCCGCCAGCCGCTGCCGGTGGTGCCGACAGTGCATTACAACATGGGCGGTATCCCGACGAACTATCACGGCGAGGTGATCGCCGGGGATGCGGGCGATCCGGAAAAGACCGTGCCCGGCCTGTTCGCCGTGGGCGAGGCGGCCTGCGTTTCGGTGCATGGTGCCAACCGGCTCGGCTCGAACTCGCTGATCGACCTCGTCGTGTTCGGACGTGCGACCGGGCATCGTCTCAAGGAAATCATCAAGCCGGGTATTGCGCATGACGAACTGCCGGAAGGCAGCCTCGACTTCGCGCTCACCCGTCTCGACCATTTCCGCAAGGCCGACGGCAAGGCTTCGACGGCCAAGATCCGTGAAGAAATGCAGAAGGCGATGACCAAGCACGCTGCGGTTTTCCGCGACAGCGAAGGTCTGTCCGAAGGCGTGAAGGAACTGACCACGATCAACAAGCGGCTGGAGGATGTGCATGTCTCCGACCGGTCGCTGATCTGGAACTCGGATCTGATCGAAACGCTCGAGCTCGACAATCTGATGGCGCAGGCCAATGTCACCATGGCGAGCGCCGAAGCGCGAAAGGAAAGCCGCGGCGCCCACGCGCACGAGGATTTCCCCGACCGCGACGACGCCAATTGGATGAAGCACACTCTCGCGTGGTTCACCGGATGGGGCGGCAGCGGCGGTGCGGTAACGCTCAACTATCGTCCGGTGCACGAATATACGCTCACCGACGACATGGAATACATCAAGCCCAAGAAGCGGGTTTATTGATCCGGCTGGTGAGGGCGGGCTGGCACAACTGCCGGTTCGCCCCCGCCATCGCCGACAGCGGTTTGCACCGCACTCTCACTCGACAAATGACATGAGCGATCCGTCCAACGACAAGGAAGGGCGGGAATGACGGTTTACACTCGTAATCGATAAGTCTACAAACGTAGTCAGAAGATTACGGGAGTAGTTACGCGTGAGCCGCAAGTCAGCACCTTCCAGCGCAATCAGCGAAGCCGAACACGCCGTCATGGAAGCTTTGTGGGACCAGAGCCCGCTGAGCGCATCTGATGTCTTCGACCGCGTCTGCCGCGAGCGGGACTGGACCATGCCGACGGTCAAGACGCTGCTGTCGCGGCTCGTCAACAAGGGGGCCGTCTCGACCGAGCCCGATGGTCGGCGCTTCCTCTATTCTCCCGCCATCGCACGGTCCGACTATGTCGGTCAGGAATCGAAACGCCTGGTCGATCGCCTGTTCGGCGGTCGCCCCGCGTCGCTGTTCGCCCAACTCGCCGAGAACGAAGCGCTCGACGATAACGATCTGGCTGAAATCGAGAAGCTGCTGAGGGAGCTGCGCTCATGAGAGAATTTCTGCTCGAAACACTGCTGTGGACCGGAGTGCTGATGGCGCTCGTCCTTCTGATACGACGTCCTGTGTCCCGGCGTTTTGGCCCGCGCTACGCTTATATGCTCTGGGCAATTCCGTTCGTGCGACTGGTGATGCCGCCCATCGTGCTCCCGGCGTGGCTCCGCCCAGCCGAGGCGGCGCAGGCGGTGGCCATGCCGCAAAATCTCGCTCCGAGCGACATGGTGGCGCTGGCTGCGCAGGTTCCGACGACTCAGGTGCACACCACTTCGTCGTTCGATTACGGGTTCTGGCTGGTGGCGCTATGGCTCGCAGGCACAGCGATCTTCCTTGCGCGCCGTTTCCAGCAATATTTCCAGCTCCGTCGCCAGATGTTAAACAATTCGCGCCCGGTCGGGGACATCGGCAAGGTTCGTCTGGTCGAAACACCGCTTGCGGAAGGTCCGGTGGCGTTCGGCGTGTTCGACAAGGTGATTGCCCTGCCGGTCGGGTTCATGTCCGGTGAGGATCGGCTGGCGCGCGACCTCGCGCTCGATCACGAACTCTCGCACCATCGCGGGCACGATCTGCTGGTCAACTTCCTGGTCCAGCCACTGTTTGCGCTGCACTGGTTCAACCCGCTCGGCTGGTTTGGCTGGCGTGCGATGCGGCGCGATCAGGAATCGGCTTGCGACGCCCGCGTGGTCGAGCATCGCTCGCCCGACCAGCGCGCCGCCTATGCCAATGTCATCGCCTGTTATGCCGGAGTGAAGAGCTTTTCATCCCGCCCGCCGCTGGCCGCCGCCATGGCGTGCCCCGTGCTGGGCGACAAATCCATCGTTCAACGCCTGAGGAATTTGTCCATGTCCGATATCACTCCACGCCGCCGCCTGCTGGGCCGGGTGCTGATTGGCGGGGCCGCGCTGGCTTTGCCGCTGACCGCTTCGATCAGCTATGCCGAAGCCCAGGCCGCGCCGCAAGCGCCGCAACCCCCGGCGGCGCCTGAAGCGCCCGCCGCTCCTGAAGCGCCGATGGCGCCCGAAGCTCCCCTGGCTCCAACGGCCGCAACTGCTCCGGTGCCTCCCGCTCCTCCGGCACCGCCTGCCGCACCCGAATGGCATGACGGAAAGGATCACAAGACGGTGAGGGTTGAGCGTACCGTGACCGTCGACAAGGACGGCAAGCGCAAGGTCGAAGAGCAGGTCTGGCACTCCAAGGATACGATGACCGAGGCCGATCGCGCCGAACTCAAGGTGAAGATGGCCGAGGTCGGTGCAAAGACTGCCGAGATCCGTGCCGAGATGGCGGAGAACGGCGAGATGCAGAAGCGGGTCCAGAAGGAGATCCGCATCGCCTTCGCCAAAAGCAAGGATGCCGCACCGGACGTGAGGATCGAATGCCGCTCCGGCCAGACCGAAGTGGCAGAGACCGAAACCACCAGCGATGGTCGCACCCGGATGTTTGTGTGCCAGACCGCCGCTCTCGCCAAGGCCCATGATGCGATGGTCGCCGCAAGAGCCGAGATCAAGCGCCACAAGTCGATGAGCGACAGCGAGCGCGCCGAAGCCCTGCGCTCGATCGACGAGGCAATGAAGGGCCTGAAGGAAAAGAGCTGACGGTTTTCAGTTACCCCCGTCCGGACGGGATGGGCAGGCGGCGATCGGAACCCCCAGCCGATCGCCGCCTTTTCCATGCGCCTATGCCTGATCGAGGATCGCGTCGCATTTGCGGTCGTCACCCTGTAGGCCGAGCTTGAGCGCCGCGCTGCGCTGGGCGCTGGTGCCATGGGTGAAGTTGTCGGGGCTCACCCGACCTTGAGTCAGCGTATCGTCACCGATCTGGCTGGCTGCCCGCATCCCGGATTCAATGTCGCCCGGTTCGATCAGATGGCGGTTCTTGCCCGCCCAGACCCCGGCATAGCAATCGGCCTGCAATTCCATCGCCACCTGATAGCGGTTGGCATTGCGCGGATCGCGTTGCTTCGCGCGGGCGACGGCCTCGGCCACTCCGGTCAAAGCCTGGATGTGATGCCCATATTCATGCGCGACGACATAATAGCGCGCGAACTCACCCGGTGCGCCCAACTGGTTCGCGAGTTGGTCGTAGAATTGCGTGCCAATATAGATTGTTTCGTCGGCGGGACAATAAAATGGACCCATGTCCGGGCTGCCCGGCCCGCATCCGGTGCTGAAACTCGTGTTCGGTTCGAACGCGAGTTCGGGCTGGCGGAAGCGCTGGCCGACACCCTGCTGCTCGAACACAGCTTGCCATGTCTGGTTGAGCGATTGGAGCGCGTTGCAGGTCTCGGTGGCGTATTTGTTGGCCGTGCACAGCGCCTGCTCGTCCTGCGGGCTGGTCGCCTGTTGCTGTGTCTGCGCACCCTGTCGTCCCTGCTCGACCACGCCGATGGTCTGCGAGGGATCGAGGCCGAAGACGAAATAGCCGATTGCGGCGATGACGATGGTGCCAAGGCCAAGGCCGCCAACGCGGCCTCCCGGCATTCTTCCCCCGCCACCGGCAGAGCGCACACGGATATTATCGGTATTGAACGGATTAAGTCGCATGTCAGTCCCCTCTCGATTGACCGCGCGCCGTGCATTGGCGATGACGTTGCGAGAATGCAGTCAAAACGCTCGGAGGTCTAAATGTTTCTCAACGGAAAACGCGCACTTGTCACCGGCTCCACATCGGGCATCGGTCTGGCGGTTGCGCGCGCGCTCCACGAGCATGGCGCGGCCATCGTCCTCAACGGCTTTGGTGACGACGCGGAAATCGCGAAACTGAAAGACGAACTCGGGGCGGATCACTCAGGCGCCGACCTCACCGATATCGCCGCTATCGAGCAGATGATGGCGGATATCGGGCCGATCGATATCCTCGTGAACAATGCCGGGATGCAGCATGTTGCACCGATCGAGGATTTTCCCGCAGCTACCTGGGAGAAGATCATCTCGCTGAACCTGTCTGCGGCATTCCATGCCATGCGTCTCGCGATACCGCATATGAAGCAGGCGGGCTGGGGGCGGATCATCAACACCGCCAGTGCGCATTCGCTCGTCGCCTCGCCGTTCAAGAGCGCCTATGTCGCTGCCAAGCATGGTATTGCGGGCCTGACCAAGACCGCAGCCCTGGAGGTTGCCGAATACGGTGTGACGGTCAACGCGATCAGCCCCGGCTATGTCTGGACCCAGCTGGTCGAAAACCAGATCCCCGACACGATGAAGGCGCGCGGGATGAGCCGCGAGGAGGTCATCAACGACGTCCTGCTGGCCAAGCAGCCGACCAAGAAGTTCGTCCAGCCAGAGGATATCGGTGCGCTCGCGGTATTCCTGTGTCGCGACGAGGCGCAGAACGTCAACGGCGCCAACTGGAGCGTCGACGGAGGCTGGACGGCGGAGTAAACGACCCGCTCGGGCCATCACCCCCTAGCGTATCGCACAATCCGCGGTTACATGGGCCGCCACGAATCTCCCCGCGCGCAAGAAAGTGGCACCCATGGACATCCCTCTCGGCCTTACCTTCGACGACGTTCTGCTGCGTCCCGCCGAAAGCGATATCGTGCCTTCGATGGCGAACACGTCGACGCTGCTGACGCGAGCTATCAAGCTCAATATTCCGGTGATCTCCAGCGCCATGGACACGGTGACCGAGGCGGACATGGCGATTGCCATGGCGCAACTGGGTGGGATCGGCGTGCTTCACCGCAATCTCGAGATCGAGGAACAGGTCGCCGCCGTGCGCGCGGTCAAACGATATGAAAGCGGCATGGTGGTCAACCCGATCACCATCCACCCCGACGCAACACTGGGCGAGGCGCAGGCGCTGATGCTGCAGCACCGCATCAGCGGTATTCCGGTCACCGACCGCGAAGGCAAGCTCGCAGGTATCCTCACCAATCGCGACGTCCGCTTTGCCGAGAACCCTGGCCAGCCGGTGCGCGAATTGATGACCACCGAGAATCTCGCGACGGTTCCGCTCGGCACCAATCAGGAGGAAGCGCGGCGTTTGCTGCACCAGCGCCGGATCGAGAAGCTGCTGGTTGTTGATGGTGCAGGCAAATGTGTCGGCCTGATCACGGTCAAGGACATCGAGAAGGCGGTCGCTTATCCGTCTGCGACCAAGGATGAGGATGGCCGCCTTCGCGTGGCTGCTGCGACGACTGTTGGAGACAAGGGTTTCGAACGGAGCGAAGCGCTGATTGCCGCGGAAGTGGATGTGGTCGTGATCGACACTGCACACGGTCACAACAAGGACGTCGCCCGCTCGGTCGAGCGGGTCAAGATGCTCAGCAATTCGGTTCAGGTGATCGCAGGCAATGTCGCCACACCCGAAGCGACCCGCGCGCTGATCGATGCCGGGGCGGACGGGATCAAGGTCGGGATCGGGCCGGGGTCGATCTGCACCACCCGCGTCGTCGCAGGCGTTGGAGTGCCGCAGCTGACCGCGATCATGGAATGTGCGGCGGAAGCGGAAAAATCCGGTGTGCCGGTGATCGGCGACGGTGGTCTTCGCACGAGCGGCGATGCCGCGAAAGCGCTGGCCGCCGGAGCGAGCTGCGTGATGATCGGATCAATGCTCGCCGGGACCGACGAAGCGCCGGGCGAAACCTTCATCTACCAGGGGCGCAGCTACAAGAGCTATCGCGGGATGGGCTCGGTCGGCGCTATGGCGCGCGGCAGCGCCGATCGCTATTTCCAGCAGGACGTATCGGCGCAGAAGCTGGTGCCAGAAGGGATCGAAGGGCAGGTGCCGTACAAGGGTCCGGCCTCGGCGGTCGTTCACCAGCTTGTCGGCGGGATCAAGGCGGCGATGGGATACACCGGGAGCGCATCGATCGACGATCTGCGCAAGAACGCGAAATTCGTGCGGATCACGAATGCCGGGCTGACCGAGAGCCATGTGCATGATGTTGCGATCACGCGTGAGGCTCCCAACTACCCGCGATGACACCTGCGGCGCGTGTCCAGTCGTCCATCGAACTGCTCGACCTGATCGTTCTGGCGGCACGGTCGCAAGCCGCGCCTGCCGATCGCATTCTTGCCGACTGGTTCCGGTCGCATCGTTTCGCTGGCTCGAAAGACCGTCGTGCCATCCGCGAACTGGTCTATCGCGCTATCCGCGCTTGCGGGCCGATCCCATCTTCCGGCCGGGAGGCCATGCTTCGCGTCGCGGAAGAAGACCGCGAGCTGGCGGGTTTGTTCGACGGATCGACCTATGGTCCGCGACCGATCGATGCGGGCGAACGGGCTGCTGCTGGGGGTGTCGCACCCAAATGGCTGGTCGATCGGCTGGCCGCCTCTGGCATTTCAGGGGCCGAGGCGGAGGCGCTGCTCGACCGTGCGCCGCTCGATTTGCGGGTCAACACGCTCAAGGTCCAGCGCGAAGGGCTGGAATTGCCGGAAGCTGCCACCCAGACGGATGCGCCCAATGGCTTGCGACTCGTACCAGGCACGCCGGTGGAACAATGGGATGCCTATCGCGATGGCAGAATCGAGATTCAGGACACAGGCTCGCAGCTCGCCTGCCATGCTGTTCACGCGCAACCCGGTGAAATCATCGTCGACCTGTGCGCAGGAGGGGGCGGCAAGACCCTCGCGCTTGCCGCTGCCATGGAAAATCGCGGACGATTGATTGCCAGCGACACCGATCGGGCGCGGCTGTCCCGGCTGGCTCCGCGTGCCGAGAGGGCAGGTGCGGACATCATCGAAGCGCGCCTGCTCGATCCCGGCAAGGAGACAGAGGCCTTGGCCGATGTGGCAGGACAGGCCGATGCCGTGCTGATCGATGCCCCATGTTCCGGCACCGGCACATGGCGCCGCAATCCCGAAGCGCGCTGGCGTCTGACCGACGCCAGTCTCGCCAGACTTTGCTCGACTCAACGCGAACTATTGACGTTAGGCGCGCACCTGCTGAAGCCGGGCGGACGGTTGATTTATGTCGTGTGTTCGCTGCTGGACGAGGAAGGGGCGGCCCAGTTCGGCAGGTTTCTCGGCGATAACATTGCCTTCAAACCGCAAGCCCTGTCGCTGCCGCTTGGTGTGCCGCGCGACAGCGGAACTCGGCTGACCCCCTTCCATGACGGCACCGACGGTTTTTTCATCGCCTGTGCAGTTCAACCGTGATAGCCACGCCGATTATGGCCAATCCGGCTGACCAAACACGTTCGCATCGCTTGGAGACACTCATGCGTTTCGCCCCTGCCGCCGCAGCTCTTTCGCTTGCCCTTGCCGTCACCGCCAGTGTCGGTTTCGGTTCGCCGCGAGCGCCAGTACCCGGAGCCGCAGCGCTCATCGCACAAGGCGATCAGGCCTTGCAGGCAGGCGACAAGGAAGGCGCGGTCAGCGCTTTCGAAGCCGCGCTGACCGTCGATCCGGGCTATACGCCGACATTGCTCAAGCTGGGCGAGGCGGCGCGGGCCAATGGGCTTCAGGGCAAGGCCATTCGCTATTACCGACAGGCGCTGGCGCGCGAGCCCAACAATGTCGCAGCGCTGGCCGGCGAGGGCGAGGCACTGGCGGAAAAGGGCGCGATCGAGAAAGCGCAGCGCAATCTGGCGGAAGTCCGCAAGGCTTGCGGCAAGGATGCCTGTGCCCCGGCGCAGCAGCTCGCCGCCGCGATTGCCAAGGGTCCAGTGAAATACGTCGCGGCGAATGATACGAAAGCGCCGGAGGCCGAGAAGCAACCGGCTACCAACTGACCGGCCTGCTGCCTCTCAGATCAAGGCGGTGAACGCTTCGACGACGCTGCGATAAACGCGCTTCTTGAACGGCACGATCAGTTCGGGCAGCTGGTCGGGCGCGACCCATTTCCAGTCGCAGAATTCGGGCGGGTTGTGCGCTTCCAGATCGACGTCCTTGTCGGTGCCGTTGAAGCGAACGCAGAACCACACCTGTTCCTGGCCGCGATATTTCCCGTTCCATAGCTTGCCGATCAATTCGTCGGGCAAGTCATAGCGAATCGGCTCGTCCATTTGGCCGATGATCGAAACCTTGCCGGGCACGATCCCGGTTTCCTCGCCCAGTTCGCGGTACATCGCTTCGCGAAGGTCTTCGCCCTTGTCGACGCCGCCCTGGGGCATTTGCCACCAGTCGCCTTCCTTGTTGTCGATGCGGCGTCCAACGAAAACCTGACCGTCGGCATTGACCAGCATGATGCCCACGCAGGGGCGATATCCGAGTTCCTTCATACTGATGCCAATGCCCGGTTCAGCGCGCGCGTTCCAGCATCAATTTGACCGCAGCGAGGAAGGCGTCGAGATCCTTCTGCCCGCTGGGGATGGCTTTGCGCAATGTGGTGAATCCGTGGATGATACCGGGGAATTCGAGATAGCAGACCTCGGTCCCCTGCTGGATGAGATGCGCGGCATAATTGCGACCCGAATCGCGCAACGGATCGAGCCCTGCGGTGCACACCACGGTCGGCGGCGCGTTCGAACAATCGCCCACCATCGGCGTGTGCCTCGGGTCGGTGGCATCGCCGGCATATTGCATGGTGAACCAGCCCATGGTCGCCGACGTCAGCAGGAAGCCTTCGCCGAAATCGCGCAGGCTCTGGTGCTTGGTGATATCGTCGGCAACCGGATAGATCGGCGCCTGCACGATGACCGGAACGTCCGCCGGGTCGTTAGCCAAGGCGTTGGTGGTGACGATGGTGAGGTTGCCGCCCGCGCTGTCGCCGGTGATGACAAGTCCGGTAAACTCGCGCCCAAGCGCTGCTGGAGAGGATGCGATCCATCGAGCCGCGGCCTCGCAATCGTCGGGCGCGGCGGGGAAGGGGTGTTCGGGGGCAAGCCGGTATTCGACTGATACTACCGGAAGGTCGAGCTGCTCTGCGATTTCGGTGCACAGCGAATGATAAACGCCGATATCGCCGATCACGAAGCCGCCGCCGTGGATGAACACCACGCAGGGGCCGGGTTCGCGCGTTTCGCGCTTGTCGTAGAAGCGCAGCGGAATATCGCCGGCGGGTCCGGGGCAGGTCACATCCTTGATGACGGCGAGATCGCGCGGGTCGGCTTCGGCCATCTGGCCCATGACCCGCATCCCTTCGCGTCCTTCTTCAACGGGTAGTTCTTCGACACCGGGGCGTCCAAGCTGTTCCAGCATATTGAGGAATCCGCGGACATCTTCGCGAACGAAATGTTCGGTGGCGGCCATTTTTCTCTCTCCCATGGGTTTCAAACCCGAACTTAGCGTGCTGCGCGGGGTTTTCCATGCGCGATTTTGGGCGTAGCGAGAAAAAACTTGATTGAAGCGTGCTGGCGTGACGCCTAGCTGCCGCGTTCACCTGTTGCGACATATGCGCCTGAGGGGCGCGCGATGAGGAATGCCAATGGCGACCCAGAAGGTCGAAGCCCCGCTCGAAGCGGAAGAAACTCCTGAAACCGTAGTGGTTCGGTTTGCGGGCGATTCCGGCGACGGAATGCAGCTCACTGGCGGGCAGTTTACCCTGTCCACCGCCTTGGCGGGCAATGATCTCGCCACTTTCCCGGACTTCCCGGCCGAGATCCGCGCGCCGCAAGGCACGCTGTTCGGGGTCTCGGCGTTCCAGATCAACTTCGGCAGCCGCGCGATCAACACTGCGGGCGATGCGCCCGATGTGCTGGTGGCGATGAATCCGGCGGCGCTGAAAGTGAACCTCCCCGCTCTGAAGCCGGGTGGCTTGGTGATCGCCGACACGGGCGAATTCTCCAAGCGCAATCTCGATAAGGCGAAATACGACGTCAATCCGCTGGAGGACGACAGCCTCGCCAAGTTCGATGTGTTGGCGTTCGACATCAGCGCACAGACGATCGAGGCGGTGAAGCCGTTTGGCCTCGGCAACAAGGATGCGCTGCGTTGCAAGAACATGTGGACGCTGGGCCTTGCGCTGTGGATGTTCGACCGTCCGCGCGAGCCAATCCACCAGTGGTTAAAGGCCAAGTTCAAGAGCAAGCCCGATATCGCCGACGCCAACATCGCAGCGCTCGATGCGGGCCACGCCTATGGCGAGACGGCGGAAATTTCCGGTCCGCTTAAGCAATTGCACATGCCCCCTGTGCCGAGCGCACCGGGGCTCTATCGCACGGTGACGGGCGCAGAGGCGGTTTCGCTGGGGCTGGTTGCCGGTGCGCAGCTGGCCGAGCTGCCGATGTTCTTCGGCGGCTATCCGATCACGCCCGCCTCGGCGATCCTTCATCACCTCGTGCGGCTCAAGGAATTCGGCGTCACCACATTCCAGGCGGAAGACGAGATCGCTGCGATCTGCGCCGCCATCGGGGCGAGTTACGCAGGGAGCCTCGGCATCACCAGTTCATCCGGTCCCGGTATTGCGCTCAAGGGCGAGGCGATGGGCTTGGCGATCATGACCGAATTGCCGCTGGTGATCGTCAATTCGCAACGCGGTGGCCCCTCGACCGGCCTGCCGACCAAGACCGAGCAAAGCGATCTCTACCAAGCGGTTTATGGTCGGAATGGCGATGCGCCGATGCCGGTGATCGCCGCGCGCAGCCCGTCCGATGCCTTCGAAGTGGCGATCGAGGCGTGCCGCATCGCGGTCGAATACATGACCCCGGTCATGCTGCTGACCGATGGCTATATCGCCAATGCCGCCGAGCCATGGAAAGTCCCCGATCCCAAAGGCTTCACGCCGTTTCCTGCCAAATTCCTCGAGCAGAAGAACGATGGCGACAATCTGCTGCCCTATAAGCGCGATGCCAAGGGCGCGCGCCCCTGGATCAAGCCCGGCACGCCCGAACTGATGCACCGCATCGGCGGGATCGAGAAGCACGAGCTGACCGGCAATATCGACTATTCGCCCGCCAACCACCAAGCGATGACCGATGCGCGCAAGGCCAAGATCGACCGGATCGCCGTGCCCGATCAGGACGTCGCGCTCGGCGATACCTCTGGCAAGCTGGCGGTGGTGGGCTGGGGCTCAACCTATGGGCCGATCCATCAGGCGGTGCGCCGGTCGCGCGAGAAGGGACTGGACGTCAGCCATATTCACGTCCGCCATATCTGGCCGCTACCGGGCAACCTCGGTGACCTGCTGCGCGGGTTCGACCATGTGCTGGTGCCGGAAATGAACACCGGCCAGTTCAAGACCGTGCTGCGCGACCAGTTCCTCGTCGACGCCCAGCCGCTGACCAAGACCAGCGGCCAACCGTTCCAGATCGCGGAACTCGAAGCCGCGATCGCGAGCTACTTCGATGGCCAGCCCGGCGATGCGGGCGGCGAAGAAGTCGACGCCAATGACCAGCAATTGCCCAGCCCGAAGGCGGTGAACCCATGAACGAGATGACCTCCCCCAAGGATATGGTGACGACCACCCTCAAGGACTGGGAAACCGACCAGGAGGTGCGCTGGTGCCCCGGTTGCGGCGATTATGCGATCCTCAAGGCAGTGCAGCGCACACTCCCGCAATTGGGGGCTGATCCGGCAAAGACGGTCTTCATTTCCGGCATCGGCTGTTCCAGCCGCTTTCCCTATTACATCGAAAGCTACGGCTTCCACACCATTCATGGCCGGGCACCTGCCTTTGCGACCGGCGCCAAACTTGCCAATCCGGAACTCGACATCTGGCTGGTGACGGGCGACGGCGATGGACTGTCCATCGGCGGCAACCATCTGATGCATGTGTTGCGGCGGAACGTGAACATGCAGATCATGCTGTTCAACAACGAGATTTACGGCCTCACCAAGGGGCAATATTCGCCCACCAGCCGTGAAGGCACGCGCTCGCCCTCGACCCCGCTCGGCTCGGTCGACCATCCGGCGCGCCCGGCCGCCTTTGCGCTTGGCGCCGGTGCTCGTTTCGTCGCGCGCGGCTTCGATGTGTCGAAGAAGCTGCCCGAAGTGCTGATGGCTGCCCACGCACACCAGGGCGCGGCCTTTATCGAGATTTTCCAGAACTGTATCGTCTATAACAAGGACGTATTCGACGATTTTGCCGCCCCCAAGGGCGCCGAGGATCGTCAGCTCTGGCTGGAAAATGGCGAGCCGATGCTGTTCGCGGGTGGCCGCCAAGGCCTCACGCTCGACCGCGACGAGCTCTGCCTCAAGGTGGTCGAGGTTGCCGACGGCGACTGGGAAGCGGCGGGCGTCATCGTCCACGACGTCACCAATCGCATAATCGCGCATATGCTGGTCGAAATGCCGTTCGGGCCGTTCCCGATGGCGCTCGGCGTACTCTATGACGATCTGCGCCCGACATTCGAAAGCGGCGTGATCGAGGAGCGCGAGCGGGCGACCACCGGCAAGACCGCAGATCTGGTCAAGCTGCTCGGCAGTGGGCAGACCTGGACAGTCAGCGGGACCGCTGCCGATCCGGTCTAGGCTGCGGTCGTAGGATCGAGCCTGTCGGCCGTGTCGCTGTCTGCTGCAGCACGCGCCGGCTTGTAGAGCACTGCTTCGGCGAGGAAGGCCCATGCAGCGCCGCCGAACCATCCGGCAATCACGTCGCTGGGGTAATGCACGCCCAGCAGCACGCGGCTGAACGCGATCAGCAGCGAGATTATCATGGCGCTGCCGATGATGGTGTAGCGCACCGAATGGCGGCGGCTCATCGGCGCGAAGGCCAGCGCCATGCCAATAAAGATCATCGCGGAGGCGAAGCTGTGCCCGCTGGGGAAGCTCAACCCGTCGGCGATGGCGAGGTGCGGCACCAGTTCGGGCCGCGCGCGACCGACCAGCGCCTTCATCGCATTGTTGATGCCCCAGCCGAGCAGGACGGTCATGGAGAACAGGAATGCCTCGCGCCGCAAGCGCAGGAACAGCAGGGCGATGACGGCAGCCAGGGTAGTCAATGTGCTCAGCAGGACGCCGCCCAGCGCAGTGATATCGCGCACGGCCTCCTGAATACGCGGGCTGCCCAGTATCTGGTGCTGGGTGCCGCTGCGAAACCACAACAGGCCCGCGTCATCGAATGCCTCCAGCCGGTGATGCGTCACCAGCGACACCATCGCGCCCCAGACGCACCAGCAGATGAGGGACACGGCCAGCGCCTTGCGCCGGTCGATGGCAAAGCCGCGTTCCGGCAAGTGAATTTCGCCTGCTGGTATCGGCGGCTCTGTTGGCGTTACATAGTCGGAGTGTTTCTGATGCATGGGAGAGGAACTGTGTGGGTATCGCCCACGTTCCGCAAGATATGAGTTCACCGCAAATTGTCTGGCTTCGGCGCGATCTGCGCCTCGCCGATCAACCCGCCCTCTATGCCGCGGCGCACGCCGGGCCGGTCATTCCCGTGTTCGTTCTCGATGATGAGGCTGCGCGCAGTCACGCGTATGGCGGTGCGAGCCGCTGGTGGCTGCATCATTCGCTCGAAAGTCTCGCCAAAGGCCTTGGCTCGCGTCATTCGCAAATCGTGCTGCGGCGCGGCGATGCGGTCGAGCAGCTTTGCGAAATCGCCCGCGAGTGCGGCGCGGGCGCGGTCCACGCCATCCGCCATTACGAGCCTTGGTGGCGCCAAGCGCAGGGCAAGCTGGATGAGGCGCTGCCCGATGGCTGCGAATTGTGCCTTCATGACGGCAACTATCTGCTGCCGCCCGGCGCTGTGACGACGGGTTCGGGCGACCCCTACAAAATCTACACGCCCTTCTCAAAGGCGATGCTGGAGCGCTTCCCCCCACGCGATTGCCTGCCGGAACCGGAGACGATCCACTCGCCAGATAAATGGCCGAAAAGCGACAGTTTGAGCGATTGGGGACTGCTGCCGAGCAAACCCGACTGGTCCGGCGGGATCGCGGATTTCTGGAACGTCGGCGAGCAGGCGGCGCACGAGCGGCTTGCGGAATGGGCGGATGATGTCGCCCAATACGATGACGAGAGGAACCTCCCTTCGCGCGATGGTTCGAGCCGCCTTTCTCCGCATCTCCACTTCGGCGAGATCAGTCCGGCGCAAGTTTGGCACCGGCTCTCCGGGCGGCGAGGGCAGGGCTGGCGCACCTTTGAGAAGGAACTGATCTGGCGCGATTACGCGCAGAACTTGATCTGCCAGTTCCCGGACTATCCGAGCAAGAGCTATCGCGATGGCTATTCCGGCCTGTGGCGCAATCCCAACCGTGGGCATATCATTCAGGAGGAGCTGGAGGCGTGGCAGCGCGGCATGACCGGATACCCGATCGTCGATGCAGGGATGCGGCAATTGTGGCAGACAGGCTGGATGCACAACCGTGTGCGGATGATCGCGGCCAGCTTCCTGGTGAAGCACTTGCTGATCGACTGGACCTTCGGCGAACAGTGGTTCTGGGATACGCTGGTCGATGCCGACTACGGCAACAATGGCGTCAATTGGCAATGGATCAGCGGGACGGGTGTCGATTCGAACATGTTCGTGCGAATCATGGCGCCGCTCTCCCAGAGCGAGAAGTTCGATGCCGCCGACTATATCCGCGAATATGTGCCCGAACTGGCGGAGTTCGGCGATGAAGATATCCATGACCCCCCCGACCACAAGCGAGGCAAATACCCAAAAAAGATAATCGGGCACAGGGAAGCGCGTGAGCGGGCCTTGTCTGCCTATAACGACGCCAAGCAGGGGTGACTTGAAAGCTGTCGCCGCTCGTCGCATAGCGCGACGAAATGGACGTACTGACGAGAAAAAGGGGGCAAGGCCTGATCGAGGCCGGTCGGAGGTTTGCCTCCGGAACAGGGCTTGTATCACGCCTCGCAGCGCCGGGATTTCGCAAGATTATCGACCGGATCGACGCCGCGCTGGTGACGGGTGCGCTTCATGCACGCCTGCCCGATGGATCGCACCGGACGCTTGGCGGACGCGCGGCCGGATTCGAATGCACGGTTGAACTGAACAGCTGGAACGCGCTGGTGCGGCTTGCCAGTGGAGGTTCTGTCGGCTGGTATGAGGCATGGGTGGCGGGTGAATGGGCGAGCCCCGACCCGGTGCCGCTGTTTGCGCTGTTCATGCAGCACGCTTCGGCGCTGGGGGACACGGCGCGGGCTAAGGGGCGGTACCAAACGGCGCTGAAGCTGGCGCATCTGGTCAACCGCAACACGCATTCCGGCGCGCAGAAGAACATCGCTGCACACTACGACCTCGGCAATGACTTCTATGCCGCCTGGCTTGATCCGACGATGAGCTATTCCTCAGCCATCTGGGGCGAGGGCGATGATCTGGAAGCGGCTCAACGTCGCAAATGGGACGCTTTGGCAAAGCGTCTGGGCGAGCCTGAAAGCGTGCTGGAAATCGGTTGCGGTTGGGGCGGCTTGGCGGGCTTTCTCAACTACCGGGGCAGCGCGGTCAACGCCATCAGCTTGTCGGACGAGCAGCTTGCGTGGGCGCGCGAACATCACCCCGGCCCGGATTTCCGCAAGCAGGACTATCGCGACACCTTCGGTCAGTATGACGCGATTGTCAGCGTGGAGATGGTCGAGGCGCTGGGGCGCGAATACTGGCCCGATTTCATGGATTGCATCGCCCGCAACCTCAAACCGGGCGGGCGCGCGGCGATCCAGTATATCTCCATGCGCGACGACCTGTTCGACGCTTATGCCGACAGTGCCGATTTCATCCAGGCCTGTGTTTTTCCCGGTGGTTTGCTGATCCGCACCTCCGAATTCCGCGAAATGGCGCGCCAGAACGGACTGAGCTGGGGCGACCAACGCGATTTCGGGGAAGATTACGCCCGCACGCTCAGGCAGTGGCGCGAGAATTTCGACCTTGCGGTGGAGGAGCAACGGCTTCCCGCCGGGTTCGATCAGACCTTTATCGAACTATGGCGCTATTACCTGATGTATTGCGAAGGCGGCTTCCTGGGCAAAGGTATCGATGTCCATCAGGTCACGCTGACAAAGGACGGATAATGAAAACATTTATTGCTACGCTCGGGGCATTGTCGCTGGCATCCTGCGCCAGCGTGCAAGGTGATGCGGGTCCGAGCCTCACCGTCGCGACCAAACCGGCAAAACAGCTTGATATGGCCGATGCTGGAGTGCTGTTCTGGAATCAGGCGACCCGCACCGATCGCTTCCGCCACATGGAGGATTTCTACGCCGGGCTGGAGGTCGCGCCCGCGCCGCATGTTCGCAAGCTGCCCAAGGGTGAGCCACTCGATGCCGCGACGATTGCCAAGGTCGACGGCTATCTTGAGCAGATGAACGCCGCCGGGATCATGGTGCTTCAGGATGGCAAGGTCCGCTACGAGCATTACCGGCTCGGCTTTGGTCCGAAACAGCGCTGGACCAGTTTTTCGGTCGCCAAGAGCTTCACTTCGACCCTGCTAGGGGCGGCGATCAAGGACGGCTATATTACCAGCCTGTCCGATCCGGTGACCAAATACCTGCCACAACTCAAGGGCAGCGCCTACGATGGCGTCACTATCGAGCAGATCGCGACGATGACATCGGGCGTGAAATGGAACGAGGACTACACCGATCCCAAGAGCGACGTCGCGCAGATGTTGGCGACCAAGCCGGTGCCGGGCGAAACGCAGGAAATCACTTATGCCAAAACGCTGAAGCGTGAGGCTCCGGCGGGAACGAAATGGGTCTACAAGACGCTCGAAACGGGATTGCTGGGCGATATCGTTTCGGCGGCCACGCACCAGTCGCTCGCCGCTTATGCCAAGCAGAAGATCGTCGATCCGGCAGGTTTTGCAGGGCCCTTGTTCTGGATGACAGACCTGACCGGCAGCAATATCGGCGGCTGTTGCCTCTCGATCCGCCTGTCCGACTATGCCCGGATGGGGCAATGGGTGATGGAGGGCGGGCAGCCATCAGTGCCGAAAGGCTGGTTCGCGAAGGCCGGATCGCCCGAGGTGCATTTCGATGATGGCTATGGCTACGGCTATCAATGGTGGACCTATCCCGACGGCAATTTCGGCGCGATCGGGATTTTTGGGCAATATATCACCATCGTGCCGAGCCAGCGGCTCGTCGTGGCAGTTGTCTCGGACTACAAGACGGCAACGGGCGATGGGCTGACTGCCGCTCGCCGGGCCTTGTGGAAAACGCTGATCGACGCGACCAAGCGTTGAACTGCTCAGCTGCGGTAAGCGCCTTCGCCCGAGTAGCGGGCGAGGATATTATCGTGGACAATGGGGCTCAGCATTTCCGTGAAGGCGCAACCGACCTGACAGTTTTCCCACCAGACGACCTGTGCCTGGAGCGATTCGAGGCCGGGAAGAGTGAGCCAGCAGACCTGTCCTTCATGCATCCGGTTGATCGCTGCGGCTGAAAAACCGGAGATCGACAAATCGTTGACCACGGTCTGAAACGCGCGACCGCCCGAAGCGCGAAGCTGCCCCGGAATGGTCAGCTTGGTGCGCGGCGCGCAACGATCTTCCTGTGCTGCGAAGCTGTAACGGTCGCTGGTCATGTAGCTCATGATTAGATTCCCGACAGGTTGACGCAGTGCGCTTCATGCGCCTGTGCGAAACTTATTTCGCGCATTAGCGTAAGAATTCAGTAGTCGGAATCGGTTAAGATTCGGTTTCGACGCGCTCGCGATGGCGGTTCGCGAAATCCTCGCCAGCCAGATCGGCAATCCTTGCTCCGACAACCGACGGCTCCTTCACCGTCAGCGGATCCTCACCTGGATAGGCCTTGGCGCGCATGGCGGTGCGGGTTGCGCCCGGATCGACGATGGCAACGCGGATCGGGGAGATGTTGCCGACTTCTTCGGCGTAGCTATCGAGCAAGTTCTCGAACGCCGCCTTGGTCGAGCCATAGGCACTCCAGTATGCGCGTGGCGTTGCACCCACGCTGCTCGTCAACCCGATCACCTTCGCACCGGTGGAGCGCTTGAGCAGGGGATCGAACACAGCGAGAAGCGCCTGCGTGGCAAGCACGTTGACTGTGATAGCCTGCCCAAATTGCTTGCCATCGATATGCGCAACTGGTGTCAAAGGGGGCATGTAAGCAGCACAAATCACAAGGATATCGAGCGTATCCCAGCGTCCTGCAATGGCGCTTGCGAGGCGGGCAATGCCATCGGTTTCGGCCAGGTCTACTGGGGCGATAGTTGCCGTTCCGCCGAATTCATGGATACGGTCCTCGACCGCTTCCAGCGCGCGCACTTCGCGCCCGGTCAGGATGACATGGGCGCCCGCTTTGGCCAAGGCTTCCGCACAAGCCGCGCCGATACCCCTGCTGGCGCCGGTCACAAGCGCGGTCTTGCCCGCGAGCGCTCCGGTTTCGCCCGTCATTACGCGACCTTGTCGACCGGCAGTGAAAGCTGTGCCAGCTTCGCTTCGCGATTAGTGAGATCGGTCAGCGAGGTGGGATAGTCACCGGTAAAGCAGGCATCGCAGAATTGCGGGCACTTGCCGTTGCGCT
Source organism: Qipengyuania algicida (assembly GCF_009828025.1). Taxonomy (GTDB): domain Bacteria; phylum Pseudomonadota; class Alphaproteobacteria; order Sphingomonadales; family Sphingomonadaceae; genus Qipengyuania; species Qipengyuania algicida. The sequence continues at coordinate 101,734 of NZ_WTYA01000006.1, read as the reverse complement.
GCGTTCCGCCGACCGCGCGATAGAGTCCGTCGATCGAAATGAAGGCCAGGCTATCGGCCTTGATGAATTCGCGCATCGGTTCCAGCTCCATGCGCGCGGCGAGGAGTTTCGACCTCTCGGGCGTATCAACGCCGTAGAAACAGCTATGTGCGGTCGGAGGGCTGGCAACGCGGAAATGCACTTCTTTTGCACCCGCATCGCGCATCATTTCGACGATCTGCATACTGGTGGTTCCGCGCACGATCGAATCGTCGATCAGCACGATCCGCTTGCCTTCGACCAGCGAGCGATTGGCATTGTGCTTGCGCTTGACCCCGGCATGGCGCGCGCCGTCCGATGGCTGGATGAAGGTCCGCCCGACATAGTGTGAGCGGATGATACCCAGTTCGAAGGGGATCCCTGACGCATGGGCAAAGCCGATTGCGGCAGGCACACCGCTGTCAGGAACCGGGACGACCAGATCGGCCTCACACGGCGACTCGCTCGCCAGTTCCTCGCCGATGGCCTTGCGCGCGTCATAGACGCTCCGTCCGGCAAAGACGCTGTCGGGGCGGCTGAAATAGACGTGTTCGAAGATGCAGGGGCGCGCGTTGTGGTTGCCGAACGGATGGATCGAATCGACATTGCCGTCGAAATCGACCTTTACGAGTTCGCCCGGTTCGATCTCGCGCACGGTTTCCGCGCCTACGACATCGAAGGCGACCGTTTCGGAGGCGAACAGAGTGGCATCGCCGATCTTGCCCATCACCAGCGGGCGAATACCCAGTGGGTCGCGGCAGGCGATCATGCCTTCTGGCGTCGTCACGATCAGCGCATAGGCGCCTTCCAGAAGGCGCAGCGCATCGACAAGCCGGTCGACGATGGTCGGATACCGGCTCGTGGCGACGAGGTGGATGATGACCTCGGTGTCGCTGGTCGACTGGAAGATCGCCCCGCGTCGCACCAGATCGGCGCGCAGCGTGGCGGCGTTGGAGATATTGCCGTTGTGCGCCACCGCAAAGCCGCCGCTCGCAAGATCGGCGTAGAGCGGCTGGACATTCCGGACACCGGAGCCGCCGGTAGTCGAATAGCGCACATGGCCCATCGCCATGAAACCTGGCAGTTCGGCAATGGCTTCCTGGCTGGAGAAATTCTCCGCCACATGGCCCACGCCCTTGCGGGTGTAGAATTCCTGCCCGTCGTAGCTGGTGATTCCTGCCGCTTCCTGCCCGCGATGCTGGAGCGCATGCAGGCCGAGAGCCGTTGCAGCGGCTGCATCGGTGGCGTTGATCGCACCGAATACGCCGCACTCTTCGCGCAGCTTGTCGCCGTCCGCGTCGCAGAAAGGATGTGTGTAGTTCATGTCCTCGCGGGTGCCGCCCGATCGCCTATTGCTGCCAATGGCGATGTTGCAGCCGGATTACAAGGGTGAGAGATCGGCGCAATTTCATTGCGTGGTAAGCTCAGCCTTCCTAAAGCCCCACCACTTCGACAGTCTATTCCCTGAGAAAAGCGAGCAAAACCGCCTTGATCCTTTCCCCTTTCGAATGGACGATCGCCAAACGATATTTGTTGCCGGGCAAAGGCGAGGCGTTCATCGCCCTCGTCGCCAGCATCTCGATTGGCGTCGTTATGCTGTCGGTCGCCATGCTGGTGATCGTGATGAGCGTGATGAACGGCTTTCGTGCCGAATTGCTAGACAAGATCACTGGTCTGAACGGCCATGCTATCGTGCAGGCCTATGGCGGGAAGCTGACCGATTGGGAGCAGGTGCTCAAGGACGTCAAGGCGACACCGGGCGTCACTCAGGCGACGCCGCTGATAGAACAACCCCTGTTCGCGACCTATAACGGCCGCGCTGGCTTCGTGCTGGTACGGGGGAACACTCAGGCCGACATTGCCAGGCTCAAGGACAAGGTGATCGCGGGCAACATTTCCGAACTCACGCCGGATTCGGGCAATGTCGCGATCGGTTCTCGGCTCGCGCAGGATCTCGGGCTGCGGTTGGGCGATACCATTACCATCATCAATCCGCTGGGCCGAACGACTCCTTTCGGCACCGTCCCGCGACAGGTCGGATACAGAGTCGCCGCGATCTTCGAGGTCGGGATCTACGACTACGACGAGAAATTCGTGATCATGCCGATGGCCGATGCGCAGACATTGACGATGATGGGCAATTCTGTCGGCGCGATCGAGGTCAAGGTCGACGATCCCGACAAGGTCGACCAGATTCTGGCGCCTGTTCAGCGCGAACTTTCGGGGCAGGCGGTGGTGACCGACTGGAAGACGATCAATTCCTCGCTGTTCGAGGCGCTCAAGGTCGAACGGGTGGCTATGGGATTTGCGCTCAGCTTCATGGTGCTGGTCGCAGCCTTCAATATCCTGTCGAGCCTGGTCATGCTGGTCCGCGCCAAGACGCGCGACATCGCGATCATGCGCACCATGGGCGCGACACGGCGCAATCTGCTCAAGATTTTCGTCACCACCGGGTTCACCGTGGGCGCGATTGGGACGGTTGCCGGGCTGATCCTTGGTTCGGTTGTGCTGTATTTCCGCGAGGGGATCGTCACACTGATCGGCCATATCACGCATCAGGACCTGTGGGATCCGCAGGTGCGGTTCCTGTCGAGCGTGCCGTCAAAGGCCGATCCGGTTGAAATCACGATGATCGTGTTGCTGGCGTTGGGCCTGAGCTTCCTCGCGACGCTTTACCCGGCATGGAAAGCCTCCGGTACCGATCCTGTGGAGGTGCTTCGCTATGAGTGAGCCAGTCGTATCGCTCAAGAGCCTGACCCGTAGCTTCCAGCAGGGCGGGGTGACGATCGAGGTGCTGCGCGGTGTCGATCTCGACATCATGCCGGGGGAGATCGTCGCGCTGCTCGGCCCGTCCGGTTCTGGTAAATCGACCATGCTGCAGGCGGTCGGCCTGCTCGAAGGCGGGTTCAGCGGCAAGATCGCGCTGGCCGGCAATGCGGCGGAAACGGCGAATAGCGCCGAGCGTACTCGCCTGCGCCGCGATTATCTCGGCTTCGTCTACCAGTTCCACCACTTGCTGCCGGATTTCGACGCGCGCGAGAATGTCGTGCTGCCGCAGCTCATTGCAGGACGTCCACGGCCAGAGGCGGAGTTGCGGTCGGAAGAACTGCTCACCGCGCTGGGGCTCGGGCACAGGCTGGACCACCGGCCCAGCCAGCTCTCAGGCGGCGAACAGCAGCGCGTAGCCGTCGCTCGCGCACTCGCCAACCGCCCGCAGCTCGTGCTCGCCGACGAGCCGACCGGCAACCTAGACGAGGCCACTTCGGAGAAGGTCCTCGGTCAGTTCCTCGCATTGGTGCGGGGCGAGGGCAGTGCGGCGCTGGTTGCGACCCACAACGAACGGCTGGCGCGCAAGATGGACCGCGTGGTACGGTTGCACGAGGGGCTGCTCGAATAGTCCCGCGAGGGGAAATGAAGATGACCACGATTGCCGATTTCAAAGTCACCACCAATCGCGGCGAGCCGCTCGATCTGGCCGAAAAGCAGGGCAAGGTGCTGCTGGTGGTCAACACCGCCAGCAAATGCGGCTTCACCCCGCAATATGACGGGCTGGAAAAGCTCTACGAGAGCTACAAGGATCGCGGTTTCGAGGTGCTGGGCTTTCCCTGCAACCAGTTCGGCCATCAGGAACCCGGCGACGCCGACGAAATCGCGCAATTCTGCAAGGTCAATTTCGGCGTGACCTTCCCGCTGATGGCCAAGGTGGACGTCAACGGAGGCGATGCCAGCCCGCTCTACGACTGGATGAAGAAAGAGGCGCCGGGCTTGATGGGTTCCAAGGCGATCAAATGGAATTTCACCAAATTCCTGATCGACCGCGAGGGGAATGTGGTACGCCGCTACGCCCCGACCGACAAGCCCGAGGCGATTGCCAAGGATATCGAGAAGCTTTTGTAAGCTGCGCGAACGGCAACGGCAGGAAGCGCAATGGGAGCCCTGAAAGCCGACATTCCGCTAATCACAACATTGCGGACATAGGTGGACACGATTAGCTTCGCTAAGTGACGGTGGAGACCAACTAATGCGCCTACATCTCTTGGTCATATTTGCAACGGCTACGCTGAGTTCGACAGTGGCGAGTGGTGAAGATGTCGTCTCGACCTATCGAGTGGTGCAGCGCGGGGGTGGTCTGGGCATGTGGGTCGACGAGACAGTCACTTTTTCAGTGTCGGCTCAACATCCCCTATGGACGGCCGAACGCATTAGGCGAGATAGCAATTGGTGCGGACGAACTGTGCCGGGTAAAGGTTGCGTCGCGACAGCCACTACTGTTCACGACTGGATTGATGGTGCGGCGTGCCCCGCGCTGCTCCGCTCGCTGGAAGCGTTGGCTACTATTCGGCCAGAGGGCTTTGGCGATCCGAAGCACATGCACATGACTACTGTCTCTGACACGCCACTGGTCGAGGTGAGTGGACCTTCTACGAATGTGGCAGGATACGGCGCAAGCCTGAAGGTTAGAGCTTACAAAGGGCCGTTCGTAGATTGGTGGAGGGAATCAGAAACATCGCTGAAAGGATGCTGGTCGAACCGTGCTCCAGATGCTGTTTGACCCCCACTTCCGCTTTCCCCAACTCACCAGACATTCGTGTCAAAAATGCCCAAGGTTGAAAACCGCCATTAGGTTGCCCCCTGTGGACAAATTCGTGCCGCCACAACTCCACGAATCGTTCCAGAATACCTAGCTTGGCACCATGCCATTCTCGCCCTTCGTTCCTCTGCGCGTCCTCTCCGCCTATTCGATGCTCGAAGGCGCGATCGAGCCCAAGGCGATGGCGAAGCTCGCCAAGGAGCGGGGCTTTCCCGCTATCGCCATTGCCGACCGCAACGGGCTGTATGGCGCGGTCATGTTTGCCAAGGCCTGCATGGACGAAGGCGTGCAGCCGATAATCGGGACGCTGCTTGGCATCGCGCGGGACGAAGAAGGCAGGCATGTGGATTACTTGCCGCTCTATGCGCAGGACGAGGCGGGGTATGACAATCTTTGCCACCTGGTCAGCAAGGCGCATCTCGACCGTCCGCTCGAATTCGAACCGCATGTCAGGCTGGACGACCTCGCAGGACACACCGAAGGCCTTGTCGCGCTCACCGGGGCGAGCGAGGGTACGGTAACCCGGTTGCTTGCTGAGGGACAGGCGAGCCATGCGCAAGCTTTGCTCGACCGGCTGGAAGCGCTGTTTCCGCAGCGGCTCTATGTCGAACTGGCTCGGCGCGGCAATCCGGTGGAGGATGCAGCCGAAGCTGCGCTGATAGACTTGGCCTGTGCGCGCGACCTTCCGCTGGTGGCGACAAACCCCGCCAACTTCGCCGAACCGCATATGTACAAGGCGCATGACGCCATGCTGTGCATTGCCGGTTCAACGCACATCGATGCGGAGGAGCGCGCAAGGTCCAACCCGGAAAGCTGGGTCAAGAGCGCTAGCCTGATGGCCGAATTGTTCGACGATTTGCCCGAGGCCACCGCCAACACTCTGGTCATTGCCCAGCGCTGCGCCTTCGCGCCGCCCTATCGCAAGCCGATCCTCCCCAGCCTTGCGGGCGATCTGGAAGGCGAAGCGCGGATGCTGGAGGAAGACGCGCGCAAGGGGCTCGAAGCGCGCCTGTCGCGCTATGACGATCTTTCTGACGATGATCGCAAGACCTATTTCGACCGGCTCGATTTCGAAGTCGGGATCATCAACCAGATGGGTTTTCCCGGTTACTTCCTGATCGTTGCCGACTTCATCAAATGGGCCAAGGACCACGATATTCCGGTCGGGCCGGGCCGTGGTTCGGGTGCAGGCAGCCTTGTCGCCTGGGCGCTCACCATCACCGATCTGGACCCGATCCAGCTCGGCCTACTGTTCGAACGCTTCCTGAACCCCGAACGCGTCTCGATGCCGGACTTCGATATCGACTTCTGCGAAACCCGGCGCGGCGAGGTGATCCGCTATGTGCAGGCCAAATACGGCCACGATCACGTCGCGCAGATCATCACTTTCGGAAAACTGAAGGCCCGCGCCGTGCTGCGCGACACGGGGCGCATCCTGCAGATGAGTTACGGCCACGTCGATCGGCTGTGCAAGATGGTGCCCAATCACCCGACCGATCCGTGGAGCCTGCCGCGTGCGCTCAACGGGGCGGCGGATTTCAAGCACGAATACGACAACGACAATGAGGTAAAACGGCTCGTCGATCTGGCGATGCAGCTGGAGGGATTCCCGCGCAATTCCTCGACCCACGCGGCGGGCGTGGTGATTGGTGACCGTCCATTGGCGCAACTCGTCCCGCTCTATCGCGATCCGCGTTCGGATATGCCGGTGACGCAGTTCGACATGAAGCATGTCGAATCGAGCGGGTTGGTGAAGTTCGACTTCCTCGGGCTGAAGACGCTGTCGGTGCTGAAAAAGGCCGTCGACCTGCTCGAAAAGCGCGGCGTCACCATCGATCTCAGCGCGCTGCCGCTTGACGACCCGGCGGTCTACGAACTGATGAAGGCGGGCAATACGGTCGGCGTGTTCCAGCTGGAATCGGAAGGGATGCGGCGCACGCTGACGGCGGTGAAGCCCACCAATTTCGGGGACATCATCGCGCTCGTCTCGCTCTATCGCCCTGGCCCGATGGACAACATCCCGCTGTTCGGCAAGCGCAAGGCGGGTGAGGTTGCGATCGAATACCCGCACCCCAAGCTCGAAGGTATCCTTGCCGAAACTTACGGCATCTTCGTCTATCAGGAACAGGTGATGCAGGCCGCGCAGATCCTCGCGGGCTATTCGCTGGGCGATGCCGATTTGCTGCGCCGCGCGATGGGCAAGAAGGTGCAGGCCGAGATGGACGCCCAGCGCGAACGTTTCGTCGATGGCTGCAAGGACGTGTCCGGTATCGACAAGAAACAGGCCAACGAGCTGTTCGACTTGATCGACAAATTCGCAGGCTACGGCTTCAACAAATCGCACGCCGCCGCCTATGCTTTGCTCGCCTATCAGACGGGGTGGCTCAAGGCGCATTATCCGGAAGAATTTTACGCCGCGGCGATGTGTTTCGACATGCACCAGTCGGAAAAGCTGGCGGTCTTCGTCGACGATGCGCGCCGCGCGGGGATCGCGATTGCACCGCCGAGCATGAACCATTCCGAGGCAGAGTTCACCGTCGAGCAGACCGACGAAGGCTATGCCGTGCGCTACGCGCTGGCCGGTATTCGCAATGTCGGCGAGAAAGCCATGGAGGCGATCGTCTCCGAACGCGAGGCGCGCGGGCTGTTCACCAGCCTTGAAGATTTGTTTTCTCGCTTGCCTAAGGGTGCACTCAATTCACGGGGGCTGGAGGCACTGGCGGCTTCGGGTGCGCTCGACGAGTTCGAGCCATGCCGTGCAACCGTCCACGCCAATGCCGACCTGCTGCTGGCGGTGGCCGATGCCGCCGAGCGCGAGCGGTCGAGCGGACAGCATGGCTTGTTCGGTGGCGAGGATCAGGCGGAAGATACGCTGCGCCTCAAGCAGGTCGAGCCATGGTCGCGATCCGATATGATGGCGAAGGAGCGCGAGAATTTCGGCTTCTTTTTCTCTGCCCACCCGGTCGCCGCCTATCGCGATGTCGCTTCTGCCAATGGCGCGCGCAGCCATGCGTCGCTGATGACCGGCGGTGCGCCTGCGGGCGGGCGGTCGAGCGCGGTGATGGCGGCCATGGTCGAGAAGGTGAACAAGGGGACCACGCGGCGCGGCAAGCCGTTCATTCGCGCCGATTTCTCCGATGCCTCGGGTCAGTTCAGCGCGGCCTGTTTTGAAGAAAGCCTTGTCGAAAGCTTCGTCCGCTGGGCGGAGGAGGGGACCTGCATCCTGTTGCAGGTCGAGCTCGACAGCCCGAGCCCGGATGAACCGCCGCGCATCACTGTGCGCGGGGGTACCCCGCTCGACAAGGTAACGGCGAGCGCGCGGATGCTGCTGACGCTCGAGATCGAGGATGTTGCCGCGCTCGATGCGCTTAAACTGGAGCTGGGCGATGGCGGTGGCACGGGTGAAGTGCTGGCGACCTTGCGTACCGGCACGGCCATCGAGCCGACAATGCGCCTCGGCCGGTCGTTCAAACTCGATGGCGAGCTCGCTGAGCGCTTGGCAAGCGTGCCCGGTCTTGCCAAAGTGGAGCTTACAACGCGGCGAGGCGGCTCACACCTGAAACTCGTCGCCTGATTTGGGCTCCCTCACGAGGGGGAGAGGGGACGAGGAGAGTAAGGCTATGCTTGGTGCGATGCAGGATTGGGACCTGGTCGTTCATCATCTGATCGATCATGCCGCGCGCGAACATGGCGCGCGCGAGCATGTGACGCATTGGGCGGATGGCAGCGAGACGCGTACCGACTGGGCCGGCATTCGCCGCGATGCACTGAAGATGACGCAGGCACTGCGAGCCGCCGGGATTGCCAAGGGCGACCGCATCGCCACGCTGGCAATGAACCATTCGCGCCATCTGGTGAGCTGGTACGGAGCAACCGGCGTTGGCGGCGTGCTGCACACGATCAATCCGCGGCTGTTCGACGACCAGCTCGAATACATTGTCAATCACGCCGAAGACCGCGTGATGCTGTACGATGCGGCGTTCCAGCCGATCATCGACAAGATGCGCAAATCGTGGCCGACGGTCGAGCATTACATTTGCTTCGATCCCCCGGCAGGTTCGGACGCAATCGCGTTCGAGGACTGGATCGATGCGCATGATGGCAAGGCCGAATGGGCCGAGGTCGACGAGCGCGATCCGTGCATGTTGTGCTATACCAGCGGCACCACCGGCAATCCCAAGGGCGTGCTCTACGAGCACCGTTCGACCATGCTGCACGCATGGGCCGGGATCCAGCCGTCCGGTTTCGACTTCGACGCGCAAAGCGTGATGCTGCCGGTGGTGCCGATGTTCCATGCGGCGAGCTGGGGCCTCCCCTGGGCGGGCGCGATGACCGGGGTGAAATTCGTCTATTCGGCGGTCAACGATCCGCAGGTTCTGTGCGACCTGATCGAAAACGAAGGCGTGACCCATTCCGCCGGTGTTCCCACCGTGTGGCTGGCGATGTTCCAGCATGTCGACGAGACCGGGCGCGAACTGCCCAAGCTCAAACAGGCAATCATCGGCGGGTCGGCTGCGCCGCGCTTCATGATCGAACGGCTGACGAAGAACGGCACCCGCGTCGCCCATGCCTGGGGGATGACCGAGACCAGCCCGATCGGCACCGTAGGCTCGCCCACGTGCGACTGGAACGACAAGAGCTTTGTCGAGCAGGTCGATGTCATCCAGATGCAGGGTCGCCCGCCGTTCGGGGTCGAGCTGCGCACGGTCAGCCTCGACGACATGACCAGCGAGCTTCCCCGTGATGGAGCGAGCAGCGGCGCACTGCAAATCCGCGGACCGTGGGTGGTGAAGCGCTATTTCAAGGCGGAGCAGGACGCGATCAATGCCGATGGCTGGTTCGACACCGGTGATGTCGGCATCATCCACCCCGACGGTACGCTGCAACTGACCGACCGGACCAAGGACGTGATCAAGTCCGGCGGCGAGTGGATCAGTTCGGTCGAGCTGGAGAATGCCGCTGTCGGGCACCCCGCGGTTGCCGAGGCGGCTGCTGTGGGAATGCCGCACCCCAAGTGGGACGAGCGCCCGGTGCTGTTTGTGGTCCGCAAATCCGGATCGGATGTTACCGGGGGTGAGATCATCGAGCATCTCAAGCCACTCGTCGCCAAATGGTGGCTGCCCGATGCGGTGGAGTTCGTCGACGAGATCCCCCACACCGCCACCGGCAAGATCAGCAAGAAGGATCTGCGCGAACAGTTCAGCGATTATCGACTGGAAGCCTGAAACCATGACAAAACACTATATCGATCCCAGCCGCGCCAATTTTGAGGCGTTCAAGGATCTGCCCCGCGATGAGCCGATCCACATGCTCAACCTGCTGCAATATCGCGAGCTGGCGGAATATCCGGCGGGCCACGCCAATGCCGACAAGGGCTGGACCGGACGGCGCGCTTACGAGGAATATGGTAAGGCGAGCGGCCCGATCTTCCGCCGCGTGGGCGGGCGGATCGTGTGGCGCGGCGCGTTCCAGACGGTCGTCACCGGTCCCGAGGAAATGCGCTGGGACGATGGCTTTGTGGCGGAGTATCCCAACGCGGCGGCGTTCTTCGAAATGATCAAGGACCCTGAGTACCAGCAGGCGGTGGTGAACCGCACCGCGGCGCTGGTCGATAGCCGATTGGTGCGGTTCAAGCCGGGCGCGGGTGGCGATGGGTTTGGGTGAGGATGGGCTCACTTTCTTTTTCTGTCATCCCAGCGAAAGCTGGGATCGCTGGCCATTAGGTAACCGTCGGCCATGAGCGCTTGGACCTACATCCTTACCAACAAGCCTCACGGGGTTCTGTACATCGGCGTCACTGCGGATCTCTCGGCCAGAATGGCGCAACATCGCGCAGGTCAGGGCTCTGCATTTTGTCGTCGTTACGGCCTCGATCGTCTTGTTCTGATCGAAAATCATGCGTCGATCACTGGTGCGATCGCTCGCGAAAAAGCAATGAAAGCCTGGAAGCGTGCTTGGAAGATCGAATTGATCGAAGCAAACAACTGTGAGTGGCGTGACTTGTTTGATGTAGTGCTAGCCTGAGTGCGATCCCAGCTTTCGCTGGGATGACGATTCGGTTCACAACAACCGCAGCTGCCCACCCACATTCGGTCGCCTGAACTGGCTGCAATCCAGCTCGAAATTCGGCTTCTCCAATCCCGCCCGCTTGCACGCCAATCGGAACCGCGCGCGGAACAGGTCGGCCCAGACGCCGCTCGGTTTCATGCGGGTGAAGAAGTCGGGATCATTGTCACGGCCACCCCTGATCGAGCGGACGATGCTCATCACCTTGTCGCCGCGTTCGGGGAAATGGACCGAGAGCCATTCGCGGAACAGCGGGGCGACTTCGTGAGGCAGGCGGAGCGGAATCCACCCGCATGAGCCGACGCCCAGCGCGGCGGCGCGTTCGACTATCTCCTCCATGAACTCGTCGGTAATCGCAGGGATTACGGGCGCGACCGAGCAATGCGCGGGCACGCCAGCTTCGACCAGTTTCCCAAGTGCTGCGAGCCGCTTGGCTGGCGCGGCTGCACGCGGTTCGAGCTTTCCCGAGAGCTTTGGATCGAATGTCGTTACCGAAACCGCCACCGCCACCAGGCTGTGTTCGGCAAGCTCGGTCAGCAGGTCGAGATCGGCCAGCACCCGGTCGGACTTGGTCGTGATCGTTACCGGGTGGCGCGCTTCGAGGCACACTTCGAGCACGCTTCGGGTGATGCGATAGCGGCTCTCGATCGGCTGGTAGGGATCGGTGTTGGTCCCCATCGCAATCGGGCGCGGTGTGTATTTCGCCTTCGCCAGCGTTGCGCGCAGCAATTGCGCGGCGTTCGGCTTGGCAAACAGCCTGGTCTCGAAATCCAGACCCGGTGAGAGGTCGTGATACGCGTGGCTCGGGCGCGCGAAGCAGTAGATGCAGCCATGCTCACACCCGCGATAGGCATTGATCGAGCGGTCAAACCCGATGTCGGGTGAGGTGTTGAAGGTGAGGATGGTCTTGGGATGCTCTTCAACAACGCTGGTGCGCAATTTGACCGGCGGCCCTTCCAGCATCTCCATATAGTCTCGCCAGTCCCCGTCGGCCTCTCGCGTGGCTAGTCCAAAACGCGTCGGGACAGAGACAGACTGCGCTCCACGACCGTCGACAGGAGGTTCGAATCGGCGTTCCATTGTGGAGAACATATATAGAACATAGGTGCGATTCAATGACCATCGTACTGGCCACGAGACACACTTGCGATTATGTCCGCGGTCGATGGAACCGATCACCTATCGCGACGCAGCAATCAATGATGCGGACAGGATCGCCGACCTGTTTGTCGCTACCTTTACCGAGATATTCGGGCATCTTTACCGGCCCGAGGATCTGGCGAGTTTTCTTGCTGACCACACAGCGCGCAAATTCGCCGCGCAGATGGCGGACCCCGACTACACTATCCGTCTGGCCGAGCTCAAAGGCGCGCTGCTCGGCTACGCCAAGCTTGGACCGTTGAGACTGCCGGTCGAGGCGCAGAAACCGGCGGCCGAGTTGTGCCAGCTCTATCTCTTGCCCAGTGCGCGAGGGACCGGAGTTGCCGACGCATTGATGGACTGGACCTTCGCCGAAGCGCGCGCTCGCGGGGCAGAAACGCTGTACCTCTCGGTCTTCACCGAAAACCACCGCGCGCGGGCATTTTACGCAAGGCAGGGCTTTCGCGAGATTGGACCCTATGCCTTCATGGTCGGCGACCATGCGGACGAGGACATCATCCTCGCGCGGGATATCTAGCCGATCAGCGTTCGCGCAGGCGCGGCATCAGTTCAACGAAATTGCAGGGCCGATTGCGGCTGTCGAGCTGCTCGGCGAGAATCATGTCCCACCCGTCCTTCACTGCGCCGTTCGAGCCGGGCAGAGCGAAGATATAGGTGCCGCGCGCCAGCACCGCGCAGGCGCGGCTCTGAATCGTGCTGGTGCCGATCGTCTTATAGCTGAGCATCCGAAACAATTCGCCGAAGCCGGGAATGTCCTTGCTCTTGACGCGGTCGAGCGCCTCGGGCGTTACGTCGCGGCCTGTCAGGCCAGTGCCGCCGGTGGTAACGACCGCATCGACATTCTCGTCATCGATCCAGCGGTGGAGGTGGGCGGCGATCTGCTCCACGCTGTCGCGGCTGATTTCGCGCGCGACCATTTCGTGCCCGGAGCTTTCAATGCGTTCGGCAAGGATATCGCCCGATGTGTCGTCCGCAGCGGTGCGTGTGTCGGACACGGTCAGCAGCGCGATGCGGATCGGCTTGAAGGTCCGGCTTTCGTCGATCGCCATGGGTCAGCGCTCCTTGGGGAATTGGGGCCAGGCGTTTTCCGCCAGCGTCACCCGGCTCGGCGCAGGGGCGCCTGCCTGCCGCAAATACATCCAGTAGTTGCGCATGACGATGTTCACATAGCCGCGCGTTTCCCAATAGGGGATCGATTCCATCCACAGCAGCGGATCGCCCATGTCATTGACCTCGCGGTTCCAGCGAGTGACCGGCGATAGGCCGGCGTTGTAGGCGGCCATGACCTTGGGCAGCGTGCCGCCCGTGGCGTTGGCATCGGCGAGCGATTGCAGCGTCTGCTGACCCAACGCAAGATTGGTCGAGGGGTCCTTGAGGTCGACATAGCGCGCGTCGAGATTGATCGCCCCGGCGTGCTCGCGCGCGGCGATCGGGCGCACTTGCATCAAGCCGATGGCATTGGCCTGGCTCACGGCGTCAGGTCGGAAGCTCGATTCCTGGAGCGCATGTGCGAAGGCGAGCGCAGGATCGACGCGCCATCCGCCACGCGGAGCTTCGCTGGCGATCGGCCAGCGCAGGCTGGGATCGGGCTTGGCCCCGCGCGGGACATTATAGGCCATGAAGCGTTGCGCCCCGGCAAGGCCGAGCGCGCGGGCAAGCCGTGCAAGCGCGTCGAATTCACGAGGGTTGCCGATACGCGCCTGATATTTGATCGCGGTTTCCGCATCTGCGGTGCGGCCAAGTTCGGCCAGCATCACGGCTTCACGGGCGTTCTCGTCGTTGGAGAGCCGACGCCAATCGTCAGAGGTGAGGTCGGGTTTGCGGAACTCGCCCGAATAGTGGACGCCAAGCTGTTCGAGGGCGAGCATACCGTAAAGGGTCTCGTCATAACGGGCCGCGTCGCGCAATTGCTTGGCTGCTTCGTCCGGCTTGCGGCAACGGATCAGCGCGCGCGATGCCCAATAGCGCGAGGCGGCAATCAGCTCAGGATCGGAGGTGGAGGCGGCGGCGCGCTGGAACCCGATCGCCGAATCCCGGCAATCATCGAGCCGCCATGCAGACAGGCCGACGACCCATTCGCCTTCTGCCACCCACGGACCGGACCCATCGGTTACGGTGCGAGCCAGCGCATAGGCCTCGGCGTCGCGGTTCTCGATGTAATAGCTCCACGCCACCTTCTGTCGCCATTCGGCGCGCGCCTGCGGTGACAGCGTCGCATCCACGCCATCGAGCAGCAGGCGCGCTCCATCGGGATCGTCGGAAACGATCTTCTGCGTGATCTGGGAAGCGATATCAGCGGGCATTGTGCCGTCATTGACGCTCGGCGGTCGGCTACGGCGGGTCAGGCCGGGCTGGCTCTGCAATTGCTGCGCAACGGGCAGGGCTGGGAATGTGGTGAGGCCGCGCTTGTAGGCAAGCTGTGCGATCTGCGCCGCCTGCGGCAGGTTGGGATATTTCTGCAACCAGTCGGTCAGTCGCTCGAGCGGGATTTTCGGGCTGCTGGCGTCGAGGAAATAGCTGGCGAGGGCAAACCCCTGCAGTGGCCCGTCCTGCCGCTGGGCCAGCAGCACTTCGACCTGATCCCAGTTCTTGGCATCAATCGCGCCGAACAGAGAGGTGTAATAGGTCCGGTCGCTGTCGGAGAGCAATTGCGGCACCGCTGCCGAGGTGGCGCGGGTGAAATAGTTGACGCTCAGGCTGCTGGCATTGGCCCCTACCGGGAGCGCAATCGCCGCCAGCAATCCGGCGAAGAAGGTGCGTTTTTTCATCGGCGCGTCCAGTTCAGCCAATGGGTCCAGAATCTCTGCCGCTGCCCGGGCGAGCGGGCCAGCGTTTCGAGTGCGGGTGCGATAAGGAGAGGTATCTCATTATCCTTAACAGCGAGTAATTGCGGGCCTGCCTCACCGCCGAACAGCGGCGCCATGCTGCGCCCGAAGACCAGCACACGCTCGGGCGCGACCAGCCCGATGTGATGGCGGGTCAGCTCGCCCAACCCCGCCTGTGCCAGCATGCTCCAGTCGGGTAGCGGCGTAATGCGTGGCAGGGCGCTTGCAATGTAGCTCTGGCTGTCATCGACGCCGATAGCGCGCAGGATTGCCGCAAGCATTTTACCCTGTGCGCCAGCCAGAAGGACTTCGCGATCACCCTCTTCGGGCTGACCGACGATCACCATTACCTGAGCTTCGGCAGCGCCGCGCGGCGCAACGCGTTCGGACAGCGCACCGGGCTCGATAGACGGTTCGTGGAGCCAAAATTGCGCGAAAGCTTCCAGCGTATCGGGCCACGCCTCGCGCGAGGGAGCAATAGAAGGGGCCGGAGCAGGGGCAAGCGCGCGTTCGAGTGCGTCGGTTTCGGGTTGGCGCGGAACGGTCCGGGGCGGGGGAACCCCCGGCGCAGGCGGTTCCTCTTCGCTCAACCAGCCTTGCGGCTCGTCGGTGAAATCATGATCGACACCAGCCTCGCGCCACCACGCGAGAGCGGCCGCGTATTCCGCGGCAAGCCCATGATTGTCCCTGTCCAAGGCGGTTGGTGCGCTCATTATCGATCCCACCACAGGTCTTGACCTGTCGCGCCTGCGCAATCAAGGCATTGCTACAGACAAAAACGACGAAATGAGACGGAAATGAGCGAACGCGAATCGATGCCCTGCGATGTCGTCATTGTCGGCGGGGGAGTGGCGGGGCTGGCAGCAGCAATCCGCCTGAAGCAATTGAACGACGCGCTGGAAGTGATCGTGCTCGAAAAGGGCAGCGAGATCGGTGCGCATATCCTGTCCGGCGCAGTGGTCGATCCCAAGGCACTCGACGAGTTGCTGCCCGAGTGGCGCGAACAGAATTGCCCGATGGCCGAAGTGCCGGTGACCGACAACCAGCACTGGACGCTGACCAAGACCGGCAAGGGCTCGATGCCCGAGTTTTTCCTGCCGCCATTCATGTCGAACCACGGCTGCTATACCGGCTCGCTCGGCAATCTCACCCGCTGGCTGGCCGAACAGGCCGAAGGGCTGGGGGTCATGGTATTCCCCGGCTTCCCCGCTGCCGAGGTGCTGTTCGACGAGAATGGCGCTGTGTCCGGCGTGGTGACGCAGGATATGGGCATTGCCGCCGATGGCAGCCACAAGCCCGATTACCAGCCGGGCATGGAAATCCTCGCGAAGTACACTTTCTTCGCCGAGGGTGCGCGCGGCAACCTGACCAAGCAGATGAAGGCCAAGTTCGATCTGGAGGCCGATTGCCAGCCGCAGGTCTATGGACTCGGGATCAAGGAATTGTGGGACATCGATCCCGCAAAGCATGTGCCGGGCAGAGTGATCCACACACAGGGCTGGCCGCTATCGGAAAGCGACACCTGGGGCGGGGGCTTCCTTTACCACCAGGCGAACAATCAGGTCGCGCTCGGCTTCGTGACCGCGCTCGACTACAAGAACCCCTATGTGCGGCCCTATCAGGAATTCCAGCGCTGGAAGCACCACCCTGAAATCGCTGCGATCCTCGAAGGCGGCAAGCGCGTGGCCTATGGCGCACGCGCGATCAACGAGGGTGGTTGGCAATCCGTACCCCAGCTCGCCTTCCCGGGCGGCGCGCTGATCGGCTGCGCGGCAGGTTTCGTCAACGTCCCGCGGATCAAGGGCAGCCACACTGCGATGAAGAGCGGTATGCTGGCGGCCGAAGCAGCGGCGGCGGCAATCGGCGACGGCAAGGAAAAGACCGAACTGGCCGATTACGACACGTCGCTGCGCGCAAGCTGGGTCGCCAAGGAGTTGAAGCAGGTTCAGAATGCCGAACCGGCTGTGGCCAAATATGGCGCCGATTTCGGCACCATCCTCGCCGGGATCGACATGTGGATGCGCTATCTCAAGATCGGCCTGCCGATTTCGATGAAGCATCACCGCGATTACGAGGCGCTGCAACGCGCGGACCTCTACAAGCCGATCGACTATCCCAAGCCCGACGGCGTGTTGAGCTTCGACCGGCTCACCAATGTGGCCTTCAGCTTCACCAACCACGCCGAAGATCAGCCTTGTCACCTGAAGCTGAAAGATCCCGAGCTGCAATATACCAGCGAGTACGAGGTCTATGCCGGCCCCTCGCAGCGTTATTGCCCGGCGGGTGTCTACGAGTGGCTCAAGGACGAGGATACCGGCGAGATGAAGTTCCAGATCAACTCGCAGAACTGCGTCCACTGCAAGACCTGCGACATCAAGGATCCCAACCAGAATATCGAATGGACCACGCCTGAGGGCGGCGGTGGACCCAACTATCCGAATATGTGATTGGGCGCGGGTAGGCTGCAACTCACGTCTGTTGCGGCCTACCTAGCCGGCCGGCTCTAGCTCGACTTCAGGGACTCTCTGGCTGCGCGCTGCCTGATCCGGTCGTCCCGCACTTTTCGGGCATACACTCGGTTCGGAGCATATTTGCGAACTGCGTAAAACGTGCCGATGAGGATCAGCACGGCCATGGCGAGGAAAAGATATCCGATTATAGTTGAGGTCTGCACAGTCAATGTCCTGTTTTGCAGCACTACCGCGCCGCACCATTCACAACGATCGATTGTCGATTATGTTGCAGCCGCGAAAAATTAATCGAGCCTCACTGGAGGTGTCTTCCCAAATCCGATCGAAAACCAAAATCATCTATTTGTAACTTCAGGGAATAGTGGTGATAACCGAAACCGCCTTCGCCAAAATCAACCTAGCGTTGCATGTCCGCAAGCGGCGTGATGACGGGTATCACGAGTTAGAGACCCTGTTCGCGTTCGTCGACGCGGGCGATGTTCTGTCCGCGCGGGTGGCGGACCACGACGGTCTGACGGTCCTGGGTGAGTTCGCGGGCGGTCTCGACGATCCTTTCGGCAATCTTGTCGCGCTTGCGCTGGCCGCATTACCGCATCCCGATGGGCTAGACATCACGCTCGAGAAGAACCTTCCCGTCGCGGCTGGTCTGGGCGGCGGTTCGGCCGATGCCGGGGCGATTTTCCGCATGATCAGCGACCGCCACGGTCTGCCGGAGGACTGGCGCGATCGGGCGGCAAAGCTGGGTGCGGATGTTCCCGCCTGCGTCGAAAGCCGGACGTGCATCGGACGCGGGACCGGGACCGAACTGGAACCCGCCGACGACAGCCTCGCCGGAACGCCGGTGCTGCTGGTCAACCCGCGTGTCCCGCTGGCCACCGGGCCAGTGTTCAAGCATTGGGATGGGCGCGACCTTGGACCGCTCCCGGAAGGCGATGCGCGCGCTGTTGCGATGACCGGACGCAATGATCTCGAAGCGCCCGCGATCAGCCTGTGCCCGCCGATTGCCGGTGTGCTGGCAGCACTTGATGAAACCGGGGCCGATCTCGTGCGTATGTCCGGTTCGGGGGCGACATGTTTTGCTTTATACCCTGATGAACAAGCGAGAGATGCCGCCGCTGAGCGGCTGGCGGAAACATATAAAGGGTGGTGGCAGATGAGCGGAGCGTTGCGATGAATGAGGAAGTGGTCTTTCGCCAGATCTCCCGCCAATTTGCCCGCCCCGGCGGCATCGTGTGTGTTGCCGACCATGCTTCCAACTCTGTGCCCGACGATATTCCGCTCGGCATCGATCCATCGTTGCTGAACGAGCACATCGCAGTCGATATCGGGGTGGAGGGGCTGACGGAACGCCTCGCGCGTCGTCACGACATGCCTGCGCACATCGCCTGCGTCAGCCGCCTGGTCTGCGACCTCCACCGAAATGAGGACGATCGTGCAGTCGTGCCGACAACCAGCGATGGCCACCTTATTCCCGGTAATATCGGGGCGGATCTGGAGATGCGGCTCGACCGCTTCCATCGCCCCTATCATGCTGCGTTTGCTGAATTCCTGAAGGAAACCCAACCGGGTCTCATTCTCGCCCTGCACAGCTTTACCCCAAGCCTTGCCACGAGCGACGAGGAGCGTCCGTGGGAAGTGGGTCTGCTCTACAATCAGGACGATAGCGCTGCGCGCCACGCCATCCGCCTGTTCGGCGAGCAGGGAGTGAACGTCGGCGACAACCAACCCTATTCGGGCAAGGAACTCAATGCCACCATGGATCGCCACGCCGAGGCGGCTGGCATACCTTACTGCACCATTGAAGTGCGGCAAGATCTCATCGTCAACGAAGCGGGGCAGGCGCGTTGGGCCTCGATGATCGCTGATGTTGCCGGGCGCGTGTTGCTCGCGCTTGAAGGAAAATAATATTTCCTTTTGCGGATAAGGGTTGAAACAAAACCGCGTGCGCGCAATGGGCTTCGGATACGGAGAAGCCCCCAATGACCAAGACTTTCGATAAATCGCGCCTGCCCAGCCGTCACGTTTCAGTCGGCCCCGAAAAGGCACCCCACCGGTCGTACTATTACGCCATGGGGCTGACCGAGGAAGAAATCGCGCGCCCCTTCGTCGGGATCGCCAGCGCGGGCAATGACAGTGCCCCATGCAACACGACACTGAACGCGCAGGCGGACATTTGCCGGACGGGTGTGACGGAGAGTGGCGGTATGCCGCGCCGCTTCAACACGATCACCGTGACCGATGGCATCGCCATGGGGCATCAGGGAATGAAAAGCTCGCTCGTCAGCCGCGAGGTGATTGCGGATTCGGTCGAGCTGTCGGTGCGTGGGCACTGCTATGATGCACTGGTCGGCTTTGCAGGATGCGACAAGAGCTTGCCGGGCATGATGATGTCGATGTTGCGCCTCAATGTGCCGAGCATCTTTGTCTACGGCGGCTCGATCCTGCCCGGGCGGTTCCACGATGAAGACGTGACAGTGGTCGACGTATTCGAGGCGGTGGGGCAGTATGCAGCAGGCAATTGCCCCCTCACAGAATTGACTGCGCTGGAGAAGGTTGCCTGTCCGGGCCATGGCGCTTGCGGTGGTCAGTTTACAGCCAACACCATGGCATGCGTTGGCGAGGCAATCGGATTATCGCTTCCAAACAGCAATATGGCACCAGCTCCTTACAAATCGCGTGAGGAGATCGCGCTTGCTGCCGGACGGCAGGTGATGACCCTGCTGGAGAAGAACATCCGCCCGCGCGATATTTGCACCCGGGCAGCTTTCGAAAATGCCGCGCGCGTCGTCGCGGCGACCGGGGGATCGACCAATGGCGCGCTCCATCTGCCCGCGATGGCCAATGAAGCGGGGATCGCGTTCGACCTGTTCGATGTTGCCGAGATCTTCAAGTCGACGCCTTATATCGCCGATCTGAAGCCCGGCGGGCGCTATGTTGCCAAGGATATGCACGAGGCGGGCGGTGTTTACATGGGGATGAAGACGCTGCTCGATGGTGGCTTTCTCGATCCCAATCCGATGACTGTAACCGGCAAGACGCTGGGCGAGAATATCGAGGAGATCACCTGGAACCCCGACCAGAAGGTGTTCTACGATGTTTCCAAGCCGATTACCCCGACCGGGGGAGTGGTGGGCCTGAAAGGTACGCTGGCCCCCGATGGCGCGATCGTGAAGGTCGCCGGGATGCAGCGATTGACGTTCTCCGGCCCGGCGCGCGTGTTTGAATGCGAGGAAGACGCGTTCCGTGCGGTCGAGGAGCGCAACATCGCCGAAGGCTGCGTGATCGTGATCCGCTACGAAGGGCCGAAGGGCGGCCCGGGAATGCGCGAAATGCTCGCCACAACCGCCGCGCTCTATGGGCAGGGCATGGGCGAAAAGGTCGCGCTGATCACCGACGGGCGTTTCTCGGGCGGCACGCGAGGTTTCTGCATCGGTCACGTAGGGCCGGAAGCGGCCGATGGCGGGCCGATTGCGTTGATCGAGGATGGCGACATGATCGTGATCGATGCCGAGCAGGGCACGATTGACCTCGATGTCGCCCCTTCGGTGCTGGACGAAAGACGCAAGGCGTGGCAGCCGCGCCAGAATGACTATCAGTCCGGAGCCTTGTGGCGTTTCTCGCAGAATGTCGGCCCTGCCTCCAAGGGTGCGGTTACCCATCCGGGCGCGGCCAAGGAAACGCATATCTTCGCCGATATCTGAGGGCGTTCCGGCATGAGCACGGCGGTATTGACCGTCGCGCAGATGCGCGCCGCCGAACAGTCCGCGATGGCCTCTGGCGTCAGCGAATGGGAGTTGATGGAGCGCGCGGGCGAGGGCGCGGCGCAATGGGTTGCACGCGTCGCTGGAGGCAGGGCGGTGACGGTCCTGTGCGGCCCCGGTAACAACGGCGGCGATGGATATGTGATCGCCGAGACGCTGCGTAAGAGCGGGCTTGCTGTCAGGGTGGTTGCCCCGGTCGATCCCACCACCGAGACCGCTTCTAAGGCGCGCGCCAGCTACGCCGGACCTGTCGACGTTGCTGCCACGCTTACCGACCCAATTCTGGTCGATTGCCTGTTCGGATATGGGCTTTCTCGAAAAGTCGAAGGTCAATTTGCAGAATTATTAGAGCAGTTTGGCAAGTCTTCCTCATTCAAGATCGCAATAGACGTGCCGAGTGGTGTGATGAGCGACAGCGGCGAATGGCTGGCTGCGCCCTATCAATGCGACCTGACTCTGGCGCTCGGCGCTTGGAAACGCGCGCATTGGTTGATGCCCGGCTGTGCGGCGATGGGCGAAAAGCGGCTCGTCGATATCGGACTGGCGCTTGACCATGATGACGTCACTCTTTCGGACCGACCTCTGCTGTCAGCGCCCGCACCTGACAGCCACAAGTACAGGCGCGGCCTGCTCGCCGTGGTTGCAGGAGCAATGCCGGGCGCTCCTCTGCTTGCGTGCGAGGCCGCGATGCGCGCTGGAGCGGGTTATGTGAAGTTGCTCAGCGACTCTTCGCCGACCTGCTCTCCACCCGATCTGGTGGTGTCGACGAGCGCGCTTGGCGAGGCTTTGTCGGACGAGCGCATCGGGGCGATGCTCGTCGGACCCGGCCTCGGGCGTGACGATGCGGCGCGCGAGCGGCTTGCCACGGTGCTCGACGCCAGGGCTTGCGCCGTGATCGACGCCGATGCGTTGCACCTGCTCGACGCTGACATGTTCGAAGGCGTCGATGCGTCCCGTATTTGCCTGACGCCGCATGAAGGCGAACTGGCAGCGCTGTGCAAGGCATTCGACGTCACGGCGGAAGGCAAGGTCGAACAGGCAACGGGACTGCGTGACGCCATCGGCACGGCTATCCTCGCCAAGGGGCCTGACACGGTACTGGCATGCGCAGACGGGCGGCTGACGTTCTTCCCGCGCGGGTCGAGCTGGCTGTCGGTCGCTGGCAGCGGCGACGTGTTGGCGGGCATCATCGCCTCGCGCCTTGCCGGACATGGCGATCCCGCGCGTGCGGCAGAGGAGGGCGTTTGGCTTCACTCCTATGCCGCTGCGCTGGCGGGTCCGTCGTTCACGGCCAGTCGACTGGCGTCATGCGTCAACCGCGCGCTGGCGCATTTCCTGTGAGGGCGTCCGGAGTGATCGAACGCATCGCTGCCAAGGGCGATGGCGTCACGGCGGATGGTCGCCATGTTGCGCGTGCCGCCCCCGGCGACGTCTTGCTCGACAATGGCGAGTTGCAACCCGGCCCGCATCACGTCGCCCCGCCGTGCCGCCACTTTTCCGAGTGCGGCGGATGCCAATTGCAGCACGCCGATGAAGCTTCGCTACGCCAGTTCGTCACCGAGCGCGTCGTGCACGCGGCCGAAGGGCAGGGCGTCACAGTCGGAGAGCTGCTTGAGACGCATCTTTCCCCGCCGAACAGCAGGCGGCGTGCGACCCTGCATGGTTTGAAGACCGCTCAGGGAGCTGTGCTTGGTTTCCGCGCGGCGAGTTCCCACCGAATCGTGGATCTGGCCGAATGTCATATTCTCCATCGCGACCTTTTCGCGCTCGTTGCTCCGCTGCGCGCCTTGCTCGCGCAATGGGGCGGCAAGAACCCCATCGACATCGCTCTGACGATGACGGATCAGGGCATTGATTGCGCCTTGAAAAATATGGCGATCGATGGGCTGGGACCGACCGAGGCATTCCTCGATTTTGCGCGCGATCATGGTCTTGCCCGGATCGGAGTCGATCAAGGATATGGGCCGGAAACTCTGTGGGAACCACAGCCCGTCACGGTGACCTTGGCAGGTGTGGCGACGCCGCTTCCCGCCGGAGCTTTCCTCCAGCCGACGCCGGATGGGGAGGCAGTGCTGTTGCACGACGCGCAGGACTTCTGCCGATCAGCCGAAGTGGTCGCCGACCTGTTTGCCGGTCTGGGTACATTTGCTTTCGGCTTGTCTCAATCGAACCGGGTTCTTGCAGTTGAGGCTGGGCGCGATGCGCATCTCGCCTGCAAGGTGGCGGCTGCCACGCAAGCGAAGCAGGTCCACTCGCTGCACCGCGATCTGTTTCGCAATCCGCTCCAGCCGGAAGAGTTGAATCGCTTCGGTGCGGTCCTGCTCGATCCCCCGCGTGCTGGTGCGCGCGAGCAGATCGCAGCCATTGCCGACAGCACCCTCGACCGTGTGGCCTATATCAGCTGCAACCCGTCAAGCTGGGCGCGTGACGCCAAGGTGCTGGTGGACGCAGGGTTCCGGCTTGAGAAATTGCGGCCCGTGGGCCAATTCCGCTGGTCGACGCATGTCGAGCTGACCAGCCTGTTCCTGCGCTAGCCTGCGATCGACTTGGCCTCTGCAAACGCCAGCAACCCGCCATAGGTCTCCAGCATCTCGCCTTCGACATCGTCGTCGTCGATCGTGATACGCATGCGATCTTCCATTTCGGTGAGCAGGGTCGCTACCGCCATGGAATCGAGTTCGGGCAAGTGGCCGAACAGGCCGGTATCCACGGTGAAGTCCGCCACGTTCTCGGGATCGAGACTGAGCACGTCAACGAGAATTGCCCTCAGGGCTTGGTCGACTTCGGCGCGCGATGGCCCTGTGGCGTTCTGGCTGACAGTATCGGCATTCATCGGCATCGTCTCTTGGCGGATCCCGCAAGTTGATGGGGAAGCGCGCCTTACCACAGCAACAATGCGGCGCAAGTCGCGGTGACGCTTGCGCTTTCACGCTGCGCGCTCGATAGCGCATAGCCGATGGATTATGCCACACCTCATCCGATCGACCATCTTGCGCTGATGGGGCACCCCGATGCACCGGCATTGGTGCTGCGTGGAGAGGTGTTGAGCTATGCCATGCTCGACGAGCGGGTCGCGGGTTTGGCTGGCTGGCTGGCGGCGCGCTGCGAGGAGGGCGAGCGGGTTGCCAGCTGGGCCGCGAAAGGCGAGCTGACCTGCCTCTTGCCGCTGGCGGCAGCGCGAGCGGGCCTCGTGCATGTGCCGATCAACCCACTGCTCAAGCGTGCGCAGGTCGCCTATATTCTGGCGGATAGCGGGGCGCGGCTGCTGCTGGGGACGAAAGCGCGTCTGGCGACGCTGGAGAATGCCGACATACCTGAAAACTGCGAGGTGATTGCGGAAGTGGACGCCATCGCGCAGTCGCGGGCCTGTCCGCAGCGACCAGGTGCATCCGACAGGGACCCCGAAACTCTCGCCGCGATCCTTTACACCTCAGGCTCGACCGGCAAACCCAAGGGCGTGATGCTGAGCCATGCGAACATGTGGCTGGGGGCCGTCAGCGTGGCCCAGTATCTCAAGCTTGCCGACGATGACGTTACGCTGGCCGTGCTGCCGCTGTCTTTCGACTACGGCCAGAACCAGTTGCTGAGCACTTGGTACGCCGGCGGCAGGGTTATTCCGCTCGACTATCTGCTCCCGCGCGACGTCTCGAAAGCTTGCGCGCGGCACAGGGTGACGACGCTCGCTGCCGTTCCGCCGCTCTGGTGGCAACTCGTTGCGATCGAATGGTCCGACGAGGCACGTGGCGCCCTGCGTCGCTTGACCAATAGCGGGGGCGCTCTCACCACGGAGCTGGTAACCAACCTCCGACGGATATTTCCTCATGTCGACCTTTATCCGATGTACGGCCTGACTGAAGCGTTTCGATCGACGTATCTCGACCCGGCTCTGGTCGATGCGCATCCTACCTCGATGGGGCGAGCGATCCCCTTTGCCGAGATATTGGTCGTTGATGAGCAGGGTGGTCCAGTCCCAGCTGAACAGGAAGGCGAGCTTGTCCACTGTGGACCACTGGTTGCGCAGGGATACTGGCAGGATCCCGTACGGACAGCTGAACGGTTCCGGCCCGCACCAGCGCACAGCAAGTATGGAGGCACAGCGGTGTGGTCGGGTGATCGGGTGATCCGCGGCAAGGACGGTTTGCTATATTTCGTCGGGCGACGCGACGCCATGATCAAGAGTGCAGGTAATCGCATCAGCCCGCAGGAAATAGAGGATGCTGCGGTGGCGACCGGTCTGGTCGCCGATGCTGTGGCCCTCGGCGCCGCGGACGAAAGACTGGGACAGGCGGTGGTGCTGTTTGTCAGAAGTGCACCCGGCATCCGGCCAGACGAAGACGCGCTGGCTAAGGCGCTGGCTAGCGAACTGCCGAACTTCATGCAGCCGCGCACCATTTTCTGGCGTGAGGAGCTGCCCTTGAACCCCAATGGCAAGATCGATCGCGCAGCACTGGCTAAAGAGATCGACGCATGACGACCCATGCCAAGCCGCTTGGACCGATCCCGGATGGATTCGAGACCATCGACGGGCAGCTTGCGGTCGGTGGAAAGACCGCAAGTGCGCTGGTCGAAGCTGCGGGCGAAACCCCGCTCTTCGTCTATTCACGCCAACTGATAGAAACTCGCATGGCACGCTTGCGCGAGGCGATGCCGCAGCAACTCAAGATAAATTATGCCATAAAAGCCAATAGCTTTTCGCCGATACTTGAACTTATGGTGAAGCTCGTGGATGGACTCGATATCGCCTCGAGCGGCGAGCTTTGCATGGTCCAGACCACCGGGATAGACATGAGCCGTGTCAGCTTCGCCGGACCGGGCAAGCGCAAAGACGAACTTGAAGCAGCGATTGCAGCCGGAGTTACGCTCAACCTTGAGAGCGAGGGAGAGGCGGACAGGGCATTGGCCATTGCCGAAAGGCTTGGCGTGGCCCCGCGGCTTGCGGTTCGCGTCAATCCCGATTTCGAGCTCAAGGGGTCGGGCATGAAAATGGGAGGCGGCGCCAAGCCTTTCGGGATCGATGCCGTAAGAGCACCGGCATTGATCAAGCGTATCGTGGAAGCGGGCTGCGAATGGCGCGGGTTGCATATCTTTGCCGGAAGTCAGGCGCTTGACGCTGAAGCAGTGATCGAAACGCAAGCCGCCACGCTTGCACTTGCCGACCGACTTGCAACCGATGCACAAGTCGGCCTGACGCGTCTCAATCTGGGTGGTGGTTTCGGCATCCCCTATTTTGCCGGTGATAGGCCGCTCGATATCGATGCCGTAGGTGCTGCACTTGGTGAGAAGCTGGACAATCCGCTGCCAAATCTCGTTCAAACCGAATTCCATATCGAACTCGGCCGTTACCTGGTGGGTGAGGCAGGCGTCTATCTGACCCGGATTGTCGATTGCAAGGAAAGTGGGGGCGAGACATTCCTCGTCACCGACGGTGGCCTGCATCACCAGCTCGCTGCATCGGGTAATTTCGGGACGGTGGTGCGGCGGAATTATCCGCTGGCGATTGCGAGCCGTTTTTCTGCGGCGCCGGAAGAAGTGGCCAATGTCGTTGGATGCCTGTGCACGCCGCTGGACCGGTTCGCCGACCGCGCCGAACTGCCGCGCGCAAACGTGGGCGATGTCGTGGCGGTGTTCTGCGCAGGGGCCTATGGTGCGAGCGCGTCGCCCAGCGCCTTTCTTGGCCACGGACCGGCCACGGAAATGATGGTATGATGCGGGCCTTCCGCGTTCGGATCGATCAGAGGGTGCCCACTGATGTATGAGCAATTCTATGGCCTGTCGTGTCGCCCTTTCGAGGCAAATATCGACGCAGTTGAATATTTCCCCGGCCTGACCTTCCGCAAGGCGATCACGACGATTGGCCATGGGCTGAACAAGGGCGGGGGAGTTGTCCTCGTCACCGGTTCGAAGGGAGCAGGCAAGTCGAGCTTGCTCCTCCACCTGCGTGACAAGCTCGAAGCCGAAGCGGTGACGCTGGCTATGCTTTCGGTAGCCGAACTGGGCGCTCAGGGGATGCTGGAAGGCGTACTACAGGGATTTGCGCTCGACGATCCGGAAACACATTCGGAAAGCCCGTTTGCGGCGCTGGATCTGTTTTGTCAGGACGAGGCGCGACGGGGCTCGCGTGTATTGGTGCTTGCCGACGATGCGCAGGCAGCAGGAGAAGACGGCCTGCTCGCACTGCAAGAGCTGGGGCGTCTGCGCTTGGGCGATCGGCCGCTGGTGCAGATGGTCTTGACCGGTGGCCTCGATTTTGCCGAGACAATTGCCGAAATCGAGGGGCTTGGCGAACTGCGCGAGCGGCTGACGGTCGAATACACGCTCGACGGATTGATGGTCGATGAGATCGAACCCTATGTCGATGGCCGCCTGAAGTGGGCGGGCTGGGAAGGGGGGCCGGTATTGGCGCCTTCGATAGCTGGACAGCTGCATGAAGCGACCGCCGGAAATCCCGAAGCCATCAATCGCATTATGACGCGATTGCTTGAGCATGGTGCAGATCGGGAAATGGAGATACTGAACAGCGATTTGCTTGAGGTGGTCTTGCACGAATTTTCGGACGTTACGCCGGACGGCGAAATGTTGGCGGCAACCGAAGGGGCGGTGGAGGACGAAATGGATCGAGACGTGGACAAGGGGGTTCCGGGCGAAGTCGTGGCAGATAACGAAGAACGCCAAGGCGATGTCGCAGAAGTTTCATCCTCGCCTGCTGAGAATGGGGTTGGATCGGGTCTGGCCGAAGCGCAGCTGGTAGCGATAGAAGAAGCCTTTGTTCAGCGCGACAAGACTTTCAGCAAGTTACGCCGGGAATTTGATGAATTGCGCGAGCAAGCGCCTGCGCAGGAAGTTGCTTCCAGAATCGATCGGCTCGAGCAGAGACTGGAAGATCAGGAGCAGGTTTTGCGCCATTTGCTCAAGCGCATGATCGAGGTTTTCGAAACGCGCGAGCAGCCAGAAGAGAAAGCCTGAGCTTTCAGGTCGGAACTCTACCGCCGTCTCAAAGCGGACCGTTTCTGGTCGAAAGGGATTTTCCCGAAATTGGCATCGCTGCTGGGCTTGCCCGGCGTTATCAGGACGCTCTCATCGACGACGCGCTTGGGGATCGGGCGGTCGAAGCGTATCCCGCAACGTCCTTCGCTCGCCCAAATGACAGTGCACCGCTGTTCCTGATCTCTCCACACCAGCAGACCGCTTACACCCTCGATCGGGGGGCTGGCGGTTTCGAACCGGGCACCGGTTTCGGACAAGTCGCTCAATCTGCCGCTGCGATCGCCGCCGGTCAGCCTGAGTTGGGCCGGCTGATCAACCGTGTATCGCCGAAATCGACGGCGCTCGACGGGATCTTGAATTTCGGCATTCGCAAGAACCACGCGATTTCATCTCCTGGCTACTTCGCAACAATGGATGAATCGGCTTAAAATTACCCGACCGATCATGATGGGGTGTGGCTTAACCATAATTGGTCACGCTGCGATTGATCGCGAAGGGGAATGTGCAGCACTGCGCGGTCAGGATTCGAAGGAATAGCCGGCCGATCGCACCGTTCTTACCGGATCTTTTGCCTCCGG
This sequence comes from Qipengyuania algicida, assembly GCF_009828025.1. GTDB lineage: Bacteria > Pseudomonadota > Alphaproteobacteria > Sphingomonadales > Sphingomonadaceae > Qipengyuania > Qipengyuania algicida. Next base: position 73,279 of record NZ_WTYA01000006.1, on the reverse strand, counting down.
AATATCGATCGCCTTGCGAAGGCGGCGGATATGTACGTCCACGGTCCGCAATTCGATATCGCTCGCCGTGCCCCATACGCCATCGAGCAATTGGCTGCGGCTGAACACGCGCCCGGGGCTTTCCATGAAAAATTTGAGCAGGCGGTACTCGGTCGGGCCAAGCTGCAATTCGCGTCCACGTCGCTTGACCTTGTGCGCGACCGGATCGAGCGCAATATCACCGACTTCCAGCATTTCGCCTGCCAGGGCCGGGCGGATACGGCGCATTACCGCCGCTACCCGTGCCATCAGTTCGCGCGGAGAGAATGGCTTGGTGACGTAGTCGTCGGCGCCGGTATCCAGTCCGCGAATCCGATCATCTTCCGATTCGCGGGCGGTCAGCATGATGATCGGCACATGAGCCGTTGCCTTGTCGCGCCGTAACCGACGGCAGACCTCGATTCCGCTGGTGCCTTCGATCATCCAGTCGAGAATCACCAGGTCTGGGCTCTCCTCGCTTGCGAGCATGAGCGCTTCATCGCCGTCGGCGGTGGCCCTGACGTCGTAACCTTCATTGCGAAAACGATATTCGAGCAGCTCGAGCAGAGCCGGGTCATCTTCGACGAGAAGCAGTTTCGCAGCAGCCAATGAGGAGTCCTCGTGCTTTCGATTGGTCGATGGAGACTGCATTATGACTACTCGGCTACATTTTTATGTCAGTCGTCCTGATCCACCGGATATTGCCCGGTCGCGGCGAAATGCACCATTTCGGCGACGTTGGTGGCGTGATCGCCGATACGTTCCAGATTGCGCGCGACGAACAGCAATTGCGCAGCGCTGGTAATGGTGGATGGGTTTTCCGTCATGTGGCTGACGAGGTTGCGGAAGATCGAATTGTAGAACGCATCGACCCGCTGGTCGGTCGCGATCACCTCAAGTGCCAGTTGCGCATCGCGTGCAGCGTAGGCGGTAAGCACGTCATGGACCATTTCACTGGCGACGTCAGCCATCGCTGGGAGCAGCGTCAGCGGTTCGAAATGACGCCGGAACGGGCCGATCTCGCGGCTCGCGCGGGCAATATTCTTGGAATAATCACCGATCCGCTCGACAACCCCCGCAATCTTGAGCGCAGCAACCACTTCGCGCAAATCGTCCGCCAGCGGGGCTCGTAGTGCGATGACGCGGATCGCCAGCTTGTCGACTTCGCTTTCCAGCGCGTCGATCTTACGGTCGCCGCGCATGGTCTTTTCAGCCAGTTCATCGTCGCCGCGAACCAGCGCATCCATTGCATTCTGCACCGCGACTTCTGCAAGGCCACCCATTTCCGCAATCAAGCCACGCAGTCGCGTGATGTCTTCATCGAAGGCCTTGATCGTATGGTCCATGTTCATCCGTTGAGTCCCATTACTATGTCGTTTGCCATCGCCTTAACCCGATTGCCGGAATTAGGCGATGGTGAGTTTATCCAAGGCTGCGAACAAGACGGAATGGCGACCGTGGGGAAGCTGATTTCATATCGTCCGGACGGAAGATATTATCTCCTTCAAGCCCTAACGATAGCACGCGCATCACAGATCTGTTGGCAGGGTTACGTGCACACTGGTTCCGTGACCCGGCGTACTATCGATCGACAGCCTACCGCGATGCCGTTCGACGATATGTTTGACGATCGCCAGACCCAGCCCGGTCCCGCCTGAAGCGCGGCTGCGCCCCGGATCGGTACGATAGAAACGCCGGGTCAGGTGCGGGATGTGTTCGGCGGGAATTCCATCGCCGCTGTCGCTCACCGTCAGGCGTGCACGGCCGGGCTTCTGGACCTGAAGCTTGACAGTCACCGGGCCACCGGATGCGCCATATTTCAGCGCATTATCGACCAGATTGCGGACCAGTTGCTCAATCTGTTGGGTATCTCCGCGAACGCTCGCGTCACCCTCGATAGCTATCGTCAACCGCTCGACCCCGTCGACACCTGCGGCATCGCGAGTCGCCCGTTCGACCAGCGGCCCGAGCGCGATGCGATCTTCCGGCAGATCATGCTTTTCGGCTTCGATCCGTGAAAGCGACATGAGATCGCTGACTAGGCTCTGGAGACGCTGGGCTTCCCGCAATATGGTGTCGAGAAAACGCGTGGCGATCTTGGTATCGAGGCTGCCGCCATCTTCCTGCAAAGTTTCGACATAGCCGATTATCGATGCCAGCGGCGTGCGAAGCTCATGGCTGGCGTTGGCAACGAAATCGGTATGGGCGCGGCTGATGTCTGCTTCGGACGTGCGGTTGATGAACTCCAGAATGCCCATGTCGTCCTGGAGTGCCTTGCGATTGATCGCCCACACATCGCGCCTGCGGACCAGCCCGGTGACAAAGGCGTTGCCACTCTTCTTACTTTCAATCAGCCGAACGGCTTCAGGGTGGCGCAAGGCCATTCGCGCATCCTGTTCGAGCAAATGTGTGCCGAATAGGTTTCTGGCCGATGCATTGGCGAAAATCACGCGGTTGTGGCGCGTAATCAGCACCGGCGTTTCTGAATCCTCAAACAGCTCCGACAGGCGATCTATGGTGAATTCCGCAGGCCGCCTGACCACGATCTGCTCCGGCTGCGACCTCGCCAGCCACAATGTGAGAATCCAGATCAGGCCCACTAACACAATGACGAAAACTGGGGTGCCTACCGCGTGAAGCAGAGCCACGATTGCGCCGATCGCGAGGATGATTCCTACCCACCTGAGAGGTTCTGGCTCCATATACGCCAACTGACTAGAGCGAGACGATGGGGAGTTCCAGTGCGGACTCGAAGCGGAACCGCATGAGCTGGCCGCCGGGATCGAAAGAAGTTGTGGATTTCGTGGTGACCCCTACGGGAATCGAACCCGTGTTTCAGCCGTGAGAGGGCCGCGTCCTGACCGCTAGACGAAGGGGCCTTGCCAGAATTTTGCCACCATCCCGTGGATAAAGATGGTGACCCCTACGGGAATCGAACCCGTGTTTCAGCCGTGAAAGGGCCGCGTCCTAACCGCTAGACGAAGGGGCCATGCCGTTGCCGGGCGTTGGCAAGGCGCGCCCATTAGGTTGCGGTGCTGATCGCGTCAACCCTGCATCCGCAACATGGTGCATTGCTCAGTCAGCCCAGGCGGCATCCTCGACGTGCAGTTCGGCCTTGGGACGGTTGCCCCAATCGTCGATCTTGGCCCGCCCGCTGAGCCACAACCGCCGTCCGCGCGCGCTATGCAACAGAGCTTGGCCAAGGTCGCCTTCCGCCGCGCGGAAGGCAATCGCCTTGAAGCTTGCTCCGTCCTCACCGGCGGCGATGATGCGAACGTGATCGTGTCCGACGATATCGCATTGCACCAACCGCACCGGGCCAACGGCAACGCGTGGAGCGGGCCAACCCACTCCATAGGGTCCGGCGCCATCGAGAGCCGCCACCAGTTCAGGCGTGAGGCCACCGGGCGTCACGGAAAGATCGAGCAACGTCTCCTGCTCGGCAGAGGCGCGGGCAACCTGCGAAGCCAGCCGCTCGTCCAGCCACTCGGCAAAATCGTCGATCTTGTCTCGAGCGACAGTGATTCCCGCAGCCATGGCATGGCCACCGCCTGCCATCAGCAATCCTTGCTCGCGCGCGGCGATGATTGCCGCCCCAAGATCAACGCCGCTGATCGAACGTCCCGAACCCTTGCCGATGCCGCTTTCTGCATCCAGCGCGACGACCAGAGAGGGTTTGCCCGTCTTTTCCTTGATCCGCCCCGCGACTATTCCAATTACTCCGGGATGCCAGCCGCTCGCACAGAGCACCGGAACTGATCGATTGTGCTGCGATTCGAGCTGGGCTTCGGCTGCTTCCTGTACCTCGGCTTCTACGGCGCGACGTTCCTCGTTCAGCGCCGATAGCTGCTCGGCGATCGTTCGTGCTTCGTCAGGATCTTCGGTGGTGAGCAGCCGCACCCCGAGCGTCGATTCACCGACGCGCCCGCCCGCATTGATACGCGGGCCGAGCGCGAATCCGAGGTCGCTGCACTGCGGGCTCCGCTTCAGGCGGCTCGCGTCGATCAGTGCGGCCAGACCGATATTGTTCCGCCGCGCCATGACCTTCAGCCCTTGCGACACGAATGCGCGGTTGAGGCCGTGGAGCGCGGCGACGTCCGCCACAGTCCCCAATGCAACCAGATCGAGTAGACCGATCAACTGCGGTTCGCTCCGGCCCTTGAAAAAGCCACGGTCGCGCAATTTGCGCACCAGGGCAACGCCAAGCAGGAATGCGACACCGACTGCCGCCAGATGACCATGCGCGGCAGCCTCGTCGCTTTCGTCGAGCCGATTTGGGTTAACCAGGGCGACCGTCCGCGGAAGGTCGGGAGGGCATTTGTGATGGTCGACCACGATTACGTCGATCCCGGCATCGCTTGCCTGCGCCAGCGCTTCATGCGCCATCGCACCGCAATCGACCGTGATGACGAGGCTCGATCCGCGTTCGCCCAAAGCCACCAGCGCTTCTCCCGACGGGCCATAGCCCTCCAGCAGTCGGTCGGGAATGTAATAGTCTGCGGGGAGGCCCAACATGCGAAGCAGGCGAATCAGCAATGCGGCGCTGGTCGCTCCATCGACATCATAATCGCCGTAAACCGTAACTTTCTCGCCGGTCAGCACCGCTTGCGCGATCCGTTCGGCAGCGACCTCCATATCGGCGAACAATGCGGGATCTGGCAGGAAACCGCGCAAAGTCGGCTCGCGATGACGCTCCAGATCATGGGCCGGCACCCCTCGCGACAGGAGCAATTGGGTAACGATATCGTGATCGAGCGTCGCCCCGTTCTGACCGAGCGCCATATTGCCGCCGCGCCATCGCCAGCGCTTGCCGCCGATCGAGCGGGCAACGCCAAGGGCATCCTGTACCAGTTCTGGAACCATGACATTACCGTAGCCCGAGGGGGCTCCGGTTAAAAGCGCAGCAGCATTGACAATCGACAGGGTGAAGGGATGCTTGGGTAATGGACAAGCCGCCACTCCTTATCGCCTGGCATAGCCGCACCGGCGCAAGCGAAGCGATGGCGCGCGCTGCCAGCGACGGGGCGGGGCATTCGGCGCTGCTGCGGCCCGTCGATGCGGTTGAGGCGGAGCAGATGCTGGCAGCGCGGGGCTATCTCTTCGTCGGACCGGAAAATCTCGCTGCTCTCAGCGGGGCGATGAAGGAAATGTTCGATCGGCTTTACTACCCAATGCTCGGCGAAATCGAGGGGCGGGCCTATGCCACGATCATTGCTGCCGGATCGGATGGAGAGGGTGCGCAACGTCAGCTCGACCGAATCGCGACCGGTTGGCGGCTCAGACGGGTGAGCGATCCGATGATCGTCAATTTCGACGCCCAGACCAAGGACGCGATTCTTGCGCCCAAGAAGGTCGGTGAAGACGTATTGCATCGCTGCCGGGAATTGGGCGCTGCCTTGGCGGAAGGCTTGAAACTCAATCTGTTCTGACGATTTGCACCCGTCACCATGCCGTAAACGCATGGGATAGAATTGCAGCCTATTGTTCGCAGCGCATGAATCTGCAAACCTACATGCCTTGGGGGGGGAATGGACGATCACCACGATGGCTGGATCGCAGGACACTGGTATTGGCCAGGCAAGCAGCGCTTGCCTGTTCCCGCTTTTTCGCCCTGGGACAAGGCCCGAGAGCGATGCGATAAAGCAGGCGGTGGACCGATCCGGACATGGCTTCGTCAGCCATGATCCGCGCGAATCCCTGTCACCGGACGATCCAGGCGAGGCGTGGCTCGAACTGCTGGTCGATGGAGTGACGTTCGACGTGCTCGGGCTCGCTCCGCTGCAAAGCGTCTGCTGGCCGGGCCTGCGCCATCATTTTGGCATCGGCGAGAATGATATCACGTCGTGCGAGGCGATCGTCATCGGGCCAGGCCCGCATCTATCCGGGGCGGCCAGTGCGATACCTGTCGTTCGGGCGATGATGGGCATGGCTGAGGCATTGCTGGAGCAGATCGAGGGGGCGGTCGCGGTGGTCTGACAGCCTTCCACAAGTGCCGTCGGACGAGGAATTTTCAGCCAGATGGTCAGGCAATGGCTGGAGGGCAGCGCGTTCCACGCGCTTGGGCTGACTGGTGTTGTTGCGACGGAAGATGGCGGGCTGGCAAGCGATGGACTGGCGTTCTTCACCGGGCGTGAGATCGAAATCGATCCCGCGCTGTCCAGCGATCGTCCCCGGGCGACACGTCTGGCTGTGAGGTTGATCGACTATCTGGTCAACCAGAACGGGATCGAGCACGAACGACATATTCTTTGGCCGGACAATGTGCCTTTGTGCTTGAGGCCGACACCTGATGGCAGGCGGCTGCATGTCTCGGAGATCGAGGGTGACGTGCCGGCGGGCGCGTTGAGCGGGATTGATACAGACGGCAATGCATCTGCCCTTCCGGGCGGTGAACCGGCGCGGCGCTCCGGGCCATGATCCGGTTTTACAGCGCCACCATCTGATACCGAGACAGGCGCTGCGTCACGCGGGGCTTGAACGGATGTTCGCATCGCTCGGTAAACGACGCATCGGCTTCGACGATTTCCGACGCAACGGGGTGTTGCTTCCGGCGTGCGACCTTACGGCCGTGCGCACCGGATTGCCACTCCATCCCGGGCCGCATCGCAGCTACAATGACATGGTCCTCGATCGGCTCGGGACGATCGAGGGGAACTGGTCTGTTTGTCGCAGCCGGCGGCGTACGCTTGCGGATGAAACGGCCGTTATGCGGATCGCCCTGTTGCAACAGGCCTTGAGGCGACGCTTGCTTGACGAGCGTGTGCCGTTGATACTCAATCGTCATCAGCCGTTGGGGGCGGGGCAGGACTTCACCTTGCTTGACGCTCTCGCCGAAGAGTTGTGGACCGCATGTGCAGCTTAATGCGCTGCATCTAGAAGGCGACTTGCCTGAGATGCTCTCTGGCGGCGTTGTATTCGCTCTCCAGCCGCGCCACGGTTTCTTCGACCGGAGCGACCCGTTCGACCGTGCCGATGCCCTGTCCCGATCCCCAGATGTCCTTCCACGCCTTGGCCTTGCTGTTGCCGCCGCTGCCGAAATTCATCTTGCTGGGATCGCTGACCGGCAGGTTTTCGGGGTCCATTCCGGCGGCTTCGATGCTGGAGCGCAGGTAATTGCCGTGTACGCCGGTGAAGAGGTTGGTGTAGACGATCCCGTCCGCGCTACCCTCGACTATACCCTTCTTGTAGCCTTCCACGGCATTGGCTTCCTCGGTCGCGATCCAGGGCGAGCCGATGTAGGCGAAATCGGCGCCAAGCGCCTGCGCAGCAAGGATCGAACGCCCATGTCCGATCGCGCCCGACAGCGCCACCAGACCATCGAACCAGCTGCGAATTTCCTGCATGAGCGCGAAGGGTGACAAGGTTCCGGCATGGCCACCAGCGCCAGCGGCAACCGGGATCAGCCCGTCCGCGCCTTTCTCGATGGCCTTATGGGCAAAGCGGTTGTTGATGACATCGTGCAGGACAATCGCGCCCCAGTCATGGGCGGCTTCGAAAATCTCCTCGCGTGCGCCGAGCGATGTGATCAGCATCGGCACCTGCCACTTGGCGCAGGTCACCATATCCGCATCCAGCCGATCATTGGTACGATGGACGATCTGGTTGACCGCGAAAGGCGCGGCGGGGCGATCTGGGTTGTCGCGATTATGCTGGCTCAGTTCTTCGGTTATGCGATGCAGCCACTCGTCGAGCTCCGACTGCGGCCGGGCATTGAGAGCGGGAAAGCTGCCGACGATGCCCGCCTTGCACTGCGCAATCACCAGCTCCGGCCCCGAGACGATGAACAGGGGAGACCCAATCACGGGCAGGCGCAGGCGATCAAAAGGTGCAGGCAAGGGCATCCGTCAACTCCGTTTCATTATAAAACTTGACTGATCGCTATCGGCTTGCCGAAGCGTTGTCGAGCGCGATTATGATGGGAGGATATGTTCGATGTCGTAAGTCCGCGCCGCCGTCGCCGCGAACAAGGCGCGCTTTTCGTCGGTCGACGCTCCCGCAGCCAGCCGCTTGAACGCGTTCCACAGCACCGGATAGGACGCACCCCAGCGATCGACCGGATAATTGCTTTCAAACATCGCGCGTTGAGGGCCGAACGCTTCGATGCAGGTTTCGATATAGGGACGCCACATCGCGGCCAGCGCCTCAGACCCAATGCCAGCGGCAGGGCCGTTCTCCGGCATCCCGCAAAACGCCATCGCCAGCCCACCCAGCTTGACGCTGACGTTTTCGCATTGCGCCAGCTCGCGCAGGTTGCGCTGCCAGCGGTCGTAATGCTCGTCGAGCTTCCCACGATAGCTGGCGATGTTGAGCGGCGTTCCGCAATGATCGAGGATGATCTGCTGGTCAGGAAAGGCACGCGCCAGTGCGATGACATCGGGCAATTGCGGTTCCAGCACCCAGGCATCGAAGGTCAAACCGAACTCGGCATAGGCGGCGAAGCCCTTGCGAAAATCGTCCGCGCCGTAGAGATCCTGCGGAGCATGAAAGGGCGGTCCGAGCACGGTTGGATCCTCGTCCCAGGCTCCGGAATGTCGAATACCTTTGAAACGGCCATTCCCCGCAGCCAGCAGCGCCTCGATCACCGGCTTGACCGCATCGCCGAGCGTCAGATCGGCATGGCCGACTATGCCCGCGCAGGGACGGTACTCGCCATACAGCCCGCTCGCGCCCTGCGCTGCAACACCGTTGACGAATTCGACTTCGCCGACCGTTTTCATCGCGTCATCGCGAGCAGCGTCGTAGAATGCGCCGCACTCCATGAATACGGTGGCGACGATATTGTGACCTGAATGCGTATCGGCCTGGAGCGCGTCGAAAGTATAGTAGGATGCATCCACCAGCGCTTCGATGAAGTCGTGTCGTGGCTCGGGAAAGCTCGGCATCATCGGGCGCAAGTCCCAGAGATGATGATGCGGATCGACGATCGGCAGGTCGGGCTCGAGTATCTCTTCAGGCATTGTCAGCGCTCCTCTCCCGGTCGTTGTGTCATCGGGATGGGAAGGAGGGCAAGCGTCTTTTGCGATTAGAGCCGGGTGATGATCGAAGCCGCCTCGATCAGGCTGACACGGGATTCCCGGCGATATCGAGACCATTGGCGAGCATTCGCGCCAAAGGAGCGCGAAGTGTGTAACGCAATCCGTCGCGCGCAAAATCGACCTTGGACATGCCCTGCATGACCATGCGCGGATAGCGATTCAGAATGATCGACCCAAATCCTTCATGATCGGAGGGCACCACTTCCGGCCCCCCGTGCTCGGTCCAGTCAAGGACGAACATATCGCCGTCATCTCCTGATTCGGTCCGCCAGTCGACGATGACGCCGCCCCCGGCGACAGACAGCGAACCGTGCTTTTCGGCGTTTGTGGCGAGCTCGTGGATCGCCAACCCCAAGGCCTCCGCTACGGCAGGCTTGAAGACTATCCCATCCTTGCCTTTGATCGTCACTTGCGCTTTTTTCTCGGCGAGATGCTCGATTTGCGACCGAACGACCGCGGTAACATCCGCACCTGCCCAACTGCTTTCGGACAAGACATCAAGATTGGCAGACAGCGCTCCGATCCGATTGATGATCGAGGCTTCGAGCTCGGGATTGGCGCTTTTGGTAGAACGATGGACGATCGCCTGTATCGTCGACAGCATGTTTCGTGCCCGGTGATTGACCTCGCGCATTAACATGCGGATGCGCTCGTTTGCTTCGCGCTCCTCGGTAATGTCGGTGTTGGTGCCGCACCACAGCACCAACTTGCCATCCTTGTCGCGCATTGGCTGGGCACGTGACAGGAACCAGCGATAATTGCCGTCCTTGCCGCGCAGGGGGAAAGTGTCCTCCCATGGTTCGCCGGTATCCCACGAGTGCTGGACCTTTTGGGCCACACGGTCGACATGGTCCGGGTGGTGTACATCACGCCAGCCCCAACCCTGCGTCTGTTCCAGCGTGGTGCCGGTGTAATCGTACCAGCGTTGGTTATACCAGAATATCCATCCCTTGCTGTCGGCCATCCACGCAAGCTGCGGAATATTCTGTGCGAGTGCGGCGAAGTGCCGCTGGCTCTGCAGCAATTCTTGCCTCAGATCATATTGTTCGCGCAGATCGCTGGCGATCTTCGAGGCACCGATTACCAGGCCGTCCGCATTGCGGATCGGGGACACCGTCACCGAGACGGGAATTTCCATACCGCCTTTGCCGAGACGCAAGGTTTCGAATCGACTGACCAGGTCGCCGTTGCGCACACGCTCCAGTATTGCCGCTTCTTCATCGCGGCGATCCTCTGGTATAAGCGGCCATACGTTGCGACCGACCATCTCATCGGCAGACCAGCCATAGATGCGCTGTGCAGCGGCGTTCCAGCTTTCGATCCGGCCATCGAGATCGATGGAGATGATCGCGTCCGACGAATTTTCGACGATCGCAGACAGATGTGCCGCGCTCAGGGGAGGTCTGGTCGAAGCGTCCATATTCGCCGATTAGCACTTTTTATTCTTGGCAACGAGCGGATATCGAAAGTTTAATCCGAGCAGACCGAAACCGCCGAAGCATCGCCTGGCCATCGCTCAAGCCACGGTGACCGCCCCGTTGGCGGCACTCAGCACCGCGCGCACGCCAGCGGTCGCAACATCCTCGTCGATGCCGCAGCCCCATACACGCCGACCATCGGGCAAGGCGGCAAGCACATAGGCCGCCGCCCGTGCGTCCGATCCGGTCGACAGGGCATGTTCGGAATAATCGACGATTTCGAGCGCCAGATCGAAGGAATCGCGCAAGGTCGCGATGACCGAGGAGATCGTACCATTGCCTCGTCCGCTGACACTTTGTTGCTGCCCGGCGACCGCAATCGTTCCGCTGAACAACCTTGTGCCATCGGTGCTGCGGCGCTCCTCGTAGTCGAGCAGCTGGAAATGCTTGGGATAGGTCTTGACGTGATAGGCCTTGCGGAACGCCTGCCAGATATCCTCTGCCGTCAGCTCCCGCCCCAGTTCATCGGCGAGCCGCTGGACGTGCGGGCTGAAATCGGCTTGCATCGCCTTGGGCAGTTTGAGGCCCTGATCCTGTTCGAGCACCCAGGCGAACCCGCCTTTGCCGCTTTGCGAGTTGACCCGGATCACAGCTTCGTAATTGCGCCCGAGGTCAGCCGGGTCGATCGGCAGGTAGGGCACGCGCCAGCCAGTATCGTTCTGCGTTTCGCGGGCTGCGAAACCCTTCTTTATCGCGTCCTGATGGCTGCCTGAAAACGCCGTATAGACCAGTTCGCCGCCGTAGGGGTGGCGCTGATGCACAGGCAGTTCGTTGCAATATTCCACCGTCTCGATGACCCGATCGATATCGGAGAAGTCGAGCGCAGGGTTGACCCCTTGCGTGTAAAGATTGAGCGCCATCGTCACGAGGCAGCAATTGCCGGTGCGCTCGCCATTGCCGAACAGGCAGCCTTCGACACGGTCGGCCCCGGCCATCAGGCCCAGTTCGGCAGCAGCGACCCCCGTGCCACGATCATTATGCGTGTGCAGGCTGATGACCGCACTTTCGCGGTTGGGCAAATTGCGGATGAAATATTCGATCTGGTCGGCGTAGATATTGGGCGTTGCCGCCTCGACAGTTGCGGGCAGGTTGAGGATTATCGGGTGGACTGGCGTCGGTTGGAGCACATCCATCACCGCCTCGCAGACCGCGAGGCTTATATCGAGCTCGGCGGTGGAGAAGGTTTCCGGGCTGTACTGGAAATGCCAGTCGGTCTCAGGCCGCTTGGCAGCCTCGTCGCGCATCACCTTGGCTCCTGCGACGGCGACGCCGATCACTTGCTTCGGTGTCATACCGAACACGATCTCGCGCCATGCCGGACTGACCGCATTATAGAGGTGGACGATTGCCGCGCGCGCGCCTTCGAGGCTGGCGAAGCTGGTGCGGATCAGATCCTCGCGGCTTTGGGTGAGGACCTGTACGAGCACGTCGTCAGGAACGCGGCCCGAGCGAACAAGGCCGGATATGAAGTCGAACTCGGTTTCGCCGGCGCTGGGAAAACCGACTTCGATTTCCTTCAGGCCGACCTCGACCAGCAAATCGAAAAAGCGCGTCTTCTTGGCCGAATCCATCGGATCGACAATCGCCTGATTGCCGTCGCGCAGATCGGTCGACAGCCAGCGGGGCGGGGTGGTGATACGGCGGGAGGGCCACTGGCGGTCGGGCAAATCGACCTGCGGAAAAGCGCTGTATTTCTGCGCGGGATTGCTGAGCATGGACATGGGCTATCTCGAAACGGAATGGCTGCGGCGTGGCGGTTTAGCCCTTGGATGCGCCCGTCGCACCCGCAGGCACGCTCAGGTCACGCCCAAGGGCGGATAAGTCGCAGAAGTAGTCCGTTGCGTTTCATGGCCTGCTCAATTGCCTAAAATTATCGTCAGTGCAAGCGCCGCTTTGCTAAATTATCCCTCGCACACACGGTCGAAGCAATCGAGATAGGCCTTTGCCGTGGCGCCAAAGCGCAAGGGTGCGAGTTTGCGCGCGACCAGCTCATCAGTTGGCCCGTTGCGCAACGTCTGCGCGATAGCGGCTTTGCCAAGTGCGGCAGCATCGCCTTTGGACACCAGAGTGCCCAACGTCGGATCGTCGATCAGATCGCGCAGGAAGTGCGAGCAATCGGTGGCGACGACTGGCAGTCCGTGCGCCAGTGCTTCGGCGGCGACCGCTGGGCCACCTTCGAAATGAGAGGTGATGAGAAGCGCATGGGCGTGGGCGAATTCCTCGGCAAGCCTGTCGGTGAAGCCGGCCAGATCGATCACGTCGCTGAGGTCCATCGCAGCAATTCTCTGTTCGAGCTGCGCACGATCCGGACCCTGCCCGAATATACGCAGCGTGACCGGGGTTTGCTGGCGGATTTTCGCAATGGCTTCGAATGCCAACGGCCAGTTCTTCTGCGGTTCGAGCCGCCCGATCCCGAGCAGGCGCAGTGGCTCGCTGCCATTGCGGGGCGGGTGGGGTATGAAGGGCAGGGGGCCGTCGGGAATGTTCGGATCATAAAGTGTCGACACGCGCGCATGGCCGAGCTGGCGTTGCAGATCCTGCGCCAGACCGGGCGACATGGCTGCAAACCAGTCGATCCCGGCAGTGATCGTCTTGAGAACGGGGCGGGCCACGGCTGCAAGCGCGCCATGGTCGAATGGTGCGCCGACCAGCGGGTTGCTGATCTTGCCGATGATCTTGGTCTGCGGGACCGCTGCCTTGATCGCGCGGGCGAGGCCGAAATGGAAATTGCCGGGGATGAACACGAGGTCGGGCGCAATCCGTGCGACATCGGGGGCCATCTGGGCACCGAGCCTGACGCGGGAAAAGCGCCAGCGCGAGCGTTCAGGGTCGAGAACATGGACGGCGGCACCTTGTGGCACCCGCTCGATCATCGGGCCGTCGCGCGCGCCTGCGAGAATGGTGACCTGACGCCCGGTGGCAAGCCAATGGCTCGCAAGACGAAAGGCGATCAGCTCGGTCCCGCCGGCGGAGAAATCGTGGATCGGGATCAGGATATGGCGGGCTGGCACGATCCGGCCCGCCTATCCCGACCCGGTCGAGGGGTCAATTTTTCGCGCGGTCCACCAGCTTGTTCTTGCCGATCCACGGCATCATCGCACGCAGCTGGCTGCCGACCTGCTCGATCGGATGTGCGGCTGCGGCCTTGCGGCTTGCCTTCAGCTCGGGCTGGCCGGCCTGATTGTCGAGCACGAAATCCTTCACGAACCGGCCCGACTGGATGTCGTTCAGGACGCGCTTCATCTCCGCCTTGGTTTCGTCCGTGATAATCCGAGGCCCGGTCTTGATGTCACCATATTCGGCAGTGTTGCTGACCGAATAGCGCATGTTGGCGATGCCGCCTTCATAAAGCAGATCGACGATCAGCTTGGTTTCGTGGAGACATTCGAAATAGGCCATCTCGGGAGCGTAACCCGCCTCGGTCAGCGTTTCGAACCCGGCTTGGATTAAGTGGGTGATCCCGCCGCACAGCACCGCCTGCTCGCCGAACAGGTCGGTTTCGCATTCTTCCTTGAACGTGGTTTCGATGATGCCCGAACGCCCGCCGCCGACGCCACTGGCGTAGGACAGGGCGAGCGCCTTTGCATAGCCGTTGCCTCCCGACTGAGTGCTCTCCTGATGCACCGCGACGAGGCAGGGGACGCCGCCACCCTTCAGATATTCGCTGCGCACAGTATGCCCCGGGCCTTTGGGTGCGATCATGATGACATCGACGTCCGCTGGCGGCTCGATCAGGCCAAAATGGATGTTGAGGCCGTGCGCGAAGGCGAGGGTGGATCCGGGCTTCATCTTGCCCGAAACTTCATTGGCATAGATCGCCGCCTGATGCTCGTCAGGGGCAAGGATCATCAGGACGTCGGCCCATTCGGCGGCGTCGGAAACGCTCTTGACCTCGAAACCGGCGTCCTTGGCCTTCTTGGCGCTGGCCGATCCGTCGCGAAGGGCAATGGCGACATCCTTCACTCCGGAATCGCGCAAATTCTGCGCATGGGCGTGGCCCTGGCTTCCATAGCCGACGATCGCGACCTTCTTGTCCTTGACCAGATCGGTGTCGCAATCGCTGTCGTAAAAAACCTGCATTTCCATTCCTCTGTTAGGCGTCCTGAACGCCGCGCATCATTCCGACGATTCCCGAGCGACCGACCTCGACCAGCCCCAACTCTCGCATCAGCGCGAGGAAGCTGCCGATCTTCTCGGTCGTCCCGGTAATCTCGAACACGAAACTCGATGTGGTGGTGTCTACGACCTTGGCGCGGAACAGCTCCGCGATGCGCAAGGCTTCGACCCGCTTGTCACCCGTCCCGGCAACCTTGACCAGCGCCAGCTCGCGCTCGACGTGCGCGCCTTGCTCGGTAAGGTCGGTCACCTGATGGACCGGCACCAGCCGTTCAAGCTGGGCGCGAATCTGGTCGATCACCGGGGGTGGCCCGTTGGTGACGATGGTGATTCGGCTGACCGCGTGATCCTCACTGATGTCGGCCACGGTCAGGCTGTCGATGTTGTATCCGCGAGCGGTAAACAGCCCTGCGATCTTGGCGAGAATCCCGGCCTCATTGTCGACCTCGATGGTGAGAACGTGCCGCTCACCTGCGGCCTGGGTCATTTTCATTATACCAGCGCCTTCGCTTCGTCTTCCATGACCCCGGTGACCAGATCGCCGTGCAGCAGCATTTCAGTATGCGCCGCGCCGCTCGGGATCATCGGAAGGCAATTGGCGTCCTTGGCCACCAGACAATCGACGATCACCGGGCCGTCATGCGCCAGCATCGCCTCAATTCCGGCGTCGAGCGAGCCTTCGTCCTCGATCCTGATACCCTTCCAGCCATAGGCTTCGGCGAGTTTCACGAAATCGGGCAGGCTATCGGAATAGCTGTTCGAATAGCGGCTTTCGTAGGTCAGTTCCTGCCACTGGCGGACCATGCCCATATATTCATTATTGAGGATGAACACCTTGACCGGCAGGCGATACTGGCTGGCGGTGCCGAGTTCCTGAATGTTCATCTGGATCGACGCTTCGCCAGCGATGTCGATCACCAGATCGCCTGGATTGCCGAGCTGCGCGCCGATCGCGGCGGGCAGGCCGTATCCCATCGTCCCGAGACCGCCGCTGGTGAGCCAGCGGTTGGGCGCGAAGAAGCCGAAATATTGCGCGGCCCACATCTGATGCTGGCCGACTTCCGTGGTGATGATCGGGTTGCGATCCTTGGTCAGCGCGAACAACCGCTCGATAGCCTTCTGGGGCATGATTGCTTCGCGGTTTTCTGGATAAGCGAGGCACTCGCGCGCACGCCAACCCATGACACGAGCTTTCCATTCGCCCAGATCGCGCGCCTTGCGCGATCCCCACGCATCGATCAACTGATCGAGAACGCGCGCACAATCACCCTGGATGCCAAGGTCGACGGGCACGATCTTGTTGATGCTTGCGCGGTCGATATCGATGTGGATTTTCTTCGCGTGGGGCGCGAAGGCGTCGAGACGACCTGTCACACGATCATCGAATCGCGCGCCGATGGCAACGATCAGGTCGGCGCGGTTCATCGCCATATTGGCTTCATATGTGCCGTGCATTCCAAGCATCCCCAGCCAGTCGGGATGGTTCGCCGGGAAGGCTCCGAGTCCCATCAGCGTGCTGGTGACGGGTGCGCCGGTCAGATGCTGCAACTGGCGCAGCCGCTCGGACGCTTCGGGTCCTGAATTGATAACGCCGCCACCTGTGTAGAAAACGGGCCTTTCGGCAGCGGCAAGCATCGCGATCGCCTGCGAGATTTCGTCGGCATCTCCCTCAATTCGAGGCTGATGTCTGTGCGAGGGAAGGGGAGTTGCGTCCCGTTCTTCGGAAACCGATGCAAGCGCGATCTGCACGTCCTTGGGAATATCGACCAGCACCGGGCCGGGCCGCCCGCTCGTGGCAATGCGAAAGGCTTCGCGGATGATCCGGGGCAGATCCTCTGGATCGGTCACGAGATAATTGTGCTTAGTGCAGTGCCGCGTTATGCCGACGGTGTCGGCTTCCTGAAATGCGTCGGTGCCGATGAGTGCCGTGGGGACCTGTCCGGTGAGCACCACCATTGGGATCGAATCCATATAGGCATCGGCTATACCCGTGACCGCGTTGGTCGCGCCCGGACCGCTGGTGACCAGAACGACGCCCGGCCTGCCGGTCGAGCGGGCGTAACCCTCGGCTGCATGGGCGGCACCGGCTTCGTGCCGGACGAGGATGTGGCGGATGCGCGTCTCTGCGAAGAGCTCGTCGTAGATCGGCAGGACAGCGCCACCGGGATAGCCGAAAACCACTTCGACGCCCTGTTCGACCAGGGTCTCGATCAGGATGGCTGCGCCGCTGCGCTCACTCGACACGGAAAATACTCCTTCGTTTCAATCAAATCGGCCCGGCGCGGGGGTTACGCGCGGGCCGATCTGCAGCCCCTATTGGCAGCGTAAAACTGCTTCGTCAACTCGTTTGGCGTAATAAAGATACAAAATAGTCTTGAAATGAACAATTTTCAGACTCGCTGCACAACCATTCCTTGGGCGGTTGATGGCTGAACCATGTGTATTGCCTTTTCGCATAACGCCGCGTCGCCTGTTGGCCAGCGGCGAGTGCTTCATCCGCGGTCAGATTGCCCGCGAGCAATCCGGCGATCTCGCGCACTCCTATGGCGCGCATCACCGGCAGATCGGGATCGAGATTGCGATCGAGCAGGTCAGACACCTCCTGCCCTGCACCGCCATCCAGCATCGCCGCGAATCGCCGGTCACATCTTTCGTAGAGCCACGCGCGTGGAGGCAGCAGGATCAGCGGATGAAGGGCCACTAAGGCTCCGATCCCACCGCTCTTGCGTTTCTGCCATTCGGAGAGCGGGCGGCCTGTCGAGCGGATGACCTCCAGCGCCCGCATAGTCCTGGCCTGATCGGCCCACGCAATACGGCTTGCCGCAAGCGGGTCTTCTTTTCCAAGCGCTTCATGCGCGCTGCCCTGATCCATCGCGCGCACCGTAGCGCGGATTTCCGGATCGATGGGAGGCACGGGCGCGATACCTTCCAGCAAGGTGCGCAGGTAAAGCCCGGTTCCTCCCACCAGAATCGGAACGGCGCCCTCCTTGTGAAGCGCAGCAATCTCGGTGCGTGCAGCCTGCGCCCAATCTGCTGCCGAGCACGGCTGAGCCCCATCCCAGGTGCCGAACAGGCGATGTTCGATCCCGCCCATGTCTTCTGGGGTAGGGCGTGCCGATAGGATGCAGAGGTCGGCATAGACCTGCGCGCTGTCGGCGTTCAGTATCACTGCCCGTCGGCCACCGGCTTCCAGCCGCTGCGCCAGCGCAACCGCCAGATCGCTCTTGCCGCTCGCAGTCGGCCCTGCGATGAGCGCGAGCGGCGCTTTCTCAGGAGAATTACTGGTGCTCATCGCAAGGTTGATAGCAGACAAGGAGGGACTGGAAAGCAAGCTCGACGCTGCGAGCGAAGCGCTGGAGGTCAAGGGTATGCGGGTAGCCGCGGCCACCATGCTCGATTTCTGCGGCGACGTTCTCCAGATCATGCTGCCGGATGGCGATGCCGCAGTGTTGCGCAAGGTTCTCGACGCGCATTTCAAGCCCAGTGACCTGCTGGTAACCCAGGATGCGGTGGAAATTCCCCGACTGTTCGTGTCGGACATGGATTCCACCATGATCGGGCAGGAGTGCATCGACGAATTGGCGGATTTCGCCAATCTGAAACCACAGATCGCTGCAATTACTGAAAGGGCGATGCAGGGCGAGATCGATTTTCCCACGGCGCTGGCAGAGCGGGTGGGGTTGCTGCGCGGACTGGATGAGTCCGCAATAGGGCGGTGCCTTAGCGAGCGTATCGAACCGGTCGCCGGTGCAAGGGTGTTGGTAGAGACGCTCAAGTCCAAGGGGTGTCGGTGTGTGCTGGTCACAGGCGGCTTCCATCACTTTGCCGATCCTGTGGCGGAAATGATCGGTTTCGAGCGGGTGGTAGGCAATCGCCTTGGCGTGGCGGGCGGCAGTCTGACAGGAGAACTGGCCGGACCGATCAGCGATGCGTCGACCAAGCTTGCGACGCTGCGGGAGGAAGCCGACAATCTCGGCCCTGCCGCAGGTGTGCTGGCAATGGGCGACGGCGCGAACGACATTCCGATGATCGCGGCGGCCGACTATGGTTTGGCATACCGAGCCAAGCCAAAGGCTCGCATGGCTGCCGATGGCTGGATCGAGCGCGGGGATCTCACATCGGTCCTGAGCCTGCTGGGCATCCCCAAGAGCGAGTGGGTCGCCAGTTAGGACTGGATTTGTCGCTCAGCTGCACCTATACTGACATCGTTGTCAGTAAGGATGGCAGTGATGAGCGAAAGCAGTTTTGCAGGAAGCACGGGAAAATCCGTCGAAACCGGGCCTGATGGAACGCTGGTGTTCCATCCCGATCGTCAACATCTGAAAATGCGTCCGCTCAAGGCGTGGCATCATTTTCGCGAGCTGCTCAAGGACAAGGAAAACACCGAGGAGGTGTTCCGCATTTTCGAGTCGCTCCCATCACGCGATCTCGAACCGCGTGCGCGCCGCTTCGCGCTCAGCGAAGAAGGGCAGCGCATCCGGGCTAGCGAGCCCTACTTGCCCGATCTGCTCGATGACCATGATGCGTTGCGCAGGCTGCCCGAAAACAGCGTCGCCCATGCTTATCTCCATTTCATGGAAAGTCAGGGGCTGACTGCCGCCGGGCTGGTCGCGGAGTATGACAAGTTTCTCGGCGATCGTCCGAAGTATGGCGATTTGTTCGAATGGTACATCAACCGATATCGTGACACGCACGACCTGCTGCATGTGCTGACCGGCTACAGCCGCGATGCGCTTGGCGAACAATGCGTGCTGGCCTTCACGCACGGGCAGAACGGCGGACTGGGCAATATCTTCATCGCCTATGCCGGCGCTTTCCATATGCGCAAGCACCACGCGCATGGGGCGCCTGTTGTGGCGGCGGTGCGTGAGGGACAGAAGCTGGGCAAGGCTTGCCCGCGCGTCGCCGAGATGCCGATCCGAGAACTGCTTGCGCGTCCGCTCGAAGAAGTGCGTCGGACGTTCAACATCCGTCCGCCGGCAACCTACCAAAAGTGCCACGAATATTGGCAGGCCCGCGGGATCGATCCGTTTGATTTGCTGGCTACGCCCCCGGAACTGCAAGCGGCCTGAGCGTCAAAGCCAGCTGGAAATCTGCTCCAGAGGCTTCTTTCGCATTGCGTGTTCCGTGACCGTGGCATCGGGTGAAGGATGCCCGGCGACAATGATCATCAGCGGTTTTTCATGCGCAGGCCGCCCGCAAATATCTCGCAGGAAACCCATGGGCGAGGGCGTGTGCGTCAGAGTCGCCAGCCCAGCCTCCTGCAAACTCGCCAGCAGCAATCCGCAAGCGATCCCGACGCTTTCCGTGACGTAATAGTTGGACGCCTTGCCATCTTCCTCGATCCCGCCCTTGCGCTGCGCGAAGCAGACGATCAGCCAGGGCGCGATTTCGAGGAACGGCTTGTCGTGATCGGTGCCGAGCGGGGCGAGGGCGGCGAGCCATTCCTCGCTCGCGCGGGTCGCATAGAACTCGCGTTCCTCTTCTTCGGCGGCAAGACGGATGGCGCGTTTGATCTCCGGTGACGATACAGCCGTGAAATGCCACGGCTGATGGTTGGCGCCCGATGGGGCGGTTCCGGCGGTGCGGATTGCATATTCGATGACCTCGCGGGGAACGGGCGTGTCGGCGAAGGCCCGACAGGTGCGGCGAGTGGACAGGCGCTCAAAAGCGGCACGGGCGCGAGCGATGCGTTCTTCGTCGCTATGGCGAGGCAACGGGGGGAAGGCTTGCTCGTTCACCGCAACTCCTTGCGGATCACCAGCTTGAGGCCCGACCAGATATCGTTGACGGCGCAAACCTTGGTGTCGACCAACCCGAGCGGCAGCGCGATCTCGCGGATCGTGTCTTCGGTAATGTCGGTCGCAACCTTCGCTGCCTGTTTGGGCCAGCTGACCCATACCAGCCCGTCGGCTGCAATCTGATGGCGCAGGCTGGCGAGATGCCGCTCGAGAGGCGATCGCTCGGTGATGAAGATAAGCGCGGCATCGATCCCTTCCGCCGGATCGGCGACAAATATCAGATCAAGCGCGTATTCGTCGATTTCGTCGCGGACATCGTCCGGCATTCCAGCAAACCAAACGCGCTGATCGTCACGCAGGTCGAGCTTCCTGGCGAGCGGCGTGCCGGAATAGCCCGCTGACATCAGTTCTCCATCCAGTCACGGAAGAAGCTGTCATGGGCGTCACGCAGCTCGTCGAGCGAAACTTCGGCAATGGTCTCTTCGCAATTGGGCGCTATCACCACGCTGTCGCCACCGGTCCAGCCGATGAAGCAGCACCCGATGCCCTGCTTTTTCGCCAGCGTGGTGACTGCGTCCGAGCCGAGCGGTTCGCTGACGACGTAACGTCCCTGATTTTCGGCAAAGAGCGACCACGCGTGTTGCAGCTTTTCCGCATCGACATAGTCTTCGAACGCGGTCGTATGCAGGCGGGCACCAATGCCGGACGCGAGTGCCATTTCGGTCACCGCAACCAGAATTCCACCGTCCGAAACGTCGTGCACGGCAGATGCCAGTCCCTGACCGATCAGTTCACGGACGAATTCGCCATGTTTGCGCTCAGCGTCAAGGTTGACCTTCGGCGGCAATCCTTCCCTGCGGCCATGGCAGATGTCCAGCCAGCTCGAACACCCCAGCTCCGGAGCCGAGTCCGGATCGGCACCAATCAACAGCAGGCGGTGCGCTTCGCCCGCGAAGGCTATGCCTGCGGTTCGGCTGCTATCCTCGATCAGTCCGACCCCACCGATTGCAGGAGTGGGCAGGATCGCCGATCCGCCTCCGGTGGCCTTGCTCTCGTTGTAGAGGCTGACATTGCCGCTCACGATCGGGAAGTCGAGCGCGCGGCAAGCCTCTCCCATGCCCTCAAGTGCATGAACCAGCTGGCTCATGATTTCTGGGCGTTGGGGATTGGCGAAATTGAGGCAGTTCGTCACCGCCAGTGGCCTTGCACCGACCGCGCTCAGGTTGCGATAAGCCTCGGCGATCGCCTGCTTGCCGCCTTCCAGCGGATCGGCATAGCAATAGCGCGGAGTGCAATCGGTGGTGATTGCCAACGCCTTGCCGGTCCCATGGACCCGCACGATCCCGGCATCGCCGCCTGTCTGCATGGTGTCCGCACCGACTTGCCGATCGTATTGCTCCCATATCCAACGGCGCGAGGCGAAGGCGGGTGAGCGCATCAGCTTGAGCAGGTCCGCCCCGATGTCGCAGTCCTTGGGGAGCGATTCGACTGACTTTATCTGGGCCCAGTTCCTATATTCCGAACGGCTGAGATAGGGGCGCTCGTATTCCGGAGCATCGTCGGCCAGCGGACCAAGCGGAATGTCGCACACCGTCTCGCCGTCAAAATCGAGCACCATGCGACCCGTATCGGTCACTTCACCGATTACTGCGAAATCGAGTTCCCACTTGCGGAAGATCGCTTCCGCTTCGCCCTCACGGCCGGGCTTTAACACCATGAGCATCCGCTCCTGGCTCTCGCTCAGCATCATATCGTACGGCGTCATGCCTTCTTCGCGACAGGGCACGGCGTTCATGTCGAGCCGAATGCCGGCGCCGCCCTTGCTCGCCATCTCGACGCTGGAAGAGGTGAGGCCCGCCGCACCCATGTCCTGGATCGCGACTATGGCATCGGTTGCCATCAATTCGAGGCACGCCTCGATCAGCAGCTTTTCTGTGAACGGGTCGCCGACCTGCACGGTGGGCCGTTTCTCTTCGCTGTCCTCGCCGAAATCGGCGCTGGCCATGGTGGCGCCGTGAATACCGTCGCGCCCTGTCTTGGAGCCGACATAGACGATCGGGTTGCCCACCCCGGTTGCCGCTGAATAGAAAATGCGCTCTGCATCGGCCACGCCCACGGTCATCGCGTTGACGAGGATATTGCCATCGTAAGCGGCGTCAAAATTGGTTTCGCCCGCCACGGTCGGCACGCCCACGCAATTGCCGTAGCCGCCGATGCCCGCGACCACGCCCTTGACGAGATGCTTCATCTTGGGATGGTCTGGCCGCCCGAAACGCAGCGCATTGGCGTTGGCGACGGGCCGCGCGCCCATGGTGAAGACATCGCGCAGGATGCCGCCGACGCCTGTGGCTGCGCCCTGATAGGGTTCGATGTAGCTCGGGTGGTTGTGGCTCTCCATCTTGAAGATGGCCGCCTGTCCATCGCCGATATCGATGACGCCAGCGTTCTCGCCCGGCCCACAGATTACCCACGGCGCTTCGGTCGGTAGCTTCTTGAGATGGAAGCGTGAGCTTTTATAGCTGCAATGCTCCGACCACATGACCGAGAAGATACCGAGCTCGACCAGATTGGGCTCTCGACCAAGGGCGTTGAGCACGCGTTGGTATTCTTCCGGATTCAGACCGTGCTGTTCAACGATATCCGGGGTGATCGTGGGGGACTCAGCTAGCATGGAAGCGCCTTTAGCGGCGCATGGTCGGCACTGCCAGTCCCACTTCGCGTCTATGCCATCTTGTCGAGCTTACCCAACTCGCTAACGCTATGAGCACCGCATAGGCGAATAGCGCGCTGAGCGGGATCGCGATGCTGTAGGCGGTCGGTTCGGGAGCGAACCAGTTGATCGCCTGAAGCACGAACATCACAAACAGCAGGATCAGCGGTGGGCCAACTGGCCCGCGCGTGCGGCGCATGTAGAACCAGAACGCAAGCAGGGTGATGCCGATCTCCAGCGGCATTTCGATCAGTGGATAGTTCCACAAGCCCAGCCCCAGCTTCGGCGGTGTGCCGAGCAGCGTCAGATCGGGGCGATGAACCAGCAGGTCTAGCACCCAATGCGACAGCACCACAATTCCTGCCCATAGCGCGGCGACGGCATTGCGACGCTTCAGCATCAGAAATCCAGCCATGGCCAGCGCCCACCAGGCGCTGGCAAGCAGACTGTGGGTAAAAGGCATGGAATAAAGATCCATCGGGTTCATCGCGGTAATGCCCGGAACGATGCGCATATGTTCCACGCCGAGGATCACGAAAGTGAAGAACGCGATATCGACCAGCTGCGCCGCGACGAACAATGTGCCGAGTTTGGGCGCTTCCTCGGTGAGGCCGCGGGCCACCAAAGCCGAGGCGAAATGACCTATGAACAACGGCCCGGTCCCGTTGGCCGCCGTCTGGTGTCGAAACCACCAATCAGAATACCTTCAATCCCCATTATCGCCCCGCCCGACACAGCTCGCAACTTGACCCAGCGCACGCGCCCGGTCAATGCTTGATCCCGATGACCGACGCAGTTGACGATATCGCCACGATGAGTTTCGAAGATGCGCTGCGCGCGCTGGAAGGCATCGTGAAGCGACTGGAAAGCGGCGAGGTGCCGCTCGATGAGAGCATCGCGCTGTATGAGCGTGGAGAGAACTTTCGCTTGCATTGTCAGGCACGGCTCGACGCGGCGCAGGCGCGGATCGAGAAGATCGTTGCCGGCCCGGATGGCAAGCCAGCTGGCACCACACCGTTCGACGCGGCTTCGTGAACTCCATGTCGGGGGAGCTCGTCGATAATTTGCTGACAGACGCGCTGGCGCGGGTCCAGTCCGATATCGATAGCGCTTTTGACGCGTGGCTCCCGGTGCCCGACGATGCGCGACGCCGTCTTGTAGAGGCGATGCGCCATGCCACGATCGGTGGGGGAAAGCGTGTCCGGCCGCTGCTGTTGATCGCGACGGCGGATATGTTCGGCGTTTCGCGAACCAGTTCAATCAACGCAGCCTGCGCGATAGAGGCGATCCATTCTTATTCGTTGATCCACGATGATCTGCCATGCATGGACGATGATGCCATGCGCCACGGCAAGCCCAGCGTGCACAAGGCATTCGACGAGGCGACCGCTGTGCTGGCCGGAGATTCGCTCCACGCGCTGGCGTTCGATATTCTTTGTCACCGCGATACCAGCAGCGATCCTTTCGTTCGGTCTGAACTTGTCGCAACCCTTGCTAAAGCAAGCGGGCATGACGGCATGGCGGGTGGCCAGATGATGGATATCGTCGCCGAACAGGAACAGTTTGATCTGGGGCAGATTACTCGGCTCCAGCAATTGAAGACTGGGGCACTACTTGCAGCCAGTGTCGAGATGGGAGCGATCCTGGGACGCGTGGCGCCGGAAGGACGCACCCATCTGCGCGCCTATGCTCGCGATATCGGGCTGGCCTTTCAGATCGCCGACGACCTGCTCGACGTGGAGGGCGATGAAGCGCTGGCAGGCAAGGCGCTGCGCAAGGACGAGGGGCAGGGCAAGGCGACTTTCGTTTCGCTGATGGGTGCAGACAAGGCGCGCTCGCAAGCGAATATGCTGGTCGAGCAGGCGATCGGGATTTTGGCTTCCTATGGAGAGGACGCCAGTCTGCTGACCGCGCTGGCGCGGTTTATCGTGGAGAGAGACAGGTGAGTGAACGCATCGGGATTTATCCGGGCACTTTCGACCCGATTACTCTCGGCCATGCCGACATAATCCGCCGCGGATCGAAACTGGTCGATCGGCTCATCATCGGTGTGACGACCAATCCTTCGAAAAATCCGATGTTCGAGACCGACGAACGCCTTCAGATGGTTAAACGAGAGGTCCAAGGTCTCGGGCTCGACAATGTCGAGGTGGTCGGGTTCAACGCGCTGCTGGTGAAATTTGCCCGAAAGACAGGAGCGAATGTCCTGATCCGCGGGCTGCGCGCCGTGGCGGACTTCGAATATGAATATCAGATGGCGGGTATGAACCAGCAGCTCGACCATAATATCGAGACGATGTTCCTGATGGCGGATGTCTCCTTGCAGCCGATCGCGTCCAAGCTGGTCAAGGAAATCGCGCTGTTCGGCGGTGATATCAGCCCCTTCGTCAGTGCTGCTGTAAAGGACGACGTCAATCGCCGGGTGGCCGCGAAAGGGCAATTGGGAGACTACTGATTGTCGTGCAGGAGTTTTTGCATGGCTGGGGACGAGCGACAGCTATTCATTGCAGTGACAGCCCCTCACGGCTAGACGCTCGTGACTGAGCCCCCCAATTTCGACGGATACCCGATGTTCAAGGCCTCGTTCGCTTTCGTTACCCTTGCAGCGCTCACGCTGTCCCCGATCGCCGCTGTCGCGAAAGACAAGCCTGCCGCTGCTCCGGCTGCGACTGCTACTGCGGAAAACGGCAAGGGCGTATATGCGCCAATCGACTACAACATGCAGGACGATCGCGACAATATCCTGCTGCTGGACCTGTCGAATGGCCAGCGTGTTGCCATCCGGCTGATGCCGCAATGGGCCCCCAATGCGGTCGAGCGGATTAAGACGCTGACGCGTCAAGGTTTCTACAATGGCGTGATCTTCCACCGCGTGATTGACGGTTTCATGGCGCAGACCGGCGATCCCACCGGCACCGGCCAAGGCGGATCGAAGCTTCCGGATCTCAAGGCCGAGTTCAATCCGCAGCCACACCTGCGCGGTACGGTGGCGATGGCGCGCGCTGCCAGCGATGACAGCGCGAACAGCCAGTTCTACATCATGTTCTATCCGCGTTTCGCTCTCGACAAGCATTATACGGTTTTCGGTCGCGTGATCGACAATATGGCTGCGGTCGATGAGATTCATCGCGGTGAGCCGCCGACGGATCCGACCCGTATTGTCCAGGCCTCGCTCGCCGATCAGAACATGGCTCCGCCGCCGGCCCCGGCTCCCGGCACCGCCAAGCCGATCACCGCGAGCGATCTCAATGCGCCGATTGCTTCGGATCAGTCCGGCGCGGCGGATGGTCAGCAATCGGATGATGAGGACTCCTCACCGCAGTAGTTTGGGCTCTGTTCATCGGTGTGCTGCACCGCTAGGCGCGGCGCCATGAACGTCGACCTGTTTGATTTCGAGCTTCCGAAAGAACGTATCGCTCTGCGTCCGGTGCGTCCGCGCGACGCCGCGAAGATGCTGGTGGCTCGTGGTGCCACGTCTCCCTTCGTCGATGCCAATGTCCACGATTTGCCCGCCCTGCTGAACCCCAGCGATGTGCTGGTGTTCAACGATACACGCGTAATTCCCGCACAGCTGGAAGGGCGGCGGGGCGACGCGAAGATTGGCGCGACTCTGCACAAGCGTATCGATCTCAGGCGCTGGCAGGCCTTTATCCGCAATGCCAAGCGATTGCACACCGGTGACGCGATCGACTTCGGGCACGGCGTTGCAGCGGTGGCGGAAATACGCCATTCTGACGGCAGCTGGACACTTTCTTTCGCTGGTGACGAACCGGTCGAAGTCCTGCTGGAACGTGCCGGGACCATGCCCCTGCCGCCCTATATCGCAGGCAAACGAGTGACCGATGATGCTGACCGAGAGGACTACCAGACGTACTTCGCGCGTGAGGATGGCGCGGTGGCAGCGCCTACAGCCGCCTTGCACTTTACACCCGGACTGGTCGCTGCCCTGGACGAAGCCGGTATCGGTCGCGAAACACTGACGCTGCACGTAGGGGCGGGCACATTTCTACCCGTCAAGGCCGACGATACCGACGACCATGTCATGCATTCCGAATGGGGTAGGATCGATTCCGGCGTGGCTGATCGGCTCAACGCCGTGCGCCTCAACGGCGGGCGCGTGATTGCGGTGGGCACCACCAGCCTCCGCCTGCTGGAAAGTGCAGCCAGTGAAGACGGCACGATCCAGCCTTTTGCCGGCGATACGGATATCTTCATTACACCTGGCTATCGGTTTCGCGCGATCGACGGACTGATGACCAATTTCCACCTGCCCCGATCGACTTTGTTCATGCTGGTCAGTGCCCTGATGGGGCGGGAGCGAATGCAGGAAGTTTACGCTCACGCCATTGAGCATGAGTATCGCTTCTACTCTTATGGTGATTCCTCGTTGCTGCTCCCCTGAACGTTGTCGGCTTCCTACGGGTCTCAGCGATCACGAAGTAGGGTGGCTATTCGCTCGCAACGCATTCCGATCGTGACTCAGCGCCATCAGCTACCTAATTGGGCATTATGGCGGATCCCATTCTCGAACTCGAAGGCCTAACCAAGGTCTACTCCGGCGGGCTGAAGGCGCTCGATTCAGTCGATCTCAACATCCGCAAGGGCGAAATTTTCGCCCTGCTGGGTCCAAACGGGGCAGGCAAGACGACCTTGATCGGCGCAGTGTGTGGGCTCGTGCGCCCAACCTCCGGCACCATGCGAGCGTTTGGGCACGATCTGGCAAAAGATTGGCGCAAGGCGCGCCGCAGGATCGGGCTGGTGCCACAGGAACTGGCGACCGACATGTTCGAGCCGGTCGAGCACGCGATTGCCTATTCGCGCGGGCTGTTTGGATTGCCGCCGGACAAGGCGCGGCTTGAGGAAGTCCTGCGTTCGCTCAGCCTGTGGGACAAGCGCAAAGAGCAGATCCGCGCTTTGTCGGGTGGAATGAAGCGCCGTGTCCTGATCGCCAAGGCGCTTGCGCACGAACCGGATCTCTTATTCCTCGACGAGCCGACTGCCGGTGTCGATGTTGAATTACGCAAGGATATGTGGCGCCAGATCGACGCAATGCGCGCAAGGGGCGTCACCATAATTCTGACCACGCACTACATCGAAGAAGCCGAGGAAATGGCCGACCGGGTGGGTATCATCAACAAGGGCCACTTGCTCATGGTCGATGAAAAAGACGCGATGATGAAGCGGCTCGGTCGGACCGAGGCTCATATTACGCTTGCCAAACCGATGAGCGAGATACCTGCGATCATCGCGCGCTTTCCAGTCGAACTGGAACGAGAGGGGACGGCACTATGCTATCGTGGGGGCGATGGGACCGGCAAGGGCAAGGCCGAAGTTGCCGAGCTGACCAAGACATTGACGACGGCAGGAATCGATTACGTCGCCATCGACACCCACGAAAGCAGCCTTGAGGATATTTTCGTCTCGCTTCTCGGCAAGCAGGAGGCTGCGGTATGAGCTTGAACCTTCGTGGCACATGGTCAATCTTCACGCGTGAACTGATGCGCTTTCTGCGCACCGCCTTCCAATCGGTCCTGGCACCGGTGCTGACGACATCGCTTTATTTCATTGTCTTCGGAGCCGCGATTGGCGGACGGATGCCGGCCTTGGGTGGGGTCGATTACGCCGCTTTCATCATACCCGGACTAGTGATGCTTACCTTGCTGGGCGAAACGACCAGCAACGCCAGTTTCGGGATCTACATGCCGCGGTTTACCGGGACGATCTACGAACTGCTTTCAGCACCGGTTGGCGTTGCTGAAACGCTGATCGGCTTTGTCGGTGCTGCTGCGGCCAAGAGCCTGATCCTCGCCGCGATTATCTTGACGACTGCGCGGCTGTTCGTCCCGTATCACATCGCTCATCCATTCCTGGCTGTGGTCTACATCATGCTGGTCGCAGCCAGCTTTTCGCTGTTCGGATTCATTCTGGGCGTTTGGGCCGACAGTTTTGAAAAGCTCGGGATCATCCCGGTATTGTTCCTCACCCCCCTGACGTTCCTCGGCGGAACATTTTATTCGATCGACATGTTGCCCAAACCCTGGAGCACGGTGGCGCTGTTCAACCCGATCGTTTATCTCGTCAGCGGACTAAGATGGACGTTCTACGGACAGGCCGATGTTCATTTCGGAATATCGCTCGGAATTACATTTGTGTTCCTTGCGGTTTGCGTGACGGTAATATCGATCATCTTCAAGACCGGGTGGCGATTGAGGGATTGATCGACGAGTTGAACGGCAACGGTCTTTATCCGCTGACCTCAAATCGCTATCGCAAGGCTATGCGCATTCAATCGACAATTTTGGCGGTCGCCGCCACCTTTGCTGCGTCAACGCCCGCACTCGCCGAAATTCCTGCACCCGTTCGTGCAATGATAGATGCGGCGATCGCAACCGGCGATGCGAAGAAGGTCGCCACCGTGATCGACCTGGCAAAAGAAACAAATCCGACCGAGGCGGACGAGATCGATGCTCTAAACGCAGCTTTTCTGGCCGACCAGAAACACGCCGCGAAGTTGGCTGAAAAGCGCAAGGAACTGCTCATTCGCCACGCCAGTGTTTTTGATCGTTGGAAGGGGAGAGGACAACTCGGCGGATCGCGCTCCACCGGCAATAGTGACACGATCGGTATCAGTGCGGCGATCGATCTCAAGCGCACCGGGATCGACTGGACTCACCACATTTCGGCGAGCGTTGACTACCAACGTTCTGACGGAGTTACGACGCGCGAGCGTTACAATGCTCTTTACGAACCACGTTACGATATTCGCGACAATTTCTTCGCCTATGGTCTCGCCCAATTCGAGCGGGACACCTTTCAGGGTTTTGACGCTCGATATTCAACGTCTTTGGGTGTCGGCTATCAGCTCATCGAGTCGAACAACATGAATCTGTCAATCAAGGCTGGGCCCGCACTTCGGCGAACCGAGTACACTGCCGGTGGCGGAGGTGAGACACGACTTGCCGGATTAATCGGCTATGACTTCGACTGGAAGCTGGCGGATTCACTGAAGTTTACCCAAAATTCCAATCTGGTTGCCGATTCTGCCAGCAGCGGAACCGTTATCTTCGATTCCTCGACCACAACTGTAGCGCTCACCACCGGCCTTGAAGCCAAGATCACGCCCAAGTTCAGCACCCAGTTCACCTATCAGATAAACTACGACAGCAACCCGCCGGTCGGAGCGGAAAAGACCGACACCATTTCGCGAGTGACGCTCGTTTACGGCTTCTGATGTCTGCTCCACGGTTTCATTTCACCGTCACGGCGACTGACGGACGCGCACGGACAGGGCGCATCGCCATGCGGCGCGGTGACATTCGCACGCCAGCTTTCATGCCGGTGGGTACGGCGGCCAGTGTGAAGGCGATGAAGCCCGAGACGGTGCGCGCGACCGGAGCGGATATTATCCTCGGCAACACCTATCACCTCATGTTGCGCCCGGGGGCCGAGCGAGTGGCACGGCTTGGAGGATTGCACAAATTCATGAACTGGGATCGTCCGATCCTGACCGACAGCGGCGGATATCAGGTGATGAGCCTGTCCGAACTGCGCAAGCTGACTGAAGACGGGGTGGAGTTTCGCAGCCATATCGATGGGTCGAAACACATGCTCTCGCCCGAGCGTTCGATGGAGATCCAGCTGCTGCTCGGTAGTGACATCGTGATGGCCTTCGACGAATGCCCGCGCGCCGACCGACCGCTGGCCGAGATCGAGGCAAGCATGGAGATGTCGATGCGTTGGGCGAAGCGCAGCCGCGACGCCTTCAATGCCGGGGGGCAACACGCCGCAAACTCCGCGCTGTTCGGCATCCAGCAGGGAGCACTCAACGAGACGCTACGCCAACGATCGGCAGATGCGCTGCGCGAAATCGGCTTCGACGGTTATGCGATCGGCGGGTTGGCAGTGGGTGAGGGGCAAGAGGCGATGTTCGCCACGCTAGATTCCGCGCCGGATATGCTGCCAGAGGACGCGCCGCGCTATCTGATGGGCGTGGGCAAGCCCGATGATCTTGTCGGCGCGGTGGAGCGCGGCGTGGATATGTTCGATTGCGTGCTGCCCACCAGGTCGGGGCGCAATGGGCAAGCGTTTACCTGGATGGGACCGCTCAATCTGAGGAATGCACGGTTTGCCGAGGACACCGAACCACTCGATGCGCGCTGCTCCTGTTCGGTCTGTGCAACTTATTCGCGCGCCTATCTCCACCATCTCATCAAAGCCGGCGAGATCCTTGGGGCAATGTTGATGAGCGAACACAACATCGCGTTCTATCAGCAGCTGATGCAGGCTATGCGCGATGCAATTGCTGCCAATAACTTTGCAGTCTTTGCGAGCGACTTCAGGCGCAGCTATTTTTCAGCTTGAGGCATAGCTAGCCGAGATGACAAAAGTGCCTCCATCAAAGGAGGCTGTGCCATGGTCACAAACGGCAAGCATGATCGAAACGGTGCCCCGACCTGGCAGATCGCCACAGTTTTTCTAGGCACACTCGCGCTTTTCTGGGCGATCGTGATAGCCAGCGAACGGGATCAACCTCACGCGGCAGTCACCATTCCACCCGAAGTTACCGCTGGCACTGCAAGCGCGGGTATGTTCTCCCCGCCTCCCGAAACCGCCATCCCGTCCGGGCCGCAGGGAGATGCAGTCCGCCGCGGTGAGGCTATCTTTCGCCAGACCCAGATATATACGCGGCGCTATGCTGGTAGCGGGCTCAATTGCACTAACTGTCACCTGGAAGGTGGTCGCAAGGCCGACGCGTCGCCGATGTGGGCAGCCTGGGTCCGATATCCGGCGTGGCGAGACAAGAATGGCAAGATCAACACAATGGAAGATCGCATCAGGGGGTGCTTCATCTACTCGATGAATGCGCAGGCTTCACCAGCTGGCACGCCTCCCCCGCCGGGCGACGATATCTATCGCGATCTTGAAACCTATTTCGCCTGGCTCGCGACCGGCGCTCCGACTGGTGCGGACATGAAGGGCAGGGGTTACCCCAAGCTGGCGAAGGTTGAATATGATCCAGCAAGGGGCGCAAAAGTGTTCGATGAACAATGCTCCAGTTGCCACGGTGCCAATGGGCAGGGAACGCCTGATCCCAGGGGCGGCTATCTCTATCCTCCGCTATGGGGCGATCGTTCGTTCAACTGGGGAGCGGGCATGGCCAAAGTCGCAAACGCCGCCGGCTTCGTCAAAGCCAATATGCCCTTCGGCATGGGCAATTCGCTAACCGACCAGCAAGCGTGGAATGTTGCCGCTTTTCTCGATAGTCACGAACGCCCGGCCGACCCACGACAGAAAGGTATGTCGGTTGCAGAAACGCGGTCGAAGTTTCATGCGTCGGGAGATTACTACGGGCAAACTATTGGTGGCGATTTGCTGGGTGATGGGACGCCATAGCCTCTTTGGTATGTTCGATCGGTCTCAAGGTTGCGGAACACTGCGCATTTCCAGCACCGTTCCGCGGTAGGCCACGAAATTGCCGGCCGCGTCGAGAAAGCCTGCGCCGATCCTGCTTGCGAAGCGTTGCGCTTCGATCAGCGTATTGTACCATTTGCCACGCTGTTTTGCGGTGATGAAACGATATTGGATCATACTATTTGAGCAACGCGCAGGACGGTAAAAGTTCCTTCCAAGCAGTGCCTTATGCGACGAATGGATAAAAAAAGGGCGGCCCGCTGGACCGCCCTTTTTTCTGTCTTATTAAGCCGCTGAAATCAGCGCGAATAAAACTCGACCACGAGGTTCGGTTCCATGGTGACCGGGTAAGGCACTTCGTCGAGCTGCGGCACGCGGGTGAAGCTCACCTTGTCGGTGCCGTCGGGTGCGACATAGTCGGGAATTTCACGCTCGGGCAGGCCTTGCGCTTCGATCACCAGCGCCATTTCTTTTGCCTTGCTACCAAGGCTGATGACGTCGTTCACGTCGCAGCGGCGGCTGGCGATGTTGCACTTCACACCGTTCACCCGGATGTGACCGTGGCTCACCAGCTGGCGAGCGGCGAAGATCGTAGGCGCGAACTTGGCGCGATAGACGATCATGTCGAGACGACGCTCGAGCAGGCCAATCAGGTTCTGGCTGGTGTCGCCCTTCATCTTGGACGCTTCGGTGTAGGTGCGCTTGAACTGCTTTTCCGTCACGTCGCCATAATAGCCCTTGAGCTTCTGCTTGGCGCGCAGCTGGAGACCGAAGTCGCTGGTCTTCCCCTTGCGGCGCTGACCATGCTGGCCGGGGCCATAGGAACGCTTGTTGACGGGGGAATTCGGACGGCCCCAGATGTTTTCACCCATCCGGCGGTCGAGTTTGTACTTGGCGCTCTTGCGCTTCGACATAAGTCTTCTCCAATTTGCAGGACGAACCCCAATGGTTCGCCATTCAACCCGGCATCGCACCGCATGGCACTGCCATGCGCGGCCACCGCTTCACCGGGGTGCGGGACCAATTCGCGAGCGAGCGCCCTAGCAGGTTCGGCCTTCAGGTCAAGACATGCGATAGGCGCTCGACTTGAGCGTCGTGTGCGGGCAGGAGCGCAGCATGAACGATTCCGATTTCAGACTTCCAGACGATTGTGCAACGATGGCTGAGGTTCGCGCAGGTGTGGATGCCACCGATCGCGCACTGATGGAGATGCTGGACCGCCGGTTCGGCTATATGCGCGCCGCTGCAAGGATCAAGCAACAGCGTGGCGCGGTGCGGGATGAGGGGCGCAAGGCCGAAGTCATCGAAAATGCGCGCCGAGACGCCGACAAGCGGGGCCTTCCTGCCGATGCGTTGGCCCAAATATGGAATGATTTGGTCGAAGCATCGATCGCCTATGAAATGGACGAATGGGGACGGATCAGGGCTTGATCTGACGTTCCAGTGCAGAGAGCACACCGCGCAAGGTGCGCACTTCGAGGTGATTCCAGGCCGGCTTTGTCAGGACGGTGCGCAAGGTACGGCTCGTGGCCTCGCGGCGCGTTTCAGGTCGGAAGTAGCCGCGCGGTTCCAGAAGACTTTCGAGATGCGCGATCAAGCCTTCCAGCTCTTCCTGCGGGGCAGGGGGTAACAGCTCTTCCTGCGTGGGCTGGACAAGATCGGCATGTTTCGAGCATTCGTATGCCAGCAGGATCACCGCTTGGGCGAGGTTGAGCGAACCGAAATCGGGATTGATCGGCACGGTAACGATCGCCCGTGCCAGCGCGACATCCTCCGTCTCCAACCCCGACCGCTCGGGGCCGAAGATGATTGCCGAGCGGCCAGGTTGGGCAGGGATCTCCCGCGCAGCTTCCTCGGGCGTCAGAACCGGCTTGGTCACTCCGCGCTTGCGCACCGTTGTCGCATAGACATGAGCGCAATCGGCGACAGCCTCGGCGGTGCTGGAACAGACCTGCGCGCGCTCGAGAATGATGTCGGCGCCCGAAGCTGCGGGCCCAGCGGCAGGATTGGGCCAGCCATCGCGCGGTTCGACCAAGCGCATTTCGGTCAGTCCGAAATTGAGCATGGCACGCGCCGCCTTGCCGATATTTTCGCCCAACTGCGGGCGCACGAGCACGATTACCGGCTTGGTGTCCTCGCTTACGTCACTCATCGCGCGCGGCATCCTGAACGGTGCTCGCGAATTCTTCGAAATCGCGCGCCTCGCTAAAGTCCCGATAGACCGAGGCGAAGCGGATGTAGGCGACGGTGTCGAGCTGGCGCAGCCCTCCCATCACCAGTTCGCCGATCTTCTTGGACGGCACTTCCACATCGCCGCCCGTTTCGAGCTGGCGCTGGATACCGCTGACGAGCTGGTCGATCTGTTCCGCGCTCACTCCACGCTTGCGGCAGGCGAGCGCGACGGAATGTTCCAACTTGGTGCGCTCGAAGGTTTCTCGTCGGCCTTCGGACTTGATGATCGTGACCTCGCGGAGCTGGACACGCTCAAAGGTGGTAAAGCGTGCGCCGCAACGCCCGCACTGGCGGCGGCGGCGGATCGCCGCATTGTCCTCCGTGGGGCGACTGTCCTTTACCTGGCTATCGTCATGGGCACAGAAAGGGCAGCGCATTCAGGGTTTTACTTCTTGATCCGGTTGTAGAACGCAAAGCCTGCGCCAGCCACCAGGCCGACAGGCAGGCTGATGACGGGCAGCAAAGCGCCAGCAAGCGCTCCGATGGCGGCGCCAGCCAGAACAGGCTTGGTCGAAGGGTGGTTCATACCCTCCTTGGCCATGCCGGAAATTTCCACCTTGGCGTCCTCGACCCAGTCGTTGCGCTTTGGATTACGCTCGTCCATTTGCCTTACATCCCCGGATAGACCGGAAAACGATCGCATAGTTCAGTGACCCGACTACGCACGCTTTCTTCGATCTGGCCATCGCCCTCAGCGCCGTTCTTGGCAAGCCCTTCTACGACTTCGGCGATCAGTTTGCCGATAGTGCGGAATTCCGCTGTGCCGAAACCGCGCGTTGTGCCTGCGGGCGTACCGAGGCGAATGCCACTGGTGACGAATGGGCTGCGTTTGTCGAACGGGATGCCGTTCTTGTTGCAGGTCAACCATGCTCGATCGAGGCCCTTTTCGGCATCCTTGCCGGTCACGTCCTTGGCAGAGAGATCCACCAGCATCGAGTGGTTGTCTGTCCCGCCGGAAACGACGCGCAGGCCATTTTCCTCGAGGCTGGCAGCGAGTGTTCGCGCGTTGTCAACCACTGCCTTCGCATAGAGCTTGAATTCGGGCGCGAGTGCTTCCTTGAAGGCTACCGCCTTCGCAGCGACGATGTGCATCAGCGGGCCACCCTGAAGGCCGGGAAAAACAGCCATGTTGAGCGGCTTGGTCAGTTGCTCGTCGTTCCACAGGATCACCCCCGAACGCGGGCCACGCAGGCTTTTGTGCGTGGTGGTGGTAACGACATGCGCGTGCGGGAAGGGCGAGGGGTGCGCGCCGCCAGCCACGAGCCCCGAAATATGGCTCATGTCGACCATCAGAGTGGCGCCAACCTCGTCCGCAACCTTACGGAAGGCGGCCCAGTCCCACACCCGCGAATAAGCCGTACCGCCAGCGATAATGAGCTTGGGCTTGTGTTCCTTGGCGATCGCCATGACGTCGTCCATGTCGATCAGTTCATTGTCCTGTCGCACGCCATAGCTGACGGGATTGAACCACTTGCCACTCATGTTGACAGGCGATCCGTGGGTCAGGTGTCCGCCCGAATTGAGGTCGAGCCCCATGAAGGTGTCGCCCGGTTGGAGCAGGGCAAGGAACACCGCCTGGTTCATCTGGCTGCCCGAATTGGGCTGCACATTGGCGAAGTTGCAGCCGAACAATTGTTTGGCGCGCTCAATAGCCAGCGTTTCGACCACATCGGCATATTCGCATCCGCCGTAATAGCGTTTGCCCGGATAACCTTCGGCGTATTTGTTGGTAAAGACGCTGCCTGCCGCTTCGAGGACGGCCGTGCTGGCGATATTCTCGCTGGCGATCAGTTCGATCTTGCTGCGCTGGCGACCAAGTTCATCGCGGATCGCGCCGAAGATTTCAGGGTCGGCCTGTTCGAGATTGTCGGTCCAGAAGCCGTCCGGCGCGGTATCGTTTGCGGGCCTGCTGCTCATTGGTGGGGTTCGATCCTGTCGCTGAGGATGGGGGGAGTGCCGAGCTTGTCGACCCGACGTTGATGGCGACCACCGGCGAATTCGGTGGTGAGAAAGGCTTCGAGGCAGGCGATGGCCATGTCGCGCCCGGTGAGGCGTGCACCCATCGCTATAACATTGGCATCATTGTGTTCACGCGCGAGTGCGGCGGACAACGGCTCCGACACCAGCGCGCAGCGCACCGCGGGGTTGCGATTGGCGGCCATGGAAATGCCTATCCCCGAGCCACACAGGGCGACGCCTGCTTCAGCGGTTCCTTCGGCGATCACTTCCGCGAGCTTGTAACCATAATCGGGATAGTCGACGCTCTCGCTGCCGTCCGGTCCGAGATCGGCGACTTCATGCCCCTCCTCGATCATCCACTCGCGCAGGATGGATTTGAGCTCGATAGCGGCGTGGTCGGAGGCGATGGCAATACGCATGTCGCGCACATAGTGCAGGGTGACGATTCTCGCCACCCCGCATTGATGAGCATCCGCGACGGATTACTTTCGACCGGCCTCAAGCTTCTTTGCGACGTCTGGATGAGCCTTCAGATACGCCATGATTTCCTTGCGCAGCTCCATCGCTTCCTGCTGCTGGAGACCTTGCAGGGCTGCGAAATACCTCTCATTCGCCTTTGCGACCGCCGGATCCTTAAGCAAATCGGTCATCTTGCTGAAATAATGCTTGCCCGCCGGAGTCATCGCAAAGGCGTGGATCTGCTTGAGCTCTTCGAGCGAGAATTCATGCGTGTAGGCTTCTGCCTGCGCTTCCAACATGGATGGGAAATACTTCTGGACCGTCGGCATCAGCTTGTCCGGCACGTTATCGACGAAGCGATCGATAATGGCCTTAAGGCCCGGATCACCCACGCTCTCCAACTGCCCCATACTGTTCTTCATCTGGGTGGTAATGTTGGTCAGCATGTCATGCATTTTTTGATCGCGCTCCGCAGGTGGGAACATGATCGCGATGATCGCGCTCGCTTCCTGCATCTTGGCGGACTGATTTGCTGTGGCAGGGGCCGCCTGTGCGTGCGCGGCAACAGGCGCTGCCGTTGCGATGAGGGCAGCGAGCATGGTTTTACGGAACAATATTACCTCCTGGGGGATGCGGCCAAAGTTTCAGTGTCGCCCGCGCCCTAGGGGAAATTCGCCTATTGGTCGAGGAAAGACCGCATCTTGCGGCTGCGGCTCGGGTGCTTGAGCTTGCGCAATGCCTTTGCTTCGATCTGGCGGATACGTTCGCGCGTGACCGAGAACTGCTGGCCGACTTCTTCCAGCGTGTGGTCGGTGTTCATGCCGATGCCGAAGCGCATCCGCAGCACGCGCTCCTCGCGCGGGGTGAGGCTGGCGAGCACGCGGGTGACGGTTTCCTTCAGGTTGGCCTGAATTGCTGCATCCACTGGGATGATCGCATTTTTGTCCTCAATAAAGTCGCCGAGGTGCGAATCTTCCTCGTCGCCGATTGGCGTTTCCAGAGAGATCGGCTCCTTGGCGATCTTCATCACCTTGCGGACCTTTTCGAGCGGCATGGACAGACGCGCGGCCATTTCTTCCGGCGTCGGTTCGCGGCCTTCCTCGTGCAGGAACTGGCGGCTCGTGCGGACCAGCTTGTTGATCGTTTCGATCATGTGGACCGGGATACGGATGGTGCGCGCCTGATCGGCGATCGAGCGGGTGATCGCCTGCCGGATCCACCACGTCGCATAGGTGCTGAACTTGTAACCGCGGCGGTATTCGAACTTGTCGACCGCCTTCATCAGGCCGATATTACCTTCCTGGATCAGATCGAGGAATTGCAGGCCGCGATTGGTGTATTTCTTGGCGATAGAGATCACCAGACGCAGGTTCGCCTCGACCATTTCCTTCTTGGCGATGCGCGCTTCGCGCTCACCCTTCTGTACCATGTTGACGATGCGGCGAAACTCTGGGAGCGCCATGCCGGTTTGCGCGCCGATGTCGGAAATTTCCTGACGGATGCGTTCGATCGCGTCAGCTTCCTTGTCGGCGAAGGCAGCCCACTTCTTGTCCTTCTTCACCCGATCAGTCAGCCAGCTGTCGTCCATCTCGTTGCCGATATAGGCATCGAGGAAATCCATCCGCTTGATCTTGTGACGTTCGGCAAGGCGCAGCATCTGGCCGCCCAGAGCGGTCAGGCGACGGTTGAAGGCATAGAGGTTGTCGACCAGGAATTCGATCTTGGTCGCATGGAACTGGACGCTTTCAACCTCTGCGGTGAGCTGTTCGCGCAGCTCCTCGTATTTCTTTTCCTTGGCTGCCGGATAAGCGTCACCACGGCCCAGCACGTCCACGCGCTCTGCCTGCTGCTTTTCGAACTTGCCGAACAGGTCGGTTATACGCGCAAAGCGTTCGATGGCGTCGGGCTTGAGTGCCGCCTCCATCTGCGCGAGCGACATGGTGTTGTCTTCTTCCTCGTCATCATCGCGG
Organism: Qipengyuania algicida; assembly: GCF_009828025.1. Classification (GTDB taxonomy): domain Bacteria; phylum Pseudomonadota; class Alphaproteobacteria; order Sphingomonadales; family Sphingomonadaceae; genus Qipengyuania; species Qipengyuania algicida. Next base: position 34,150 of record NZ_WTYA01000006.1, on the reverse strand, counting down.
CGCCGCGAGCTACCCTCTTCGCCGTCCTCGTTGTCGTCCGAGCTGTCATCCTCGTCCTCGTCCTCATCGTCGTCACGAATGGTCGGACCGGCGGTCTCTTCCGAGATCTCGCCGTCATCGTCATCCTCCTCGGCATCGTCGGCAAGCTTGTCGGCCGGAGGCTCCTTGGAAAGCATCGCGTCGAGATCGAGAATCTCGCGCAGCTGCATCTCGCCGTCGTTGAGCGCCTCGGACCAGTGGATGATGGCATGAAAAGTGATCGGGCTTTCGCACAATCCCATGATCATCATGTCGCGCCCGGCCTCGATCCGCTTGGCGATGGCGATTTCGCCTTCGCGGCTGAGCAATTCGACCGCGCCCATTTCGCGCAGGTACATCCGAACCGGGTCGTCGGTCCTATCGCCGGTTGAGGTTTTCTTGGCAGCTGTAGGAGTGGGCTTGCGAGCGGACGCCTTCTCGCTGCCCGAGCCATCATCGTCGTCGCTCGAGCCGCCGATCTCGTCAACTTCGCCGTCGGGCTCGCTTTCAGCTTCGGCTTCCTCGTCGTTCTCGACGATCTGCACGCCCATGTCGGACAGCGCGGACTGGATATCCTCGATCTGGTCGGAGCTCATCTCGCCCTGCGGCAGGGCATTGTTGAGCTCGTCATAGGTGACGTACCCCTTCTTTTTTGCCTTGGCGATGAGCTTCTTGACCGATGCCTCGTTGAGGTCGATCAGCGGCGCGTCGTCCGTTTCGGCAGTATTGGAATTGGTGGCCATCAGTCGAGTCATTCCGTTTCAGCGGCATCGGCGGGGACAGTATCCGCCGTATGCGTTAAATTTGCAGGGCGAGCCATGGCGGCACGGCTGCGTCCAAAAAGCTTCACCCTTTCATTTAGGGCGAGAAGCCGCTCGCGCAACCTGCCCTGTTCAGCGATGGAGCCTTCCGGATCGCGCTCGAAACGCTTTGTGGCTGCAACCAGCGCAGCCTCAAGCGCCGGTCTTTCGACCAGCAACGACACGGCTTCAGCCAGTTCCTCGCGCGCATCACCCGGGTCGGTGCCTTCATCAAGGAAGGCGAAATGGGATTTCTCCGGTGGGGCGGGAAGGCCGAATTCCATCGATATGGGCGAACTGTCGCGTGAATCAAGCGATTCGGATGCTTCAATCAACGAATCGATTGCCGGTGCGATATTTCTGTCTCGCCTTGCAAGCTTTATGAGAGCTTCCTCGTGCCGCGCGACCTGATCGGGCAGTCGCGCAAGTCCGCTCAGCACCGCGAAGGTAAACCCGTCACGCGAACCACCTTCGATTGCGCGTCGCAACCTTGCAGCGGCATCGGTGGAAAGAGCGGATATATCTGCTGTGGTGCCGCCACGTCGCTGAGAAGGTTGCCACGGTTTTCGTTCTCGAGGAGGAAATGCAAAGGCCGAAAAACGCTCAAGCAATTCACGGCGATACAAGGCTTTGATATCGGGATGTTCGATGGTGTCGGTATGATCCATCAGGCGTGCTTTCAAACCAGCTTTGGCCTCGGGCGAAGCGAGCGGTTGTGCATCGCGCTCGAAATGCCACAGCGCGTCGAGCAGGCTCATCGGTTCGGAGAGCAGGCGCTCGATCGCAACTGCCCCTTGCTCACGGATCAGATCGTCAGGGTCCACGCCTGCTGGAAGCTGTACAATGCCGAGCGAATGGGCCGGGCGTAGCAGCGGCAATGCCCGCTCGATCGCGCGCATGGCTGCGCGCTGGCCCGCTGCATCGCCATCGAAGCACAGGATCGGTCGTTCGACCTGCCGCCATAGCAGATCGAGCTGGTGTTCGGTCAGTGCAGTCCCCAGCGGTGCGACGGCCTCGGCAATGCCCGCCTGCGCCAGTGCGACAACGTCCATATAGCCTTCAACCACCACGATCCGGCCGGACTTGCGCGCGGCAGGCGCAGCGCGATGGAGGTTGTAGAGAGTGCGGCCCTTGTCGAACAACGGCGTGTCGGGCGAATTGAGGTATTTCGGGCCATTGCCATCGGCATCGAGGATACGCCCGCCGAAAGCGATAACTCGCCCGCGCGCATCCTGAATGGGCAGCATCAGCCGCCCACGAAAGCGGTCGTAGGGCTCCTTGTCGTCAACCGCGATCCGCATTCCGGATTCGACCAGCATCGGCTCCTCGAACTGCGAAAGAGCGGGTTTGAGCGCTTGCCGATTGTCAGGTGCGAAGCCGAAGCCGAATTCGCGGATCGTCGCATCCGTGATGCCGCGCCGTTCGAGATAGGAGCGCGCGGTCGCGCCATCGGCGGAGCGCAGATTGCCGACGAACCATTCCTGCGCCGCGGCGGTCACATCATGCAGACTCGCACGCTTTTCCGCCTGGCGGGCGACACGCGGATCGGGTGCAGGCACGTCCAGGCCCGCCTCGGCAGCGAGTTCCTTCACCGCATCCATGAAGCCCATGCCCTGGTGATCGGTCAGCCAGCGAATCGCATCGCCATGCGCCCCGCAACCGAAGCAGTGGTAAAATCCCTTTGCGTCGTTGACCGTGAAGCTGGGGGACTTTTCGTCATGGAACGGGCAGCATGCCTTGAACTCCCGGCCTGCCTTCTGAAGGCGCACGTTCCGCCCGATCACCGCCGACAGGGTGATACGGCTCCTGAGCTGATCCAGCCATTGAGGAGAAAGCGCCATATCGTCAGTCTACGCTAAGCAGCATATTGGGCAAGCGTCGGGCTGGCTCGTTTACCTCGAACCCCGCCAGCCAGCCTATTGCTTTTTGGCAGCGTCCTTTTTTGTACCGCTCGCTGCCTGTGGCGGTGGGAATGGCGCATCGACAACGGCGCTATGTCCGCCGATTTCGAGGTGATAGGCCTTCGCTGTGCCAGTGGGTGGCACTGTCGATTGCCACCAGAATGTGATCGGCATTCCCGCTTCCCAGCCAGAACCATCGGTCACCCGCCAGATGATCTCGTCGGTATCGTAATTGACGGTAATCGCGTCCTCGGAGCCAAGAGCATCAAGCGCTTGGCTATGCGAATAGCCTACCGCGCCGTTGAAACCAGTGGCAGCGCGCGTCAGGCGGAACAGCACCGGTGGGTTCTCTGCGCGCGGTGTGGTGCTCGCAGCGCCCGTTTCCAAAGGAGCGATCGGCTCTGGGGAACCAAGCGAAGGCGGAGTGGGAGTGATCGTCAACAGATAGGTGTAGACCGTGCCCTTGGGCATATCCTTGGGCACGCACTGCGTTGAATCCTGCGGACATGCGACAGAAGCGAGCAGGGTCGCTATCTGCTTACCCTGCGCATCCTTGATCGGAAGTTCCTCATCGGGTGCGATGCCGAGATCGATCTTCGCGCCCAGAGCGCTGTGATCGTAGTCGGCAGCCACCAGTGTGCGCGGTGCCGCAACCGTTGGTGTCGCGCTCGGCGTTTGTGTCGGTGCAGGCTGGGACGAGCAGCCGGCAAGGATCAGCGGCGCAAAGAGCGCCAGACGCTTCACGAGAGCGCCTCCTTCACCCAACCGCTGGCACGGCTCATATCGAGGCTCGCGCCGTGCTTTTCCTTGAGTGCGCCCATCACGCGGCCCATGTCTTTCATGCCGTCTGCGCCGAGGTCGGCCTTGATCGCTGCGATCGCTGCGCGGGTTTCCTCCTCACTCATCTGCTTGGGGAGAAATTCCTCGATCACAGCAAGCTCGCGCCGTTCCTGATCGGCCAGTTCGGTGCGGCCGCCATCGTCATACATAGTGATCGACTCGCGGCGCTGCTTGGCCATCTTCACCAGCACATCGGTGACCAGCGCATCGTCTTCCGGCTTTGCGTCGGTCGTCCGCAGCTCGATATCGCGATCCTTGATTTTTGCACCGATCAGCCTGAGCGTTGCCGTGCGGTCCTTGTCGCCTGCCTTCATGGCAGCGATGGTTTCGGTCTTGATTGTATCCCTGATCATTATGTTTCCGCTGGGAGAAAGAGTGAACTTGGCGTTGGCCTCCTAAATAGACACACGGGCCGTAAAGCCAAGGGTTCGTCGCATGATCTGTGCCGATCGCCTGTTGCGCTGTTGACGCGGCGGCCTCTGCGCTCTAGCCGCCGTGCCTTAGCACACATCGCTGAGTCCTTTTGATACGGAGTGCCCAATGGCCCGGTCCGCCTCTTCGCACGCGCAACCATCCGGCGCGACTGGTTGTATCGTCTTTGCCGATGGTAGCGTGGTCTGGGGAAGGGGGTTTGGCGCAAGCGGTCAGGCGGTGGGTGAATTGTGCTTCAACACCGCAATGACCGGCTATCAGGAAGTGATGACCGACCCGTCCTATGCCGGGCAGGTGGTGTGCTTCACTTTTCCGCATATCGGCAATGTCGGCGCCAATGCAGAGGATGTCGAGAGCAAGGGGCTGGGCGCGGTCGGCTGTGTGGTGCGGCAGGACATCACCCGCCATTCCAACTTCCGTGCCGAGGCGGAGTTTTCCGACTGGCTGAAAGAACAGGGCAAGATCGGTATCTCGGGTGTCGATACCCGCGCGCTGACCCGCAAGGTTCGGCTCGAAGGCGCGCCCAATGTGGTCGTTGCGCATGATCCGCATGGGAAGTTCGACCTCAAGGCATTGCAGCTGGAGGCAGCAGGCTGGGGCGGGCTCGAAGGGCTCGACCTGGTGCCCGAGGTTACGCGCTCTGCACCCGAGGAGTGGGGCGGCGGCGAGTGGACGCTCGGCAAGGGGTACGCGCGCGCTTCGTGGAAGACCGAGGGCGGGGCGGACAAGCCCCATGTCGTCGCGATCGATTATGGCGCAAAGGACAATATCTTCCGCAATCTGGTGCAGGCCGGGGCGAAGGTGACGGTCGTGCCTTCGCGGACATCGCTGGATGATATCCTCGCGCTTAAACCTGACGGTGTGTTCCTTTCTAACGGGCCGGGCGATCCGGCGGCGACGGGAAGTTATGCGGTGCCGGTGATAAAGGGTTTGCTCGAACGCGATATTCCCCTGTTCGGGATCTGTCTTGGCCACCAGATGCTCGGTCTCGCCGCGGGCGCGACCACCGCCAAGATGCATCAGGGCCACCGCGGCGCGAACCACCCGGTCCAGCGGGTGGGCGAGGGTTGGGGTGAGAGCACCGGTCTCGTCGAGATCACGAGCATGAACCACGGCTTCGCCATCGACAACGCAAGACTGCCGCAGGGGGTGGAGGAAACCCACGTCTCGCTGTTCGACGGTAGCAATTGCGGCATCGCGATCAGCGGCAAGAAGGCGTTCGGCGTGCAATACCACCCAGAAGCGAGCCCCGGCCCGCAGGACAGCTTCTACCTGTTCGAGAAGTTCGTGGAGATGTTGGGGTGACACTCACCCGACTTGGCAAATATCTATTAGCTATCGGGGCAGTTCTGCTCGCGGAAACCGGAGTCGTCGCCCAAGCCCCGCAGCGCCAGACCGCCGAGCTTATTCCCGGCGTCGTATTCGTCGGCGATGGCTCTGTGACACGAACTGAGACGGCGCAGGGCCTCCCAATCGTCAGCTTCTGGCGGCCAGTGCTGTTCGGCACCGACAAGCAGCCCGTCGCGGGCCGCATGGATTGCAAGGTCACTGCTGCCATCGGCCCTTACAGTACCGCCGGGTTCGACCTCGATACCATCGTCAAGGAAGAGCAGCGCAGCCGTCGCAAAGCGGGTGAGCGTGATACCGACCGCAATCGCCAATGGAGTGACGATGTGCGCCGGATCGACCTGATCGGCCACACGCGCGACCGTGCGCAGGATTACGTGCTGACTTATCTTGCGGTGCGCACGAATGCCGAGATCGTCGATATCCGCCGCCAGTGCCGGTTTGTGCATGACAAGCTTTCCGGCAAGCCCGACTTCCTCTCCTACGTCCATCGCTATACTGCGTTGGCGATCAATCTCCCTCCCGCAATCCCCCTCGACCAGATGGCCGATCCAACCGATAGTGAAGGCGCCTGATGCCCAAACGCACCGACATTAAATCCATCCTCGTCATCGGCGCCGGCCCGATCATCATCGGCCAGGCCTGTGAGTTCGACTATTCCGGGACGCAGGCGATCAAGGCGCTGAAGGAGGAAGGCTATCGTGTCATCCTCGTCAACTCCAACCCGGCCACGATCATGACCGACCCGGAGATGGCGGATGCGACCTATATCGAACCGATCACTCCGGCCATCGTCGCCAAGATCATCGAGAAAGAACGGCCCGACGCCTTGCTGCCGACGATGGGCGGGCAGACCGCGCTCAACTGCGCGCTGAAGCTGGAAGAAATGGGCGTTCTGGCCGAGTTCAATGTCGAGATGATCGGCGCCAAGGCCGATGCCATCGACAAGGCCGAAAACCGCCAGCGCTTCCGCAAGGCGATGGATGCCATCGGGCTGGAAAGTGCACGCAGCGGTGTCGCGAACACGGTGGACGAGGCTTTCGCGGTGCTCGAGCACACGGGCCTTCCGGCAATTATCCGCCCAAGCTTTACCCTCGGCGGAACCGGTGGGGGGATTGCCTATAACAAGGCCGAATTCGAACACATCGTCCGCTCCGGACTCGATGCCAGCCCCACCACCGAAGTTCTGATCGAGGAATCACTGCTTGGGTGGAAAGAATACGAGATGGAGGTGGTGCGCGACCGCAAGGACAACGCGATCATCATTTGCGCCATCGAGAACGTCGATCCGATGGGCGTCCACACCGGGGATTCGATCACGGTCGCTCCGGCGCTGACGCTGACCGACAAGGAATACCAGATCATGCGCTCGGCCAGCATCGCCGTGCTGCGCGAGATCGGGGTGGAAACCGGCGGTTCCAATGTCCAGTTCGCGGTCGATCCCAAGACCGGGCGGCTGATCGTGATCGAGATGAACCCGCGCGTGTCGCGCTCATCCGCACTGGCGTCTAAGGCCACGGGTTTCCCAATCGCCCGCGTCGCGGCGAAACTGGCGGTCGGCTACACGCTCGACGAGATCACCAATGAGATCACGGGAGCAACGCCCGCCAGCTTCGAGCCGACCATCGATTACGTCGTCACCAAGATTCCGCGTTTCGCCTTCGAGAAATTCAAGGGCGCCAAGGCGGAGCTGTCCACCGCGATGAAGTCGGTGGGCGAGGTCATGGCCATCGGTCGCTGTTTCCAGGAAAGCGTGCAGAAGGCGCTGCGCGGGCTGGAAACCGGACTTGACGGGTTCAACCGCGTAACGGAGCTGGAAGGCAAGGCGCGCGATGTCATCACCGCCGCGCTGTCGCAGCGGACGCCCGACCGCATTCTGCGCATCGCCCAGGCGTTCCGGGAAGGGCTGAGCGTCGAGGACATTCAGGCGGTCACCGGCTTCGACCCTTGGTTCCTGCGCCAGATCGAGGCGATCGTTTATGAAGAGAGCATGATCGCGCATCACGGACTGCCCAATACGGCCGAAGAGATGCGGCGGCTGAAGGCAATGGGTTTCTCCGACAAACGCCTCGCAACGCTTGCGGTGCGCTCGGTCGGTGTGGCGGGCGGACTTGCCGAAACGCAGGCGCGCCGCTCTGGCCTGCTGCACGATGCCCTGCGCGCGATGGCTGGTGCGACCAGCGAGGAAGAGGTGCGCAAGCTACGCCACAAACTCGGGGTGCTGCCCGTTTTCAAGCGCATCGACAGCTGCGCCGCGGAATTCGAAGCGGTGACGCCGTATATGTATTCAACCTATGAAGCGCCCAGCTTCGGTGAGGCAGAGGACGAGGCCGAACCCAGTGACCGTAGGAAGATCGTGATCCTCGGCGGCGGCCCGAACCGGATCGGGCAGGGCATCGAATTCGACTATTGCTGCGTGCACGCCTGCTTCGCGCTGAGTGAAGCCGGGTTCGAGACGATCATGGTCAATTGCAACCCGGAGACTGTGTCGACCGATTACGACACCTCGGACCGGCTGTATTTCGAGCCGCTCACGGAAGAGGACGTGCTCGAGATTCTGCGGGTCGAGAAGTCCCGAGGCGAGCTGGTTGGCGTGATCGTCCAGCTTGGCGGACAGACACCGCTCAAGCTTGCCGCCGCGTTGGAACGCGAAGGCATTCCGATCCTTGGCACCAGCCCCGATGCGATCGACCTGGCCGAGGACCGGGAACGCTTTGCCAAGCTGGTGCGGCAGCTCAACCTCAAGCAGCCGGACAACGGAATCGCCAAGAGCCGCGACGAGGCTGCGGCGGTGGCCCGCACTATCGGTTATCCGGTTCTGCTCCGTCCGTCTTATGTGCTGGGCGGGCGAGCAATGGAAATCGTCGACAGCGAGGCGCAGCTCGACGATTACATCAACACCGCCGTCAACGTGTCCGGCGACAGCCCGGTGCTGGTCGACCAGTATCTGCGCGATGCGATCGAATGCGATGTCGATGTGATCAGCGATGGCAGCGAAGTACGCATTGCCGGGGTAATGCAGCATATCGAGGAAGCCGGTGTGCACTCAGGCGACAGCGCCTGTACCCTGCCGCCCTACAGCCTGCCCGATGATGTCGTGGCCGAGATGGAACGGCAGGCGGGCGAGCTGGCCGTGGCGCTCAAGGTGCGCGGGCTGATGAATGTCCAGTTTGCGGTCAAGCAAGGCGAGAACGGCGCCGAGGTCTATCTGATCGAGGTTAACCCGCGCGCGAGCCGCACCGTGCCGTTCGTGGCCAAAGCCATCGGTCGCCCTGTGGCCAAGATCGCTGCGCGCGTAATGGCTGGCGAAAAGCTTGATGGATTCGAACCGTTCGTCGTCCCCGCCGATCATATGGCGGTAAAGGAAGCGATTTTCCCGTTTGCGCGCTTCCCCGGCGCCGATCCGGTGCTGTCGCCGGAAATGAAAAGTACGGGCGAGGTGATGGGGATCGATCGCAGCTTCCCTGCCGCCTTTCTCAAATCTCAGATCGGGGTAGGAATGGAACTGCCGCGCGAAGGCACGTTGTTTGTATCGGTCAAGGACAGCGACAAATCGGTGATCGAACCTGCCGTGCGCCAACTGATCGACTATGGCTTCTCCGTCGTGGCGACCGGGGGGACGGCAAAATATCTTGAGGAGCGCGGCTTATCCGTTACGCGCGTCAACAAGGTTGCCGAGGGGCGTCCACACATCGTCGATGCGATCATCGATGGCGAGATTGCGCTGATCTTCAACACCACTGAGGGCTGGCAGTCGTTGCTCGACTCGCAATCGATCCGGGCATCAGCGCTCGAAAAGAAGTTGCCTTACTACACAACCGCTGCAGGATCGGTCGCTGCAGCCAGGGCAATCGTGGACGTTGCGCCAAGCCAGCTTGAAGTGCGTTCATTGCAAGACTATTATAGCTGACAACCAGATTAACACTCACTCCCGACATTCTGCCTGATCGGCGCTGCTCGTGAAGCGGCCCGGCGGCGAATTGCCCGGGAGGCGAGGGGACAGAAAAGGATATATACGCCCATGGAAAAGGTGCCCATGCTGGCCGAGGGCTATGAAAAGCTGACGGCTGATTTGAAGCTATTACGTGCGGAACGCCCCAAGGTGGTCGACGCGATCGAGGAAGCGCGCGCGCATGGCGATCTTTCCGAGAACGCGGAATATCACGCGGCCAAGGAACGCCAGGGGCAGATCGAGGCGCAGATCTCTGACATTGAAGACAAGGTAAGTCGTGCGCAAATCATCGATCCGACGACGCTTTCGGGCGACCGCATTGTGTTTGGCGCAACGGTGACCTTGCTAGACGAGAACGACAAGCCGGTGCGCTATCAGATTGTCGGCCAGACTGAAGCAGACGCGAACAATGGGCGGATCAGCTATAACTCACCGCTCGGGCGGGCACTGATCGGCAAGCAGGTCGAGGACGAGATCGAGGTGACCGTTCCGTCGGGCGACAAGTTCTATCTCGTCGAAAAGATCGAATTCATCTGAACTGAACGCAATTAGAGGCGGGCCGAACAAGACCGCCTCTAATTGCGCCATTACTATTCGTCCGGCTCGAGCAGCTTGTGAAGATGCACGATGACGTATTTCATCTCTGCATCGTCGACCGTCCGCTGCGCCGCTCCGCGCCATGCTTCCAGAGCGCTTGAGTAGTTAGGAAACACTCCGACGATATCGATCGCCTTGAGGTCTTCGAATTCGAGGCTGCGCGGGTCCGTTACACGGCCGCCCATCACCAGATGGAGCAATTGTTTTTGTTCGGGCATGATTGAACCTTGAATGGGGAGGAATCAGCAGGCCCATAGGGAACGCGGCGCGACAGGAAAACCCCATCGCGCCGCGAAATATGACAATTGCCGCAATTAATGCGTCAGGCGCGATCGCAGATCCTTGATCGTCTTGCGCGTCGAGCGGCCGGTCTTGCGGGCCACTTTGTTCACCTGGTCGCTCACCTCGTGAGCTTCCTTGGCGGAAAAGCGCCGAAATTTGCGCGCCTTGTCCCCCACAGTGTCACTGAAATCGGCCATTTTATGTTGCCCGGTTTCGACCGCATCGCCGGCGGCGTCGAGCAGGCTCATCGTATAAGCAATAGCTGCATCGCTAGCGAGAGCCGCAAACTTACTCGTCCTTTTGCCCGCATTGGTTGCAACATTGCGCCCACGACGGGTCATCGCCCCGATGGCCAAAGCACCCAGTGCCACAGCGGCAACCGATTTGAGCGGGTTTTCCCGAACGTAATCGAGCGCGGTATTGGCAGCTTCCTTAGCCTGATCGGCAAAAGTGCGCTGGGCATTGCGTTCTTCGCTCGCGGCAATTTTCTGACGAAGCGCCTCGCGACGTTCTTCGTCAGTGATGATCTTGGTTCCAGTTTCTTCGCTCATGAATAGTCTCCGCGTTCGGGTTCTTTATCGGAACGGCTTTACGCGTGATCTTGTTCCGTGCCTGACTCGCCGAATTCTTCATCATCCGGGTCAGAAAACATGGCGATCAGGGGATGCCGGGCGAACCACATCGCGAGAGCTGCGACAATGGCCGCGAGTGCGCCCTTGTGATCGGCTGCCACTTCCACGGCTTCGTCATAAACGTCGATCGCACCATCAGCGATGCGCCCAAATGCGCGTTCTCCGATACTCTTTTGAGCGAGGTCGCTTCGCAGATTCTCGATATCGGCCTTGACCAGCGCGCGGGCTGAATCGCGAACCAGCCTGTCTTCCAACATGCGATGGCGCAAATCTGTCATCACTGTTCCTCGAAAGCGGAGCCGATGTCGGCAAACAGACCGCGCAGCCTCGCCAGCAGGAGTATCGCCAGACCGGCGAAGGCGATCACCACGATAGCCGTCGCGAACCATGGTCCGACCAACGTCGACAACGCGATGACAAGGCCAACGGTCAACGCGATCCCAGCCAGATGCAGAAGGCCGAGTGCGACCAACCCGATCGCCCCGGCACGTTTGAGCCTGTTGCCAACAAATCCGGCCCGGCTTTTCTGGAAGGCGATCTCGGCTTCCAGATAGGTTTTGCCATCATCGAACAATGCCGACACGTCTTCGGCCAGCGATGGCTCTTCCGAACCATCGCTGTCCTGGCGTGCGTCAGAAAGATCCCGCGGAACCTGCCTGACATCCGATCTGTCTAAATCCTGCGGTCGTGTCACGCCCCCGAACCTGTCCCTATCCTGCGCAATCAGCGACGCGAACGGGTGAACAGGCGCGACAGCATGAAGCCTACCACTGCAGCAATACCGACTGCCGTGGCAGGGCTTTTGCGAACCATCTCCCTGGCGTCTTCACCCAGTTCCTCGACGCTCTTGCCGTCGAGCTTGGTCGCGGTTTCCTTCAAGCTGCGTGATGCGCTCCGAGCATAATCGCCGTATTTTGCGCCCAGTCGCTCGTCCACGACATGCGCGTTCTCGGCCACGGTCTGGCCAAGCGCGGTCAGCCCTTCGCTGAGCTTGCCCTTGCCCTGGGTCGCGAGTTCCTTGCCGCGCACTTTCGCTTCGTCTGCGTAAGCCTTGGCGTCCTTCGACAAATCCTTGCTCTTCCCGCGCGCCTGGCTGCGATAGGCACTGGCGCGATCGCCTGCCTCTGCCTTCAGTGCGGCGGCACCCGCCTTGGCTTCTTCCAGCGCTGCATTGAAGCGCGACTTCGCCTCGGCCTTGTGATCGGTGACGGGGGCTGGTGGGGTAATCGTATCAGTCATGGCAGTTGTTTCCTTTACCTTGCTGGCCTTGGGCCGGGTGTTGGATGCTGCGGATTTGCGCGTGCTCGCGGTACGCTTCTTCGGTTTCGGGGTCTCTGTCTTTTCCGCCATTTGAATTTGGTCCCTTCCCGGATATGTCACACACAAGGTTCGCTGCTTTCCATCCTTATCGTTTGCAACGCAACTTGCACGTCTATGTTCCGCGGCATAGATGGCCGCCGACACCTAATTTAGGGGTGTTATACATGATTACAACACTCGCCAGGAGCAGCCCCCAATGACCGCCATCATCGATCTCCACGCTCGCGAAATTCTCGATAGCAGGGGAAACCCCACTGTAGAGGTCGACGTTCTGCTTGACGATGGCAGTTTCGGTCGTGCCGCGGTGCCCTCCGGCGCGTCGACCGGCGCGCACGAAGCCGTGGAGCTGCGCGACGGGGACAAGAGCCGCTATCTCGGCAAGGGAGTGTTGAAGGCGGTCGATGCGGTAAACGGTGCGATCGCCGACCAGATCCTCGGCCTCGATGCTGAAGATCAGCGCGACATCGATTCTGCGATGATCGCGCTGGATGGAACCGACAACAAGAGCAAGCTCGGCGCCAACGCTATCCTCGGCACCAGCCTTGCAGTCGCCAAGGCGGCGGCCAATGCGCGTGGACTGCCGCTGTATAGCTACATCGGCGGCGTTTCGGCCCATGTCCTGCCGGTGCCGATGATGAACATCATCAACGGAGGCGAACACGCCGACAATCCGATCGATATTCAGGAATTCATGATCATGCCGGTCGGTGCGCCGACGCTGGCCGATGCGGTGCGCTGGGGTTCGGAGGTCTTCCACACGCTCAAGAAGGGCCTAGCGCAAAAGGGCTTGTCGACATCTGTCGGCGACGAGGGCGGATTTGCTCCAGACATCGCCAGCACTCGCGACGCTCTCGACGTTATTCTGGCAGCGATCGAGCAAGCCGGGTTCAAGCCCGGCGAGGATATCGCACTGGCACTCGATTGTGCGTCCACGGAATTCTTCAAGGACGGCAAATACGTTATCTCGGGGGAAAACCTCACGCTCAATGGGCAGGAAATGGCCGAATACCTCGACCGCCTGTGCCGGGATTACCCGATCCGCTCGATCGAGGATGGTATGGCCGAAGATGACGTCGAAGGCTGGCAAGCTTTGACGGCCCGCATCGGTGCGACCATCCAGCTTGTCGGTGACGACAATTTCGTGACCAACCCCAAGCGCCTCAAGGCGGGCATTGAAAAAGGCATCGCCAATTCGCTGCTGGTGAAGGTCAACCAGATCGGGTCGCTCAGCGAAACGCTGGATGCGGTCAGCATCGCCCAACGCGCCGGTTACACGGCAGTGATGAGCCACCGGTCGGGCGAGACCGAGGATTCGACGATCGCCGATCTCGCAGTGGCAACCAATTGCGGGCAGATCAAAACCGGTTCGCTTGCGCGTTCAGACCGGCTTGCGAAATACAACCAGCTGATCCGTATCGAAGAAGAACTGGGCGACAGCGCGCTGTATATCGGCAAAGCCTGCTTCGGCGCGCTCGAACGCCCCTGATTCACCTGGTTTGACACTGGCACTCTGGCCAACTTCGTTCATCTGAGCGGCAGGAACAGGCACTAGTGCCTGCCGCTTGAGACCCTTCGGGAGAATAAAATGAAAAGCCGTCTTACCGCCACGCTGCTTGCGAGCAGCGTCATTCTGCTTGGTCCCGTTGCTTGCAGCCAGCCCAAGGATCAGTCCGCTTCAACCGAAGCAACGCAAGCGAAGCCCGGCACTGAACTTGGCATTCGCAAGGACTGGATGGATACGTCGGTCAAACCGGGCAACGACTGGTACAGTTACGCCGATGGCACCTGGATGAAGAACACCCAGATCCCGGCCGACCGGTCTGGCATTGGGGCGTTCTGGATCGCCAGCGAGAAGACCGACAAGGAACTTGCGAGCCTGATCGGCGAGATCGAGAAATCCACACCCGCGACCGGCACTGACGCTGCGAAGGTCAAGGCGTTCTACGATGCCTATATGAACACTCAGGCGATCGATACCGCCGGCATGACCCCGGTTCAGCCGACACTCGCGAAATTCGATGCGATCACCGACAAGACGCAGCTTGCGAAAGTTCTCGGTAGCCAGATCCGCGCGGATGTGGATCCCCTCAATGCGGTTAACTTCCAGACGCCAAACCTCTTCGGCGTGTTTGTGACGCAGGCGCTCAAGGGCGGCGACGTTGTGCCCTATATCCTGCAGGGCGGGCTGGGGATGCCGGATCGCGAATACTATCTGTCGTCCGATTCCAAGATGGCGAGTTACCGCAAGGACTATCGCAGCTACATCGAAAACCTGCTGAAGGCTGCGAACATTACCGATGCTGCCACCAAGGCGCAGAAGATATACGATCTGGAAGTGAAAATCGCACAGGCGCATGCAAGCCGCGAGGAAAGCAACGACTGGACTAAGGCTTCACAGCTCTGGACGCAGGCGGATTTCGCCAAGAAGGCCCCGGGCCTCGACTGGAAGACCTTCTTCGATGCCGCGCAGCTCGGTCAGGTCGACAAGTTCGATGCCTATAACCCGACCGCCATTCCCAAGCTTGCCGCACTGGTGGCTTCGCAGCCGCTCGATGCGTGGAAAGACTGGCTCGTCTTCCACCAGATCGACGCAAACACCGACGTGCTGCCCGGTACACTCGACCGGCTGCACTTTGCCTTCTACGGCAAGGAACTGACCGGCACCGAGCAACAGCGTCCGCGCGCAAAGCGTGCGATTGCCGCGCTCAATACGGACATGGGTGATGCACTCGGCAAGCTGTATGTCGCTAAGTATTTTCCCGCCTCCGCAAAGGCTGAAATTCAGGGAATGGTGGCGAATATCAAGACGGCCTTCGCTAACCATATCGACCAGATCAAATGGATGGCCCCGGCGACCAAGAAAGAAGCCAAGGCCAAGGTCACGGGCATGACCGTTGGAGTAGGTTATCCCGACAAATGGACGGACTATTCCGCGCTCCAGGTCTCCCCAGACAGCGCCTATGCCAACAAGCAGGCCGCCGAAATGCTTCGCTACAAACAGCAGCTCGCCAAGATCGGCAAGCCGCAGGACAAGGGCGAGTGGTGGATGAATGCCCAGCTCGTCAATGCGGTGAACCTGCCAGTTCAGAATGCGCTGAACTTCCCAGCAGCAATCCTGCAACCGCCGTTCTTCGATCCCAAGGCCGACCCTGCCTACAATTATGGCGCGATCGGTGCGGTGATCGGGCACGAGATCAGCCACAGCTTTGACAATAACGGTGCGGCATTCGATTCCACCGGCGCCATGCGCAACTGGTGGACCGATGCCGACAAGAAGAAGTTCAAGGAGAACGGTCAGGCGCTGGCCAAGCAGTTCGATCAGTACGAACCTTTCCCCGGCCTGCACGTCAATGGCGAGCTGACGCTGGGCGAGGACATTGCGGATCTGGCTGGCCTGACTGCCGCCTATGAAGCCTATCACGCATCGCTGAACGGAAAGCCCGCACCGGTGATCGATGGGTTCACCGGCGACCAGCGCTTCTTCCTCGCTTTCGCGCAGACTTGGGCCACCAAGATGCGCGATGCCGCGCTGCGCAAGCAGGTTGTCACCAATGAGCACGCGCCGGGACAGTATCGCGCGCTGACAGTGCGCAACATGGATGCGTGGTACAAGGCCTTCAACGTGGAGAAAGGCGACAAGCTTTACCTCGCGCCAGACAAGCGCGTGACGATTTACTGATCGCGCGGCGAGGGAGGCGGGATATCCAGCCTCCCTTGCAACGAACTGACAGATGGTGATGTTTTGCCGGGCGGATCGCTCAAGTGGGCGGTGACAATTGGGTAACTGCGCCATCGCATGACCAATGGTCCGTCGCGGCGCCTGTTTTGCCTTCGCGCAGTTTTTCGAACGCCTCTAGAGCGCGTCGGATAGCCTCCCGATCTGCGCATCGTTGAGATCGAGTTTGGTCGAGGCGATCAGGTCGGTGAGCTGTTCTGGCTTGCGCGCGCTGGCGATCGGCGCGCCGATTGCAGGCTGCTCACGCAACCATGCAAGCGCGATGGCCGCATGGCTCGCACCCGTTTCATCCGCAATCGCGTCCATAGCCTTGAGCACGTTCGCGCCCTTTTCCTGGAATTTCTTGACCCCGGAGCCTCGCGCACCTTCCTCGAAGTCTTCCGGTTTGCGATATTTCCCCGTCAGGAACCCGGCCGCCAGACCGAAATAGGGTAGCATCGGGATGGAGTGCGTCTTGCACAGATCCTGTAAATCAGGTCCGAAGCCGTCGCGGCTGACAAGGTTATATTCGTTTTGCAGAACGCTGAACGGGGCCGCACCCAGCTCTGTTGCGGTATCAAGCATCGCCTTGAGTCGCTCGGCGCTGAAGTTCGACGCGCCCAGCGATGTCACCTTCTTGCTTTTGGCCGCCCCGTCAAAGGCGGACACGATAGCGTCGGGCGTAAGTTCTTCATAATCTCGATGTGCATAGTACAGATCGACATAATCGGTCCGCAGCCGTTCGAGCGAGGCGTCGAGCGATTGGAGCACACGGGCGGGCTCATAGAGCTCCTTGTCGCCAAGCATCCCGGTCTTGGTGTGGATACGCATGTCCTTGCGCACGCCGCGGCTCTCCAGCCATTCGCCCAGTACGAGTTCCGATTCTCCACCCTTGTGGCCATCGGCCCAGGCCGAATAGACATCGGCGGTGTCGATCATCCGCCCTCCGGCTTCGTAGAATGCGTCGAGTACGGCAAAGCTGGTATTCTTATCGGCGGTCCAGCCAAATACATTGCCGCCAAGGACGAGGGGAAGTCCGGCGAGGGCAGGGTGGTTCATCATGCAAATTTATCCCGTAGTGCGAGCAGCGCCATGGCCGCTTCGGCCGCTTCGCCACCCTTGTTCTTCTGCGCGGGATCGGCGCGGACTTGGGCTTGCGCCTCGTTTTCGACAGTAAGGATACCATTGCCGATAGCGATGCCGTCCATGGTCAGCGCCATGATCCCACGCGCGCTCTCCCCTGCAACGATCTCGAAGTGATAGGTTTCCCCACGGATCACTGCGCCAATGCCGACAAAGCCATCGTAGCGACCACTTTCAGCAGCGAGTGCAATGGCACCGGGTATTTCCAACGCCCCCGGGACGGTCAACACCTCGACCGAATGTCCCTTCGCCTCAAGCGCTCTGCGTGCCCCGTCGATAAGTTGGTCGTTGAGATGCGCATAGAAACGTGCTTCGACGATAAGAAACTGGGCCATGGCAGGCTCCTCAAGCTGGAATGGATTGGCGGCCTACGACCTTGAGGCCATAACCTTCAAGGCCAACGACCGTGCGCTCGCTGTCGGTGAGAAGGATCATCTCGCTGACCCCCCGGTCGACCAATATCTGCGCGCCGATGCCGTAATCGCGTAATTCGCCATCCGGGTGGGGGCGGCGTCCTATTTCAGCATGGATTCCCTCAGGACTGTTACCCATGATAACGACCACGATCCCTGTGCCGTTTTCGCCGATCGCATCCATCGAGCGTTGCAACTGGCGTTTACGTATACCGGTCTGTCCCAGGACGTCGTCGAAGATCGAAATCGCATGCATTCGCACCAACGTTGGTTCGGTAGGATCGACATGACCCTTCTGCAGCACCACGTGGGTAGCACCGGAAACCTTGCTGCGATAACTCATCGCGCGCCAGTCACCGCCATAGTCGGAAGCCAGCGAGCTCTCGCTAACCAGTTCGACAAGATGATCGTTGCGCATCCGATAGGCAATCAGGTCGCGGATCGTCCCGATCTTGAGCGAGTGGCGGCGCGCGAATGCGATAAGGTCTTCGAGCCGCGCCATACTGCCATCTTCGTTCATGATCTCGCAGATCACGCCCGAGGGGTTAAGGCCGGCGAGGCGCGAGATATCGACTGCTGCCTCCGTATGACCGGCGCGCACCAGCACGCCGCCATCACGTGCGGCAAGGGGAAATACGTGTCCTGGCGACACGATGTCCTGCGGACCCTTAGCGGAATCGATCGCCACGGCGATTGTGCGAGCCCGGTCCGCGGCGGAAATACCTGTCGTCACGCCTTCTCGTGCTTCGATCGAAACAGTGAATGCCGTCTGCATGGATTCGCCGTTGTTGCGGCTCATCGGCTGCAAATCGAGGGCATCGATACGCTTGCGATCAAGCGCAAGACAAATCAATCCGCGACCATGAGTGGCCATGAAGTTGATGGCGTTAGGCGTGGCCATCTGTGCGGGGATTATGAGGTCACCCTCATTCTCGCGATCTTCATCGTCGACAAGGACGTACATTCGGCCATTGCGTGCCTCGTCGATAATCTCCTCGATCCCGACGAGAACGGGACTGTCGTCATGCTGCTCGAGGAACTGGCCGAGCTTGGCGAGTGTCTCTGTCGTCGGGTTCCATGACTCGTCGGTGCAGTCGCGCAATGTGTTGGCGTGGAGGCCTGCTGCGCGCGCGAGGCCGCTGCGTGTCATGGTCTCATTCGCGACCAATGCGCGAACGCGTTCAATTACTGTGCTCATACCCAAGTGTATCACATCGAAATGTGATGTCGAGGGTTGAAGTCACATCAATCTCACAGCAATCGACGATTTGTGTACACTTGACGCTAACATTCCTTCCTGTGGTATCGTCTGACCTACTCATGCATTTTTGAATTTGTCAGCCCGACGCTTCCCGAGCATCATGCCTTTTTCGAGGCGCGCGCAGAGGGCGGCATAATAGTCGAACAGGAAGTTATAATCGTCTCCGTCATCCGGCAATGAAAGTTTGCTGCGGATAGTCTGGGCGACGATACGGATTGCTTCGGGATCGTTCCTTCGCAGGACGTCTTCCAGAGTCTGAAGTTCGAATTCGCCATATAGATCGAGCGCTTGGTCGGTGAAGTGGGTGCGCTGCCGTTCGCTCGTGGCTGCGGTGAGATCGAACGCCAGATCGTTTTTGACAACCTGGACCACCCAGGTGCCGGCCAGCATGTCGCCGGCCCGCAATCGGTCGCGATTGAACAGTGGCAGGAACAGGAACAATCCGCTCCATAAGAGAGCTGCCCAGATATAGGCATCGGTATTGCTTCCCTCTACTCCGGTTGCTGCCAGCAGCGAGAATGGCAGAAAAATCTCGATCTCGCGCAAGGCATTGCGTGTGACGACCGCCGCCCCGCTCAGTCTCGCACCATCGCGTGCGACCACACGCAAACCCATAAGGCGTTTGCCCGGCGTAGCGCCTTGACCGCCCATCTCAAACAGAGTGAACCAGAAGTTGCGCAGGATGAAGAAACCGAGCAGCCAGATGATTGCGAACACCGGATCAGCAGCGCTACCAAAGCCATTGAAGAGAGCGGCAGTGATAAGACTTGCTGCAATCAGGATTGCGAACATAATTATCAGGTCGATCAGAAACGCACCCGCGCGTTCGCCCGCCGAACCCAGTGTGAGTTGGAGGTCGACACCTTCAGGCGTGACGAAATTGCGTTTCAGCGTACTTCGCTTTCGGCGTGGGGATTTTGCCTTACCGATCATGATTGTGCCGCCGAGGTAGATAGAAATAAGTCAACCAGCAAAAGAGCATGATGGAACCGATTGCGGCGCGTTGCCAGTCGACGAGGATCGTCTGCCGACCGACACCTTCGAGGATACCCGCCACGAGTAGCATTGCGACCACACCGAGCATGACCAAGCCAGCGGTCCTGCCTGCCTGCACAGCCGCGTCGAGACGGGCGAGAGGGCCGGGAAAGGCCACTGCAGTGCCGATACGAAATCCGGCCGCACCTGCCAGCATGATGGCAAACAGCTCAGTGGTTCCGTGGATCATGATCCAGGATGCAAATGGCGCGCCAAGGCCCTTGGAGGCAAAAACGGCGAACAGCGCCCCCAGCAATACGCCATTATAGATAAGCAGCATGGCGGTCGGTAGCCCGAACGCGAAACCCAGTGCGAAGGCGAATAACGCTGTCTGCGAATTATGTGTGAATAGCGCTGTGGCGAATATCCCGAGAAACCCCTCCTTGCCCGGATCATACAACGTTTTGGAGAGTGCCTGCACAGAGGCTGTGGGATCGCGCCCCTGTGCCATCCCTCCTGGCATGAGGTCGAAGAACCAGCTCGGATCACCGCGTACGAGAAAATATCCCAAGAGGGTTCCAAGCACGGTCAGCAACAGGGCGACCAGTGTTTCGCGCCATATATCGCGTACAGCACCGGGCCATCCGTCGGCAAAGAAGTTCGCGACTTGTCGCCAGCCCGATACCTTTACCCCGTAGATCTGGAAGTAGGCACGGGTGCACAGCTGTTCGAGGTAGCGGGCTAACGAGCGATCGAGTGAAGTCTCGCGCGCCACCGACAGGGAAGATAGCGCCCCGCGATATAGCACTGGCAACGCCAGCAGATCGTCGTCGTCGAGCGATTTGGCGGATTTCTTTTCCAGCAGGCTAACAATGTGATCCAGCCGGTCCCAATCCGCCTCGCAAGCAAGCCGCAGCCGTGTGGTGTTGAGATATATAACATCGGATCCGACGGGAGTGCTCACAGCAGGTTTCTCCGTTTGAGATCGAGATACGCGGCAGTGATGCGATCACCGAGGCGATCATGTTCACTTTCTACGACGTTGACTCCGAGATGGCGCAAACGAGTGAGTACCAGCAGCCGTTCACGCAAAAGTGCGGCGGCGGTCACGGCCCGGGTAACGTCATCAGTGCTTACAGGCTCGTGTGTAGCGAATGTTTCAAGGTCCTCGTCGCGCAGCACCACGATCATCAAAAGGTGCTTGTGCATCAAGCGGGACACTGCATCGATCAGGAAATCGGCAGCTGTAAGATCGGTGAATTCGGTAATAAGCACAACCATCGAGCGGCGCTTGAGACGCCGTGACAAGGTCGCAAGGGCGAGCGTGTAGTTGGGTTCTTCGCTACTGTAGTCGATTTGCGCAGCAAGCCGTTGGAGTTCGCCGAAGGCACGGGTTCCGGCAACAAAGCCGCTTGCCAGACGAGGGAGGGAATCGAACGAAAACAATGCTGCGCGATCACCGAGCTTGAGAGAAATCCATGCATTCTGGAGCATTGCGGAAACGGCACGATCAAGTCGCGGAAGCCCGGCGATCGGGTCCGACATCTGGCGTCCGGCATCGATCGCAAAGACGATCTGGTTGTTGCGTTCGGTACGGAATTCCTTTGCGTGCAACTTGATGTGACGCGCCGATTGCTTCCAGTCGATTGCGCGCTTGTCCATGCCCGGCTTGTATTCGGTCAGCGTATCGAAATCTGTTCCGTCACCACGATCAATTTGCAGTAGTAACCCCTGGAGGGCATGGCGACGGAAGATTTCGCCAGCGCGGCGATGTGCCGTCTCGATATCGGGCAGAACCGCCACCCCAGCATCTATGTTAATCACCCGCTGCTTCCAGGTCAGGCCGAAGGGGCCCCTCCATCTTATCCATATACGGGGAAAATGCGCCGTACCCCGTCGCAAGGGAGTGAGTTCGAAATGACCCGTTCCGTTGCGTTCATTGATCTGGACGATCTCTACATTCTTGTTGGCTTCTAGAATCGACGCCATGCCAAGTGCGATCTCTACTGAAGATGGGGCTTGCTCGGCATCGAAATGCATTTTGGCGAGGGCCTCGAAAGCGGCACCGACCGAAACAGTCCCGGGCAATTCGATTTCGGCTGTTGCCGCGGCGGGGCGAGGACCCAGCGCGCCATCAGCGACTACGAGCAACACCACCGCGCAGGACCAGATAAGCCCGATATACCACAGCCCCGGAAGAAATCCGGCAATGGCCAGAGCGATTGGCGCTCCAGCCAATGCTGCCAGGATCGCTAGGCGGGTGGGATATATCAACGCGGCGCCTCAATGGAATCGATGATAGCTTCGAGGATGTCCTCAACCTGTCGCCCATCAATCTCCGCGGCCGGGGACAGGATCAAACGATGTCGCAGAAGTGCGGGGGCGAGCGCCTGCACATCGTCGGGAACGACGAAATCCCTGCCATTCATTGCCGCCCATGCTCTCGCAGCGCCAGCAAGCAGGGCTCCAGCACGTGGACTCGCGCCGTTTTCAAGCTCAGCCACGCTGCGGGTGCCGCGAATTAGCGCTGCGATATAATGGACCACCTCATCGACCAGCTTGACCTCCCGAACGGCGGCAATCGCTTGTCCGACAGACTCCGCGTTTGTGATTTGCCCGACACCCCATGCCTCCGGACGCATACGATCACCGACATGGCCATGTGCGGCAATGATCCGCTGTTCCTCTTCGAGCGAAGGATAATCGACCAATTGCTTGAACAGGAAACGATCGAGCTGTGCCTCGGGCAGGGGGTAGACTCCTTGCTGCTCGATCGGGTTCTGCGTTGCGATGACGGTGAAGCGGTCCCCCAAGGGCAGGCTCTCGCCGTCGATTGTGACGGTTCGTTCCTGCATGGCCTCTAGCAATGCTGCCTGTGTCTTGGGCGGTGTGCGGTTGATCTCGTCCGCGAGCAGCATTTCGGTGAAGATCGGCCCTCGGGTGAGAGTAAACGTCGAGGTCTGGAAGTTGAAAAGATTGGCGCCGATAATATCGCCTGGCATCAGGTCGGGTGTGAACTGGATGCGACCGAAACGCATTCCGACCGCTTCGGCAAAACTGTTTGCCAGTAACGTCTTGGCAGTTCCGGGCGGCCCTTCGAGCAGCACGTGTCCGCCCGATAGCAGTGCGGTCAGAAGGAGATCGACAGTCCTTTCCTGACCGACGACTGCCTTGCCCACTTCCTTCCGGATGTCCCTCGTCAGTTGTTTGACTTCGTCAAGTGTCACCCAGTTTCTCCTGTTGCCATCTATAGAGCGCCTGTGCGGCGTCGAGCATTGCCGTTTCGTCCCCAGCTTCTTGTGCCGCGAAGGCCAGATCCGAGAAGCGATTGTGTTCGTCGATTTCGTCGAGGTAGGAGATGATCGCGTCACCGTTTATGCGCGCGGGAACTCCGAACGCCTTCACCGCCTGTTCCTGAATCACGGTGGCATATCGGCCGCCGAAGTGCCTGGCTCGCCGGGCCTTGCGGATCAGAGCCGCCCCGTTCTCGACCAATGCAGCCTTTCCGAAGGGAATTGCGCGTTCACGCTGTTGTGCGGCCCCGAAACGCCAAATTGCCTGCCAACCGAGCAGCAGGCCCACAGCGAGCAGCGATAATGTTACCGCGAGGAAAGGTGGCCCGAAAGCAAGCTCGAGCAAGTTGCGACTGCCGCCCAAGCCGTTGAGCGTAACGTCGAACCCGATCGACTGTGGGTGCAACCGGTTGAGCCAGTCGAGCAACATGAGCGCCGATGCTGCATTGCGCTCGTCTTTCAGCCCGGCATTGTCGATCAGGTCCGGGTCCGCCAGAATGTAGAGATTACCCAATCTTCCAAGTACAGTTCCACCCTTACCGTCTGTGATCAATGGTTCGAACTTTTGCGGCAGCGGGGCATCATCATCGGCGTTGGATGAGGATGACGTGGAAGAACTTCCCCCAGGTTTGTAGCTCGTAATGACTTGAAGATGCTTGGGTGCGGCAAAAACGATCTTTCCCGGTATATCAGCCGCATTCGTCAGTTGACCCACTGACTTGTCGCGCCTTGCGATGGTGTAATCGTCCCCCGGCGCGAGAACGCCTTCCGGTTCGCTTCGCGGCAGCAGGCCTTTGATGCGAACCCAGCCGCGATGACCATCATCCGCAACGGTTTCCCATTTCGGCAACACCAGCAGTGTCGTCTTGTATTGTCTCGTTGTCAGGAGGTTGCCGATGGGAATGGAAGCGGATTCTGGCGTGGCCACCACCAACTGCGCATTCATCCAGCGGGATCGCTGCCGAATTATTTCTGGATTGCGACCCATGTCGGAGGCGAGTCGGACTATACCGGCAAAGCCTACTGCGGAACGCGACATGGCATGTTCACCGCCGCCTCCACTCTGGCGAAGAACGGGCGCGTAAGCGCCTAGCAACAGCGCTCCGAAAAAGCTTGCAATGCCGATCGCCAGTAGGATGGCGACAGTGGCGACCGAAAAGATTCCTCTGTCGCCTGAGTTTGGGCCAATATCGCTCATACCTGCCAAGCTCGTGCGATGGCGAAATCGTGATAGGCATCGCGTGCTGTTACCCAATCAGCCTCATTGACCGATTTGGCTGCAAACAGGCTGCATTCCACAAGCGCGACGATTTGCCCGAAACCGGCTCGCGCTTCCGATGGGATCGCGCTTGCAGCCGCGAGATTACGGCTCGTTGAAGCCGGTCGGACAAGCTCAGGACGGCGGTGCTCGATATCCTCGATGCTTCGGTACAAAAGGTGGTGTATCGCCTCGGCAAAGGCACCGTTTGCGGCCAATTGGTCGGCTTCGGCAAGCCAGTCGATTGCGGCATTCCGGTCTGGCACCCAATCGCTTTCATTCGCTACTCCTGGTTCATCGTGCTGAGCGTGTGCACGTTTTGACCAGAGCGGTTTGCCTCGGAGACGGTTGATGATGAGCCACAAGGCCGCACTGACGATCGCGATGATGACAAGCCACAACAATAGGCGGGCGACCGGAGCATTCGGCATGAAGTTGGTCAGCCATTCGAAGAAGCGACCGATTGGCTTCAGTATGTCTTCGACCCAATGACCGAGTGTCGACAACCATTGTGGAGGTTGTGGGGGAGGAAGCGCCTTCTGGAGATCGAACTGCACTGCGTTATCACTCACCAGAGCATGGTGTGCTGCGGCGAAGCGCGGGTCGGACACCCCCGAGAGCTCAAGACCGGATGGCACGGCCATGTGTATCGACAACCCCTGTTACGACCCCTTAGGCGCATGAAACTAACCGGTTTACCGTCATGTGCAATGGTGCAGAATGACGCTGGACAAAAATCGCAATGGTCTTAATCTGCCATCCAAATAAGGAAAAAGGGGCGCAGGGATGGCAACGCAGGCAATCGAAGACAATCAGCAGGTTTCAATCGGACGCGTATTCAGCCGGACCTTCTCGGTCTTGGCAGACAATTCGGTAGTAATGTTCGGAATAGCGCTGATTTTCGGCGGACTCCCCTCGGTCGTTTTCAACTGGTTTAATATGTCCTGGCGTGGGGGTGCCATAACCCACTATCAGCAACTGGGCGTGGTCGGCCTAGCGATTATCGGGGCGATCGTTTCGATCGTGCTTCAATCTCTGGTCCAAGGCGCTTTGGTGCGGGCTACCATCGCGCACACACATGGTCATAAGGCCAGTTTCGGTGAGTGCATACGGACGGGCCTTGGTGCTATTCTACCACTTATAGGGTTGGCCATCCTCATGGGCTTGGGTGTGGGCCTGGGGTTCATTTTGCTGATTGTCCCAGGCGTGATGCTCTATTGTATGTGGGCCATTGCTGCACCGGCGTTGGTGCATGAAAAGACCGGTGTGTTCGGTGCCTTTTCAAGAAGCCGTGCGCTTACCAAAGGGGCGCGTTGGAAAGTGTTCGCGGTCGAAGCTATCATAGTCATCGTGTACTGGATTTTCACCGGGATCGCATTTGGGCTGGCCGGTTTCAGTGGCCTGTCCCAATTGGAGCAGGGTCACCTCCCCATAAGCTTCCTCATCTTCAGTCTCTTCATGTCGACAATTGTTATGACGGTGTGGAGCACGGCTCAAACCTCTCTCTACGTCGAGTTGTTGACATGGAAGGAAGGGCCGTCGGGCACAGCGCTGGCGGATGTCTTCGCCTGACGCCCAGCACTCTTTGAGCATGATTGCGATCTGCGAAGCGATTACCTGTCAACGATCTTAATTATACGAGTTCTGACAACGCGTGCCGCAACCTCGATCATGACTATGGGGACTACGTGCCAAGGCTATGATGTCACGCACGCGCCCGGTGCGATGAGCAGTCGGCACGCTAAAGCTCAAT
Organism: Qipengyuania algicida; assembly: GCF_009828025.1. Taxonomy (GTDB): domain Bacteria; phylum Pseudomonadota; class Alphaproteobacteria; order Sphingomonadales; family Sphingomonadaceae; genus Qipengyuania; species Qipengyuania algicida. Next base: position 8,218 of record NZ_WTYA01000006.1, on the reverse strand, counting down.
CGTCCAGGGGAAAATTCTATCCTATCCGCCTAATATCGAAAGTTGTTCGTTTCGAAATCGGCAAGATTGAGCTGAACTATTGTAAAATGGTGGACGCACTAGGGCTCGAACCTAGGACCCGCTGATTAAGAGCGTGACTTAAGCTCTTGTTATACCTTATCAATTTGCGTCACTTTGCGTCTTGGGGAACACAAAACCGTATCTAAGACCCGCTGATTCCCAAGCAAATTGCTTCATGTCCAAGCAGGCAAGATTGGGCGCCCGATACCCCCTCGATACCCATACGGAAGACCGGTGAATTTCTGGGTACCAGATTGTTGGGCGAATTTTCTCGGCAAGGCGCAGACGAGAACAGCGGCATCCATAACATCATAAGTCGGGTTTGTCAGGTTCAAGCTCGTATGAAAAAGACGTGGGGGCGTTCTTAAACCTCCGTCATTGCATAGAACGGTCGCAAGTGAGAAATTCACAAGCGAGTTGCGAAGGGATGGGTGATTGCTGTTCGCTTTTGAAGAGCCCGGTACTGAAACCATTCGTGCGCCGGTACTGAAGGTATTCGACGGCGACGGCTTCAAAACCATGCTCTGGAACACGCAGCTACAAAAGGCATGCGAGGTTGTTGTTCGCCTCGGATTTACTGATGCACCTGAACTTGAGCAGCCCGGCGGAAAAGAGTCCAAGGAATTTCTGACCTCGTTGATCGCTGACCGATGGGTCGAGTTGGTCGTGCTCCTTAAGATGGACACTGGGGGTGTTGTCGACAGGCATGGGCGCATCGTTTGCGTTCCTTACCTTGCGGACGACCAACGAACTGGCGCGATGAGGAACATTGAACTTGAAATGATCCTCAATGGCTGGACTTGGGTCTTGGATCGGTACGAGCCTGATCCCAGCTACTTCGATGCACTCGATGACGCTCAACGTTACAGGCGTGGCATTTGGGCCTACGATGACAATGTTCACCCTTGGGAATTCAAGCGCCAAAAGTACCAGAAAAAGCCGACGCGGAGCCCGCGGCCACAGCCTAACCTCTTCGATCAGTCATCACCCGTGCAAACATGTCCGCAATCGGGCTGCACGGGCCACTTGGTCAAACGAAACGGTAAGTTCGGGGAGTTCCTCGGTTGCTCCACGTTCCCGAAGTGCCGTTATTCTTGCTCGGTGTAACGCGATTAGCAGGCACGAAACCCGGTTCCACGAAATCGAATGCGTCCCCAAAACCCAGAATCAGTGTCGCGCCATCTGGTCCGACTGCGAGTGCTTTCTCTCGATCCAAAGCACCCCCGGTGTAGCGCGGCCTCGTCAATTCGGACCATGCTGCACTTTGCTGATTTAGGTCGATCATGTGCGAGGAATTTCTTTGAGATTGGCTGATTTCCGTGATTATTGAATTGCCATTCGAAAGGATGGCACATGCGACAAGCGCTTACGTCAAAGTCACTTGATGCTCTGAAACCCAAGCCGAAGCGCTACGAGGTTCACGACATTTACTGCCCCGGTATGAGTGTGCGGGTGTCGGCGCATGGACAAAAGGTCTTCACCGTGAAGTTTCGGTATGGCCTCGCGCAAAAGCGCATGAAGCTTGGTGTCTATCCGCGCATTTCACTGGCAACGGCACGCGAGAAGGCGATCGATATCCTTCGTCAAGTCGATGAAGGTATCGACCCAACCAAGCGCAGGCGCACGGCCGACATGAAGGTTGAGTGCATTTGCCGGGAATTCATCCGTCTGCATGCCCAACCGCGCAACAAAAGCTGGCGCGAGGCAGACCGCATCTTGGAGCGGGAATTCATCGCCCCATTCGGACAGCGCGATATCCGCGAAATCAAGCGGTTTGATGTCCTGGAGATGATGGACGCGGCTCTCGCTCGCGGCTCGAACTATCAGGCAAATCGTATTCTTTCGCACATTCGCAAGCTGTTCAATTGGTGTGTTGAGCGCGGCATTGTCGAGGCGAGCCCAATTGTTGGGTTGAAGCCGCCGACCAAGGAGATTTCACGCGAGCGCATTTTAGAGGATGATGAGATTGTCCGTGTATTGCGGGCATGTCGTAACGATGTTTATCCATTCCGGCAGTTCGCGCCCTTGCTATTGGCGACAGCCCAGCGTCGGGGTGAATTGGCAGAAATGCGGTGGGGCGAAATCGATTTCGACGCGAAAACGTGGGTGATCCCATCCGAGAGATCGAAAAATGGCAAGGCGCATGTCGTACCGCTGAGCGCCTTCGCCCTTGCAGTCCTTGAAGATGTGCCGCGTTTCCTCGATTGCGACTATGTGTTCACCACCACGCGAAAGTCGCCAATAAGCGGGTTTTCGAAGGCTCTACGCCGCCTGTCAGAAGGTTCGCAGACGACGAATTGGCGCTGGCATGACCTGCGCCGGACCGCCGCTTCGGGCATGGCTCGTCAAGATGTTGCGCCTCATGTCGTCGAAAAAATCCTCAACCACGTCAGCGGCATTATTTCGGGCGTTGCAGCCGTATATAATCGCCATGCTTATGATAAGGACAAAGTAGAAGCGATGGAGGTTTGGGGGCAAACGCTTGAACGACTTAACGGGGAACAGTGAAGCGCCATTCGGTGACGACGCCATAATGCGGATCGCTGAGATCGCTGGCGTTGCCAATGATGCTGATGCCGTCGCCCGACTCAAGGTCGTGCTTGTTCCCCTTGGACGGGAATATCGCCGCGTAATCTCGATCACTCCATCCGAACTTGATCGCTCGCCGTCTAAGGACTCGCTCTCCCAGCGCCTTGAATGGCTCGATACGCAGGTTCTCAACCCGTTGATGAAACTCAATGCCGCGCTGCATCCGGATAACCGATCTATGCTGTCATTATGGCCGCAGGAGGTGAACCCGGACCTGATGCCTGACCTCGATGAGGTGGCGAGGCATCTCGACCACCTCCAATTGCTGGCTCAGCATGTCGCTCTCATGCTTGTAACTTACCGGCGATTGGACCTGCCTCACGGCGCTTTGATCCGGCATCATATCGTGGCGGCTTCGGTGGATGCGTTGGAGCGGGCGCTACCCGACCTCAAACCCCGTCGCGGAACGTATGATAGGGAAACGAAGGGGTTTAATGGCGTTTATCCAGACCTCATTCGCGCGATCTATAAAGAGATCACCGGGGAGGACGAACAGCTCGATCGCCTAATTAAAGAGCAGGTGGACGAACGTCGCAATCCGACACCCCCTGATCCACAATTCAGCTATTCCGATATGCTGCGAGGATTGATCGGTCTTCCGCCGGAGGATGACGCCACCGACTGAACATTGAGCCGCTCTGCCATGCCATGAACACCATATGGTGTTTTGCCACCTCGCGTTCATTCGACTTGGTAGAATCTCTTCGCTGTGTGGTCCTAATAATTTGCCGTCACTGACGACAAGGAAAGGACTTCACAATGACGGCGTTGAATACAAACAAGATTTTGCTGACGCGGGAGGACTTGCCACGCCTCGGCCTTAATCTTTCACCATCCACCCTGCTTCGGCTGGAAGCTGCGGGTCAATTTCCCAAGCGGCTGCGTATCGGCGCACATTCGGTCGCATGGCTCGCGTCGGAAATTAACGAGCACATTGCCAAGCTTGCTGAAGAGCGGGGAGAGGCATGATGTCCGACAAAGCAATGGGCCCGACTTTCACAGAGCGAGGCGAGGACGGCGATTTCTTCATCGAGATCGTCGGCTACGTGACAACCAGCTACGTTTCGATTCACTTCTCTTCGCCGGAACACGAGGCTGAATTCAATTTCGACAATCGATTGGGGCTGAGTGTCGCAGAAGCAAGGATACACCCAGCGCTGATCGCGGAGTTTATCGAGCAGAGCATCGGAGAAGGGGAGGTCAAATTTCACTTCGAGCGGAGATCGGATGCGCTGGCCGCCATGCCGAAGAAGCGATCGTCGCGTGGAAGGGGAGACCAGCGGTGAGTACTCTATCAAGCGAAATCATCGACGTGAAATTTGATCAGCGCGCGAGCGTTCTAGCGATGATGAAATGGTTTGCAGCGCAGGATTTTTCTGTCCTGCCGATCCATGGCGTTGTTGATGGGTGTTGCACTTGCGGCAATCACGAATGCGTGAGCGTAGGGAAGCACCCGATCAGTTCTCTGGTCCCCCACGGCGTCAAGGACGCAACAACAAGCCTGAAGACAATTCGGCGCTGGCATCGGAAGCACCCAGACATGAATTATGCCGTGGCGACCGAGGGGCTGGCTGTGATCGACTGTGACAGCAAGGAAGCCCTTAAAGCGTTCCGATCCAGTCATCATCCACCACCGACTTTGACCGTAAAAACAGAGAGAGGATTTCACTTCTACTTTCTTGGCGAAATGCCTGCCCGAAACGCTGCTCGATCAAAGCTGGACGTGAAAAGCGGTCCCGGCTGCTATGTCGTGGGGCCGTCGTCCGTTCACGCCTCGGGCACAATCTATATGCTCTGGGAGGATGAACCGATTGCCCGATTGCCGTCCTCCATTGCGAGCATCACCGCGCATCGCGAAGAGCCGCTAACCACCGGCGAAAGTGGGCCGATCCCGGTCGGGTTACGCAATTCGACCATGACGCAGTTTGCGGGATACATGCATGGCAAGGGCGTACCCCAACCGGCAGTCCTAGAGACTTTAAAGACGTTGAACCGCACCATGTCGGAGACACCATTGCCAGATCGCGAGGTCAGGCAGATAGCGCGCAGCGTTGCGCGATATCCGGTGAAAGCACCGCCTCGGATCGTCCCTTTTTCGGAAATCCCGGAGGAGCAACTAGAATTCCTCTGGTATCCCTACATCTGCCTTGGCACGCTAGGCTTGCTGGATGGTGATCCCGGTGATGGCAAAAGCCAATTAGGGGTGTGGCTCTGTTCGCGCTTAAGCCGTGGCGACAGGTTACCCAATGGCGACCGATTTCCACCTAGCAATTGCTTCCTCTTCAATTTCGAGGATCTTCCCGGCGCAGTCATCAAGAAGCGGCTGGAAGCGAACGGCGCGGACCTATCGCGCGTTTTCATTCAATCGCGCCAGTTCCAGCTTACGTCGGAAATGGTCGAGTGGATGGACGGCGAAATAGCAGAAAAGCGGCCGCGCCTCGTCATTCTTGACCCCATACAGGCCTTCATGTCTGGCGTGGATGGTAACAGCAATATCGATGTGCGCGAGTTCATGGCACGATTGGCCGAAATTGCGATGAACCGAAAATGCGCGATTATCTGCGTCCGCCACTTCGGCAAGGGCGCTCAAGACAAAGCTATGAAGAAGGGGTTGGGCTCAACCGACTTCGTGGGAATTTCGCGCAACCAGTTTGGCCTTGCCCGACGCGACGATGGCGTCCGGGGCTTCATCGTATTCCACATGAAGACCAACTTCGAGCGAGGTCAATCCATGCTGTTCACAATGGGGGACGCGGATGGGCGCAAAGGAGAGCAGCCTGTAATCGGCTTCGAGAAATTCACCGACATCTCCGCCGATGACTTCTTTTCAGGCGAGGCTTCCACGCGCGGACCTGATCAGGATGAGCGAGAAGTCGCTAAGGCGTACTTGCTTGAGGTGCTGGCTGCCGGCCCTAAGGCGGCGGCTATCCTAAAGTCGAAAGCTGAAGCGCGGGCGATAAGTGCATCCACCCTTGACCGGGCGCGGAAGGAGCTCGGCATCATTACAGCAAAGGAGGGCAAAATTTGGTTCTGGTCGCTTCCGCCAGATTGACCTAACTTTCCAAGTTTCCAAGTTTTCATCGCCGGGGTGGGAGAGGCATATGACGCTCACTCCCGGCACTTTTCATGATGCTCCGGTCGTTGAAAACGTGAAAACCGGAAAAGTTGGATCGAGAGAGGCGAGGGGAGGCACCGGTCGCCCGATGCCACCACCCCTCAAACGGTCGGCGTGGAGGAAAGGGCCTTGCGGGCTTCGTCCAACGCCTTCGATCCCGGTGCCCACGACCATGGCTGCCTTGCGACATGTTCCTTGCCTAATGTCGGGTATACCTTGGTCTGCTTCGCGGCGAGCCGCAGCAGCATCCGGGCATCGCGGGGAGGCATCTTCATTTCGCGGGCGAGTTGGTCGAGTGTGATCATTTTGACGTTGGGCTTCGCCGGTGTCTTGCTTCCAGTTGCAGTCTTCGCGGCATCAGACTTGCTTGCAGCGTTCGGCGCAATGGTCGGCTTTGCGGGTTCGGTCATAGTCATGTCGGTCATCTCCTTCGTTTGGGACCGACATTTCCAGTAAGATGGGTTCGGAAGGCGTGTCAGGTGAAATCCTAGAAACCGAAGTCGATTTCCATAAGTGGGATAGCGAAGGAGCGCTGACCATCGGTGAATAGATATTCGTCGTCGTCGCTGCCGATCTCGAACGTGTATCGGTGTCCATCAACATCTATATGGATAATTTCGTCCAGCGTGTGGATCACATCGACGACCGCGCCGGGGAAGATCGCCTTGGCATGGGATAACAAGTACGACCGGTCGAGTGGTTCGTCGTCGGACATGATGGCCTCCTTTCGTTGACCATCTTCCCAATAAGATCATGGGTGCGGGGAAGTCAGGAAAAACCCCAAACACAATGGAGGGCATATGGTTGAGTGGAGTTCGATAGCAGCTATAATTGTTGCCCCAATTGCCACACTGATGGCCGTTTGGTTGACTTCTCATTTCGCATGGAGGCGGACCCAGTCGGAAAAGGTATGGGATAGAAAGGCAGATGCTTACAGCACAATCTTGCAGGCTCTTAATGAGATGGAAGCTTCGCTCGACGCTTGGATGAGTGATGAGGCTTTGCGACGCGAACCGTCCGATGAGTCAAGCGAAGAAAGGGGAGTTCGTTATCGGCAAGCAAGAGCGCGAATGCAGAGCGTGGTTGGACGAGAGCTCTGGCTACTGAATCCAGCCATCAAGGGATACGCAGATGAATTAAACAAGGCTCTGTCTGCGCGCTACGATAGCTGGTTTGAAGATCTTGATGCCAGCTTGTTTGCCGTCCGGAATACGATCAAATCCGTAACGCTTCTTGCACAAGAGGAACTCCAAACGAGCAAGACTCGCTGAAAGGACCCGGGGTTCAGCCGTGATCAATTGCGGTTCAGCCCTATCGTCCGACTGAGCAATTTGGCTTTCCAAGAATCTTCGAGTGCCAATATTTCCTCAGGGGCCGCAGCGGAACCCGATACCTCTAGAATGCTAACTTGGAGATCGGCCGGGTCGCGGCTCTTCAGTCCGGCGTTTCCGCCGTGGTTGTTCGCGACATAATCCCGCCAGCGACCGAGAAAACCTCCTCCCCCCGATGCGGAACCGACGTAATGCTCTCGGGTTTTCGGGCACGCTAGAAGATAGACACCACGATTAGCTGTCAGCACTTCTTTCCACGAAATTGGCATGGTTTCGATTTCGGAAAGCGGACGAATAAACTTCGTGAACCCAGGGAATGACTCTTCTTGGAATACCTTCGTTAGTTCGACGATTTCCTTGTTTTGACGTTCGGCCCGCTGAACCCAAGCGCGAAATGAGCTCGTAGAGTCGCCCCAATGCACGAAAAGTCGACCGACGTATTCTGAAAGCTCCAGAACTGGACGACAATCATACTGATCGTATGGGCCAATTCCTTTATCCGCACCAACCTCGCGAAGTGTAAGAGGGTCGATTTGCCCCACGGGGACCTTCCCGATTAATTGAACCTCATAAAGTCCGACAAAGAGGGTTCCGCCGCTAGGAGGCGCCACGAAGGCGGCCCAGAAGGGTGCGTCAAAATATGCTTGTCGCGTGGGGTCTTGGGTCGATTGATACCGTTGAAATGCCCCAACATCGTCTCGCCATAGCGTATACGGCGTTCGACCTGGAACCTTTCCTGTCTGATGGCGCAGCAGGCGAACATGGTCAGGATGAATGCCTTCGTCTTGTAGCAGCATGTTGAAATTTAACGGCATTGGCATCTCCACGACTTTTTACCTCTGGTCGAACATGCCAAAGTCGCGCGAAGTTTGCACCCATAGGACCCGCTGATATCGAATGAGGCTATCCGGGGAGGGAAGACCGCGAGATCGCGTGCCTTTATGCCTTCTGGTCGGCGCGCTGGGTCCCCAATGGGTACCAGACCACGAACTTGGGCAAGTAGTGCACGTCGAATCATCTGAAAAGGGTTACCCCCGTCTGACGGCTTATGGGTGATGAGGGCGTTAATCTGCGCGCTTCGTCGGACGACGGGTAGGCAGCAAGAAATTCCGAACGGTTAACG
>NZ_WTYA01000005.1 GCF_009828025.1 Qipengyuania algicida | reverse complement strand
CGGCTTCGGTATCCTCAACGGAATGTGGCACGAATTCCACAGCGATCCAATCGACGATCAGACCGTCGTTGATTGATCCTTTCGGCAAAACTACAGCCAACCCACACATCCATGAGCCGACCGAGCATCATTGCACGATCGGCTCAATTTCGTTTTGCCGGAATTATGGCGAATGGATTTGGAGTTCCGATCAAGTCAGTCGTGCAAAACGGGCCACACCCGTAAGATTGCTGGCGACATGGGATTCCTCGGATTCGACCGGTTCGCCAAGCAGGTCTTTCAACATGTCGAGAATTTGCACGAACGTGGCTCTATCAAGCGAATAATAAACAAGTTTGCCTTCTCGCCGTGTATCGACCAGTCCGGCCTGACGCAAAACCGCTAATTGTTGTGATAGCGCAGGCTGCCCAACGCCGCTCGATTGTTCGATCTCGCCGACATTCTGCTCGCCCTTGGCCAGGGTGCTGAAGATCAGATAGCGTACTGGATGCGCAAGCGCCTTGAGCGCTTCGATCTTGTCTTCGTCAATCATCGCCACGCTCTCGCAGGAACCATGCCATGTCGTCGGGTGCTGCGAAGACCGCATCGAGGTCTTGCGACGGCGGCGGCAGCAATTGATCGCCCGCCTGCCAGTCCGCTGGCGCTAGATCACCATCTTCTACAGCTTGCAGCGCGTCTAGCGCTCGCAGCAATTCATCGATCGATCGCCCCACGTTTGCAGGGTAGCATGTCATGAGGCGTATTATGCCGTCAGGATCGATGAAGTACGTCGTGCGGACGGCCGCACTGTCACTGTCAGCCGTACCGACCATCCCATAGGCACGAGCCACAACCATCGTCGGATCTTCGATGATGGGAAAGCGCACTTCCACCCCCAGCCGATCGCGGATCACTCGTAGCCAGGCGAAGTGAGAAAACAGGGTGTCTATGGAAAGCGCAGCGAGCACGCATTTGCGTCCAGAAAAATCATCCATGCGACGGGCGAGAGCCGCAAACTCGGTCGTGCAGACGGGGGTGAAATTAGCCGGATGCGAGAACAAGATCACCCAATGTCCTCGATAATCGGACAGTTTGAAATCCCCGGCGGTACTACGTGCGCTGAAATTTGGCGCACGGTCCCCAATCCTGAGACCAGCGCAAGGAGCCGAACGAATAGGCAGTTCATTTTCCATATTTTATCATACGCCTTGACCCTCGTCACCGCAAGTCATATACATAGTTCAGTAATTGGTAAAGTTTGGAGTAGTATTGTGAGGCCCGATACAGACGTGGCCCGCGATCGTGCCACTGCCCAGATCGAACGCACTTTGGCCGACGATTCAAAAAAACCCACGATTGCGGGATTTTTCGACGAAGCGACCAATACGGTCAGTTACATCGTCCACGATCCGGCAACGTGCGAAGCCGCCATCATCGATTCTGTGCTCGATTACGATGCTGCCGCGGGGCGAACGTCCAATGGCTCGGCCGACCGTATGATCGAATATGTCACTTCCAAGAAGTTGAAAGTGGTCTGGCTAATCGAGACCCATGCACATGCCGATCATATTTCTGCGGCTCCATACTTACAGGAAAAGCTGGGTGGCAAGCTGGCTATCGGGCGCGAAATCATCCGCGTGCAGGACGTGTTCGGGAAACTGTTCAACGCCGGCACCGATTTTGAACGCGACGGATCGCAGTTCGATCACCTGTTCGACGATGGTGAAACGTTCACGATCGGTCAGTTGGAAGGCATCGCGCTACACGTGCCCGGCCATACGCCTGCGGATATGGCCTTCATCATCGGTAATGCCGCCTTTGTTGGCGACACCATTTTCATGCCCGATTTCGGTACCGCCCGCGCGGACTTCCCTGGTGGCGATGCGCGTCGACTTTATCAGTCGATCCGCCGCCTTCTGTCATTGCCGCGCGAAACGCGGCTGTTCCTGTGCCACGATTACAAGGCGCCCGGCCGTGATGATTATGCGTGGGAGACGACGGTCGGGCAACAACGCGACGACAACGTCCACGTCAAGGACGGCATCTCCGAAGACGAGTTCGTTGCAATGCGCACCTCGCGCGACAGCCAGCTCGATATGCCCAAGCTGATCCTTCCTAGCGTCCAGATTAACATCCGCGCCGGTCGTCTTCCCGATCCGGAAGACAATGGCGTCAGCTACATCAAAATCCCCGTTAACGCCGTGTGATCGTGGCGGGTTCGGAAACTCGCCTACCCCCTATTCGGGCCATCAGTTTCAACGTCTTCAGGCAAGGCCAATCATACGTTTCGCAGGCTTCTGACAAAGGACAAATCTAACTTGGACAGTCTGCATATCGCTCTGGGTTTGCTCTCCGGTGGAATGGTGGGTTTCACACTCGGCCTCGTCGGAGGTGGCGGATCTATCCTGGCCGTGCCGCTGATGGTCTATCTGGTGGGAGTACCCAGCCCGCATGTCGCTATCGGCACCAGTGCGCTGGCGGTTGCCGCCAACGCCGCATCTGGGCTCCTCCAGCATGCGCGTCAGCATACGGTGAAATGGCGTTGCGGAATGATGTATGCCGGAGCAGGCATCCTCGGGGCCTTGGGCGGCTCGACCCTCGGCAAGGCCTTCGACGGACAGAAACTACTTTTCCTCTTCGCGTTGCTGATGATTGGGGTAGGCATCCTCATGCTGCGCAGCCGCAAGGCCGCGGGTTCGCTGGATGCTGCGTGCAATCGTGAAAATGCGCCGAAAGTGCTTGGCATAGGTTTAGGGACCGGGGCGTTCAGCGGCTTCTTCGGCATCGGCGGCGGGTTCCTGATCGTACCCGGCCTGATGGCGGCGACCGATATGGCCATGATCAATGCCGTCGGAACGAGCCTCGTGGCGGTGACCGCATTCGGCCTGACTACGGCTGCCAACTATGCCTTTTCCGGGCTCGTCGACTGGATCCTTGCGGTGGTATTCGTGCTGGGAGGTGCAGTAGGCGGGTTCTTCGGTACGGCCATGGCTAAACGCCTGTCTGGTGGTGGGCAGCTCAAAACCATTTTCGCAGTCCTGATTTTCGTCGTGGCCTTCTACATGCTCTGGAAAAGCTGGGGGTCGATGTGATCGTAATACCGGACAAGGACTCGCGTTGCCTGGAAATAGAGCGACTAATCGCTGCGGGGCGTGGCGTATGCGAGAGTTGTCGCGAAATCGGTATCTCGGAAAAAACGTTCTATCGCTGGCGCAAACAGCGCGATGGCGAATTGAGCAGCTGACGGGAGAAATCAGGCGCTCTCGGGATCGAACTCGTGCATAGCGTGATACGTCTTGAAGGTCTTAACCTGTCGGTAAATTGGCACTAGCCGCAATCGCGGCAGAATTTATCGTAAAGCGTCTGCAGCACACTGGCTGCCTCTTCGCTGGCCAGCGAATACCATACAAATTGTGCTTCGCGGCGCGTTCTCACGAGAGTCTCGCGGCGCAATATCGCAAGATGTTGCGACAAAGCAGATTGCGACAGGGGAATATGCTCCATCAAATCCCCGACAGTCATCTCCTGCTCAACCAGTTGGCAAAGGATCATAAGCCGGGTTTCATTGGCCATCGATTTCAACAGGCCGGTAGCACGGGCAGCGTTGGCCTGCATCCGTTCGGGAGCAAGTTCGAGTTTCACTCATGTTCTTTCAGATATTGACGCATTTCAGATGCTAGATCGTTTCCCGTCAATTGTTGTGACAAAAGGTCCGGCAAGATCAACACCCTCGGTCCATCTCGATATCGTGCATCGCACATGTCTTAAGATCAGATGCTAATAAAGCCAATCATTTGCAAGGCTTGGATAGAACAAACGCAAGCAAATCACTTTCGAGGGCAGCCAAGGGCATTAGCTTAACCAGGTTTGCCCTGGTATTACGACATCCGACCTAACCGTCTATCCCCCCTCGTCAAGGGCAGCGCGCACTTCTGGCGAACGCCAATCGAGATCGCCGTTGACCCGCCAGACTTCCTTGCCCTGCGCGTCATACAGTATTGAAACCGGGAGCCCTCCACCGAAGGCGAAACCGAGCTCCCCTTCCTTGTCCATCCAAGGTTTGAGTTTGGCAAAGTGATGTTCGGCGAAGAACTTGGCGACCACATCGGCACCGCCCAGATCCTGGCTTGCGGTGATGATCTGCAATTGCGGCTCGTCACCAGCAAGCTGGTCGAGCAGTGGCATTTCCTTGACACAAGGTGCGCACCATGTCGCCCACAGATTGAGCAGGACCGGCTTACCCTTGATGCTCGCCGGATCGAATGCCTCGCCGTTAAGGCCGGTGAGGTGGAGTGCGGGCATCGCCTCCCCGGCATGGCTGCGATCGATAGTGCCGGATGCCGGCTGCGTAGCAGCGCTGGGATCGGCTGAAGCGGCACTTCCTTGCGCAGTCGGTGGCGCGGCCTTATCGCAACCCGCCAGTGCCAGAACGAGGACCAGCGGTAGAGTGAACGAAGAACGGGACAGTAAGGGGCGGGACACAGGGCTCTCCAACCAGATGTGGGGCGGCAGGTTCGCCGAAGGGCCTAGCGCGATCATGCGCGAAATCAACGCCTCTATTCCTTTCGACAAGGCTTTGTGGCGACAGGATATCGCGAGCAGCAGAGCCCATGTCGCAATGTTGGCGGCGCAGGGGATCGTCTCGGCTGAAGACGCAAAGACCATCGATGGCGGCTTAGTCCGCATCGCCGGGGAATATGAGCGCGACGGTGTCCCGGAGGACTGGGACCTCGAAGACATCCACATGACCGTAGAATCGCGACTGTCGGAACTGATCGGCGCGGTTGCCGGACGTCTCCACACCGCACGCAGCCGCAACGATCAGGTCGCGACCGATTTCCGGCTATGGGTACGCGAGGCCTGTGAGCGGGCCGAAGCAGGTATCGTTGCACTTCAGAACGCGCTTGTCGCAAGGGCGAATGAGCACTCGGCCAGCATCATGCCCGGCTTCACTCATCTCCAGACGGCCCAGCCGGTGACGCTCGGACACCACCTGATGGCCTATTATGAGATGACACGGCGCGATCGCAGCCGCTTTACCGATGCACGCGCACGAATGGACGAATGCCCGCTCGGCAGCGCTGCGCTGGCCGGGACGGGCTTTCCCATCGATCGTCAGATGACCGCTACTGCACTCGGCTTTGCAGCCCCCACCCGTAACAGCCTGGATGCAGTGTCCGACCGCGACTTTGCGCTGGATTACCTCACCGCGGCGAGCCAGTGTGCCCTGCATCTCTCGCGGCTTGCCGAAGAGTTGATCCTGTGGGCCAGCCAGCCCTTCGGCTTTATCCGCTTGCCCGATACGCTGAGCACTGGCAGCTCGATCATGCCGCAGAAGAAGAATCCCGATGCCGCCGAACTGGTGCGCGGCCATGCCGGGCGCATCATCGGCTGCGCCACCGCACTGATGGTCACGATGAAGGGGCTTCCCCTCGCCTATTCGAAAGACATGCAGGACGACAAGCCGCCGGTGTTCGAGGCAGCGGGGCTGCTCGATCTCGCGCTGGCGGCCTGCGCCGGGATGATCGCCGACGCGACGTTCAACACCGACCGTATGCGAGCGGCAGCCGAAGCGGGATTCGCCACCGCGACCGATCTTGCCGACTGGCTGGTGCGCGAAGCGGACATCCCCTTTCGCGAGGCTCATCACATCACCGGCGCGGCAGTTAAACTGGCCGAAAGCCGCAAACTCGCGCTCGACCAGCTTCCGCTCGAAGACTTGCAAGCGATCGATCCGCGGATCGACGAGCGCGTCTATCGCGCGCTTTCGGTCGATGCCTCGGTTGCCGCGCGTGCTTCCTATGGCGGCACCGCGCCCGATGCGGTATGCGAACGCGTGGCCGAAGCGCGCCGCGATTTGGGACTCGAATGATGATACGCGCCTGCCTGATCCTGCTGCTGACAACAGGGCTTGCCGCTTGCGGGCAGCGCGCCGCACTGACACCGCCACCGCAAGCGTCGCTCCCGCCCGCTCCCTACGGTGGCCATGGCAAGCCCGATGCGGAAGCTCTGCTCACCCCGCCCCCACAAGCCGTTCCCGTACTCAGCGTCGAACTGCGCAGCCGCTCTGAAGAGCGCGAGGACGATCCTTTCGACCTGCCCCCACAATAGCCTGGCTGCATGGCCGCGAAGCAAGAGCGTCTCGACTCCGCGCGCCGTCCGGGGCAATGGGCGCCGCCATGGATCACTTTACCCTTCGTGACGGCGTCCTTTACGCCGAAGACGTACCGCTTTCCGAGATCGCCGAGGCGGTCGGCACGCCGGTTTATGTCTATTCGCGCGCAACGCTTGAACGCCATGCGCAGGTCTTTCGCGCGGCCCTTTCCGACCTCAAAGATCCGCTGCTAGCTTTCGCGGTCAAGGCCAATCCAAACCTTGCCGTACTCAAGGTGCTGCAAAAACAGGGCTACGGCGCGGATGTGGTTTCGGCCGGGGAATTGACCCGCGCCCTTGCGGCCGGAATGGACCCGCAAAAGGTGGTCTTTTCGGGTGTCGGCAAGACTCATGACGAAATGCTCTATGCGATGGAAAAGGGCATCGGGCAGTTCAATCTCGAATCCGAAGAGGAAGGCTATGAGCTTTCCCTACTGGCCCAGCGCCATGGGCATCGCGTCGCCTGTGCCTTGCGCGTCAATCCCGATGTCGATGCGCGGACGCATGAGAAGATTTCGACCGGCAAGAGCGAAAACAAGTTCGGTGTGCCGATCGACCGTGCTGCAGCGATTTATGCCGCACTGTCGGACGAGCCGGGTCTGGAAATGCGCGGGATCGCGGTGCACATCGGCAGCCAGCTTTCCTCACTCGAACCGCTTGAAAGTGCATTCGAGAAGCTGGGAGCATTGATTCGTGAAATGCGCGAAGGCGGCCTTTCCGTTACCCATGCCGACCTCGGCGGTGGGCTCGGCGTGCCCTATAAGGCTGACGACGTCATGCCGTCGCCGGCGGAATATGGCGCAATGGTCGCGCGGATCACCAACGATTGGGACGTGCGCCTTGCGTTCGAGCCTGGTCGCCTGATCGCAGGCAATGCGGGCATACTGCTTACCCGCGTCATCCGGGCCAAGCGTAGCAGCAACGGTCCGCCCTTTGTCGTTGTCGATGCTGCCATGAACGACCTCATGCGCCCGGCAATGTATGGCGCCTGGCATGATTTTAACGCTGTCGTACCCACTGGCGAGAGGATGACCGCGCATATTGTCGGCCCGATCTGCGAAACCGGCGACACATTCGCAATGGACCGCGAAACCGATGCGCTGGGAGCAGGCGACCTCGCAGTCTTCCGCACGGCGGGTGCCTATGGTGCGACCATGGCCTCCAGCTACAATTCGCGCGGCTTCGTTCCCGAAGTGCTCGTGGATGGCGACAAGTTCGCCGTCGTCGCCGATCGCATTTCACCCAGCGCGATCATGGATGCCGAACGCGTGCCGGACTGGCTCGGCTGATGCATTCGCTCGCCCTCTTCCACCGGATCGCGGGAAGCCGCGTTGTGGTCGTGGGTGAAGGCACCGCAGCCGAGGCAAAGCGCCGGCTGATCGAACGCGCGGGAGGGATTTGCTGTAGCGAAGCCGAGGCGCATCAGGCACGGCTGGCTTTCGTTGCCGTCGCCGATGGCGAAAAGCCGCACATCATCGCGCATCGACTCAAGCAGCGCGGATTGCTGGTCAATGTCGCCGACCGGCCCGAACTGTGCGACTTCACCCTTCCCAGCATTCTCGAACGCGACCCGGTGATCATCGCCGTGAGTACCGGGGGAGCTTCCGCAGGATTGGCCAAGCATTTGCGATTGCGTCTTGAGGCTTTGCTGCCCGTCTCGCTTGGGAAATTGGCCCAGGCGCTGGCGGCCGCCCGCGACAATATACGCACGCGCTGGCCGGCTTCGGATGATCGACGTGCCGCACTGGACGAAGCTTTATCAGAAGGTGGCCCTCTCGACCCTTTAAAGGATCATGGTGACGACGTTGTGGACCGCTGGATCAACAGTAGCCACCAAACCTCCGCGGCAGAACGAATCGAATTGCTTATCGTAAGCGATGACCCGGACGATCTGACTATCAAACAGGTGCGGTTGCTCGGGCGAGCAGACCGGATTGTTTACGAGGCATCCGTTACGCCGGAAATTCTTGCGCGGGCACGAGCCGATGCGACTCAAAGCGTATTGGGAAATGAACAGCCCGATGAGCGCGACAGCACGGGACTGACACTGATCCTGCGTCGAAGCTGACAGACTTACACCAGTGACCAGACATTGTTGCTGTCACGCATCAGCGAGCCCAATCGCACATTGCCTTCCCACAATCCGACACGACGGTCGAATTTTTCGCCTTGAAGAATGGAGAAAACGCTCAACGGGTCGACGCCCTCGAATTCGACCGATTTGGGTTCGCCTTTGCCGTCGTCTTCGAAACGAATCGTGAATGTTCTCATGTGCTCGCTCCAACCGGAATGAGTGTGACCTTTAATATGTGCGACCAATCATCATTTGATAGGAAACGCGCGGTGATGATTTAGGAATGCTTGGCGGCATCCGAAAAACACCAAGGCGCGAATGTCGCAGCATCATAGCATGCGCACACCGTCCCGGCTGAAACATTTGTTAATCCAAGCGAAATACTCGTCGCTTCCAGGATGTAAGAAGCAACACAAAATTCGTCGTTGTCAGTCCGCGGTAGCCGGTGCCGCGAGAGGAAAGAAGGGGATCCGCACTTCGAAGGGCTCGCCATTTTCGCGATGGAATGTGTAGAACCCTTCCATCGAGCCATGCGCCGTATCAAGCGGGCAGCCCGAAACATAGTCGTGGCTTTCGCCGGGTTTGAGGAGCGGCTGTTCTCCGACAACCCCATCACCATCGACCAGGCCGACCCGACCACCGGCATCGGTGATCCGCCAATGCCGCGTCATAAGCTGCAGCGTCTCGTGCGAGTGATTTTCGATCCTGATATGATAAACCCAGAACCATTTGCCGGCATCCGGCTGGGACTGCTCGGGCAGGAAACTGACCGCCACCCGAACCGCCACCCCTTGGGTAATCGCAGTATGCTGGAACAAGGCTTTCATAATGCAAAAGGTAACGCTTCACGGCGCGCATGCAAGGTGTCGTCCTGGGAATTTCCCGTACTATATCACCATCCGTGACGGGCGATGTCAGCTGGCAGGGTTATTCTTGGCGAGAAACGCGTCCAGCGTTTCGAACCATTTCTGCTCATTTTCCGGCTTGGAAAATCCGTGCCCCTCATCTTCGAAAACAATCTGCTCGACCGGGACATTGGCCTTGGCGGCGGCCTTTACCATCCGTTTGAACTGGCTCATCGGGACATTGGTGTCGGCATCGCCCTGAGCCAACAACAGCGGCCGGGTCAGCCGATTGGCGTGTCGCGCCGGAGACACCTCGTCGAGATCGAACCCATCGCCGCTCACCCGGTCGCGCCAGGCGCGCGCGCCCTTGCTGGTGAAGTATCCCGCATCATAGCTGAGCTGTTTCTTCCAGTCGGTAACGCCGGCAAAGCTTGCCGCGCAGCGATAGCGTTCGGGATTGCGGATCACCGCCCATATCGCCGCATAGCCGCCGTAGCTCGATCCGACCACGCAGACCCGCTTGGGGTCGACGATCCCCTGGCCAACCGCCCAGTCCATCGCATCATCGAGGTCATCCTGCATCTTGCGCCCGATCTGCCCATCGCCAAGCTTGTCGAACGCTTCGCCATATCCGCCCGAACCGCGATAATTGGGTTGCAGCACTGCATATCCGCGATTGGCGAGGAATTGGACCTGCGAATCATATTCAAGCTTGTCACGCACGTTGTACGGGCCACCATGCGGATACAGGATCAGCGGCAGCCCCCGGGCCGACCGGCCGACCGGCAGCGTAAGATAGCCGTGAATCACGGTCCCGTCGCGCGCGGTGTAGGTGATCGGCTTTGGCGTCGCCATCTGCGACGGATTGATCTTGGGATTGCTTAAGAACAGCGCCTTCAGCGAACGGCTTTGCGCGTCATACAGGTAGATTGCCCCCGGATCGTTCGGGCCACCAGCACTGATCAGCGAGCGCGAGTAATCCTTGGCGGAAGACCCGATCCAGACCTCAGGTTCGGCCAGTGCCTTGTCGAGCCGTTGCTGCAATTCGGCAAGCTTCGGATCGAGCCAGACGACCCTGTCGACATCGTCGGTATAGGTCACCGCATAGGGTTTGCCCTGCTTGTCGAACCAGACATCGTCCACGTCCCAGTCGGGATTGGCGTAGATAGTCTTGATCTTCTCACCGGTGCTGTAATCGATCAGCTGGAGCGTCTTGCGACCGTTATCACCTTTGCGAATGACGTATCCCTGGTCGGACCCTTCAACGACCTTGAGCACGTTCCACCAGTTATCATCGCTGTCATCATCGGGATCGACCTTGGCAATCCGACGGAGACTGTCATTGGCGGAAGATCGGTAATAAACGGTGACCTTGTTGCCGCTATAGCCAAAGCCGAGCCGGACCACCCCTGCGTCGTCGGCATACCAGTCCCAGACGCCGGGCATTTCGCTCTGCACCTTGTCGCCACGGTCCTTGGGATCGTCGAGCGAAACCCGATAGACGCGGGGATATTCGTTATAGCTGCGGCGCAGCGCCTGAAGCATCGAACTCCCATCTGGCGCGACCCACAGCACATCGTCACCCTTGGCGGTGAGCCATTTCGTTCCGACGAAGTAACGCTCGCCGTTTTCGATATTGAGGATCATCAACCGCGTGACTTTCGTTTCGTCACCGCCGATCTTCTGCATCTGGGATACCGAAAACAGCACCTTCTTCGGCCCGGCCCAACGGAGCCATTCAAGCGAAACCTTGTCACCGAGCTTCGTCGCCGCGACCGGCTTGGAGGTCACAGTGTCCATCACCACCAACATCGGTTCTTTGGCGTTGCGCATCTGCATGGCGATATGCGCGCCGTCGGGTGCCATCCGAACGTAATTGAAATCACTGCGGGCGGCGAAATCGGCAGCAGGAATCCGGGGCGGCGTGGCGCTGGTCTTTGCTGACGTTGCCATCGGCACGCTGGCTTCAGGAGGTGCGGCTGACACCCCGGCCGGCACCCAACCTAGGCCCGCGACCATACCCACAAGCGCCACAGCGCGATTCCAGCGACCCATTTTATACCCCCATGTGCCGATCTCCCGATCGGCTTGGGGTCATCTTATGAAAAAATCCCTACCATGCAAGCGGCTGATTTTACGGATCGAATGGCCACCCCGCCATTACATGTTCAGCCGACCAAGTGCGCGATCGAGATCCTCCATCAGATCCTGTGCATCCTCGAGCCCGACGTTGATACGCAGAAGGCCTTCGGTCACGCTCATTTCCGCCCGCGCTTCCTCGCTCATCGCAGCGTGTGTGGTGCTCGCCGGGTGGCACATCAGGCTGCGCGCGTCGCCGATGTTGTTCGAGATGTCTATCAGCTCCAGCGCATTGAGCAGCGCAAATGCCTGTTCTCGGCTGCCCATGTCGAAGGCAAAGATCGGTCCGCAGGCTTCCATCTGGCGCATTGCCAGCGCGTGGCGTGGATGACTGGCGAGACCGGGGTGGAGAATGCGCGGCACCCGCCCTTCGAGGAATTGGCCAATGGCAAGAGAATTCTCACTCTGCCGATGCGCACGCAGAGACAGCGTCTCCAGCCCCTTGAGCACCACCCATGCGTTGAACGGCGCGATATTCGGGCCGGTGTTGCGCTGGAACGGCAGCAGCACGTCGTTGATGAATTCCTCGCTTCCGCAAACTGCTCCGGCGAGAACCCTGCCCTGCCCATCCATCAGCTTCGTGGCGCTATAGGCAACCACATCCGCTCCGAATTCGAGCGGGCGCTGCAAGGCCGGGGTCGCAAAAGCGTTGTCGACAACGGCGGTGATGCCATGCGCACGGGCAAGACCGCAAACATATTCGAGATCAACAACATCGAGCGTCGGGTTGGCGGGAGTTTCGAAGAAGAACACCTTGGTTTCCGGACGAATCGCGCGCTCCCACGCGTCGTTGTCGGCGCTGTCGATGGTCGTGCCCGTTATGCCAAAACGCGGCAGGAGATTATCGACCAGCCAGCGACACGAGCCAAAGGCTGCACGGGCCGCGACCACGTGATCGCCTGCGGACAGCTGGCATAGCAGCGCGGCGGTCATTGCCGCCATACCGCTCGCCTGCGCCCGGCATGCGCCCGCGCCATCGAGCAGCGCGATGCGTTCTTCCAGCATGGCGACAGTGGGATTCTGAAGGCGGGAATAGGTCATCCCCTGTTCCTCGCCCGCAAACCTTGCCGCGGGAGTTTCGGCATCTTCGTAGCTATAGCCCGAGGTCAGGAACAGCGCCTCACTTGTCTCGCCCAATTCCGACCGCCAGGTGCCGCCGCGCACCGCTCGAGTTGCGGATCGCCAGTTGCGGGTGACGGTACGATCGGTTCCGGTAGTCCTTTTCATGAGTCCAGCTCTAGCATTGGCAAACTGCGCGGCAAGGCTTCAACTGCACAGTGCCCGACCCCAATTTTCACGATATCCTGCGCACCGCCAATCCGCGATTGCAAAGCCCGATAGGCAGGACTAGGCGAACCGGCCATGAGCCGAGCCCCCGCAAATCCACGCGATCCCCTCGGCTGGTGCATAGCGATCGCGCTCGGTTTCTGGGCGCTCACGCTGATCCGGCTGACCATCCCGACCAAGCCCTATTTCGACGAGGTGCACTACCTGCCCGCAGCGCGGGAGTATCTGGCGCTCGACACTTTCATCAATCGCGAACATCCGCTGGTCGGTAAAGAAATTATCGCGCTCGGGATGACGCTGTTCGGCGACAATCCATTCGGCTGGCGGATCATGTCGTCGATCGGTGGAATGCTCGCGCTGTTTGGAGCGATGCGGGCGCTCTGGTTCGCCACGCTGAGTCGCTTCGCCACCATCGCCTACGGCATCCTGCTGATCACCGGCTTCATGCTGTTCATCCACTCGCGCATCGCCATGCTCGACATGTTCATGGTGACCTTTGCCGCGCTCGCCTATTGGCAGCTGGCAGGCGCACTTCGCGAGCCAGAAACCGGCCGCTGGAGACTCGCGCTGGCCGGCATTTTCCTTGGGCTTTCGATAGGGGCGAAATGGAATTCCGTGCCCATCGCCGCGCTGGCGGGCGCCGCATTTCTGGTGATACGCGCAAATGCTGGGCGCAGGCGGTTGCTGCTGTCTCATCGTGGCTTGCCCGTGCCGGGTATCAGTCTGGTCGAAGCAGGCTTCTGGCTCGGCGTAGTGCCCTTGGCAGTTTACACGCTGACCTACCTGCCGGGATGGTTCTTCGCCCATGGCGCAATCGGTACGCCGAGCGGCTCGACAAATTTCTTCACATTCCACCTCGACGCTTTGAAATTGCAGGAAAGCGTCATCAAAAAACACCCCTATATGAGCCGCTGGTGGCAATGGGTCTTCGATATCCGTTCGATCTGGTACCTCTACGAGCATGTCGACGGGGCGCAGCGCGGCGTGGTGCTGATCGGCAATCCGCTGACCATGCTGTTGGGCCTCCCAGCGTTAATCTGGGCCGCCTGGGCAGGGTTCATGAAGCGCAATGCGGCGGCTGCCGGGGTGTTCCTGATTTACGCGTTGAGCCTCGGCATGTGGATCGTCGCCGATAAGCCGGTGCAGTTTTACTACCACTACTTCCTGCCCAGCATGGCGCTGTTCGCCGCGCTGGCGCTGGCGCTCAATGCGCTCAGGCAACGCGGCCACTGGATCATGGCATGGACGCCGCTGGTTCTGAGCGTAGTTGTGTTCGTGTATTTCTATCCGATCCTGAGCGCCGCAAGACTCTCAGGCAAACTTGCCTATGTGCATTGGATGTGGATCAACGTCTGGCGCTAGAGCGGCGTGCGGGATATCTGGCACGCCGCTCTAGGTTTCGTCTGAAAATCAAAAGCGACCCCAGACGAAGCGGCTGGAGAGCGCGTAATTCCAGACCGAACCGATGGCGATGCCGACAAGCGCCGCGGGGATCGTGTGCATCCCCATATCATGCAAAGTCGTCGCCACCGCGACATTGGCGAAGGCGCCGATCGAACATGCGATAATGAAGCTGATCCAGCCGCGCAGCAGTTCGCCCGCTTTGGCAAGCCGCTTGTCGCGATAGGTGAGCCAGTTGTTGAGCCAGAAATTAAAGCTCATCGCAGCGAAGGCGGCGGTCGCCTGCCCCCAGGCGAATGCCACGCCGAAGATCCTCATCACGACGAACAGCACCGCCATATGGACAAACACGCCGAGGACGCCGACCGTGGCAAACAAAGCGAACCGCGTGGGGATCAGGCGGCCAAAGCTCTTGTCGTAAAGCCCGGCGAGGAAATCGAAGGCAATCGCCCGGTCGAGCTTGGATTCGCCGGACCGGCGAGCGGAAAAGTTCATCGGGAAATCCTTGACCTTGAGCGGCGTATCGGAGGTTGCGAGCAGATCGAGCAGGATCTTGAAGCCGATCGCAGAGAGATTGGGCACCAGCGCGCGGGCCGTCTGCGTTCGCAGCAGGAAATATCCGCTCATCGGGTCGCTCAGTTCGACGCCGGTCAGCTTACGCGCGAGCCGGTTGGCAACGCTGGACAATTTCTCACGATCGGGGCGATTCCATTCCGCCATGCTCGCCCCTTCGGCAAAGCGGCTGGCAACGGCGACTTCCGCGTCGCCCGAGCGCACGCATGCGAGCATGGGCACGAGCAGATTGGGGTCATGCTGGTGATCGGCGTCCATCACGGCGCAGAAGGGAGCGGCGGTCGCGCAGAACCCTTCGATCGCAGCACTGGCAAGCCCGCGCCGACCGATCCGCTGGATCGCCCGGACCCGGGGATCGGACAGGGACAGGCGGCGGACCTCGTCGGCCGTGCCGTCCTTAGAGTTGTCGTCCACCACGAGCACCTCCCACCCATCGGGGCCGAGTGCGGTCTCAATCCGGTCAAGCAGCGGCGCGATATTGTCGCGCTCGTTGAGTGTCGGAAGGATGATCGCAAGCTCCAGCGGCTTGCGGTGAGTGATAGCTTCTATGGCTGAAGTGGTCTGGCTCATATCCATGGTCGCGTCGGTCGATAGACGAAATTGGTCAAGATATGGTTAGCAATTCGCTAAGAACCGCCTTCGTCATCGTTTCGGTATCGGCATTTCCGCCAAGATCCATGCCGCGCACTCCTTTTGCAAGCGCCTGGCCTACGGCTTGTTCGATCCG
Organism: Qipengyuania algicida; assembly: GCF_009828025.1. Lineage (GTDB taxonomy): Bacteria > Pseudomonadota > Alphaproteobacteria > Sphingomonadales > Sphingomonadaceae > Qipengyuania > Qipengyuania algicida. Next base: position 241,706 of record NZ_WTYA01000005.1, on the reverse strand, counting down.
CCCGGCCTCCGCTTCCATTCCGAGCGAATGGCGCAGCAGCATGGCAAGGCTCAGGATGGCGGCGCAGGGGTTTGCTCTACCCTGCCCGGCAATATCGGGTGCGCTTCCATGGATCGGCTCGTACAAGCCGAAAGTTCCGTAATCGGTCTGTCGCTCGCCCAGCGAGGCACTGGCGAGCAGGCCAATCGAACCGACGCAGGCGCTTGCCTGATCGGACAGGATATCGCCGAACAGATTGCCGGTCAGCACCACATCGAACTGGCTCGGCTCACGCACCATCTGCATTGCGGCGTTGTCGACATAGATATGGTCGAGCGCGATCTCGGGATATTCGCGCGCGACCTCGATCACCGTTTCGCGCCAGATACGGCTGGTTTCGAGGACATTCGCCTTGTCGACGCTGGTCACCTTGCCGCGCCGCGAACCCGCCGCGCGGAATGCGACATGGGCGATACGACGAACCTCGCCTTCGCCATAGGCCATCGCGTCCCAGCCAACGCGCTCGCAGTTTTCGCCGATGCGTTCACCCTTGTCGCCAAAGTAGACGTCACCGGTCAGCTCGCGCACCACCAGCAGGTCGATCCCGGACGCGATTTCGGGACGCAAGGGAGATAGGCTCTCCAGTCCCGGCCAACCTGCCGCCGGACGCAGATTGGCGAACAGACCGAGCGCTGACCGCAGGCCGAGGATGGCCTGTTCGGGTCGCAAGTCGCGCGCCAGATTGTCGCATGTGGGATCGCCCACAGCGCCGAACAGGATGGCATCGGACGAGCGTGCAAGTTCCAGCGTTTCGGGCGGCAGCGGATGGCCGTGGCGATGATAGGCCAATCCGCCGACATCGCCTTGTGCAAGTTCGATATCGGGCAAATTCAACGCATCGAGCACGCACAGCGCCGCGGATGTGACCTCAGGTCCGATACCGTCGCCCGCAAGCACTGCAATTTTCATGTCGATGTCACCATTTTACCCAGCCGCTCGCGCAGCATTGTGCGCGCGCCCATAACATCGCCGCGCAAATGGGCAAGCAAGCGCGTGGCAAGCGTTGCTTCCAGCCTGTCAAGCCAGACCAGCGCCTCCGCGACATTGTCGATCCGCGGAGGCACTTCGCCGCCGCCATAGCCCAGTTCGCGCAGCAGCAGCACTTCATAGGCAACCAGCGCCCCGGTCCAGCCGCGTGCCGACGGCGCATGGCAGATCGCATCGAGCAGCGCGCCAAGCGCCTGATAGAGTGCGGGATAGGGATGGCGTTCTGGAAGGGTCGCAGCGGTAAGCGCGCACACCCATGCGATCGCGCTGGCCGGAAGCGGCTCGGTCATCCACGGCCCACGGCTCTCGACCAGTTCAAGCCGGGCGAAAGGCAGCTGGCTATCGGACTTGGCGCGAATATCGGCGGCAACGACATTGCCAGGAATCACAACTGGTCGAAGAATACGCCCGCGCCCGCCCGCGACATAGGCGGCGACCAGCCCCGCCTCCTCGGTCAGCAGGCGCGCAATCACGGCGGTTTCGCCATGCGCGCGGGCAGCGACGAAGATAGCGGGGGCGGCAAGCTGCATCATCGCTGCCTAGCCGCCCCAAGTGGTCACGAAAAGCGTCAGTCGCCCGCCTTTGCGGCAGCCTGATCGACCCTTCCGCCATTCTTGTATTTGTCGAACCAGGCGATGATCGCCGCCGCCTTTGCCGCGCTCTGGCTCGGGCGGCCGGCGATGCCGTGGTGGCTCGCATCGGGTACGATCACCAGCGTCGTCGGCACGCCGCGCAATTGCAGTGCCGCGTAATATTGCTCGCTTTCCGAAGCGGGTGTGCGGTAGTCGTTCTCGCCGACCACGACCATTGTCGGCGTCTTCACATTGCCGACCAGCGACAGCGGGCTGCGCTTCCAGTATTCCATGGGCTGTTCCCATGGCATCGCGCCGAACCAGTAACGCGGCGCAAAGGTCGCAAGGTCAGCGGTCAACGCCTCGCTAGTCCAGTTGATAACCGGCTTCTGCGTAGCCGCGGCAGCGAAGCGGTCGGTCTTGCCGACGATCCAGCTTGTCAGCACCCCACCGCCCGATCCTCCGGTGACGAAAAGATTTTTGGGGTCCGCCACGCCATCGGCAATCGCGGCATCGACCGCGGCCATGAGATCGTCATAGTCGGGGCCGGGATAGTCCTTGTCGATGAGGTTGGCGAAGCCAGCCCCGTAGGACGTAGATCCTCGCGGGTTGGTATAGAGCACCGCATAGCCCGCAGCCGCATAGAGCTGGTCGTCGGTCGAAAATCCCGGCCCGTATTCGGCATTCGGACCACCGTGGATTTCGAGGATCAAAGGCACCCGCTCACCCGGTTTGCGATGTGGCGGCTCGATCAGCCATGCGTCGATTGGCTTGCCATCGGGTGCGGTCACAGCAAGCTTGCGCATCGGGGCAATGTCCTTGCCCTGCATCCACGTGACATTGAGATGAGTAAGTTGGCGAGCCTTGCCGCCGCTCTTCACAAACAAGTCCGCCGGGCGCTCGAACGAGCCTGCACCATAAGCCAGCGTTCCGTCACGGCTGACGCTGAAATCCCCGGCGGCATAGGGGCGGTCAGAGATCGAACCCGGCACCAGATCCTGCACCGCCACGCTGCGCCGACCGTCCATCCCGATCCGCGCCACCTTGATGATCCCGGCATCGGCATAGGACGCATAGATCGTATCGCTGCCCGACCAGTCGAATGCGTTGACCGAGCGATCGAGGCTGGTGGTGAGCGAGTGCGGATCGGACCCGTCGGCGTTCATCACATAAAGCTGCGTATCCTCATAGGCACGCGGGCTGTCGTCGAAGCCGAGATAGGCGATGCGCTTGCCATCGGGCGAGATGCTGGGCGCGTAGTCCGGCCCGACGCGATGGGTGAGCGTCGTGATCGCCCCACTGGCAAGATCGACGCGGTAGATTTCCGATTCGCGCCCTGCCCGCTCCCAATCCTCGACCCGGTTGCCGGTGAACAGGATTGCGCGGCCGTCGGGCATCCACGACAGCGATCCGCCCGCGTCCCAATTGCCCGAAGTGACACGACGCGAAGCGCCGCCCTCTGCGCTGACCACGAACACCTGGTCGAAGCCGGGCTTGAGATATCCAGCATCATCGAAGCGATAAGTGACCTTGTCGATGATCTTGAGCGGCTTGGCCCATTTCGCCCCTTCCGGCTTGTCGGGTGCCTTGCCCAGCTTCGGCGCATCGCCTGGTACGCGCATGGTATAGGCGATCCGTGTTCCATCTGGCGACCATGCGATCGAACCCGGGCTGTCGGGCAGGTCGGTCACCCGCACACTCGCGCCGCTTTTCAGCCATAAGATATGCAGCTGCGCGCCATCGCCGCCCGCTGTCGAAACATAGGCGATGCGGGTGCCATCGGGCGACCAACGCGGCGAAAAGGCGGCGCTGCCATTGGTCACCAGCGGCCGTTGCATCCCGCTTTTCGTGTCCACCAGCCACAGCGAGGGACTATAGCGATCGTGCATGATGTCGCCCGACACGCGAACATAGACGATCTGGCTACCATCGGGGCTGATCTGCGGGTCGGCAGCGCCTTCCAGCTTGAACAGATCGTTACCGGTAAAGGCCCGCGTCGGCGCTTCTTGTGCCCTGACGTGCGCTGCAATCGGCGCGCAGCCCAAGGCCAGCGCCGTAAACGCTGCCAATCGCAATTTTCCCATTGATCCCCCTCGCCCTCTCTTCAGCTTCCATGAAGGGCAAGTCTGACCGCAGTGGTAGTGTTACGCAAGCACTTGTCGCGCACCCAGCGCAGCTTCACAGCGGAAGAGTGGGATCAGGCCTTCGTGTCTTGTCCGGCTTCGAGCTTGGCGACGCGTTCGGCCAGCTGCTCGGCCTGTTCGCGCGCCTTGGCCGCCATTTCCTTGACTGCGTCGAATTCCTCGCGGCTGACAAAGTCCATGCCGCCCATGGCGCCCCTTAGCCGTTCGCGCGCGGATTCGCGGGCCTCGCGGGTCATGCCGGCAAAGGTTCCGGCCGCCGCATTGGCGAGTTTGACAAAATCGGCGATCAGCGGGTTTTCGGATTGCATGGCTGGCTATCTAGGCGTGCCGGACGCAGCAATCAATCGCCCAGTCACTCTCCGATCCGCACACGCGCAGCAGCCGCGCCGGGGTCGCTCGCGCCATCGGCCTGCGGGTTCATTTTCACGAACTGGTAATTGAGTACGCCAGCAAACAGTACCCACGCGAGATAAGGCACCAGCAACAAGCCCGCGAGCTGACGCACACGCCAGAACAGCCACAGGGTAATCGCCAGTGCCACAGCCAGCGTGACGATGATTCCCAAGGCCTCGCTCATACGATGCAGACCGAAAAACACTGGGCTCCACGCCAGGTTGAGAGCAAATTGCACGCCGAAGGCGATGATCGCGGCGATGCGTCCGCGCGCACCCCATGCCGCACACACCAGAGCCAACGCGAAACCCATCAGCGCATAGAGAATCGTCCACACGATCCCGAAGGCTGCCGGTGGCGGGTAAATCGACGGCTTCACCAGCGCGGCAAACCACGGATTGTCGGGGCCGCTGGTGGCAACCATAGCCGAGAGATAGCCGAGCAGCAGACACGCCGGGATGCACACTAGTGCCCAGCGCAACAGGCTGGCACGCAATTGCTCGCGCGAGGCCAGACCCCTCATCCCAAGGCCCTCGTCAAGAGCCGCTTATCGGTGAAAACCCGGATTCGCATGAATGACGTTCTGCCGGGCCGCGGGCCTGTGCGCAACGGGCCAAATCAAAGATTCACAATGCGTCTCGCAACGAGACTGCGGATAGTGTCCTCGATGGTCTGCTCGGCCGGAATGAAGGTGAACCCCAACACCTCCTCGGAATGCTTGCCCGAAACGTCACGGACATGACCCAACTCATCCTTGATCTGCTTCATTTCCGGGACGAAGGGTGCGATCAATCTGACCAGGAAATCCGGCATTTTGCGCTTCGGCACCTTGGTTGTGTATTCCGGCACACGCTGGCGGGCGACATCGGCCATTTCCGAAATCCAGAGGAATTTTTCGGACGCCGGGAGACGCTGCCCGCGAACTTTCGCGGCCGGCCCTTCGATTGCCAGAACATGCATCTTGGCAACGTCGCGCACGTCGGTCACGCAGATTCCCATGTTCGGCAGTAGCGGGATCGACCCGTCGATCAGCTTCTTGACGATCTCCACAGAGGTCGAAAGATCGTCGTCATGGACCGGCCCGAACACAGCGACCGGATTGATCGAGCAGAACTCCAGCTCCGGTGCATTGACCGCCACCCAATCGCGCGCGGCACGTTCCGCGACCGTCTTGGATTCGATATAGGGCGGCACCCCCGCCGTCAGGTCGGTCCAGTCTGTGTAGTCGAAATGAGTCTTGTCCGGCTGGCCATAGGCGATCGCGGCTGCAGAGCTGGTCTGGACGAAGCGGACAATTCCCGCCTCTTGGGCAAAACGCAGCGCACGCAGCGTGCCCTCACGCGCAGGGATCACAAGCTCATCCGCATTCTTGGGCACGCCAAGGGGGAACGGCGACGCGACATGGGCTACGGCAGCGCAACCTGCATTGGCCTCCGCCCAGCCCGCATCATCCATCAAATCCGCCTGATAGACAGTCAGACGCTCGCCTGCGTCGGGCCAACGCGCCCTGAGCCGAGCCTCCGACTTGGCCTTGTTTCGCACTGTCGTGTTCACCGAATGCCCGCGTTCGAGCAGCTGGTCGATCACTTCACCGCCGATATAGCCGGTACCCCCGGTCACCAGAACTCTCATCGCCACCTCGATTTCCAGCCCTCCAACTCTCGGGTTTGGGCGCTCTGGTGGCATTTTGCAACTCGTGGTGCCGGATTGCCACCTAGCGCAGCAGTACGAGTTCTTCCGCCATAGTCGGGTGGATCGCGGTCGTTGCGTCGAAATCGGCCTTCGTCAGCCCGGCTTTGACCGCGACCGCTGCCACCTGCATGATCTCCGGAGCATCCGGCCCGATCATGTGAATGCCGAGGATTTTCCCGTTCTCGCCATCGCACACCATCTTGTAGAGCGCGCGCTCGTCACGCCCTGCGAGGACATTCTTCATGGCGCGAAAATCGGAGGTATAGACCGATACCGAGCCGAACTTCTGGCGCGCCTCGGTTTCGGTCAAGCCAACGCCGGCCATCGGCGGATGGCTGAACACCGCTGCCGGGATGCAGCCGTGGTCGACCGCCACAGGATCGCCGCCGCCGAACACGGTATCGGCAAAAGCCTGCCCCTCGCGGATCGCCACCGGGGTCAGCTGAACGCGATCGGTAACATCGCCCACGGCATAGATGTGATCGACATTGGTCTTGCTGAAACGATCGACGACTATCTCGCCCTTCTCGCCCAGTTCCACGCCTGCCTTGTCCAGACCCAGCCCCTTGGTGTTGGGCACACGGCCAGTGGCGAACATCACCAGGTCGACCTCGATCGGTTCGTGGTTCGACATGGAGACGGTGAAGCAGTCCTTGCCGGACTTTTCGATGCTTTGGAATTCGGCGTTGAAGCGAAAATCGATGCCCTTGAGCATGGAGATATGCAGCAACCGCTCGCGCAGGCTCTCATCATAGCTGCGCAACATCTGGTCCGAACGGGTCATGATCGTCACATGGCTGCCGAATTCGTTGAATATCCCGGCAAACTCATTGGCGATGTACCCACCCCCGGCGATCAGGATGCGTTTGGGGAGAGCGTCGAGGTGAAATGCCTCGTTGCTCGTGATGCCCAGCTCATGTCCCTTGCAGGTCGGAACATGCGGATATGCACCGGTGGCGATGAGAATGTGCTTTGCAGTAACCGTCTTACCGCTGGCGAGCTTGATATCGTGGGGTCCGACAATCACGGCGCGTTCATGGAAAATCTCGACATCGTGACTTTCGAGCGTGTCGGTATAGGCCTTGTTGAGCCGGTCGACATCGGCCAGCACCGCATCGCGCAGCTTGGTCCAGTGGAAGGTCTTTTCCCCGATCTCCCAGCCGAAGTTCTGGCAGTCTTCTAGATCCTCGGCGAAATGCGCTCCGTAAACCAGCATCTTCTTGGGCACGCAGCCACGAATGACGCAGGTACCGCCAACACGATGTTCTTCGGCCAGCGCCACCTTCGCTCCGTGGGCCGCAGCCACCCGGCTGGCGCGTACGCCGCCAGAACCGGCACCGATGGTGAACAGGTCGTAGTCGTAGTCGTCGGCCATAGGTGCGCTCCTGGTGAAATCAGATGTCGCATATGGAGGCCACCTGCTGGCTTGCCAACCGAAGCTTCTCGGAACCTTGCTCGCCCCGACCGATTGAATCGGAACAATCAGCGCGCCCGAGATGGCGCCGGATGAGGATGTGCTGGGGCGGCGATAGGTAACGCAAGATCGACGGGAGCCCGATGAGCCAAATCTGGAATGATTTCACCCTGTGGGCGGGTCCACTGGTGCCCGACCTTGCGCGGTTCGTAATCGCGAGCGCGATCGCGGTCGCGCTGGTACTGATCGCCCATTGGCTGATCTTTCGCGGGCTTCACCACCTCGCCAAGCACAGCACGAGCGAATCGGACGATTTGCTGCTCAAGCGATTGACCAGGCCCACGCGGTGGGGACTGGTGGCGCTGACGCTGGTGCTTGTTGCGCGGGAGATACCGCGATTTCAGCCGGCATGGGAGAAGATCGGCGGCTTCGTGCTGCCCGCGCTGGTTGGCTGGATCGCGATTGGCATCCTGCACGCGCTGGTCGATGCGATGTCGCTGCGCGCGGATATTACCGTGGCAGATAATCTGGCCGCGAGGCGGCGGCGCACGCGCCTGTCGATGTTCAACCGCATCGCGACCTTCGTGATCGTGTTCATAGTCGTCGGGCTGATGCTCTTGTCGATCCCCGGTGTGCGGCAGATCGGCGTCACACTGGTGGCTTCTGCCGGCCTGGCCGGACTGGCTGTGGGCGCGGCGGCCCAGCCGGCGCTCAAGTCGATCATCGCAGGCATCCAGATGGCGGTGACAGAGCCTATCCGCATCGACGATGTCGTTATCATCGATGGTGAATGGGGCCGGATCGAGGAGATCCGTACGACCTATGTCGTGGTCAATGTGTGGGACCAGCGGCGACTGGTCGTTCCGACCTCCAAATTCCTCGACGATTCGTTTCAGAACTGGACCAAGACAACCGCCGAATTGCTCGGCACGGTGTTTCTCTATCTCGATCCGTCAACGAAGATCGGCCCCATCCGGGACAAGTTCGCGGCGCTGATTACCGACAACCCCAATTGGGACAAGCGCGTGCAGGTGGTTCAGGTGACCGATACCACCCGCGACGCGATCGAGGTGCGACTGCTGATGAGCGGGCGCGATTCCGGCACGCTGTTCAACCTGCGCTGCGAGATCCGCGAAGGGATGCTGGAATGGCTGGCGGACAATCAGCCCGAAGCGTTTGCCCGCACGCGCATTGCCGCGCCAGATGCGATCACGCTGGAAGACCAGCGATCACGCACTGCCTGACGAGTTCTGGGCCTGACCGTTACTGGCCCTGCCCGCCACGCGACCCGGAAGGACGACGGCGACGCTGACCACCGCCACCACCGCCCGAACGCGAGGAATTTTGTTGGCCATCGCGACGCGGTTTACCCGCACGAGAAGGATGCTTCTTGTGCGGTTTCGAAGCGGAGGATTTTCCCTCTCCGGCGTTGCCACCGCTTTCCTGGTTCGAACGCTGACGCGGTGCTCCTCGCGGAGTAACCTTCGGCCGTGCGAGGCGCGGCTTCTGCTCGCGCTTCGTCGGGCCGACACCTTCGACGACCGCACGGAAATTCTCCGGCAGGTCGAGCCGTTCCAGTTCCGCGCCGGTGGTCTTGCGGATATCCTTCAGATACGCGCGCTCATCCTCGGCGCAGAACGCGATCGCGACGCCGTCTGCACCAGCACGGGCGGTGCGGCCAATGCGGTGAACATACTGCTCAGGCACATTGGGCAGTTCGTAATTGATGACGTGGCTGACGCCGGGAATGTCGATCCCGCGGGCTGCGACGTCGGTTGCGATCAGGATCGGCGTCTTGCCGCGCTTGAACTCGCCGAGCGCGCGTTCGCGCTGCGGCTGGCTCTTGTTGCCGTGGATGGCATTGGCCGCGATTCCACATTGCGACAGCTTTTTCACCACCCGGTCACAGCCATGCTTGGTGCGCGCAAAGATCAGGATCCGCTCGAACTCGCCCGGCACCCGGTGGCGACCCGACAGGATCAGCTCGAGCAGCGATTGCTTTTCGTCCTGTTGGACCATGAACAGATACTGGTCGATCCGCTCGGCGGTAGTGCTTTCCGGCGTGACCGACACTTGCGCGGGATTGCGGCAATACTGGCCGACCAGCTCGCGAATCTGCTTGGGCATGGTGGCGGAGAAGAATAGCGTCTGCCGATCTTTCGGCGCAAGCTGGTGAATACGGCGCAGGGCGTGGATGAAACCGAGATCGAGCATCTGGTCCGCTTCGTCGAGCACGAGAATCTCGATCCCCGTCAATCCGAAAGCTTTCTGGTCGATCAGGTCGAGCAGGCGGCCCGGCGTCGCGACCAGAATATCGGTCCCGCGGTGCAGCTTGTTGCGGTCCTTGTTGACCGATGTTCCGCCCACGATGGACTGAACCTTGAGCCCGGCGAGCGCGCCGTAATCCTTGGCACTCTGGGCGATCTGCCCAGCCAGTTCGCGCGTGGGAGCCAGAATCAGCATACGGCAGGATTTGAACGGGGTCTGCTTCTCCGCGTCGCGCAGCCGATCGATGCTGGGGAGCATGAAGGCGGCGGTTTTGCCGGTGCCCGTCTGGGCGATGCCCAGCAGGTCGCGCCCCTCAAGCACCGGCGGAATCGCCTGCGCCTGAATAGGCGTCGGTTCGCTGTAGCCCTTGAGGTCGAGCGCCTGGAGAACGGGCTGCGACAGCCCGAGTTGGTCGAATGTCATGATATGAATTACTCGCATTGGATGCGGTGCGCAGCCCGTCTGGGCGCGCAGTCGCGGTGGTTGTTGCAACCGCCCGCGTGAACAGGGAAGTCTTGGTAGGGATCAAATAGCGCGCATTTTCCGCAGCCTCAGCTGCTTCACGCTGGAACAGCGCGCGTCAATCGTGGCGGCATGTGGTCGGGTCGGGACACAAAGTCAACCAAATTGCGCGCCCACGCCTTACGGGCGCACCCCCACGAACGCATCGCCGGACAGGCACCAGATACACGAAACCCCCAGGCTCGAAGCCCGGGGGTCTGTGATTTTTTGTTAATGCTTACGCGTAGGTGAGCGCGAGCTTGGTCTTCTTGCTGCGGCGCAGAACGCTGCCGACCGCTCCGAAGCCAAGGATCATCAGAGCCCAGGCAGCCGGTTCGGGAACTGCAGGAGTGCTTGGATCGCCGTAGACATACAGGTTCGAAAGCCCCTGACCGTCAAGGAATGTGAGCGAGCTTGCGCCAGCCGTACCGAAATTGAACGTCCAGAATACGCTGACGTTGCCCTCGGGACCGGCGATATTGCCGAAATGTGCGCCGATGATTGTCGGGCCGTAGAAGTTCGCACCGAAATCAATGGTACGTGCACCGGTCGAACCGTTCGAGAGGCTTCCGAAACCGAACAGGTTCGTGAAGTCTCCATCGAAACTGCCGCCAAGCGCACTGACGGCAGCCTGCTGCGTCAGCACATCGCCAGCGTTATTGCTGAAGACGTTGCCGGCATAAAAACCGGAACAGGCCGTGGCACCGGACACGACGGTGCCATAAGTAGTGGCGCAACCGCCGAGCGACGGCTGTGCCGTCGCCGTCGGGGGACCGCCTGCGAACGCAGGAGCGGCAACGAGCGCCAGCGCTGCTGCGGCAGAAAAAGAAATCGACTTAAGAGCCATGACGAGCCCCCTCAAAAAGTGTGAAAACGGAAAGTTTCAGGTTTTGCAAGGATGACTCTCGCCGCAGGATGTCCGTTTTTCAGCGACCGACTTCTGTTTATGGCCGACTCATATGGAGATTCGCTTAAGCTTGCGAGCGGAAAAATTGTTAATTTGAAAGTCACTTCCCCAATTCGGCACAAACGTCCCATTGCGGGACAAATCGTCTCAATTCATGCAAGGCCGGCGGCATCCAGCAAAGCCTCTGTGCTGGCATCGAAACTTTCGCCGCCCTTTTCGATCTTGCGGGCGATCGCCTTGCCCAGCTCGACACCGAACTGATCGAAAGGGTTGATTCCCATCAGCACCGCATTGGAAAATGTCCGATGCTCGTGGAAAGCGATCAGCGCGCCCAAAGTCGCCGCGTCGATATCGTCGCACAGCATGGTCGCCGATGGCCGGTCGCCGGGATAGGAGCGTGCCGGCTCGCTGCCCTTGTCTCCGGCCATCAACGCAGCGCCCTGAGCGAAGCAGTTCATCAGCAGGATGCGGTGATGCGCCGGGTCGAGCGCATCGCCCGGTGCGATCGAAGCGATGAAATCAATGGGCACCAGATGGCTGCCCTGGTGGAGCAATTGGAACACCGCGTGCTGTGCGTCGGTCCCCACCCCGCCCCAGGTGATCGGCGCGGTCGGCTCGTCCACCGGCTTGCCATCGGCGGTCACCAGCTTGCCGTTCGATTCCATCTCCAGCTGCTGGAGATAGGAAGGCAGCAGCGCCAACCGTTCGTCATAGGCGAAAACGGCACGCGTCTCGCAGCCGCGCACGCGCGCATAATAGCGATCGGCAAACGCGGCACGCAGCGGCAGATTGTCACGTCCATCGGTACTGGCAAAATGCTCGTCCACCGCCTGCGCACCGGCGAGCATGGCGGAAAAATCGTCCCAGCCAACGCCGAGCGCCACCGGGAATCCGATCGAGGACCACAGCGAATACCGTCCGCCCACGCTTTCAGGGAATGGCAGCACACGCGTTTCATCCACGCCCCATTCGACCGCCTTCTCCGGGCTGGCCGTCAATGCCACCACCCGCCCCGACGGATCGGCCACACCGTTGTCGGCGAGCCATTTCAGCGCGCTTTCGGCGTTGGTCATGGTTTCGATGGTGGTGAACGTCTTGGACGCGACCGCGATCAGCGTGGTAGCTGGGTCGCATGCCTCAATAGCGTCTTCCAGCGCCACGCCATCGATGTTCGACACGACATGGACGTCGACCAGTGCCAGATCGCGCGCCAGCGCGTTGATCGCCATCGCCGGCCCGAGCGCGCTGCCCCCGATACCGACATGGATGAGGTGCTTGATTTCGCCCAGCGCACCGCCGTGGATCGCCTCGACCAGCAGCTTCATTCGCTGGTGGAGCGCCGCCGCCTCCTCGACATCGGCGTCAGCACCTGTGCCACGCTGCGCGGTGTGCGTTGCAGAACGCCCTTCGGTGACGTTGACGATGTCGCCAGCCAGCAACGCCTCGCGCTTGCTGGCAAAGCCCCGCGCTTCTGCCAGATCCTCGAAAGCTGACAGCAATGCAGTGTCCAGATGAGTCTTCGACCAGTCGAACAATATCGCGCCAGAGGTGCCGTCATCCGCGCTGCCCCATTCGATGCGCCCCGTCAGCATGGCCACGCGATCGGAACCTGCCGGTTCCCCGGCCCCTTCGCCACCATCGCGCCTTGCGCTGAACAGCTCTCCCAACGTGGGCTTTGCACAAGCTTCGATCCGCTTCCAGGCACTGGCAATGGCATTACTCACGCAAAAATCCTTTCTTGGCTGGCGCCCTGCGGTTAGGAGGCGCGGACATGAATGGAAACCCACAAACCGCATGAGCGATCCACAACCCTTGCAATCGGCGGAGCTTGGCCGAATACCCGGCGAGAAGACCGAGAGCTGGGGCAGCTTCTTCCGTTTTCTCGCTCTTGTGGTGGTGGCCGTGCTCGCCTTCCGCAGCTTCGTCTTTGCCCCTTTCACCATTCCTTCGGAAAGCATGCTGCCGCTGCTCGAAAACGGCGATTATCTCGTCGCGGCGAAGTGGCCCTATGGCTATTCGCGCCATTCGCTGCCGCATGATGCACCGCTGATCCCCGGCCGCATCTTTGCGCATGATCCCAAGCGCGGTGATGTGGTCATCTTCGAACATCCTGTCGATCAGACCGATTATATCAAGCGCGCCATCGGCCTGCCGGGCGATATCATCGCACTGCGCGGCGGCCAGATTATCCTCAACGGGCAGCCACTGCCGCGCAAGCGGATCGGCGATTTCCTGATTCCCGTGTCGCCCAACACCCAATGTGCGTGGGGCGCGAAGGACGAGACACTGCCCGATGGCCAGCAGGTCTGCCGTTACATGCGCTATCGCGAGACCCTGCCCTCGGGCCGCAGTTACGACACGCTCGATTTCGGCTACACGCCACAGGACGATTTCGGCCCGGTGAAGGTGCCCGCGGGACATATCTTCGTGCTGGGCGACAACCGCGACAATTCAGCCGACAGCCGCTTCCCTGCCGCGCCCGGTGGCGGTGTAGGCATGGTGCCAACGAGCCTGCTTGTGGGGCGCGCCAGCAAGGTGCTTTGGTCGACCGACGGTTCGGCGAGCTGGTTCAAACCATGGACATGGTTTTCCGCTGCGCGCTGGTCGCATATCGGTGAAAATCTGTGACCGACCTGTCGGACGCGACGAAGCGATGGCTGAGTGTCACCGGGTTTATCGCGCCTCAAGGGTTGCCGGACGAGACCATGTGGGTTGCCGCGCTGACTCACGGCAGCATGGGCGAAACGGCCAATTACGAGCGTCTCGAATTCCTCGGCGACCGCGTATTGGGTCTCGCTATCGCCGATTGGCTGTTTTCGCACAGCGATGCCGCCGAAGGGCAGCTCTCGCAGCGATTGAACGCCATGGTCAGCCGGGCGATGTGCGCCACAATCGCGCGCGGGATCGGCCTTGCGGATCATATCCGGATTTCGAAACAGGCGCTGTCAGACGGTGGCAGGGACAGCGACAATATCCTCGGCGATGTGATGGAATCGCTGCTCGGTGCCCATTTCCTCGCCAATGGCTTCGCCGCGACGCGCGACCTGATCCGCGAGCTGTGGCGTCCGGCCCTCGAAAGCGGAGCAGGCCTCGCCAAACACCCCAAGAGCGCGTTGCAGGAATGGGCGGCGGGCAACCAACGCAAGCCGCCGGAATATGAAGTGGTCGACCGTTCCGGGCCGGACCACGCCGCGCGGTTCACCGTGCGGGTGCGGGTCCACAAGGTCGGCGAGGCCGAGGCTACCGCCTCAAGCAAACAGGAAGCCGAGAAGGAAGCGGCCAAAGTATTTATGAGCAAATTCGGATGAGCGAAAACACGCAAACACGCTGCGGCCTGGTGGCCGTGATCGGTGCCCCCAATGCGGGCAAATCGACGCTGGTCAATCAGCTGGTGGGGCAAAAGGTCGCGATCACCTCGCCCAAGGCGCAAACCACGCGCGCGCGGATGCTGGGCATCGCACTGGATGGCTCCACCCAGATGATCCTGGTCGACACGCCGGGCATCTTCGCGCCCAAACGCAAGCTCGACCGGGCGATGGTTTCAGCCGCCTGGGAAGGCGCGGAAGCCGCCGATGCGGTGGTGCTGCTGGTCGATCCGGTCAAGCAACGCCGGCACGAGCTGGAACCGCTGCTCGAAGCGCTCGCCCAGCGGCCCGAGCGCAAGCTGCTCGCGCTCAACAAGGTCGATGTCGCCAAGAAGGAACCGCTGCTCGCACTGGCGCAGGAACTGTCGGGCAAGGTCGATTTCTCCGAGATCTTCTTCATCTCCGCGCTGTCCGGCGATGGCGTCCCGGAAATGAAGGCATCGCTCGCCAAGATGATGCCGCAGGCGGAGTGGATGTATCCCGAAGATCAGGTGTCGGACGCCAGCGAGCGCCTGCTCGCCACCGAAATCACCCGCGAACAGCTCTACAACCAGCTGCACGAGGAACTGCCCTATGACAGCGCGGTGCGGCCCGAACTCTACAAGCACCGCCCCGACGGCAGTCTGGAAATCCACCAGCAGATCCTCGTCACCCGCGACAACCAGCGCGCCATCGTGCTGGGCAAAGGCGGCAGCCGGATCAAGGCGATCGGCGAAGCGGCGCGCAAGGAACTGACCGAGCTACTGGGCGTGAAAGTCCACCTGTTCCTGCACGTCAAGGTGGAGGAAAACTGGGCCGAAAGCCGCGAAGTCTGGGACGAGATCGGGCTGGAGTGGGTGCGGTGAGACATTGGACGAGGTTGGACAGACCTAAGGCCAAATGAACGGCAGCTATCGGGATATTTTTTGTAAGTGGTCGAATGGCTGGTCTGTTGGGGTTAGCGGACATTCGCCGGATCGCATAATCGAAGTCCGCTAGTTTTAGAAGCAGACCCGTGCCGGACGGATCAGGCAGGAAAATGAATTCCGCACAGTTTGTTGCCGTCGGGATCACGAAAATATGCCAGTTCGATGGTGCCCATGGAGGCAGTTTCGCGCGGTCCGGGTGGAGCTTCGATCGAGGTTCCGCCAGCGGCAACGGCGGTATCGTGAAGCTGCTTCACCTGTTCGGGCGAGTCGCAGGAAAAGGCGACTGTGCTGCCGTTGGCGACGCTTGCCGGTTCGTCGTTGATCGGCTGGCTGACAATGAAGTTGGTTCCGTTGCCGTTATTGTAGATCAGACGGGTATGGCCGCTGTCGGCGATGTTCCGCGTCCCTTCGCCTGCACCCAAGGTGCCGAGCACCGTGTCGTAGAAGCGCTTGGATCGCTCAATGTCGTTCGATCCGACCATGGTATGAAAAAGCACGCATACTCTCCTGAAGGCTGATCGACTTCCGATCGCCATTAGCAGTCTCACCTAACAGGCACGTAACCCGCAGTCACCCCCGGCCCTCGGATGTCCGAAATGGTGTCGTTTGCCGACAGGCAGGTTTCAGATCAGAATTCTCCAAAGCCGTCACTCCCAGCCCGGCGTGACTCGCGCCACGCCCTTACCGCTTCTTGACGATCTCGATCTTGTTCTTCTTGGCGAAATCCTTGGTCGATTCCTCGCTCCGGCCAATCGCCTTGGCGATTTCCTTCAGGCCCTTGCCCTTGGCCGCCAGCGTGCGCAGCTGGCCTGCCTCATCCGCCTTCCACGGCTGCTTGTGCCGCTCGAAATGCTCCTTCGCCATCGTTAAATTCCTTGATCTTGTAACATGCGGTGGGTCTTAGCCCGGCGCGTCCGCTTTGTGCACCGCCCTGAACCGCACCATGCTGCACAGCGCGGCCAGCACTGCCAGCCCGGCGGACAGTGCCATCGGCAGCGGCCCCATGCCCATACCGCCCGCCAGCAGCATCCCGACCATCACCGCGCCCAGCGTGCGCCCGACCATGCGCGCTGTCGACAGCAGCCCGCCCGCCGCCGCAGAGCGATCCTTGGGTGCGCGGCTGATGATGAGGCGCGAATTGGGCGAAAAGAACAGCCCGAAGCCGAGGGCGGTCAGCCCCAGCCGCCAGCAGATGCCGAAAGGCCCCGGATCGCTTCGCATCAATGCGAGCAAGGTCAGGCCGATGATGGCGATCACCATGCCCGTCACCCCCAGCTTGGTCGCATCGACCCGGTCGGACAGCCAGCCTGCAAAGGGCGATACGAACAGCATCGTCAACGGATAGGGCAACAGCAGCAAGCCGACTTCGCTCGGCTGGTAATGATAGCTCTGCTGGAACACGAAGGGCAGCGTGATCATCAGCGCGGCGCTGGCCATGAAGGCGGCAATCGCGGCGAGCGCGGAGAAACCCAGCACCGGCTGGGCGATCAGATCGACCGGCACCACCGGGTTCTGTCGCCTCCGCTCGCGCAGGACCAGCAGCACGGTGGACACTACCCCCGCCACCACCGCCACATAGCCCGGCCAGCGTACCGCGCCATGCGTGGCCCATTGCAGTCCGCCGATCAGCAGCAACATGGACACAGCGCTCCAGATACCACTGATCCATTCGGGATTGCGCTCGCGGTGCGGCACCGGATCGGGCAGGCTGCGTCCGACCAGCAGCGACAGCGCCGCCATCGGAGCCCCGGCAACGAAAACCCATTGCCAGCTCAGATGCTGGACCAGAAACCCGCCGAGCGTCGGCGCCAGCGCGCCCGAACTCGCCACGATCACACTGTTAATACCAAGGCCACTGCCCAGACTCTTGGCCGGATAGATATCGCGTAGGATCGCCGCCGAGACGCTCAGCGCCATGCCCGCGCCAATCGCCTGTCCGGTGCGCGCCACCAGCAGCCAGCCGAAATCGCCGACGAACAGCGTCAGCGCCGAGGCGACGAGGAAAATCCATTGCCCCGCTTGATAGAGCGTGCGCTGGCCGATCCGGTCACCCATACTGGCAAACGGCAGCAACGCCATGACCAGCACCAGCTGATAGACCGTAACGACATTTGTCGCCGCGCCATCGGTAACTCCCAGCTCGCGAGCTATGGTCGGCAGCGCGACATTGGCGACCGAGCCATCGAGCACGAACAGCGCCGAGCCGAAACTGATCGCAATGATCGCCCACACACGGCGCGGCATGGGCAAGCCATCGGTGTCGTTCGCCCTCACTACTGAGGTTCCGGGCGTATTACCCGGCGAGTCGGCATCGGCATTTCGCAGCATAGGCGCTCAACGCCGCTCCTCTCATTTCGGTCCCGTCAGTCAGCCTTGGCTTTCTTCGCCGCTGGCTTCTTCTTCGCTGGCGCTTTCTTCTTCGCCGGAGCCTTCTTCTTGGCTTTCTTCTTCGCCGGCCCCTTGGCGGCCCGGGCGTCGATCAGTTCGATCGCCTGCGCTTCGGTCACGTCCTCGGGCTTCACATCCTTGGGGATGGTCGCATTGGTGGTGCCGTCGGTGACATAGGGGCCATAGCGGCCCGGCATCACCTTGATCTCACCCCCGCTGGTGGGGTGCGCGCCCAAGGTCTTGATCGGTTCGGCCTTGGCCCGCCCGCGTCCGCCGCGATTGGCCGCTTCGGCGAGGATCGTGACGGCGGCGTTCATGCCCACCTCGAACACGTCCTGCGTGCTGGTGAGCTTCCCGTATTTGCCATCATGGCGAAGATATGGGCCGTAACGCCCTATATTCGCCTCGATTTCCTGACCCGTCTCGGGATGGGTACCGACAATGCGCGGCAGGCTGAGCAGCTTCAACGCCCATTCCAGATCGAAGTCGTCGAGATCCTTGGGGATGCTGGCGCGCTTGGCCTCCTTGCCCTCGCCCAGTTGCACGTAAGGCCCGAAGCGACCCGTCTTGCGCTCGACCGGCAGGCCGGTTTCCGGGTCTTCGCCCAGCACGGTGTTTTCCTCGACCTCGCCATCCGCGCCCGGCTGGGCAAAGCGGCGGGTGTATTTGCATTCCGGGTAGTTCGCGCAGGCGACGAAAGCGCCATAACGACCCCCGCGCAGCGCCAGGCGACCGCCCTCACGCCCCTGCTCGGCACACATTGGGCACCAGCGCGGATCGTGGCCATCGGCGCGCTCGGGGAAGAGGAAGTCGGAGAGGAAATCGTCGAGCGCCTCGGTCACTTCCGAAGGCTTCTTCTCCATCACCTCTTCGGTCTTGGGTTTGAAGTCGCGCCAGAACTGTTCGAGCAGTTTCTTCCAGTCCTCGCGCCCGTCGGACACGACGTCGAGCTCGTCCTCCATCCCGGCGGTGAAATCATAGGCGACGTAGCGGTCGAAGAACCGTTCGAGGAAGGCGGTCAAAAGGCGCCCGCTTTCCTCCGCGAAGAAGCGGTTCTTTTCCATACGGACATAGGCGCGGTCGCGCAGCGTCTGAATGGTGGAGGCGTAGGTTGACGGGCGCCCGATGCCCAGCTCCTCCAGCCGCTTGACGAGCGATGCTTCGGAAAAGCGCGGCGGCGGCTGGGTGAAATGCTGGTTGGCATCGACTCCGCGCCGTGCAGGCGCATCGCCCTTGCGCATCAGCGGCAGCAGGCCGTCCTCGTCATCCTCGCTATCGTCGAAACCTTCCTGATAGACCGCCAGGAAGCCGGGGAATTTCACCACCTGTCCGGTGGCGCGCAATTCGTGCCGCCCGGTCGGGTCGCGCAGGGTGACGCTGGTGCGTTCGAGCTGTGCGGTCGCCATCTGGCTCGCCATCGCGCGCTTGAAGATGAGGTCGTAGAGCTTGCCTTCATCGCCTGAACCGGCGCGGTCCTTGCCAAAATCGGTCGGGCGGATCGCCTCATGCGCTTCCTGCGCGTTCTTCGCCTTGGTCGCATAGAAGCGCGGCTTGTCAGGAACGTAATCGGCGGAATAGCGCGCGGCAATCGCATCGCGCGCGGCATTGATCGCGCCCGGGTCCATCTGCACGCCGTCGGTCCGCATATAGGTGATCGCGCCCGCCTCGTAGAGCGATTGCGCACAGCGCATCGTGTGGCTGGCGGAAAAGCCCAGCTTGCGCGCGGCCTCCTGTTGCAGGGTCGAGGTGGTGAACGGCGGGGCCGGGTTGCGCTTGACCGGCTTGGTCTCGACGTCCTCGACGGTGAAACGGCCCTGCTCCACCGTAGCCTTGGCGGCCATGGCGCTGCTCTCGTCGCCGAGGGTGAGCTTGTCGAGCTTCTTGCCGTCGTACTTGACCAGCCGCGCGTCGAAATCGGTGCCGTCGTGCGACAGATGGGCGATGACCGACCAGTATTCGTCCGCGCGGAAGGCTTCGATCTCACGCTCGCGGTCGACGATCAGCCGCAGCGCCACCGATTGCACGCGGCCCGCGCTCTTTGCACCGGGCAAGCGCCGCCACAGCACCGGCGAGAGGGTGAAGCCGTAGAGATAGTCGAGCGCGCGGCGGGCGAGATAGGCATCGATCAGCGGCTGGTCGAGCTCGCGCGGGGATTTCATCGCCTCGGTCACCGCCTGCTTGGTGATGGCGTTGAAAGTGACGCGCTCGACGTCCTTGGGCAGCGCCTTGCGCTTGCCCAGCAGTTCGCGCACGTGCCACGAAATCGCCTCCCCCTCGCGGTCGGGGTCGGTCGCGAGGATCAGGCGGTTGGCCTTCTTGGCGCTGTCGGCGATTTCCTTGAAACGGCTCTGCTTGTCGCGATAGAGTTCCCAGTCCATCGCGAAATCCTCGTCCGGGCGCACGCTGCCATCCTTGGGCGGCAGGTCGCGGACATGGCCGTAGCTGGCGAGAACCTTGAAGTCCTTACCGAGATATTTCTCGATTGTCTTCGCCTTGGCCGGCGATTCTACGATGACGAGTTGCATTGTGTGTAAAAGTCTTCCCTACGCGTATGTGTACGCGCGAGGATGAGGGCGGGCTGCGAAAGTCGTCAAGGCAGTTTGATTAAGCAAGAGTCAGAATGCCACCAGCAACCTAATTTTCTCATTGCAGCTTCAGGTATGGCTTACCAGTGGCCTCAGACGGACAAACCACGATGGACCCGGATGGTAAGATAAAATCCATACTCCAAGGATAATACGTTCCACCATAGACAATTCTAAGCAAATTTGAAGATTTCTGCATAATTGCATTGGCGCAGAAATAACCGTCTATTTCCATGATGTTAGAATTATTTCTAATACCTAACGTCTTTTGTCGTGCGACCATAAATTCCCAGTCTTTTCGCGTGATCTGAATGTCTACCGGGAATTGGGCTGGTTTTATAGTCCAACTGACACTTTTTGATAGTTGAGTATGACTAGCACTGACTATGGGAATCAAAGCCTTGAAAGTTTGCGTTTTATCGGCTGGGAATTGCACCATTCCTTCGGCAAAATCGAATAAACTAGCTATAAAAGTCATAATTATTATGAAACTCAAAAATGCTCCAGCAATCGAAAACCCAATACTATTCGCGTAGGGCCATGAATCGGTAGAATTAAATAATACAATTATTCCAAAAATTGAAATAAATCCAGATAATAAACCAAATATAACAAAAAATTCATCAGCATGTGGCGTGAGGAGGGTTGTATTTTCAAACCATCCAAGCACTGAAGAAAGCAGCAGTAATGATGCGCAAGCGCCAACCCACAATTTACCTGGTCTTTCAAAGCTATATTGCTGACCAGATTGATTTGATGCCATCAGCGATAGAGCTTATCGTAAAATTCAATCGAAGCAATCGCTTTGGGACGATGTAAGCCGTGATTTGCAACTGACGAAGCATCGGCTTTCATGTAGTTGTCCTTAAACCAAACTCACCCGCCCCCCAGCATGCCGCTCCAGCCGCCCTGCGATCTCCAGCTCCAACAGCGCCAGTTGCAGCGAAGCCGCGCTGTCGCCCGACTGGCGGATCAGTTCGTCGACGCCCACCGGGGCGCTGGTGAGCAGGCTGGCGAGGTCGGCGGGCTCGGCCTCGGCCAAATCTTCCGGGGCATAGTCGAAGCCACTCGCCACCTCGCGGACCGTCGAAACCGCTCAGCAGTTCCACCACATCCTTCGGCGTCTGCACCAGCATCGCGCCTTCGCGGATGAGGTGGTTGCACCCGTGGCTGCGCGCGTCGAGCGGGCTGCCGGGGATCGCCATGACCTCGCGCCCTGCCTCGCCCGCCAGCCGTGCGGTGATGAGGCTGCCGGACTTCGGAGCGGCCTCGACCACCAGCGTTCCTGCCGCGAGCCCGGCGATAATGCGGTTGCGGCTAGGAAAATGGCTTCCGCGCGGTTCGGTGCCAGGGGGCTGTTCGGCCAGCAGCAGCCCCTCGCCCGCGATCCGGTCCTGCAAAGCGGCATGTTGCGGGGGATATGCGATGTCGATCCCGCTCGCGATCACGCCGATGGTCGCGGGCAGAGCGCCCTCATGCGCCGCCCCGTCGATCCAGCGCGCAAGGCCCGACACCACCGTAAACCCCGCCCCGGCGAGCGCGCTGGCAAATTCGCGCGCCAGCTTCAACGCCGCCGCGCTGGCGTTGCGCGCGCCGACCATCGCGACGCAGGGCTTTGCCGCCAGCGCCAGATCGCCCCGCCAAGTCAGGATCGGCGGCGCACCGTCGATTTCGGCGAGTAGCGCGGGATAATCGGGCTGGTCGTGGAACAGATATTTCGCGCCCGCCCGGCGGACGTCCTCCACTTCGCGCTCGATCTGCGCGACAGGTGCAGCGCGGTATTCGCTCCCGCCGCGCTTGCCGAGGTCGGGCAGAGCCTCCAGCGCCGCGACAGCCGTCCCGAAGCGCGCCAACAGCTGGGCATAGCTGATCGGGCCGATGCGCGGCGAACGCAGCAGCCGAATGCGCGCAAACGCCTCCTGCTGCGACAGCGCTGGCGCGGACCCGTGCACTATTTCTTCGATCCGACTTTCGGTTCGGTCCCATCGGCAAGACGTTTCAGATTGGCGCGGTGGAGCCACAGCACCAGCACTGCGATCAGCGCCAGCACCGGGACATAGGCGACATAGCCGAGCAAGGCGGCGGCTATCGCGGCGGCGCAGACCGCGCTCATCCCGGCGAGCGAGCTGATCCGCGACAGGCCGAGCACCGCCAGCCACACCAGTGCATAGGCCAGCCCCAGCGGCCAGCCGAGCCCGAAGCTGACCCCGGCATTGGTGGCCACGCCCTTGCCCCCCTTGAAGCCCAGCCAGACGGGAAAACAGTGCCCCAGCACCGCGGCCAGCGCGCCCACCGGAACAGGCCCCCACGCGGCTTGGGGCAAAATGTCAGGATGCACGAACAGCCAGCGCACCAGTAGTACCGCAAACAACCCCTTGAGCAGATCGAGCAACAGCGTCGCGGCGGCAAGTTTCTTGTTGCCGGTGCGCAGCACATTGGTCGCGCCGATATTGCCGCTCCCGATACTGCGCACATCGCCGAGCCCCGCCGCGCGGGTCAAAAGCAGACCGAAAGGAATCGAACCGAGCAGATAGCCCACTGCGGCAGCCAGAAGTGTGTGCACAATCATTCGCGACCCCCTATCGTGGCATGACAAATTTGTCGAAACCGCAAGCCTGCCATATCGGTCAGCGTAAGGCCGGCAAAGCCAATGTGAAAGGCACTATCTCCATAGTGGACGCAAGCGCTCCCATACTGTTGTTCGATTCGGGTGTCGGCGGTCTGACCGTGCTCGACGAGCTGCGTAAGGCCCTGCCGCAAGCGCCGGTGATCTATGCCGCGGACATCGCAGGCCTGCCCTATGGCACGAAGAGCGAGGCGGAGGTTGCCGCGCGCGTTTGCGGCCTGCTGGGTCGGATGGCCGAACGCTGGCAACCGCGCCTGATCTGCATCGCCTGCAACACCGCCAGCACGATAGCACTCGCCATGGTGCGCGACGTTCTAGAAACGCCGATCGTCGGCACCGTCCCGGCGATC
Source organism: Qipengyuania algicida (assembly GCF_009828025.1). Classification (GTDB taxonomy): domain Bacteria; phylum Pseudomonadota; class Alphaproteobacteria; order Sphingomonadales; family Sphingomonadaceae; genus Qipengyuania; species Qipengyuania algicida. The sequence continues at coordinate 218,567 of NZ_WTYA01000005.1, read as the reverse complement.
AAGCCTGCCGCCGCGATGACGAGGAGCGGCGTCATCGGCCTACTCGGCACGCAAGCCACCGTTCGACAGGGCTATGTCGACCGACTCGAGAATGAGTTTGCTTCGGGCAGGCACCTGCTGCGCCATGGTGCCAACGGGCTGGTCGCACTCGCCGAAGACAAGCTGCGCGGGCAGCAGATCGATCCCGTCGCGGTCGAGCAGGAACTCGAAGGACTTCTCGCCCAGCCTCATGCCGAGGCGATCGATACGCTGGTTCTTGCCTGCACTCACTTCCCGCTGCTCGCCGACGAAATCCGCGCAGTGATGGGCAATGACGTGGCGCTGGTCGATGGATCGGCGGGAATTGCACGGCGGATCGCTGTCTTGACCGAAGGACAGGCTTTCGCGCGGCACGAAGCCGATCGCGCGATCACCACCGGATCGCTGGACGACTGGGAGCGCCTGCGCCCCGCGCTTGGCGCGCGCGATCTCACAAGCCTCGAACGCTTCTGAGTTTACTTGCGAATCGCTCGCAAAGATCGCTGTGGCGAAATTGATCCTGAGACACTACATGGCTTGCCACCCTGCCGGGATGGGGAACCGGCGCTGTGGCTATGTGAGGCGCTTCAGCCAATGAATTACAATCAGATTTTCGACCAGGCTATCGACCGCTTGCACGCGGAAGGTCGCTATCGCGTGTTCATCGATATCCTGCGCAACAAAGGTGCATTCCCCAACGCGCGCTGCTTTGCCGGACACAATGGCCCCAAGCCGGTGACGGTCTGGTGTTCGAACGATTACCTCGCGATGGGACAACACCCCAAGGTGATCGAAGCGATGGAAGAGGCGCTGCATGATGTCGGCGCAGGCTCCGGCGGCACGCGCAATATCGGCGGCAACACGCATTACCACGTCGATCTCGAAGCGGAGCTTGCCGATCTCCACGGCAAGGAAGGCGCGCTGCTCTTCACCAGCGGCTACGTCTCGAACGAGGCGACGCTGGCCACGCTGGCCAAGCTTCTGCCCGGTTGCGTGATCTTTTCCGACGAACTCAATCACGCCAGCATGATCGCGGGCATCCGCAATTCGGGCTGCGAGAAGCGCGTCTTCCGGCACAACGATCTCGAGCACCTCGAAACACTGCTCGCTGCCGAGGAAGAAGCGACTCCCAAGGTGATCGCGTTCGAGAGCGTCTATTCGATGGACGGCGATGTCGCACCGATCCACGCGATCTGCGACCTGGCCGAGAAATACAATGCGCTGACCTATATCGACGAGGTCCATGCGGTCGGGATGTACGGCGCGCGCGGCGGCGGTATTTCGGAGCGCGACGAGGCCGCGCACCGGATCGACATCATCGAAGGGACGCTGGGCAAGGCGTTTGGCGTTATGGGAGGCTATATCGCCGCCGATACGCGGATCATCGACTGCATCCGCTCCTACGCGCCCGGTTTCATCTTCACCACCTCGCTCAGCCCGGTCCTTGTCGCGGGCGTGCTGGCATCGGTCCGCCACCTGAAATCCTCCAGCGAGGAGCGCGACGCGCAACAGGCAGCAGCCGCTACGCTCAAGGCGATCCTCACCGAAAAGGGCATTCCGGTGATGGACACCACCACCCACATCGTGCCGGTGATGGTAGGAGATCCGGTGCGTGCGAAGAAGATCAGCGATATCCTACTCGCCGAATACGGGATTTACGTCCAGCCGATAAACTTTCCCACAGTTCCGCGCGGCACCGAAAGGCTGCGCTTTACGCCTGGCCCCGCGCATGACGAGGCAATGATGCACGAACTCGCCGATGCCCTCGTGGAGATCTGGGACCGGCTCGATCTGGCGCTTTTGCGCGCTGCATGAGCCCTGTCGGCGCATGGTTTTGCGCCCAGCATTTGGTGATTAAGGTTTCCGCCAATCCAAAGTTAATGAAACGCGCTTAGCTGTGTATCACTATGACACAGTCGTTTCATTTCAGGAACTTTTGCCACTTAGATGTCTTTCCGAATCATTAAGAAGCGTTTAGGTCGAAGCTAACGGACGAGCAGTTGGGCTCCTTTCTGTGTAGGTTCGTGAATTCGCAATAGGTCGCCTGTGGCAATCAATTGAGGGAAACTAACATGTTCAAGAATCTCACTCTGGCCGCTATCGTCGCAGCTGGCTTGGCCGCTACGGCACCAGCGCAAGCAGCTGACTTTGTCGGCAACATCAACTTTACTTCTGGCGACTGTGCTAAAACCTGCACCGGCGGCATTTTCGCACCCGCGAATATGGGCGCTTTCGATGACTACTTTACCCTGACCTTCCCGAACAACGGCACTGTCGCATCTCAGGTTGGCGAAATCAGCATCGCTGGCAACGTCGATTTCACGAGCGCATGGCTGGTTGGCCCAGGCGCTGGCCCGGACAGCACCGTCTACAATTTCACGATTAATAACGGCAATCCCTCGCAGGCATTTCTGCTGCCCACCGGTGGTGCACTCGCAGGCAGCTACGAACTGCACGTGCAAGGCACCAGCGGATCGGACGGCAACGGTTACACTGCGTCCGTTACCCTGAGCGCCGTTCCGGAACCCGCCACCTGGGCCCTGATGATCCTCGGCTTCGGTGCGATCGGCTTCTCGATGCGTCGCCGCAGCGCCAAGGCGGGTACCACCCGCGCAACGCTGAAGTTCGCCTGAACTTCGATCTCCTTCGGAGCTTAAAGGGGGTTTTCGAGCCCCTTTTTTGCGTCTGCACTCTATGACCGCATTGACCCTGGTCTGGTCATCCGCCAGTTCCAAACTCGTGATATGCGAGAGAGGCACGACCTAATGGAAGACGTCACAAGCCCCGAATCCCAACTCCGTTCCTATGACGAGGTGGTTCTGGGCCGTCGCTCCATCCGCGGCTTTTCCGATCGTCCAGTGCCCCGTGCGCTGATCGAGGAAGTCATCGCGCTCGCGACCCGGGCGCCCTCATCCTACAACAATCAGTGCTGGAACTTCACCGTAGTTGCGGGTGACGCGCTTGCCGCCATCCGCAAAGGCAACACCGAGGGCATCCTCGCCGGCAAGCCCGACAGCCGAGAGTTCCGTCGACACGACACGCAGCCTCCGTCCCATCGTGAACGCCAGATCGCTGTCGCCAAGCAATTGTTCGGCGCCATGGGGATCGCACGGGAGGACAAGGACGGGCGGCAAGACTGGGTTCTGCGTGGATTTCGCCAGTTCGACGCGCCGGTTTCGATCGTGGTGACTTATGACCGGGAATTGCTGGGTAGCGACATCGCGCCGTTCGATTGCGGCGCGGTAACCAACGCACTGGTCAATGCGGCCTGGTCGCGCGGCCTCGGCTGCGTCATCAACAGCCAGGGCATAATGCAAAGCCCTGTCGTGCGTGAACATGCGCAGATCCCGGACGATCAGGTCATCATGATATGCGTGGCAATGGGCTGGCCGGACGAAGACTTTCCGGCCAATGCGGTCGTCAGCGACCGCCGAAAGATCGACGATGTCGCGCGCTTCGTGGGGTTTGCGGATTGAACGAAGCCTGCGGCTTTACCGCCCTGCCATTCACGCTGAAATTTAAAGCGAAAATCGATCAAATCAAAATCGCCCCTCGCACCGACGGCGCATAGCACCCCGTAGCGACTGCCGACCCAGCCGTGCCACTACGACAAAAATGTCCCACTGTGGAACGCATTGCGTATGTGTAATTATTTCCGGAACCTAACCATTCGTTAAGCATATTTGCTTCGGGACATGCGGTGGCGTTCCCAAGAACAGAACATTTCACCCAGCATTTAGGTACTCTCATTGCGTCCATGGGCGTGTTGGGACTGCTTTGATGCAGATTGGTCGCAAGTATTTGGCCCTGCGGAGGACTTCTGGGCCGGGTACGGAAATGCGGTCGGTCGCACCGAAAATCCGTATATTTCAGAAAGGCCTATTTCATGATCAAACACGCGCTTTTTGTAGCGGGGGCAGCTGCTGCTGTGTCGCTGGCAGCACCTGCCAGTGCGGCACTGACGCTGATCCCGTCACCGACGACCTGCACCACCGCAGATTCGGTCTGCAACTGGATTGTTGCTGGCAGCACCAGTGCCGGATCGTTTTCTGACTCGGCCACCTTCACCCTTCCGCAGACAGGAACCACTGGCAGTTCGATCACCAATTCCGCGACCACCAATATGATGACCGGCGCAATCAGCGGCGACATCGACTTTTCGCGGATTTTCCTGACCGATACGAGCGGTACTGAGTACGACTTCTCGCTCACCCCTACTGGCTTGGTCGAGACCGGCAATATCCTGCTCAACACCATGATGGGAACTTACACCCTCACGGTTCAGGGCAGCGCGAATACGGCGGCGACCTATGGCGGCAATATCACATATACTGCCCCCACGGCTGCCGTTCCCGAACCGGCGACTTGGGCTCTGCTGATCCTGGGCTTCGGCGCCGTCGGCTTTGCCATGCGCAAGCGCGGGGCAAAGGTTGTGCGTAATCGCGCCCAACTGACCTTCGCCTGATCAGATCGTTTCGCTTAAAATCGTCGGCCGGGAGCTCTTGCAGCATCCGGCCGACTTTTCGATTTCGGGTCATTCAAGCCGGTTCATTGCACTACTGAAACTCGGTGCTACGTGAGTTTGTCGGCCGGCGAAGGTCGGTGAGAGCAGACTCGTCGCAAGCATGGAACATCACGCCGCGTTAACCATGTTCGTTAGATCGAAATTAAGGCTGAAAATCCACTTCTGGCACCGGAGACCGCGCCTGCGACCGTTCAGTCGCAACCAGACTATCGGACCCTGCAATGCCCAATATCATGATGACCGCCACAGGCTCCTTCGTGGCCTTGCTGGCTGTGAGCAATGCGCGCGCGGCGCTGCCCTCACGTGCCTCCTCCTATTCTTCTCTCAAGACCGGCGCGCAATCCCAACGCAGCGGCATTTCGCGCGAGAGGATGTTTAGCGAAGGCTGACGACGTTGTCCGCGGCAGGACGCACCCGGCTGCCGTCGTAAAGGCTGGCCATCGGCTCATCCTCAACGACAACGCTCCGGGTCGCGCCGAAGCCATTGAAGTCCGTCTTCATCGCTGCGCCGTAAGCGCCGAGCATCCCGATCTCGATATAATCGCCCGCCTGGATATCCTCGGGAAGCGCAAAAGGCCCTTCCATGAAATCCGCATCGTCGCAGGTAGGCCCGTAAAAGGCGAAGTCCTGCAACGGCTTGATCAGGTCGTCCTCCAGCGCAACGACCGGGAATTTCCACGCGACATGGGCGGCGTCGAACAGCGCGCCGTAAGAACCGTCATTGATGAACAGCTCGTCACCGCGCCGCTTTTCCACCCGCACGACCAGCGAGCTGTATTCCGCGCAAAGCGCACGCCCCGGCTCGCACCAAAGTTCCGCATTGTATGCGATCGGCAGCGCTTCGAACTGGCGATGGATGATGGTGAAGTAATCCTCCAGCGGCGGCGGTTCCATGCCCGGATAGACGCTGGGGAAACCTCCACCAACATCGACCACGTCGACCACCACCGATGCCTCGGCAATCGCGGCGCGCGCGCGTTCGAGCGCCTGGACATAGGCAAACGGCGTCATCGCCTGGCTGCCGACGTGGAAACACACGCCGAGCCAGTCCGCCCATTGGCGGCATTCCTGCAACAACGCAGGTGCTTCGGTCAGATCGCACCCGAACTTACTGGCCAGCGACAGCTCGGAATATTCACTCGAGACGCGCAGGCGCACCAGCAGGCGCAAATTTCGCGCAGGTTCGCCATTTTCGCTGGTCGTCGCCGCAACGATCTTGGCCAGTTCCTCGCTCGAATCGAGGCTGAACGTGCGCACGCCATGATCGAAATAGGCTTCGCGGATCGCGCCCGGCGCCTTCACCGGATGCATGAAGCACAGCTCCGCTTCGGACAGGAGCCGCCGAACCAGCCGCACCTCGGCGATCGAGGCGACATCGTAATGGGTGATTCCGTTCGCCCACAGCAGCTCGATCAGCTCGGCCGAGGGGTTGGCCTTGACCGCATAAAGCGACTTGCCCGGAAAATTCTTCTGGAAGAAACGGGCAGCGCGCGCCGCGGCATGCGGGCGATTGAGGATGATAGGTTCGTCCGGCTTGAGGGCGCGGACTACAGACCTTGCATCGGGGTAGCTGGACAACTCAAGGGACCTCCGAACGGTGTAGTGGTTTAAGGCTGCCTTGCGGTTAGGAAGTCCCCATGGGGCAGCGGAGGGGCGCATATAGACATTGCTCCTTCAACTGCAAGGAAAATCACGCGTTCCCGCCTGCCCTGCCAAGTGCGGCGAGCCGTGCCCGATGCGCGAATTGTCGCATAAGTCGCACAATCGGCAACGAACTTAAATCGTTGGCAACTTTCTGCTGATAATTGCGCGTGATGAGGCGGGTCCACGCGACATTTCTGGCGATCATCGTCGCCTTGCTGGCGTTAGTCTACGCGCCGACATCCGCCAAGGCGGACAGCCTTTTCCGAAATTCTTGTCTCCTGTCGACCGATCTGCCGTTAACCTTCAGCCAGGCGTTTTCGAGCAAGCAATGGAATTGTCGTCCGCAGTATCATCAGGCGATAACAGGCCATAGCTGGCAGAAACTCGATATCGATGGTGCGCCTGACGGGAATTTCGTCATCGAAACCGTGTCTGGCCCTCTGGAAAGAGTGCGCGTGGTCGGTCGCGATCACCATGGGATCCTGCACCAACAGGTCTTTGCCGGTGCTGCCTTGTCGCGGCTGTGGATGCCCGGCAACGGCCTTGCCGTTCCAGTTGCGGTCCGAGGCGACAAACTTTCTGCTCTCTATCTTGCTTTCGACGGAACTCCCAGTTCGCCTCCCGCGACCGAACTGGCGTTCAAGACCGCCGATCAAGCGCATCAGGAAAAGGTGTCCCACAGCGTGCTTTATGCCCTTGCGATGGCGGTTCTTGGGACGATCGCAATTTTCAGCGCTTTCATGGGCATAGCATCAGACAATCGCACCGTTGCCCTGCACGGCGCTTTCAGTGCCCTGGTTGCAGTCTATACCGCATCGTCCAGTTCACTCGTCTTCCTTGCCTTCCCCTCTCTGACCTTGTGGGATCGCGCGGCGCTCAGCTATGCTTCGTTGTCGCTTGCCGTGGCGATGCTGGGGCCGATCATGAGCTCCTTCTTCGAACGGCGCATCTTCTGCCGCATTGAGAAGAGAGCGATGCTGGCCACCGCTGCACTCGCAGCCCTCGGCTCGATTTGCCTGCCGCTTTCGCTGCTGGTCGATTTCAACGCGCGGGTCACATATCACCTGCTGTTCCTGCCTGGCATTTTCGTCCTGATTTACGGTATTGCAGTCGCCACGATGCGGCGCAGTCGCAACGTCGGCGGTTTCATTCTGGCTTGGGCAGCGCCCCTTACCCTTGGAATTGAGCGAGTCCTTCGCGGCGCTGGACTGTATTACCTTCCCTCATGGATCGATTCTCTGTTCTTCATCGCGCTGGCCGCACAGGCGCTGATCATGGCCGGGGCCATCGCCCTTCAGGCTGAAGCTGTGCGGCGCGAACGCGATCTCGCCCATGATCGTGCCCGAGAGATGGAGGACGAGGCACTTACCGACGCGCTGACAGGCCTCTACAACCGGCGCGATTTCGACGCGCGCAAGTGGCGTCGGTCGGATATACTGGCGATTGTCGATCTCGACCGTTTCAAGCCGATCAACGATGGCTGGGGCCATGACACCGGGGACGAAGTCCTGCGCGCTGTCGGACGGGTGCTTGGCGAATGCGTGGCAGACAATCAGGCTCTACGGGCATGGCGGCTGGGCGGCGAAGAATTCGCGGTCGCCTTGACCGGACCGTCCATCGACAGTGCAGCCATCATCCTCAATACCGTGCGCCAGAAAATTACCGCAGCGGCACGCAGCGCTGTCCCGCAAGTTGATCGGCGCATTACCGCAAGTGCGGGGCTGGCGATGGTCGGACAGCAGGGAATGCGTCAGGCATTTCGTGCGGCAGACGCAGCGCTCTATCGTGCCAAGGCCGCTGGACGCGACCGCCTGTGCTACGAGAGCGGCGACATGTCCTTTGCCACGATCTTCCCCAAGAAACGTCGCGCGGCCTGAGCGGAAGTGCAACTCAACTCAACCGGTCGCGAAAGTCCTCGTATTCAAAGCGTTTGACCTGTTCGAGCGCGTCGGTTTCGCTGTCCCACAGCCAGATCGAGGGCAAAGGCACGCCGTTGAAAGTGGTGGTCTTGACCATCGAGTAATGCGCCTGGTCGAGGAAGGCGAAACGTGCGCCGGGCTCGGCCGCGACGGGCAAATTGTAATCGCCAATCACATCACCTGCCAGACATGACGGACCGCCCAGCCGGATCGCTTCGCCTTCGCCGCCCTCGCCCAGCATCGCCGGACGATAAGGCGCCTCGATCACATCGGGCATGTGGCAGGTAGCGGACACATCGGTGACCGCGACCGGCATCCCGTTCCAGCCGGTGTCGAGCACGGTGCCGACGAGGATGCCCGCATCGAGCGCCACTGCCTCACCCGGTTCGAGATAGATTTCCGCGCCGGTATCCTCCCTGGCATCGCGCAGGAATTCGATCAGCTCCTCACGCTGGTAATCGGCGCGGGTGATGTGGTGGCCTCCGCCCATGTTGATCCACTTCAACTGTCCGAACCACGGCTCGATCGCGTCGAACACGCGGTCCCAGGTTGCCTTCAGCGGCTCGAGGTCCTGTTCGCACAGATTGTGGAAGTGGATGCCCTCGACACCCTCCATATGCTCTTCGGTCAGCTGGTCGATCGGGAAGCCCAGGCGCGAGCCGGGGCTGGAGGGATCGTAGCGTGGCACCTCTCCGGTCGGCACCTGCGGATTGAGCCTGAGCCCGATGTCGAAGTCCCCCGCACTCAACCGCGCCGCTTCGAGGATCAGCCGCGCGCGCCCGATCTGCGCGGGCGAGTTGAAGATCACATGGTCCGACAGGCGGCAGATCTCTTCCAGATCCTCCGGCTTGTAGGCGGCGGAATAGGTCGCGATCTCGCCGTCGTAGAACTCGCTCGCCAGCCGCGCTTCCCACAGGCCGCTGGTGCATACCCCGTCGAGATATTCGCCGATAATCGGCGCGACCGACCACATGGAAAACGCCTTCAATGCCGCCAGCACCTTGATGTCGGCAGCATCGCGAATGTCGGCGAGCATTTGCAGATTGGCGCGCAGTTTTGCCGCATCGATGACGAAGGCAGGGCTGTCGACACGCGACAGGTCGAATTGGGCAAAAGCGCCCGGATCTCCGGCTCTGGTTTCCATCAGCGCGCCTTTAGACTGCCGGGGGCCAGCTTGACCACCCGTTCGCCGGTCACGTCGGCAATATAGATCGCCCCGTCCGGCCCGACCGCCAGATCGTGGCCCCGACTCTTGTCGCCCGGCACCGACGCCACGGCAAAGCTGCGCTCGAGCTGGCCGTCCTTGCTATAGAGCCGCAGCACGATTCCCTGCCGGTCGTGATCATCGCGCCCCTCGAGGCTCAGCCACTCGCCATTGGGCATGGGCTTCACCGCATAGGGGTGCCCCCTGCCCGGTTCTGTCCAATCCGCCGCCAGCTTGCCATGACGGTCGAACGCCTCGATCCGTCCGTTCTCGCGATCGGCGACGAGGATGCGGTCGCCAGTGACGGCAATCGCATGGGGAACCGAGAACTGGCCAGGATCGTGCCCCTTGCTGCCGAATTGCCCGATGAACCGACCATCCAAATCGTATTCGGCCACCCTGCCGTTGAGATAGCCGTCGCTGACCAGCACATGATCGCCAAGGAATGCGACATCGGTCGGGCGGCCAAAATGACTGGCATCGTCGCCCGTCACACCGCGTGTGCCGATGGTGAGAGTAAGCTTGCCCTGTGGCGTGAAGCGCAGCACCTGTTCGCGCCCCGCGTCGGTGATCCAGACATTACCCTGCGGACCGATCGACAGGCCATGCGGCATCACCATCTGCCCCGCGCCCCACTGGTCGAGCAATTTGCCGCTCGCCCCGTCGAACACCGCCACCGTAGGCTCAGCAATCGGCGTGGTCGGGAAAGGCTCTTTCCATGGACGACCGGGGCGGTGGAGAACATAGACCCGGTTGCCCGGCCCGACCGCCACCGCGCTGACCTCGCCAAAACCAGCACCTTGTGCGATCTGCGGCCAGTTCTTCACGATCTGCACCTGCGGCAGATTTTCCCGCGCCGGCGCGCCGCAACTGCCCAGCGCCATGCTGGCCAACAGGACCAGAGCGTATCTCACGGGAGGTGTCGCAGCGGAGTCATCGTCACCCCACTTGCCCGCGAAAGATGAAGAATGCGCCAAAGGAGATCAGCGCAAAGCCGATCAGCTGGTTCGCATTGGGTTTCTGCCCGAACATTACCCACGCCACCACGACGAAAGTCGCCAGCGAAAAAACTGTCGTGATCGTCTTGAGCTGGGCGAGCGAATAGGCCTGCGACCCGATTCGGTTGGCCGGGACAGCCAGCACATATTCGAAGATCGCCAGCCCCCAGCTCGCGAGGATCACCAGCCACAGCGCCTTGCCGGGAAATTTCAGATTGGCGTACCAGGCGACGTTCATCACCAGATTCGACAGCGCCAGCAGGATCACCGGCACGACGAAGGCGACGGCGCCGCCCATCGGGTCAGAACGCGACCGGTCCGTCCAGTTCCTTCACCTGCCACGGCAGGCCGTGCTGGTTGAGCATGTCCATGAACGGATCGGGGTCCATTTCTTCCATGTTGAATACGCCGTCGCCCGACCATTTGCCGGTGACCATCATGGCCGAGCCGATCATCGCGGGCACGCCGGTGGTGTACGACACGGCCTGATTGCCGGTTTCCTCGTAAGCCGCCTCGTGGCTGCAGATATTGTTGATGTAGAAGGTTTTCTCGCCCGATCCGTCGAGCGCTTCGCCAGTCGCGATCACGCCGATATTGGTGTTGCCGTGGGTCGTCTCGCCCAGGGTTTCGGGCTGGGGCAGCACGGCGGCGAGGAATTGCAGCGGGATGATCTCGCGCCCCTGATACTTGATCGGGTCGATCCGCGTCATGCCGACATTCTGCAGCACGGTCAGGTGCTTGATGTATTCATCGCCGAAGGTCATCCAGAAACGCGCACGCTCCATTTCGGGATTGAACTTGGCGAGGCTTTCCAGCTCCTCGTGGTACATCATATACATGTTCTTGCGGCCGACCGCCTCGAAGTCGAATTCGACCTTCTTGCCCATCGCCGGCGTTTCGACGAACTCGCCGTTCTCCCAGTGCCGCGCGGGCGCGGTCACTTCGCGAATGTTGATTTCCGGGTTGAAATTGGTGGCAAACGCCTGCCCATGATCGCCGCCGTTGCAATCGAGAATGTCGAGCTGGCGAATAGTTTTCAGCTTGTGCGTCTTGAGCCACATGGTGAACACGCTGGTCACACCCGGATCGAAGCCCGAGCCCAACAGCGCCATGATCCCGGCTTCCTTGAACCGGTCATGATAGCCCCACTGCCACTTGTATTCGAACTTGGCCTCGTCCTTGGGCTCGTAATTGGCCGTATCGAGGTAGTCGACGCCTGCTTCCAGGCAGGCATCCATGATCGGCAGATCCTGATACGGCAGCGCCAGATTGACGACCAAGCTTGGCTGGATCTTGCGGATCAGATTGACCATCGCAGGCACTTCCTCGGCGTCGATCTCATAGGTCGATACCGTTTGCCCGGTGCGGTCCTTCACACTGGCGGCAATCGCATCGCATTTGCTCTTGGTGCGGCTGGCGAGGTGGATATCGTCAAAGATATCGGCGTTCATCGCCATCTTGTGAACGCATACGGAGCTGACGCCGCCTGCACCGATGACCAGGACTGTCGACATAATAAAATCCCTAAATCTGCTGCGCCTCCGCATGGGCAGAGGTCTTATGTTCCTGTGGCGAACGCCTGCTGGTTGAGGCCCCGCCTTCGCTGACACTCACATAGGCGAATGCGCTGGCGCTGCAATATGATCCCGTGCGATCCGTTTCCTACCAGGGCGTTTGGAGGCATAGGGCGGCAATGGACAAATCAGCCCCCAGACCTCTTCTCGACCCTGAAGTTTGGCCGATTCAAGCGATCCGGACTTTTTTGCTTCAGGACCGTGTGCCATGTGTTCCATATCGTTGGAGCAAACGAGGGAGTTTCCAATTTTGATCCAACACCCCTTGCCCAGCACCGAAGGCGTCCATGCAGCCGCCCGCTCAATCGCCGCGATCCTGCCGCCGACCCCGCTCTTGCCGGTCGAAATCGCCGGTGTGCGATGCTGGGTGAAGGCCGAAAGCCTCCAGCCCATCGGCGCGTTCAAGATCCGCGGTGGCTGGTGGCGTCTGAGCAATCTCACCGAGGAAGAGCGCGCGCGTGGTGTGGTCGCCGTGTCGAGCGGAAATCATGCGCAGGGCGTCGCATGGGCAGCGAAAAAGCTCGGGATCAAGGCGGTCATCGTCATGCCGCGTGACGCGCCGCGCGTGAAGCTGGCGGCGACGCGGGCGCTGGGTGCGGAAATCGTGCTCTATAACCGGCCCGGTGAGGATCGCGACGAGGTTGCCGCGCGCGAGGTCGAGCAGCGGGGCGCCGTTCTGGTCCACGCTTTCGGCGACCCATGGGTGATCGAGGGACAGGGAAGCGCGGGGATCGAGATCACGCAGCAACTCGGACGCCAGCCGAGCCGCATCCTCGCCTGCTGCGGCGGTGGAGGACTGGCGGCGGGCCTCGCCCTGGCCTGCCCGGACGCGGCCATCCTGCCGGTCGAACCGCAAGGCTGGGACATGGTCGGACAAGCCGTTGCTGCGGGCGAGGTGGTCCACGTCGGCCCCAATCCGCCGTCGACCGTGTGCGATGCGCTGCGCCCCGATGCGACCAAGGAAATCAACCTATCCGTCCTGCGGAATCGCGCGGGGCCGTGTCTTAGCGTTACCGATGAAGAGGTCCGCGCGGCGCAACGATTCGCCTTTGCCAATCTCCAGCTGGTGCTCGAACCAGGCGGCGCGGCTGCGCTTGCTGCGGCGCTGGCGGGTAAGGCGCAGCTCGACGAACACAGCGTCATCATGCTCACCGGCGGCAACACCGATCCGGGCGATTTTGCCCGCGTCATCGGCGGTAAAACCGTTGCGTTTGACAATTGATAATCCAGTCCTAGGCTCGCGAGCAGAAAACAGGGAGGAGAGGTTTCATGCAGGCTCAGATGCTGGCACCCGCGGGGGTGCTGATCGCTTGGTCACTCATCATGTTGCTGTGGATGTCGGGCACACGGTTGCCGGCGCTCAAGAAGCTGGGCGGCCTCGGGAATGCGAAACCCGGCGGGCGCGGGCAGGACCTCGAGGGCGTGATCGACGACAAGATCAACTGGAAAGCCCACAATTACGCACATCTGATGGAACAGCCCACGCTGTTCTATGCCGCCAGTATCATTATCGCGCTGTTGGGCGCTGCGGCGGGTGACGTGCTCGCGGCGTGGATCTATGTCGCCTTGAGGATCGCCCATTCGCTGTGGCAATCGACTGTGAATGTGGTGGCGATCCGTTTCATGCTGTTCCTCGCATCGAGCATAGCGTTGATCTACCTCGCCTTCCGTGTGCTCCAGCTGACGCTGTTCCGCACTGGAGGGATGGCCTGATGATCCACGCAGAAATCCTGCAACCGCTCGTCGCACTGATGGGCTGGACCATGATCATGTGGCTGTGGATGTACGCCACCCGCATTCCCGCGATGTCCAAGGCGGGGATCGACGGCAAGAACATGGTCGGAGAAACCGGCGCCGGTCTGCGCGGCAAGCTGCCGGATTCGGTCAACTGGAAGGCCGACAATTACAACCATCTGCACGAGGCGCCGACGCTGTTTTATGCGGTTGGCGTGGTGCTGGCGATAGTCGGCCAGGGTGATAATCTCAACGTGCTGCTGGCGTGGATTTATGTCGGGCTGCGCGTGGCGCATTCGCTGGTGCAGTCGACCAGGAATGTGGTGATGGTGCGCTTTGTGCTGTTCGCGCTATCGAGCTTGATTCTCGCCGCGCTGATCGTGAACGCGGCAATGGCGGTGTTCGGCTGGCACTGATTTCGCGCTGAAGCGGCGGGGACTTACTCCGCCGCTTCAGCGTGGCCGTGCAGATCGACTTCGAGACCTGCAAGGAAGCGCTCTGCATCGAGCGCGGCCATGCAGCCGGTGCCCGCAGCCGTCACCGCCTGGCGGTAGGTGTGATCCATCACGTCGCCCGCGGCGAACACGCCGGGGATCGCGGTCTTGGGGGTGCCGGGTTCGACGACAAGATAACCGCCGTCATCGAGTTCCAGCTTGCCCTTGAACAGCTCGGTCGCAGGGGCATGGCCGATGGCGACAAACGCGCCGTCGCAATGGAAATCGCTGTCTTCGCCGGTCACCGTGTCGCGCAGGGCCAGATGGGTCAGCCCGCCTGCCAGCGGATCGCCCTCGAAACTCTCGACCACCTTGTTCCACAGGACCGTGATCTTGGGATGTTTCATCAGCCGCTCTTGCAGGATCTTCTCCGCCCGCAGCTCGTCGCGGCGGTGGATCAGCGTCACGTCGTCGGAATGGTTGGTGAGGTACAGCGCCTCCTCCACCGCCGTGTTGCCGCCGCCGATCACTGCGACCTTCTTGCCGCGATAAAAGAACCCGTCACACGTCGCGCAAGCCGAAACGCCCTTGCCGCCCAGCTCCTGCTCACCGGGAGCGCCGAGCCAACGCGCCTGTGCGCCGGTCGCGATCACCAGCACGTCGCCAATATATTCATCGCCGCTGTCGCCGACCGCCCGGAACGGACTCCCGCCTTCCAGATCGACCTCGACGATCGTGTCCCACATGACCCGCGTGCCGACATGCTCGGCCTGCGTCTTCATCTCTTCCATCAGCCAGGGGCCCTGGATCACATCGCGAAAGCCGGGATAATTCTCGACATCGGTTGTGATGGTCAGCTGCCCGCCGGGCTGCAGCCCCTGCACCATGATCGGCTCCATCATCGCGCGCGCGCCGTAGATCGCGGCGGAATAGCCCGCAGGGCCGGAACCGATGATGAGCATCTTGCTGCGATGGGTGGTCATGTATTCCTCCAGTTCGGGAGCGGAAATAGGGTCACCGATACGCGATTGCCAGAAGCGGCGCGGCGCTATCAACATGCGAGCGTGTCCCCGCGATCTCTCTCAGTCGAGCAAGCGGGTGTGCAATGCTTCACGCAAGGCTTCGTCGACACCGATTTCGCGGTCGAGATAACCGTCGAGCGATCCGTGATCCTTGGCGACAGTCTCGCGGAAGGTGGCAAGGTAATCGCCATCGACTTCCAGCAGCGCGCGAATGCCCGCCTCCTCCAGCTTGCGCCCCAGCCGCGCCTCGATACCCGGCACCGATTGTTGGCGCAGCACATCGAGGGTCGGCGCGTCATTGGTGCGCAGGAACTCGGCGAGCTGGTCCTCCTCGGACACACCGAGAATATGCAGCACCAGCGTTGCGGCGACGCCCGTGCGGTCCTTGCCTGCAAAGCAATGGACGAGACTCGCGCCGTCGCGGTCGGCAAGAACGCGCAGATAGCGCGAGAACATGTCGCTCATCGCCGGATTGCACGGCATTCTCGTATAAACCGCCAGCATCCGCTCGCGCGCGAATTGCGCGGTGGTGGTGTCTGGGCCGATATCCATGTGCGGGGGGCTGCTGCTGGTCTCGCCATCGAAGAACAGCACCTCACCCGCGAAGCCTTCGACGCGGCGGCACGGATTGCGTTCGCGCTCGGACTTGCCGCGCAAATCGATCACGGTGCGAATGTCGAGTTCCGCAATCGCCGCCAGATCGGCGTCGGTCGCGCCGACATGCTGGCCGGAGCGATAGAGCACTCCGCGCCGCACGAAGCCGCCACCGGCGCCTGGCCAGCCGCCGAAATCGCGGAAATTGTGGATGCCCTCGGTCGGGACGAAGGGCGTATCAGCGGAGGAGGTGCGAATCATAGCCGGGACCGTGGCAAGCCGCCCGCCTGCGGGCAACCGCTTCTAGGTCGCGTCGGACGTTTCCTGCTTCGATGGGACCATGATCAACGTCCCCTTCTCGACCCGCCATCCGTCGAGGCGGGAGAGCAGGTTCATCCCGATCACATTGGTATGCCCCAGCCCCGGCGCGATGACCACATCGATGCCGCGCGCGGCGACATTGCCGAAGTCGATGCTTTTGGCCGAGGCAATCTGCGCTGCCACGGACCCGTTGGCGGTGTTGATCTGAATCGGAATCCCTCCACGACGCGGCGATATCCCGGCACGCTCGGCAAGGCCGGGAGAGATCGCGGTCACGGTCGCTCCGGTATCGATCAGGAATTCCGCCGCGACGCCGTTGAGCTTCGCGCGGACCCAGTAGTGCCCGTCGGGCGCGAGCGGGATGCGCGTCTCGCCGCCCGCAACGATCTGCTCGGGCATTCCCAACTCGGGCAGGGCGATGTCGAGTTGCGGATCGAGACGCGAAAGTTGCAGGACCACCGTCACCAGAATTGCGCCAAGCGCCAGCGAAGACACCGTGCTCAAGATGCGACCGCCACGTATGCGCCGTCGCAGTAGTGCGCTGCCGATCCAGCCTCCGAACATCGCCGCCACGGCTGCAATCAGCAAGTCCGAGCGAGGGATCGAGCGGATCACGTTGGCGATGGCATTGAAGGCGCTCGACAAGTCCATGACGCGAAGGTTAGCGGCAAATCCGTGTCAACGCCATGAACATGTCCTTCAAGGCGCGGCGCGCGGCTCGCTTGCCTCGGCAAGGATCAGCGAAAATTGTCCGGCTTCGTCGAGCCAGCGGCGGATCGGGGACCAGCCACTGGCCTGCAATAGCAAATTACCGCTGCGCTCGGTGAATTTATGGCTGTTTTCAGTGTGGATCGTGTCACCCTTCGCCATCTCGAAACGCTTACCCGCGACCTCGAAAGTGATCGGTTCCTGCGCCTCAAGATGCATTTCGACACGCGCGTAGTCATTGTTCCAGCGCGCCAGGTGACGCAATGCATCGAGTGGAATCGTCGCCTCAAGCTCTCGGTTGATGCGTCGGATGAGGTTGTAGTTGAATTCCGCCGTCACCCCAGCCGCATCGTCGTAAGCGGCTTCCAGGACCGCGACATCCTTCACCAGATCCATTCCGATCAGCAACATCGGTTGCACGCCATGATCGGCCTGCAACGTCAGCCGCATCGAGCGAAGAAGGTCGATCGCGGTGCGTGGGACCATGTTACCAATGGTCGAACCGGGGAAGAACCCCAGCTTTGGGAGCGATGCCACCTCCTCGGGTAGCGAGGTTTCACGCATGAAATCGGCTTCGACCGGATAAATCGGCAGATTGGGAAACTGCCCGCCCAGTGCCCGCGCCGCTTCGCGCAGGAAATCGCCGGCAATATCGAGTGGAACATATGCCGCGGGCTCGACCGCTCCGAGCAGCAGCGGTGTCTTGACCGAACTGCCCGAGCCGAATTCGACCACTGCCCTGCCCGGCCCGATCGCAGCGGCAAATTCTCCACCGCGAGCAGTCAATATCTCTGTTTCCGCGCGGGTCGGGTAATATTCCTCGACCTGCGTGATGTCTTCGAACAATTGCGATCCGGCATCGTCGTAGAGCCATCGCGCCGGGATGGCCTTCTGGTCCTGCGCCAGGCCCTGCAGGACATCGGATCGAAACGCCCGATTGACGCCGTCGTCATCCAGATCGACCAGCGCGATTCCCTCTCTCGCCGCCATTACAAGTCCTTTGCAAGCCGCAGCCCGGTGAACTGCCAACGCTGGTGTGGGTAGAAAAAGTTGCGATAGGAGGCCCGCGAGTGACCGCGCGCCGTGGCGCAACTGGCACCTTTCAGCACCACCTGACCACTCATGAACTTGCCATTGTATTCGCCCACCGCGCCTGCGGCAGGCACGAATCGCGGGTAAGGCAAATAGGCCGACCGGGTGAATTGCCAGCAATCTCCGAACAATCCCTCGCTCCCGGTCGGGGTCGGGGGTCTGGCATCGTCCATCTGGTTGCCGCCAGCCGGATCATGCGCAGCCTGCTCGCCCTCTTGCCCGCGCGCGATGGCTTCCCATTCGAACTCGGTCGGCAGCCGCGCTCCTGCCCAACTGGCGAAGGCGTCGGCCTCATAGTATGAGATATGGGTGACCGGGGCATCGTCCGTTCTTGGCTGCCAGCCACAATGGGTGAAATGTTCGTCATCACGCCAATAGACCGGCGCGGAAATGTCCTCACCCTGCACCCAGGCCCAACCGTCGGACAACCACAGGGAAGCAGTGCGATAACCTCCGTCGGCGATGAATTCGTCCCATTGTGCATTGGTGACCAGACGTCTGGAAAGCGCAAACGGTTCCAGCAGCACGCGATGGACCGGCCCTTCGTTATCGAAGGCGAAGCCGTCATCCTGATGGCCGATCCTGGCCACTCCACCCGGATGGCTGAACCAGCCACTTTCCCGAATGCCGGACTCCGGCAGACCTTTCGAATCCCACATCGAAGGCCCAAGCGGATTATGAAACAGCGCGTGCTTGATGTCAGTCAGCAGCAGTTCCTGATGCTGCTGCTCATGCGCAATGCCCAGATCGATCAGCGCGGCGAGGTCGGCCCGGTCGAGCAAATGCTCCATCGCAGCGGTCACATGCGCGCGATAGGCAAGCACTTCGTCGAGAGTTGGGCGAGACAGCATCCCACGCCGCATCCGTGCGATCCGATCGCCTTCCGCCTCGTAATAGCTGTTGTGCAGGAACGGCCAACGCTCGTCGAAAAGGGCATAATCTTGCGCATACTCGCGCAGCAGGAAGGTTTCCCAGAACCATGTCGTGTGCGCCAGGTGCCACTTGGCAGGCGAGGCATCCTCCATCGACTGGACGGTTGCATCCGCATCTGACAATGGCGCCGCCAGCGCCTCCGTCACGGCGCGGGTTTTCTGGAATCGATCCACGCGGTTGTCATCACCCGCCGCGGGGAAAGGACGGGTTGCGGGCTGGGTTCGGGCCATCGAGCCCCCCTACGGTCAGCGGCTGCCAGAATGCGGCAACCGTATCCTATCATGGGGGCAATGGCTTACGATTGAAAGACTATCGAAATTAAAGTCCAGTAGCGGATCGCGGCGAGAGTGCAGCGCCGTCGACGTTGGTGTCCGATGGGTTGTCGCGCGCCATGCGCACCTGATTGCGTCCGGCTTCCTTCGCCTCGTACAGCGCAGCGTCAGCCCGCGCGAACAGCATCAGGCTGCTTTCACCCTGCCCCAGCGTCGCATGGCCGATACTTGCGGTGCAGCCGGGTACACCGTCGGTTGCACTGCCCGATTCGATCGACCAACGCAGGCGCTCGGCGAATTCCTGCGCCACGGTGGCATCCGCCCCGGTCAGCATGCAGACGAATTCCTCGCCTCCGAAGCGCGCGACCACATCGGTTTCCGGGAACAGCAAGCGAGCCAGTTTCGCCACCCGGACCAACACAGCATCGCCCGCGACGTGGCCGTAGGTGTCGTTGATCTGCTTGAAATGGTCGAGATCGAACACGATCAGCGACAGGTCGCTATCCTGCTGTCGGGCGACCACGATCGACCGATCGATCTGGCTCATGGCAAACCGGCGGTTGGAGAGACCCGTCAGAGGATCGGTGTTTGCAAGCTGCTCGGCCCGCTTGGCGCTTTCCAGCGCGCGTTGCTGCTCGTCCTTCAGGCGGCGTGCCTGCTCGTAATCCTCGGTGACATCGCGAACCGCCATCAACACTTGCGCCACCGCACCCGAATCGTCGAACTGGTTACGCGCACGGGCGCGCAGAAGACGATAATCGCCATCGGGCCGGGCAATTTCGAATTCGACCAGGAATGGTTCTTCATCGCACTGATGCCGCGCGAAGGTGGTCGACAGCGCGTCCAGGCCGTCACCCATGATCTTCGCGACGAAATCTGCCTTGGGGCGAGCGATCGCTTCGAGCCCGAGGATTGCGCACATATCGGGCGACCAGTGGTGGCGGCCGTTTCGCGCGTCATAGCGCCAGCGCCCCACGCCAGCGAGCCGCTCGGACAATTCGAGCAGGTTAACAGATTGCGCCAATTTCTCGTTCTGCCGCGCCAGACGCGCAATCTTGCGGCGATCCGCTGCTATAAGCGCCAGCAGCATGGCGTAACAGGCGCCGCACAAAGCCAGCCAGACGTGCCCGAACGACGCCAGAACCAGCATGGCGGCAATCGCCGCCAGCACCAGCACCGGTCGAGCAATCATTCTGTCGAACCGCATTGAACGCGCCAAATCCTACTTCTTCACGGAGCTTCGCTACACGAGCGAAGGTTCAGGCCTTTATCCGACCAAACTAGGTATTTTCAGTTAACGCGGATCCCAAAAAATTTCACAATTCCATAAGGTCACGCCGCATCGCGCGATTTTCCGACCATTTCGCGATTGAGCATTTCGGCCACCAGAAACGCCAGTTCCAGCGATTGCGCGGCATTGAGCCGCGGATCGCAATGGGTGTGGTAACGATCGCCCAGCGCTTCGTCGGTAATTGCAACAGCCCCGCCGACGCATTCGGTCACGTCCTGTCCGGTCATTTCGACGTGGACACCGCCCGGGTGGGTTCCTTCGGCGCGATGCGCGGCGAAAAAGCTCTTAACCTCGCGCAGGATGCGATCGAACGGACGCGTCTTGTAGCCGCTGGCAGACTTGACGACGTTCCCGTGCATCGGGTCGCAGCTCCACACGACCGGATGGCCTTCCTGACGTACCGCACGCAGTAGCGGCGGCAGCCCTTCCTCGACCTTGTCGTGCCCGAAGCGTGCAATCAGCGTGATCCGCCCCGGTATGCGAGCGGGATTGAGCGTATCGAGCAGTCGCAACAAGGCGTCCGGCGAGAGGCTCGGCCCGCACTTCATGCCCAGCGGATTGCCGATACCGCGCGCGAATTCGATATGCGCGCTCCCGTCGAAACGGGTTCGGTCGCCAATCCAGACCATGTGCGCGCTGGTGTCGTACCAATCGCCGGTGAGCGAGTCGCGGCGGGTCATTGCCTGCTCGTAAGGCAGCAGAAGCGCCTCATGGCTGGTGTAAAAGCTGGTCCGTTCGAGCTGCGGCAGCGTTTGCGGATTGATCCCGCAAGCATCCATGAAGTCGAGCGCCTCGCCGATACGGTCGGCAACGTCGCTGAAGCGGTCGGCCCAAGGGCTGCGGCCCATGAAATCGAGCGTCCACTGATGCACTTGCCGCAGATTGGCGTAGCCGCCGCCGGCAAACGCGCGCAAGAGGTTGAGCGTCGCGGCAGATTGCGAATAAGCGCGCACCATGCGCTGGGGATCGTTGCGGCGCGTCTTAGCATCGAACTCGATCCCGTTGACGTTGTCACCGAAATAACTCGGCAGGGTAACATCGCCCTGCGTTTCCGTATCCGAACTGCGCGGCTTGGCGAATTGCCCGGCCATACGCCCGACCTTTACCACCGGCCGCTTGCTCGCGAAGGTCAGCACCACCGCCATCTGCAAGAGCACACGGAAGGTGTCGCGAATATTGTTCGGATGGAACTCGGCAAAACTCTCGGCGCAATCGCCGCCCTGCAACAGGAAGCCGTGACCGTTGCAGACATCAGCAAGTTCTGCCTGAAGGGCGCGCGCTTCTCCCGCGAAGACCAGCGGCGGATAGCTCACAAGCGTATCGGTCGCCTCCGCCAGCGCGGACGCGTCCTCATAATGCGGCAGGTGCCGTGCTTCGAATTCTTGCCAGCTCGCGGGCGTCCACGCCTTGCTCATGTTCCTCTTTCTTCCAGTCAGGTTGCGTAATGAGTGCAAGTGCAAATGCGCTTATGGCGCAATCATGTTTTGCTTGGCCAGCGCAAAAGCCCGATTTGTGCGATCGGCGTTACCGTCCAACCGGCTTGGCCGAGGCTTTGGCCGCTGGTTGCTTCGTCGACGCATCGCCATCGGAGCCGGATGGCGCCGGCGCGCTCGCCAGCGTCTGGCCTTCGGGAATTATTGCCAGACGCCAGCCTTGCTTCCCGCCGAAATACTTGTGCGCCAGCGCTTCCATGATCTGCGGCGTGGTCTGCGAATAATCACCCAGCAGCGTGCGCAGATAAGCGATCCGGCGCGGATCGACGGTCGAACCTTCCAACTGGTAGAGCCAAAACAGATTGCCGGTCGATGCGCGTGAAACATACTGCCGCAGCGGTTCGGTAACGCGTTCCAGTTCATCCGCCGTGGGCGGTGCCTTGGTCAAATCCTGTGCAATGCGGTCGGCCTCACGGAAGAAGATCGGCACATCCTTCGGCTGCAATTGAGCCAACGCGGTGATGTTTCCGCCGCCGTTTATGTCGGTCGGCCAGTCGGAACGGACGACGGGCGAATAGCTGGCACCGGCCTTTTCGCGCATCGCATCGAGCAGGCGGTTGTTGAACACCTGCGTGAGGATTTCGAGCTGGCGCGATTCCCGGATGCCGCTCACCCCCCCCCCGGTCGGCCACGCAATCACCGCGGCCGCCTGATTGGGATCACCGCGGTGATGAAGCACGACCGTCTTTCCGCTGTCGGGGAAGTCCGGAACGCGCGCAGCAACGTCAGCGGGCAGTGGCTGACGGGGCGGCAGGGCGCCAAAGGTTTTCTTAAGCGCTTCGATCGCTTCGTCGCGCTTGAAATCGCCGAACACCAGAACCTCGAGCGGCCCCTGCTTGAGCAGCGGCGCCCAGACTTTCTCGAAGCCCTCGGGTGTGGCCGCCGCGAGCTGCGCCTTGGTCGGATAGGCATAGCGAGGATCGCCATTGCGCTCGAGACTGTCGAGATCGCGCGACAGCACGCCCGCAGGACTGGTCGAATAGCTGTCGTAGGCAAGCGTTGCAGCAGCCTTGGCGCGGATCACCGGCGCCTTGTCCCACTGCGGCAGCGCCAGCTTGGCCGCGAAGAGATAGAGCTGGTCGGCAAGATCCTCCTGCCGCGTCTGCGCCGAGAACGAGAATGTCCCGTCGTCGATATCGAAATTGAAGCCCATCTTGCGACCGGTTGAAATCTGGTCGAGATCATCCTGATTGAGCGTGGCTTCGCCCGAGCCGACCAGTGCCATCTTGCCGAGCGCGATATATGCGGTGTCGTTGGGCGAGAAGGAGCGGTAACCGCCGCCGAAGCGAACCTTCACCGAAACCCGCCCCGGCTCCGCATCGTTGGGCCACAGCAGCACCTTGGCCCCGTTGGCGAAGTTGATCTGCTCAATATCGAGCACGCCGATCGGTGCGTCCTTGACGATCGTTCCGGGCTTGCCGATCGCAGGCAGCTTGGCGAAGCTGACCGGCTTGACCGACAGGCGCGAGCTGGCATCGGGCTTGACCTTGGCGAGCAGCGCATCGCGCAATTGCTCGTCGGTCGCCTCGCCCTGCTTGGGCGTGACATAGGCGGCGCGCATCACCGTGCCGCTGAACAGCCGCCGCGTACTGTCGAGAATCTGCTTCGGTGTAATCGTGTCCTTCATGCCGTCGAACACTTTCAGCACCGTCTCGGGCGAAGCGACGGATTCGCGAATATCGACCGCGTTGACGATATCGTCGGCAAGCTTCGACCCGGCCTGAACCGAGCGTTCGGCAACGGCGCTCTGGAACACCTGTTGCAATTCGGCGATCTCGCGGTCCATCTCCGCCTTGCTCGGCGGATTGTCGCGCGCGTCGGCTATCACCGAACGCACATCGTCGAGCGATTTCTGCCAGTCGCCGGTCAACGGAGCGAGGCTGACACTGGTAATGTCGGCCGAGCGGCTGACCTTGTCCTGCCCCACCTGTGCGTAAAGGTAACTGCCGCCGGCACGAGCATGGGTTTCCAGCCGCCGGTTGATGATTGCCAGCGCCAGCTGATCGCGCAAGATGCCCTGGTTGTAGGCGATAGTGTCGTTCACCTTGTGCCACGGACGCAACCAAGCATAGGTCAGTGTACGCGGCAGATCGGGTTCGACGATGACTGCGGTCTTGCCCACCGGATGCGCAGGGTCGGCACCGGCAGGTGCCGTCGGCTCTCCGAATGATGGTGCGGGTGTCGGCCTGCCCTTCCCCTTCCACTCACCAAAATATTTCTCGATTGCGGCGGCGAGCAGCTTTGGGTCCATGTCGCCCACCGCGACGACGACAGTATTTTCGGGTCGATACCACCGGTTGTAGAATGCCTTAATGCTTTTCGATGTCGCAGCGTCGATCGTCGCGTCAGTGCCGATCGGTGTTCGGCTTGCGAGCAGTTGCCCGTTGAACAGTGTTTCGCGGATCTTGTCGGCGCTGCGCTGCGCCGCACCCGAGTTCTCGCGCTTCTCGGCGAGCACGATCGGGCGCTCAGTGGTAACGTCGCGCTCCGATAGCGTCGGACCCTCGATCATGCCCGACAGCAGCTTCATGCTCTCATCGAGCTTGGCATCGTCGATATTGGGCAGGTCCAGCTGGAATACCGTCGATGTGGGGCTGGTCTGCGCATTGGTGTCGCTGCCGAAGGTCGCGCCCAGCCGCTGCCAGGTCGGTATCGCCTGGGCGAAGCCGAGATATTTGCTTTCGCGAAACACCAGATGCTCAAGCAGGTGAGCATAGCCTCGCTCGCTCGGCTTTTCATACAGCGAACCAGCGTCGATCCGCACCCGGATAGAAACCTGTCCCGGCGGCACACCGTTCTTGCGCACCGCATAGCGCACGCCATTGGGCATCTCGCCGAACACCCACTCCTTGTCCTGCGGCACATCGCTGCCGCGATAGATCCAAGGGGTCGTGCCGGCGGGCTGGATGTATTTCGGTGCAGGCAGGTCGGGCGCAGCCGTTGCCGCCGGAGCCGGTACGGCTGCCGGCTTGGCAGTCTGTGCGACACCCGGTTGCGATAGCAACAGCGCGGCAGACGGAAGGAGAAGCGCGAGACGCCGTTGGGCGCGCGGAAGAAACGTCATGGCGCAGCGTATAAAGCGAAAAGCTCTGAAGGGCGAGTGAACGATGCGAAATCATTCCTATCCTTGTGAGCAGGCAGACCCACACCTACATTCCGGATATGTTTATCGAAACCGAAGCAACGCCCAATCCCTCAAGCCTCAAGTTCCTTCCCGGACAGGAGGTCATGGGCAGGAATGGAACGCGCGAGTTCGCCAATCCAGAATCCGCCGAAGCAAGCCCGCTGGCTCAGGCGCTGTTCGATACAGGCGAAGTGACCAATGTGTTTTTCGGCAGTGATTTCATTACGGTGACCGCTGGACCAGGGGTTTCCTGGACCGCGCTCAAACCACAGGTTTTATCGATCCTGCTCGATCATTTCGTCAGTCAGGCGCCCTTGTTCGCTTCCGGCAATGCGTCAGGAATTGCCGTTCCCGCTGAGGATAACGAGGGGCTGGTCGTCGAGGAAGATCCCGCCGACGCGGATATCGTCGCGCAGATCCAGGATCTTATCGAAACGCGCATCCGGCCTGCCGTGGCCGGCGATGGTGGTGACATTCGCTATCGCGGATATCGCGACGGCATCGTCCATCTTGCCATGCAGGGCGCCTGCTCGGGTTGCCCCTCATCAACCGCCACACTCAAGCATGGGATCGAAGGCCTGCTGCGCCACTACGTCCCCGAGGTGAGCGAAGTCCGCGCGAGCTGACCGCGACGCAGATTTGCGCGCCGAGACCTTACCCATTTGCCCCCCACACACGGAGTTTCCATGACCAAGCAGTTCCACGACCACGCGCTCGATTCCCAGTCGCTCGACCAGCTTTTTCGCGAGGCACGGACCTATAATGGCTGGCTCAAGAAAGATGTCAGCGACGAACAGTTGCATGCCATCTGGGATCTGATGAAAATGGGGCCGACATCGGCCAACCAGCAGCCTGTGCGCATCGTGTGGGTCAAATCGGACGAAGCCAAGGCCAAGCTGGCCGAATGCGTGTCGGAGGGCAATCACGACAAGGTTTTGAACGCGCCCGTGACCGCACTGATCGCATATGACGTCGACTTTCACGAGGAACTGCCCTGGCTGTTCCCGCATACGGACGCGAAGAGCTGGTTCGAGGGCAATGAAGAACTGCGCCATGAGCATGGCTTTCGCAATTCATCCCTCCAGGGCGCCTATCTCATCCTTGCTGCCCGCGCGCTGGGCCTCGACACCGGGCCGATGTCGGGCTTCGACGCCGGGTCTGTCGAAAAGGCGTTCTTCGCCGACAATCCCCGACACAAGGTGAACTTCATCTGCTCGATCGGCTATGGCGATCCCGAAAGCATCTTCGATCGCAGCCCGCGCCCGGATTTTGACCGTTTTTCCCGCATCGCCTGATCCAAGATCGGCAAGACTTGAACCATTGGACAGCGTCGGGCATCGCTAATTCGTGCGCACACTGGCGATAGATTGCTCAACGGAAGCCTGCTCGGTTGCCCTGTTCGAGGATGAGCGCTTGCTCGCTGCCCAGCACGAAGTGTTGGGACGTGGGCATGCCGAAAAGCTCGTCCCCATGGTCGCCGCATTGGACGGGCGCGGACAGGCGGAGAGGATTCTCGTCTCGCTTGGTCCGGGCAGCTTCACCGGCGTGCGCGTGGGGCTGGCTGCCGCGCGCGCGCTGGCCATCGCCTGGCAATCCAACGTGCTTGGATATCCCGGACTTGCATTGATCGCGGCCATGGCTCGCGGGGATCGGGGCGAACCGGTGAGCGTGTGCATGAACGGCGGCCATGGCGAATGGTTCGTTCAGGATTTCGATGCCGCCGGTTTGCCCGAAAATGCGGTTGCCTCGCTCACGCCCAATGCTGTGGCGACGCGCAAATTCCACGATCTGATCGCAGGGAACCGTGCGGCAGAATGTGTGGCGCTTTGTGGAGACAATCGTCGCGCGATCGAACTGCTGCCGGATGCGCGTCACGCGCTCTCGATAGCTGAGGTTCTGCTGACCGACCGGCTTGTGCCTGAATATGGGCGCCGACCCGATGCGAGGCTTCCGGCATGATGGGTGACGACCGGCTGCTCGATGAATTGATGGCGGTGATGGACGAAGCATTCGACCCGCACTGGCGCGAAGCATGGTCGCGACGCCAAATTGCGGAATCACTCGAACTGCCCAATACTTTCGCTGTACTTTACGATCATCGCGGCAACCCGCTGCCCGTAGCCAGCCGCGCTTCGGGCTTTATTTTCTCCCGACACGTCGCCGGAGAAGAAGAACTTCTGCTCATCGCAGTGCGGCCCGAACTGAGGGGGCGCGGGATAGGCCGCAAGATGATCGTTCATTTCGCGGAGCAAGCAGGCCGACGCGGCGCCGAGAGGATATTCTTGGAGATGCGCTCAAACAACGAGGCGGGTTCTTTATACGCCCGCTGCGGTTTCGTGCCTATCGGGAAGCGGCCAGACTATTACCGAACCCTGTCGGGCGAAACGATCGATGCGATCACCTTCGCCCTGCGCCTGAACGACTAGCCGAACGATTTTGTTATACTTGTTTCATTTCTCTACATGGAGAAATTTTCATTATGGAATCTGTTGACATGTGACGCGCCACATTAGAGGTAAACCGGGCATTACGAACAATCGTCACGCCAATAGAAATGGAAAAAGGTTTAAATATGGACGAGCTCCAGACCGACATGAAAGAAGTCTTGATTACACTTACTTCCGACATTGTTGCTGCCCATGTCAGCAATAACAGCGTTACTGTGGACGATGTTCCTGCGCTGATCACCAATGTTTACAGCGCCTTGTCCGGACTTGGGGCAGTTGCTCAGGCCGAAGAACCCGCTCCGGAACCTGCTGTATCGGTTCGCTCGTCAGTCAAGCGCGATCACATCGTCTGCCTCGACTGTGGCAAGAAGATGAAGATGCTGCGCCGTCACTTGTCTTCGGAACATGACATGACGCCGGAAGAATATCGGGAAAAATGGAACCTCGGACCCGATTATCCGATGGTTGCGCCCGATTATGCCGAAACCCGGCGCGATCTTGCCAAGAAGATTGGCCTCGGCCGCAAACCCGGCCAGCGCAGAGGACGCCGCAAAAAGGAAGCGTAAGCGCCTCCCGATTGCTTGAGAAGTTTGCCCCGTGTCACTATGACATGGGGCAAATCATTTGGGAGCCTGTCTTGACGCGGATCGATCTTGAACAACTTTGCGCCGACAAGGGCTTGCGGATTACCGAACAGCGCCGGGTAATCGCCAAGGTTCTGTCCGACAGTGAAGATCATCCGGACGTGGAACTCCTGCACAGCCGCGCCTCCGCCGTCGACCCGAAGATCTCGATCGCCACGGTCTATCGCACGGTGCGCCTGTTCGAGGATGCAGGGATTCTCGACCGGCACGATTTCGGTGATGGTCGTGCGCGGTACGAAGCCGCTCCCGAGGCACATCACGACCATCTGATCGATGTCGAAAGCGGCAAGGTCGTCGAATTCGTGGACCCGGAACTCGAAGCCCTTCAGAAACAAATCGCCGAGAAGCTGGGTTATCGCCTGGTCGACCACCGGATGGAGCTCTATGGCGTCCGGATCGATCGCGAAGGCTGAGCGCCGCGCCCGCATCCGTGCGGCGGCAATGCGCGGCGAACGAACGCCTCTCTCGCCTGCCGGGCAATTGCGCTTCATACTCCGCTCGCTGGGACTTGTGCTGGCGCTGCTGGTGTTCGTGCCTTTGCACTATCTCTACCGCATCTTCCGTTACGGCTCGCCCTTCCCAATGTGGTTCCTGTGGACGGCGGCGCGGATTTGCGGGGCGCGGGTTCGCAAACACGGCACACCGCTGCGTCGCGACGTGTTCTTCATCGCCAATCACATCAGCTGGATCGATATCCTTGCGCTGGCCGGTGCCAGCGGAACGGCCTTCGTCGCCAAGCAGGAATTGTCCGAAGTTCCGGTGATCGGCTGGCTGTGCACACTCAACCGCACGGTCTTTGTCAAACGCGAGAACCGTCTTGGCGTAGCTGAACAGATAAATGCGCTACGCGAAGCCCTTGCCGACAACTGGTCGGTGACAGTGTTTCCCGAAGGCACGACGACCGATAATCACTCGTTGCTACCGTTCAAGACCAGCATGCTGTCGGTGCTGGAGCCACCGCCTCCGGGCGTTCTCGTCCAGCCGGTGATGATCGATTACGGAAATGTCGCCGAGGAAATCGGCTGGGTCGGCGAGGAAAGCGGCGTCAACAACGCTCGCCGTATTCTTGGGCGTCGCGGCACCTTCATTGTCGATATTCACTTCCTCGAACCCTTCAGCCCGGTGGAATTTCGCGGTCGCAAGGCAATCGGTGCGCGGGCAAGGGAAGAGATCGAAGCAGCGCTTCTTGCCGCGCGTGGCAAACCTTTGCGCTCCTTCGCCCACAGCGTTGCGCCTGTGCGTTACAATCCGCCTGCGGCCGATGTGTCCGCCGAAGTCGATCATCGGCAGGATAGCTGACGGCGCGTTCTACAGCCCCGCTTTGACCAGCCAATCGTGAAAGATCCGCACCGGGCGCTCTTCAAGCGCGGTGGGCTTGCAGACGAACCAGTAGCTATAGGGGCTTTCGACCGAAATCTCATACAGGCGTGCCAGCCGATCGTCGGCTGCACGGCGAAGATGATCGTCGTGCATGATTGCAACACCCAGCCCCTGCGCAGCAGCCTCCAGCATCAATTGGCCGGAATCGAAATGGTCGATCGCGTTCGGCTCCAGATCGGACATGCCGATCGCCGCCTTCCATGCATCGAAACTTTCCGGAAGCTCGTTGTGGATGAGGAACGTCTGCCGCTCCAGCAATTCGCGATGGGGTTCTGGTCCGACCGCTTGCTCAATCTCGCGATTGCAGATCGCGTGGACCATATTGTGATCGAGCCGTACGGCATGAAGCCCGCGGCTTGGCCCACGTGACAGGATGATCGCCGCATCCAGCGTGTCGCCGACGCGATCTTCCAGATGCGGCCCTGTATCAATGTCGATATGCAACAGCGGGTGCGACCGGCGCAGTTCGACCAGCCGCGGAAACAGCCGCTGGCTGCCGAACAGCGGCAGCACGCCGAGATGGAGCCGCAAGAGCGAGAAGTTCTCCGACTGGTTCTCGACCGCACGAGTCAGCGCCTCCAGATGCGGATTGACCGCCTCGTAGAACGCCTGTCCTTCGTCGGTAAGCTGCATCGCCTGCCGCGCGCGCGTGAAAAGACGCTTGCCGACGAAACTTTCCAGATTGCCGATCCTGCGCGAGAGCGCCGAAGGGCTGAGACCCAGCTCGTCGGCTGCCGCGCGCGCCGACCCCAAACGCACGGTGCGCACGAAAGCTTCCAGGGCGCGCAAGGGGGGAAGACGACGGTTCACCATAGCCGCGCCCCCTTGACGACAAGTACCCGACTTGTCGAGAGGTCAGCCATCCTGCTGCACAACGTCGGCATCGGGGGCGTGCAGCCGCAGCCGCGTCACATGCGTTTCATCACCATCCGTCACTTCGATGTGCCAGCCGGAGGGGTGGTCAATCACTGCCCCGACGGGCGGCACCTGTTCGGCGAGAACATAGGTCAAGCCGCCCAGCGTATCGACCGACTCTTCGACTTCGCCGAGGCGCTGGTCGATATGTTCGGCGACATCCTCCAACTCGGCGCGTGCGTCGCAATCCCAGATCCCATCCTCGATCTCGACGAACATTTTTTCCGGCGTCTCGTCATGCTCGTCCTCGATCTCGCCGACGATTTCCTCGACCAGATCCTCGATCGTGATGAGCCCGTCGGTGCCGGAGAACTCGTCGAGCACGATCGCGAGGTGGATATGCGCCGCGCGCATGTCGGCCAGCACGTCGAGCGCACCGCGCGACTGCGGCACATAAAGCGGTTGGCGCATCAGCACTTTCCAGTCCTCCGGCGGCGTCTCGCCGCGCGCCAGAATCGGAAAGACATCCTTGATGTGGAGCATCCCGATAACGTCGTCGAGCTGCCCTTCGTACACTGGCATTCTCGAATGGCCCTGCTCGGCGAAAGCCTCGACCACTTCGTCCCAGCTTGCGGTCGATGACACAGCAGTGATCTCACCGCGCGGAACCGCGATATCGTCGGCATCGTGCTCGGAGAAATGCAGCAGATTGCGCAGCATCTGGCGTTCGACCAGGGACAGATCGCCCTTGGCCGGTTCGTTTGCACTATCCGTTTCTTCGTGATCGGCCTCGTCGAGCTGTTCCTCGAGCTGGGCGCGCAAGGATCTCTCGCCGGATTCGGCATCGAAAAACTTCTTGATCGCGGGCCACAGCCCGCTGCTACTGTCCGCGTCTCCCGCGGCGGATGTATGGTCGGGCATGGCCCCCTAATGCGCTCCCTCTAGTCGCGATCCCCATATGGGTCCGGGACCCCCATTTGCGCAAGCGCCTTGATCTCCAGCGCTTCCATCTTTTCCGCCTGTGTGTCGCTGTCGACATGGTCGTGCCCAGCCAGATGGAGCAAGCCATGCACGATCAGATGCGCGGCGTGCTGTTCCAGCTTACGCCCCTTCTCGGCGGCCTCCCGCGCGCTGGTTTCCAGCGCGAGGGCGATATCGCCGAGCATTTCGGGTCCGCCTTTCTGCCCCATCGCCTCTAGTTCGGCACGGGTCAGCATCGGAAAGGACAGGACGTTGGTCGGCTTGTCCTTGGTCCGCCACTCGCGATTGAGCGCATGGACTTCCTCGTCCACCGTAAACAGCAGGCTGGCCGACAGCCGCTCGTTCGCAAGCAGCGGCTCGACCGCTTCGGCCGCCTCCATCGCCTGCTCAGCAAGATCGGCCCAGTCAAAGTCCTTCGGCCAGCCGTCGATTTCAATGTCCAGATTCACGCCTGCTCACCCGTTCCTTCGTAAGCTTCCACAATCCGCCCCACGATCGGGTGACGGACAACGTCAGCGGCGGTGAAGCGAATCGTGCCGAAGCCTTCTACGCCCTCCAGCTTCTCGACCGCATCGGCGAGCCCGCTCATCCGGTCACCACCCGGGATATCGACCTGCCGCGGATCGCCGCAGATCACCATCCGGCTGTTCTGGCCGAAGCGGGTGAGGAACATCTTCATCTGTTCTCGCGTGGTGTTCTGCGCTTCATCGAGGATGACGAAGGCATCTGCGAGCGTGCGCCCGCGCATGAAGGCGATCGGCGCGATCTCGATCTCTCCGGACGCGAGCCGCCGCTCAACCTGTTCGGGCGGCATACAATCATACAGCGCATCATAGAGCGGGCGCAGATAGGGATCGACCTTGTCCTTCATATCGCCCGGCAGGAAGCCCAGTTTCTCGCCCGCTTCCACTGCCGGGCGCGACAGGATCAACCGCTGGACGCTGCCGGTCATCAATTGCGCTACTGCCTGCGCCACGGCGAGATAGGTCTTGCCAGTGCCCGCTGGCCCAAGCGCGAAGATGATGTCGTCGCGCGAGAGCGAGTGCATATAGGTCGCCTGCATGGCGCTGCGCGGGACGATGGTCTTGCGGCGCGTGCGGATCATGATCGGCGGGGTGTCGATGGTCCCGCTGATGATCCCCTCAAGGGTCGGCTCGTTGGACATGGCGATCAGCGATTCGATGGCACCGGCATCCAGATCCTGACCCAGCGCGAGCCGATCGTACATCGCCTTGAGCACATCGCGAGCACGGGCGACGCTGTCCTCAGGCCCTTCGATATGAACCCGGTCGCCGCGCGCGGAGATGAACACACCCAGCCGGTTCTCCACCTGCACCAGATTGGCGTCGAACTGTCCGAACAGCGGGACAAGCAGGCTCTGATTGTCGAAGCTGACCTCAGCGGAAGCTCGGTGAGCTTCCCTCTGCGGATAGGCGAGCACCGAGGTGGTCTGACTATCCCGCCCCTTGATGCCTTGTCCCTTGGCGCTGCGCGACGAGGGGACGTTTGCCGGTTTGCGAGCCATGCGCTCCTTTCGGTTAGGGTTGCATCACCAAGATACGCGCTCGTCGGCGGCAAACAAGTTACCACCATGCGCGAGACAGTGGAAAGTCACCGTTTTGCAGCAAATGCGGCAACAAAACCTCAACTGACAGGCGAGGTTCATCGGTTTGTCGGAATTTCATTCGCTTCGTCGCAAATGTTGGGAGCACTCAGTCTCTTACGTTTGTTTTGATCAGTACCAATCGACGCCAGTGATGCGGAGATTTCTGCCCCGGCACGGCGTCGCTGTTCAAGGAAGACGACAATGAAGACGCTTACCCTCGCCCTCGTTACCGCGGCATTGGCACTTCCGGTTGCCGCTAATGCGCAAAACCGCGAAACGCTGCGTCAGGACCACGCCCAGGTCCAGCGTGACCGTGCGGATCTGCGTGCCGACCGCGCCGAAGGTCATCACCGCATGGCACGCGACGACCGCCGCGACCTTCGAAACGACAAACGTGCCTATCGTCATGACTGGCGCGATTGGCGAAGGAGCCATCCGGCGATGTATCGCACGCATGTCTACACCGGGCCGCGCGGCTATGCCTATCGCCCGCTGAAGGTAGGTCATGCGCTTCCCGGCGCGTATTACAATCAACGCTATTGGGTCGCCAATCCGGTCGAATTGCGCCTGCCGTATCCACGCTATGGCTATGAACGCTGGGTCCGATATGGCGATGACGTGGCCTTGGTGAACACCCGCAATGGGCGCATCCTGCAGGTGTACACCAACTTCTACATGCGCTGACACGCAAGGACACTCCAGCAAAGGCCTCGCCCGACTGGCGGGGCCTTTCGCTTGCGTGAGCGCGGCAACGCGCGCAAACTGGGCCACCAAAGGAGGGAAAAGCCATGTGGTCAGGTGGTCGGGAGATAGGTATCGTTCTGGTTGCCGGGGCTTTGGCGGGATGCAGCGCCCGACCCGATCAGCAAGCCGTCGCGCCAACGCATAAGGCAAGCGCCGCGCCCTCCGGCCCCTCTGGCTCTACCGCTTCGTCTGACGTGAATGACAGCGACATTGCTCGGCGCGTCCAAAGCTGGGTCAAAGCCCAGAACGCCGATTCAGGGCCGCTGATGATCCGCTGGGGCGAGGCAGATCTGGATGGCGATAGCACGAAGGAAGTGCTGGTCTATGTCGGCGGCCCGATGATGTGCGGCAGCGGCGGATGCACGCTCGACGTGCTGAAAGCTGAGCCGGACGGTTTCACGCGGATCGGCGCCCTCTCGGTCAGCCAGCTCCCGGTGGGCGTGCTGGACAGCAACAGCCACGGAATGCGCGATCTGGCCGTCACCACCTACGGCGGCGGCGCGCCCGAACAGATCATGCGCGTGCCCTTCGACGGCAAGAAATATGCCAGCAACCCGACGGTCAAACCCGCCACGCCGGTCGATACGATCGGCACCGAGGTGATCGCCGCGGGACCGCTGGAGAAGCTGGACTAGGCGGGGTTGCGACAGCTCAAGCGAGAGGCGCCACGGCCGCGATTGGGACTTTCCCGTCGCAAAGCCGAAATTCCGCTAACGACCCATTGCGGGCTGCAAGCTATTGCCTAGCAACAGCGAGCCAAGACACCCTCTGCATTGCTTCAGTCTCTGCTGTTATTGCGGTGTCATACAACCCGCATTTTGGTCCAAGTGGACCCCACTCTACCCCCTCGCGCCATCGCATCTGATAGGTATACAAACCGTCTTCTCGCTCGGATATGATGACCTGCTCGGTATCATCGGGTTTGGTGTGCTGGCGGACGAACTTGACCATTTCACAACTCTATTGTCGTTGACGTCCGCTTACCACCCTATTGTGTTGAAAAACTCCATCGTCCGTTTTGGTGGGCAACAATAGAATTTGGATGCATCTCTCGACACAGCAATGATTCAAGCAGCGAACTCACTCTGTATCATTGTTGCCAGAAGTTAGGCTGCAGCTTGGCCGGTCCGACTTTTTCAACAGAATAGACCCCATTCGCGACATTGAGCACTTCAACCAAGCCATCCAAAACCACACGTTGGTTCAGGCTGGCAAACCGCCCACACCGCGTTACGCGCGGGCCGGGGCCAGTACACGTCCTTCAAGCGAATTGGGGCCGGCTTCGCCAAGCTCAACCTCGACGAGATCGCCGATCTGGCAGTCGGCTTCGAACCACACCGATTGCAGCCAGGGCGATTTGCCCAGCCATTGGCCCGCGCGCTTGCCGCGCCTTTCGACCAGCACCTGGCAACGCTGCCCGCTGCGCGCGCGGTTGAACGCAAGCTGGTCGCGGTTGAGCGCGCTCTGGAGGCGCTGGAGGCGATCGTCCATGACCTCTTTCGCCACCTGTCCGTCCATCGTTGCGGCGGGGGTTCCGGGGCGCGGGCTGTATTTGAAGCTGAACGCCTGCGCGTATCCGACCGCATCGACCAGCGCCACGGTCTCTTCGAATTCCGCCTCGGTCTCGCCGGGGAAGCCGACGATGAAATCGCCCGAGAGCGCAAGGTCGGGCCGCGCCGCGCGAAAGCGGTCGAGCAGCTTGAGATAGCTTTCGGCGGTGTGGCTGCGGTTCATCGCCTTGAGCACACGGTCGCTGCCCGCCTGTACCGGCAGGTGGAGGAACGGCATAAGTTTGTCGATCTCCCCATGCGCAGCGATCAGATCGTCGTCCATGTCGGCCGGGTGGCTGGTGGTATAGCGGATGCGCGCGAGGCCATCGATCTCGGCCAAATCGCGGATCAGGCCCGCTAGGCCCACCGCCCTGCCCTTCGCATCTTCGCCGCTCCACGCGCTGACATTCTGGCCCAGCAGGGTGATTTCCTTCGCCCCGCCATCGACCAGCTTATGAGCTTCGGTCACCAGATCGCTGTAAGGACGCGATATTTCCGCGCCGCGTGTATAGGGCACCACGCAATATGTGCAGAACTTGTCGCAGCCTTCCTGCACGGTGAGAAAGGCGGCGGGCGGCGATGTGCGCCGTTCAGGCAAGGCCGCGAACTTGGCGATGGCGGGCATGTCGGTATCGGTCGCCCGCTCGCCCTGCACCGCTCTGTCGAGCATTTCGGGCAGGCGATGATAGGCCTGCGGGCCGACGACCATCGACACCGCGGGGCTGCGCGCCATGATCTCCTCACCCTCGGCCTGTGCGACGCAGCCTGCAACCGCGATCAGGGGCTCCTTGCCCGCCGCGCGACCGGCCTTGGTCAACCGCCCGATGTCCGAATAGACCTTCTCCGCCGCTTTCTCACGAATGTGGCAGGTGTTGAGCACCACCAGATCCGCCTCTTCCCCCTCGGGCGCAGGCACGATGCCGCGCGCGCTGAGCATTTCGCCCATACGCTCGCCATCATAGACGTTCATCTGGCAGCCGAAGCTCTTGACCCTAAAGGTCCGGGGGGCGGTGGTCTGTTTCATGGGAGTTTGCGCCTTAGCGAATGGCGTGACAGCCTTCAATGAAAAGGGCGGCACCTTGGCCGCCCTCCCCTTCAATGCAAGGTGCGTGGATTAAGAAACCGTCGCCTTGACGATCTTGCCCGGCTCACGCGGCGGCTCGCCCTTGGGCAGCGCGTCGATGTGTTCCATGCCGCTCTCAACCTGGCCCCAGACGGTGTATTGCCCGTCGAGGAATTCGGCATCGTCGAAGCAGATGAAGAACTGGCTGTTGGCGCTGTCGGGCACCTGGGTGCGGGCCATGGAGCAGGTGCCGCGGGTGTGCGGTTCGCTGTTGAATTCGGCCTTGAGGTCGGGCTTGTCGCTGCCGCCCATGCCGGTGCCGGTCGGATCGCCGCCCTGCGCCATGAAGCCGGGGATCACGCGGTGGAATACCACGCCATCGTAGAAGCCCTCGTTGGCGAGCGTGGTGATACGCTCGACATGGCCCGGCGCGAGGTCGGGACGCAGCTTGATCACAACGTCCTTGTTCTCGCTGTCGCCGGTATCGAGGGTGAAAGTGAGTTTGTCGGCCATGAATTCTTCTCCTTTGCGCGCGTCCCTACAGCCGCAATGCCGGTTTTGTCACCCCATCGTGCTTACCCTGCTTGCTTTTCGCATTGCCGCGCCTAGACGCCATGGGCGATGGCTGAGGACGCGCCCCTCGACGAAGAGCTGATCGCTGAGTCCCCGGCGAACGAAGAGGCGCGCCCCGACGACCGGATCGACGACGAACGTCACGACGAGGACAATATCCTCAAGCCGGAATTCGTCCGCCGCGTCACCGATGCGCTGGACGAAGGCGATAAGCAGGCGGTCTACGAGCTGGTCGAACCGCTCCACGAAGCCGATATCGCCGACCTCATCGAACTGCTCGAGCGCGACGAGCGGCGCCAGCTGGTGACGGCAATCACCGATCTGATGAGTTCAGACGTTATCGCGCACCTCAACGATTTCGTACGCGAAGACATGCTCGAGGCGCTGCCCGCCTCGGCAGTCGCGGAAATTGCTGGGGAGCTGGAAACCGACGACGCGGTCCAGCTGATCGAGGACATGGACGAGGCGGACCAGCGCGCCGTCCTCGCCGAGCTCGAACCGGAAGATCGCGCTGCGATCGAGAGCGCGCTGTCCTATCCGGAAGAAACCGCCGGACGCTTGATGAACCGCGAGTTCGTTGCGGTGCCCGAGCATCTGACGGTCGGCGATCTGATCGATTTTCTGCGCACCGGCGAGGATCTGCCGAGCGAGTTCTACGAAATCTTCGTGGTCGACGAAAAGCACCACCCGGTGGGCACCTGCCAGCTCTCCTGGATTCTTACGACCCCGCGCCAGGTCGCACTGGCCGATGTGATGAAGCGCGACCAGACGCTGATTGCCGCCAACCTCGATCAGGAAGAGGTCGGCAACATGTTCCAGAAATACGGCCTCATCAGCGCCGCAGTGGTCGATGCCAGCGGGCGGCTGGTCGGCCAGCTGACCGTCGACGACGTCGTCCATATCATCGCCGAAGAAGCCGGCGAGGACGTGCTGCGCCTGTCGGGTGCGGGCGAAGGCGACATCAACGAACCGATCCAACGCACCATTCGCGGGCGCATGGGATGGCTGTTCATAAACCTCTGGACGGCGATTGCCGCCGCCGCGGTGATCGCCGCCTTCGAAGGGACGATTCAGCGTATCGCCGCACTCGCCGCGATCATGACGATCGTTTCGGGCATGGGCGGCAATGCCGGCACGCAAACGATGGCGGTGGTGGTGCGCGCACTTGCTACCAATCAGCTGACCAGTTCCAACACCTGGCGCATGATCACGCGCGAGCTGACCATCGCGCTCGCCAATGGTTTCGGGCTTGGCCTGTTCATGGCGATTGGTTGCATGGCGGTGTACCACGATCCCAAGCTGGCCGCCGTTCTGTGGGGGGCGATGGTGGTGGAATCGGTGACAGCCGGGCTGGCGGGCGTACTGATCCCGGTAACGATGGACCGGTTTGGTATCGACCCTGCGCACACCTCGACCGTGTTCGTCACCACCATGACGGATGTGATCGGTTTTTTCAGTTTCCTTGGTCTGGCAACGTTGTTCCTGATGTAGCAGGGTAGAGAGCTTGTCGATTAGCTTTGACGCTGTAGACGGGATTCCCGATTATTTCTCGGAATCAACGGCCTGATCATTCGCAGGGCAGGTGCTTCGAAAAGCTTGTGATACGAAATGCCTGCAACCGCCGAAATTGCAATCAATATCACCCACAATAATAAGCTATCCACTCCATCGATACGACGCGCGAGATTGTTCACCAGAGGGTAGTGAATGAGATAAATTGCATAAGAGGCGTTGCCGAAAAGTTTGAGTACCGGGCCAATAGCAATTCGTCCTGTATGTTCCAGCCTGACAATCGGCAGGATCAACAAAGCGAGACCCAGCCCGAACACTACCGAGTAAAAACGATTGTCGATCCAGAAATACATTCCTAGGAATCCGATACCGACCACAATCAATACAAGATTGTTCGGCCCCTTTCTATTGACGAAGCACCACGCAGCAATGATTCCGAAAAGAAATTCGAGATCGACAAGGCCCATAGCCTTCACATCGGTCATATTGAACAGGCCGTATGCAAACAGCGCCAAGCTCAATACAATCGAAGATATGACGAATCTTCCGGACAAAAAGCAAAGAAGCGCAACGACGTAGAATATGACTTCATGCTGTAGAGTCCATGCCAGCGCGAGAGCAGGTCGATCGAGGCTGGGAAGCAGTGTCAGAGTTGAGAACCAGTTCCAATCGTTTGCACCGGCGGCGTTTTTCCCGATCGTCAGATACGCCAGCGCCACGGCGATGCCGACCGGAAGGTAGGGTACATAGATCCGAACCAAACGGCTGCGAAGATAGGAGCTGGCGAAGGAGTTTTGACCGACGCGATTGTGATTGACGTAATAAATGATGAAGCCGGACAACACGAAAAAAAGTCCACGCCAAGGTAACCAAAGTTGCCTATAACGCCCAAGTAATAGGGGATCGCAAAACCTTCGTTTTCGATAGCCTGCGTAGCATGGCGCACAACGACCGCCATTGCGGCAATGCCCCTACCCGCTTGCAGCGTATACAGCGTTCGGCCAGCCGAAGGCTGCTTGGCAATCGTCTCGTTCGGCATTTCACACCCCCTCAGGTAGATCACGCGTAAGGGAATTTCGCGGCGGATGTAATTCCAGAATCGCGCAACTCGCGCATGTCAGATTTTGTGCGGCATAGCTTGAGCATTTCCGTCGCCGACCTATCTCGGTACACAATGCCGCTGCATCTGACCAAGATCGCCTTCGGGGCGAAGAGCTATGCCGATATTGAGGAATGGTTCGCCAATCGCCAGCGGATGTCGGTCAACACGCGCTATCGCCCTACGCGGTGGGAGGAATGCATCGGCGGCTCGCTGTTCTGGGTCCACGAGCACAATCTGGTCGCGCGATCGCCGATCATAGGTTTCACGCAGCAGGACAACGGCCGCTGGTTCATCGACCTGGGGCCGCGACTGATCCCGGTCCACCCGATCCCCAAACGCGCCCATCAGGGGTGGCGATATCTCAAACCGGAAAATGCGCCACGCGATCTGGCAGAGGGAGAAGACGTCGGCGATGTCATGCCCGGCGCGATGGCAGGCAAGCTGCAGAAACTGGGCCTGATCTAGATTGCCGATTTAGAAGCAGTATTGTCTAGGCGTAATTTCGCTCTGCCGGTAAATCGATGCGCATGGACTTCGTCGCCGCGCTCGATCTGCCCCATGCGGTAGCGGGCCTCCTTGTTGGAACATTGGTCGGGCTGACCGGAGTTGGCGGCGGCTCTTTGATGACACCGCTGCTGGTCCTTTTCTTCGGTGTCAGTCCGCAAACCGCCGTCGGGACCGATCTGCTGTTTGCGGCGATCACCAAGACGGTCGGCAGCGGCATCCACCAGCAACGCAATACGATCGACTGGGGCATCGTGCGCTGGCTGGCCATCGGCAGCCTTCCGGCAACGATACTGACCCTGATCGCGCTGGCGACTGTCGGCGAGATTGGTGAGAACGCTAACCACATCATCGTGGTCGTTCTGGGCGCCATGTTGCTGGTGACTTCAGTAGGATTGGTATTCCAGCGCAAGCTGCTCAATTTTGGCGTGACTCATCCCCTGCCTGCGGCCGAAAGCAAGCGCGCTCCGGTGGCCACGATCGTGCTGGGCGTCGTATTGGGAGTGCTGATCACGATCACCTCGGTCGGCGCCGGCGCCATCGGGGCGACCGTTCTGGTGATGCTC
Organism: Qipengyuania algicida; assembly: GCF_009828025.1. Lineage (GTDB taxonomy): Bacteria > Pseudomonadota > Alphaproteobacteria > Sphingomonadales > Sphingomonadaceae > Qipengyuania > Qipengyuania algicida. The sequence goes on along the minus strand of NZ_WTYA01000005.1, from coordinate 178,140 downwards.
TATCGCCGCACCCCGATCGCACGGATCGTGGGAACCGACATCGCCCATGCCGTACCGCTCGCGCTGATCGCGGGGGTCGGCCACTGGTTTCTGGGAGAGGTCGATTTCGCGCTGCTGCTCAACCTGCTGATCGGATCGATCCCCGGCGTGATCGCAGGCAGCCTGCTGTCGAGCCGTGCGCCCGACAAACTGCTAAGGCTCACTCTGGCCGGAGTCCTGACGGTCTCGGGGGTGCGCCTGCTGCTGCAATAAGCCTTCAGGCGGCGATCTTTTCCGCCACGCGGCGCAGGGAATCGATATAGACTTCAGGCGATTGTGCGCCCGGGATGAGAAACTTTCCCGCCACGATCATCGCCGGAACCCCGGTAACGTTCATGTCCCAAGCGGCGCGTTCCTCGGCGCGGACCTTTTGTGCCAATTCCTCGCTGTCGAGCGCCGCTTCGGCCTCGGCACCATCGAAGCCCTGATCGATCGCGATCGCGATCAGTTCCTCACGCTCGCCGATCGGGCGACGGTGGTGAAAATGCGCGGCGAACAGTGCCAGCTTGAGCGCCGTCTGGCGCTCACTGCCAAAGCTTTCCCCGGCCCAGGTCAGCAGCTTGTGCGCGGCAAAAGTGTTCCACATCATCGCTGGTGGCGCCCGTTCCGGGCCATCGTAGTCCAGCGAAACACCGGCAGCCTGCGCCGCTTCGCGCATCCGCCCCTGCACATCGCGGGATTGTTCGGGTGTAGTGCCGTACTTGCGAGCTATATGCGCTGTGCGCTCTTCCCCCTCGCGCGGCATATCTGGATTGAGTTCGAAGGCGTGCCAGCGAACTTCGGCATCGATCTCGCCGTGGAGCCGTTCGAGCGCCTGCGACAGATTGCCCCAGCCGACCAGGCACCACGGGCACATGACATCGGACCAGATGTCTATCGTCAGAGTTTTTGGCATAATCAGCGCTCCATCCACCAGCGCAGCAGATGGTTGGCAATCGCCTGCGGCGGTGGCGCAATGAAGGGGCCATTACCCTCCAGCGCTGCGCCCACATCCTCGCGCGAATACCACCCTGCATCTGCCAGTTCGGTCGTGTCGAGCGTAATGTCTTCATTATCGCCATAGCCGTGGCAACCCAGCATCAGCTGCGATGGAAAGGGCCATGGCTGGCTGGCCACATAGGTGACATTGCTCACCCGCACGCCGGTTTCCTCCAGCACTTCGCGCGCGACCGCTTCCTCGATGCTTTCGCCCGGCTCGACAAATCCGGCGAGCGTGGAATAGCGCCCCTCAGGCCAGCCCAGACCGCGCCCCAGCAAAAGCTTGCCGTCATGTTCCACCAGCATGATCGTCACCGGATCGGTGCGCGGGAAATGCGGCGCGCCGCAGGATTCGCAATTGCGCTGCCAGCCGCCCTTGGCCAGCTTGGTATTGCCGCCGCAATTGGGACAATAACGATGGCGTGCATGCCAATCGACCAGACTGCGCGCACCGCCATAGATCGCCAGATCATCAGGACTGAGCGCCGCCATCGCCTGCCACACTGCCGGATTGGCAAGACGCGGTCCGGCATCGCCTTGCGGCGGGACAGCGGCAAAGCAGGCGCGCCCGTCGTCGAAACCGAGAAACACCAGCTCCGCATCCTCGGGTGCATCGGCCAGCGTCGTCCACGCCAAACCGCCGGTGTCGTCCATGCCGGGCATCATACCATCCAGCGCCAGCAATCGCGCGCGCCAGTTCATCAATCCGGCAAGTGCGTCCGGATCGGCGCGAACATTGTCCGCCCGATCAATCCGCGAACCGGTAAAAGCTATCATCGTGCAACTATCCTCAGGCGGCCTTCTTCATCTGCATCCCGGCCAGATCCTTCAGAACTGCTGCGGGGAATGCGGTGTGGATTGGATAGGCGTCGGACGGCATATATTGGGTGAACATGCCGGCCCTGAGCCCGGCCTTGAAGCTGACGAAGGCGACCGTACCTGCCGCACCGCCCCAGCCATAGGCGCCATCGGACACCCGGCCACCTGCTCCAAAGCCCTGCCCTTCGATCCACGTGCTCTTGGTGATCGCACCCTTGGGCAATAGATTAGAGGTGCCGACCCGCACCGCACGTTCGGTCATCACCCGCGTACCGTCGATCATTCCGTAGTTCAGCAGCATCTCCAGGAACCGGTCATAGTCGCGCGGGCTCGACACCAGCCCTGCCCCGCCGAACGGAAACGCCGGCTTGTCGAGATAGATCGAGGACGCCGCCGGATCGATCGGGAACAGCGTTCCGCTGACCACGGCATAATTGGTCGTCAGGCGACCGACGTCCTTTTCTGGAACCTGGAAGAAGGTGCTGGTCATGCCGCAAGGTTCGAAGATTTTCGTGCGCAGGAATTCGTCGAACGGCATCCCGCTGACCACTTCGATGACCCGGCCCATCAGGTCGAGACCGACCGAGTAGCTGAACTTTTCGCCCGGCTGCAGCACCAGCGGAACCTTGGCGAGGCCGTCGGCGAAATTGGCCAGCCCTTCGACCGGCTTGGCGCGCCCCAGCTCCGGCAAGGGCAGGCGACTGACTTGCCCCGGAACCAGCCCGTTCTTTTCATACAGATCCTTGATCGGACCGTTCTGTATTATCGAATAGCCCAAGCCCGCTGTATGGGTCAGCAACATGCGAATGGTGATCGGCTGCTTGGCCGGTTCGAGATTGTCCGGCGTCACCGGGCCATCGTAAACCTTCTGCACCATCATGTTCTTGAACGCGGGGAGAATTTCATACAGCGGCTGGTCCAGCCCCATCTTGCCCGCGTCGATCAGCATCATTGCCGCCATGCCGGTGATCGGCTTGGTCATCGAATAGATGCGATAGAGGCTGTCGATCCCGGCAGGCGCGTCCTGCCCAATGGCCAGATTGCCCTTGGCGATCACCTGCGGGGCCTGCGTCCCCCAGCCCAGCGCCGCGACCATATTGGCAAGCTTGCGCGGGTCGACATAGCTGTCGATCAGTTCGCTCACATGCGGCCAATGCATGCCTGCATGATCGCCCTGCGCCAGCACGCGCCGCGGCACCACACCCGCGGCCAGAACAGCGCTGCCTGCCAGCAATCCTCCGGACCGGATCAGGGCGCGACGTGACAAGGCGATGCTGTCGAAAGCAGTCTGTGGCATGGAGTTCCTCTTCCTGAACGCAAATTCGATGCTTGTTATGGCGAGGCTTTGTGAACCCCCCATTGCAAAATGCAACCATTCTTAGTGCTTTGGCCAAGGTCTTGCATCCATAAGCTGTATTACCTACCTACAGCACATGCTTAATGTTCTCGCATGGCTGTTCGGGCTTGTTTCGCTGGTGCTGGTGATTCCGGCTACCATACCCTTCCTCGGCTGGGCCAACTGGTTCGCTCTGCCCCTGATCGTGGTAGGCGTTATCCTTGGCCAGATGTCGAGCCATCGCTCGGGGCGCAACCTGTGCATCGTGATCCTGCTGGTTGCAGTGATCCGCCTCAGCATCGGCGGCGGGGTACTTTAAAGCGCCAGCCGCGCTGCCTTGGCAAACAGAGTCGGGAGTCCGGCCTCGTCGATATCGGCGATCGGCCACCATTGCCCCTCCCCATCCGGCTGGATGCAATCGGTCTCGACAGGTCTCAACACCGCCAGCTCGATCGCAAAATGCGTGAAGGCGTGGCGCACCAGCCCAAGGCTTTCGAAGCGACCATCAAGCGGCGGATCGCCCGAACCGTCGCCCCTCGCCGACCAGCCATCGTCCGGAAGCGCGCGCATTCCGCCCAGCATCCCGCGCCCTTCGCGGCGCACCAGCCACACCGCACCGTCACGCTCGATCCAATAGGCCCGTCCCTGCCGCACCGGCTTGGCTTTCTTCGGCGGTTTGACCGGGAAGCGCGCCGGATCCCCGCTAGCACGCGCGGCGCACATATCGCGCAAGGGGCATAGCAGGCATTTGGGATCGCGCGGGGTGCAGATCGTCGCCCCAAGATCCATCATCGCCTGAGCAAAGTCTCCGGCGCGCTCGGCAGGCGTGATCGTATCGGCTTTCTCGCGGATCGCCTTGCGCACGCCCGGCAGCGGATCGCCCAGGGCAAACAGCCGCGCGACCACCCGCTCGACATTGGCATCCACGACCACGGCGCGACGCCCGAAAGCAATCGCCGCCACCGCAGCGGCAGTGTAGTCCCCCACGCCGGGGAGTGCGCGCAACTCGCTCTCCATGTCCGGAAAACCGCCCATTTCGGCGACTGCTCGAGCACATGCGACCAAATTGCGGGCACGCGAATAATAGCCAAGCCCGGCCCACGCCGCCATCACATCTTCATCGCTCGCCGCGGCCAGAGCTGCAACCGTGGGCCAGCGCTCGATGAATGCGGCGAAATAGGGTTTCACCGCCTGCACCGTGGTCTGCTGCAGCATTACCTCGGACAACCACACGCGATAGGGATCGGGTGCAGGCGTTCCCGGAGGCGCACGCCATGGCAGACTGCGAGCATGACTCGCATACCAGTCGAGAAGGATGTCTGAGATGCTGGCGGACACGGACGCGCTATGGCATGAGAGCTGCGCTCATGGAACGAGATAGCACCACCAAAACCGGCAAAACGGGGGGCAAACCCGCACCACGCCGCTATCAGCGCCCGCGCGGAGGCGCGGCGCGACCGATTGCCGAGCTGATGCCGCAAATCGGCCGCACCGCTTTTCGCCGATTCGGATTCGTGCAATCCTCGGTGGTCACACGTTGGCCCGAAATCGTCGGAGAAACGCACGCGAAAGTCTGCGCGCCCGAGGCGATCCGCTTTCCTCCCGGCGAAAAGTCGGAAGGCATTCTGCAACTGGTGGTCGTGCCTGCCCACGCACCGTTGATCCAGCACGTGATCCCGGAGATTATCGAGCGGGTGAATCGCTTTTTCGGCTATCGCGCGGTCTCCCGCGTCAAGCTACGGCAAGGTCCGGTTAAGCTGGATCGCGACACGGAAAGGCCAAGTTCGCCACCTTCTCTCAAGCCGATCCCGATGGAACTGGGAGATAGCCTGCGCGATATCGGCGATCCGGAATTGAGGGCAGTGCTCGAATCGCTTGCGCGCAGTGTTGCGTCGGGCGAAAACGACTGAAACAAGGGAAACGCATGACTTTCTGGCTCAGGATAACCGCCGTACTTGCTGCGGCCACGCTGGTGGCAAGCGGACCGATCGCTGCACAGGACGGCGCTCAGAACTGGAACACAGCAGTAAAGGTTCAGGACGACGGCCATATTCTTGGCAATCCGGACGCACCGGTAAAGCTGGTTGAATTCATGAGCTACACCTGCTCGCATTGTGCCGAATTTCTGGATGATGGCGAAGGTGCTATCCGCCTTGCCTATGTGCCCTCTGGCAAGGTCAGCTTTGAAATCCGTCACTTGCTGCGCGACCCGGTGGACCTGACCGCCGCCGTGCTGACCCAGTGCGGCGACCCGAAGAAATTCATCGGCAATCACGACGCGATCCTGAGCAAGCAGGAAGAATGGATGAAGACCGCGCGCGATACGACGCAGGCACAACGCTCGCGCTGGCAGTTCGGCACGGTTGCCGCGCGCATGCAGGCAATAGCCAGCGACCTGGGGTTCTACGATATCCTCGAAGCGCGCGGATACACGCGGCCCGAACTGAACCGTTGCCTGTCAAACGAAGGGAAAATAAAGTCCCTCGCCGACACCAGCCAGCGCGATATCCAGACTTACAACCTGGAGGGTACGCCAAGCTTCCTGATCAACGGCAAGCTGGTCGACGCACACAACTGGGCCACTCTCCAACCGGAGCTCGACAAGGCCGTAGCCGCGCCGGAAATGGCCAGCGACAAGCAGCCCTGAACTCATCGCCCCTGCTGCAGACTGTTCAAAAGCGCCTAGGCGCGCTTCACCGAACGGACCGGCTGGGCTAGCATTTTCTGTCCAAAGCCGAAGGATCGATCCTACAATGCCACATCGCTTTCGTCTCGTTATCGCCGCCCTGCTTTCGCTTGCGCTGGTCGCCTGCGGTTCCAAGGCCGACACCAGTTCAGGCGCTGCGCCGGAAGGCAAGCCCGTCGCCGCCACGCCCGCCCCACAGGGCAAGCAATGGCGCAATGTGGTGCAGAAGACCTCTTTCGATGGCTATCTGGTCGGAAACCCCGATGCCCCGATCAAGCTGGTGGAATATGGTTCGCTGAGCTGCCCGGTCTGCGCGCGTTTCGGGCAGGAAGGCTACGAGCCGCTGATGAACAATTACGTCAACACCGGCAAGGTGAGCTACGAACTGCGCAATTTCGCAGTTCACGGCCCGATTGACCTCGTCCTGGCGCGGATCGTGCGCTGCGGCTCGACCGAGGCGGTGATGCCGCTGTCCGAGCAGGTCTGGATGGATATCCCCAAGCTGATCGAACCTCTCGAAGAGAACCAGGCCGGTTATCAGGCGGCGATGAACCAGCCGATGAATCAGCGCTTCATCGCGATTGCAGAGGCCGCCAAGCTGTTCGACTTCTTTGCCCAGCGCGGGATTAGTCCCGCACAAGCGAAGCAATGTCTGGCCGATGTGCCGGCGATGGAGAAACTCGCCAATGATACGCAGGAACAGGGCGACAAGTTCAACATCAACGCCACTCCGACCTTCTTGATCAACGGTCAGAAGCTCGACAATGTGACCACCTGGTCGGCACTCGAACCCGCCTTGCAGCGCGCCGGCGCTCGGTAGGCGCGGGCGCGGGGGGCCGATAGCGACGATGCTCTTCCGGCAGCTCAGACTGAGCGGCTTCAAGAGCTTCGTCGAGCCGTCCACCCTGCGCATCGAACCGGGGCTGACCGGCGTTGTCGGTCCCAACGGTTGCGGCAAGTCCAACCTTCTCGAAGCTATACGCTGGGTGATGGGCGAAAATTCGCCCAAATCCATGCGGTCTGGCGGGATGGAAGATGTCATATTCGCCGGGACCGATCGCCGCCCTCCCCGCGATTTCGCCGAGGTCGTGCTCCAGGCGACCGGTGACGACGGCGAGGATTTCGATGTCGTCCGCCGGATCGAGCGTGGCGCTGGCAGCGCCTATCGCCTCAATGGCAAGGACGTCCGGGCCAAGGACGTTGCGCTGACTTTTGCAGATGCGGCCACCGGAGCGCACAGCCCCGCTCTCGTCAGCCAGGGCAAGATCGCGCAGGTGATTGCCGCCAAGCCGACCGAACGCCGCATGATGCTGGAAGAGGCTGCCGGTATCGCAGGCCTCCACGTACGCCGCCGCGATGCGGAATCGAAACTCCGCCAGACCGAGGCCAACCTCGCCCGGCTCGAAGACCTGATGGCCGGACTCGACAGCCAGATTGCCTCTCTGCGACGGCAGGCAAAGCAGGCCGAACGCTATCGCAAGCTGTCCGACGACATCCGCCAGGCCGAAGCGCGGCTGGTGTTTGCGCGCTGGCGCGATGCCGCCGCCGCTGCCGATGAAGCGAAACGTGCCGCCGGTGCAGCCGATGCGGCAGTCGAACAGGCCAATTCAGCGGCCAGCACAGCGCAAAAGGCCCAGCGGGCGGCAGCAGAATCGCTCGCCGAAGCGCGCGAGGAGCAGGCCGATCGGCGCGATGATGCCAGCGCTCATGGCCATCGCATGGCCGCACTCACCAGCCAGCTCGAGGCCGCAGAACAGCGTCTCGCCGATCTCGACCGCCAGCGCGAACGGCTGGAGGCGGATCGTGGCGATGCCGACCGGCTGACCAGCGATGCCGCCGCGGCGCTTTCACGGCTGGAGAAGGAACTGGCCGCGAGCCAGAAATCGCTCAAAGCCGACGAACAGCGCCGCCCCTCCCTGATCGCGCAATCCGAAGACGCCGAACGCGCCAGCCGGGCCGCCGAACTCGCCCTCGCCAAAGCCACCGCCGACAACGCCGGGGTAGAGGCGGAGTGGCGCGTGGTCGAAGCCGAGATCGCACAGGCGCAGTCGCGGCTCGACCGGCTCGAAGGAGAACAGCGACGACTGGCGGACCAGCGCGCCGCGTTGCTGGCGCAGGGTGACGGCAAAGCGGCTCGCGATGCCGCACAACAGCAGGTGGACCGGTCGGCGAAGGCCATCGTGGCTTCGCGCAAAGCTCTCGAAGCGATGCAGGGCCGCAAAGCCAGCTTGCAGCAGGCGCGCGACGAGGCCGGCTCGGCGCTGGCCTCGGCAAAGGCAGAACTCGCCGGGATCGAACGCGAGTATGAGGCCCTGCGGCGCGATCGCGAAGCGCGTGCGCGGGCCGCGGGCAAGCGCGCGGGCAAGCGGCAGGCGCTCGACGCGGTGCGCGCAAAAAAGGGGTATGAGCGCGCCCTAGCCGCCGTCCTCGGACGCGACGGCAAGGCCGTGCTGGGGGAAGCCGAAGGCGAGGACGGTCGGTTCTGGACTGGCGCCAGCGCGCCTTCTCCGGTCGCTGACAATCTCGCGGCACACCTGGCCGATTGCCCCGATGAGCTCGCAGCAAGACTGGCACTGGTACATGTCGCAAAGGAAGACGACGACCGCGTTCTTGGCCCCGGCGAATGGTTGGTGACGCTCGACGGAAGGCTGCGTCGCTGGGATGGCTTCGTCGCGCGCGGTGAAGGTGCGGCAGAAGCGGCAAGGCTGGAGGCGGAAAACCGCTTCCACGAACTGGAAGACCAATTGCCGGCCCTGCGCGACGCCGTAAACACTGCCGCAAGCGCGCAGGATCAAGCCGCGAGCGAGTTGGCCGAATTGCAGCGCACGCTCATTGCTGCGGAGCGACAGGTGAACGAGGATGCCGAGGGCGAGCGGCAGGCGTTGCGCGCACTCGATCAGGCCGAGGCTGCGCTCGAACGAATTGCCACGCGCTCTGCCGAACTCGACGTCGCTCTGGACGAGCAGCAGACCGCCATCGAGACTGCACGCACCGATCTGGCCACCGCGGAAGCCAAGCGCGACGCCCTGCCCGATCCGGCCGCAGGGCGCGCCGGGCTGGAAGCTGCGAGGGCCAAGAACGAAGCCGCACGCACCACCTTGCAAGCGCGTATCGCCGAGTTGGCCGCACACGATCAGGGGCTCGCCGTCGCGCGCGAGCGGACGGCGGCGCAGCGCAGCGACATGGCCAACTGGCAGGCCCGCTCGAGCGAAGCGGCGCGGCGTCTATCCGACATGGCCCGGCGCTTCGAGGAAATCGAAGAGGAGCGCGCGGTTGTCGCCGCCAAGCCCGAGGGGCTGATGCGTGAGATCGAGCAAGGCGATGCGGTCCGGGAACGGCTGACGCGCGATCTTGCCGAAGCCGAGGCCAGACTGAAGTCGGCCAGCGAGGCGGCTGACGAAGCGGATCGTGCCTTTGCCGCCGCCAACGAAGTGCTGGCCGAAGCGCGCGAGAACCGCGCCGGGCTGGCGGCACGCGCGGAAAATCAGGAAGCCCGCCGGATCGAGATGGCGCGCATCTCGGGCGAGCGTTTCCAGTGCCCTCCTCCCCTGCTGGCGGACAAATTTGGGTTCGAGCCGGACACTGTTGCCAGTGCCGAAACCGAAGGCGAGGAAATGGACCGCCTCAGCGCCAGCCGCGAGCGGATCGGTCCGGTCAACCTCGTCGCGGCCGAGGAACTGGAGAAGATCGAGGCCGAACATGGCGCAAGCGCGGAGGAACAGGCGGAACTGGCCGAAGCGGTCAATCGCCTGCGCGGCTCCATCGGATCGCTCAACCGCGAAGGACGCGAGCGGTTGCGCGCTGCGTTCGAACAGGTCGATGCCCATTTCCGTACGCTGTTTTCGCAATTGTTCGAAGGTGGGCAAGCTCATCTGGCGCTGATCGACAGCGACGATCCGCTTGAAGCCGGGCTTGAAATCTATGCCCAGCCGCCGGGCAAGCGGCTGCAATCGCTCACCCTGCTGTCAGGCGGCGAGCAGGCGCTGACCGCTGTGGCGCTGATCTTCGCGCTGTTCCTGACCAACCCCGCGCCGATCTGCGTGCTCGACGAAGTCGACGCCCCGCTCGACGATGCCAATATCGAACGCTTCTGCGACCTGCTCGACGCAATGGTGAACGAGACCACCACCCGCTATCTTATCGTCACGCACAACGCCGTGACCATGAGCCGGATGCACCGCCTGTTCGGTGTAACGATGATCGAAAAGGGCGTTAGCCGACTTGTCAGCGTGGACCTTGGCGGAGCGGAGGAACTGCTGGCGGCGGAATAATGGTGGCTTGCCCGGATCGACACCGGCACGCAACACGCACAGACATTGCAACCTGCTGCGATTGCTGCTTCAGACTCAATCCCGGTTCAAAATGATGAATTTGCGTATTTTGCTGCAGGACATCCCAATTTGTGGGACTGGTGGAGAATCGCATATCTATATTTGCCTATGAACATAGATTTTGAACAGGTTCTCGGCCTTTCGCCGAACCCCTATGTGCTGATGGACAGCGATCTGCAGCTCGTCTGGATGAACGATGCCTATTTGCGCGCGACGATGCGCGAGCGCGGGGCGATCATCGGGCGAAAGATGTTCGAAGCCTTTCCAAGCGAGGGTGAAAGCTTCCAACTGCTTTCCTCCTCGCTCGAGCATGTACTGAAAACGGGTGAGCCGGACGAGATCGCACTGATCCGCTATCCGATTCAAAATCGCGACGGCTCTGTGGACACCCACTATTGGAGCGCGACGCATACGCCGATCCTTCGCGACGGTTCAGTCGAGTTCATTCTTCAACACACAGTCAACGTCACCGAAATTGAAAAGCTGCGTCAGACCCGCGACGAGATGGGAATCATGCGACGCGCGCAATCCGTTCAGGCGGAAAACCTCAGCCTGAAGAACGAAACCAAGGCCTTACTCGACTATTTCGAACATGCGCCAAGCTTTACAGCAGTTTTGTTGGGTCCGGACCATCGCTTTGGCGCGGCCAACGAGGCCTATCGCAAACTCGTCGGTCGCGAGGATCTTATCGGGCAGACTGTCGCCAGTGTCCTGCCGGAAGTCGTGGATCAAGGCTTCGTAACGCTCCTCGACAAGGTCTATCAGAGCGGCGAGGCCTATCTGGGCCAGCAAGAGGAACTTTCGCTAGCCGTAGACGGTCAACCGGAGCACCAGAAATTTGTGCTGAACTTCGTCTACCAGCCGATATTCGATGATGACGGTTCGGTATCCGGCATTATCGTTCAAGGCCACGACGTCTCCCAGGAAGTACAAGCGATCGAGCGGCAAAGCGTCCTCGTCAACGAGCTTAACCATCGGGTCAAGAACACGCTTTCGATCGTGCAGGGTCTGGCGATGCAATCGCTCAAGGACCGGGAGGCCGAGGAAGGTAGAGCGATTTTCAATGCCCGGCTCCGCGCGCTAGCAGCTGCTCACAATCTGCTGACCGAGGCATACTGGAAAGAAGCGCTGGTCGAAGAAATCGTCAAAGCGACCAGCGAAGCTGCCGTCGGCGAGGCCATACGGCAATTCGATTTGGACGGCGACCGGGTCATGCTCGAACCGCAGGCGGCGGTATCGCTGGCAATGATCGTTCATGAGCTTTGCACCAACGCGTTGAAATACGGCGCGTTATCCTCGGACAAGGGACGGATAAAGGTTCGCTGGAAGCGAGATCCTGAAGCAGCAAGCCGGTTCATTTTCTCCTGGGAGGAGAAGAATGGTCCACAAGTTTCAACACCGCAGGGCACCGGATTTGGAACCAGATTGATTTCCCGCGGTATTGATCAAAACGGTGAGGAAAGCGCGATAATTACGTTCGACCCGAAAGGCATGCGTTATACGATGCGTGCTGGATATTTTCAGCAATGAACATCGCTGGCTTGGAAGTCCTGCTTGTAGAAGACGAGATCATAATCGGTTTCGCGCTCGATGATCTTGTGTCGGACCTGGGCGCTCGCACGACACTTGTGACCACAATCGAAAATGCGATATCGACACTGGCGGTCCGAAAGTTCGATCTGGCCATTCTGGATGTCAACTTGCACGGCGAACTTACCTATCCCCTGGCCGATCTTCTCTCAGAGCAAGGCTGTCTGTTCATATTTGCCACCGGATACGGCGCCGTTGCGCATCCCGACCGTTTCGCCAACGTTCCGACCGTGAGCAAGCCGTATAGTTCGACCGAAATCCTCGCCGCGCTGAAGCAAACCGAAACGACTTAGCTTAACGCATCGTCGCACAAGGATAAGGCTCGAATATCGGCCAACCCTGCCAGTTTGAGAGTCTATTACAGACTCTGAGTTCAGTCCTGTAATGCTTCAACCAAGGTTGCACGAAGGGTTTTCAACCGCGGTAGGACGTCTTGCGCCGGCTCCGTTCGTATCGATTTTTCCCGCGCGGGCGCTTCGCCTGCTGGTCCACTTTTCAAAGCCCCCTTCGCGCCTTTCAGCGTGTAGCCTTCGCGGTTTACCAGACGGTCGATCGTGCGGACCGTTTCGACATCTTCGGGACGATAATAGCGCCGCCTACCACTGCGCTTCAGTGGCTTGAGCGTGGGAAACTGCTGTTCCCAATAACGCAACACATGGGGCTTGATGCCGAGCGCTTCGCTGACTTCGCCGATGGTGCGCAGCGCACCATCATCCTTGCCGTCGTCGAACAGCCCGGCCATCAAGTCAATCCTTGGATATCCGGTCCTTGAGCAACTGGCTCGCCCGGAAAGTCAGCACGCGGCGCGGCGTGATCGGCACTTCCACCCCGGTCTTGGGATTGCGGCCTACCCGCTCGCGCTTGTCACGCAGGATAAAGCTACCGAAACCGGAGATCTTGACGTTCTCTCCCTCGGTCAGAGCCTTACCCATCTTGTCGAGAATCGATTCGACCATATCGAGCGATTCCGCTCGACTGAGGCCCATTTTGCGGTTGATCGTTTCAGCCAAATCAGCGCGTGTCAAAGTACCGACAGATCGCATGTCGCCTCCCTCCTATTGCCAGCGCGACCCGGCAGTTTCCTGTCTTGGAGACATACAATATTACGCCTCGTTTCGCAATAACTTGCAGCTATCGAGGGGTGCTGCATTCATATGCGCAGGAGAGCAGCTCCCCATGTGAATCCGCCGCCCATGGCTTCCAGCATGACGAGCTGGCCCTTCTGGATACGGCCATCACGGACGGCCTGGTCAAGCGCAAGAGGTACCGAGGCGGCCGAAGTGTTGGCATGCTGGTCCACCGTCACGACCACCTTTTCGGCGGGCAGACCAAGCTTGCGTGCAGTGGCATCGAGGATCCGGGCATTGGCCTGATGCGGCACCACCCAATCGATATCCGAAGCTAGGAAACCCGCCTGTTCAAGCACTTCCCTCAGGACATCGGCAAGGTTCACGACGGCGTGACGGAAGACCTCGCGCCCTTTCATCCGCAGCTTTCCGACCGTTCCGGTCGTCGCGGGACCGCCGTCGACATAGAGCAGTTCCTGATGCGCGCCATCTGCGTGCAGCTTGCTGGCGAGAATGCCGGGGCCGTCATCGGTTACGTCCTGCGCCTCAAGCACAATCGCGCCCGCCCCGTCGCCGAACAGCACGCAGGTCGTACGGTCTTCCCAGTCGAGAATGCGGCTGAACGTTTCCGCGCCGATAACCAATGCGCGCTTCGCCATGCCGGTGCGCAGCATCGCGTCCGCGGTGGTAACGGCATAGAGAAAGCCAGAGCACACCGCCGCAACGTCGAAGGCGATCCCGCCACGGCAGCCGAGCGCGGCCTGAACCTGCGTCGCGGTGGCGGGGAAGGTGTTGTCGGGTGTGGCGGTCGCCAGAACGATCAGATCGATGCTGGCTGCTTCGATATCCGCCGCCTCGATCGCGCGCTCGGCCGCTTGAGTCGCCAGCGTGGAGGTCGATTCGCCCTCACCGGCGATATAGCGTTGGCGAATACCGGTACGCTCGACGATCCACTCGTCGGTCGTATCCACCTGCTCCGCCAGTTCGGCATTGCTCACCAAGCGCTTCGGCAGCGCGGACCCTGTACCCAACAGAACGGAGCGAATCACTTTGCGGCTGCCTCACCGCGCGTCGAATCGCGCAGGCGATCCTCGCCCAGTTCGGCCAGATCCTGTGCGATACGATTGGTGATATCATCCTCCAGCAGGCGCGCGGCGACTTCTACCGCATTGGCGACACCCTTGGCGCTGGCGCTGCCATGGCTCTTCACCACCACGCCATTGAGGCCAAGGAAGACAGCGCCATTGTGATTGTTGGGATCGAGGTGGTGACGCAGCAACTCGGTCGCCGGACGCGACACGAGGAAACCGACCTTTGACCGGAACGACGAACTGAAGGCATTGCGCAGCAAGTCGGTAACGAAGCGCGCGGCGCCCTCGATCGCTTTCAGCGCAATATTGCCGGAAAAGCCATCGGTGACGATCACATCGCAATCGCCGCGGTTGATCTTGTCGGCCTCGACGAAGCCCTCGAATGTGAGCGCCAGGCCCGTTGCGGCCTTTAACTGGGAGGCAGCGTCCTGCAATTGCTCGGTGCCCTTGGTTTCCTCGGTTCCGATATTGAGCAGGCGCACGCGCGGCGCATCATAGCCATGCACGATGCGAGCATAGGCAGCGCCCATGATTGCGAACTGGACGAGGTTGCGCGCGTCGCATTCGCGATTCGCGCCGAGGTCGAGCATGACCACGTCTTGATCCTTGAGCGTGGGGATCAGCGCAGCCAGCGCGGGCCGATCGATACCGGGCATGGTGCGCAGCGCGAGTTTGGACATCGCCATCAAGGCACCGGTGTTGCCCGCGCTGACGGCAGCGCCGGCGGCACCGTGCTTTACCGCATCGACAGCGAGGCCCATGCTGGTGGTCTTGGCACGGCGCAGCGCCTGGGTCGGCTTCTCGTCGCCGCCGACCACATCGTCGCAATGGAGGATCTCGGACGCCCCGGTTAGACCCGGATGATGGGCCAGTGCGGTTTCGATGCGCTCGCGGTCGCCCACCAGCAGGAACTGGAACTTATCATGTCGGCGACGCGCAAGCGCGGCACCTTCTACCATGACGCGCACGCCCTCGTCGCCGCCCATCGCGTCAACGGCGATACGCGGCAAACTCATGGCGACCTCCAGCTAATTGTCGGTCAGAGACCGACAGCTACGACTTCGCGACCGTTGTAATAGCCACAATGCGGGCACAAATTGTGCGGGCGCTTGAGCTCACCACAATTGTTGCACTCATGGAAGGCCTCGACCTTCAGCGAATCATGCGCACGGCGGTTGCCGCGGCGGTGGGGCGAAACTTTTCTCTTGGGGACGGCCATGGTGGCACCTGTTCCTCAAATGCTTGAATATCGTCTGTGGTGGCCGCCCTAGGGGAAGGTCTGATAACGCACAAGTGCGTTACCACATATTCCAGCCCGTGACGGGGAACGCGGGCCTATAGCGATTTCTCCAAGAGATGCAAGCGGGGGACAAAGCCGACGCATCCGATTGCCGCCATCCGGGCGACTGGATAGCACATTTCGCAGTTAACGGGAGAGTATCCATGATCGTCTTGCCGATTACATTGACTTCCGCCGCCTCGGCGGCGCTCATCAATCTCTGGCTGGCTGTTCGCGTGGGGCAATTGCGTATGCGCCTTAAGGTGGTCCACGGCGACGATGGCGGCGGCCCCCTGACTCGGCGGATGCGCGCACAGCTCAATTTCGTCGAGAACACAGCCTTCGTACTGGTGCTGATCGCGGCCATAGAACTGGCGCGACCAGGCCAATTGTGGCTCGCGGTGGTGGCGGGCGCCTACATGCTCGCGCGCGTTGCACATGGCATCGGAATGGATGGCGAGACCGCCACCAAGCCGCGCGAGATCGGGGTACTCGTGACCATGCTGACCCAATTGGGCCTGGCGATCGTCGCTGCCCTGATCGCTGCACGAGTGATGTAGCGGCCGGATCAGCTCAGGGCGTAATCGCTGACGAAGGCGTTGGTCTTGCGTTCCTGACCGAAAGTGCTGGTGGGGCCGTGACCGGGGATAAAGGTCACGTCCTCGCCCAGTGGCCACAGCTTCTGGGTAATCGCGTCGATCAGGTCCTGATGGTTGCCCATGGGAAAATCGGTGCGACCGATCGAGCCCTGGAACAGCACATCCCCAACCACGGCGAATTTGCTCGGGCGGTGGAAGAACACCACGTGTCCGGGCGTGTGGCCGGGGCAATGGATCACTTCCAGCTCCAGTTCGCTCACCGTCACCGTGTCTCCATCCGACAGCCAGCGATCGGGTTCGAACACCTGCCCGCGAATACCGTATTTGCAGCCATCCTCATCCAGCCGACTGATCCAGAAACGGTCGGCCTCATGCGGCCCTTCGATGGGCAGGCCGAGTTCCTTGGCGAGCACACCCGCCTCCCCGCAATGATCGATATGGCCGTGGGTGATGAGGATCTTTTCCAGCTCCACCCCGGAATTGGCGACGGCTGCCATCAACTTGTCGAGATCGCCGCCCGGATCGATCAGCGCGCCCTTGTTGGTGGAAGTGCACCAGATTAGCGAGCAGTTCTGCTGAAGCGGTGTAACGGGCACGATGCCGGCTTTCATCGGCGGCGTTGTTGAGGTTTGCGTCATGCGGAGGAAAGTGGCGGCGTGCGCACGGGATTGCAAGGTTGGGGCGAATGTCCGGAACCGGCCCTATTGTGATGAAAAACTCCATCGTCCGTTTTGGTCGGCAACAATAGAATTTGGATGCATCTCTCGACACAGCAATGATTCAACCAGCGAACTCACTCTGTATCATTGTTGCCAGAAGTTAGGCTCCAGCTTGGCGGGTCCGACTTTTTCAACAGAATAGGGTCGTTTGCTGACATGACAAGAATCGCACATCTTGCGATGATTGAGGTAGCCGAGAGTTTGACTAATGTCCTTGGCGCGGCGTCTCGAAGTCATAGTAGGCATCCCCGCGTGGATCATAATGGCAGCAGCCATGTTTCTACGTGAACCGGGCGAAGAACCGCCAATCTGGGGCTTTTTCGCAGCAGGCATATTCTTCTTGGTCTGGACATTCCGTTTTCTCTCTGAGGAGAAGAAGTTCTTTCAAGATTGAGCAGCGTCGTGCGACGTCCAGTTCCCACCCCAAAAGCTGCTGCTGCCAAAGCAACGCTGTGACAATCTCTGTCCTACAGCGAACAATCTTGCCACATTCGGAACTGCTCTTTGAAATCGTCGATTTACGCCACGCCAGCACCGTTTGACCTTTCGGCAAACGGGCGTGCTTTCGCCAAAGCAACGAAAGTCACACCACGATATCGAAAATAGCGCCCAAACTCTTGTGATATCGTATGATAATTCAAAAGGTCACAGGTTTCAAAAACCGCTACAGCGTTCCACAGCTCGGATCACTCCCGAGTGAAGAACCTCAAATCCTCCCTCCCTTCCACACCACACGCCCGATGACCTCCACCTCCTCGCGAGCGAGGTCGATCGGGGGATAGGCCTCGTTGGCGCTGATCAGCGCGACGCGGCCGGGTGGGCGGTACTGGAGCTGTTTGACGTGCAGCGCATTCGCCGATGCGAACCACGAACACGCCCTCGCCCGAACGCTTGTTGCGATCCACGAAAACCTCGTCTCCCGAACGCAGCAGCGGCTCCATACTGTCGCCTTCGACACTTTCCGATTCTCGCGCCGCTTGCCGCGCGAGCACGAATTTGCCGTGGCCGGTCAGCTGGTTGCCGATGCCAGTGTAATCGAAGTAGATCATCGGATTGCGCCCAATCCTCGCCTCGCGGTACGGTGCGAGATCCCGTCGCTGAAAGATAGCTGACCGGCCGACGCAAGCGGGCTTCCAGCCTGAACCGGAAGCCCGCCGCCAGACGTCGGCGACCCGAAGGACGTCAGGCTGGCTGTTGTGCATCTGGGCAGCGCGACGGCATCATGAAACGGAGGCCTAAAAATCCGACGGAGGGGGGCATCGGATTTGCAAGGCTTTGCCCGAACCACGGCGCGCGCTGCCCGTTCGACCGTAGTAAGCGCGCATGCATGTCCCGGCGGTGTCGCGGAAATTAAAACGCCGTAAGTTGGTATTGCTCGCCTGTGGAGCGGGCGGAGCGCTAATAGCCCAGTTCGAGATCGAGTTGCGGCGTGACCGGCTCACCCCGATGCCAGTTGGTAAGGTTCTCGATGAAGCGATCGGCCGAGCGCATGAACATCTTGGTCTGCGCGCGGCCCGACAGGTGCATTGTGATTTGCGCATTGTTAAGCGCCCACAACGGATGCTCGGGCGGAAGCGGCTCAGGCGTGGTAACGTCGAGCAGCGCGGCCTCGATACTCCGCTGCTGCAAGGCTGCCACCAGCGCGTCCTGATCTACGACATTGCCGCGCGCGATATTGACCAGCACGGCGTTGGATTTCATCTTCGCAAGTTCGTCCGCCCCGATCATCGCCTCGGTCTCCCCGGTCGCGGGTACGGCCAACACAACCCAGTCGAAGTCGCCCAGCTGCGCGCGCCATTCGTCCGGGCCGAGCGCGCCATCGGCACCCGAGCGGCGCACCGGCACCACGTCCATGTCGAATGCCTCGAGCCGGGACTTGATGAGCGACCCGATCGCGCCGAGACCGAGCAACAGCACCCGCTCACCTGCAAGCTCGCGCTTTCCGGGGCTGTCCATCAGCCACTCATGCCGTCCCTGTGCGTGGACCACATCGCGATAGCCCTTGGCATGGGCGAGCATCAGCATCACGACATATTCGGCTATGGTGATCGCGTTGATCCCCGCCCCGTTGGTCACCACCGTCCCACGATCGCGCAACATGTCGAGCGGCAGGAAGTCGAGCCCCGCGTAGATCGAGTTGAGCCATTTGAGCCCCGTCGCCGCGCGGACAGTCTCGATCATCGGAGCATGTTCGGTAAAATCGAACCAGCCGATCTCCGCTTCGGGTGCGAGTTCGAGCGCCTGTTCCTTGCTCATGAACCAGCGCGGCTCGATCCATCCGGGCAAGCGCGGTTCGACCAGCGGGCGGATCATGCCCGACAGGACGGCGACAGTTTTCCTGCTCACAATTTCCACTCCCAACCCAGCGGGTCGCCGTCCATCACCTCGATACCATCGGCCATCAGTTCGTCGCGAATCGCGTCCGAGCGGGCGAAGTCACGGGCAGCGCGGGCATCCTTGCGACGCTCGAGCGCGTCCTCGACATCCTCCTCATCCAGCTCCGCATCCTTGGGTCTCAGGCGCAGGTCGGCACGGGTGAGATTGAGCAGATCGAGCCCCAGCACCTCGTCCATCCGCGCGATCGCCGCGCGCTTGGCATCGGGATCGACCTTCTTGACCGCCAACGCCTCTTCCAGTGCCACCAAAGCTTGCGGCGTGTTGAGATCATCCGCGATGGCTGCCTCAAAACGATCCGCCATCGGCGCGAGCGCAGGGTCGCGCCTGGCAGATTGCTCGCCATCACCCAGCCGTTCGACGGCGATCAGGATGCGTTTCAACCGGGTCAGCGCCGCGCCCAGCCCCTCCCAGCTGAACTCCAGCTCACTGCGGTAATGCGCCTGCAGGCACAGCATCCGGTAGGCGAGCGGGTGATACCCCTTGTCGCTCAGCAGTTGGAGCCGCAGGAACTCGCCGCTCGACTTCGACATTTTGCCGGACCGTTCGACGAGGAAATTGTTGTGCATCCAGATCCGCGCACCGCTGGCACGCGGATCGTCGAGCGAGCCGCAGCCGCAAAACGCCTGATTCTGGGCGATCTCGTTGGGATGGTGGATTTCGCGGTGGTCGATGCCGCCGGTGTGGATGTCGAAAGGAAAGCCGAGCAGCTCGCCGCCCATTACCGAACATTCGAGATGCCAGCCCGGCGCGCCCTTGCCCCAGGGGCTGTCCCACTCCATCTGGCGCGTCTCGCCCGTCGGGGTCTTGCGCCAGATGGCGAAATCGGCGGCGTTTCGCTTACCAGCGACGGCCTCGATACGCCCCTCTCCCTCTTCGGTGACGGCGCGCGCGAGCCTGCCATAATCGGCCACGGTCGAGACATCGAAATATAGCCCGCTGTCGAGTTCGTAGCAATGCTTCGGCGCGATCTCTTTCGCGAAATCGATCATCGCCTCGATATAATCGGTCGCCACCGACCAATGCGCGGGCTGGCGAATGTTCAGCGCCTTCACATCGGCCCAATATGCCTCTGTGTAATGTTTCGCGATATCCCAGATCGATTGCGCCTTTTCAGCCGCCGCCTTCTCCAGCTTGTCCTCTCCCGCATCGGCATCGTCGGTCAGGTGGCCGACGTCGGTGATGTTGATGACATGGGTGAGCTTGTAGCCCTTGTAGCTCAGCGTCCGGCCCAGCACGTCAGCGAACACATAGGCGCGCATATTGCCGATATGGGGGTAATTATAGACCGTCGGACCGCAGCTGTAGACGCGCGCTTCGCCCGGATGGACGGGTTCGAAAGTTTCAAGGCTTCGCGTCAGCGAATTGAACAGCTTGAGCGGCATGTCTGTCATGGCACTCGGGCTTAAGCGGCACGTTCGCGCAGTCAAGCACCATGCGCGATCAGCAGCAGCGCCACCCCGCCGGTGATGAGAGCAAAGCCAACCGCCTCGCGCCGGGAGAGCCAGCGGCCCGCCATCCCGCGCGAGACCAGCGCAACCACCGGCATCTCGATCAGCGCAAGCGTGCGGACATTGGCAGCAATGGTCTGCGAATAGGCAATAAACCAGCACGCAGTGGCCGACCCGCCGAGCATCCCGGCAACCACACACAGACGCCATTCACGCAGCGAATTGCGCAAGGGCGACATGTCTGTGCTGGCAAACCACGCCAGCAATATGACGGTCTGGATCGCCAGCGATATCACCAGCATGATGAGGCTTCTCATGAGGAAGCTGCTTTGGGGTACGGCATGGATCGCTGCAGAAAAGCAGATCGTGGCAAGGCCGAACAAGCCCCCGCTACCCACGCCCGTCAACACCGGTTTCCAATCGGCAAGGCTGCTCCAGCTATCGCCCTGCTTGAGCGATGCCATCACGACCCCGCAGGTCACTACCATCACCGCAACCCAGCCGAGCACGGGCAGGTTCTGGCCCAGCAGGATCAGGCCGAACAGTGCGACGATGACAGGCTCTGTCTTGATATAGGCGTAGGCGACGCCGAAATCGCGCTTGGCCATGACCACCAGCATCAGCCATGTGCCGAAGATCTGGACCACGGCCCCGGCCACCACCCATCCCAGCGCGTGGGGGCCGATCCGCGGCAAGCGCTCTCCACTGAATATCAGGTAGCCAACGAACAGCACGATCGCCATCGGCAACCCGAAGATAAAGCGCGCCTGCGTCCCGCCCAGCGGCCCGACCTTGGCGGATAGCCGCGCCTGCGTGGCGTTGCGGAACACCTGCATGGTGGCCGCCGCCAGCGTGAACGGGATCCACAGCCAGCTCACCGGGAGATTTGCGGTCACGCGGGCAGGCTCAGAAGCCGTCCCAGCGGATGGCTTCGTCGAGCGGGGCGCGCTTTACCGGGAAATTGTTCACCGGGGCATCGGCATCGCGATAGCCGATCGCCATGCCGCAGAAGAAAATGTGGTCTTCAGGAATATCGACCATTTCGCGCACCTGCGGGCTGTACGCGGCCCATGCCTCTTGCGGGCAGCTGTCCAGCCCCTCCTCGCGCAGCAGCAGCATGACGGTCTGCATCCACATGCCGATGTCGCTCCACTGCGGCGGACCCATATATTTGGGCGTATGGACCAACATCAGCACGGGCGCGCCAAACGCCTGAAAATTACGCGCGAACCATTGGAGCCGCTGCGCCTTGTCCTCGCGAGCAATGCCCATCGCGGCATACATATCCTCGCCCACGCCGAAACGCCGCGCTTCGTAAGCACCGTCAAGTTCGGGCGGATAGATATTATATTCCGGCGCCAGCGCCGCGCGGCCCTTGGGAAACTCCCCTGCCACCCGCGCGAACAGCGCCTGCATAGGCTCCCCGGTAAGCATGACCGCATTCCACGGCTGGACGTTCCCGCCCGAAGGCGCGCGCTGCGCCTGTTCGAGCACGCGGGTTACGATAGCGCGGTCGACAGGCTGGTCGGTGAACGCGCGGATCGAGCGGCGCGTAGCGATGGCTTCGGAGACTTTCAATTTTCAGGCCTTTTGTTTGTCTCGCGGACTGATGGTAGAGAATCTTCGCGGCAGATAATTTCCACACATTGGTCCACACCGACGACCAGCCAGTGAGTTAAGTCTGATACGAGTGCACTAGTCGACTCTCCGCGTATCCGTGCAAGATAATCGCTCTTTGCGAGCGTATAGATCGTCGCTACCCCAACATTCTCGGTGTGCCGTGCGGACCAATAGTCGAGCATATCCGCTTCATCCTGTGAGCAAAAGCTGACGGGGCGTAAAAAGCAGATCACAAATGATCGAACATGATCGTGGATTGTGATTTCAAGCTCTCGACGTTCAGAGGACCAGCTTACGCTTGTGATTTCATATAGCCCTGCCCACCCGCCGGAGTTGGGTGGCTGCTTTTGTGCAACAACAAAACCCGATGGAACGATTACGTCCATCACTCCACCTCGAACAACGCCGCCAGCTGTTCGATGATCGTTCCGCCCAGCTGCTCGACGTCCATGATCGTTACCGAACGCTTGTAGTAGCGGGTCACATCGTGGCCGATGCCGATGGCGGCGAGCTGGATCGGGGATTGCTTCTCGATCCAGTCGATCACCTTGCGCAAATGACTTTCCAGATAGCCCGCCGCATTCACGCTCAGGGTCGAATCGTCGACCGGCGCGCCGTCGCTGATGACCATCAATATGCGGCGGTCCTCGGGGCGGCGGAGTAGGCGGTCGTGCGCCCATAGCAGCGCCTCACCGTCGATGTTTTCCTTCAGCAGCCCCTCGCGCATCATCAGCCCGAGGTTGCGGCGCGCGCGGCGCCAGGGCTCGTCGGCCTGCTTGTAGACGATGTGACGCAGATCGTTGAGGCGACCGGGATTGGCGGGGCGGCCATCGGCCAGCCACATATCGCGCGCCTGCCCGCCCTTCCACGCGCGGGTGGTGAAGCCGAGAATCTCGGTCTTGACCCCGCAGCGTTCCAGCGTGCGGGCGAGGATGTCGGCGCTGATCGCGGCGATGCTGATCGGCCGCCCGCGCATACTGCCCGAATTGTCGAGCAGCAGCGTCACCACCGTATCCTTGAACTCGGTATCACGCTCGATCTTGTAAGACAGCGCGTGGCCGGGGCTGACCACCACGCGTGTCAGTCGCGCGGCATCGAGCATCCCCTCTTCCTGGTCGAAGTCCCAGCTGCGGTTCTGCTGCGCCATGAGCCGCCGCTGGAGCCGGTTGGCGAGCCGTGTGACAACGCCCTGCAATCCGGCGAGCTGGCTGTCGAGATAGGCCCGCAGCCTCTCCAGCTCCTCCAGATCGCACAGCTCACCCGCCTCGACCACCTCGTCGAACTTGGTGGTGTAGGCGGTGTAGTTGAAATTCTCGGGCAGCTCGGTCCAGGGGCGATTGGGGCGGACGGGCATCATGCCTTCCTCGCCCTCTTCCGACGGGTCGCCCTCGCCCATTTCCTGCTCGCCCTCGACCTCTTCGCCGTCGGCTTCGCCGTCTGCATCGCCCTCGGCGGTCTCGCCCGCAAGTTCGGCGGCCTGCGGATCGGCAGAGCCCTGGTCCTCGCCCTCCTCGTTGTCCTCGGGCGTTTCGCCTTCCTCGTCCTCGCCTTCCTCGCTGTCCGCGCTGTCACGCTGCTCAGGGCGGGTGAGATCGAGGTTACGCAGCATGTCGAGCGTCAATTGCTGGAACGCGCGCTGGTCGGAGAGCTTGTCGGCCAGCGCACTCATATCGCCGCCTGCCTTCTCCTCGATCCATTCGCGCACCATGTCGACTCCGGCGCGGGCGCGCTCGGGGATCGGCTGGCCGGTCAGCGCCTCGCGCAGCATCAGCGACAGCGCGGTAGGCAGCGGCACTTCCTCGGCGCTGCTCGCGCGGGTGATCGGATCTGCGGCGGTCCGCACGTCGAGGGCGGAGGCGAGATTGCCGCGAATCCCGTCGAAACGGTTCGCGCCGATCGCTTCGTAGCGAACCTGCTCGACCGCATCGTAGCACGCCCGCGCAATCGGCTCGGACGGTGCGCCGCGGGCATGGACGCCCTCGTTATGGTGCCGCAGCCTGAGCGCGAAACTATCCGCAAAGCCGCGCGCTTCACGCGCCTGATCGGGCGGCAAATTGCGCCCCGGCAAAGGCACGCGGAAATTGCGCCCGCTGGAGCTGGGCGCATCGGCGGTCCAGGCGACCTCCACCTCGGCCTCGTGCGCCAGCGCACGGGCGGTGCCGGTCAGGGCCTGCCGGAACAGGTCGAGGGGAGTTTGCTCGGTCACTTATGCGGTCGGGATCGACTGACCGGTCTTGGCCCAATCGGCGAGGAAGCCTTCGATGCCCTTGTCGGTCAGGACATGGTTGGCAAGGCCGGTGATCACCTTGGGCGGCGCGGTCATCACATCCGCCCCGATCCGCGCGCATTCGAGCACATGGACTGGATGGCGGACGCTGGCGGCGAGAATTTCGGTCTCGAACGCGTAATTGTCGTAGATCAGGCGCATGTCGCGGATCAAGTCCATCCCGTCGAAGCCATTGTCGTCATGACGGCCGATAAAGGGCGACACAAAGGTCGCCCCGGCCTTGGCCGCGAGCAATGCCTGATTGGCGGAGAAGCACAGCGTTACGTTGACCATGGTGCCATCGCCCGTGAGCTTGCGACAGGTCTTGAGCCCTTCGATCGTCAGGGGCACCTTGATGCAGACATTGTCGGCGATCTTGCGCAGCGTTTCCGCCTCACGCATCATGCCGTCATGGTCGAGCGCGACCACTTCGGCGCTGACTGGACCATCGACGATCCCGCAGATTTCCTTGGTCACCTCCATGAAGTCCCGCCCCGATTTGTGGATCAGGCTGGGATTGGTGGTGACGCCGTCGATCAATCCGGCTTCGGAGAGTTCGCGGATGGCGTCGATTTCGGCAGTGTCGGCAAAGAATTTCATAATGCAGCGGGACTCCGGCTGAGATGTTCTGCCCGCCTACAAACAAAACGCCCCGGCAAGCAATGCCGGGGCGCATGTTTTGTCGATTGCACCGCCCGAAAGGGCGCGCGATCAGGCGTAAGTAAGCGTGGTTGTCGGACGCTTGCGGCGCAGCATCCCGCCGACCATACCGAAGCCCAGGATCATCAGCGCCCATGCCGCCGGTTCGGGAACCGCAGTTTCCGGAACGCTGTAGGTCAATGACTTGATCTTGAACCCGTCGCGCTTGCTGTCGGGGTTCGAGAAAGCCGCACCGATCAGCCAGACGTTCGCGGTATTGCCGACCGAGTTGATGTCGCGGCTCTGCGAGCCGTTGCCGTTCGAATTGGAGGCGTAGGTCGAGAAGTAGCTGGAGAGATCCGACGCGCTCGTACCGGAGATGTAGGAGATGTCGCTCGCCCAGT
Source organism: Qipengyuania algicida (assembly GCF_009828025.1). GTDB lineage: Bacteria > Pseudomonadota > Alphaproteobacteria > Sphingomonadales > Sphingomonadaceae > Qipengyuania > Qipengyuania algicida. The sequence continues at coordinate 152,832 of NZ_WTYA01000005.1, read as the reverse complement.
TGAAGCCTGCCAAATCGATGAAACCGATGGTGGCATCAGTGTCGTTGTAGTAGTCGCTGCCGCCGTAATAGCCGGTCTTGAACAACGCCTTGTCGAGTGTCACTGACTGGTCGAAAGCAAGGATGACGAAATCGGTGTAACCCTGATTGTCGATCGTGTGCGAGCCGTCGTTGGCGTTGTTGAGAACGCCCATGCCATTGCCCGACCAGCTGCCCAGCTTGGCCGTTTCGACCTTGGCTTTGTTGTTAATACTGAACGCCGAGACCTTTACGTTGACCGTGCCATCGGTGAACGACTTGCTCGGCTGATAATTGGCACCGCCATTGTCGAACAGAATCTGTCCGGCGGATGCAGGAACCGCAGCGCTTAGTGCAGCCGCCGCAACGATAGTTGGAAGAAGGTAACGCATGAAAAACCCCTGATTGTCCATCTAAGACCCGCCGATTCGAATGTCGCGATCCCGGTGATTCAATCACCCTTACGGCTTGGCTCGTTGTTATTACCGAATGTTAATCTTCGCAACTGCAAAATCTTAGTCTGCGCCAAAATGAGACAGCATTGCGCCGCCGGCTTCTTGCTTTTCCGAATCGTCGGTTTGCGCAGCAAACAACGCTGGATTTCATTCATCAGCGACATGCCAATGAGCGGGTTGCCTGTAGTGAGCAGCAGGGACACATAGGGGCGAGTAATGACCCGCGTACGCTGCCTCGTTTTCAATGCCGCCCTTGGCCCGCTCGATTATCGCCTGCCTGACGGCATGGCGGTCGAGGCCGGTTCGGTGGTTGCCGTGCCGCTCGGGCCGCGGACAATCGTCGGAATCGTTTGGGACGAAGGGCGTCTGCCGGGCGATCCCGTCCCCGAAGCCAAGCTGAGGCCGATACGCGAGGTCTTGCCGGTGCCGCCCATCGCCGCGCCGCTCAGACGGCTGATCGAATGGTGCGCGGATTACTACTGCGCCTCGCTCGCCTCGGTCGCGCGCATGGCGCTGTCGTCCGGCGGCGCGCTCAAGGGTCCTGCCACGGCCATCGAGTACCGCCTGTCCGGTGGCTTGCCCGAACGCATGACGGCGCAGCGCCAGGCCGCAATCGAAGCGCTGGAGGGCGAACAGGCCTCGATTCGCGAACTCGCCGGATTGGCAGGCGTGTCGGAAGGCGTATTGCGCGGGCTGGTCAATCAGGGCGTGCTCGAGCCGGTCGAGGTCGATAGCGACCGCCCTTATCCCCTCTCCGTGCCCAATTTTGCCGTACCGGACCTCAGCGCCGAGCAAGCCGAAGTCGCCGAGACATTCGGAACCTCGGTCCGCGATGGGGGCTTTGCGCCCTATCTGCTCGACGGAGTGACGGGTTCGGGCAAAACCGAGACCTATTTCGAGCCCATCGCCGAAGCCTTGCGAATGGGGCGGCAGGCGCTGGTGCTCTTGCCCGAGATCGCACTCACCGAAGCGTTCCTCACGCGCTTTTCCGAACGTTTCGGGGCAGCGCCGGTACTGTGGCATTCCTCGCTCAAATCTACCGAGCGCAGGCGGGCATGGCGCGCCGTAGCCAGCGGCTCGGCACAGGTCGTAGTCGGCGCGCGCTCGGCGCTGTTCCTGCCTTTCAGGAAGCTCGGCCTGATCGTGGTCGACGAAGCGCATGAGGTCAGCTTCAAGCAGGACGACGGTGTGCGCTACAACGCCCGCGACGTGGCGGTGATGCGTGCGCATTTCGAACGTGTGCCGGTCATCCTCGCCAGCGCGACCCCGGCACTCGAAAGCCTCGCCATGGCGGAGAACGGGACCTACACCCGCCTCCAACTGCCGAGCCGTTTCGGTGGAGCGCAACTTCCCGCGATCGACACTATCGACCTGACCAGGGAAAAGCCCCCGCGCGGGCATTGGCTGGCCGAACGGCTGGTGGCGGGGATCGAGGAACGTCTCGAACGCGGCGAGCAGGCGCTGCTGTTCCTCAACCGGCGCGGCTATGCCCCGCTGACGCTATGCCGCAATTGCGGTTTCCGCTTCCAGTGCCCAAATTGCAGCGCCTGGCTGGTCGAACACCGCTTTACCGGGCAGCTCGCCTGCCACCATTGCGGGCACGAGACCCCGGTGCCCGAACGTTGCCCCGAGTGCGGCGAGGCCGACTGTCTCGTCGCCTGCGGCCCCGGCGTGGAGCGGATCGCCGACGAGGTGGCCGAGCGCCTGCCCGAGGCGCGCGTGTTCGTGGCCACTTCCGACACGCTCAACTCGCCCGGACGCGCGGCGGAATTCGTCTCGCTGGTCGAGCAAGGCGCGGTCGATGTGATCGTGGGCACGCAATTGGTAACCAAGGGGTTCCATTTCCCCGAGCTCACTCTGGTGGGCGTGGTCGATGCCGATCTCGGGCTGGAGGGCGGCGATTTGCGCGCGGCGGAGCGGACCTACCAGCAGGTCGCACAAGTCGCCGGGCGCGCCGGACGCGGGACCAAGCCGGGCGAGGTGCTGATCCAGACGCGCCACCCCGATGCGCCGGTGATCGCCGCGCTCGCCGCCGGGGATCGCGACGCCTTTTATGAAGCGGAGACAGAAGCTCGCCGGATGGCAGGTGCGCCGCCATTCGGGCGCTGGGCGGCGATCATCATTTCGAGCGAGGAGGAAGGCGAAGCGCGCGAGGCGGCGCAGAAGATCGGCCGCGCCAAGCCCGATCTGCCCGACCTTGCGATCTATGGCCCTGCCCCCGCCCCGCTCAGCCTGCTGCGTGGACGCTATCGCTATCGCCTGCTCATCAACGCAAAGCGCAGCGCGCAATTGCAGGACATCATCCGCGGCTGGCTCGGCCCGCTCGACCATCCCGCCGGAGTGCGCGTGGGCGTCGACATCGATCCTTATAGCTTTGTCTGAGGGCACTTCCATGACCCCGCCTCGTTAGCCCTGTCATGACCTGCCCCGTTCTCGTCCCCATCTTCGGCGACCAGCTCACCCGCACGATTGCGAGCCTGCGTGGGCGCGCCAAGGACGATACCGTAGTGCTGATGATGGAGGTGTGGGACGAGGCAAGCTACGTCAAACATCACAAGCAGAAGATCGCGCTGATCTTTTCCGCCATGCGCCATTTCGCCGCCGAACTGGAACAGGCGGGTTGGCAGGTCGACTATGTGAAGCTGGACGATGAGGGCAATTCGGGCAGCTTCACCGGCGAGCTGGCGCGCGCGGTCGAGCGACACGAGCCCCGCCTGATCCGCTGCGTCGAGGCGGGCGAGTGGCGGGTGCGCGAGGCGCAACGCGAATGGGCGGACAAGTTCGCCTGCGAGGTCGAACTGCTCGAAGACGACCGTTTCCTATGCTCCCCATCCGAATTCGCCGCATGGGCCGAAGGGCGTAAGGAGCTCCGCATGGAGTTCTTCTACCGCGAGATGCGCAAGCGGACAGGCCTGTTGATAAAAGATGGAAAACCTGTGGGCGGGCAGTGGAATTACGATCCGGACAACCGCAAGCCGCCCAAGGATGGCCTCTCGGCTCCGACGCGTCCGCTGTTCGAACCCGATACGATCACGAAAGAGGTCACAGCGCTGGTCGAGGACCGCTTCGACGGCCATTTCGGCACACTCGACTCTTTCGGCTGGCCGGTAACGCGCGATCAGGCCGAAAAAGCCGCCGACGCCTTCTTCGCCGAACGCATCGAGAAATTCGGCCCTTATCAGGACGCGATGGTGGCGGGCGAGGACCAGCTGTACCATTCGCTGCTCTCGACCAGCCTCAACCTCGGCCTGCTCGATCCGCTGGAACTGTGCCAGCGCGCCGAACAGGCGTATGAGGACGGGCGTGCGCCGCTCAATTCGGTTGAGGGCTTCATCCGCCAGATCATCGGCTGGCGCGAATATGTGCGAGGCTTCTACTGGCACCAGATGCCGCATTTGCAACGTGCCAATGCACTCAATGCCCAGCGCGCCCTGCCCGAATTCTTCTGGACTGGCGAAACCGACATGGCCTGCCTCGCCGACTGCATCCGCTCGACCCGCGACAACGCCCATGCCCACCATATCCAACGGCTGATGGTGCTCGGCAATTTCTGCCTGCTCGCCGGGATCAAGCCGTGGGAAGTGCAGGACTGGTTTCTAGTGGTTTATGCCGACGCATACGAATGGGTCGAATTGCCCAATGTCGCGGCAATGATCCTCTATGCCGATGGCGGGGTTCTGGCGTCAAAGCCCTATGCGGCGAGCGGCAATTACATCAACAAGATGAGCAACTACTGCGCCTCATGCCGGTATTCGCCGAACAAGAAGGCCGGCGACGGCGCATGTCCGTTCAACCCGCTCTACTGGCACTTCATGCACCGCCATCGCGATACGCTGGAGAGCAATGCGCGGATCGGGCGGATCTACGCGACATGGGATCGGATGGGGGATGCCAAACAGCGCGAGTATCTCCAAAGCGCGGAGGTGCTTCTCGACACGCTGGAGCCAGCAACGAAAGGCTGGGCTCGCGACTGAAAGGGCGTTCCGGACCAGCCGCACTGCGCGATCGGGCCGGAACTCGGTTGCGGTTTACGCCGCCTGCTTGATCTCGCGCAGGGTGACGCCGAAGGTCAGGTCTTCACCGGCAAGCGGGTGGTTGCCATCCGCCTTGACCGTCTGATCGCCCACCTCGACCACATAAAGCGTGATCGCCGAACCATCCTGCTGCTGCGCCTGCAAGGCCATGCCAGGTTCGGGAGCGGGTTCAGGCGGCAGATTGGCACGCGGAATATCGATCAGCAGCTCTTCACGGCGCGGACCGAAAGCCTTGTCGCTGGAGACGGTCACGGTCTCCTGATCACCCACAGCCATGCCGGTCAGCGTTTCCTCGATCTGCGGGAAGATCGCGTTTTGACCCAGCGTGATCGTCTGCGGACCGGTTTCCTTGGTATCGCCGACGACAGCGCCATCGGTCCTGCTTACGGTATAATCGATGACGACGGTGTCGCCGTTGTTGGGGGTTGCCATAAATATCCTTCTTGAACTGGATTTGTGCGACATGGGGGCGTCGCCGGGAAATGCGCATCGTATTCGAGCGCGTCGGCCCAATTGTCGCAAGCGCGGCGGCACTAGTCAAATGAAGCGCCCATGCGACAGGACGGGCTGACCTATCCCTTGGGCCGGGCGGCGTGATCGCTTCACCTGCGAAACCCGCGCGAGATTTCGGCCATTGCGCCGATCTACAATTCTTAACCCGTTATAGACCACAAGCTTTTATCTGATCGGCAGAACGGCATTGGTAACCTCTGACCAGGAAGCATGTGCGCGGCGATTCCCGCCACGCCGGATGATGGGAATGACGAGACGAATACGGCCCGACGAAGTTGAAATGGGAATGTACGTCGAGGGCTTTACCGGCTCATGGCTTTCCCATCCCTTCTGGCGCGCTAAATTCGTCGTCGACGATCCCAAAACCCTTGCCCGAGTCCGCCAGAGCGACGTGGACTACGTGCTCGTCGACGACGGTAAATCCGTGCGTCCCGAACCTGCTGAAGACTCGCCATCCCAGGTGCCGAGCAAGACGTCGCAATCCCATCCGTCGCGCGAAAAACTGCGCATCTGGCCCAAGAATACGGCTTTTTCGCCTGTCGAACGCGAAAGGACCGATCTGCAACGGGCACGGACGCTCGTCACGCGCTCCAAGAAGCTGATGCGCGAGACCTTTACCGATGTCCGGCTGGGGCGTGCGATCCGGATGAACAAGGTCTCTGACATAGTGGCCGACGTTGTCGAAAGCATCGAGGAAAGCCCGGAGGCATTGCTCAAGGTTGTCGGGCTCAAGAAGAAGAGCGAATATACGTATATGCATTCGATCGCCGTGTGCGCACTGATGGTCAATGTGGCGCGCCAGCAGGGCAAACCTATGTCCGAGAGGCGTAAATACGGCCTTGCAGGCCTGTTGCATGACCTTGGCAAGGTGGGCATCCCGGAAGAAATCCTCAACGACGAGGGCAGCTTGACCGACACCCAGTTGCTTGAGGTCCGCAAGCACCCGCAGTTCGGCCACTCGATCATTTCAGAGCTGCCGGAAATGCCCGACCATGCGCTCGATGTGTGCCTGCACCATCACGAGAAGATGGACGGTACGGGATATCCCAAAGGCCTCGCCGGGCACGAAATTTCGGAGGTCGCCCGGCTCGGCGCGATCTGCGATGTCTACGATGCCCTCACCTCCGATCGCGGATACAAGAACGCCTGGACGCCGGTCGATGCGCTGGCTTACATGTGGGGAACCGAGGGTCATTTCGACCGGTCGCTGCTGTTCGCCTTCATGCAGAGCGTCGGCATCTTCGCGCCGGGGATGCTCGTGACCCTGCGCAGCAATCGCCGTGCCGAGGTGCTGGAACCGGGCAAACGCCGCGGCACCACACGCTTGCGATTATGCGTCGATCCGGCAGCCGATGCGTCGGCCGAGCCAGAAGAGATCACGCTGACCGATGACCCGGACGGAGAGCAGATCGCTGGATATATAACTCCAAAAGAGCAGGCAGGTTTGCGCGAAACGATGGGCTTGCCTGCGGCGGAACAGGTCCACTGAAATTCAGCCAGCGATCCAGTTATTATCGAATATGGATAGGCAACCGCCAACAATACGATTTGCATAAGCGGCCAGCTCGGCTTTCGACAGCGTACCCGTCACCACCGGAAACGAAACTGCGCCAGTTAAATGTGTTAGGGGATGGCGTTGCGGTTATGTCTGCAATGTTGTGGAAGCTGACATTGTCAGAGTAATCGAGATCATTGATAGTTCTTACGTGATGCGCCCGAAATTCGTGTTAACAGCTATAATCATTGTGGCATGTGCTGCGTGTTCAGCTGACGATGCAAGTCCCGCTGTACCTGAAGCTGCGTGTGGGATCGCGCTGGACTACGCTAAGGCGTTCAAAAGCAAATCAAGTCGACAAATCGCCATTTGGCAAAGACCCGAACCGCGCTCGCCTTTACCGCAGAAGGTACAATTATTTTTGCGTCAAAACCCACGGTTCAAGAATGATCCAACTCTTCCTTTAATCCTTGAGTCTTCTGACATTCGCAATGTCAGTGTGGTAGAGCAATGTCCTAGTCTGAAAAGTTGGCTGAACGAGACAAGCGTTTTGCATGACGACCATCGAATCAATGCGATAACTCTCCTAAGCCAATGGCCGGTGAATTTGCTCGCGATGTCGGTTCCCGTTCTAAGTAAGGACGGCTCGACTGCGCTGATGTATACTAGTGAATCCTCAGGCCCACTTGCAGCCGGACACTTCGCCATAACCTATAAAAAGACCGCGAAAGATAGATGGGTGCTGTTAACTAAAGAGGCGCTCGCGATAAGCTGAAGCAACGGCTGCAAATTCGTAGATAGCTGCCGACCGATCTTTCCTACCCGCGCCACCCCATGCCAGCGTCCCCGCATGGCGATCACGCTCGAAAATCGCGTCCTGGAAGTTCTCAAAGCTGCCGTTTTCGCCACTGCAACTTTTTACCTTCAGGACCGTGTTCCATGTGTTCCATATCCTCGGAATACCCTGCGGCTTTCCAACTTCGGTCCAACACGCCCAGAAAGCTTAATCCGCACCCTCCCGCCGCAGCAGTTCGCGTTTGATATCGAGGCCGTAGGCATAGCCGCCGAGATCACCGCCGGTGCGGATCACGCGGTGGCAGGGGATCAACACGGCGACATTGTTGCGCGCGTTCGCACTGCCCGCCGCGCGTACCGCCTTGGGATTGCCCGCCGCCGCGGCGATCTCGGCATAGGTGCGCGTTTCTCCAGCAGGGATTTCGCGCAGCGCCTTCCAGCACGCCTCCTGAAAGGCGGTGCCTTTTACATCGAGCGGGATATGGGCGAAGTCGCCCGGCGCCTCGACGCTGGCGACCACTTCGGCCAGCAGCGCCTCAAAATCCGCCCCGCCTTCGACCAGCGCGGCCTTGGGAAAGCGGGTGCGCAAGGCTTCAGGCCCTTCGGCGAAGGAGAGGCGGCACACACCCTTGTCGGTTGCGGCGACCAGCATTTCGCCCAGAGAGGTATCGACCACCGCCCAGTGGATCGTCACGCCCTCGCCGCCCTTCGCCCACGCGCTCGGAACCATGCCCATCTTGTCCTTCGTTGCTTCGTAAAAGCGGCTTGGCGCGCCATAGCCGGCTTCGTAAATTGCGCCCGTCACGCTGCCCTCGCCCAGCGCATCGCGCGCCCGCTCTTCCCGCAGCGCGCGGGCATAGGCAGCGGGCGAGAGCCCGGTGGCGCGTTTGAACAATCGCTGGAAATGGGTCGGCGAATAGCCGGTGAGCTGCGCCAGTTCGTCGAGCGTCGGCGCAGCGTCGGTCGTCTGCCGAATCTCGTCGATCGCGGCGAGCACCGCAGCCTCCTCGTTCGATTGCCGGTCGGGCGCGCACCGCTTGCACGCGCGCAGGCCCGCCGCCTCCGCCTCGGCGCAGCTTGCGTAAAAGCGCACGTTCTCGCGCTTGGGCGGCCGTGCGGGGCAGGACGGACGGCAATAGATGCCGGTCGAGTGGACGCCGGTCACGAAGGCCCCGTCATAGCGCCGATCCTTGGCCAGCGCGATGCGCCAGCGCTGCTCGTCAGTGAGCGCGCGATCAATCATGGTGCCGCTCCACCGCGGCGAGGAAACATCCGTATGCGGCATTGTGCGCATGGATATAAGCGATCGAATCGTCGGCGAACAATGCGCGGATTACACCATCTCCTTCGCCCGGTGCCGCGAGCATCGCCTTGCGCATCATTCCCTCACCGTCGAACGCGCGCAATCCAATGGATCGCCGGTCGAGCATCGGTGGTACCCGGTCGGTCCACGGAACTGAGCGTTTCGCTTCCTGCCTCACATAGATTGCGTGGGCCATACGGAATGGCCTGGCGACATCGTTGGAGACATGATGCAACAGCATGACCGCCTCCCCCTGTGCCGCATCCTCCAGCGAGACCCGGCAAGGAAAACCCGTATCGCTGGTGGCTGTCACCAGCTCGGCGAGATTCGCCGCGCGTTGCTCTTGATCCATGCCAAACAGCGGGGCGAAGGTTTGAGGGTCGAGTCCTTCTATTCGGTAAGTCACGGCAGGTTCCTTTCAGCTGCCTGTTCTACGCCCTCCACCGCCGGTCGCATCCCGGCGCTTGCGGTCAATGTCATGGGCAAGCTAAAGGCGGCGGCAATGCTGCGTATCGCCAGACTGCTCGCCGTCGCCTTTGCCCTGCTTTCGGCTTCGCTGCTGCGCGCCGATCCGTCCGACATCGATGCCGCCGCACGCGGAGTGGTACGGGTGGTGATCGTCAGTACCAATCAGGACGGCGTATCCCCGGTCGGCCACGGCACCGGCTTTGCGGTGACGCCCGACACGATCGTGACCAACGCCCATGTGGTGCGCGACGCGGCTCAGGACGATGCGCTCAAGATTGCCATTGTCCCTTCGGACGGCGGGCGCGCGGTCTATGGCCAGATCCTCGCGTTTTCGCCGCGCAACGACCTCGCGCTGATCTCCATTTCGAGCGCAATCCACCTGCCGCCGCTGGCTATCGCCGGTGGACCGCCCCCCGATGCCGGCGAAGTGACTGCGGTCGGCTATCCGCTGAACGTCGACCGGGCGCAGGGGTTGAGCCTCGCCGACATCATCCAGTCGCAACCGCCGGTAAAAAGCCATGGCTATCTGTCCGGCACACGCCCCAGTCGCCAGTTCGACACGCTGCTTCATACCGCTCCGATCGGGCGCGGCAATTCGGGCGGTCCGCTGCTCGATGCCTGCGGGCGCGTGCTCGGCGTCAACAGTTTCGGCGCCGATTCCTCCAGCTCGGATGCCGAATTCTTCTTCGCGGTGTCGGACAAGGAACTGATCCCGTTTCTGCGCGACAACGGCATCGATGCGCGGATCAATTCCAGCCCCTGTCGCTCGATGGCCGACCTCAATGCGCAGGAACGCGCACGCGCACAGCAGGAACAGATCGACGCTCGCGTGGCGCTGGAGGGCCGAAACGAGGCCGAGCGTGCCAAGCGCGACCGGGCGCAGTTTGTCGCCGAGATGAAGGTGCGCGACGAACGCGACGACCGGATGTTGGCGAGCGTGCTGCTGCTGCTGATCGCCGCCGGGCTTGGCTGGTGGGCTTACGAGAAGCGCCCCCGGACGACGGCGGACGGAGAGCCCGCACCACTTCCGCAGCCAAACAAGATCGCATTTGCGGGGGCCGGAGTGTCGGTTGCGCTGGTCCTGTTCCTGCAAATCACCCGCCCTGGCATCGACGAGATCGACCGGCGAGTGACCGCCGCGATGGCGCCCGAGGCGAAAACGGGTTCGGGGCAGGACGAGGTTTCGCTCGACGGTCACAAGGGCACACGGCGTTACCTGTGCCATATCGACCAGCAGCGTAGCCGGGTGACGACTTCGCGCACCGACGATCTCGATTTCACCTGGAACGCGACCGGCTGCGTCAACGGGCGCACGCAATACGGCTTTGCCAATGGCAGCTGGCAACGTGTCCTGGTGCCGAACGAGGATCAGGAGGTGTCGGTCAACAGCTTCGATCCTGACCGCCGCGAGTTCCGGGTCGAACGCTATCCGCTATCGAACGAGGCAATGCAGGCTGCGCGCGCGGCCCGCGGCAAGTATTCCGCACCCGAATGCGGGGGCAATGCGGCGGCCGCCAAGCTCGGCGATCAGCAAGCGGGCGTGCTTTCCGCCCTGCCCTCGCAGCCCAACGAGCGGCTGGTATATAGCTGCGACGTCGTGGGCGAGGACGGCCAGCCTGCGAAGGCCGGGCCAACGCCGTAATATAAGTCCGGGCTAGGCGGCGAGCGGTTCGCCGGTCAGGGTGATGCGGTGCATCTCGCGCGCATGGCCCTGATAATCGTTCATCGCATTATGCCAGGTGGTGCGGTTGTCCCAGATCGCCACCGAACCGTGTTGCCACACCACACGGCACTGATGCGTCGGGTTCATCGCCTCGGCGAACAATTGCTGGAGCAGCGGCAGGCTCTCTTCGCGCGTTTGTCCGGTGAAGTGGATGGTGAAGGAGGGATTCACATAGAGCAGCTTGCGTCCGGTGCGCGGATGGCGAATCACCACCGGATGCACCGCACCGGTGCGCACATCCTGCCCACGCAATTCGCCCCCGATGTCCGTCTGCGAATAAATTCCGCCCTCCTTATAGACATGGTCGGCGGTGTGATAGGCGGACAGGTTCTCGATTGCGGCCTTCAACTCGTCAGACAACGCATCGTAAGCGGCACCCATGTGCGAAAACAGCGTGTCCCCTCCCGACGGCGGCAGAGTGCGGGCAACGAGGATCGAGCCCATCGCCGGAACCTGGTCATAAGAATGGTCAGTGTGCCACGCCCCGCCGATATTGGTCTGCTGATCGGCGCGTTTGCGGACCAGCGCGATCTCGGGATAGGCGGCTTCGAGCGGGAAATATGCGTTGAGGTCGATCCCGCCCCATGCTTTAGCGAAGGCGATGTGCTGCTCGGGTGTCAGCTCCTGATCGCGAAACACCGCAACACCATGCTCGTAAACGGCGTTGCGAATCTCTTCCATCTGCGCATCATCGGCCCGTGCGATCTGCACCCCGTGAATCTCCACTCCGCATTCGGCGGCAAGCGGCTCAAGCGCCATCAACTCTCTCCTTATATGTTATACAGTCCGACCTACTCCAATTGCCCGGTCAGGGGAAATGCCATCACGCGCCGGGTTGCATCGCGTAACTCCCAATGCTAGTCGCGCGCCAGCCTTAGTCGGGGAACCATAGTCGTGCCCACATCGGATAAGGTCAAAATCGCTAATTTCCGAACGCAAGAGGGTGAAGGCGTGGAGATTTCCGCCGGTATTCAGGCTAGCCTGTCAGGACGATATGCTGCTGCACTGTTCGATCTCGCGAGCGAGGGCGGCACAGTCACGGCTGTCGAATCGGACCTCGACAAAATCGAGGCCGCGCTTGGCGAATCGGCCGAGCTCAAGGCTCTGACCGTCCATCCGCGCGTATCGCGTACCGAAGCCGAACAGGCACTTGCCGGTGTCGCACCATTGCTTGGCCTGTCGCAGCTGACTGCCAATTTTCTCGGCGTGCTCGCGCAGAACCGCCGCTTAAATCAATTGCCCGCCGTGATCCGCGCTTTCCGCCAGATTGCCGCCGCTCAGCGCGGCGAGCTCACGGCAGAAGTAACCAGCGCTCGTGCGTTGACCGATGACCAGCTTGAAAAGCTGCGTCAGAAACTGACTGCGCGCGAGGGGCGCACGGTCAAGCTGTCGACGAAGGTCGATCCAGAACTCCTCGGCGGACTCGTCGTGACGCTTGGTTCCAGGCGCATCGACGGTTCGATCCGCACCCGCCTCAACTCACTATCCCAGGCTCTGCAAGCCTGACGCCCGGCCCAAAGGACGAAAGCACATCATGGATATCCGCGCCGCAGAAATTTCCAAGGTCATCAAGGACCAGATCGCCAATTTCGGCACCGAGGCCGAAGTAAGCGAAGTCGGCACCGTGCTCAGCGTGGGCGACGGTATTGCCCGCATCCACGGCCTCGACCAGGTTCAGGCTGGTGAGATGATCGAATTTTCCGACGGCGTGCAAGGCATGGCGTTGAACCTCGAAGCCGACAATGTCGGCGCGGTGATCTTCGGTGCCGACACCGGCATTAAGGAAGGCGATACCGTCAAGCGCACTGGCACCATTGTCGACGTGCCCGTCGGCAAGGGCCTGCTTGGCCGCGTCGTCGATGCTCTGGGCAACCCGATCGACGGCAAGGGCCCGATCGAAAGCACCGAGCGTCGCCGCGTCGAGGTGAAGGCGCCGGGCATCATCCCGCGCCAATCGGTTTCCGAGCCGGTGCAGTCGGGCCTCAAGGCAATCGACGCGCTCGTACCAGTCGGCCGCGGCCAGCGCGAGCTGATCATCGGTGACCGCCAGACCGGCAAGACCGCCGTCGCGATCGACACCTTCATCAACCAGAAGGGTCCGAACCAGGGCGACGACGAGAGCAAGAAGCTTTATTGTATCTATGTCGCAGTCGGCCAGAAGCGTTCGACCGTCGCGCAGATCGTCCGCCAGCTCGAAGAAAACGGCGCGATGGAATATTCGATCGTCGTCGCCGCCACCGCATCGGAGCCCGCTCCGTTGCAGTATCTCGCACCCTACACGGGTTGCGCGATGGGCGAATTCTTCCGCGACAACGGCATGCACGCCGTCATCGTCTATGACGACCTTTCCAAGCAGGCGGTCGCCTATCGTCAGATGTCGCTGCTGCTGCGCCGCCCGCCGGGCCGCGAAGCCTATCCGGGTGACGTGTTCTACCTGCACAGCCGCCTGCTCGAGCGCGCCGCCAAGATGAGCGATGCCGAAGGCGGCGGTTCGCTGACCGCGCTGCCGATCATCGAAACGCAGGCGGGCGACGTGTCGGCCTATATTCCAACCAACGTGATCTCGATCACCGATGGCCAGATCTTCCTTGAGACCGAGCTGTTCTATCAGGGCATTCGCCCGGCGATCAACGTCGGCCTGTCGGTCAGCCGCGTCGGCGGTGCCGCGCAGACAAAGGCGATGAAGACCGTCTCCGGCTCGATGAAACTCGACCTTGCGCAGTACCGCGAAATGGCGGCGTTCGCGCAGTTCGGCTCGGACCTCGACGCCGCGACGCAGAAGCTGCTCAATCGCGGCGCGCGCCTGACGGAGCTGCTCAAGCAGCGCCAGTTCAGCCCGATGCCCTTCGAAGAGCAGACCGTTTCGATCTTCGCGGGCACCAATGGCTTTCTCGATGCAATCGACACCAACCGGGTCACCGAATACGAAGAGCAGATGCTGAGCTTCATGCGCCACGATCACGCCGACGTCCTCAAGGATATCCGCGAGAGCAAGAAGTTCGATGACGGCATCAAGGACCGCACGGTGAAGGCGCTCGAAGCCTTTGCCAAGCAGTTCGCCTAAGGGAGCTGGCGCATGGCCTCGCTCAAGGAACTCAAGAACCGGATCAAGTCGGTCAAGTCGACCCAAAAGATCACCAAGGCGAAGCAGATGGTCGCCGCAGCGAAGCTGCGCCGGGCGCAGGCCGCTGCCGAGGCCGCGCGCCCTTATGCGGAGCGGTTGGCCAAGGTGATGGGTTCGCTGGCGGGCAAGGTGCGTGGCGAGAGCGGTCCGCTGTTGCTGCGCGGCACAGGCTCGAACCAGCGGCACATGCTGGTGGTGGTGAACACCGACAAGGGCCTGTGCGGCGGTCTCAACGCCAATATCGTCAAGGCCGCCAAGGCCAAGGCGCGTGAGCTGATCGCGCAAGGCAAGACGGTCGAATTCTACCTCGTGGGGCGCAAGGGCCGCGCGCCGATCAAGCGCGATTTCGCCGACCGGATCAACAAGCATTTCGATACTTCGAATGTGCGTGATCCGGGCTTCGAGGAAGCAGAAACGATTGCCAGCGAATTGATTGCCATGTTCGATCAGGGCAAGTTCGATGTCGCGCATCTGGTTTACCCGCAGTTCAAGTCGGCGTTGTCGCAGGATCCCACCGTCCAGCAGTTGATCCCGGTCCCGCGTCCCGAAGAGACCGCAACCGCATCGGCGACCGCGCAAGCCGGAGCGGTGGTCGAATACGAACCGGACGAGGAAGCGATCCTCGCCGAACTGCTGCCACGTTATGTCCGCACGCAATTGTTCGGCGCGCTGCTCGAACTCGCCGCCAGCGAACAGGGTGCCTCGATGACCGCGATGGACAACGCTACGCGCAACGCCGGGGATCTGATCAACAAGCTGACCATTCAGTATAACCGTAGCCGTCAGGCCGCGATCACGACCGAACTCATCGAAATCATCGCCGGCGCCGAAGCCCTGTAACAAATCTTGCCGTCCCATCAGGGTACGCCAACCAGGAACTCCTTACGTGAACAGAACTACCCTTCTCCTCGCACTGGCTCCGGCATTTGCTTTGGCCGCTTGCGGTTCGCAGCCGACACCTCAGCCGACGCAGACTGCGGTGCCAACGCCGACCGCGACGATCAATCGCCTTCCACCGCCCGATCAGGAAACCTTCAGCAAGGTGCTCGCCAAGGCATGTCCAGACGCCGACAAGGTGGTGATTGCAACGTGCAAGGCGAATGGCATGGGCGCGACCAGCTTTATCTGCCAGTTCGGCCTCGGGAAAGACAAGTACCTCCGCAACACCGCAACGGTCGATCAGAAGGACGGCGAATACGTCCTCGTCGATGCCGACAAGATTTGCGCCGCACACCCCAAGGGCAAGAACTAAGCCCAATAACCTTTTGACCAGGATAAACGCATCATGGCCACCGCACCCAAACTGAACCAAAGCCCCAACGGCACCATTGCGCAGGTTATCGGCGCGGTCGTCGACGTCGCTTTCCCTGGCGAGTTGCCACCGATCCTCACCGCGCTCGAAACCAAGAACGGCGAGAACACGCTGGTTCTCGAAGTTGCGCAGCACCTTGGTGAGAACACCGTGCGTACCATCGCGATGGACGGCACCGATGGCCTCACCCGCGGGCAGGAAGTCGTGAACACCGGTTCGCAAATCTCGGTGCCGGTCGGTCCCAAGACGCTCGGCCGGATCATGAACGTCGTCGGCGCACCGATCGACGAGCGCGGCCCGGTCGGCGCGGAAAGCACCATGCCGATCCACGCCGAAGCCCCGGCATTCATCGACCAGTCGACCGAAGCGGCGATCCTCGTCACCGGCATTAAGGTGATCGACCTGCTCGCGCCTTACGCCAAGGGCGGCAAGATCGGCCTGTTCGGCGGCGCCGGTGTCGGCAAGACCGTGCTGATCCAGGAACTGATCAACAACATCGCCAAGGGCCACGGCGGCGTGTCCGTCTTCGCCGGCGTGGGTGAACGTACCCGCGAGGGCAACGACCTCTACCACGAATTCCTCGACGCAGGCGTCATCGCCAAGGACGCCGATGGCAATGCGACCTCGGAAGGTTCCAAGGTGGCGCTGGTGTTCGGCCAGATGAACGAACCTCCGGGTGCGCGTGCCCGCGTTGCGCTGACCGGTCTGACCATGGCGGAGTATTTCCGCGACGTCGAAGGCCAGGACGTGCTGTTCTTCGTCGACAACATCTTCCGCTTCACGCAGGCAGGCTCGGAAGTGTCGGCGCTGCTCGGCCGTATCCCGTCGGCGGTGGGCTATCAGCCCACTCTCGCCACCGACATGGGCAACCTGCAGGAACGCATCACCTCGACCACCAAGGGCTCGATCACCTCGGTCCAGGCGATCTATGTGCCGGCCGACGACTTGACCGACCCTGCACCTGCCGCCTCCTTCGCCCACCTCGACGCGACCACTACGTTGAGCCGTGCGATCTCCGAACTCGGTATTTATCCGGCGGTCGATCCGCTCGATTCGACCAGTCGTGTGCTCGAACCGCGCGTCGTCGGGCAGGAGCATTACGAAACCGCTCGCCGCGTCCAGGAGACGCTGCAGAAGTACAAGAGCCTGCAGGACATCATCGCCATTCTCGGCATGGACGAACTGTCGGAAGAGGATAAGCTGACCGTCGCCCGCGCGCGCAAGATCCAGCGCTTCCTCAGCCAGCCGTTCCACGTCGCCGAGGTCTTCACCAACATCCCGGGCGTATTCGTCCAGCTCGAAGACACGGTGAAGAGCTTCAAGGCCGTGGTCGACGGCGAATACGATCACCTGCCCGAAGCCGCCTTCTACATGGTCGGCGGGATCGAACAGGTCGTCGAAAAGGCCAAGAAACTGGCCGCGGACGCCTGAGGCTTAGGAAAACGACATGCCCCTGCACTTCGAACTCGTCACACCGGAAAAGCTGGTTCGCTCCGAGGAGGTCTACATGGTAGTCGTCCCCGGTACCGAGGGCGAGTTCGGTGTGTTGGGCGGCCACGCCCCGCTGATGTCGACCATTCGCGATGGCGCCGTGAGGGTGTTCAAGACCGAAGGAGCTCAGGCAGAGGAAATCGTCGTACGGGGAGGATTTGCGGAAGTTTCCGCGGAAGGACTGACTGTCCTCGCCGAACATGTCACCGACTGAGATTACCTTAGCATACACCAGTTGATTTGGGGGTAGGCGATAGCCTGCCCCCTTGTTGATTCATGGCCACAAGCACCGCCAAAAAAGCGAAAATCATACTATTTTAACCCCTTCGTTTTACTGCACAGTTATCCGCTATCCGCGATAAATGGCTTCATGCTCATGCACGCTCTAACGGCAACATTTGCCCCGGCATCCAATCAACGGGATGCCGATCGCCGGGTCCTCAGGCTGGAAACGCAACTCACCAGAGAGGATGCCCGCCAGGGTGCGCTCGTGCATAACCTGTCGAAGACCGGAATGCTGGTTTCTGCCGACAGCGCGATGACGGTTGGCGAGAAATTCGAGATCGCACTGCCCGACGGCGAAACCTACGCTGCCGAGATCGTATGGGCGGACGAAGGACTGTTCGGCTGTCGGTTCAAGACGCCGCTGTCGCAATCCGTTCTCAGCGCCGCTTTGCTGCGTTCGGATCCTACTCCCACGGCAGCCCCAGCAAAGCCCGAGCCCCTCATACAACTCGAGCGATTGAGGCAATATTGGATTTCGGAAGCATCCGACCTTGCGAGCGGTGCGCTGGCGACCGAAAAACTGCCTCTGGCGACCCGAGCGTGGACCATTCTAGGACTTGCCTGCGCCGCCTGGGTCGTAGTGACGGCAGGCGCCTGTCTTATAGGCTAACACCGTGGTTGCTCATTGCGGCAACAGATTATGCCGCCAGTCCACAGGAGTTGCGGCGCACTCATAAGGTGATTGCTGAATCCCGTTGCAGGGTTATCAGACCCGCCGCTTTCGATCATGTGACGCGCGGGCGACGCTGGCGACAGCCAGACTAAGGAACATCAAAAAGCCAACAGGTGGCGACCCTTCCGGATCAATCGATCTGCGGTAGATCGAAGGGCGAGATTGTGACCTTGCCCACTTGGACCGGCTGGGTCGCGAACAGCGGCGTGTAGTCACTTTCATCCAGCTTGAGCTGTGTTTCGGGCAGGGCAATCCTGAACGGCTCTATTACGGCAGGCGTAAAGCTGATCGAGCCCAAGTCATCGTCATTCCCAGCCGCAACCTGCAATGAAGGAGCAAAGTCGAGGCGCTGCAAAGCTGGATTGGGCTTGAGCGGATTGTCACCCACCACATTGCCGTAAGTGCTGTAGCGGCAGACCAGTACATCCTCGCCATCGCCATGCGCCAGCGCACAGCCGACCTTTCGCGTGTCGTGCCAGATGACCTGCGTGTAGTGTGCGACGTCCAGTATATTGCCGGTAGTGCTATTGTTGGGGAAACTACCATGACGGAAAAAGCGCTTCTCCTTCAGCCACAGTCCAACCATGTCTTCCGGCGTAAACGCGCCTGTAGTTCCGGCCCAGAGGTTTTCGCCTTCCAGCGGTTTTCCCGGTACGTCCGGCGAATGATAGAACTGACCCGTGCTGGCGAGCTTGTTCGCCCAGACCTGCGCATCGCGGGCAAGGCGGTTGTCCCATTGCATCGGTGCCATACCCATTGCCAGCCGGGCACGGTTGTGTCCTGCAAGCAATCGATCATCGAAACCGACATGCATACCCTGCGCGCTGAGCAGCAGCGGGGACGCGCTGACGAGCGCAAGGACGCGTGTGAGGTTGCGGGCAAGAGGTGACATAGGCAAACTCCGCTTGACCACGGGAGCTTGCACGCCGCGGCGCAAAGACGGCGTAAATGCAAAAGGTTAATGCTAGGCTTAAATTGCCGGCGGCAATCGATCAGCCTGCTTTGGCGTCGCCAACGATATCGACGATGTCGCCCTTGTGAGCCAGTTCGAAGAGGCGCTTGGCGAATTCGGTCGGCACGCCAATGCAGCCGTTGGTGGCATGACCCGGCGTCACCTCGCTCCCATGAATCGCCACGCCGTCGCTGCGAAGCCACAGCGAATAGGGCATGGGTGCATCATAGGTGATCGAGTGATAATCCTTGGTCTTGCCGAGAATCGGCAGATGTCCGCGTGGCGATTCCTTGCCATTCGCGCCATAGACGATGATCGCCGTGCCCACTTCGTGCGGGCCGATGAACACCGAGATCAGCTGGCGATCGAGATCGACCCTGATCTTGAGCTTGCCCGGCGGGACACCAACCGTATCCCACTTATACTGGCCGTATTTGAGCTGACCCGTGGTATCGATGATCGATTTGATACCGGCAGGTAGCAATCCGTCCTTCGCGGCCAAACGGCTCGCTTCTGGAGTCAGGTAGAGGCGATCCCCGCTGTCGTGCGCGAGATGCGGCAGCGATGGCGCGCTCGTGACGCTCTTTGGCAGTGCAACTGGTTCGGTACGTGCGGCTTCGGCGGGTGCAAGGACCCAGATGGTCGCACCGACGAGAGCAGCAATTGCAATCAGAACAACCGCAAATCCCATCCACGCACGCACGATGGCATCATACCGCAAGAAGAGCAGCCTTCTTTCTGCGCAACGCCCCGCCGATCACGCCGAATCCAATGATCATGAGCAGCCATGTCGCCGGTTCGGGCACTGCCGATGGTGGAGGCGGTGGTGGAGGCGGTGGTGGAGGATTGCCGCCACCCCCTCCGCCAGTCGGAGGGGGTGAGCCGCCACCGCCGCCCGGCGGAATAAAGACAAAGCCGCCTCCGCCAGGGGTCCCCGGCACAAACGGACTACCCGTCCCCCCACCGATAACTGGCGGAGCGAAATCCAGGCTGGGCAATCCTGGGAGTGCCGCAGGGACAGAGTTAAGTGCGAACTCGGACGGATAGAAGATCTTGCCGAGCGCCTTTTCGGTCGGTGCGGGCTTCGGCTTGGCCTTGGCCAACCGCTCACGCGGCAACGCGCGGGCGCGCTTGCCCTTGCCTTTGCCCTTCAGCGCGATGCCCCCGATCCGGGGACCGGGAGAGCGCGCCTCGAGCGCATCGATCGCTTCAGAGCCCAGTTTGGTAAGCGTATCGAAGCGCCCCAGCGACTGTCCGCTGCCGTCGTTCTTCGTGGGCGCGCTTTCCCACAACACACCCGCTGTCCCCAAAGCAATCGCCGCGGCGGTACCGACTGCGATCATCTTGCCCTTACGGGTATTAAGGAAAGTTAATATTGGCATAAATTTTCTATACCAACCAAATGAATGTGGCGCGGGTAAAAAATGCTAAGTGTACCGAAACTGTGCATCATTTCCCCGAAACCTGAACGTTGAGTCTGCTTGATTTACCATACTAACTGGCTGAGTTTAATTACGGCAGCCGACCCTATGGCGCAATTCCATCCAATATATTCAACCGTATACATAGACCCTGATCGCGAAGCACGCAAACAGGAAACCGGGAATTTAGGTGGATTGTAATCGCCAATTGCTTCCGTCCGTTAACCTTGAATAGTTGATATTCAAGTGTCCCACTCATCCCAATTCGGACCGGTAAGGCTTGTTCATCATTCACGCCCGGACTCAAATGAGCAGACGCAATTGGGACGCTTTCAACAGCAGCACGCGCCGTTCGAGTCGTCTTGGACGCCATCGCCAGTTTTTGGGCGAAGGTAACAGCTCCAATGCAGCAGTTTATTAACCATATTCTGCCAGTGAACCCTGTCATTGCCTCCGTTTCAAGACAGGACCAGCGGACTTGGTGACCACCGCTATCACGACTGATCGCAGCACCTATGGCGCCAAGGCAGCGAGCCGGGCCGCTGTCGTGGCGATTTTGGCTATCGCCGTATTGGCGACGCGCATCATCTGGTTCGGCGATCCCGTGGCCGATATCGACGAACAGCTCTATTCATTGATCGGGCAGCAAATGCTGCATGGGAAATTGCCCTATATCGATCTGTGGGACCGCAAATCCTTCGGACTTTATGCATTATACGCGTTTGCACATTGGACCTTGGGTCCGGGTCCGATCGCTTATCAGACACTTGCCGCGATCTTCACCTTTGCCGGCGCCCTGCTTACTTATCATCTTGCCCGTGATCTCACAGATCGCTTCGGTGCGACCGCGGCGGGGACGCTGTATGTTATCTGGATGGCCGCCTATGCGAGCTATTCCGGGCAATCCGAGGCATTTCACGTACCGCTCATGCTTGGCATGGTCTGGTTGGTACGCGACCCGGATCGTCGCGATGCATCGCGGCGCGCGCTCTGGGCGATGCTCCTCGGCGGGTTGGCCATGCAGATCAAGGTCACGGTGCTGCCGCAGTGTATGATGCTGGGCGGATGTGTGCTCTATTCGCAATGGCGCCGAGGCCTCGACTTGGCAGGCGTCCTGCGCCTCGGCACACTCTACGGGTTGATCGGGGCGATGCCGACCGTTCTGGTGGCAATTTTCTATGCTTCCATCAGCGGGTTCGACGCTTTCATTCAGGCAACTATCACCTCATCCTTCGCGCGCGCGGCCGGACCGCTCGGTCGATTCAGTTCGCGAGATGTGGTGTGGACCAATCCACTCATGATAATGGCCGCGCTCGGCATCTATGGGGCGTTCCGCGTCAAGCGACCGGAAAATCCCGCGCGCTACTGGTTCTACGCCGTCTGGCTGTTGTCTTGCCTGGCAACTGTGTTCCTGCCTTCGACCGTCTATCTCTACTACTACGCCGCGGCGGTTCCGGCCGCGGTGCTGCTCGTTACGCCGCTGCTCGACCGTCGCGGGCCGTTCGGACCATTTTCGGCATTGCTCCTGGTGATGCTGGGAATTCTCATTTTGCAGATTCCCGATCGCTATCAGCTTGCAAGGACGGAGAAAGCCCAAACCACACAGTTGGCAGAAGCTATTGCCCCGCATGTTTCGCACAGCGCCTGCCTGTGGGTTTACGACGGGCCGACGGCGTTATATCGCATGACCGGAAGTTGCCTGCCGACGCGCTTCATTTATCCCGATCACCTGAACAACCTGCTCGAACATGATGCGTTGGGGACCAGCCAACCCGGTGAGGTGCGCCGCATTCTGTCCCACAAGCCCCCAGTGATCGTCGCCGCGAACGTGCCGTTCACTGTGCAGAGCCCGGATGTTGCGGCCATCGTGAAGCGGACTCTCGCGCAGGATTATCGCCCGATCGCCAGTGCCAAAATGCATGACCGCGTAATCACGGCATACTTACGACGCTAAAAGCGCTTGTTTCAGCTTGTCTCGCGCCCCTCTTT
This sequence comes from Qipengyuania algicida, assembly GCF_009828025.1. Taxonomy (GTDB): domain Bacteria; phylum Pseudomonadota; class Alphaproteobacteria; order Sphingomonadales; family Sphingomonadaceae; genus Qipengyuania; species Qipengyuania algicida. The sequence continues at coordinate 130,782 of NZ_WTYA01000005.1, read as the reverse complement.
CGCGGCAGCTTTCTTCTTTCGCATCGCTTCATGGAAACGGTCCGCCCAGCCTGGCTTGACCGATTGTTCGGCGCGGACCAGCCGCAATTCGCCGTCGAGAACATCGCGCGTCACCGTGCTGCCCGCACCGACGATTGCGTCGGCACCGATTGAAACGGGTGCCACCAGCGCACTGTTCGATCCTATGAACGCACGCGGGCCGATGGTCGTCTTGTATTTGAAATAGCCATCGTAATTGCAGGTGATGGTGCCCGCGCCGATATTGGCCCCTGCCCCGACTTCGGCATCGCCCAGATAGGTCAGATGGCTGGCTTTGGCCCCTTCATGCATCACGGTCTTTTTCACTTCGACGAAATTGCCGACGAAGGCGTTTTTCTCCAGCACTGCACCGGGGCGAAGCCGGGCGAACGGCCCAACTTCGACCCCCTCTCCCAGAGTCGCGCCCTCGAGATGGCAGAATGCCTTTATGTGCGCCCCGTCGGCGACGGTGACGCCGGGGCCAAACACGACATTGGGTTCGATCGTGACATCGCGGCCCAGCTTTGTATCGAAGCTGAAGAACACCGACGGCGGATCGCGCAGCGTCGCACCATCGGCCATCGCTTCCTCGCGGCGAAATTCCTGCCACTGCGCCTCCGCGGCGGCGAGTTCAGCACGGCTGTTGATCCCGGCGACTTCGTCCGGACGGTCGGTGGTGATCGCCGTACACAAATCGCCATCGGCATTGGCGATGTTGACCACGTCGACGAGATAATATTCCTGTTGGGCGTTGTCGTTACCGACTCGACGTAACAGATCGAACATATCCGCAGCACGCCCAGCCATCAGGCCCGAATTGCATACACGGCAGGCGCGCTCTTCTTCGCTCGCATCCTTGTATTCGACCATCTTCGCGATGCGCCCCATATCGTCAGCGATCACCCGGCCATAGTGCCCCGCATCGTCCGGTTCGAAAGCCAGTACGACCACCTTTGGGCTGTCGGCCTCGTGCAGCCGGTCGAGCATCGCTGCCATGGTCTGCGGGCGCACGAAGGGGACATCGCCATAGAGCACGAGCACATCGCCGTCATATCCTGCCAGCGCAATCTCTGCCTGCTGAACCGCATGACCGGTGCCCAGCTGCGGCTCCTGCAAGGCTGTCACCGCGCTTCCCGCAAGCGCATTCTCGAGCTGATCCCGGCCCGAACCGACCACCACCACCTTGCGCGCCGGCCCCAGCGAATCGACGCTCGCCAACAGGTGCATCAGCATCGGCTGACCGGCGATCGGATGGAGCACCTTGTGCAGATCGCTCTTCATGCGTGTGCCTTTGCCTGCGGCGAGAATGATGGTGGCGAATTCGCGGGTCGTGTCGGTCATGGACAACGCCATGCCATCCTTCGCTTGCGGTTTGAAGCGATGATCGCCATCTCCTGATGCGATGAGCGATTTTCCTTTTGCTATCGTAGGTTTCGATCTCGACGGAACCGTACTCGACACGCATCGCGATCTTGGCGAAGCAGTGAACTATGCGCTTGGCATAAGGGGTTTCGATCCGGTGCCAGACGAGAGCATGAAAGACCTCATCGGTGGCGGGGCGAAGCTGATGCTGGCGCGCGCGATCGAGCAACAAGGCGGCCTGCCGGATGACGAGTTCCGTTCACTCTACAAGCAGATGCTGGCCTATTACGGAGAAAATTGCGCCGTCCATACCGCGCCCTTCCCAGGGATGAGCGAGGTTCTTTCCGATCTGTATGGACGCGGGATTCCGTTGGCGCTGGTGACCAACAAGTTCGAAAGCTTTGCCCGCAAAATCCTGACCGAGCTTCAGCTGATCGACTGCTTCTCGACTCTGCTGGGCGGAGATACGCTCGGCAAGGGCACTGCAAAGCCTGCCCCGGACCAGCTACTTACCGCCCGCGAGCGCTGTGGCGGCGGCGCGATGGTGTATATCGGTGACAGCTCTTATGATGTGGCGGCTGCCCGAGCGGCTGAGATGCCGGTTGTGGTGGCCGGATATGGCTATAACGACAAGCCACCGCACGAACTGGGTGGTGATGCGGTGATCGATTCGCCAGCAGAACTGCTCAAGCTGTTGCAGGACTGGTAGGAACGCCGTTACGGAATCGCGCGCTATTGCGCTGCCGGTTGCATCGCCTGCGCGATAGTGCCACCCCGCAGCCACATTGACCTTCACGTAAACCCGACTCGGAGAGAAACCATGACCATCGATTTCAAGGACAAGGTAGCCATTGTGACCGGCGCAGGTGGCGGATTGGGCCGCGAATACGCGCTCGAACTCGGCCGCCGGGGCGCCAAGGTGGTGGTCAACGATCTGGGCGGTGCACGCGATGGCACCGGCCATTCCGACATGGCGCAAAAAGTCGTCGAGGAGATCGAGGCGGCTGGCGGCACCGCGATGGCCAATGGCCATTCGGTCACCGAATACGACCAGATGGAAGAGATGGTTGCCCGCGCCAAGGAGAAATGGGGCGGCGTCCATGTCCTGATCAACAACGCCGGCGTGCTGCGCGACAAGACCTTCGCCAAGATGGAACCGGCAGATTTCGATTTCGTGGTGAAAGTCCACCTGATCGGCTCGGCCTATGCCACCAAGGCATGTTGGGAGACCTTCCGCGAGCAAGCCTATGGCCGCGTGCTGATGACGGCATCGTCGACAGGCCTGTTCGGCAATTTCGGCCAGGCCAACTATGGCGCAGCCAAGCTGGGCCTTGCTGGCCTGACCAAGACGCTCCAGCTCGAAGGCGCCAAATACAACATCAAGTGCAATACGCTGTCCCCGGTTGCAGGCACCCGCATGACCGAGGACCTGTTCCCCGAAGAGGCTTTCAAGCTGTTCGACCCGGTGAATGTCGTTCCTGCCGCGCTGTTCCTGGTGAGCGAAGACGCGCCGACCAACGCCATCGTCGGCGCGGGGGCCGGCGGCTACCACTCGGCATGGGTGATGATGAACGATGCAGTCTGGCTGCCTGAAGGCGAACGCACAGTCGAAGGCTTCGCCGCGCATTGGGACAAGATCAGCGAACAGAACCACCTCCACGCACCCAACTCGGGTTCGGAGCAGTCAGCTGCGATCCTGAAAGCGATGCAGAAGGTGCTCGGCGCGGATGCCGCTCCGTCGAGCGCACGAGGCTGATCGACGAGCCGTATTGACTGAATAACACACCGGACCTATTCTCTCCTTTCGATAACAGGGGAGGGTCCGGTGTATTCCGAAGAGGATATCAATGCAGCGGTGGCTGCCGGCGCGCTGAGCGCCGAGGCGGCAACCAGCTTTCGCGCTCACATGAGCACTGTCCGCGCCATGCCGCGCAGCGATGAGGAGAATTTCCGCCTCATCAACAGCTTCAACGACGTTTTCGTGTCGATCGGGGTTGTGATCCTGCTGATTGCGGTTGGATCGATCGGCGGCGCGATAACGGGATCTCCCAGCAATTCCTCGCTGTTCGGCAGTCTCTTCCCGATCTTCCTGCCCAGCGCAATGGTGGCCGGTGCAGCCTGGGCGCTTGCGGAAATCTTCACCCGGCAGCGCCGCATGGCACTGCCCTCCATCCTGCTGCTGATCACCTTCGTCGGAAGCGTGCTGGCAGCATCCTTCGCGCTGATCTCTTTTCCAATCGGACTGATTGCGGGGATTCATGCGATCAGCGAAAAGGCCATCGGGCAATCGCAGATCGGTGACGCTATGGGCGCCGTGCTGATTGTCCTGATCATGGCCGGTGCAGCAGCGCTGACCACCTATTTCTCGTGGCTGCACTGGAAGCGTTTCATGGTCCCGATCACCATTGCCGCTGGAGCCGGTGCAGTGGTCGCATGCGCCATCGGGGCGGCGGCACTGGCGGTGCAGATCATGACCGACGGGCAAGGCCATTTCCCGATTCTTGGGCTGGTATTCGTCGCCGGGCTCTGCGTGTTCGCCGTGGCAATGCGCTGGGATATGAGCGACCGCGAGCGCACGACCCGGCGCAGCGATGTTGCCTTCTGGCTGCACCTGCTCGCCGCACCGATGATCGCCCACCCGCTGTTCTATTCGCTGGGCGTGATGGACGGTGGCGGCGCGATTGGCGTCGGTGGCGCCCTGGGTGTCATCGCGATCTATGTGCTGTTCGGGCTGGTGGCGCTCGCCATCGACCGGCGTGCGCTGCTGGTGTCTGCGCTTGCCTATGTGCTGGCCGCCCTCACCTTCCTGTTCGACCGTTTCGGCGCAGTAGAACTGAACTTTGCACTGACCGCACTGGTGATCGGCTCTGCCCTGCTGACGCTGGCAGGCTTCTGGACGCCGATCCGCGCCAAGGTCGTGGCGCTACTGCCCGGCAAAGTGCAATTGCGCCTGCCGCAAGCGGGGATGGTGACGGCCTGATCGCTGTAGGACGAGAGTTGGAATCTCCGGCGGCATCCCCTGGATTTGGAACATCCGGAACACGGTTCTGGTGAGAAAATCCCGAATGCCGCCGGAGAGTCATTCAAGGGCGCTTGCCGGCTTGTTCGACCACGAGCGAAACATTCTGGCATTTCAGCCATAGTGTAGGAAAATCACGAATGGTGGTCAGCAACACACAAGCGGCCACCAATAGGTCTGCAACAATTTCCGGTAGCGCGGTCATTCATTCCGATGCCAAGGCTCGAAAAACTGGCCTAGCCGATGAGGTGTGAAAATGATTGGATTGCTGGCGCTGGCCACCGTGTCCATCCATGGCTGCCCAATTGAAAACGCCAAATACGTTTTGCGTCATACACCGGACGTAACTGCATTTTTCAAACCGGTAGATAGAAGTCCGGACTGGCCAGGCGGACTGGCGTGGGGCGTTCATTCCAAGAAAACCGGCAAGACTTCGTGGTGGCTGCCGTGGAACGGCGGTTCCGACAACCTACAAAATATTGCTTCTACGACCGATGTTGCCGCTGAGGATTGGCGCCCTCCCAATCCCGACGGTGGCCCTCGCCCGTTGGGTAATCGGGAGTTTCTCTCCATGGACGTCGATTACAATATTATCGACGAGATACCGCAGAGAGGCAGGTTAGCTCCCGCTCATATCCTGATTCCAGATGCCGGATCTTCTCAAGACAATGTTTTCGTCGCAAAACAGTTCTTCGATCTGGCGAGCTGCACGGGGACAGGCGGCTGAAGTCTTTTGAATCGACAAACCTTACAACTCAGCATCTTGTTGCCCGAACTGACTAAAAAACCTTCTCAACGCCGCTCTAGAACTTGATCTTGAAGCGCACCATTGCCCTGTTCGAGCGGGCCATGCCGAAATCTTCGCTTTCGGTTTCCGCGCTGACGGTCACACCCTTGGCCAGTTGCACTTGCGCTTTGGGGAGGCCTCCGTCGCGCGGCTTACTGGCGGTGTCTTAGAGGCGATATTGGCTGTTGTCCTTACGCCTCGCGCACACGACTATCTCATCGGACGAAGTCGGTCGTGGCTGTTGCGCCTCGCAGGGAGGCGGGGCGAGGATGTCTATCCGGACCGGTTCGTCTGCTCCGGTGGTCTGCGCAGCTGCTGCCAAAATGAGAAGGATCATTCCCCGCCTCCGGGCTGGACCTGTTGTGGCCAGACGCAGAAATATTCGAAAAACCTTTGATTTCAAAATTTTCGGGCAGTCGACGGCAATCGACGTCGCTCTCAGTCCTCCACTGCCTTCACCAGCCGCCGCTCAACCGGGGCAAGGACGCCGGCCAGTTCATGCCCGCGCTTCAGCATTTGGCCGTGCTCGCCGAACAGCGCCCACATACCCTGCCGGTTGCGCAAGGCCGGGCGCTTCTCGATCCGCGCCTGTGGGCGCTCGGCAGTACGGCGGAAGGCCGAGAAGGAGGCGAAGTCCTTGTCGAAATCCATCGCATAGTCGCGCCACTGCCCGGCGGCGACCATCCGGCCATAAAGGTCAAGGATACGCATCAGTTCTTCACGGGTGAAGCTGGTCTGATTCGCGCCGCCTTTGACGAAAGCGGCAGGGAAGGAAATCACCGAACCACTTGCGCCGCCGGGCGTCTGCGGACGGCTCAATTGTCGGTCCCGCTGCGGGTCGCGGGCTCATCCATCACCGCCGAAGCACGCAGAGATTCCAGTTCTGCGCGCATTTCGGTGAGTTGCGCTTCAAGCGTTTCGATACGGCTCATATCGGGCTCGCACGGTTCGTTGCAGGGCGTGCCGTAGGGCATGAATTCGCGCATATAGGTTTCGATCGGCACCAGCGTCGAACGGGCCTTGAAGCCGACCATCGTCGCGCCTTCGGGCACATCGTCGGTCACCACTGCATTGGCCCCAATACGCGCCCGCTCGCCGACGGTAATCGGCCCGATGACCTGCGCGCCCGAACCGATGATGACATTGTTCTCGATCGTCGGATGGCGCTTGCCCCCCACCCCATTGGTCGGGTTGGTGCCGCCCAGAGTCACGCATTGATAGATGGTCACATCGTGGCCGATCTGGGCTGTTTCGCCGATCACCGAAAACCCGTGGTCGATAAAGAAATTGCGCCCGATCTTCGCACCCGGATGGATATCGATCGCGGTCAGGAAGCGGCCCAGATGATTGACCAGCCGCGCGAGGAAGAACAATTCCGCCTCAAACAGCCAGTGTGCCACCCGGTGGAAACCGAGCGCCCATACACCCGGATACAGCAGGATTTCCCATCGCGAGCGCGGCGCGGGGTCGCGCGCACGGATGCTATCGAGATATGCGGTCAGGCGATTGAACATGACAGAAACGAATCTCCCACCAATCGGCGTTCAAAGCAAGCTGGCCTGCTCCGGCCCTTGCACCGATTCCAGCGCATCGCGCCAAATCGACATGGTGGCGGGAAGCTGGCGTTCAAGCGAAATTCGGTCGATTGCGGCAACGACCGCCTCGATTGCGGCGAAACTGCGCTCGATCCGGGGCACGAGATAAGCGCTCGCCGCATCGCTCAGGGCAAGATGGCGCTGCTCGGCATGGGCCTCGATCAAATCGCGCACCATCGCATCATCGGGCGCGCCTATGCCCAACTGGAGCGAGCCGCCCAGCCGCGAGGCCAGGTCAGGCAGTGTGATCCGCCAACCCTCGCGCGCACAAAGCAATAACGGGCTGCCGTCATCCTGCGCGCGGTTCCAGCGGTGGAACAGCGTCGTCTCTTCCACATCATGCGCATCGTCGATTGCCTCTCCGCAGGCGGTTGCGGCAAAATGCCGCGCAAGCAGCGTCTTGCCGGATCGCGGCGGCCCCACCAGCACGGCGACGTGAAATGGCCAGTGCGATGGGTCCGCGAGCGCCTCGATCACCGATGCATTGGCTGCCCCCACCACGATCCGTGTGGAGGCGGTCGCATCGCGGGTGTCGAGCGGGAGAGCGTATTGGGCCATGGCGCGCCTTCAGGCGCCTAGCGCGAGACGGACAGCCCGCCAGCCCCTTCGCGCACGGTAAAGCCGCGCGCTCTCAGCGCCTTGGCAAGCTCCGCCTGCGATCCGGAATAGGTGATCCGCATCACCGACACGCCGCCGATCGCGAGACTGCTCGTTGTCGCCGCGCGCACGCCGCTGGCGCCGCGCGCCGCCGCGAGCGCCGAATCGACCGAGGCGGCGTTGGGTGTCGCGAACTGGACCGTATAGCTGGTCACTTTCACGACAGGCGCAGGTGTCGCCGGGGTATCGCTTCCGCTTGCATCGGTAGTGCTTGTTGCACTGCCGTCGGGAAGCGGGAGCCCCGCAGCGTTGGCGTCGGCAGCAGCGGCAGCCGCGGCTGCATCCTGTGCCTCAAGTTCACGACCGCGTTGCACCAGCGCCGCTATGGCAGGCGGCAGGGCCGGTGCTTCGACATTGAGTGTCGGATCGGGCCGCAGCTTGCCCGCATTGAATGCGTCGGTGAAAATTCCGTCAAACCGCTGCACGGCAGAATCGAGCATCGCATCGAGCTGATCCGGCCCCTGCGCCTTCAAATCGAAGCTCGCCAGCACCTTGTCGTCCGGACCGTAACGGGCGATGAAATGACCGGCGATCGGCCCGCCGGGATAGCTGTAATCGAGCTTGGCGATCGCAACCAACACGTCGGACGCGCCGAACTGGTCGAGCACGGCGCGCCACCACAAGCGGCTGCGCCGGTCGGTCTGCCCGAAAGTGACCATCAGCGAATCGCCGCCTGCACCCACAGGCCGGACGTAATCGATATTGCTGTTCCCCGCCTGGAAGTCCGCCCAGGCTCGCTGCCACTGGTTGCGACGCTGGTAAACGAGATCCGTCCCGGCCGAGACTGTCACAGGGATCAGCAGCATTGGCGAAGATCGCACGATCGCGCCCCCACCGCCGAGATACTGGTTCGCGCGGCCACGGTCGAAAGTCACGCCGAGCTGGGCGATATATCGATGCAGGCCCAGCTGTTCGTGCTCGATCACAATGGCCGAAACCATGCTGGAAATCTGCGAATCGGACAGCTTCGGGCCGCCAAGCTTCGCCCAGGCCAGCCGCTCAGCCTGCTTCCAGCCTTCTTCGCGCGCTGCTTCACCGGTCTTACCTGTCGTGTCGACCTTGATGCCCGAGACCTGGATATCACGCGAAACCGCGACCGGAGCGATCCCACGATCGCCCGATACTTGCGCGCGCACGGCCAACGCAATCAGCACCATAACAGCGCCCGCCAGCAACAGCAGGATCGGTTTGCGATATCGCGGCAAAGGGAGGGAAAGCGACGTCATGTGAAAATTTGATGGGCCTTTTGGCGCATGGGCCATGGAAATCCAAGCGCGAATGCGTATGGCAGCATCCAGGATGAGCGACGATACCACAAGCTACACTTATGCACGCGCAGGCGTGTCGATCGAAGCAGGCAACGCGCTGGTCAAGGCGATCGGCCCGCTGGCACGCGCAACTGCCCGCCCCGGCGCGACCAGCGAGCTGGGCGGCTTCGGTGGATTTTTCGATCCCAAGGCGGCTGGATATTCCGACCCGTTGCTGGTCGCGGCGAATGACGGTGTCGGCACCAAGCTGAAGCTGGCCATCGATAGCGGACGCCACGACACGGTCGGCATCGATCTCGTCGCGATGTGCGTCAACGATCTGATCGTTCAAGGCGCCGAACCACTGTTCTTCCTCGATTATTTTGCCACCGGCAAGCTGGAGAACGGCATTGCCGAGCGAGTTGTCGCGGGAATTGCAGAGGGCTGCAAGCAGGCAGGCTGCGCGCTGATCGGCGGCGAAACGGCGGAGATGCCGGGCATGTACGCCGCCGGTGACTATGATCTTGCGGGCTTTTGCGTCGGTGCGGTCGAACGCGGCGAGCAACTGACCGGAGAGCGTGTGCGCGCAGGACAGGTACTGATCGGGCTTGCCAGTTCGGGCGTGCACTCGAACGGCTATTCGCTGGTCCGAAGGCTGGCAGCCGACAAGGGCTGGAAGCTCGACCGCCCCGCCCTGTTCGACGCCGACCGACTGCTGATCGATGCGCTGATCGAACCGACCAAAATCTATGTGAAAAGCTTGCTGCCCGCGATCCGCGCCGGACGGATTGCAGCGCTGGCGCATATTACCGGCGGCGGACTACTGGAGAACATCCCTCGCGTCCTGCCCGAAGGCGCACGCGCGGTGGTCGACGCCGATAGCTGGGAGCAACCGCGGCTGATGGCCTTCCTGCAGGCGCAGGGGAATATCGAGCCGGAGGAAATGGCGCGCACGTTCAATTGCGGCGTCGGCATGGTGCTGGCGGTGGAGCCTAATGAGGCCGATTCGCTGATCACGGATCTGGCGCAGGCGGGTGAAAACGCATTTGCCATCGGACGGATCGAGCCGGGGCCGCGCGGCTGCACCGTGCGCGGATCGGCGGGCACCTGGTCGGCGCGCGATGCCTGGGAGGCGGACCATTCCGCCTGAGCGCACTGTGCCGCGCGCGCGAATCGCCGTGCTGATTTCGGGCACAGGATCGAACATGGCGGCGCTTCTTTATGCCAGCCGCCTGTCCGATGCCCCGTTCGAAATCGTGCTTGTCGCCAGCAACGACCCCTCCGCACCCGGTCTCGCTCTCGCCGCGGCAGAGGGCATTGCGACCTTCGCACTGGCACACAAGGGCCTGCCCCGCGCCGAACACGAGGCACAGATGGAGGCTGCCATCCTAGCCGCCGATGCGGACTATATCGCGCTGGCGGGCTATATGCGGGTCATCACCGCCGAAACGGTATCGCACTGGAGTGGACGGATGCTCAACATCCATCCCTCTCTGCTGCCCAAATACACCGGCCTCGACACCCACGCGCGGGCTATCGCTGCGGGCGACAGCCATGGAGGCGTATCGGTCCATCTGGTGACCGAGGAGCTGGATGCGGGCGAAGTGCTGGGCCAGATCGCGGTCGCCATCCAGCCCGGCGACACCGCCGATACTCTCGCCCGGCGGGTGTTGTTCGCAGAACACCAGCTCTATCCGCGCGTGCTGGCCGATTACGTGTCGCGCGGGAATAATCCCGAGCACTTGCTTGCAAGGGTGCGAGAACTCGCCCTCGCCCTGCCCGAAACGCATGAACGCTCCAGCCATGGATCGCCCGGTTTCCGTGTCGGCAGCGAGAAGAGCGGCAAGTTCTTCGCGCATTTTGCTGACCAGCATCACGGTGTCGAACACATCGGCCTGCTGGTGAAGACCGGTAGCATGGACGAGCTGGAAAACCTCGTCGAAACGCAGCCGCAGGCCTATTACAAGCCCGCTTATTACGGCGCGAGCGGCTGGGTCGGGCTCATCCTGAATCGCCCGGGGGTAGACTGGAACCACATCGGCGAATGGCTCGAACGCAGCTGGCGCGCGGTGGCGCCCCCTCGACTGACGAAGCTGATGAACGCGGCTGACGATTTCTGACGGCTACGCCGCTCTAGTCGCTGTCGGGTGAATCGCCCGCAAGGTTGCTCATATCGCGAAGATCGTCTGGGGCGAGCTTGCGAGTCATACCAGGCGGTCCACCTTCGGCCCAGGATTGCCATTCCCTTACCTGATCGCCCTCGCAAACGATGCGCCATACGGCACGGCGATCGCCGCCGAGATAGGGACTTCTGACCAGTCCGCGCATCAACACTTCGGGCTGTTTGAAGCTGGTTTCCTCGACCTCGATTGCAAAATCGGGATCACGATCGAACAGCAACTCTATGGCATCGAGCGCCACCTGTCGCCCCACGATGCCTTCGCGCCAGCTATCGATGTAAGTGAAGTCGTCGTGCATCAGGTCGCTGAGCGCGATCAGATCATGCGCGTTGACTGCCGCAGCAAACCGCTGCGCCAGTCCCTTGTCCCTATTGGCTCGACCCCACATCATGCGCGCAGGCTTACCATGCGCGATGAAGCGTGCGTTAACGCAATTGTTACTATGCGATCAAAAGATTCGGGCTTGCGCCCAACTTAACCGACGATTTCGTCCTTGTCGAAGAAGTAGTCGATTTCGATCTTCGCGTTTTCTTCCGAATCCGAGCCGTGAACTGTGTTCGCTTCGATGCTTTCGGCGAAAGTCTTGCGGATCGTGCCCTCGGCAGCGTCAGCCGGGTTGGTCGCGCCCATCACGTCGCGGTTGCGCTTTACCGCATCCTCGCCTTCGAGGACCTGCACCACCACCGGGCCGCTGGTCATGAAATCGCACAGCTCGCCATAAAACGGGCGTTCCTTGTGCACGGCGTAAAAGCCTTCGGCCTGCTCGCGGGTCATGTGAATGCGCTTGGACGCGACCACGCGCAGGCCAGCTTCCTCCAGCATCTTGGTGACCGCGCCGGTCAGGTTGCGGCGGGTTGCGTCGGGCTTGATGATCGAAAAGGTGCGGGTAACCGCCATGGGAGGAATCCTTACAAGAATTTGGGAAAATGTTGCGCGCGCCGATAGCGCCCGGTCTCACAGTCGGCAAGCCCCGTGCGGTTCGAAACGGGACGAATTCATGAAAACGTTTCGTTATGCCCCCTCGCGCCAACCTCGGTCGGTCTGCTTGTGGATGTGCATTTCAGCATCGCCGGAACTCAGCGCACGCCACAATTCCCGTGCCGCCTCTGTCCGTTCCGTGCCGAACAACAGGAAGGCGCGTTCGAAACCTTTTGCTTCTTCGCGCCATTCGCCATCTGCGAGGCAGATCATCTTCGCGCCATTGGCCGCGTCGCACGTTTCCGACAGCAGGATCGGCTGGCGCCCGGTATCCGGATCGCCCGCCATGCCATGGGCGAGAAAGCTGCCGCTGCGATCCCACAAAGCTTGCGACAGCGCAGTGCGGAGCGCTTCCTCGCGCGCGACCACCAACAGCCGTTCCCCGGTTTCGAGCAGCTTGCCCGCCAATAGCGGCACAACCCGCTCAACCGGGTCACGACTGAGCTGGTAGAAATCGATCCGCAGCGGATCAGCCTTCCAGATTGTCCGCCACGAAGCGGTCGATCAGGCGCACGCCGAAACCGGTCGCGCCCTTGCCCCAGCTGTGGCCGGGCTTGTCGGCCCACACCATGCCCGCGATGTCGCAGTGCGCCCAGGGCGTGCCATCCTTGATGAAACGCTGGAGGAACTGCGCGGCGGTGATCGATCCGGCTCCTTTGCCACCGATATTTTTCATATCGGCGATCGGGCTTTCGAGCAGCTTGTCATAAGCCGGGGAGAGCGGGAAGCGCCACAGTGCATCGCCGCTTTCCTTGCCAGCGGCAAGCATCTGGCTGGCCAGCGTATCGTCGTTGGAGAACACCCCGCCATGCTCATTGCCAAGTGCGATGATCATTGCACCGGTCAGCGTCGCGAAATCGACGATTCGCGCAGGCTTGAAGGTTTCCTGCGTCCAATGCAGCGCATCGGCCAGCACGAGCCGCCCTTCGGCGTCGGTGTTGAGCACCTCGATCGTCTGGCCCGACATCGATGTCACGACATCGCCCGGACGCTGGGCATTGCCGTCGGGCATGTTTTCGACCAGCCCGCACACGCCCACGATATTGGTCTTGGCCTTCCGCGATGCAAGCGCGAGCATCGCGCCGGCGACCGCGCCTGCGCCGCCCATGTCCCACTTCATGTCTTCCATGCCTGGTCCGGGCTTCAGGGATATGCCACCCGTGTCAAAGGTCACGCCCTTGCCGACGAAAGCCGTGGGTGCATCGCCCGCAGCGCCGCCGTTCCACTTGATTGCGAGGATCCGCGAATCACGCGCCGAACCCTGTCCGACGCCGAGCAGTGCCCCCATGCCCAGACGGGTCATCTCGTCCTCGTCGAGGACGGTGATCTCGACACCGGTGCCTTCGAAGCGGGCACGACAGCGGGCAACGAATTCTTCGGGATAAAGCACATTGGCAGGCTCGGTCACCAGCTCGCGGGTGAATTCGACACCCTTGGCGACCGCCTCGCCATCGCGCCACGCATCGGCAGCGCCGTCGGGCGCGTTGAAGACCTGCACGGTTTCGAGGGTGACCTTGTTCTCGTCCTTCATGCGCGTGCGATGTGCATCCCAGCGCCAGTTCCTGAGGCGCAGGCCAATCAATACCGACGCGAGCGATGCAGCCGACAGATTGCCCGCATCGAGCCCGATCGTGGTCACGCCCGAAGACTGGAACTTCGCCGCCAGCACCGCTCCGGCGCGTTCGAGATATTGTACGCGTTCATCGGCGGTGGGATCGCCCGCTCCGGCCAGCGCAACGCGAATGACTTTGCCGTCACGCTCGACGAAACCGTCGAAGAATTGCCCTGCGGCACCCTTGAAGCGCGCCGCTTCTGCCCCTTCGACCAGCGATCGTTCGAGGTTATCGGGCAATTTGCCCTTGTTGACGATATGGGCAACGAGGCTCAGCCCTTGGGGACGGGACTGGCTGAATTCGATATGCATGGAAACTCCGGCATTGAACTGTTGGGGGTATGGAATGCGCCTAGGCGCGCGACTTGCCTCTTGCAACCGCCTAGCGGTTCAGCGGCAATCGTGCCGGATATGACGATAGAGTGCATTTATGGGTCTGGACCCGGGCCCGGAGCAATGCGATAGGCCACTGATGCGCTGCCGCCGCGAAAGAGTGTCCGGTTCCCCTCCTTCGCGCGCCGAATGGGCCGCTGCGATGACGCTCGCCGTGCTTCCCTTCGCGGTAAATCCGCTTGCAGCACAGGATCTTCAGCCTGCCCCGCTCGAACATGCGCCCGTGCCCCCGCCCGCACCGGAAAACGATGCTCAGGGCAATCGCCAGATCACTTTCGGTGCCGATCAGGTCAGTTACGACAGCACCAACACGGTCATCACAGCGACGGGCAACGTGCTCCTGCAGAATGGAGAACGCTCGGTCCGCGCGGATAAAGTGGTCTACAACAGCAAGACCGGCAAGATCCTCGCCAGCGGGCGCGTGCGCTTCGTCGATGAAAGCGGCAACCAGCTGTTTACCGACAGTGTCGAGCTGACCGACAAGTTCGAGGCCGGCTCGATGCAGGACCTGCTGATCGCCCTTCGGCAGGGCGGGCGACTGGCGGCCAAATCGGGCGAGCGCAAGGACAATGGCGATGTCGAGCTGAGCTATGCCGCCTACACAGGCTGCCCGGTGGAAACGTCCGATGGGTGCCCCAAGAAGCCAACCTGGAAAATTACCGCGCGGCGGGTGGTGTATGACCCCACCAACGACAAAGTGCGTTTTTCCGGTGCCCACCTGGAACTGTTCGGCGCGCGCATCCTGCCGATTCCCTCATTGGCGATCCGAACCGACGGCGGGCCGGTCAACGGCTTCCTGGTTCCCGATTTCCGCGTCTCGCGCAACAACGGCATCGAGGTCTCGGACAGCTATTATATGCGCTTCGGCGACAACAAGGACCTGACCGCCAGCGCCTATATTTTTTCTCAGGCCCCACCAATGGTGAGTGCGGAATGGCGGCATCTGACCGGCATCGGCGCGTATCAGGTCACCGGCTATCTGACCGAAAGCAAGCGCGCCTCCAACCTCACCGGGAATTCGACCGATACCACGCGCGATCCGCGTGGCTACCTGTTTGCCAATGGCAAGTTCCAGTTCGATCCCAACTGGAGCCTGACGACTTCGATCCGTCTTGCCAGCGACCGCACGTTCCTGCGGCGTTATGACATCAGTTATGATGATCGCCTGCGCTCGACGGCCAATCTGGAGCGTATCGACGACAGTTCCTACCTCTCGATCGCGGGCTGGTACACGCAGACGCTGCGGCTCAATCAGGTGCAGGGCCAGCAGCCGATCGCGCTTCCGGCAATCGATTATCGCAAGCGTCTGGCCGATCCGCTGGCAGGCGGTACGATCGAACTCGAAGTCAACAGCCTCGACCTGATCCGCACCGAAGGGCAGGACACCCAACGTGCCTTCGCCAAGGCCCAGTGGGACCTGCGACGGATCACACCTTGGGGTCAGGTAGTGCAACTGACCGGGCTCGTGCGCGGCGACGTCTATCATTCCGATGCCAACGACCTCACCACCACCCCGATCTATCAGGGTCTGCCCGGCTGGCAGGCGCGGGGCATTGCGGCCGCCGCGGTGGATGTAAGCTGGCCACTGGTTGGCAAGGCCTTCGGCGGCGAGCAGGTGCTTACCCCGCGGGTGCAGCTGGTTGCCACCCCGCCGATCCGCAACCTGCAGGTTCCCAATGAAGATTCCCGGGCGATCGATCTTGAGGATACCAATCTGTTCGCGATCAACCGCTACCCCGGCTACGATCGGTTCGAGGACGGAGTGCGCCTTACCTATGGCGTCGACTGGCAATTGCGGCGACCGGGCTGGAAGATCCAAGCGACGCTCGGCCAATCCTATCGCTTCACTGGCAGCACCGACATTCTGGTCGATGGGACCGGCTTCTATAATAAGCTGTCCGATTATGTTGGCCGGGTCGAAGTCCGCTACAAGGATTTTATCAAGCTGACCCATCGCTTCCGGCTCGACAAGGACAATTTCGCCGTACGCGACAACGAGATCGATGCGACGATCGGCTCGTCAAAGACCTATCTCGAAGTCGGCTATCTACGGCTCAACCGCAATATCACCCAGATCGAGGATTTGCAGGATCGCGAGGAATTGCGCGCTGCCACGCGCGTCGCTTTCGCGAAATACTGGTCGGTGTTCGGATCGGGCGTCTTCAACCTCACCAATTCGCAGGAAGACCCGACCTTCACCAGCAACGGCTTCCAGCCGATCCGTACGCGCCTCGGGCTTGCCTATCGCGACGATTGCCTTGAACTCGGGCTCACCTGGCAACGCGATTACGTAACGGCGGGCGATGCGCAGCGGGGCAACAGCTTCCAGGTCTATTTCAGCCTGCGCAATCTCGGCGTGCGCTAGGATCGGGGCCAAACGAGCGCATGGCGTTGGCATCGGCGCACAAAGCGGCTATCGCGCCGGACCATTATCAGCTTTGGTTAAGCCGGAAACCTGCAAACGACCGGCAATTCTTCCAGTGAATACGGATTGGATCATAGTGAAGCTCAAGACGCTTACCGCCCTGTTTCCCGCAACCGCCGCCGCCGCACTGGTGTTGTCCGGCGTCGCCGTTCACGCACAGGATACGGCATCGGATACGCAGGAATCCGCCGATAATTCGCAGGACAACGGATCGCTCAACCTTCCGTCCGACATCAAGATGCTGGGCGAGAACAACCCCAACGTCCGCACGGCTACTGCGGTGGTGAATGGCCACGTCATCACCGGGACCGATGTCGATCAGCGGGTCGCGCTTGTCGTCGCCGCCAACAAGGGCAAGGTATCGTCCGACGAGATGCAACGCTTGCGGGCACAGGTGCTGCGCAATCTGATCGACGAGACGCTCGAGATTCAGGAAGCCAAGGCGCAGAAGATCGACGTCACTCCGGAAGAGGTCGAACAGAGCTACCAGCGGGTTGCTGCGCAGAACTTCGGCCAGAATCCGGGCAAGATGGACGCCTATCTGAAAAGCGTCGGATCGTCCCCCGCATCGCTCAAACGCCAGATCGAGGGCGAGATTGCGTGGCAGAAGCTGCTTCGCCGCAATATCCAGCCGTTCGTCAATGTCTCCAACGGCGAAGTCAATGACGTGCTGAAGCAGATGGAAGCCTCCAAGGGCACGGAAGAATATCGCCTCGGCGAAATCTATCTCTCCGCGACGCCGGAGACCTCCGCTTCCGTGGAGCAAAACGCCGAAAAGATCGTCGACCAGCTCAAGAAGGGTGGCAGCTTCGCCGCCTACGCCCGTCAGTTTTCCGAAGCTTCCACAGCTGCGGTCGGCGGCGATCTGGGCTGGGTCCGCCTCGCCACCTTGCCGACCGAGATGGCCACCGTTGCACGCGAAATGCAGCCGGGCCAGTTGGTCGGACCGTTCCAGATTCCGGGCGGCTGGGAAATCATGCTGCTGATCGACAAGCGCCAGGTGCTCACTGCCGATCCGCGCGATGCGGTCCTGTCGCTCAAGCAGATCTCGATCGCCTTCAAGCCCGGCATCAGCGAGGACGCGGCGCGCGCGCAGGTCCAGAAATTTGCCGAGGGCGTGAAGCAGATCAAGGGTTGCGGCGATGTCGATCGCGAGGCGCAGGCGCTGGGCGCCAGCGTGGTCGAGAACAACCAGGTCCGCGCCCGCGCTCTGCCTGCCCAGCTGCAGGATGCGGTGCTCAATCTCAAGGTCGGCCAGACCACTCCGCCTTTCGGCTCGGTGCAGGATGGCGTGCGCGTGCTGATGTTGTGCGGACGCGACGATCCGGAGCAGGTCGACAAGCCCGATTTCGAATCGGTCATGAACAAGCTTGAGGACGAGCGGATCAACAAGCGCGCGCAGCGCTATCTGCGAGACCTGCGCAGCGACGCCTATATCGAATACAACTGAGCATGGCTGCGGCGCCTCTCGCCGTTTCGCTCGGTGATCCTGCGGGAATCGGACCGGAGCTGATCGCGGAAGCGTGGTCGCAGCGCGGCTCGCTCGACCTGCCGCCTTTCGCCGTGATCGGCGGGGCGGGTGTACTGGTCGAAGCAGCGCGCTCACGTGGGATCGAGCTACCCGTCGCGGCAATTTCGGAGCCTGCCGAGACAGCGGCAATGTTCGATAAGGCGCTGCCCGTGCTGGGCACGGTCAATGGCGTTTACACTCCCGGCGAGAAAAGCTCCGCCGGTGCGCAACTGGCGCTGGCATCGCTCGAAGCAGCCTGCGCCCTGACCGTCGAAGGCAAAGCGGGTGCGGTGATCACGATGCCCGTGGCAAAGTCGCAGCTCGCTGCGGTGGGCTTTACCCATCCGGGCCAGACCGAATTCGTGGCCGCCGCTTGCGGGGTTGCTGCAGCAGATGCGGTGATGATGCTTGCCGGCCCTTCGTTGCGCGCAGTGCCGCTGACCGTGCATTGTTCGCTCGCCGACGTGCCGCACCTGCTCACCACCGATTTGATCGTCCGCAAGGGACGGGTCGTGGCCCGCGCACTGGAACGCGATTTCGGCATCCAAACCCCGCGATTGGCGCTGTGCGGGCTCAATCCCCACGCGGGCGAGGACGGACGCATGGGCGACGAGGAGCAGCGGATCATCGCGCCTGCCATCGCCCGGCTGGTGGAGGAAGGCATCGCCGCGACGGGCCCGCATCCTGCCGATGCGCTGTTCGCCCATCGCGCGCGCGAAACCTATGATGTGGCGCTTGCCATGTATCACGATCAGGCGCTGATTCCGCTGAAGGCACTCGATTTCGACGAAGGCGTCAACGTCACGCTCGGTCTGCCAATCGTACGCACCAGCCCCGACCACGGCACCGCCTTCCCCATCGCAGGCAAGGGGCTGGCCGATCCGGGCGCAACGATCTCCGCCATCCGCATGGCAGCCGCCTGCGCCGCACGCCGACAGGCTGCGCGTGGCTGAGCTGCCACCCTTGCGCGAGGTCATCGCGCGCCACGGGCTGTCGGCAAGCAAGGCGCTGGGGCAGAATTTCCTGTTCGATGCGCAATTGCTCGACCGGATCGCGGCAATACCCGGCGATTTGCAGGATCGCGCGGTGCTGGAAGTCGGCCCCGGCCCCGGTGGATTGACCCGCGCCCTGCTGCGCGCAGGCGCCCGCGTCACCGCGATCGAGATGGATCGGCGCTGCCTCCCCGCCCTCGCCGAACTGGGCGACGCCTTTCCCGGTCAATTACGCGTGATCGACGGTGACGCAATGGCGATCGACCACGAGGATTTGATGGGGGAGCCCTTCGCGGTAGTCGCCAACCTGCCCTATAATGTCGGCACGGCCTTGTTCACCCGCTGGCTATCGAGCGCGCAATGGCCCCCGGCATGGGCAAGCCTGACGCTGATGTTCCAGCTTGAGGTCGCCCAGCGGATCATCGCTGCGCCGGGCAGCGGAGCCTATGGCCGCCTTGCCGTGCTCGCGCAGTGGCGCAGCCGTGCAAAGCTGGCGATGAAGGTCCACCGTAGCGCCTTTACCCCGCCACCCAAGGTGATGAGCGCCATCGTCCATATCGAACCTGACACGATGCCCGAAGGTGTGGCGGTGGACACGCTCGAACGCGTGACGCAGGCCGCTTTCGGGCAGCGCCGCAAGATGCTGCGCCAGAGCCTGAAATCACTGCCCGGAGCACTCGGCGCGCTGGAATCGCTCGGGATCGACCCGCAGCGCCGCGCCGAAACGCTCTGCGTCGACGATTTCGTCGCCATCGCGCGCCGGCTATAACCGCTTGGCGGGGTGGACTTGCCCACCCCTGCCCGGCTAGGCGGTTGCGCATGAAACCGGTCGTCCCCCAACTCGAAACCATCGATGGCGATGCGATGCTCGCCCAGACCCTGCAATGGGCAGAAATCAACAGCGGCACCGGCAATCTGGCCGGTCTGACCGAGGTGGCAGGCAAGCTCGCAGACGCTTTTGCGGCCCTGCCCGGCACGGTCGAACTGGTCGAACCTGCACCAGTCACGGCCATCGCCCCCGACGGCAAGGAATTCGCCAAGGACCATGGCCGCCACATGGTGCTGAGCGTCCGCCCCGAGGCGGAGCGGCGCATCCTGCTGACCGGCCATATGGACACCGTGTTTCCCTCCGATCACCCTTTCCAAAGCGTCACGCGGGTTGACGAGGAGACCGTTAACGGACCCGGCACCGCCGATATGAAGGGCGGCCTGTGCGTCATCCTTCACGCACTGATGGCGTTCGAACGCGGCGCGAATGCCAGCCGCATCGGCTACGACGTGATGATCAATTCGGACGAGGAAACCGGCAGTCTGGCGAGCCGCGCCCTGATCGAGCGGCTGGCGCAGGGCAAATATGCCGCGCTGACCTATGAACCCAGCGCGCTGCCCGACGGCACACTCGCCCATGCACGCGGCGGCACCGGCAATTATTCGATCACCCTGCACGGACGCAGCGCCCACGCCGGTCGCAATCCGCAGGACGGGCGCAACGCCATCGTCGCGGCGAGCGATCTGGTGCTCAGGATTACCGCGCTGCAGGGCGATGACATCACCGTCAACCCGGCCAAGATCGAAGGCGGCGGCGCGAACAACGTCGTGCCCGACCTTGCTGTGTTGCGGTTCAATATCCGCCCCAAGACGACCGAGGCGATGAACCGCTTCGATGGCCAGCTCGACGCGATTCTCAACGCGCTTGCGAAGGAGCACGACATCACGGTCTATCGCCACGGCGGCGTGACGCGCCCGCCCAAGCCGGTCGATGCGCGCGCGCAGAAACTGTTCGATCTGGTCCGCGATTGCGGCGCGGAACTGGGCCAGACCATCGGCTGGCAGCCCACCGGCGGCGTCTGCGATGGCAACAATGTTGCGGCCTGCGGCGTGCCGGTGGTCGACACCATGGGTGTGCGCGGCGGCAAGATCCATTCGCCGGATGAATTCATGATCGTACCCAGCCTCGTCGAGCGCGCAGCCCTGTCGGCGCTGGTGCTCGAACGGCTGGCTTCAGGAGAGACCTTGTGACCTTTCGCCTGCGCGCTGCGCGCCTGACCGATGTCGAACCTCTGTATGAAATGGCCAAGCTGACTGGCGGCGGGTTCACCAATTTGCCCGCCGACCGCGACGCGATCGAGGCCAAGCTGGGTCGCTCCGAAGCGGCGTTCTCGCGCACCAGCGACGATCTGGGCGACGACCAGTTCGTCCTCGCGCTCGAAAATGCCGAGACCAGGGCCGTGCGCGGGACCTGCCAGCTGATGACCCAGGTCGGCCAGCGCTGGCCGTTTTATTCCTATAGGCTCAATACGCTGACGCAGTATTCGAAGGAGCTCGACCGCACGGTGCGCGCTGAGCTGCTGAGCTTGACCACCGATCTCGAAGGTTCGAGCGAAGTCGGCGGGCTGTTCCTCCATCCGAACGAACGCGCGGGTGGGCTTGGCCTACTGCTCGCACGCAGCCGCTACCTGTTCATCGCCATGCATCGCCCGCGCTTTGCCGACCGCATCCTCGCCGAATTGCGCGGGGTGATTGACGACCGCGGCGGCTCCCCCTTCTGGGACGGCGTCGCAGGCCGTTTCTTCGGTATGAGTTTCCAGGACGCCGATTATTTCAACGCCATCCACGGCAACCAGTTCATCGCCGATCTGATGCCCAAGCACCCGGTCTATGTGTCCATGCTGGACGAAGAAGCGCGCAAGGTCATCGGCTTGCCCCACCCCACCGGCCGCGCCGCGATGCGGATGCTGGAGAAGGAAGGCTTCAGCCACGAAGGCTATGTCGATATCTTCGACGGCGGCCCGACCATGACCGCACGCACCGATCAGGTGAAAAGCGTGGCGGAGGCGGTTCCTGCCAAGCTTGAGGATGGCGACCTCGACATTGGCGAACGCGCGATCCTTGCAACGGGTACGCTCGACAGCTTCCGCAGTTGCTATGGCCTGCGCGAAATGCGCGGCGATGACGGCGTGGCAATCGATTCTCGCGCAGCCGAACTGCTCGGCGTAAGCGAGGGCGACGAGGTGTGGAGCGTGGCACGGTGACGCTAGTTGAGATCAATTTCGACGGGATCGTCGGCCCCAGCCACAATTATGCTGGACTCAGCCTCGGAAATATCGCCAGCGCCAGTCACAAGGGCGATGCGAGTTTCCCCCGCGCCGCGGCTTTGCAAGGTATCGCCAAGATGCGCGGCAATATGGCGCGCGGGCTGGCACAGGGTTTCCTGCTTCCCCTGCCCCGCCCCAATGGCCAGCTGTTGCGCGATCTGGCGGTCGATGACAGCACCCCGCGCCAGCTCACCGCCGCAGCATGGTCCGCATCGAGCATGTGGACCGCCAATGCCGCTACAGTCAGCCCAGCCCCCGATACCGCCGATGGACGCTGCCACCTGACGCCAGCCAATCTCGTCACCATGCTCCATCGCGGGCAGGAGTGGCCCGATACGAAGCGCCAGCTCGACATCGCATTCGGCGATGCGCAGCATTTCGCGGTGCACGAGGCGGTGCCGCCCAGCTTTGGTGACGAGGGCGCAGCCAATCATATGCGGCTGTGCGAAGGGCATGGCGCGTGCGGCGCCGAAGTGTTCGTCTATGGCAAGCAGGGCGGGCGCTTTCCCGCGCGCCAGCACGAACAGGCCAGCCGCGCGGTGGCGCGCCTCCACGGGCTCGACTCGGACGCTTGCGTCTTCATCGAACAGAACCCGGAAGCGATTGCGGCAGGCGCGTTCCACAACGACGTCGTCGCCGTGGCCAACGAGCGCGTGTTGCTAACCCATGCGCGCGCCTTTGCCGATCAGCAGGGCGCTTACGAGGCGATCCGCGCAGCCTTCCCGGCGCTCGAAGTGGTTGAGGTGCCCGAAGAAGCTGTGAGCCTCGAAGAAGCGATCCGCACCTATCTGTTCAACGCCCAGCTCCTCACCTTGCCGGACGGCACGATGGCGCTGGTGGTCCCCGAGGAATGCCGCGAAAGCGCCAGCGTGTGGGGCTGGGTCGAACAGATGCTGGCGGGCAATGGCCCGATCCGTCAGGTGATCCCGGTCGATGTGCGCCAGTCGATGGCCAATGGCGGCGGCCCCGCCTGCCTACGCCTGCGGGTAGTGGCCGATCCTGCAACGGTCGATAATCGCTTCCTGCTCGACGCGGCCAAGGCCGACAGGATCGAGGCGGTGATTGCCGAAACCTGGCCCGAACGGATCGAACCGAGCGAAATCGGCGATGCCGGACTGGCGGATCGTGTCGTGGCTGCGCGTAAGGCGCTGTTGCAAGAACTCGGACTGGGCGAGTTGCTCTAGTCGCCCTGCACCGGCACAATCATGGTTAATGCGCTGGACACGATATGTCGGCGCACCTTACACTTCGCACCTCATTAACCACCACAATTCCCGGAATTGCGGCGCTGGCACGATGTTTGCTGCGAGTGGTGTTAACGAAAGGATCGCAAATTGTGCTGAAAAAGATCGGTCGTCTGTTCGTCATCAAGACGCGCTGGGAGGCCTATCTGATCATCTACGCCCTGGCACTCGGCGCCACCGAGCGGGGCCATGTCTATATGCAGCAATACCCCGGCTTCGGCGGAAAACTGCTGTTCCTAGCCGCGACTGGTTCGGTGTTTCTTGCGGGCGCGAAGATCCTTGACTGTTTGAAGTTGGAAAAGGTGGCACGCGAGGCGTCCACGGAACCAAAATCCGTGCCTTCGGCAGATGCCGCATAGTCACTCACAATCTCAACCGTGTGGACCGACCTTGGTCGCATCCGAGCCCGGCGGCGCGACGGGCAGCGCCGACAAGTCGATTTCCCGCGCTCCTTCATATGTCCTGTTCGATTTGATGCACGCGGTCAGAAGGCTGGGCTCACAAGGCGGGCCATTCATGTCGGGCGCGCGCGCAGCCCCCTTGTCCCTTGTCGCATCAGCGTAGGCATTCGAAGAATTCGGGTCGCGCAAGCGATAGGCGTCGTTACGCTCACGATTGGCGCACACCACAATTTCACCGGATATCTCTGCCGCTTCCTGCCTGCGTTGGCAATCATCATCGGGTGACGGCGGACCGACTGATTGCGCAGCATCGTCTTGCGCCAATGCCGCGACTGGCGTCACCCCGAAGGAAAAAAGCAGCACGAAAAAGAGGTTCTTGCTGCTCATTTCCGACACCCTTTTGACCCATGAGGGGCGACTAATAGCTGACAGCAAAAGGCAGCGGAAGACAATGGGTCAGGCGAAAAACAACTATCCGGGCATTTAACCGCGATGCTCGCGGTGCAAGTAAATGCGGTGTCAGCGCTCAATCTGGTGTGAGGAGGTGGGGCGGTTCTGTTGCTAGGCCCGCCCCGGGCCCCCGGTTTCCGATTCTGTTACCCGGTTCGGTCCGAACCGTGCTCTAGGCTTTGTAAGATCAGGCCGTTAGGCCGTCAGATTACGCAGCGAGAGCGAGTGCTTCATTGTCATTGGCACTTGTGGGTTTTGAGCCTTGAACGGGTTACTCAGCCCGAGCAAAAACTACGTCTTTCAACACACGTCGATCCTAGTTCGGCCCCGTCATAAGCCCCGGAAAATCCGGGTTTTGTGGTGGAGCCGCCGGGTACTGCCCCCGGGTCCGTTGTGCCTATTGCACGCAGCAGTTTATCGCCATAGCCAGCCGAAGCCAGCACCCCATATATAGCGATCCTTCGCATAATGAAAAGTGGATGGATGTGTTTGCGCCAGCACGCCAGCACGCCAGCGGGCATGCGATATGCTCGCTGATGCGACACCTAACGGTCGCATTGCTGCGGTCAGCCTGGTGAGCGCTTGTGCGCTCGTGACACCGCTTCCGGTCTTAGTCCGCGCGCTTTTTGAGCTCGTCGCGGATCTCTTTCAGCAGGTCGAGCTCGGTCGGGCCAGCAGGCTTTTCTTCGGGAGGCTTCTTCTCGAACTCGGCCATCACCTTGTGGGTGTAGCGTACCAACAGGAAGATGATGAAAGCCAGGATCAGGAAATTGATGATCGCGGTGAGAAACGAACCATAACCGATCATCGCCGCGCCCGCCTTCTTGAGCGCGGCGTAATCCTGCATCGATCCGGTGTAATTCGCGGGTGCGTGGAGCAGGATAAAGTACTTCGAGAAATCCGCTCCACCGAAAATGAAGCCGACGATCGGCATGATCACGTCCTCGGTAAGCGAGGTGACGATCTTGCCGAAAGCCGCGCCGATAATGACAGCAACCGCCAGATCCATCACATTGCCCTTGGCGATGAATGCCTTGAATTCCTGCAACATACTTACGCTCCCAACCAGCGGCCACCATTCTGCCGCCCCTACTGCCATGCTCATCCCCGCTGCTCAAGCACCGACTTCGCTTGCAAGCCCTGCCAGCCGTGCTATCTCTATAAGACAGTTAGACCCCCGAGGAGCCATTTCCATGACTCGCCTATCCGCTATTCGCACTGCCATGATCGCCTGCTTCGCCCTTGCGCTATCGGCCTGCGGAATCAATTCGGTCCCAGAGAAGCAGGAAGCCGCCAAGGCCGCCTGGGCCAACGTCCAGAGCGCCTATCAGCGGCGCGCCGATTTGGTGCCCAATCTGGTCGCCTCGGTGAAGGCGGCGGCGCAGTCGGAAACGACCATCCTGACCAATGTCACCAACGCCCGCGCCCGCGCGACCAGCATCAATGTTACCACTGACGACCTGTCCAACCCGGCGGAATTCAAGAAATTCCAGGACGCGCAGAACCAGCTGACGCAGGCGCTCGGCCAGCTGCGCACGGTGGTCGAAAACTATCCCCAGTTGCAGAGCCAGGCTCGGTTTGCCGATCTGATGACCGCGCTCGAAGGCAGCGAGAACCGCATCGACACCGCGCGCGTGCGCTACAACGAAGCCGTGCAGGATTATAACACCACGATACGCACCTTCCCCGATGCAATCGGCGCCAAGCTGATCCATGGAGCCAAGCCGATGGTCCCGTTCGAAGCGAGCGCGGGAGCACAGAACGCGCCCAACGTGAACTTCGGCGACATGGGCGCCCAGCCCGCCCCGGCTCCGGCAATGCCCGGCGCAAACGACAACGCCACCGCAACGCCGAGCGCGACGGCGACCTCGGCAACCAACTGAGGTAGCGCGATGCGCCTAGTCCTGCTTTGTCTCGCAGCCGCGTTATTGACCGGCTGCGGGGCGCGGGGAAGCGCTGGGAACCGGGATACGCCCATTGGTCCTGTTGTCGACAGCGCTGATATTCTCTCGCCAACACAGGGGGCAAAGCTGGATCAGGAATTGCGCGAATATTTCAAACGCACAGGCAATGCTCTCGTCGTGACAAGCGTAACGACGCTCAACGGACGTCCTATCGAGGACGTCTCGAAGGAGACCGCTCGGCGTTGGGGGATTGGCGATTCCAAGACACAAAGAGGACTTTTAATCATGGTCGCTCCAAATGAGCGCCAGGTACGAATTGATGTCGCCTGCGGGCTGGAGAGTGTAATCACCGATCAACGCGCCAAGCAGATCATTGATCGTGACATGTTGCCACTCTACCGGCAGGGGAAAATGGGAATTGGCACGATTGCGGGCGCGGAAGCATTGATGCGTGCGACCGACACCTATGCCGCCGATCTAGGCAAGCCGGCCCACTCCCC
Organism: Qipengyuania algicida; assembly: GCF_009828025.1. Classification (GTDB taxonomy): domain Bacteria; phylum Pseudomonadota; class Alphaproteobacteria; order Sphingomonadales; family Sphingomonadaceae; genus Qipengyuania; species Qipengyuania algicida. Next base: position 104,413 of record NZ_WTYA01000005.1, on the reverse strand, counting down.
CGGCTGTCTCAAGAAAGCAGCGTGATGTCCGTGCAAAAGCTATTTGGAATAATTGCGCTATTGCTGGCGCTCGTGTCCACCTCCGCCCGCGCCGAATATCCGGCGCGGCCGGATGGGCCGGTGGCCGATTACGCGCATGTCCTGAAACCGGCGGATGCCGCCAGCCTCGACAGCGAGCTGCGCGCCTATAACGCCAAGACAGGCCGCGCGATCATCGTCGCCACTGTCCCTTCGCTCGATGGGCAGGCGATCGAGGACTATGGGCTCGCGCTCGCTGAAAAATGGGGCATCGGCGGCAAGAAAAGCCAGGACGGCGTCCTGCTGCTGGTCGCGCCGAGCGAGCGCAAGCTGACCATCCGCACCGCACGCGGGGTCGACACGCGGCTGACCGATATCATGTCGGGCCGGATCATCCGCGACGTCATCGTGCCCGAGTTCAAAAAGGGCGATATGTCACAGGGCATCGTCGATGGCGTCAACGCGATCATCCAGCAGCTCGACATGGATCCGGCGCAGGCCAAGGCCATCGAAGAGGCCGAGGCGGCGCGCAAGGCATCGCAGAAGTCGAACGAAGGCGGATTTCCCATCGGCGCGTTGTTCTGGCTCGCCTTCCTGTTCTTTTTCTTCGTCCTGCCGATGTTCGGGCGTGGCCGCAGGCGGCGGCGCTATCGCAGCCCTTGGGGCAATGCCGCGCGCGACATCATGCTGTGGGAAGTGGGCAAGGGCATTGCGCGCAGCTTTACCGATCATGACGATTGGGGTGGAGGCGGCGGCTTCGGCGGAGGTGGCGGCGGCTTCGGCGGCTTTGGCGGCGGCGGTGGTGGTTTCACCGGCGGCGGCGCGAGCGGAGGCTGGTGATGGCACGTTTGACCGAAGCACAACAGCGGCTCGTCACCGAAGCCGTCACCAGGGCAGAGGAGAACACCTCGGGCGAGATCGTGACGGTCCTCACCGACCGTTCCGATGGCTATACCGAGGTCGCGCTGCTGTGGGCCGCCGCGGTGGCGTTCACCGCCATGGCCATCGTCTCGACCTTCCCTGCCTTCTACACCGGCCTGTTCGACCGGATCTTCGGCAATTGGGCGCATGATTGGACGGCAGGCGAATTGATGACGCTCGTCACTGGGATCGGCCTCGCCAAGTTCTTCGGAATGTGGCTCATCCAGGCGTGGCAGCCGCTCAAGTTCTTCCTCATTCCTGGCCCGGTCAAATCGGCGCGCGCAAACGAAGCCGCAGTGCGGCTGTTCAAGGTCGGCGCGGATCGCCGCACGGTGGGGCGCACTGGCGTGCTGCTGTACCTCTCGCTGCGTGAACGCCGCGCGGAGATCGTCGCCGACGAAGCGATAGCAGCCAAGGTCCCGGCCGAAGTCTGGGGCAATGCGATGGCGGCCATGCTGGTAGAGATCAAGGCGGGCCGGATTGCCGAGGGAATGGCATCGGGCGTCACCGAAGTCGGCAAGATACTGGCCGAGCAATTCCCGCGCGCGGACGACGATGTAAACGAGCTGCCCGACCGCCTGATCGAACTCTGACCTACATTCCGAGGGTTTTTTCGAAATGTCCGTTCCCGACCATGACGCGCCGGAAGACATCGTCTGGCAGGGCAAGTTCGTCACCGCCAAGAAACGGGGCCGCTGGGAATATGTCAGCCGCGCGCGTGGCATTCGCGCCGCGGTCATCCTGCCCCTGATCGACGGTGACGTGATCCTTGTTGAGCAATATCGCGTGCCACTGGGCCGCAACTGCCTTGAACTGCCCGCCGGTTTGATCGGCGATATCGAGGGCGAAGAGGACGAGCATGATCTCGCCGCCGCAGGGCGCGAGCTGGAAGAGGAAACCGGCTATCGCGCGAGCAAGCTGGAGGACATGGGCAATTTCTTCTCCTCCCCCGGAATGGTCAGCGAAAGCTTCACGCTGGTGCGCGCCAGCGGTCTCGAACAAATCGGCCCGGGCGGCGGAACCGAGGGCGAGAATATCACCGTCCACCGCGTCCCCATCTGTGACCTCAGGCAATTCATTGCCGCCAAACGCGAGCAAGGTTGCGGAATCGACGTGCGGATGCTCTTGCTGCTGGGAACACAGATAATAGCGGGAGAGTGAATATGGCTGGACGTGTGGCAGGCAAGCTCGCGTTGGTAACAGGGGCCGCGCAGGGGCTCGGTGCGGCGCAATCGAAGATGCTGGCTCGCGAAGGCGCGCGGGTCCTCGTTACCGACATCAACGCCAGCGGTGCGGATGCAACCGCCGAGGCGATCAACGCCGAGCACGGCGCAGGCACCGCCTATTCAATGAAGCTCGATGTGACTCAGGAAGCCGAATGGGAAGCCGCCATCGACGCTGCGCGCGAGCATCTGGGCGGTCTCAGCGTACTGGTCAACAATGCCGGTGTCGGTGTGCGCGGCAATATCGAGACCTGCACGCTGGACGAATGGCGGCGCGGTTTCGCGATCAACGTCGATAGCGTGTTCCTCGGCTGCCAGAAGGCGTTGCCGTTGATGAAGGATCACCAGCCCGGCTCGATCGTGAACATCTCGTCCATCGCCGGCCTCATCGCCAGCGACACCATGCCGGGCTACAACGCCAGTAAGGCGGCGGTATGGATGCTGTCGAAGTCGGTTGCGCTCTATTGCGCCAAGATGGGCTGGAACATTCGCTGTAACTCGGTCCACCCGACCTTCATCGACACGCCGATCCTTGACGGGATGGTCGCCAGCACGGGCAAGGAAAAGAGCGTCATCATGGACAAGCTCGCCCGGCAAATTCCCTTGAAGCGCGTCGGCGAACCGGACGACATCGCCAATGGGGTGCTGTATCTGGCAAGCGATGAGAGCAAGTTCATGACCGGGGCGGAGCTGAAGCTCGACGGCGGTATCTCGGCCATGTGACCCCGTTTGCGGGTTCGTTATCGTTGAAAATATGACGAGGGGGCCTCGTCCGCGAGTCCCCCTCAGTCGGCGATCAGTCCGATCGCGAGATAGATCAGCGCGGCAGTGCCGAAGCTGACGAAGGCACCGACCACGAAGGCGATCCGTACCAGTGTTGTGTTGAGCCCGGTCCAGTCGGCGATGGCTGAGGCGACGCCCATCAGCTTGCCGTTGCGGCGGTCGAGATGGAAGCCGGGGCGCCCGCCGGATTTGATTTCGCGAATATCGTTCATGCGAAAATTCCATTGGGCGAAGCGGGAACGATGGTGGTGGCGAGGATCAGACCCGTCATCACGAGCGAGAAAGCGGCGGCGAGCAGCTTGTCGGTGGAAAATTCGAACATTGGTAGGTCTCCTTGGATTGGGTTGCGTGGTGGGCCGGGTTCAGGCGAACAGGCCAGCAGGGCTTGCGGGAACGATGGCAGTGGCCATGCACAGCGCCGAGATGGCGAAAGCGGCGACGGCGGCGAGAGCGTTGTGGGCATTGAAGATCGACATAAAAACTTCCTTCCTGATGTTGCCCCAGACCATTCCAGGGACATGACAAAAGATTGCAACAGGCGTGCCAAACTCGAAAAACCCTGCATTTCCGCCATTTCCGTCTGAACGGAGCGACACAGCGTCATTCACCTTTGCGCAATGTTGGGAATTTTTCCCAATTGTTAGAAATGAAGGTTTTCGGGTGACGGGAGGCACGCTTCCGGGCTAGGTCGCCGGCTGTCCATGGCGCTCGATCGCATCTCTCTGCAGGACCTTCGCAACCACGTTTCGACCACGCTCGAGGCGACGGCCCAGCTCAACCTGCTGGTTGGTGCGAACGGCGCCGGGAAGACGAACGTACTCGAGGCACTGTCCCTACTCGCCCCCGGTCGCGGCCTGCGCCGCGCGAGCCTGTCGGAAATCGCCCGCGCCGATGGCGGCGGCGGTTTCGCGGTCGGGGCTTCGCTGAAGGGCGCGGATGAAACGCGGCTCGGAACCTATACCCAGCCCGACCAGCCCGGTCGCCGCCGGGTGCGGATCAATGGCGCAGATGCCAGCGCGGCAACGCTTGGCGAATGGCTCGCCATCGGGTGGCTGACGCCCGCCATGGACGGGCTGTTCGTCGCGCCGGCATCTGAACGGCGGCGCTATATGGACCGGCTGGCGCTCGCGCTCGATCCGACACACGCCAGTCATGTATCGCACTATGAGCGAGCGCTACGCGAGCGCAATCGACTGTTATCCGACGATCGAACTCCCGAACCCCAATGGCTCGACGCGATCGAGGCCCAGCTCGCACGCCATGGCGCGGCGGTCGCGGAGGGGCGCACGCGTCTCGTTGACGCATTGATGGGCGAAATCGTCCGACATGAGGAGAATCCCTTTCCCCGCCCGGCCCTGAACTACCTGGCGGGCGGCCCGGTCGGCTTCGACCAGCTGAGCCAGTCACTCCACGATAGTCGCAAGAGCGACCGCGCCGCCGCGCGAACGCTCGTCGGCCCTCATCGCGACGATCTGGAAGTACTCTACGCCGCAAAGGGCGTGGAGGCCGCGCAAAGCTCCACCGGCGAGCAAAAGGCGCTGCTGATCGCAATGACGCTTGCCCACGCAGCGCTCGCAGCACGTGGTCGCCCCTCGCTGTTGCTGCTCGACGAGGTCGCCGCCCACCTCGATCCGTCGCGCCGAGCGGCGCTTTACACGCGACTGAAGGATAGCGGCGCGCAGGTCTGGCTGACAGGCACCGAAATCGCGCCATTCTCCGAGATCGCCGACGAAGCGGCAATGTGGACGGTGAGTGGCGGCGCGGTATCGCCGTGCTAAAATGCTATTTGTCAGGAGGCGGTGGCAAGGCCTGCTCGACCGCCTGCTCCGTCGCCTTCACCAGAATACCAATCCCCTCCACCGTCGGGTGGAGATGGTCGGACTGGAACAGCTCAGGCCGCTGGTAGATGCTCTCAAGCCAGAATGGCACCAGCTTCGCCTTGTAGCGCTTGGCAAGATCGGGATAGATCGCGTCGAAGCTCTTTTCGTATTCCGCGCCGTAGTTGGGCGGCGCACGCATCCCCATGATGAGAACCGCAATCCCGCGTTTCTTCAACACGTCGAGCATGGCTCCCAGATTGGCGCGGGTCTGTTCCGGGGAAATCCCGCGCAACATATCGTTCGCGCCCAGCTCCAGCAGCACCAGGTCGGGCTTTTGCGGCTGCGCGTCGAGCGTGAACGCCAGCCGTTCGAGCCCGGCGGCAGTGGTGTCACCCGAAACCCCGGCATTGGCGATCACCGCATTGATGCCCCTGGCCCTCAACGCCACCTGCATCTGGGCCGGATAGCTGCGCTGCGGCCCCACCCCCTTGCCGGCGAACAGGCTGTCACCAAAGGCCAGGATATGGCGCTGCGGCCCTGCTACCGGGGATGGCTCTGCCGCTGACTGGCTGTTTACCGCCTGAGCAGAAGTGGACGCATCGGGAGCGCGATCACCCCCACTGCCGCAGGCGGCGAGTGCAAAGAGCAGCGGCAATATCGACCAACGGCTGACGGACAACGGCGAGACTCCTTGTTGCGACACCCTGCTTATGCCATCGCTCAAGTGTGACAAGCCCTTCTCCGGTTATTTCAGCCAAATCGCTCACCCTGACGCTCGGCAGTGCCGCTGCGCCCGTCCCCATTCTCAAAGGCATCGACCTTACCGTGATGCCCGGCGAAACGCTGGCCCTGCTCGGCCCTTCGGGTTCGGGCAAGAGCTCGCTGATGGCCGTCCTGACCGGGCTGGAACGGGCGAGCGGTGGGACGCTGTCCATTGCGGGTGAGGATTTTACCGCGCTGAGCGAGGATGCGCTGGCACGCGCCCGGCGTGGGCGGATCGGGATCGTGTTGCAGGCGTTCCACCTGCTGCCGACGATGACCGCGCTGGAAAACGTCGCCACCCCGCTTGAGCTGGCAGGCGCCACCGATGCGCGTGATCGGGCTAAGGTGGAACTGGACGCGGTCGGACTCGGCCACCGGCTCGACCATTATCCGCAGCAGCTATCGGGCGGCGAACAACAGCGCGTTGCCATTGCCCGCGCCATCGCACCGCGCCCGCCACTGCTCTTCGCTGACGAGCCGACGGGCAATCTCGACGCGGCAACCGGCCATTCCATCGTCGACATGCTGTTCGCCCGCCGTGCGCAGACGCAGGCAACATTGGTCGTCATCACCCACGATCCGGAACTGGCCGCACGCTGTGGCCGCGTCATCACACTGGCGGACGGCATCATCGCGAGCGACACGCGTGACTGACGTCGCCGCGTTCGGCTGGCGCGGGGCATGGCGTATCGCGCGCCGCGATCTGTCTGCGCGTTTCAAGGGGCTGCGCCTGCTGCTGGTCTGCCTGCTGCTGGGAACTGCCGCGCTGACCGCAATCGGCACGCTGACCGCCGGTATTCAGGGAGAGCTGGCGAGCCGTGGGCAGGTGATCCTGGGCGGCGATCTGCAGGTTTCGGTGTGGCAGCGCCCGCTGTCGCGGACCGAGTTGGTCGCGCTCGCCAAAGACGGCCGCGTATCGCAGGGCACGCGGCTGCAGGCGATGGCGCGGCACGGCGATCTGGCGGTGCCGGTCCAGTTGAAGGCGGTCGATCATGCTTACCCCCTCTATGGCGCGCTGACGCTCAAGGACGGGCGATCGGTACGTAATCCGCCGCCGGGTGAGGCGTGGCTGTCGCAGGACGCCGCCGACCGGCTCGCGCTCACATCGGGGCAAACCTTCGCCATTGGATCGCAGACGCTAAGCGTGGGCGGCATCATCGCCAATGAGCCTGACAAATTAGGCGAAGGATTCCAGTTCGGCCCGACAATCATCGTCGACGCGCGATTTCCCCAGGCTGCCGGGCTGATCGCGCCGGGATCGATGTATCGCACCAAGGTACGCCTCGCGATCGAAGACGGGCAATCGCCTGAAGCCATCGGCAACGCTTTCCAGCGTGAATTTCCCAATCAGGGGTTTGAGGTCCGTACGCGCGACAAGGCCTCGCCCGGAGCGGACCGCTTTATTGCGCGAATGGGCGATTTCCTTACCCTGGTCGGGCTCGCAGCGCTGGTAATCGCGGGAATCGGGATCGGTGGAGGCGTCACCTCCTATCTCGATGCGCGCCGACAGAATATCGCCACGCTCAAGATCCTTGGCGCGACGAGCGGCGATATCGCGCGGATTTACGCATTGGAGATTGCGCTGGCCGCGGTTGCAGGGAGCGTGGCGGGGATCGCCATCGGCCTTGCGATCACGCCACTGCTCGCCAAGGCCATTGCCGGGTTGCTGCCGGTTGAGAACGGGCTGGTGTTTTCGCTGCCCGCCGTTCTGCTGGCCTTTGCCTATGGCGTGCTGGTCGCGCTGATCTTTGCGGCGCCGCCGCTGCTGCGCGCGCGCCACGTTCCGGCGATGGCGTTGATGCGCGCGCGGATCGCACCGCTGGCGCGCGACCGGCTCGCGCTGGTGGTGGTCGGCGGAGGGCTGCTTGCGCTGTGCGGACTGGCCCTGGCGACATCGCGCAACTGGCAGTTGACCGGCGGATTCTTGCTGGGCGTTGCGGGAATGCTCGGCCTGCTCGCACTGGTGGGCTGGACGGTGAAGCGGATTGCGGCAGCCCTTCCCCGCCCGCGCAGCCCGGTTGCGCGCACTGCGCTCGCCAATCTCCACCGTCCCGGCTCGGCCACCGGCGCGCTGATTACCGCACTCGGCTTTGGCCTTGCTGCTTTCGTCCTGCTGACCGCCGTCCAGAGCGCGATCGAGGGGACCATCGCCAAGCGTGTGCCGCAGCAGGCACCCGATTACTTCGTGCTCGATGTGCCGCGCGGGCAGGCGCAGGGATTCGCCGATCTGGTGCGCACCATCGATCCCAAGGCCGATCTGCGCACCGTGCCGATGTTGCGTGGGGCGGTGCTGGCGTTCGGACCTCCCGGCCAAATGACCCGCGTTGCCGACATGACCAGCATTCCCGAAGGTGCCTGGGCTCTGCGCGGTGAGCGCGGGCTGACCTTCTCCGACACGGTGCCGCCGGGCAATGCGGTGAGCGCGGGCGCGTGGTGGAAGCCCGGCTATACCGGCCCGCCAGAGGTTTCGGTGGACGAGGATTTCGCGCGTGCAGTCGGCCTCAAGCTGGGCGACGATGTGACATTCGGCGTGCTGGGCGTCCAGAAGACCGCTCGCGTCACCAGCTTTCGCAGGATCGACTGGCAAAGCCTGGGCTTCAATTTCGTCTTCGTCCTCAGCCCCGACGTGCTGATGGACGCGCCCTATAATCTTGCCGCGACGATTTCGCTGCACGACGATGCCGCGCGCGGGCCGTTGCTGCGGGCGCTGGTCAAGCGGTTCCCGTCATCTTCGGTGATCGAGGTCGGCGATGTGCTGGTGCAGGCGCGCAATCTGCTGGGCCAAGTCGGCCTCGCGACGCTGGTTGCCGCCGGGGTCACGGTGCTGGCGGGGATCGCCGTGCTGCTCGGCGCGATTGCCGCAGCGCGCGCGCAGCGCAGCTACGACACGGTGATCCTGCGCGTGCTGGGCGCGAACCGCTGGCAGGTGCTGGCGATGGCGCTGGCCGAATATGCCGCGCTGGTGCTGGTGCTGGGCGCGGTCGCACTGGCGTTGGGCAGCCTTGGCGCCTGGCTGGTGGTGGTCAAGCTGTTCGAGCTCGACTGGCTGCCCGACTGGGGCGTGGTGCTGACAACGCTGGGCGGCGGATTGCTGGCGGTTTTAGCGTTTGCGGTGCTGGGTTCGCTACCGCTGCTGAGGGTGCGCCCTGCGCAGGCGTTGCGGGCGCTTTAGGGCTGGTCATGGAGTGAAGTTGAGCCTCGCTCATTTCGTCATGGTGAATTTGTTTCACGGCGACGCTCGACACAAATGTCTTTGGTAAGCCGGCTCGCTTCCATTCTTTGTCCAACAAAAAAGGGGGCCCGCAGGCCCCCTTCCCTTGTCACGATGATCGTTCGGATCAGAACTTGAACCGCGCCGACACGCCGTAGGTGCGTGGCTGGTTGATATAGCCGCTGATCGACTGGCTCTGCGCCACCGAATCGAAGACGTCGGTAATGTTGCGGTCGTCGAGCAAGTTGCGGCCCCACACCGTCAGGTCCAGACCCATCCCCAAGGAATAGGTCAGCGAGGCATTGAGGTTGGTCACCTCCTGCACGAACGGGCGCGCAGCGGCATAGGCTGGTGCGTAATTGCGGCTGCCGTCCGGATTGGTGGTGATGAACGCAAGCAAACCCGGCTCCACCTGCGTAGGCGAGGAATAGTCGAAGTCGCCGCGCAGGATCAGGTGATCGCCATTGCTGCCGATCGGCTGGTTCCACTCCGCCCCGAACACCGCCGAAAGACGCGGAATGCCGAAGACTTCTGTGCCCGACAAATCGCCAAAGGGCGAGTTGGGGAAGCTGTCGTATTTCGGGTCGAGATAGGTCATCGCCAGGCTGAGCGTCAGCGGCTCAGCCGGCTTCACCATCCCGTCGAACTCGATACCGAAAGTCGATTCCTTGTCCGCGTTGGCGAACACGAAGCCGGTGCCGGTGAAGGTGTTGGTCTGGAAGTTCTTGATCGACTGCTTGAAGAAGGTGAGGTTGGCAGAGGCGAGACCCCAGTTGGCCTTGATCCCCAGCTCGTACACTTCCGAATTTTCCGGCGCGGCAAAGCGCGATCCGGGAACGAGGTTGTTGACCGCCAAACCACGGCTGACCAGTGCGGTGTAATCCTCCAGCGAGGGACGGCTGTCGCGCGACAAGTTCCAGCTCGAAGCCTTAAAGCCCGTAGCATAGGAGACATAGGCGTTGATCTGGCGGTTGAACTTGTACGCCAGTCGCGCCGACCAGGTCCAGTCGCCATCCCGCGTCTTGCCGTTCTCGACCGCGTTAGGAAAGTTCTGCAAAGGTGGCAGGAATTGCAGCGGCCTGAGCGCCAGCAGCGGGTTGACCGAAGGATCGCTGGCGTTGGCGGCGGCATAGGCCTGCGCCCCGGACTGGATCTGTGCGAAAGCAGCCGGATTGGCCGACGCAAATGCGGCAACCTGTGCCTGATTGGACGCATCGACGCCAAAGCCCGCAAGGGTCTGCGACAGCGCACCAGCGTAGATCGCAGTCTGCCCGATTGAGGTCAGATCGAGCCCGCTGAACACATCCGTGCTGACCGAATTGGACGCCACATCCTTGGCGTCCTTGGTGTAGTTGGCACCCAGCGTCAGCGTCAGCGGCTCGGCCAGCTTGATGTCGACATTGCCGAACACCGACCAGCTCTCGTCCTTCTGGGTGAACTTGTCGAAGAAGCCCTGCCCCGATGCAAAGAACTGCCCGGCGTAATTCGTGCCGGTCAGCGCGCTGATCTGGCCTTCGAGTTGCTGGATCGCCAGATCGTTGGGCGGGCTGGTCACCGGACCCCCGACCAAGATGTTCGCGTAATTGCGGAAATCGTCACCATAGACGATCTGGTCGGCGGTCTTCAGCTTCTCGTTGAAGTAGTATCCGCCAAGCAGGAAGTTGATCGGCCCGTCGAAATCGCTCGCAAGGCGCAGTTCCTGGGTGAAGGTCTTGATCGTCGACTGGCCGACATTGGCGCCCGTCGCCAGCCTGGCGCTGGTGAAATCGACGTCCTGATCGGCGTTAAGACGCGTTTCGCGATAGGCGGTGATCGAGGTCAGCTTGAAGTGGCCGAAATTGTAATCGCCCTGCCCCGAAACGCCCCAGTTCTCGATCTTGCTGGTCGGAACCACGTCCGAATAGACGATGTCGGCGAACGGCGTGCGGTAATCGTTGACCATCCCGCCAACTGCCCGGACCGCGGCGGTTGCCGCCGAAGGACGCAGGTTGACGACGCCGCAGCATTTCTCGTCCAGCTTGTCGTAATCGCCGATCACGCGGAAGCTGAAATCGGGGGTCGGTTCGAACAGCAACTGGCCGCGCGCGAACCAGCGGTTGCGGTTGTTCATGTCATCGCCGTTGTAGGCGTTGGTGAGGTACCCGTCGCGACGGTTGTAACCCGCCGAGATCGAGGCTGCGATCGTGTCGGTGATCGGCCCGGTGAGGTAGCCCTTGACGACGGCGGCGTTGTAGTTGCCGTAGCTCGCTTCCAGGCTGCCGTGCGGGGTGAAGGATGGCTTCTTGGTGATGATCGAAATCACGCCCGCGCTGGCGTTTTTCCCGAACAGGGTCGATTGGGGACCGCGCAACACTTCGACGCGCTCGACGTCTGGAAGGTCGCTGATCTGCGAGATTGCGCGGCTGCGATAGACGCCGTCCACGAAAACCGCGACCGAGGGTTCGAGGCCGAGGTTGTTGCCATTCGTGCCGAAGCCGCGGATCGAATAGGTGGTGGCGAACTGGCTCTGATTCTGGCTCACCTTCAGGCTGGGCACGACGCTCGACAGATCGGTGATGTCGCGGATCTGCGCGCGCTCGATGGTGTCGGCGGTGGTGACGCTGACCGCGACCGGCACATCCTGCAGCGTCTGTGCGCGCTTGGTGGCCGTGACGATGATTTCATTACCGCTGCCGAGCGGGGCATCTTCATCGCCCGGAGCGGTCGAAGCGGTCGATTCCGATGATTCGGCGGCAGTCTGATCAGGCGACTGTTGCGCCTGACTTTGTGCAGCGGCGTCCTGCGCATTGGCGGCGGCTGAAATCGAAACAGCGGCGACGCCTGCGAACAACAGATGGCGGACGTGCAAATTGGCGCGGAAGCGCATGTATGAATTCCTCTCTTATCAGGTGCGACCCGGGGTCGAAGCTCTTGCTAACTTCGCCCGCCCGCCGAGTAGCTTGTCGGCAATATTGGCTCAATGTTTCAGTTCGGATTCGCAATGGAAATCTTCCGACGGGCACGATTTTTGTGCCTCTTGAGCAACAGATGGCCCCTCGCGACGCTTGCCGAAAGAGCCATGCTCCGCTAGGGGCGCGCGCGAACGGCGCTGTTGCTGCCGCCCATTCCTACCCCGAAAGCTCCCATGTCACGCTCCTTGCGCAATATCGCGATTATCGCCCACGTCGACCATGGCAAGACCACGCTCGTCGATCAGCTCTTCCGCCAGTCCGGCACCTTCCGCGAGAACCAGCGGGTCGAGGAGCGCGCGATGGATTCGGGCGATCTCGAAAAGGAGCGCGGAATCACCATCCTCGCCAAGTGCACCAGCGTCGAATGGGAGCGTGGCGGAGAAACCACGCGCATCAATATCGTCGATACTCCGGGCCACGCGGACTTCGGTGCCGAGGTCGAGCGCATCCTGTCGATGGTGGATGGCGTGATCCTGCTTGTCGATGCGGCCGAAGGCCCGATGCCGCAGACCAAATTCGTCACCGGCAAGGCGCTCGCACTGGGCTTGCGCCCGATCGTGGTCGTCAACAAGATCGACCGTTCCGATGCGCGTCCGCAGGAAGTGCTGGACGAAGTGTTCGACCTGTTCGCCTCGCTCGATGCGAATGACGATCAACTCGACTTCCCCTCGCTATGGGCGTCGGGCCGCGATGGCTATGCCAGCCCCGACGAAACCGCACGTTCGGGCAATCTCAACCCGCTGTTCGAACTGATCGTCGACCATGTGCCCTCGCCCGGTCTCGATTCAGATGCGCCCTTCTCTTTCCTTGCGACCCTGCTCGACCGAGACAATTTCATGGGCCGCGTGCTCACCGGTCGCGTCCAGTCGGGCAAGATCAAGGTCAATGACCCGATCCGCGCGCTCGATGCGAAGGGCAATGTGGTCGAGGCAGGACGCGCCACCAAGCTGCTGAGCTTCCGTGGGCTGGAGCGCGTGCCGGTCGACAGTGCCGAGGCGGGCGATATCATCGTGCTGGCAGGGCTTGAAAAGGCGACCGTCTCCAACACCATCGCCGACCCGTCAGTATCCGAGCCAATCGCCGCCCAGCCCATCGACCCACCGACGCTGGCGATGCGCTTTGCGGTCAACGACAGCCCGCTTGCCGGGCGCGAGGGCGACAAGGTGACGAGCCGCATGATCCGCGACCGCTTGCTGCGCGAGGCAGAAACCAATGTCGCGATCCGCGTCACCGAAAGCGCCGACAAGGACAGCTATGAGGTTGCCGGACGCGGCGAATTGCAGCTCGGCGTGTTGATCGAAACGATGCGCCGCGAAGGTTTCGAACTCGGTATCAGCCGCCCGCGCGTGCTGTTCCGCGAAGAAGGCGGCAAGCGCATGGAGCCGTTCGAGACCGTCGTTATCGACGTCGACGACGAATTCTCCGGCACGGTGGTCGAGAAGATGCAGCGCCGCAAGGCCGAACTGACCGAAATGCGTCCTTCCGGTCAGGGCAAGACGCGCATCACCTTTTCCGCTCCCAGCCGCGGGCTGATCGGCTATCACGGCGAATTCCTCTCCGACACACGCGGTACGGGCATCATGAATCGCCTGTTCGAGAAATACGACGCCCATAAGGGCGCGATCGAGGGCCGTATCAACGGCGTGCTGATTTCCAACGCCAGCGGCGAGGCTGTCGGCTATGCGCTCAACAGCCTTGAGGACCGTGGTGTGCTGTTCGTCAGCCCGCAGGAAAAGGTTTATGAGGGGATGGTGATCGGCGAGAACGCCAAGCCCGACGATCTCGAGGTCAATCCGCTCAAGTCCAAGCAGCTCACCAACTTCCGCTCTTCGGGCAAGGACGATGCGATCCGCCTGACGCCCCCGCGGATCATGACGCTCGAGCAGGCAATCGCTTATATCGACGATGACGAGATGGTCGAGGTAACGCCGAAATCGATCCGTCTGCGCAAGGCGATCCTCGATCCGCATGAGCGCAAGAAGGCGCGCCGCAAGTCGGAGGACTAAACCCGCGTCAGGCGCGGACTAGCTTGTCGAGGTCACCGGTAAAGTTCTCGGTCCAGCGCTGGATGTTTTCGTCGCGTACGCAATTGCGCATCGACTTCCAGCGCGCCTTGCGTTCTGCGAGGGGCATGTCGAGCGCCTGGCGGATTTTCTCGGCAATATCGTCCGGGCTGTGCGGGTTGACGAGCAACGCCTCCGACAATTGCTGTGCCGCCCCGGCGAAGCGCGATAGGATCAGCACACCGGGATCTTCCGCGTCCTGGCAGGCGATATACTCTTTCGCCACGAGGTTCATGCCGTCGCGTAACGGTGTGACGAGGCCGATCTTGCAGGCGCGATAGGCACCAACCAATTGGCCCTGGGTATGCCCCTGATTGACGTAGCGGATCGGAACGAGATCGATCCGGCTGCGCGCACCGTTGATCTGGCCCGCCTTCTGTTCAAGCTCGGCCCGGATGCGTTTGTAGCTTTCGACATCCTCGCGGCTAGGCGGGGCAATCTGGATGTAGACCAGATCCTGTACGCGTTCTGGAAAGCGGTCGAAGAAACGCCCGATCCCGTCCAGCCTTTCCGGCAGCCCCTTTGAATAATCGAGTCTGTCGACACCGATCATCGCGGTGCGGTGGCGGGTGCTGGACAGCACGCGCTGCGCGGTCTGGCGTGCCTCTCCTGTCTCTCCGAGTTCCTTGAAGTGCTGGTAGTCGATCCCGATCGGATAGGCCCTTGCGATCGTCGTCAGCCCATCGAGCTCAATCCGCCCGCTTTCCTCGTCGACATCAGCGCCGAGCTCGTACTCGCAATAATGCAGGAAGCTGGTGAGCCATTCGTCGCATTGGAAACCGAGCAGGTCGTAAGCCAGCATCGTCTTTACCAGCCGCTCATGATACGGCAGCGACACCAGCAGCCGCGTCGCCGGCCAGGGCGTATGGAGGAAAAACCCCATGCGATTGGTGAAACCCTTGCGGCGGAGATCTTCGCCCAGCGGGATCAGGTGATAATCATGCGCCCATACCACGTCATCGGGTTCGAGCAGCGGGGCAAGCGAGCTGGCGAAGCGTTCGTTGACCCGCTCATATCCACGGCCGGTCTCCCGCTCAAAGCGGGCGAGATCGATGCGATAGTGAAACAGCGGCCAAAGCGTCGAATTGGCATAGCCGTTGTAATATTCGTCCAGATCATGCGGCGAAAGATCGATCGTCGCCATCGTGACACCGTCATAGGTGCCGATATGCGGTTCCGACGAAGGATTTTCGGAAGTCTCGCCTGACCAGCCGAACCATAATCCACCGCTTTTCTTGAGCGCCGCGTTGAGCGCTCCCGCCAGTCCGCCTTGTGCACCTGCCGCTCCGCGCGCCTTGGGGACGGCGACGCGGTTGGAGATGATGACGAGACGACTCAACGGATCGTATTCCAGCTCGTGGACAAAAGGCTTGCACAATTGATCACACCAACCAGCGAATAGGTCTGCGGGAAGTTCCCCCACAATTCGCCACTGTCGATGGCCAGGTCTTCCGACAAAAGGCCCGAATCGGTCGTGTGTTCGAGCATGTCTGCAAACAGCGATCGCGCTTCCTCGTCGCGCCCGTCGAGGTGCAATGCCTCGATCAGCCAGAAAGTGCAGATGTTGAACGCTGTTTCCGGCATTCCGAAATCGTCTTCGGTGGCGTAGCGCAGCATGTAATCGCCGCGCCTCAGTCCGGTTTCGATCGCCGCGAGAGTCGAGCGGAAGCGTGGATTGTCCGGTTCGACGAACCGCACCTCGGCAAGCTGCAGCAGGCTCGCATCGAGGTAATCGTGACCAAAGGCGGCCGTGTAGTGACCGCCCTTTCCGTCATCGACCCAAGCCTTGGTTTCGATGCTTTCGCGAATCTTTTCAGCGCGCGCACGCCAGAAATCATAACGGTCGGTCTTGCCGAGCTTTTGCGCGATAACGGAAAGGCGATGACAGGCCGCCCAGCTCATCATCACCGAATAGGTATGAACCGCGCTACGCGTTCGGAACTCCCACAATCCGGCATCGGGCTGGTCGTGCTTCTGCCATGCCATCTCGCCAACTTGTTCGAGACTGGCAAAATCCCGCTCGTCTGCCATGCGCAACAGCCGACGGTCGAAGAAGCCATGGGCCGACGGCAGCACGATCTGGCCGTAACAGTCGAACTGGTCCTGGGTGTATGCTGCATTCCCGACCCGAACCGGCCCCATTCCGCGATAACCCGCCAGATCTTCGGCGATCCGCTCATTCAGATGATGGTCGCCCATCACTGAATAGAGTGGCTGGATCAGACCGTCGGCGCAATTGTCGACGATGTTCCTCAGGTAAGTCAGATATTTCTCAAGCACGTCGAGCGCGCCGAGCCGGTTCAGCGCCTGCACGGTGTAATAGGCGTCACGAATCCAACAATAACGATAGTCCCAATTGCGCTCCGTCCCCGGCGCCTCGGGAATCGAGGTGGTCAGCGCGGCGACGATCGCGCCCGTCTCCTCGTGCTGGCACAGCTTCAGCGCGATCGCACAACGGATCACCTCATCCTGCCATTCCATCGGCGTTGCGAGGCCGCGCACCCACAGGCGCCAGTATTTGCGCGTCAGCGATTCCATCCGCCGCACCTCGTCGCGGACATTGCCGTGGAAAGGCTCGTCCGGACCGAAGAAGAAGTGCTGGTCGCTTTCGACGCGATAGGCGCGCTGTTCGAGGACATAGCCCACCGGCGCGTCGGTCGAGAGCCTGATCGACTGGTCGCCGATCAGATAGCGAATGTGATTGGTGCCATGCGTGGTCTTCGCCAGCTCGGCGCCATAATTGCGCATGGGGGCCAGTGTTGTCTTGAGACGCGGGGTGCCAGCCACCGGGCGCACGATCCGGGCATAGGCAACCGGACGATACATCCGCCCGTCGCGCTCAAACCGGGGGCAGAAATCGGAAATCTCTACCGCACTGCCATCCTTCGCCTCCAGCCGGGTAATCAGGATCGGGGTGTTGCGCTCGTAATGCTGGGTGGCCGAAACCTGGTCCTCCAGCTCGAACCGCCAAACGCCCTGATCCTGCTTGTCGCCGTTGAGCAAAGAGCAGAACACCGGATCGCCATCAACGCGGGGGACGCAGCCCCACACCAATCCTGCGGAGTTGTCGATGAGGCCGGAAACCTGGCAATTGCCGATCGGCCAGAGGTCGAGACTTGCTTGGGGGATGCTCACAATCCCAACCAATGGTGCACTGCGGCAGGATCGGCAAGGGCATAGTCGGCATTTTCCGTACGGCGTGGACCGACTGCTATGGCGAGACCACCGAATTCATGCGCTGCACCAAAGCCGTCCTCGTCAGTCACGTCATCTCCGAGGAATATAGGCCGCGCGCCGCAAAAGGGCATATGGGCCATGAAGGCACGTATGGCAGTGCCCTTGTCTGCACCCGGGCGCACCAGTTCGGCAACGAACTTGCCACGCTTCAGCACGAGGCCGTTCGCGCCGGCAAGTTGCGCCATGAAATGCGCGGCGTCTTCCTCCTCTCCGGGTTGCGCGCGCGAATGGAGCGCCGCACCATGCGCCTTGGATTCGTAGTGCAAACCGACTTTGTCGGCATAATCGTCGATCTGCGCGACGACATGGTCGGGCAACGCCTCCGTCGCCTTGCCCAACACACTGCCATCTGCCAAGCGTTGGTCGGCCCCGTGGGATCCGGCGCGGGCGATGGCCAATTTCCCGAGATGATGATCAAGATTGTCGAGCGCGCGTCCACTGACAAGCGCAAGCCGTCCGTCGAGCTGCCGACAAAGGTGTTCGAGCCGCCCCCCCAATCCTGCTGGCACTGCAATCTCTTCCGGCGAGGCGGCGAGATCGACGAGAGTTCCGTCAAAATCGAGAAAAAGCGCGACTGGCAACTCTTCGCGCAGACGCGCGAGAGGCGGAGGGGCGGATAGAACATCGACCATTGACGCGCGCCTTAAGGTCGCAGCGGGTGAGGTCAAGACGAGGTTCCCCGATCAATCACTGCCAACCGGTCGCGCCGTCGTGCAAAAGCTTCGTTTGACACATTCACCTGCTGCGGAACGACACGCGTCAAGGGCGATTCCGGACCGACGGTGGCCAAAGCCGGTAACATTTGTTACCTGCGCCGCCATGAAGACAGGAACACTGATCACACTCGCTATCTATTTCATTGGAATGCTCGGCATCGGGCTGTTTGCCTGGAAGAAGTCGACCGAGACCTCCGAGGGCTATCTTCTGGCCGGACGCGGGCTCAGCCCCATGGTGGCTTCGCTGTCGGCAGGTGCGTCCGACATGTCGGGCTGGCTGCTGCTCGGGTTGCCGGGCGCGCTCTATCTGGCCGGACTCAGCCAGGCATGGATCGGCATCGGCTTGTTCGTGGGTGCCTTCGTCAACTGGGTCGTCGTCGCTCCACGACTGCGCGAACAGAGCGAAAGATACAACAACTCGCTGACGATCCCTGAATTTCTGGCCAATCGTTTCCCCGAAAGCGCGGTGATGCTTCGGGTTGTGTCGGCGCTGGTGATCGTTGTGTTCTTCACTGTCTATACCGCGTCAGGCATGGTTGGCGGCGGCAAGCTGTTCGAAACTGCCTTTGCCGGTCTGCTGCCGAATGCCGCGATGAGCGACTATCAGATGGGCATCTGGATCACTGCTCTGGTGGTGCTCACCTACACGATGATCGGTGGCTTTCTGGCCGTCAGCCTGACCGATTTCGTACAGGGCGTCATCATGATGCTGGCGCTGATCGTTATGCCGCTGGTGGTGATGTTCGGTCCGGGTGGCAGCGGCGGGGATTCGCTCGGCCAGGTTCCGGTCCCGGGATTCCTCAGTCTGACGCACGGGCTCACCATTCTGGGCTTCATAAGCGCGATCACATGGGGCTTGGGCTATTTCGGGCAGCCGCACATTATCGTGCGTTTCATGGCCTTGCGCAGCACCAAGGACGTACCCGCCGCGCGCCGCATCGGGATGAGCTGGATGTTCGTTTGCCTGCTCGGATCGATCGGTGTGGGTATCGCAGGGCGCGCCTATGCCCAGCGTAACGGGCTGGTGCTCGACGATCCTGAAACGATCTTCATCATGCTCGCCGACCTGCTGTTCAATCCGCTAATCACCGGCTTCCTCTACGCCGCGTTGCTGGCGGCGATCATGTCGACCATCAGTTCACAGCTGCTGGTTTCCTCCTCTTCCCTGACCGAGGATTTCTACCGCCTGTTCCTGCGCCGCAACGCCAGCGAGCGCGAAGCCGTCAACGTCGGTCGAGTCAGCGTGGCGCTGGTGGCGCTGGCAGGCATCCTGATCGCGCGCAATCCCAGCAGCGGCGTGCTCGACCTGGTGTCGCACGCCTGGGCTGGCTTCGGTGCGGCATTCGGACCACTGATCCTGCTGGCGCTGACATGGAAGCGGATGACCGGTGCTGGCGCAGTTGCCGGTCTGGTCACCGGGGCAGTGGTCGTCGCCGGATGGATCGCGCTGGGCTGGGATCAGCACCTTCCGGGCATGAGCGCTGGCCTTTACGAGATCGTACCGGGCTTCATCACCGCCTGGATCGCGATTGTGGTGGTGAGCGGGATGACCCGCTCTCAGCCACGTGTCGCCTTGTCCTGAGGCGAAAGCTCTCCGCGCGCCTTTTTCTGGTGCCACAGCCACCAGCTGTAAACCGTCGGGATCAGCGCTGCGATCCCGACGGACACCAGCACGACGATTGCCGTATTCTGCGGCTGGATGGGTAGCAGGCTGGCGATAACGATCGCCAGGCCAGCAAGCATCATCAGCTTGCCGCCAAGCCGGTGCGTAGCAATCCACACGTCTGTATCGGTCAGCGTCCAGGGCGTACGAATACCGACGAAGAAGCCGGGGCGGCTCTTGGGGAGCGCATTGCCCAGAACGATGAACATCACCCCGATTGCCAGTATGATCGCGTTGACCGGCAGGGTGACGCCCCAGCCGGGCAGGCCGATAGCCAGCTGCACCACGATCATAACGCCGAGGACACCCAGCCAGGCAGTCCTGAACAGTGCGGATGATTGTTCGAGACGGTCCTGCAAAGGCTCGATGCGGGGAATGATCGAGAAAAACACGCCAAGCCCCGCAGCGATTGCGGGCGGCATCAGCAATGCCTTGAGGGCGGGCGCGAAATTGTCCGGCTGACCGGCGGCATTCCAGTGCGTCGGCAGCATGGTTCCCGGAGGGAGGCGTTGCGCCGTCAGCACCGCGAACCCTGCCATCAATACAGCAACCACCAGCGACGCGATAAGCAGGCCCTTGGTTTTCATTGGTCGTCCTCCGGAATGGTGAGGTTCATGCCCATGCGCGACATAAAGCCGTGTAGCGCCTCTTCGAGCGTGGACAGGTTGAGCGTGTAGATGATGTGGCCGCCGCACTGCTCGCCCTGGATCAGCCCGGCTTCGCGCAGTTTGGCAAAGTGGGCTGACATGGTGGGCTTGGAAACGTCGAAATGATCGGCCAGAGCGCCCGCCGACATTCCGCCGCGCTTCAACAGTTCCAGCACATCACGACGGATCGGGTGCGAAAGAGCATCGAACACACTCGGCATAGGAATTTAGCTAAATAACTAAATGACAAACGTCAATCCTGTGTCTAGATTCAGCCTGTCATGTGGGTCATTCGATGTTATCTGTAAGACTTATATGCCTCGCCGCTGCGACGATGCTGGTGACGGCTTGCGGCAGCATCCCGCAAAGTCGCCAAGGTCGGCCCGCGCAGCAGACGGGGATTTCGGCAACCACCGCTCACCCCGGTGATGCTCAATGCCTGGCCCAGCTCGGCGCGACAGGTACGCAGTTCATACCCTTGCCAGATCGCTATTACGGTGGTGGGTGTTCGACCGTTAACACCGTGCGGCTGGAGGATCTTGCCGGGGATCGGGGCGATTTCTCGCTCACAAATCTTGGCCCGGTGACCTGCCCGCTGGCGGAAACTTTCGCCGGCTGGGCGCGCTATGGCGTCGATCGTGCGGCGCGCCAGATCCTCGGAAGTCCGCTCAAACGAATAGAGACGATGGGCAGCTATTCCTGCCGCACGATTGCCGGGTCGAACCGCATGTCCGCCCATTCACGGGCACAGGCTATCGATGTCTCCGCTTTCGATCTCGCCGACGGTCGCCGGATCAGCGTCAAGGCCGATTGGTCAGAAGGCACTCCGGCCGAACGCAAATTCCTTCAAGTGATCCACAAAAGCGCCTGCAAACGCTTCGGAACTGTGCTTGGCCCGGATTACAATTCGGCACACCAGAACCATTTCCACCTTGAGGCTACCGGCAAGGCCTATTGCCGGTAGCCTCGGGAGGAGACTTCCACCCGATCAGGCAAACAGGCGGTGCGGTTCCATGACGATCGTAGCGGAATCACCTGAAGCGTTTCCCACCTCAAGCATGGACGGTTCCGCATTGCGATGAGCGGTGAGCGACGTAGCGATACCGACGGCCATATTCGCTTCAAGGCAAAGGCGCACGGCTTCCGCAGAATGCGAAGCCCCGAGCTTGGACATCATATTGGCGCGGTGGATCTCGACGGTCCGCGGGCTGATATCCAGCTCGCGCGCGATTACCTTGTTGCTCGATCCCTGGGTCAGCCAGTCCAACACCTCGCGTTCGCGTGGCGTCAGGTTCTCGAGCCGCTTGCGCGCCTCGATGACACGGCGTCGTGCGTCGCAATATGGACCTGCTTCCTGCTCGATGACCTCAAGCGAGGACGCCAACCGGCTTTTGGTGAGCGGCAGTTCGATGTAGTCGAGCGCGCCTTCCTTTATCGCTTCCACGACGCGACGCGGAGCAGGTGCGGCACCGGTAACTATTATCGGCAACCATTGTCCGGCGCGCTCCAGCGCAGCCACGATGTCCACCAGGCTGCCCGGACCTTCGCAGTCTTCCAGAATGATCACGCCGCTGGTCGGGACATGCGCCTCCAGCTCGGTCGGATCATTGTAAATCTCCGCGTGATATCCAAGATCAAAACCGATGCGGGCCTGCGTCGCTCGCTCTGCGCTTGATCGTGCAATAATGTGGAGAGTCGTGTCTTTCGCCATGTTAAACCTCCTCCATGAGCATGCTCACGACTAGGAAGTAGAGTTGGCGTTTTAGGTAAATTCCGCTTCGGAGTGATTACCTAGGAATGACCGCATATAGTGGCCTTAACCCGGCGATTACCATAATCCGGATTGGATCAAATAATTCGCCAGAGGCGCTGCGATACGAAACAAGTCGCGCTCCAGCTACGATTCAATGGTTATAAAAACTATAATCCGGGAGCGAGTCGAATGCACTTTTGAGCGCGTTGGCCCAATTGCTCGATATCACCTGGAAATAGGGATCGTCATGGGCGATCCGGCGGACATGGCTGGGTTCATAGCTGTCCCGCTCGATGACCATCAGGTCCAAAGGCAAACCGACAGATAGATTCGCCTTCAGGGTCGAATCGAACGACACCATCAGCAGCTTGACCGCATCCTCCATGCTCATCGTCCGGTCATAGGCGCGCAGCAGGATCGGGCGGCCATATTTGGTCTCGCCGATCTGGAAAAACGGCGTGTCCGATCCCGCTTCGATGAAATTGCCCTCGGGATAGATCAGGAACAGTCGCGGCTCCATCCCGGCGATCTGGCCCGCGACGATGATGGAGGCGGTGAAGCGCCCTTCCCCCCGCTGGCCGTTGGCATCCTGCCGACTGGAAATGGTGGTACGTAACAATCGCCCGATCTCGGTCGCCACCTGGAACATGGTGGGAGCCTTGAGGATCACATTGTCCCGCTCGTCAGGTTCCTTGGTGCGTTCCTCCAGCTGGCTGACCACCGCTTGCGTGGTGGCCAAATTGCCTGCCGTCATCAGCGTTATGATTCGCTCCCCCGGCACTCGCCAGTGAAACATCTTCTTGAATACAGAGATATTATCGACGCCCGAATTGGTTCGCGTGTCGCTCATCAACACGAGGCCCTTGTCGAGCATTATTCCCACGCAATACGTCATGTAGGTCCCTTACTGATCGACCTGCTGATGCTCGACCGCGACGGCAACTTCAAGCGCCTGCGTGGTACCACCGATGCTGATTCCCGCAACAGGAGCGGCTTCGGTGTAATCGCGCCCAGTAGCGGCGCGGACATAGCGCGGATCGGGACTGATGCCGTTGGAAATGTCGAACCCGACCCAGCCCAGCCCTTCGACATGCGCCTCGGCCCAGGCATGGGTCGCTTCCTGATCCACCCGATCGTCCATCATCAAATAGCCACTGACGTATCGTGCCGGGATGTCGAGCGCACGGGCGAGCCCGATAAAGATGTGCGCGTGGTCCTGACAGACGCCTTTGCCCATGGCCAAGGACTCCTCAGCCGTCGTGCCAACATCGGTTGCACCCGTTGTCCAGGGCACACGATCGAGGATAGCCGCCGAGGCGCGATGGAGCAGTTCCAGCGGATCGTCCCGCTGTTCCTTCAACTCGCGCAGCAGCGCGCGCATCGTCGAGCCGGGGCGGGTCAATGCTGTCTGCCCGCAAAAGCTCCACAAAGGCAAATGCCCTGAATGTTGGCCGATCACTCCGGCAAAATCATGCGTGTCGACCGTTCCCTCACACGTGACAGAGAGGTCTTGCACTCCCGGTTGGACCGCGATCAACGTCACCGTATTATAGTGTTGATCTTCGTATTCGAGCTGCCAGTCCGCGTTCTCATAGCGCATCTTCCAGTCGATAATCTCCTGCCCCTGCGTCGCCTTGGGCGTAAGGCGCAGGCGCTGGAGCGCGTGGATTACCGGCTCGTCGAAGCGATAGCGGGTGGTATGGCGGATCGCGAGGCGCATCAGGCGTGAAACCTGTATTCTTCGGCAATCGCCAGACCGATCGCGGTGTTCATCTTGGTGAATTCGACCAGGAATTCATGGAGCCCACGGTCGAACACATCGTCGATCCCGATTTTCGAAAGGCGCGTGTCGGCTTCGCGCATCAACTCGTTGGCCTTGCACTCATTGCCATGAATGCGGGCGAGCGCTGCGAGGTGTTCGCGCAGGGCGCCATGGCTGAAGGCCAGGCTGCGCGGGAAACGCGTGTCGAGCACGAGGAACTCGACGATCCGCTTCGCATCGATCTGCCCCGCATTGAGCCAGCGATACGCGCGATCGCCCGATACCGAGCGCAGGATCGTATCCCATTGTCCTGTGTCCAGGCTGGAGCCGACGTAAGTGAGCGAGGGCAGTAAGAGGAAATATTTGATGTCGAGGATGCGCGCGACATTGTCGGCGCGCTCGATATAGGTGCCCGCGCGGGCAAAATAGAAACCTTCATTGCGCAGCATCGTCCCGACAATTGCACCATGCACCAGCGTCCCTGCCTGACGAATCATCGAGACCGCCTCACCCACGCGCTGCTCGGACACCGGGCGGGCAAGCAGCTTCTTGATCTGGATCCAGCTGTCGTTGACCGCCTCCCACAGTTCGCCCGTCACGGCGTTGCGCGACTGGCGGGCGTTTTCGCGCACCTGAGCGAACATGGCGAGCACGCTCGCCGGATTATCCTTGTCGCGCAGCATGAAGTTCCACGCCTGCAAACCGGTGCAGGTGGCATGACGGGCATCGTAGCTTTCGCGCAATCCCGCCGCCGCGATCACCGAGCGCCATTCCTCCTCCGACGCCACGACGTCACGGGTCAGCGCCATGCGCATACCGGCATCGATCATGCGCGCAGTATTCTCGATCCGCTCGAGATAGCGGAACATCCAGAACAGCGCGTTGGCTGTGCGCCCTAGCATGATGTGTGCGCCCCCATCAGTCTTTCAGCACCCAGGTGTCCTTGGTGCCGCCGCCCTGGCTGGAATTCACCACCAGCGATCCTTTTTTCATCGCAACACGGGTGAGACCACCCGGCGTGATGTCGATCGTGTCGGGCGACACCAGCACGAAGGGCCGCAAATCCACGTGCCGCGGCGCGAGGCCCTTCTCGGTGAAGATCGGGCAGGTCGACAACGACAGCGTCGGCTGGGCGATGTAATTTTCCGGATGCGCTTCGAGCTTCTTGCGAAACTCCGCGAGCTCCGCTTTCGTTGCCGCCGGGCCGATCAGCATTCCGTAACCGCCCGAGCCGTGGACCTCTTTCACCACCAGCTCGGCAAGATTGTCGAGCACGTAGCGGCAACTGTCTTCATCGGCGCAGCGCCAGGTTTCGACATTGGGCAGCAGCGGCTTCTCGCCGGTGTAGAACTCGACGATTTCCGGCATGAAGGAATAGATCGCCTTGTCGTCCGAAACGCCGGTGCCGGGCGCGTTGGCGATGGTGATGCCGCCGGCGCGATAGACGTCCATGATCCCCGGCACACCCAACACGCTGTCGGGATTGAAGCTCAACGGATCGAGGAATTCGTCGTCAACCCGGCGATAGATCACGTCGATCGGCTGATATCCGCGCGTGGTCCGCATGGCGACACGCCCGTTGATTACTCTCAGATCGCTTCCCTCGACCAGCTCCGCGCCCATCTGGTCGGCAAGGAAGGCATGTTCGAAATACGCCGAATTGTACATTCCGGGCGTGAGCACAGCCACCACCGGCTTGCCTTTCGTAGCGGGCGGAGCGCAGGCGGCGAGACTCTTGGCAAGGCGACGGGGGTAGTTGGAGACGGTTTCGACCGGCACATGCATGAACAGCTCTGGAAACATCGCCATCATCGTTTCGCGATTTTCCAGCATGTAAGAGACGCCCGAGGGCGTACGCGCATTGTCCTCCAGCACATAGAATTCGTCCGGCCCGGTACGCACGAGGTCGATCCCGACGATATGGGTATAAATGCCGCCCGGTGGGGTGAATCCCACCATGTTGCGCAGCCATGCGGGATTATCCCGCAGCAGCCTTTGCGGCACGCGCCCGGCGCGGATGATCTCCTGCCGGTGATACAAATCGTGGAGGAATGCATTGAGCGCGCGTACGCGCTGTTCGATCCCGCGGCTCAATCGCCGCCACTCGCCCGCATCGATGATACGCGGGACCATGTCGAACGGGATCAGCCGCTCTTCGGCTTCGCTTTCGCCATAGACGTTGAAGGTTATGCCAGTGCGGCGAAAGGACGTTTCAGCATCCCGGTGCTTTCGTTTGAGGAATGCGGCACTCTTTGAGGAATACCATTTATGGTAATCCCGATAAGCGTCGCGGATGCTGCCATCACCGACATGCATCTCGTCGAAAAATTCGTTCTGGCCGCTCATAACCCCCTTATTCGGATGGGTGGAAGGGCCTCTCCTGCAAGCAGGCTACACCACCTTCATATTGTTTCAAGTTCCCGTAGTACGGTTTCGATTGCTTCCCTGGAATAAACGAAGCCCATGTGGGTACAGCGCAGGGCGATAGCGCGGTCGCGCTCGCCCGCCCGGCCACAGGCGCTGCGCGGATTGACCACGCCGTCGCGCGGACTCCACAAGGCAACCGTTTCGACCGGCGGTTTCTCGCACAGCACGCAATCGATCGGCGGCTCGTCGACACGGTGACCGGCAACCAGCTGGTAAGCGCGCCAAGCGTTGTTGGAACGCGGATTGCCCGAGAACGGCGTGCCCATTGTAATGACGCGCGTAACCTTGTCGGGATGGCGCTTTGCGATCTCGCGCGCGTAAATGCCGCCGAGGCTCCACCCTACGAGCATGACTTTCTGGCCATAGCGTTCGTGGATTTCCAGCAAACGTTCTTCGATCCGGTCGAGGATGTCTGGGGTAGCACCCATGTTGAAGCCCTGCCCCCAGCGCTTGACCTTGTGCCCGGCCTTTTCGATTTGCCGCGCCATGTAGCGCAGCCGCGCCGGATGCGCGCCGAAACCGGGCAGCATCAGCACGATCTGCGGCTTGGCGCTGGGCGCGATGTCGAGTTCGCGCACGCTGCGGCGCAACGGCTCGATCAGCCACGCAAGTTCGCCCAGCAGCAACAGTGGTCGCGGAGCGCGAACATCTTCGGGCAAGGGCTCACGCGCAAGCGCCAGCCGCCGCCCGATATCCGAGGCCGAGCGATAGGCCTTGTTGGCCATGCCAGAGAGTTGGCGTCCCATGGAACGGCGCAATGTCGACGTTCCGCGCTTGCTTGGCAAGTCCGCAGCAGAAGACGGTCGCGTTGCGGGACGACTTCGGTCGAACGAAACATTGGCAATGTCGCGCACCACGGCGCGGGCCGCGTCAATCATGGTCGCGATGTCCGCGATGGCTACCGCGATGACTACCGCGATCGTGGTCCCCGTCATGGTCCGGATGGCGATAATGCGGCATTCTGTAACCGCGCTGCGGCTTTACCGATCCACGCCATTCGCGCCAGTGATGGCCATCCCCACGGTCGCGGCGGAAGTGAGCGTGGTCGCCGGCACGATAGGCGCGTTCATTGCGGCTGGTGCGGTAATAAAACGTGCCGTTCGTGCCCCAGTAGCCATCGTAGATCGGGCCGTAATAGCCATCGTAATAGGCGTTGTAGGGCGCGGCATAGCCATAGTCGTACCCGGAATTATAGCCGTAGCCGTAATTCCCATAACCATATTGGTCGCTAGCGCATCCCGCGAGGGTGCACAGAGACGTACCGGCAGCGATGATCATCAGTGCTTTTTGCATAATCTGCTCCAGAACCCCTGCCTTGCCGTTTGAAATGCCCGGCGAAGGCAATAGTTTCCGGAACGCTGGCGCTGGGCGACAATCGACCGATCACGACCGGCCCGCTGAAATCAATCTGGCGCCTACTTCTATGACGCAGGGCAAGGCCCGATCCGCTTGCTCTCAACCTTGGTATGGGTGTTCATCTTGCCCATCCCCGGCGCTTCCATCTGCATCTTCATATCCATGACGGAAGACGTCGACGTCCCGGTGCCGTTGAGCGCGATCTGCGCCTTCCCCCCTTGCGGGGCCGCGCAGTTCATCACCGCATCGATCTTCCCACCCGACACGTCAAACCGCTGGAAAGTGCAATTGCCGTGCTGGGCGCGCCGCGCCATTTCCTCGTAACCTTTCGCAGCCTCTTCGGGCGTCAGGCAATATTCGCTGGTCTGTCCGCTGCTCATCGACTTCTTGAGCATATCCGCGACGCCGTCAGGGGCGCCGGGTGCCTCCACCGAGATCACGGTGCTCGTGCTGCGGTAGAGGCCCGGCTCGGGGCGAACCATATCGGCCATGCGGTCAGCAACCTTGTCCGCGCTGACACTGCCGCCAGCATTGTCCGCGCCGCTGCTGCCGCAACCCGCCAGTCCGCCGAGCATCATGATCGCAATGGTTGTTCGAATAATCATTTCCGCCCTCCGATTTCGAAACCGAGCTTAACCCGCGCATTCGCGAAAGCCAAACGCACCGTTGCGCAAGGTCGTTCTGTCCACCATATGTTCGCGCATGGCAGAACTCGTAATTCGCCGCGGCCTCGACGAGCCGGACACCTCGGGTGAGTTTGTCCCGCACCGTCCGACGCGCCCTGACAAATCGATGCCGGGCAAGCGGTTCGAGCTGGTGTCGGACTATGACCCCAGCGGCGACCAGCCGACCGCGATCGCCGAGCTGGTCGGGTCCGCACAGGACGCCGAACAGACGCAGGTGCTGCTCGGCGTTACCGGCAGCGGCAAGACCTTCACCATGGCCAAGGTGATCGAACAATTGCAGCGCCCTGCCCTGATCCTGGCGCCCAACAAGATCCTCGCCGCGCAGCTTTACGGTGAATTCAAGAGCTTCTTTCCCAACAACGCGGTCGAATATTTCGTCAGCTACTACGACTACTACCAGCCAGAAGCCTATGTCCCGCGCTCGGACACCTATATCGAGAAGGAAAGCTCGGTGAACGAAGCGATCGACCGGATGCGGCATTCGGCCACCCGTGCACTGCTCGAACGCGATGACGTAATCATCGTCGCCTCGGTGTCGTGCCTCTATGGCATCGGCTCGGTCGAAACCTATTCGGCGATGATCTTCGACCTCAAGCAGGGCGAAACGCAGGACCAGCGCGAGATCATCCGCAAGCTGGTTGCGCTGCAATACAAACGCAACGATGCCGCCTTCACCCGTGGCACCTTCCGCGTGCGCGGCGACAATCTCGAGATTTTCCCCTCGCACTATGAAGACATGGCCTGGCGCATC
Organism: Qipengyuania algicida; assembly: GCF_009828025.1. Lineage (GTDB taxonomy): Bacteria > Pseudomonadota > Alphaproteobacteria > Sphingomonadales > Sphingomonadaceae > Qipengyuania > Qipengyuania algicida. The sequence continues at coordinate 75,663 of NZ_WTYA01000005.1, read as the reverse complement.
AGCTTCTTTGGTGACGAGATCGAGGAAATCAGCGAGTTCGATCCGCTGACCGGCAAGAAGGGCGCGAGCCTTGAGAAAGTGCGGGTTTACGCCAATTCGCACTATGTCACGCCCGGCCCGACGATGAAGCAGGCGAGCGAGGCGATCCGCTTCGAACTCGCCGAAAGACTGAAAGAATTGAACGAGGAAGGCCGGTTGCTCGAAGCCCAGCGGCTCGAACAGCGGACCAATTTCGACCTCGAGATGATCGCTGCCACCGGATCATGCGCGGGGATCGAGAACTACAGCCGCTTCCTCACCGGCCGCCTGCCCGGCGAACCGCCGCCGACGCTGTTCGAATACCTGCCCGAGAACGCGCTGCTGTTCGTCGACGAGAGCCACCAGACCGTGCCACAGATCGGCGCGATGGCGCGCGGCGACCACCGCCGCAAGATCACGCTCGCCGAATACGGCTTCCGCCTGCCGAGCTGCATCGACAACCGCCCCTTGCGCTTCAACGAATGGGACGCGATGCGCCCGCAGACGTTCTGCGTGTCGGCAACGCCCGGCACATGGGAGATGGAGCAGACCGGCGGTGTGTTCGCAGAGCAGGTCATCCGCCCCACCGGCCTGATCGACCCGCCGGTCGAAATCCGCCCAGTCGAGGATCAGGTGCAGGACTGCATCCAGGAATGCCTCGCCACCGCGAAGAAAGGCTATCGCACGCTCGTCACCACGCTGACCAAGCGGATGGCCGAGGATCTGACCGAGTTCATGCACGAGGCGGGCGTGCGCGTGCGCTATATGCACTCGGACGTCGAAACGCTGGAGCGCATCGAACTGATCCGCGATCTGCGGCTTGGCGTTTACGATGTGCTGGTCGGCATCAATCTGCTGCGCGAAGGGCTCGACATTCCAGAATGCGGGCTGGTGTGCATTCTCGACGCCGATAAGGAAGGTTTCCTGCGTTCCGAAACCTCGTTGATCCAGACCATTGGCCGCGCCGCGCGCAATGTCGATGGGCGCGTAATCCTCTACGCCGACCGCATCACCGGCAGCATGGAACGCGCCATGGCAGAGACCGAGCGACGGCGCGAAAAGCAGCGCGCCTACAACGAGGAACACGGGATCACCCCGACCACGATCATCCGTGGTATTCAGGACATTGTCGCCCATACCGCCTCGCAGGACGGGGTAACGGTCGACACCGGCGATCCGGAACGCAACAACCTCGTCGGCCACAATCTGCGCAGCTATATCGAGGACTTGGAGAAACGGATGCGCGAAGCCGCCGCCGACCTCGAATTCGAAGAGGCAGGCCGGTTGCGCGACGAGATCCGCCGCCTCGAAAACGACGAATTGGGCCTGCCCGACGACGCCAAGGCCGCCCCACGCTTGGGCCGCAGCAACGAGGGCAAGCCGGGGACGCGCAAAACGCGCTATGGCAAGACACGGTACAAGCGGATGGGCGGCAAGCCCTGAGCCGGTCGTTCGCGGTGTCATGACGTTCGGCCAATCGCTTCGTTCGTTCGTCGATCCTTGGTATTTCGACCTTGCCAAACCGCGGCGGGAGGGCTTGGATCACGGTTCGCGATTTTGGGAGATCGTCCATGACCCGCCGTGCCTCACTAATCCTTGCTCCGTTCGCTCTGGGCTGCGCTGTCGCCCTCACCGCCGCCAGCCCGCCAGCGTCAAAGCCGCACGCCGCGAAAACCGCCTCGGTCTATGCAGCCGCCGTTGCCGCACCCGATCGCCCCGCCGACGCGCGTAAACTCGATGGTCAGCGCAAACCCGCGCAGGTTCTCGCCTGGCTTGGCCTCAAGCCGGCGATGAGCGCGGCGGATCTGATGACCGGCAGAGGCTACTGGGCTGAAATCATGGCGCATGTCGTGGGGCCGACGGGTTCGGTAACCGCCTTCGAGCCGCAGCAGTTCATGAAGAATGACAAGGTCCGGTTGACGCTGGAAGATATGCAGGCGCGCGTGCCGGTGGTCACCTTGACCAGCTATCCTTACCAGGGATTCACCCCGGCGCCCGATCAGTTCAATTTCGCGATCATGAACCTCAATTATCATGATCTCTATTGGAAATCCGACAAATATGACGTCCCGGTGTCCGATCCGCGCGCCTTCGTGCGCGCCTTGTACAAGGCGATGAAGCCCGGCGGTGTGGTGGGTATCATCGACCACGTTGGCCCCAAAGGTGACACGCGCGCGATCGTCGACAAATTGCACCGCATCGCGCCCTCGGTTGTGCGGGCCGATTTCGAAAGCGCCGGTTTTCGTTTCGTCGGGTCGAACGACATGCTCGCCAATCAGCAGGATGATCACACCAAGCCGGTCTTCGATCCCGCCATTCGCGGAAAAACGGATCGCTTCATCCTCAAGTTCATGAAGCCGAGCTGAGACTGGAAAACAGCGGGCCAATAGCCTTGCGGCGCACAGTTCGTGCGCTTACCGCAGATTGAATAAAGGCGCATCAGACGCCGTTGCACCAAAGGGAATATCCATGAGCCGAATGATCGCCGCCTGCCTCGCACTTGCGCTGGGCGCCAGCACCCCGATGATTGCCCTGCACGCGCAAGACAAGGACGCTGCCGCCAAAAGTGAAGGCGAAGGTTATGCCAAGGACTTCAAACCCTTCCCGGCAGCCAAATCGGTCCAGCAGTCGGCGGTGATCGGCGGAAAGCGCGTCAATTATACCGCCACGGTCGGCTCGATCCCGGTCAAGGATTCCAAGGGAAAAACGATCGGCGAGGTCGTTTACACCGCCTACACCGTGCCCGGTGCGGCGCGGAACCGCCCGGTTACCTTTGCCTTCAATGGCGGCCCGGGGGCATCCTCGGTCTATCTCAATCTCGGCGCGATCGGGCCCAAGCGGGTCCAGTTCGGCGCGGAAGGCGATACCCCGTCCGACAGCCCGGTGCTGACCGACAACGCCGGGTCGTGGCTCGACTTCACCGATCTGGTGTTCATCGACCCGATCGGAACCGGCTTTTCGCGCAGCCGCGTTGATCCCGACCAGACCAAGAAAGACTTCTACACCGCGGACAAGGACATCGATTACCTCAGCCGCGTGGTCTACAACTGGTTGCTCCAGAACAAGCGGATGGAGAGCCCGAAATACCTCGTGGGTGAAAGCTACGGGGGCTATCGTCTGCCGCGCCTGGCCTATCACCTGGAAACGCAGGTGGGCGTCGGCATTTCGGGCATGACAATGGTGTCGCCCTATCTCGACCCGCCCGCCATCGGGGAAGCGGATTCGCTTTCGCCGCTGCCGTGGATGATCAACCTGCCGGCCATGGCGGCCGGTCATTTCGAGCGTGAAGGCAAGCATCTCGACGCGGCGCTGATGAACCCGGTCGAAGAATATGTCCGCACCCAGTTCGTGACCGATTTCCTCGCCGGACCGAAGGACAAGGCGGCGACCGATCGCCTCTCGGCCAAAGTCGCAGAGCTGACCGGGCTAGATCCCGCCATGGTCCGCAGGATGAACGGGCGGATCGACATCGGCACCTATCTGCGCGACATCCGTCGCGATCAGGGCAAGATCGGATCGGTGTATGATTCCAACTACACAGTCTACGACCCCTTCCCGGCCAGCGCATATCCGGAATACAACGATCCGTTGCTCAACACGCTGATCGCGCCGACCACCTCGGCGATGGTCGATTTCGTGACCCGCGTGGTGGGCTGGGACGTCGATGCACCGTACAATGCGCTGTCCTACGAGGTGAACCAGAACTGGAAGCGCGACAACACCGACACTCCGGTGAAGGATCTGCGCAAGGCCATCGCCATCGATCCGAAGATGACGGTCAACATCGTGCATGGCTGGGACGATTTGTCCTGCCCCTATTTCGCATCGAAGCTGATCATCGCGCAAATGCCGACCTTCGGCGTCCAAAACCGGATCAAGCTGCACATGTATCCGGGCGGTCACATGTTCTACGCAAGGCCCGACAATCAGGAGCCACTACGCCGCGATATCATGGCAACGTACAAATAAGGCCGCTGAGGAATACCGCTTTTGTAACGATTTACCGGCGGGCGCTGCGATGGCATAGCGCCCGCCGATGCATATCAGGGTCCACTCCGCTAAACTACGAATGGCCGCTTTGCTGGCCTTACTGTCGCTGGCCGGATGCAAACCCCCGGCAGCCGACAATTATGTCGAGCGGGTGGGCATTTCGCAGCGTCAGGCCCCCTCGCCTCCTATCGCCTCGCCCGACAGCAAGGGGGCGATCTGGGTGCCCAGCCCCAAACGTGTCGAACGATTGCTTTACGGCAAACCCGGCCAGCCGCCGCTGATGGCGCTCGAATGCAGTGGCAAGGGAGCCTCCGCTGCCATTACCTACACCCGTTTTGCCGCTGCCGATCGCGATGCACAGGCCATCCTCGCGCTGATCGGCAATGGCCATGTCTCGCGGCTGACGATCGACGCGGTGCGCGATGGCGACGCATGGCTGTGGCGCGGCTCGGTCAATCCGCACGACGAGGCGCTCGAAGCCCTCACTGGATCGCACCGTGTCGAAGCCACCGTGCCGGGTGCTGGATCGGTGATCCTGAACGCTAGCCCGCTTCCGGGCGAGCTGATCCGCCTGTGCCGGGCGCAGTCCCCTGAGCCAGCGACTCCAGCAGCGACGGAGTAAGCACCTGCGGCAATTGTTGCGGCGCGCCACCGCCCGCAGGATACCACAGATACAGCGGCACGCCCGCTGCGCCATGCTGGGTCAGGAAGGCGGTGATTTCGGGATCGCGCCGCGTCCAGTCGCCTACCATCGGCACCACTCCGGCCTTGTCGAAAGCGACGCGGGTCGCCTCGCGCTCGATCGATGTACGCTCGTTGACCTTGCAGGTCAGGCACCAGTCCGCGGTGAACCATACGAAGACCGGCTTGCCCGAAGCGCGCGCCTTGGCCAGCGCCGCCTGCGAAAACGGCTGTGCGGCAATCACGTCGCTCTCGGCGGCGCCTGGCGGGTGAACCAGTTTCGGCATTCCGATTGCCAGAGCGAATACCGCGACTGCGATCGCCGCCACAGAGGCAGCGCTCCGTCGCCGTGTTTTCAGTGCAGGGTTCCAAAACAGGCTTAGACCGAAAACGATCAGGCCGGCCATCGCCAGCCCGGCCAGCGCGAATCCCACACCACCAAGTCGCCAGCATAGCCATGCAAGCGCCAGCGCGGTGAGCGCCATGGGTACGGCAAGTATTCGGCGGAACGTCACCATCCACTGACCCGGTCTCGGCAGCAAGCGGCGCAGCGGCGGCACGAAGCCGAGCAGCAGGAACGGGAACGCCAGCCCTAGCCCCAGCGCGCCGAACAGCACCAGCGCCTCGCCCCATGGCAGCAGCAATGCGGCCCCCAGCGCCGCCGCCATGAACGGTCCGGTGCACGGCGTGGCGACGAAGGCCGCCAACAGGCCGGTCGCGAAAGATCCGCTGCCGCTGCCCGCGGCACCCGAAATCGCGATCCCGGGAATCTCGAATGCGCCGAGGAAATTGGCGGTGATCGCCACCGCCAGTACGAGTAGCGCGACGACCACGGCAGGCTGTTGCAACTGGAACGCCCAGCCGATCTGCTCCCCACCGGCGCGCAGCGCGAGCATCAACGCGCCCAACGCGAGGCAGGCCAGCACCACGCCCGCCGTATAGGCCAGGGCATCTCGTCTTGCGCCGCTTTCCTCGCCCCCGGCGCGGGCCAGCGCAAGCGCCTTGAGACTCAGTATCGGGAACACGCAAGGCATGATGTTGAGGATCAAGCCGCCGAGGAATGCACCGACCAGCGCCCACCACACGGAAGGCAGGCCCGCCGCCGATGCGCCGACGACGGTCCCGCCACTTGGGACGACGCCCGGATCTGCAGCAAAGCGGACCCCCTGCCCATCGCTCAGCTTGAGGATACCCGTAACGGTCTGCGGCGCGTCGCCGGCTCCCAACGGAATATCGGCGAGGAGGAAATTGCCCTTGCGATGGAAGCTTTGCGGCGCGCTGTAGGACACCAGATCGCGGTTCTCGATAAACACATGCGGCGATGGAACGTCCGCAGACGCAGGCAGCGGAATTGCCAGACGCAATTGCTTGCCCTCAATCGCAAAGCTGGCCTTGCGATCGAGATCGGGTGCAATGTCCGCACGCCATTGGTCGAAGCGGGCATCGCTCTTGGCCTGCCCCGGATAAAGCGTCAGCTTCGCGCGCTCCGGCACGCATATCTTGTCGGTGCAGGCGAGATAATCGAGCCGCAGCGATATCGGCGGCGCATTGGCCACATCGGCACCTTCAGGCACCGCGATCGGCACAAGGACGGTATAAGGCCCTTCGAACACGTAATTCGCCAGCCCGGCGATATCGAGCAGTTGCGGAACCGGGTAGCGAGGATCGCCCGCATTCCAGCCCTTGGGCAAAGCCCATTGCAGGCGCATCGGCTCCCCGGCATCGCCGGGATTTGCCCAATAACCGTGCCAGGCCGCTGACTTCGGCGTAAAATGGAGCGCCAGCGTCCAGTGCTTGCCCGCCACCGGCGGCCCGTCAGCCAGCAATTGCACGGCGATATTGTTGCCCGCGCCATCGCCGGGCTCCGGCATCGATTGCGCATGGAGCAACCCCGCCCAACCCGCGACGAGCAGCATGATTGCGGCGATTGCGGCGCGCAGCGCGCGCGTTGTCCTTGCTTCGATCACGCCGCAGGCTCTAGGGCGGTTGCATGACTGGCGCAATGAGGTGGCAATGAGTGAAAAACGAGACCTGCTGATTCTTGGCGGTGGTCTGGTGGGCATGACGCTCGCGCTCGCCGCCGCGAAAAAGGGCCTGACGAGCCACGTCGTCGATCGCGCTGATCCGGCCGCTTTGACCGCCGAAGGGTTCGACGGACGCGCCAGTGCGATTTCGACCGCCAGCTGGAACCTGTTCGGCAATATCGGACTTGCCGACAGGCTGGAGGATCAGGCCTGCCCGATCGCAACCATTGCGGTCACCGACCAGATGAAGCCGGGGAGGATCGATTTTACTCCCGAACCCGGCGAAGGATCGCTCGGGCGCATGTTCGCCAACCGCAACCTGCGCCTCGCATTGTTCGAAGCCGCAGCGGCAGAACCGCTGATATCTTGGCATTCGAACGCCGATGTCGTGGAGCGCGAGCGCGCCGAGCACGGCGTAGCTGCCAAGCTAGCCCACGGCCAAAGGCTTGAAGCATCGCTCATGGTCGGGGCGGAAGGGCGGGGATCGCCGACGCGCGAACAGGCCGGCATCACTATCGCAAAATGGGACTATCGCCACCGCGCTATCATCGCTGGCATTACCCATGAGCGACCGCACGACAATGTTGCGTGGGAGATTTTCTACCCCGCTGGACCCTTCGCGCTGCTGCCGATGCTCGATCGGGATGACGGCGCTTATCGCAGCGCGTTGGTCTGGACCGTCGATGAAAGCGATGCGGCTGGCACGCTCAAGCTGCCCGAGCGAGCCTTTCTCGCAGAGGTGCAGCAGCGCATGGGCGATATTTTCGGTGAGGTACTGTCGGTCGGGCCGCGCTCCTCCTATCCGCTCGGCTTCCACCACACCGCGCGGATCACCGACAATCGGCTCGCGCTGGTCGGCGATGCCGCACATGGCATCCATCCGATCGCCGGGCAGGGGCTCAATCTCGGTCTGCGCGATGTCGGTGCGCTGGTAGAGGTGCTTGGCGATGGCGCACGCCTTGGCCTTGACCCCGGCGATGCACAATTGCTCGCGCGCTATGAGCGCTGGCGCGGGCTCGACAGCTTCATGGTGGCTTTGGCGACCGATGGCCTGACCCGGCTGTTCGGGCTCGGCGGCCCGCTCGCCTCGCGCGTGCGGCGGCTCGGCATGGCAGGTGTCCAGCGCAGCCCGATGCTCAAGCGGTTCTTCATGGATGAAGCGCGCGGGATGGCGGGCGATCTTCCCGAACTTCTGCGCGCCTAGGCCAGATTACGTCTCTGCCGGCTCCGGGGGTGCGGCGCTGCTGTCCGCCGGGCTTGCCTGCTCGATCTGCTTTCCATTGCCATCGCGCAGCTTGCGCGGCTCGAGCACGGCAGCAGTCTCGATCAGGTCCAGCGCCTTTTGCGCTGAATCGTAACGTTCGGCTGCGCTGATCCACGCCTTGGCCTTGTCCGCACCGGGCAACGCCTTGACCTCGGCAATCGCCGGTTCCACGCGCCCACTTTCAAGGAACAGCTTTGCCCGTTCGATCCGCTTTTCCGGCTCGGGCGACGGCGTAGTATTGCGTCGGATCACGAACAGCTGGGACAATTCCGAACGCATCCGCGCCCAGGAAAAAAGCTGGTCGGTTTCCTTGAGCGTCGGCGCCAGCCCGTCCAGTTGAGCAACAAGCTGGTCCATCGTCACCGGGTTTCGGCTGAAACTGATGATCGTGTTGACTGCATTGGGCATCGCATCGCCAAACCGCAGACGCAACTGGTCCGCCAGATAGCCGAGCTGCGCACCACGATCGAGCGCACGCCGGGCTGAAAAGGCGATCAACAGGCCTTCCGCCCGTGCTGCATTGCCCGCAGCTGCCTGGGCCTGGAGATCGAGCCGCGAGATGCGCTGTTCGGCGGCGGCAAGACGCTGGTCGAGCCCGCCCTGCTGTTCGGCCACCCGCGCTACCGCCTTGTCCGCCGCCTCACTGGCCTGTGCGCTGGGCGTGCTGGCCGGGGTGGTGGGAGACGTATCCGGCGTTGCGCCGCTGGCATTTGGCGCGGCACTCGGTTGGGGCACCGCAGCGGGCGGCGCTGCACGCTCGATCACCACTTCGGGTTTGGCGTAACGATACACGCCATAGCCCACCAACGCTCCGCCAAGGAGGAAGGACGCCAGGACTGTCATAATAATCGGGCGGGCAGACCCGCGCGTTTTCCGGCTGGTCAGATAGTCTTCCATCCGTATCCGTTCTCAAGACCCTGCAACACCGGCGCCGAAACGCCGCGCACCCCGTGCAACAGTGCTAGCCCTTGCACAAAAGCTTTCCTTTGGCCAGCAGCGCGGCGTCCTCTGGGCAATCTGCGATGTGGACAGAGCGCCACCCTTCACCCGCTGCGGCTGCGATTCGCTGTGACAGGGCGAGTATGACCAGAAGCTGACGCGCAACCCCCAACCTGTCGCATTCGCTCGCCCAATGGCGTGCCGCGCTTGCCGAATGCAGTGCGACGACTGCCGAACGTTCCTGGGCCTTCTGCGCCAGTTCGGGCGTAACCGGGCGCGCTTTCATACGGTAGGTAACGACTTCCGTCAGGGCGATCGAGTTTGGGGGATCAAGGGTCACATGATCCTCACCCATCAGCCGCAACAGGCTCATTTCCGTGTCAGCCAGTTCGCCGAGTAATTGCTGGAGATTGCCATTGCCCGTCCGGGCGACTTCAAATCCCTCCGCGAGCGCAGCATCAGCGGTGGCCTGACCAACCGCGTAGACCGGCACCCCACGCAAGGATGCAATTTTATCTCCGATTGAATCGAAAACCCGCGCGCTGCCGATCAGCAAACCATCGAACTTTGTACCAGGTAACGACCACACCAGTGACTCGGCCACGAACAAGGGTGCACCGATCACCGCGATACCGAGAGCGGCGGCACCCCCGGCGGTGCTGCTCCAGCCCGGCTCGGGCCGCAAAATACACAGGGGACGGTTCAAGCGGTACCGTCGAAAGTGGCGCGCAGTTCTGCCGACGCGCGCGCCAGCAGACTGCGGCCAAGTGCAAGGGGCGCGTCCTCGTCGCTGGAAGAAAATCGCGTTTCACCTTCGATCTTTTCAGACCCATCGGGGCTGAAGATCGCGGCACGCAGCACCAGAAGATTGCCGTCATGCCGCGTGAGACAGGCGACCGCACTGTGGCACGATCCACCGAGCGCAGCGAGCAATGCGCGCTCGGCCATGACCTCGTCATGGCTCGGCGCATGGTCGATTGCTGAGAGCCAGCCGCGAACCTCGTCCGCATCGCGGTGACATTCGATCCCGATGGCCGCCTGCGCAGGCGCCGGGAGCCATTCCTGCGGATCGAGCCTTGTGCCGATCCCGCTCTCCCCCAGCCGGTCCAGCCCTGCCGCAGCCAGAAAAGTTGCATCGACCTCACCCTCGGCCAGCTTGCGCTGGCGGGTTGCCACGTTGCCCCGGAACGTCACGACACGGCAGTCCGGCCGGTGGCTGAGCAATTGAGCAGCGCGGCGCGGCGCGCTGGTGCCCACGGTCGCGTTTTGCGGTAACTCAGCAATCGATGATGCACCAAGCAGCACATCGGCCTTGTCCGCGCGAGGCAATATGGCGGCGATAGTGAGGCTGTCGGGCCGCAATGTCTCGACATCCTTCATAGAGTGTACCGCTGCATCGATCCGACCTTCGGCGAGCCACTGGTCGAGTTCGCGCGTCCACAGCGCCTTGCCGCCGATATCGGCCAGCGCGCGGTCCTGTATTCGGTCGCCGCCCGCCAACACGGGGACCAATTCCACGTCGTCGACCGTCCACCCATGGGCAGCGCACAGCCGCGAACGTGTCTCGTTAGCCTGCGCCATCGCCAGCGGAGATTGGCGAGTGCCGAGACGGAGCCTGCGCGAAGAAGCAAGTGTTGAAGTCATGACGCGTCCTTGCCCTAGCCGCGCGGACCACTAGATGAAAGAGCGATGGAACTGGTGCTTGGAATCGAATCGAGCTGCGATGAAACCGCAGCCGCGCTGGTCACCGGCGACAGAAAGATCATTGCCCAGCGCATTGCCTCGCAGGACGAACACCATGCGCCCTATGGCGGGGTCGTGCCCGAAATCGCCGCGCGGGCTCATGCCGAAAGGCTGGCTCCGATGATCGAGGGGGTGCTGAAAGATGCCGCGGTCGGCCTGAGCGATTGCGATGCGATTGCCGCTACCGCGGGTCCGGGGTTGATCGGCGGCGTGATGGTCGGGCTGGTCAGCGCCAAGGCCCTCGCCATGGCGAGCGACAAGCCGCTGATTGCAATCAATCATCTCGAAGGCCACGCGCTGAGCCCACGGCTGGCCGATCCAACGCTCGATTTTCCCTATACGCTGCTGCTCGTGTCAGGCGGGCATTGCCAGATCCTGCTGGTCGAAGGGGTCGGGCGCTACCGTCGCCTTGCCACCACCATCGACGATGCGCTGGGCGAGGCATTCGACAAGACCGCCAAGATTCTCGGCCTCGGCTTTCCCGGCGGCCCTGCCGTTGAACGGCTCGCGCGCGAAGGCGATGGAAGTGCCGTGCCCCTGCCCCGCCCGCTTGCGGGGAGCAAGGAACCGCACTTCTCCTTCGCCGGACTGAAAAGCGCGGTGTTGCGGGCGTTCCAGAGCGGAAATTATGCACCGCAGGATATTGCCGCCAGCTTCCAGCAAGCCGCCATCGATTGCGTAACCGACCGGTTGCGTTTCGCCCTGATGCAGCATGGCACTACGCCGACGCTGGTGGTCGCCGGAGGCGTCGCCTCGAACGCAGCTATTCGCGCTGCACTGGAAGATCTCGCTGAAAGTTACGCCATGCGCTTTACCGCTCCGCCGCCGAAGCTGTGCACCGACAATGCCGCGATGATTGCCTGGGCGGGTTGCGAGCGGCTGGGACAGTCGGACCCGCTCGATTTCGTCGCCCGGCCGCGTTGGCCTCTCGATCCCGAGGCAGAACCGGCTCGCGGTGCGGGGGTCAAGGCATGAGCGGTGTGGGCGTTCTCGGCGCAGGCGCATGGGGCACTGCATTGGCGCAATCGCTCGCCAGCGACGGGCGCGACGTGCTGCTGTGGGCGCGCGAGGAGAGGCTGGTCAGGGATCTCAATGCAACGCAGCGCAACACGCTGTATCTGCCATCAGCAAAGCTTGCGACGACCATCGCCGCGACCAGCGATCTTGCCGCCATGGCCTATCTCGACGTGCTGCTGGTGGTGACGCCCGCACAGCACATGGCCGATGTGCTCCGCGCGATGCCCGCCCGCCCACGCGATCTGGTACTGTGTTCCAAGGGGATCGACGCGGCTTCGGGACAACTCCTCAATGATCTTGCCCGCAGCATCGCCCCGGCCAGCGAAATCGCGGTCCTTTCGGGCCCGACCTTCGCGCATGAAGTTGCCGCGGGACTGCCCACTGCCGTCACCCTCGCGTGTGGTGGCGGGGAATCGCAATGGGAGCGACTTGCACCGGTCATCGCGCGGCCCGCACTCCGGCCCTATTATTCGCACGATGTCGCCGGCGCAGAGATCGGCGGTGCGGTCAAGAATGTGCTCGCCATCGCATGCGGCGTGGTCGAGGGCTTGCAGCTGGGACAGAACGCGCGCGCGGCGCTGATCGCGCGTGGCTACGCCGAAATGCTGCGCTTCGGCGAGGCATTCGGTGCCGAGGCCGAAACGCTCGCCGGACTGTGCGGGCTTGGTGACCTCGTGCTCACCTGCACGTCCACCGCCAGCCGCAATTTCTCGCTCGGCAAAGCACTCGGCGAAGGTGGCGATCCCCAGGCGCTCATGGCCGATCGCCGGACCGTGGCCGAAGGTGCCTTTACCGCGCCGGTGCTCACCCGGCTGGCCGGGGAACGCGGCATCGACATGCCGATCGCAGAGGCGGTCCGGGCGATCCTCGATGGTGCCTCGGCGGCGGATATCGTGGCGCGCCTGCTCGCCCGCCCCTTGCGTTCGGAACAAGGGGCCTGACCGGCAACCTTTCGCGCTGCCATTACAGGCGCTAGAAGGCGCGTACGCCCGGTAAGGGAAAAAACAAGCAAGAGGGACTTAGCCACCAATGGACTTCATCGAGTCAAACTGGCTTTTGGTACTGATCGCACTGATCGTCGCGGTCGCCATCGCATGGTATGTGTTTCACGCCAGCCGCCGCACCCGCATCACCGCCGAGAGGCGCGACGTGCTCGACGAAGGCGCCGCACCCGCTGCGCGCAATCAGGCGCTGATCGACAGCACACCGGCGGTGCACAAGGAACCGGCCCCAGTTGTTCCGCCCGCCGCCCCGACAGGGTTGGCTGGCGCAGGTGTGGCGGTCGAAGCAGGCGCGCTGAACGAAAGCGCCATGGCAAATGACCATGCCTCCACCGACCGGAAGACCTCGGGCGCGGGCGACGATCTCACCCGAATCAAGGGTGTCGGCCCAAAGCTCGCCGAACTGCTGCATGGTCTGGGCATCAACAGCTTTGCCGAAATTGCCGAATGGGGCGAGGCCGATATCGCCCGGATCGACCCACAGCTCGGGCGTTTCCAAGGCCGTATCGAACGCGACAATTGGGTGGAGCAGGCACGCTATCTGGCCAAGGACGATGTCGCGGGTTTTGAATCCCGTTTTGGTAAGGTAAACTGACTCGGGAACGCAAATACGACTCGGAACGTATGAAATAATTGGGGCCGCAAAACCGATAGACGGGAGTATAGTCCATGGATCAGCTCAGGATACTCGTTGCGGAGGACGAACCTCTTGTCGCTTATGACATTTGCGAATCCGTAGAGAGTGCTGGCTATGCGGTATCCGGCCCGTTCAGCGACATATCCTCGGCCATGTTGTCTTTCCAGAAGGACAGGCCCGATTGCGCGATCCTCGATGTCACACTTTATGACGGAGCGGTCTATCCGCTGGCCGAGAAGCTGATCGCCGAGAATGTCCCGGTGATTTTCCATTCGGGCAATGTTTCGTCGGATGAGGTCAAACGGCGTTTTCCGCATTCCTGTGCGCTATCGAAGCCGTGTCCCCCAGCCAAGATCATCGACAGCGTTCAGAACGTCCTCGCCGAATCCTGACCGAAGCACGCACGCGCATATTCATCGCAGTTTTGAAAAATGCCAACCGACCTGCATGATCGCAGGTCTTGTCCCCTGCGCGCAACCCTGACATGAGCGAGCCGCCAGAGTAGGAGAAAACATGGCCGGCATGATCCCTTTCGCGTGGGACGATCCCTTTTCCCTCGATTCCCAGCTGACCGAAGACGAGCGCATGATCCGCGATGCGGCGCATGGCTTTGCCCAAAGCGAGCTGCAACCGCGCGTGATCGACGCCTTCCGTGAAGAAATGGACGCACCCGAACTGTTCCCGCTGATGGGCCGCGCCGGACTGCTCGGCGCGACAGTGCCGGAGGAATACGGCGGCGCAGGCGCGAGCTATGTCGCTTATGGTCTCATCGCACGAGAGATCGAGCGGGTCGATTCAGGCTATCGCTCAATGGCAAGCGTGCAGTCGAGCCTGGTGATGTATCCGATCCATGCCTACGGTTCGGAAGAACAGCGCAAGAAATATCTCCCCGGTCTCGCCAGCGGTGAACTGATCGGCTGTTTCGGCCTGACCGAGCCCGATGCCGGCTCCGATCCGGGAGGAATGAAGACCCACGCAAAGAAGGACGGCGATGGCTACGTCCTCAATGGGTCCAAAACATGGATTTCCAACTCCCCCTTCGCCGATGTCTTCGTAGTCTGGGCCAAGAGCGAAGCGCATGGTGGAGGTATCCGCGGCTTCGTGCTTGAAAAGGGCATGAAAGGGCTGTCCGCGCCCAAGATCGAAGGCAAGATCTCGCTGCGCGCCAGCACCACCGGCATGATCGTGATGGACGATGTAAAGGTCGGCGCAGACGCGCTGCTGCCCGAGGTTCAAGGGCTGAAAGGTCCCTTCGGCTGCCTCAATCGTGCACGGTACGGCATCAGCTGGGGCGCAATGGGCGCCGCGGAATTCTGCCTTGCCGCGGCGCGGCAATATGGCCTCGACCGGCACCAGTTCGGAGTGCCGCTGGCCAGCAAGCAGCTCTATCAATTGAAGCTCGCCGACATGATGAGCGAGATTGCGCTGGGCCTCCAATCCAGCTTGCGCGTCGGACGACTGATGGACGAAGGGGCATTCGCGCCCGAGATGATTTCCATCGTCAAGCGCAACAATGTCGGCAAGGCGCTCGATATCGCGCGCAAATCGCGCGACATGCACGGAGGCAACGGTATTTCGGAGGAATATCAGGTGATCCGGCACATGGTGAACCTAGAGACGGTCAACACCTATGAGGGTACGCATGATGTCCATGCGCTGATCCTGGGACGGGCAATCACGGGACTTGCCGCCTTCTGATGCGCGGCGAGCCTGATCGGCTGTCCTACTCGAAGACGAAGTGGCACGGAACGACTATGGTCCGTCCGTTCACCCGCTTGACCACCGTATCGCCTGTCATGCTCGCGCAGCGCAGTTTTTTGCTTCAGGACCGTGTTCCATGTGTTCCATATCGTTGGAACTTCTCCCGTAGCTCCAAGATTGGTCCAACATGGACGGCAAGGCATATTTGATGAAGCTTTATGGATATTTCAGGAGTTCGACGAGCTACCGCTTGCGCATCGCGCTGGAGCTCAAGGGGCTGCCATTCGATTATGTCCCGGTCAATCTCGTCAAGTCCGAGCAAAAGGACGCCACATACACCGCGCGCAATCCATTCGGTTCGGTGCCGCTACTGGAGGCGGATGGCCGCGACCGGGCGCAATCGATGGCACAGCTCGAATGGCTGGAGGAAGCCCATCCCCAGCCGCCGCTACTACCCGGCGACCTGGAGCAACGCTTCACCGCGCGCGAACTGGCCTATGCCATCGCTACCGAAACCCATGCGGTGAACAATCTGCCGGTGCTGAAATACCTCAAGGATCCGCTCGGCGCGTCGCAGGATCAGGTCGACGAATGGTATCGCCATTGGCTGGCCCGCACCTTCACTCCGATGGAGGAAAGGCTGGCGCAGCTGGGCACGGGCGAATTCCTGTTTGACACACCCAGCCTGTTCGAAGTCGTACTGATCCCGCAGCTCTATAACGCGCATCGGTTCGGACTCGATTTCACCCCCTACCCCCACATTTCCCGGATCGAGGCCGCCTGCCTCGCCCTGCCCGCATTCCAGCGCGCGCATCCGGACAATCAGATCGACAGCCCCGAATATTCGGGACAGGAGCAGACAATATGAAACTCGCCACACTCAAAGACGGAACGCGCGACGGCAAGCTGGTGGTGGTCTCGAAAGACCTCACCCGCTGCTGCGCCGCTGACAATATCGCGCCGACGATGCAGGCCGCGCTCGACGATTGGGACCGGCTCGCACCCAAACTGGAGGCGCTTTATCGCGACGTCGAGCACGAGGCGGTTCCGTGCGAGCGGTTCCATGAACGCGAGGCACTCTCCCCGCTCCCGCGCGCCTATCAATGGGCCGATGGCAGCGCCTACATCAACCACGTCGAATTGGTGCGCAAGGCGCGCGGTGCGGAAGTACCGGAAAGCTTCTATCACGATCCCCTGATGTATCAGGGTGGCTCTGACGGTTTCCTCGCCCCGCGTGACGATATTCCACTCAAGGACACCAGATGGGGCTGCGACATGGAAGGCGAAATCGCCGTCGTCACCGATGATGTGCCGATGGGCGTTTCCAGCGATGAAGCCGCCGACCACATCAAGCTGGTGATGCTGGTCAACGATGTGTCACTGCGCGGGCTGATTCCAGGCGAGCTGGCTAAGGGCTTCGGCTTCTTCCAGTCCAAGCCCGCCAGTGCGTTTTCGCCCGTCGCCGTCACCCCCGATGAACTGGGCGATGCCTGGAAGGGCAGCGTAATCCATCTCCCGCTGATGGTGGATTACAATGGCGAAGCCTTCGGGCGCGCCAACGCCGGGGTGGATGCGACATTTAGCCTTGCCGATCTGGTTGCCCATGCGGCCAAGACCCGTAACCTGTGCGCAGGCTCGATCGTTGGATCGGGCACGGTTTCCAATCAGGGGCCGGATGGCGATCCGGGCAAGCCGGTCAGCGAAGGCGGACTTGGATACAGCTGTATTGCCGAAATCCGCATGATCGAGACCATCGCCACTGGCGAAGCGAGCACCCGCTTCATGCAGCCGGGCGATACCGTGCGTGTCGAGATGCGGGATGCGGACGGCCATACGATCTTTGGCGCGATCGAGCAGGCTGTGGTTCAGGCCTGAACTTTTCATGGTCGCGAAACGCAGAACAGGACGCCGCTGGTTGACGGCGGTTGTCATCGTGCTGGGGCTGCTTGCGCTGCTGTTCCTGCTCACCACCAGTTCGCGGCCATGGGTTCCTGAACCGGGTGCAGCGACTGCGCAGCAGGTCAAGCTGACCAGAAATGCGTTCCAGGCGGCGCGCAAGAGCCGTGCCACCCGCGAGCCGGTTGCGCTGACGCTAGATCAGCCGCAGCTCGATGCCGTTTCGACCATGATCGGTCAGGGCTTTCCACCCAATCGCCTGTCCGCCCACATCGATGACGACCGGCTGACGGTCACGGCCAGCCGCCCGTTTCTCGGTCGATGGCTCAATGTCCGCGGGATAACCAGCGGCAAGAGCATCGGCTTTCCCGATTTGAGCGCGAGAGTTGGAGCCATTCCGGTTCCGGGCTGGCTGGCGAAATTCGGTCTCGGTATCGCCCGCCGCCTGCTGATCCTTCGCGGTGCGACGCTTCCCCCGCTCGACACTCTGGTTGCTGGGACCGATGTCGCCAACGGACGCATAACCGCACGGATCACGCTGCCACGCACCGGCCTGGTCGATCAGGCTTCAAGCGATGGCGCGCTGGCGATTGATGACGATGAAGTTGCGCGCATATATTGCAAGCTTGCCGACGAACAACGCGCCAACCCCGATCCGCTGTTTGCCCATCAGATGCGCAGGGCGATGGCGCTGAGCAGCGCCACCCGCCAAAGCGACGGCGCGGCACTAGTCGCGCTCGCCATGATGGCGGTTAACAAGGATGTCGGGCAACTCGCCGGGGATGCCGATACCAAAACCGCCAAATGCAAGGCACCTTCGGGCCAGCTGACCCTGCAAGGCCGCATGGACTCTCCCAAACACTGGTCGCTTTCGGCAGCACTGGAAGTAACCACCGGACGCAATTTCACCGTCGCGATGGGTGAATGGAAAGAGCTGTCGGACAGCCTCGCCAAGAACCCTTTCTTGGCCAAAGGCGATACAAGCGGCTTTTCCTTCGTCGACCTCGCGACCGACCGGGCGGGTTTCTTCTGGGCAAAGGCATTGACCGATCCCGCAACTATCGATCAGGCGCGCGAGAAAATGGCGCAGGCTACCGATGAGATGCTGCTGCCAAAACCGGCGGTCGAGCTCAACGATGGCATGCCCAATGCGCAGTTCGTTGCCGCCTATGGGGGCACGGATGATCCGCGGTTCAAGGCGAAGGTCAACAGCATCGATGCAATGCTGAAGGCGAACGGCGTGCCCTGACGCCGCTCGCCATCCGGCGTTACATCGAACGCGCGATCAGCATTTTCATGATCTCGTTCGAGCCGCCGAAAATGCGCGTGATGCGGCTGTCGCGGAACATCTTGGCGATGGGATATTCGTTGATATAGCCCCAGCCGCCGTGGAGCTGGAGGCACTTGTCGACTACTTCGCCCTGCAGCTCGGTCAGCCAGTATTTAGCTATGCTAGCAGTGGTGACGTCCAGTTCGCCGCGCAGCAGCTTGGCGATGCAATCGTTGAGGAATACCTTGGCCGCCGTGCCGCGGGCCTTGAGATCGGCGAGCGTGAACTGGGTATTCTGGAAGTCCCAGATGGTCTGCCCAAACGCCTTGCGCTGCTTGACGTATTCGACCGTGGTGTCGAGCGCCTTCTCAATCGTCGACATCGCGCCGACAGCGATGACCAATCGTTCCTGTGGCAGCTCGCCCATCAGCTGGTAGAAGCCCTTGCCTTCCTCTCCACCAAGCAGATTGTCGGCAGGCACGAACACATCGTCAAAGAACAGCTCGGACGTATCGGCTGCGTCCTGCCCGACCTTGTCGAGTTTCTTGCCGCGCTTGAAACCTTCGGCGCCATCGGTTTCCACGCACATCAGGCTGATGCCCTTGGCGCGCTGCGTCGGGTCGGTCTTGGCGACCACGACGACGAAATTGGCAAGCTGGCCGGAGGAGATGAACGTCTTCGCGCCGTTGAGGCGATAGCCATTGCCGTCGCGCACTGCGGTGGTGGAGATGCTCTGAAGGTCGGAACCCACGCCGGGCTCGGTCATGGCGATGGCGCTTATGTACTCGCCGCTCACCAACTTGGGTAGCCAGCGTTTCTTCTGCTCCTCGGTGCCGTGGCGCACGATGTACGGCAGGATGATGACATTGTGCAGCGAGGCGGCAAAGCCGTCGACGCCCTTGTCCGCCTGCTGGTCGAGCACGACCAGATCGTGCCTGAAATCTCCGCCATGGCCGCCATATTCAGTCGGCACGGTCATGCCCAAAAGGCCCGCCTGCCCCGCCTCTTCCCAGAACGCGCGTTCGACCATGCCGTCCTCACGCCATTTCTCGACGCGCTGTTCAGGGGCGTGCTGCTCGAAAAACTTGCCCACGGCATCGCGGAACACCGCGATCTCCTCGTCGGCCATGAACTCGGGATCGGGAACATCGATTACGGGCATTTATCAGGATCCTCTCATTTTCACGGGGTGCGTCAGGCACTCTCTCGCGAGTGTTACTTGCCTTTCCAGTTCGGGGCGCGCTTTTCGGCAAAGGCAGCCGCGCCTTCGCGCGCGTCTTCGCTCATGAACACCGGCCCGATCAGTTGAGCCTGGCGGTCATAGCGTTCGTCCATCGACCAGCCGCGTGATTCCTTGATAATCTGCTTCGACACACGCACCGCCAACGGACCGTTGGCAATGATCCTTGATGCCAGTTCCTTGGCACCCTGGAATGCAGAGCCATCGGTCACGCGGTTGATAAGCCCAAGCTCATACGCGCGCTCGGCGGAAATGAAATCGCCGGTCAGCGCCAGTTCCATCGCGATCCGCTCGGGGATCTGGTCGGGCAACATCATCACCCCGCCCGCCGCCGCGACCAACCCGCGCTTGGCTTCGGGAATACCGACTTTGGCGTCCTTGTTGGCCACGACCAGGTCGCAGGCGATCATCAGTTCCAGACCGCCCGCCAGCGCATAGCCTTCGACCGCTGCGATGAGCGGCTTAACCGGCGGCTTCTGCACGACGCCGCCAAAGCCACGACCTTCGATACTGGGCGATTCGCCGCGCAGGAAACCTTTGAGATCCATGCCTGAGCAGAACGTCCCGCCAGCGCCGGTCAGAATCCCAACCCGCAAGCTGTCATCCGCGTCCAGCCGGTCCATTGCTGCCGCAATCCCTTCGGCGGCCGCCTTGGTCATCGCGTTCTTGGCCTCGGGACGATTGATGGTGACGACGAGAATTCCGTCCTCGACGCTCGTCAGCACTTCTTCCGACATGCCTTTACTCCAATTGCTTATTGAAACTGTTCTTGCGCCCTTGCTGGCGGCGCTTTACGCATCCGTCAACCAGCAATTGTCCGCGCTACCGCGACACGAGAGGAGAGCCTACGATGCCCCAAGCCTATATCATCGACGCCGTCCGCACCCCGCGCGGGATCGGCAAACAGGGCAAGGGCGCGCTGGCCACCATGCATCCCCAGCACCTCGCGGCAACGGTCCTCAAGGCGATCAAGGAGCGAAACAATCTCGACACTTCGACAGTCGATGACGTGATCTGGTCGGTATCGACACAGGATGGGACGCAGGCGGGCGACATGGGCCGCATGGCCGCGCTCGATGCAGGATTCGACATCACAGCATCGGGCACCACGCTCGACCGCTTCTGCGGCGGCGGCATCACCTCGGTCGCGCTCGCGGCGGCACAGGTAATGAGCGGGATGGAGGATTGCGTCATCGCCGGGGGGACCGAGATGATGAGCCTCACCGCGCAGATGGCGCGCGACAAGATGGCCGCTGGTCTCAAGCCCCCGATGATGGGCAGCTATAACGAGCGGCTGCAAGCGTCGCATCCGCAAAGCCATCAAGGCGTGTGCGGCGATGCCATTGCCAGCATGGAGGGCTTTACCCGCGAAGAACTGGATGAGGTCGGCTATCGCAGCCAGCAGCGTGCCGCAAAAGCAATTGAGGGGCATCGTTTCGACAAGTCGTTGGTGCCGGTCACCGACGATGACGGCAGTGTCGTGCTCGACCGCGAGGAATTCCCCCGCCCGCAGACCACGCGCGAAGGGTTGGCGGAACTCCAACCCGCCTTCACCAAGATCGCCGATGTCCCGCTCGACCCGAGCGGGACGACCTTTCGGGGCCTCGTCAACCAGAAATATCCCGAACTGGACATCAAGCATTTCCATCACGCGGGCAACAGCTCCGGTGTGGTCGACGGCGCGGCTGCGGTGCTGGTAGCGAGCAAGAAGTACGCGCAGAAGCATGGCCTCAAGCCGCGCGCTCGGATCGTTGCGACCGCCAATATGGGCGATGATCCCACGCTGATGCTCAACGCCCCCGTACCGGCGGCGAAGAAAGTGCTGGAAAAGGCGGGGCTGACCAAGGACGACATAGATCTCTACGAGATCAACGAAGCCTTCGCTGTCGTTGCGGCGAAGTTCGTAAAGGACCTCGGACTCGACTGGGACAAAGTCAATGTCAACGGCGGCTCTATCGCCCTCGGCCACCCGATCGGCGCGACCGGCTCGATCCTGATAGGTACGATCGTCGACGAGTTGGAACGTCAGAACAAGCGCTACGGCCTCGTGACCATGTGCGCTGCAGGCGGTATGGCCCCAGCGATCATTGTCGAGCGTGTGGACGATTTCCTCGATTAGAATTGCTTGGTAATCGAGAGCAGGCGGGCTTCCCCGGCGATGGCACCACCAGATCGGCCATCCCCCTGCGCCGCAATGTTCGTACTGCCGGTTTGGGTTAAGGCGTTTTCTGGAAAACAGGCAAATAAATCGCTGTCGTCTTCAGCGAACCTCGCACCGAAAGGTGATCCTGATCGAAATAGTACAAGCCCTGCTTGTCTCCGAGTGCGCAGCTTTCGTTTGAGCATAATTTGCTTGCCGGCCACAGGAATGACACGTCGGGCAAGGTTTTGAAGAAAGCCAGAATGCGCCGATTTCGCTCAGTGTAATCCGATAGAGGAATTGTGCTGGGGGTGGCTACGAAACCGAACTGCGAAACGTAAAAACGCTGCGGAACATTGAACGGCGGTTCCGGGAGTGGCCCCACGATAAAGATTTTTTTCCCTGCCTTGTGCAAGCGATCGAGCAAGCGCCTAAACCCAGCTTCCCAGATCTTGGCATTGTCCTTCTCGCTCGGGGCGATCCCATTGGCATCTTCCAGGCGAATGTCGACGGGTGTCTCAACCGGATTGCCAGCTTCGCCGATTCTCCAGTTGGTCCAGCGAGCCGCGAAAACGACTGTCGTTATGCGCGGATCGTTAAGTGCAAGCGCGAGCATCCTGTCGTTATAGGTTTTGCAATAACGATAGGCCGTCGTGCGTGTCAGTCCGGGCTGGGTTGTATCGCTGATCGAGAATCCGATTCCCGAGGGACAATCGGCATCCGCCGCAAACAGGAACGAGGCGTTAAGTTGCTTTGCCTGTGCTTCAAGAGGAGTGGCCGCAACCATGGCGTGGGAATCGCCCCAGAGCAGGACGTGAGGTTGAGCCTGCTTGTCGCCGAGCAAACAGGCATCAGCGACCACAGACGTGTTGGTCATGCATTCGCTGTGGTGACGCATTTCATCACCGGCTGTAGCGACATACATTGCACTTCGCGCATCGAGCCGTTCAGGAGCGCCACCTGATCGAGCCAAGGCAAACCCCACCAGACCGAAGGCGACCACTGTAGCAAGCGGCACGATATAGGCAGCTCTTGCCTTGGACTTCCGAACAGGGTTCTCAATAAGGTAGAGTGTTGCAAAAGCCAGCAACAGCGACAGCGCGGAAAGCGCAAGCCCCACCGCAGGGCTGAAGTGGCCACCCACCAGATAGTCCGCGAAAGCGAAAATCGGAAAATGCCAGAGATAGTAGGAATAGGACGCTTGCCCGACACGAACGAACGGCGCGGAAGCGAGCACGCGATAGGTTGGCCCAGAACCGCTCCAGATCAGCATCGCTGCCCCAAGACAGGGCGGTATAGCGGCAAGTCCCGGAAACGGCGTTGCAGAGTCATAGAAGACTACGGAAAGGACAATAAGGGTCGCACCCATTGCGCCTATCGGGCCGGCAATTCGTTCACTACGCGGTACGACACCACATGCGAGCAATCCGCCCACGATTAATTCCCATGCCCGGGTTGGAAGAAGGTAAAAGACAGCACTCGGCGCATACGGAAGAAGCGCAATAGCGAGCACAAGCGACGCGGCGCCGATACCAAGCAGTACCCATGCCAATTTCACTCTGGTCTTGGCGAGGAAGTAGAGCAAAATCGGATAAAAGATGTAGAATTGCTCTTCGACTGCTAGCGACCACGTGTGCAGCAGGGGCTGAACCTCACTGGAGACCGCAAAATAGTCTACCGCTTTGCGAAACCAGAAATTCGACGCAAACAACGTCACGAACCCCATACTGTTGCCATAAGCTTCGAGGTTCGATGGCGGCAGGAAAATCCATGCAGCTACTGTCGTTAGCGCGAGGACGATAAGAAGCGCTGGCAATATCCGCCGAATACGGCGCTTGTAGAATTCGACGATACTGAACCTTTTTTGCTCAATGTCCTTGAGCAAGATCCCGGTGATCAGGAACCCGGAAATCACGAAGAAGACATCGACGCCTACGAAGCCGCCGGAAAAGCCGGCAATACCCGCATGGTAGAGTACGACAGGCACGACCGCCAATGTCCGTAGTCCGTCGATATCAGGCCGATAACGCAAGTTTGACATGGAATTGCTAAAGCACCTCGGACAAGTAACATTAAGGCGGCGTCAAACCGCGTCACACCACTCGGAATCTGGTGTTGATTACAACCGCATGCACAATAGCAATCCAGCGAGCAACCCGATCGTTTGCGGAAAAGATACCGGTATGAGCCGGCGTTTACAGGCTCAGTTCAGCAGCTAAGCGTGTTTCGGCTTCCCCAGCAGGCTGTCGGCAATGATCCGTTGCTGTATCTCGCTCGATCCTTCGAATATCTTCGTCAGGCGCGCGTCGCGCCAATGGCGTTCAACCGCGTAGAGCGTGGTGTAACCCGCCCCGCCGAGAATCTGGAGCGCTTCGCTGGTGACGCGTTCGGCCATTTCTGCGGCATAGTATTTGACCATGGCCGCCTCGCGCGCGCAGTTCTCGCCATTGTCGAGCTTGTGGCACACCTGCCAGAGCAATGCGCGCGCCGCCTCGACCTCGGTCGCCATGGTCGCGAGCTTGAAACGGATTGCCTGAAAGTCTGAAATTGGGTGGCCGAACTGCTCGCGCTCCTTGGCATAGTCCAGTGCATCTTCCAGTGCCCCGCGCGCCAACCCGATCGAACGGGCCGCCGTGTGGGCACGCGCGCCTTCCAGCCCCGAAACGATCGCCTTGAAGGCACCGCCGACCTCGCCGAAGCCATAGTCCGGCGTGCGCGCGCCATCGAAAGCCAGTTCGTAGGTTTTCCAGCCGTGATAACCGATCTTGGGTATCGGCTGACCGCTGACGCCTACGGGAAATTCGCCTCGCGACTTTTCGAACAGGATCGCGGTCAACCCGGCCCAGCGCGGCGCATCGGGATCGTGGGAGGTGCGGCAGATGACTTGCAGAAAGTCTGCCCGGTCGGCAAAGGTGCACCAGTATTTACTGCCTGTGACGATCCATTCATCACCGTCTCGTTCCGCCCTGCATGCGATGGAGGCCATGTCCGATCCGGCGCTGGGCTCGGACATCGAAAACGCGCCAAGATAACGCCCCTGCGCCATTGCCCGAATTTTCTCCGCGCGCTCGGCGTCATCCTTTGCCGGGATCGCGGTATAGAACATATTGCCGCGCGCGATGATCGACCCTACACTCATCCAGGCGCGCGAAAGCTCCTCGGCCACAAGGCAGTATTCGAAGAAGCCAAGCCCCAACCCGCCCAGCCGTTCTGGGATGAGGATGCCGAAGAAGCCCAGTTCACCCATGCGCGCGATGAGCTCGTCGGGCATCTCGCCCTTCTCGGGGTCCAGCCGATTGGCAACCGGCAGAACTTCCTGCATTGCGAATTCGCGGGCCATGTCGCGGATCATGATCCGCTCTTCGGTCATGTAGCCGGGGCTGGGCCGCGGCTCGGGTTTGTCCATCATCCTGCCGTCTTGCCCTGCCCATGGCTCGCCCGCAAGCACTCAGGATTGTCCGTGACTCATAGGTTCATTTGGCGCAGAAAGGTTGCAGATACGAACTGGGAGAGTCGATCATGGCCGAGAGCTACAACAACCTTATCGATGGCGAGATGATTTCCACGGCGAAGACATTTGCGGTGGTCAACCCGGCGACCGAGGAAGAGATCGCGCAGGTTCCCTCTTGCGGCAAAGACGAACTTGACCGTGCGGTCGCCGCCGCAAGAAAAGCTTTTCTGAGCTGGCGGAAGACCCCGATCGAAGAGCGGCGCAAGGCGGTTCAAGCTATTGCTGCAACCATCAAGGACAACGCCGATGAGTTGTTTCGTCTGCTGACGCTGGAACAGGGCAAGCCGCACAGCCAGGCGCAGATGGAAATCTATGGCGCTGCTGGCTTGGCGGCTGCACAATCAACGCTGAACCTCGACGATATCATCAACGAGGATTCCGACCAGCGCCTCAGCCGCACACGTCACGTGCCTGTCGGCGTGGTCGGCGGCATCGTGCCGTGGAACTTCCCGGTCATGATGGCGGTACAGAAGATCGTGCCTGCAATCCTGTCGGGATGTACGATCGTCCTCAAGCCATCTCCCTTCACCCCGCTCACCACCTTGCGGATCGCCGAGCTGATCAAGGGCGTGGTGCCAGCAGGCGTGGTCAATATCATTACCGGCCCTGACGAACTCGGGCCGCTGATCACCGAGCATCCCGATATCGACAAGATCACCTTCACCGGGTCCACCGCGACCGGCAAGAAGATCATGGAAGGCGCGTCAAAGGACCTCAAGCGCATGACGCTGGAACTGGGTGGCAACGACGCTTCGATCGTACTGCCCGATGCCGATGTCGAAAAGGTGGCGGAACAGCTGTTCTGGTCAAGCTTCAGCAACGCCGGGCAGATCTGCATCGCCGCCAAGCGGATTTATATCCACGAGGACATCTATGATGATCTGAGCAAGGCGATTGCCGAATACGCAAAGCAGGTGAAGGTCGGCGATGGATCGCATCAGGGGACTGGTGTCGGCCCGATACAGAACAAGAAGCAGTTCGACCGCGTGTGCGAGCTGATCCAGGATGCCAAGGATAACGGCTATCAATTCCTCCTCGGCGGAGACGTCGACCCGTCGGGCACCGGCTATTACGTGCCGATTACAATCCTCGACAACCCGCCGGAAGACGCACGGATCGTGGCGGAGGAACAGTTCGGACCTGTGATGCCGCTGATGAAATTTTCCTCGGTCGATGAGGTCATCGAACGCGCCAATAATTCGGATTACGGTCTGGCGGGCGCGGTGTGGACTAAAGACACCGATCAGGGCGTCGCAATTGCCGAGCAACTGGAAACCGGCACCGTATGGATCAACGAATTCCTCCACATCAATCCGCTCGCGACTTTCGGGGGCCACAAGCAATCAGGCTTCGGTGCTGAATACGGTATCGAAGGCTTGAAGGAGTTCACCTATTCACAAGTTATTACAGTAAAGCGCGACGCCGAAGTTTAGCGTATTTTGAGCCCAGGCCGCATGGACAAACCACATGCCGTCCAGGGCGCATTCCGGAAAAAGCCGGATCGCGCCGCGCTGCCCATATTGTTAATCAACCGGTGATATCCTGTAATTCCAAAGGATATGCTAGTGGGGATGGCATTGGCTTGCTAGGAGCCTGCTCTTTCACCGGCTCGCTTTCTGGTGCCCATCAAGGAATTACGCGTGCGCTTCGTTGGTCTAGCTATTCTGCTGCTGCTGATCCCGATCTGCATTACGTTCCTGAACCGCGACAAGCGCAACCGAGACTGGGCCGTTTTGGCGTTAGGCTTCCTCATGTTCATCACGGGGTCGCTGCATGTCGACGTCTCGCTCTACGGCTGGCCGACATGGCCGGGCATAGCCAGGGGAATTCTTTTTTCTCCCACGGACGTCATCTCCATCGCGTTGATCGTGACACGACGAAGCAAACGCCATGAACGGCCGCCCTTACTGCTCTATTGCTTGTTGCTCTTTCCGCAGATGCTGTCGATATTCTTTGCCGACCTTCCGATTGCTACCATATTCGTAGTCGTATCGACCCTGCGTTACATGCTGTTTTTCTACGCACTGGGTGGCGAGCTTTCCCGTCCCTCTGCGATCCGTGCACTTCTGGTTGGCCTCTCTTGCGGACTGGTGATCCAAGCGGGCTATGTCATCAACCAGAAACTGCACGGCGCGATCCAGGCGACGGGTTCAGCAGATCACCAGAACGAGATGGGAATGATGATCGAGTTGGCTATTTTGCCTCTCGTTGGCGCAGTGCTTGAAAATTTTGGACGACGCCGGATTCTCTATGTTGGTATTGCTGCATGCCTCATCGTTATCGCAGGAGGTGGATCGCGGGCAACATTGGGGTTCGTCGGTGCAGGAATTCCATTGCTGTTGCTGGTTAGTTATCTGCGCCGTCCCTCTCCGCATAAGATCAAGATAATTGGCGCTGCCGCATTGGCCATTGGATTGGCGATCCCGTTAGCTCTCGGGACGCTTAGCGAGCGTTTTGGCGACCGATCCGTCGTGACACAAGAAACGGTTCGAGACGCCTTCAAACGCGCAGCGCATGAAATGTCGCGAGATCATCCCTTCGGTGTAGGCGCCAATATGTTCGTCGTTATCGACAACACCAAAGGATATGCCGATCGGGCAGGACTGGGATGGTTCTCCGGCAACCGCAACGCACCTGTCCACAACGGTTACCTTCTTGCCCGTGCGGAGACAGGATGGATTGGCGAAATCTGCATGATATTACTGCTGGGAATCAGCGGTTTTTGGGCATTGCGTACCGCATTTCGAAGCCGCAAGGATCCGGTGTCTGGCGTGGCACTGGGCTGTGCAGCGGCTATCTTGGTAACTGCATTGCATAACAATTTCGAATTTGCCTGGTTCACCGAACCCATCCAGCGCATATTCGTTTTGAACCTTTCGCTGGTCTATGGCTGCGATCAATATTGGCGGCTATTGCGCAAACAGCAACGGCGCGAACTGAAGAAAAAAGCCAAGGATCAAATGGCCGAAGATTTGGCGCCGTCCCATATCTGACAACGTGCGTTCACATGGTCGCGATCGCGGCCTGACGTAACTCATTTTAAGAAGTGCACCATGCCATCGGATAGATCGATCCCTCCAATTGCGAACTGGTGGACTCTGCTCAAGTCTACCATCCTGGATCGCCCTATCAGCCGGCAAGTCGGGTGGGTGGTAGGACCGTTTGCAGCGATGCAATTTCTGCGGCTGATCTCAAACATCGTGCTTACTCATATACTTGCGCCGCAGCTCTTCGGGCTGATGCTGCTGGTCAATTCGTTGAGAACGGGCGCCGAATTGCTTTCGGATATCGGCATCGGGCAAAGTGTTGTGAGGTCTCGGAACGGCGAGGATCGGACGTTTCTCGATGTCGCTTGGACGATTCAGGTGTTTCGCGGGCTGCTGCTTACAGCGATCATGCTCGCCTTGGCTTGGCCAATTTCCGAGCTTTACGACAAGCCTGAGCTATTTCCTATCCTGCTCGTTGTATCGCCTATCTTCATACTGACCGGCCTTCAGTCGCCGGCCCTGTTTACAATCCAGAAGCGGATCGATCTACGCAAGCGCGCCGCTTACGATCTGTTCGGACTGGTCGCCAACATCGCGATGACGGTGACGCTTGCGATGGTCCTGCGCTCGATCTGGGCTCTGGTCTTCGGGCTGCTCTTCACAACGCTGTTTTCGACCATCCTCAGCCACTTCCTGTCCGAAAAATACATGCCGCGTTTTAGGTGGCAGCCTGACTTCGTTCTCGAAATCGTGCATTTCGGAAAATGGATCTTTCTGTCGACCGCCATCTTCTTTGCCGCAAGTACATTCGACCGGCTGTATTTCGTCGGATCGGTGCCCATCGCCCTTGCTGGCGTCTATGCCGTCGCAAGGACGTTTTCCGATATGCTCAGCCAGCTTGCACAACGAGCCGGCTCATTTCTGGTGTTTCCTAAAGTCGCTGCGATGCAGGATCGAAGGGACGAAATCGGCGACCGGCTACGCTCGATGCGCATGCTTACCTTGTCGCTCGTCGCATGCGCTGCTGGTGTGGCCGTCGCCTGTTCCGACAAGTTCATTCTACTTGCTTACGATCCACGTTATCATGCCGCCGCATTCATGATCCCGATCCTGCTCAGCAGTGTTTGGTTCGGCATATTGTCCTCTTTCGCGGATTCGATGTTGATGGGCTGCGGTCGACCGGCGCCTGGCGCCTGGGCTAACGGCGGCAAATTTGTGGCGTTACTCATAGGTTTGCCTCTTGCCGTCATGCACGGGGACTTCCTCGTTGCCATGCTGGTTCTAATGCTTTCTGAAATGGTCCGGTGGGTGATGCTGATACCTCCCTCACGCAGGGAAAAGCTCACGTCTTTTAAAGACGATATGATGCTGACCGGGCTCATGTTCGGCACGGCTATCATTATCAAAAGCGCGCTCGGATCTTTCGGCATCGTGCCCACCATCGCGCAATGGTGGTCGATGCATGGGCTGTTACACACCTAACAATCGCGAAGGTCGGATTGCCCAACCTCTCAATTCATCGGTAGGAACAGGCAAAGCACCGGCCTTAACTATCGTCATTGGCGCAGAAAAATAACCATTATGGTTATTTTTACTCTTTCCTACAGAATATTTTCGGTTCTAACAGCTTTGCCCTTCTTAAATCAAAGAAGCATAAGCATATGCCTGACACGTTTGATCGGTTCGGTCATCTGGCCGACACCCTCATCAGTCCCACCCGCATCGCCTTTACCATCGCCCCTAATGACACCAACAAATTGGATGAGATTCCGAAAGCTTTTGCGGTCGGAAGCGCGGGAACAATTGTCGTTCGTGCAATCGATTCATCAGAAGACGTGTTGTTGACAGTAGTAGCCGGACAAATCGTTCCGCTGCGCATATCGCATGTTCGGGATAGCGGTACGTCTGTCACTGGAATCGTGGGTTGCGCATGATGCTGGGCTTCGGTTTCAGTTCGACGTCTGCGCTGAGCATGCTTGACACCAGTGGGGTGATTTCTCCCGATAAGTTGTTGGTCGCCATTCTTGACGGGCAATCCAACCAGGTCGGCTACTACGCGACGCGGGATAATGCGGTCGATACGGATTACGCCGGGATTTACCAGTATGGCGATGGGACTTCGCTGCAAGCGACGCCTTCGATCAGCAGCAGCATCGTTCCGCTCTACCATAACGATACGCAAATGCAGTTGGGACAGCCGGGCAACACCGGCTCGACCAGCTGGCTCTCGCCCGGCGAATACATGGCGCGCGAAGCAATCGAGAGCGGCTATGCGGACAAGGTGCTGCTGGTGCCGACAGCGCGCGGCTCGACACACATGGTCAGCCAGACTGCGCCCAGCTGGTATCCGGCGGCAAGTGGCGGCGGCAGCCTGTTCGAGGAGATGATCTCGCAGGCCAACGCCGCAATCGCTGCGGCGGCGGTCCATCCGGACTTTGCCGGGATGGATATTGAAGTCGTGTTCTCGTGGGTGCACGGTGAGCAGGACGCAAACGATGGCGTCTCGCAGGCGACATACGCCTCCGTGATGGCGACACAGATTGCGCAGAGCCGTACGCGCGTGACGGGTGCAAGCGGAGCGAAATACGTGATCGGCTCGATGCTCCCCAATTACTGGCTGGCGAGCGGCACGAACTACGACCCGGCTATGGACCTCATCAACCGCGCCCATGTCCAGGCGTCCCTGGAGAACGCCAACACTTTCTACGCAATGGGTGCCGATGGGAATGTCACTGGCAACAACGGGCGGCACTACGGCACTGCGGCGAATGTCCGCGAGCAAGGTCGGCGCATGACGCGTATCTTCGCCGAGCCTGCCGCCGCTGGCCCGACGATCACCAGCGCGGACACCGTGGACGCGACCAATGGTTCGCCGTTCTCGCTGGCGCTGACGCATGATGGCATCCATGCCACTTTCGCTATCGTCGGCGGTGCGGACGCGGCGCTGTTTGATATCTCGGACCCCTATTATCAACCCAAGCTGCGCTGGGTCGGCGATGGAAACGGTCCTGCCAGCGATGGCGATTACGTGGTTCAGGTTGCTGCATACGATGGTGGCCATGTGCAGGGACCAGTGCAGACGATCACGACCACGGTAACGACTGCCGCTGCTCCTACCTCCGTCAGCTATGTGCCTGCGGCGAGTTTGCCCTTTAGCGGGACCGCCGCATCTGGTGTCGCGAACAGCATCAGCTTCACCGCCGAGATAGCCGCAGGCGTAAACTTGCTCGCGATCGTGGTCGACAATCGCCGCGTGACCGGCGTTACGGTCGGCGGGAACGCTGCAACGCTGGTGGTCGAGGATATCAGCAACACGCAATACGGCACGCATCTCTACATCTACATTTCCGCTTCGGCAGGAAGCCAGACTGTCGTTATCACGGTCAACAGCAGCGGTGCCGATATCGCCTGCCATATCCGCCAACTGGTCGGTGCGAATGCGGCGGCGAGTTCAACCGCCAAGAAAACCATCGGTTCGGTAAGCGATCCAGTCACGACGACTTCGGCGCTCACGGTCCCGGCAAATGGCCTTGGGGTGGCGATTGCGCGCGCCTTCGGGACCAGCGCGATCAGCTGGAACAACGGCACTTTCATTGACGACATTGCCGCCCCGGTCACGCAGCGGACTACGGGAACCATTCAGGTGTCGATTGCCGATTTCGCGCCGGGAAGCATCGCTCCGTCCGTCAACCGCGCCCCTGATAGCCAGGAGGTTATTGCGGCAGCTGCATTTTCGCTCTGTGAATGATCCTTGCGCATACTCAGTGACTATTCATGGAAAACGCTGGTAAGCTCTGCAAATGGATTTGAAACTGAGTCAATTTGGAAGGGTCCATGCGTTATGGCAATTGCTCGCCGTATTGCTGGCTGCCATTACGCTGGCTTGTGTAGCGCTTGCCCTGACAGTTCCCACACGGGCTGACGCGTCCAAGCGATCAGACAAGTGCGATACATCGTCCAGCGGCCCCGGCCACACCGGCGTGCTGAAACTCGATTGTCCGAATGCTCCATCCAACGGGCTCGCGGCATCCCAAGATGCCGAGCCCTCGGCCGCTGGAGATTCATTCAAGGAGCTGGAACCGATCGCGCCCAATTATCATCGCGATCGAATGCTCGTCCGCGCACATGGAACAGGGAAGATTCCACACAGTGCTGCCCCCGACGTCCTTGGTGCATTTCGCCTCACTTGCGCGCCTTCGCATCTGTCCTACGACGACCCCGTCGTTTACCCTGACCAGCCGGGTAAAAGCCATCTCCACCTGTTTTTCGGCAACAGCTTGGCCAATGCAAGCAGCACGTATCAGAGTCTGCGAAAAACCGGTTCCAGCACCTGCGGTGAACTCAATCGCTCGGCATATTGGATGCCGGCATTGATGAACGGTCAGAAGGTCATTCTACCGGATTATGCCACGGTATATTACAAGCGACGTCCGACCTCCGACCCATTGTGTCATACCGCGACTATCGAATGCATCGGCCTGCCCCGTGGGCTGCGGTATGTGTTCGGGCGAGCAATGACCGGCGGGAAAACGGCTTCCGATACGAAAGACCCGGTCAATTTCGTCTGCACGAAGCCGGCGATATCGTCGCGCGACATGAACGAAGTGCTCAGCAAGTGCCAGAACGGGGCCAAATTCCTCGCCCAGATCGCCGCCAACAATTGCTGGAACGGTACGCAGCTCGACAGCCCGGACCATCGCAGCCACATGGCACAAATGTACTGGAACAACAGGGGACAACAGGTTTGCCCACGTGGTCACAAGTTCCAGACGCCCGATTTTCATTTTATCGTTACATGGACAATGCGGGATCAGATGCGCTCTGCGAAATTCTCGTCAGACATCATGGCCGACACTGCCGCTGGAGAAACGCTACACGCTGATTGGTTTGGTGCGTGGGACGACCAGACGCTGGCTACATGGTTGAAGAATTGCATCAACGGTTTCAAAAATGCGAGCGGCGGGGACCTTTGCGACGGAACGCAAATCAAAGGCGCTTCGGTGCCCAGTTATGGCTGGAGAAACCCCAAACCCATCGTCGACGCTCCTAAGCGAGGATAAACGACCTACCGTCGACGGCTCGTTTGCCTGTCTGCCCACCAGATAGCGAAAATCCTTGGTCCTTTGACCAGATAACGTTGCCATAGCCGCGTAGGCTCGCTCGCAAGGCGGAACAGCCACTCCAACCCGATCTTCTGCATGATCAGCGGAGCGCGCCGCTTCGCACCGCTAAGAAACTCCACCGAAGCCCCGATACACAACGCCACACCGCGAGCCTTACCGCGCTGGGCGATTTCTCTCGCGACGATTTCGCTCTGCGGGGCGCCGATGGCGAAGAGCACGATATCCGCCCGTGCAGCCTCGACAAAGTGTGTGATTTCTTCTCGTGCAAGCGCGCTGTCACGCACCCCCATCGGTGGATCGAGATGCTTTATCGCGCAATTCGGCAGGTTATGTCGCAACCAATCGGCCTCACGTACCTGACCACCAACGAGCGCCAGAGACCTGTTCTTCCCTCCTAACCTGCCGATCAATTGCTTAACCAAATCGCTGCCGGGCGCAATCCTGAGACTTTCGCCCGAAAGCTTCGCCAGTTTAGCGAGGATACGGCTATCATTGAGGCGCAGATCGCTCTCAACGACAGCCTGCCGATAGGCAGTTCGCCACGGCTCGTCACCTTTGCCGTGATACATCACCACATGATCGACGTTCGGCGTGACAACATAGGTGAAGCTGTCCTCATGCGCGTGGCGTTCGACCCACTCCACTGCCTGGTCCAGAGTGAGCTGCGAAAACGCGATATTGAGAAAAGTCAGCGGTTCAGCAGCACCTTCACTCACTGCCATGTCCTGCCGACCAGCGGGTTGGCTCGGCGAATACCTGGCAAGGGATCGAGCGCATAAGCGGTCTTGGACTGTAGCAAACCCTGCCTGGCATCGGCCGTACACGCTGAGTCTTTCGCTTTCTGGCATATTTCGAGATAGATATCCCAACTCGATTCGCGCGATGGGGCAACATTGGAGAGGCGACGGACTGCGGATTCCGCAGCATCGATGTTACCGCGAGATACGAGCCAGTCGGCAAAGGATTTGGTCAGGTTAGGATCCTGGGGGTGCGCTTCGATGCCTTCGCGATAAACCCGTTCGACGCCTGCGGGACGATTGGCTTTCTGATAGGCTTTTGCAAGCAGGACATAACCGTCGATCCGATCGAGGCAGTCGGTCGCAACGACCTGCGCCTGCGTGATCGCATCGTTCGGCTTGCCGTGCATCAGGTCCCATTCCGCAAGGCCGGTGAGCGCTTCGCAATTGGTTGTGTCCTGCTCAATGATCTTGCGTGCAGCAGCAGCAGCCTGGGGATTACCTTGCTCGATCCCGATCCGCGCCAGCAGCCCAGACGCACGCGGATCGCTCGAACCGGCGACCAGCTTCGCCGCCACATCGGACTTGGCATGATCGATATAGAAACGCGCCACAGCCAATCTGGCATCCATGCCATCCTTGCTCGCGACAGCGGCGATATCCTGATCTGTCAGCGGTGTGACGTCATACTCGTCCCACATATCGACCAACCGCCCCATCGCCTGGCTATCGTTACCAAACCGCTCCAGCATCGAAAGCCCCACCGCTCTCGCGCCGGTCACGTCTCCAGACTTGTACCGTACATTTATCTCGTCGAGCGCGAGGTCGACGCTCTGCGGGTTTTGCCCACTAAGGAACGCAAACTGCTCGAGCATAAGTGGAACATCCCCTTGGGCGCGGGCAACTTCGAGCAATGCCGATGAAACCAACCCGTTGTTCCCGTATTTGGACGCCGCATCGCTCAGCATGGTTAAAGCCTCAGCCCGCTTGCCTTGCAGAAACAGTCCACGTGCCTTGAGCACTGTGCCACGTGGATCCTGCGGATTTCGGGCAAGAATTTTTTCGCCAGTCGCGATGGCACCGTCATAATCCTTGTCGGATAGTTCAAGCACGCCCTTTGACAGCAACACTTCCGGGATATCGGGATTGATCGCCAACGCCCGCTTGATCGCGTCCTCGGCCGTGTTCTTGTCACCGACCGCCACGCCGAGTTCCGAGATAGCCGAGAGCGCCTCCATATTGTTGGGGTCCATCGCCAAAACTACGCGATAGGCATCGAACGCAGGGCGAAAATCCTGCAAACGGTATTTGATCCGCGCGTCCAGCAGGAGAATATCTTCCTGATCATCGCGATAGGACAGGGCACGTGCAATTGCCCTGCTGGCGCCTTGCACGTCACCCTGATTAAGCAATTGCTGGGCGATTGCCGCTTCCTTTTCCGCCTTTTGCTGGGAACTGGCACACCCTCCCAGCGTAAAGAGCAGCGTTAAGGATATGATAGCCACCATGTGTCTAAACGGGATGGGGCGAGAGACAATGTGTTGGCCATGTGGCATGGCCGTGTTAATACCCCGGCAAAGTAAAAAATCCAGCGCCAAGGCAGGAATCCTCTATTGTTCAGAAACATCTCACTTGCTCGCAAGCAGATAGTCACGATGGTCATTTCAGCAATCGCGCTTCTCGCGTTGCCAATGGCCAATATGGCCCACGCACAGGCACCGGCGCAAGCGGCTAGTCGCTCGACCACGACTGCCGGGCAACCGACCCCGTCGATTTCGACCTATCGGATCAATCCGGGAGATGACCTCAACATCTACGTTTGGGGTGAAGAGCGGCTCCAGCGCCAGCTCAAGGTGCTCCCCGATGGCACGATCGCTTTTCCGTTGGTCGGCCAGCTCAAGGTCTCGGGCCTTCGTCCGCAGGATGTGGAAAAGCTCGTCAGCGAACGACTGCGCGACCAGTATCGCGGCGATGTGCCGTTCGTGACGGTAACGGTGACCGATACTGCGGGTATGTCCTTCTCGATCATGGGTAAAGTTCGCTCACCGGGCGTTTTCAATACCAACCGCTACGTCAATGTATTGCAGGCGATCAGTCTGGCCGGCGGCCCTGCCGAGTTTGCCAATATGGATAATGTCACGCTTATTCGGGGGGCCGGGGATCAGATGAAGGTGTATCACGTTCATCTCGGCCAGCTGTTCAAATCGGGTGTGAACACGGGGGATGTGCAGAGGGCAGGCATCGTTACCGTAGAACCCGGTGACGTCATCATCGTGCCCTGAGGACGGGACAGTGAAAAATATCCGTACGCTTTCAAGGGCATTATTGCTCTCATGCACGACGCTGACCTTACCCGCCATCGTGCATGCACAAGAGGTGCGCAAGGGAATCATCGTCAAAGTTGATGCTGAGGCTGATTCAAACCCGTTCCTGGGATATTCCGATACCGGCTCTACCGACAGTTCTTCCGACTGGGTCGGTGCCGGCAGTGTCGAGGTGCGGCCATGGCTGACCAGCAAGGGGCCCACGTCCAGCTTCAACCTGAGCGCGTTTGCGCGCGGACGTGCCTACACAAGCAAATACGGTTTCGATGATAGCTATGGCGGCAATCTAAGCGTCACGAAGCGCACGAGCGAGCGCACGACTCTGTCGGCAAACGCCAGCGTTACATCATCCTCTCCGCGCGGTCGGTATGACTATATCGGCCGACTGCCGGCATCGTTGACTCCCGGAGGAACAGGCTCCGACGTCGGTACGCCCGTTACCGACCCAAGCTTGCTGGTGCCGGGAGAAGACATCACCCTGCTCGGCCTCAGCGGTCGCACGACCAATATCAATGTTGGTGCGCAGGGAACGACCCAGCTCAGCGAGCGATCTTCATTCAACGCCAATGTCGGCTATCAGAAACTGATCGTCACCGGCAATTCTGGCAGCTCATTCGGCAACACGGATTACGACAGCGTTTCCGCAGGGCTTGGTTATACCCATCAGCTTTCCCAGCGGACACAGGTTGGCCTGACCGGCAACGGTCGCTATACCCATTACCAGGCGATTTACCCCAGTGCGACCACCTTCGGCCTGTTCGCCACGATGGATACGCAGCTCGGTGAATTCTGGCATCTGTCGGCATCGGCGGGCGTTTCTGCAACCCATTCGGAAGCTAATAGCCAATTTCCGAGCTATTCCAATGTAACGGCGGCCGGCTCTGTTTCGATCTGCAACCAGAACAGTCGGCGCAGCTTCTGCCTTTCCTATGACCGCGCGCAGCAACCCAGCGCGCTTGGTCGCATTCGCAATACCGACTCGGTGTCGGCACAATATACCCAGACAGTGTCGGATCGCGATCGCCTCAGCGCGACTGCCGGTTACACCAGCAGCAAGTCCAACGATCCGAATACAACAAGTTTCCGCGATATCGAGCTGCTCAGCTTCCGCTCGACCTTCACCCACACCTTTAGCGATCGCCTGGACGGCTATGTGTTCGGTTCGGTCGATCGTTCCTATGGTGGGTTCGTTAACGATAAACCGCGTATAGCAATCGGCATCGGCTTGACCGTGCGCATTGGAGATCACCCTTGACCGCTTAT
The DNA here is from genome assembly GCF_009828025.1 of Qipengyuania algicida. Lineage (GTDB taxonomy): Bacteria > Pseudomonadota > Alphaproteobacteria > Sphingomonadales > Sphingomonadaceae > Qipengyuania > Qipengyuania algicida. The sequence goes on along the minus strand of NZ_WTYA01000005.1, from coordinate 38,157 downwards.
GAAATGGACGACGATGATGCGCCCGCGCCAACCGGCATGGGTGCGATCCTCGCCCAGTTGCCCATAATCCTGTGGCAACGACGGTGGTTCATCATTGTCCCGGCGTTGGTGATATTTACCCTCGCGGTTGCAGCCGCCCTTCTGCTTCCGAAGAAATACGATTCGTCGGCCGTGCTGCTGGTTCAGTCACCCAGCCTGCCGAAAGAAATCATCGGGATGCAGCAGGATGATGCTGTGGCGCAGAGGATCGCGGCCATCCGGCAGCAGATTATCAATCGCCCGGCCTTGATCGGTCTGATCCAGAGGAACGGCCTTTACCAGGATAAGCGCCAGAGCACACCGCTCTCGAAAATTGTCGAGGACATGCGCGACGCGATCACGCTGGTTCCGGAGTCGATAGATCTGGCTGGCAGCAACAAGAACCAGACAGTGTCTGTCCGCCTGTCCTATACCTACAATAATCCGGTCAAGGCGCAGGCCGTCGCTCAACAGTTGATGGAGAAGGTGGTCGAGGTCGATTCCACCACCAATACCGAGCAGTTGACCGAAACCGTTCAGTTCCTGACCGACCAGCAACAGGATCTTCAGCGCAAGATCGATGCTGCGCAAGGCGATGTCTCAGCCTTCAATCAGCGTTACGGCAGCATCCTTGCGGCGGGTTCAGCCGCCGTTATCGGTGGCTCGGGCGGCAGTTACGATGTGCAGATCGCAGGTCTCGAGCGCGAGATCTCCCAGCTTGAGGCGCAACGCGCGTCGCTTGCCTCTGCAGACACCCGCGATCCTGCGGTGGTCGCGGCAGAGGCCCAGCTGGCGGCCGCCAAAGCAATCTATACCGATCAAAACCCGGATGTGATCATCGCCAAGCAGCGACTTGAAGAGGCGAAGAAATTCGCCAAGCAGAACGTCGCCAAGGCACCGGTTGAACAGCTCAACCGACAGCTCGAATTCGACCGCACCCAGCTCGCGCAGTTGCGTGCGGCAAAGTCCAACGAGCAGGCGCAAACCTCCGCAGTGCTCGCCAAACGTGCCGAAGCTCCTGCAATCCAGGAACAGCAAGGGCAGCTGCAACAGCGCCTCCAGACATTGTACAAGCAGCTGGACGCCGTTTCCGGCCAGCTTCTGTCTGCACGTGCCAGTGCTCGCGCGGGTCAGGAGCAGATGGGCGAACGACTGATAGTCGTCGACCCCCCGGTCGTACCGGATCGCCCCACTTCGCCCAATCGCCCGCTTATCGTCGGCCTTGGCGCAGCGGCGGGTCTGGGTCTCGGCTTGCTCTTGGCACTGGCGGTTGAGATCGTTCTCCACCCGATCCGCGATCCGGCGGTTCTCGCCAGCATTACAGGATCTCGACCGCTGGCGATGATCCCTGTCGTAGGCGCTGGCGAACCACCCCTTCGCCGTGGCCAGAGGGGGCAACGCATGGGCTGGCTGAAACGCATATTTGGAAGACGTCGTAAGCATGAACTACGCAATGCCTGAGCCACTCGAAAGCGTGACATTCACCCTTCCCTCCGCCTTTGAGCGGGCCGGGGTTATCTCCTTGGGCGAGGATGTCCTCGACCGGCAGAAGATTGTCGGTTTCGACAGTCACGAGGAGCGCGCAAGGCCGTTTAACCTGCTGCGGTCGCAGATCACACGTTCGCTGGAAAGCAGCGGACAGCAGATCATCGCTATGACCAGTGCGACCCCGGCTGCGGGCAAGACATTTGTGTCGGTCAATCTTGCTGCTGCGCTTTCTCGTATTACCGGTCGTACAATGCTGCTGTGCGATTTCGATCTCCGGCGCGGATCGGTCCTCGCTAGCCTGGAGGCAGACGTTCCGTCCGATCTCTCCGCCTATCTGCGCGGTGAGTTGGACGATTGGACACAAGCTCTTTACCGGGTCGCTGACACGGACCTGTTCGTCCTGCCCTGCATAGGTGCCTTGCGCCGCAGCGGCGAATTGCTGACTTCGAAGCGCTTCGAGGAATTGATCGCAGCACTGAGGGCGTTGCCGGAAGAAATCCTTGTGATGGCTGATCTCCCACCGGTCTTTGCCAGCGACGATGCTCTACTGACTATGGAACATCTCGACAGCTACATGTTGGTAGTCGAGCATGGCCGCAACACCGCAACGCAGGTTCGCGAGACCATCGCCTTGCTGGAACCTTCGCCCTGCCTCGGCACGATCCTCAATCGCTATCGCGGCGGTTTCTTTGATGCCTATGGTTATGGCTACGGCGATCCCTATGGGATCAAGAATTATGGCAAGGAAAAGCGCTAGACCGGCGCACTAATGCGGCTGCTTTGATTTGTTGCCGCCCGTCGCAGCATCAGGCTGCGGCTGGCCGTCAACAATCAATCGCGATGACCCGCTTCCAGACTTGATCTCGCCGCTCTGCTCATCCGCACGCAAGCGTGAGGGGGTTGCCGACGGCGTAGGAGAAGCTTGCGGCGTGGAGTGCACCAACCGGCCCGGATTGGCATCCGCCGCCAGAGCCGGTGCGAGTGGTGCCACCAGCAGGCGGCTTTCCGGCGTCTGCGTCGGAACATCCGTCGGTTGTTCGGCAAGTTGGGTACCAGAACCGACGAGAGCGCTTGGCAGGATCTCATAGGCGAGATCGTAGTGCTGGTTGAATGCACCCGGCGCACCGAGCGGTCCACGCATCAGATAGAAGATATGCGCACCGATCGTCTTCACCTTGTCGAGCGACGAGGCCCAATAGGGAATAACGAAATTGGCATGATAGTGGGTCGCATTGCCGACCGCCGGATCCACCCTGCCCGATAATGCCTGAACCGCTATCTTGCGCGCGCGCTCGAAAACTGCCTGAGGCGGCACCCTCGCCAGGCTTCCGTCGCAAGTGAAGGTGAACTGGCAACCGGTCACGCGCTCGGCTCCTTGGTAAACAACCCCGCACACCGTGTCGGGAAAGGCCAGGCTATGGACACGATTGAGTACGACCTGTGCCACGGCCCTTTCGCCGGCATCGCCCTCGCTCGCAGCTTCATAATAAACCGCCTGCGCGAGGCATTGAACGGCGGCTTCGTAATGAGGATCGGCCTTGTTCGCCGGATCGATAGCCAATGCCCGTGCTGCTGGAACCTTGAGCAAGTCGTTGGGCCTTGCGGCATTCATGGCGAGCGCATCAGCAGGGGCGATGGCCTTGACTTCCGTATCGTAGATAATCTCGAGATCGCTTGCCGAGACGTTTCCTTTGGCCGCCTGCAACACTGATTTTGGAACACCCTCGCCATGGTGCGGGGTTTGCTCCGGCTGGCTAAGGACATACCAGACGCCGACCAGCATAACTGCGGCTGCTGCAATCAGCAGCGTCATCGCCACGCCTCGCCAGGGCCGCTGACGACCGGTTCGGACTTCGGGAAGCAGGATATCGTCCGCATCGATATCCACTGGGGGCATTATTTCAGTTTCGCTCGACACACTCTGGGTCCCCTCCGGGCAAACTTGGTCCAACTAAAAATCCGCAATTCCCAATCAGTGCCAACGCGTGCTTTGCGCAGCCTTCATGCTTTATCATCACTTTGGCCTTTGGCCTAAACTCTCGGTGCGCTCATGCTAAAAAGAGACACCGCACATATTTTCTTGGTTTTTTGCAGGTAGATGGGGGTGAAGCTGAAAATGAGATTGGCAAGGCCTTGGAACCACAAAGTTTATCCCGCTATGGCACGGAGATGATGGCAGCCATTTTTAACGTTCCAGCCGCGGGATCGACCCACTCGTGATTGTCGTAATTTCAATCATAGCATGGGCAATTTTGTTCCTTGCCGGATTGCCGCTGACAATTTTGTGCCTGGAACTGCTCGCAGGCCTCTGGAGTGGGTCAGGTGGCACCCTCGGCGGGACGCCCAAGTCGATTTCGGTGCTCATTCCGGCGCATGACGAAGCGACTGGAATTGCGGCAACTGTCGAGGCGCTGAAATCGGTTGCTCCACGCAACACGCAAATTCTGGTGGTGGCGGACAATTGTTCGGACGACACAGCAGAACGCGCAAGAACGGCCGGCGCCCAGGTGATCGAACGTCACGATACGGTTGCGCGGGGCAAGGGATATGCGCTCGCTTTCGGTCGCGATTATCTGGCGGAACAGGCTGGGGGCCCGCCGGATGTGGTGATCGTCCTGGATGCGGATTGCCGTCTTGGCGAAGGAAGCCTTGAAGCCTTGAGCGCTATCGCTTTGCAGCGCGGAACTCCAACCCAGGCGATCAACCTGATTTCGCCGGATCTCGGCGCGCCTCCCATGGTTCAGATCTCCAGCTTCGCGATGCTCGTCAAAAACCTGTTCCGTTCTCGCGGGATGCAACGGCTTGGGGGTGCCGCCTTGTTGACAGGGACAGGCATGGCCCTTCCTTGGCAACGGATTGCGAATGCGAAACTGGCGACGGGCTCCATCGTGGAGGATCTCGCGCTGGGAATCGAACTTACCCGTGAAGGTTATCCGCCATATCTGGTGGAGCATGCCCATGTCCGAAGTGCCCCGGCCGACATGCGAGACGCCCTGCAGCAGCGCAAGCGGTGGGAGCATGGCTTCCTCGATTGCCTGAAAAATCTTGCCCTCCCCGTCTTTTCCAAGGGGCTGAAAAGGTGGTCGCGGGCGGAGATTCTTTTGGGACTTCATCTCATGGTGCCGCCCCTTGCCCTCACGATGGCGGTTGCCTCAATGTCGTTTGTGGTGGTTTGCCTACTTGGCTGGCTGGGTGCGCAAATTGCCCCGGCTGTGATTCTCGGCATCCTGCTGGCAGTGGCAGTGGCCCTCGTGCTATTGGCGTGGTTGATCGAAGGACAGGCATTTCTCAGCGCCAAGACATTGCTGCGGATACCACTCTATGTCCTTTGGAAAATTCCAATTTACGCGAGCTTCCTGCGCAAGCCACAGGCGAACTGGAACCGTACACCCCGCCGGAACGATCAGGGAAGTGAAGACAAATGAAGCGCGACCTGATCAAACCCCTGCACGGCCTGCGCGGAATTGCCGCGCTCACCGTGGTTTTCGGCCACTACGGCATTGTCACGTCGACACCGAGCCTTGGTGTAGTCCTGTTTTTCATCCTCAGCGGATTTCTGATCGGCAAGCTCTATGTGGAGCGACCCTTCAATACGAAGGAAGTCTCAAGCTACGTCGTTGCGCGTTTTGCACGCATTTACCCGTTGTTTGCGCTGGTCGTGGTGGGCACCGGAGTGCTGAACATGGCATTCCCCAGTGCTGAGGTTTTCTATCTGGAGCCCGACCAGATCGTACCGCACCTTCTGCTGTTCGGATCGAATATGACAATCTGGACGATTTGCGCGGAATTCCAGTTCTATCTGTTTTCATCGCGATCTGGTGGATGCAGACCAAGTCGCGAAACGTATGGTGGATCATCCTGCCAATTCTCTTTGTGTCCTTCGCCTACGGTGCATCATTGGGAGCTGGGGCGGGTCGAACGGATATCTTCAGTTATCTGCACGTGTTCTCGCTCGGCCTGATCATTTCCATCTTGACGCGCGAGAGCCATCCGAAATTCGACCGAATGGCTGCGATCGGGTTGCCGATCTTCGTTATCGCCTACGCGACGGTCTATTTTGTCTATCCGAGGCTGGGTTTCACCGAACACGCTATATACGTCCATCCGTTCGTATTGCTGATCTGTGCGGGCCTGCTGCTTACTTCCCTCGCAGCCGGTGAGAACTGGGTAAATCGACTGCTGAGCCTGCCGCCGGCCATTTGGTTGGGAGAAGTGTCGTTCGGGATTTATCTGCTACACAGGCCGGTCGGCTGGGCGTTGGATGTCGAGCTTCCCCATCACCCCTTCAACAAACTTGGCGCCGTTGCCGTTACAATGATCCTGGCGCAGGTCGCGCATATGGCAATTGAAAAGCCGTCTCGCGATGCTCTCAGAAAATGGGGAGCCAATCTCATTGATCAGCGACGAATATCCAATCCCTGATATCGAACTTTAACCGCGACAAAGTTGAGTCAATCGTTCGGTGACCCGAACTTCAGATTTCTTCGGCTCATTCCGCGGCGTCCAAACAACCTGTTGCGAACGCGGCGTGCCAGAGACACGAACGTCCTGACGACAGGAATCCGGTCAATCGCCTTGCCACCCGAGACATCGCTGCGCGAGGCACGTTGTACCGATACGCGTTCGAAAACAGTCAAGAGGTCGGGATAGGCCCTGCGCATCCATACCATAGCACCATCGATGGGAGGACGGATGGTAGGGTCGTACTCAGGGTCGGCGGCCGCGATCGCATCAGGCTCGAAATCCGGCTCAAGATATCGCGTCAGATAGTCCGCTCCGATTTTGGCGGCCTTTGCCGAAAAGGCCATGAAATGCGATCCGATCAGATCGTTGTCCTTCGGCTCTGCATCGCCCACCATTTCAAAACCGCCATAGAAAATATCCCAGTTCCCCGACAAACTGGCATCGCAGATTTCGGGAACCAGAAAGTTGCAATCGTCTTCGAGGATCAAAATCGAGGCATTGCGCTCTGCCGCTTCGCGAAACAACGCGATCCTCGCGAGGAAGTTGCCATGCGAACCAACGCGCCGAAACATCCCAGGTCCCTCTGACCTAATGGCAGGAAAATAGGCAATCCGTGGATCGTTCTGCAAACCGATCGCATTGAACTGAGCATCCATTTCTCGCCGGCGATCCGTGCGCTCAACCAGATTGACCACCCTGATAAGATCGAACTGCTCAAAGATTGGCGGCTTCGAGGGCAATGAATGATCCTTTTGTTTCGGTAATACGGCCAGGCACTATTGTAAGGGCGCGTCGGAAGAACCTCTTCCTCCGGCGCGCGTGCAAGTTTCAGCCATGCCCGACAATCGCAAAATCAGGTTGCGACTTGCGGAACGACTATTTCGTTGCAGCTTTCGTTGGCAGGCCTGCGATGCCGCTCTTTTTCGCTGTTACACCTGGGACATCGCTCGAGGGTGTTTCCGGGGCACCGAAACCGGACTGATATTCGATCTTAGCGTCCTTTTTCGCCTGATCGAGCCGTTCCTTCATCTCCTTGGCTACCGTTTGTTTGACAAACATCTGGTTGGCAATCGCCTTGGCATTGTCGCCAGTGACAGGCGCCGGCTTGGTCGCCTTGATCATGACCACGGCGACTGTCGGACCGGTCGGCACGATCAGAGGTTCACTGGTGCCAACCTGCTTCATCTGACTGAACATTTGCGGCGGCAACTGGGCGCTGTTGATCTGGTTGTTGCCGCGCTGAAATTTGATCCCGAACCGATTGAGCGTCGCGACGACGTCATCCATGTTCTTGGCCGGTTGCAGTGCAGTCATTACATCCTTGCGATCAGGAGTCGGAAACACGATCTGGTCGACCAAGAAAACTGTCCGGTCAGCGAATGCCTGAGGGTTCGAATTGATGACATTCTGGATGTCTTGAGCAGACGGCTGCTTCAGATCGCGGGCAAGTTTCTCACCGAGCATCTGGACCAGCAACCCCTCATCCATCTTCTTCTTGCGCAGGACATATTCGGGTGAGGATTCGATGCCATCCTTCTTTGCCACATCGGCCAGCAACTGCCGGTCGACAACGCGATCCAGCGCCATATTCTGAATCTTTTTGCCTTCGTCGCCTTCGAGCTTGGGCGCGTTCTGCAGTTCGCCGTTGACTTCTTGGGTGGTGATCTCCTGACCGTTCACCACGGCGACAACCTGGCCTTCCGGCTTGCTATCGCATCCAGTCAGCGCCGCCAATGCAGCCAAGCTGCAGACCAAAACTGAAGTGCGCTTCCAGCTCGTGATTCTGTCGAACATTTGAGTTGACGTCATTGTGACTACCTTTCGCATCGCTCGCGAGCGATCATGAGTTGCGCCGTGATCAGGTTTTTAGCGGCGTGTTGAACAGGATATTGCGTAAGTTGGGGGGCGATTCCAGAAAGAGCTGGCGTACGAAATCCTCGAGCGGCTTTTCCACATGGCCAAGATCACCCGACAGCATCGATACCCTCACCAGCACACCGTCGGGAATAATCCCGCGCAGGTTGGCCCTCGCCACCGCCAAGCGCTGTTCAATCCAGCGTCGGGGGAAATCGTCCTCGACACGGGTCCAGTAGAGCACCACCTCGTTTCGGGTGTCGCTTCTGGCGGTAAATATCTGGCTGGGAAGCTGCTCACCATCGGGCAACGCGACATCGATGGGATCGATCGGTGATAGTGCATAACCGCCCGCCGGATAGCAAATTTCCGGACGATGCATCTGCAACACGCCATCCTGCCGGTTGTTGTAGGCAATGAGCAGCATCACCACACTGCCGTTCGGCGCCTGATAGGTACGAGTGATCAGATTGTCGTAGAGACGATCGGACAGCGCATCGGACGGTGGCAAAACCAACCCGCTCGATGTTTCGAATTCATACTGGCCGACCTTTTTCGGGATCCAGCTCTTAAACTCTTCGGTCTTGATACGCGGACGGTTGGGTGCCGGCTGGCGCGCCAGTGCGAAACCGGAGGCTGCCGCCAAGCCGAGGCCGAGCACGACCTTGCGACGATCCAAGTTGAGCATCGGCTTGTCTGGCGCATCATCCATGGAGGCGATCCTTATCGTTGCGACCGGCCTTGCGGGCGAACATTCTGGTCAGTCCCATGTCGAGCAGGAAAATAAAAAGCAGGGCCAGTATGAACATCGTCATGCCTGCCAATTCGTGAAGAAAGCCCTGCGCCACCGCTTCACCGGCAAAATAGGTCAAAAGGATCAGGATCAACACCCGGAAGAAATTCGCTGCAATCGCCACGGGAAGGACAAACAGCAGTAGAATAAACTGATGACGGCGCTCGTTCTTGTGCATCAGATAGATGTAGAACAAAGTCAACGCGGACAAAGAAACGATCGAATTGAGACCAGAGCAGGCTGCCGCCACGAGCAATTGATACTGCCCGATCTGGATGGTCACGCCTGTACCGCCGATTGGCATTCCGAACAGTTGCAAAAACGCGATCGCGGTTTTGGTGATCGCCATTTTGAGCGGCAAGGTGAGCGTGTAGATCACCGTATCGGGAGGAGGAAAAACAAACGCGAGATAGAGAAGCGGAAAGAACATCGCTCTCATAAACCGCCCGCCGACCAGACCATAAACTGCCGACAGCAGCACGCAGTACATAGCGTAGCCTTCAATTTCGACGATTTGGGTGATCCGCGCAAGCAAGTAAATCGGGATGAATATCGCCAGTAATATAGCGACGTGCCACGCCGGCGGGGCCTTGATCAGGTGACGGACACCTTGCCACTCGTGCCATAGTAACCATAGACCCGTAGCCAGGATGATCGGACCATAAGCGCCCTCCTCGGTCGACCAGGTGCTTGTGGCCACGAAAAGGAAGGTCGGCAGGGCAATAGCCAGCACGCCTGCAATGAAAACGTAATCGGCCCACGGCAAACCCGAGAACAATGTTCCAGAATCCGTAGAGGCAACGCTACCGGCAGTCGTTGCCGTGTCGTCAGGATCTACTGCCTGGCTCGCAAGATCAATCTTGTTCAATATCCATCCAAGCTGACGGCGCGCGAAATGCGCATTTCGTCTTTCCCCACCACTGCAATATCCGATGCAATAACTTGGTGGTCAAGCCCAACTCGCGCACACTGTTCCGAAACCGAACAGCATGACAAGTCATAGTTATCTTAGGAGATCTCTTTAAAATAGGCGATCGTCTTGTCCAAACCCTGTTCTAGAGCAAAATTGGGCTCCCAGCCAAACCACTCCTTGGCCAGCGAGATGTCGGGCTTGCGCTGGAGGGGATCATCCTGCGGTAGCGGGCGCTCGACGATCGTCGAACTTGATCCAGTCATGGCGATGACCTTTTCGGCCAGTTGGCGGATGGTGAATTCGCGCGGATTGCCGATATTGACCGGCCCGGGACGATCGTCTTCGGTCGCCATCAGCGCCAGAAAACCGTCAATCAAATCATCGACATAGCAGAAGCTACGCGTTTGCTTGCCTTCGCCATAGAGGGTAATCGGCTCATTCCTCAGCGCCTGCATGATGAAGTTCGAAACCACGCGACCATCGGACGGATGCATCCGAGGGCCATAGGTGTTGAAGATACGCGCGACCTTAATCTCTACGCCATGCTGGCGATGGTAATCGAAGAATAGCGTCTCGGCGCAGCGTTTGCCTTCGTCGTAGCAACTGCGAATTCCGATCGGGTTGACGTTGCCCCAATACTGCTCTTGCTGCGGATGGACATGCGGGTCGCCATAGACCTCGCTGGTAGAAGCTTGGAATATGCGCACCCCCAATCGCTTGGCGAGACCCAGCATATTGATCGCACCGTGCACCGATGTCTTGGTCGTCTGCACCGGATCGTGCTGGTAATGCACCGGACTGGCCGGGCAGGCGAGGTTCCAGATTTCGTCTACCTCGACGAACAGCGGAAAACATACGTCATGGCGCATGAATTCGAAGCGCGGATGGCCCACCAGATGATCGAGGTTGCGTTTGTCACCGGTAAATAGATTGTCGACGCATAACACCTCGTCCCCGCGCTCGATCAATCGATCGATCAGATGTGAGCCAAGAAAGCCCGCCCCACCAGTTACAAGAGTTCGCTTCCGTCCATATGCGTTACGCGCCATTTATTCCTCCGGCAGAAGCCGCTCCGAACACGAGTGCTTCATTTTTGTCAATTATCGCGAAAGCCCTGTGAAAGCGTAAAATTTCGGCAGCCTTCCATTCCAGCTAAATATCCTTCAGGCGGCGAGCGTAACGGCCATCTTATCGACATGTTCCAGCTTGTCGGCATCATAGTCTTCGCATTTTTCATTCGAACGCTGGTAGAGGTTGGCCCATGCATCTGCCTCCAAACCGATATTTTCAGCCGGAATCATGGTTAACTATTATTTAATATTTAGTTGATCTTAATACCTAGTAGCCAAAATATATGCACAAAAACGCGATCCTCTGAGAGTTTCAGACCTTATCTTCTTTCTCAGTTTTTGGCTGAATAACGTCAAATCCAAATTGTATCCTCAGCACGCCGCAATTCTGCCTTAATTGATCCCGTTTTTGTCCAAATCACATCTAGTTAACCGAGTTGTGCAGGTTAGCTTTAGGTAGTTTTTGCCATTTCAGCTTCACGGAGTTTCTCAGCGTGGAGTTAAGTGTGCGGACATCGAAAGGCTCGTTTGCGATCAGTCTGGCAGCCCTGTTGCTAAGTGGCTGTGGCGCGGAATCTGTGGGGATCCCCACCGCCTCTGCTGGGCCCGATCTTGGTGTTGCTAGCCCGACGCCTAGTCCGACCTCGACTTCGAGTCCGACCCCAACCCCGACGAGTACAACAACGACTGCCAGCTCCAGCACGTCTATCGTCGGCACGGACACATCGGAAGGCTATCCGCAAATGGATAAGGTTGCACCCAATTACGATCGCGCCTCCATGCTCCAGGCTTCATGGGGAACAGGAGTTATTCCAGGGAGTATGGGTGGCGATCCGGTCGGTGCTTTCCGTTTGATCTGTGCTCCAAGCCACCTTTCGTATGACGATCCAATTGTTTATCCGGGCCAAGCAGGCAAGAGCCACCTTCACCTGTTCTTCGGTAATGATGAAACCGATGCCAATTCGACGTACAAGAGCCTGCGTTCGAGCGGTAAAAGCACCTGCGGCCTGTTAAACCGGTCGGGTTACTGGATGCCCGCACTTCTCGACGGCCATGGTAATGTTGTGGTGCCCGACTGGGCTTCGGTCTATTACAAGCGTCTTCCGGACAGCGATCCACACTGCGCTCCCGGTGCGATGTCGGAAAAGGGATGCATCGCGCTCCCGCGCGGCCTTCGCTACGTGTTTGGGCGCACCATGCAAGGTGGCGTCTATGCCGACAATCGTCGGGACGGCGTCAACTTCGTGTGCGAATCGGCCGGTCTGAGCAGTAGCGACTTCAGTGTGGTCGCCAAGGGTTGCCCTGCGGGTGCGCGGCTCGGCGTTCAAATGATCGCTCCGAATTGTTGGGACGGCAAAAATCTCGACACGCCCGATCACCGCGCGCAGACTCACGATACGACCTATGGGAATACCGGTGTGGAGAGATGTCCGACAGGATATCCCTACATTCTGCCGACTTTCACCTTCTCGGTTTTCTTTACGGTTCCGGCTGGTGGCTTGGCCGATGCGGAGTTCTCTTCGGACAAGATGATGGGGCTGCCCGCGGGAAGCACCGTCCATGCAGACTGGCTTGGCGCATGGGATGATGACACGCTTAAAGCTTGGACCGACGGCTGCATAAACGGACACTACAGTGGGACTGGCGGAGACTTGTGCAACGGCCAGCAGATGGTTGGCGCACAACAGCCCACTTATGGTTGGACTAATCCCAACGCCGTCATCCCAGTCCCTGCAGTCGGCCAGACCATTCCGCTGACCTGAAAAGCGACCACGGTGACATCAGCATCCGGTACCCTCCTGTGAGGCCGGACGCAGTTTTTGAGCACAAGACTGTGCCGCGCAAGTGGTTCAAAGTTGAACAAGACTGCCAGCCGGGTTTGCAGTCGCTGCTGCACTACTCTAATGCGGCAGCAACAAATGCACATTAAAGGATGCCGCTTGTGGAAACGGTATATGACTGGATTACGGTATTGGGGTTTGCCGGACTGGTGACGCTGTTCCTGCAGCGCTCGTCCCTGGAAAATCCGCCGGATACCATTTGGCACTATCTGCCGCCAGCAATTGGCGCTGCGCTCACCAACTACTTCGGCAACGAAGGTAACCACATTGTCGCTATAGCCGTGGGCATAGCGTCGATCGCCTATGTGATCCTAGTCCTCAAGCCACGCATCAAGGCCTGATTCCTAGCTTTCGGTACATAATAGCGATGGAGTGCTTGGCTCTGTGATGACCGGCGACCGGTATCCGACTGGGCATTAATTCAGTGATACCCGACCAAACGGAATGTGGTAACATCCGAACAGCGATTGCCAATCAGGCTTTTGAAAACGCTGGGACGATGAAGGCAGGGACCGGTCAAAAGACACAATATCTGTGACAGCAAATATCATCAGAAATCCATATGCCCCACTTCAATAGGCGTTGGGATGGACCAGTACCCGCAAGGTCGCAAACATGATCTCCACATCGCGCCAAAGACGCCAGCCTGAGAGATATTCCAGATCAGACTGAAGCCGATTCGTGAGGTCGCTCGTCTTCTCGGTCGCGCCACGAAATCCGCGAATCTGCGCCAACCCGGTGATCCCCGGTTTCAGCGCGTGGCGCTCCCAATATCGCTGGGTGATTTCCCAGAACAGGCGATCATCGGCGGTAGATCCGAGCGCATGGGGACGCGGCCCGACGATACTCATTTCACCCTTTATGACATTGAAGAGCTGCGGAATCTCATCAATGCTCGTGCGCCTAATGAAGCGCCCGAACCGCGAAATCCGATCATCATCGCGCCGCGTCGATTGGTTACCCTGCGCATCGCTGGCGTCCTGCCGCATCGATCGAAACTTGTAGATCATGAACGGCACATTGTTGCGCCCGACCCGCGGTTGCCTGAAGAAAACCGGCCCACGACTGTCCAGTTTGATGCCAATCGCGACCAAAATCAGCAGGGGACCGAGCAGGATTACCGCTGGCAAGGCGATCGCAATATCGAACATCCGTTTCTTGATGCGATCCGCCAGACTGAGAGATCCGCGTGACACGATCAGCGTACCCAGCCCCGAAAAATTATCGATCCCGATTACGCCAACTTCATTGCGTTGCTCGACGAGCAACTCGCCCGTCGCGTTGATCGATTTGAGCAAGGTCGCCCATTGGGCCTGACGCTCCACGCTACATGCCACCACCACACGATCATAGAAATCGGTGGCCCTGGCAAACCGTTCAAGCATGGCCGGATCGCTCAGATCGGGCTCCAGTCCGTTCTGTCTGGCATCAACAACAAAGCGTGCCTGTATCTTGGGCATGGGCACGGAATCGACGATCACCAATTCGTCGAACAACACGCCTTGCAAAGCGTTTTTGACCCAGCGATGCGCAAGATATCGACCGAGCAGTGCAACCAGCAAGGTGGTCGAAAACACCACGGCGACGCCGACACGCGATATATCCGCAGCGGTCTGAGTGATAAAAAAGACCGCGAATACGATCATGAACGTCTGGACTATCGCATAGACGATCCGCCTTGCGCTCTCGGCAAAGTCAGACAGCACCTCGAGCGTGTACGCGCCCATGTTGCCCGCCACGATCACCAGAAGAGGCAGGATGACGAAGATCAGGCTGATGCCGTTGGGCGCAAGCCACGCTTCGTCGCGAAACTGGTTCGCCACCCCGAAGGCAATGATCACCGCCAACGCATCGGACAAGATCAGCCTTGCATAGAGCGAAAGCCTGGCCGTCTGACGTGAATGCATATCCCGCGCGACAATGGCGGCATCCTGCTCGTCGATTTCGAGGCTTCCGGGATCTTTCATTGATAATCCAAAGCTTGCAAGTTCATTTAAATCTATCGACAGATGCCGGCTAACCGGTCTGAACCGTTGCATCTCCAGTGCCGCATATCGATACATTCACTGTCAACAACGTGAACAATTTTCATAGAAGACATACACCACCGCGCCATTACAGTATTGTAGAATTTCGACTTCATAGATTCCGTGTTACACCACCGACGCTTGAGCGAAGATGCGAGCGCAATTTTCGAATTATCCCTCTGTTTCAACCTTGTTCGGGTGATTTCCGACATTCGTCCGTATCGTGAAATTGCTCATACACCTACTCCGCCGTTCGATCGCTGAGTAGCCAGACAAGGTTAAGATCACATTAGTGGCGTTGGCATGATCAAAGCATGGCAATGGGAGTCGTTTCCACACCGTCCCGATCCGGAACTCGCCACCTGCCGGGTGAAGCGAGATTGCCCGCTCGAAATCCGCGCCTCTCGAACTTGGCAATCGCGATCGTCAGACTCGCTGAAGCGTTACTGCATCGCCCCACTCGCGCTTCAGGCCCAGCTGCGTCGACCGGTCCAGCAAGCGGACTGCCGGTCGGAACGCAGCGACAGAAGTATGCGGTCAGTCTCCCGCCCCGCTTTTGTCGACCACCGGCAACAACACCGCACTCGCCGCTGCCCCGCCATGCTCGATACTCACTGTCGCCTTGCGATAGTCGTCCGGCTTGGCGAAGAAGATGTTCTGCACATAGGTCTGCGGATTGCGATCGTAGACAGGGAACAGGCTCGACTGAATCTGCACCATGATCCGGTGACCGGGCTTGAAGGTATAGTTCACCGTCGGCAGGCGGAACTTGTACTGCTGCACCTTGCCCGCCGGGATCGGAGAGGGATCGGAATAGCTCTTGCGGTAACGCCCACGAAAGATGTCGAGCGAAACCGGCAACTGATAGCCGCCCATCTTGGGATCTTCAGGATAGGTTTGCGGATACACGTCGATCAGTTTGACGACGAAATCGCCGTCGGTCCCGGTGGTCCTGGCAAAGATATTGGCAATCGGCGCTCCTTCGATGGTCACCGATTTGGTCAACACCGGCGTTTGATAGCTGAGCACGTCGGCCCGATTGGCCACGAAACGCTGATCCTGCACCAGCCAGGTACGCCAGCGGCTTTCATTGTCGGCCGGGATTGGCCGCGCGAGATAGGGGATGGGGCGGGCCGGGTCGGACACATAACTGTCCGATCCTGCTGCAGCCTGACCGAAACCAAGCCCCATGTCCGCCTGAAGATAGATCGGGGTCAGCGTCTGGTTGCCAGCAATTTTCCAATCGGCAAACTGGTCCCATTTGTCCGCTTGCGGATCGTAGAGCATCGCCTGCGGCAGCGGTTTTGCCGGTGCGCCATCGATCAGATACTGGTCGAAGAACGGGATAATCCAGTTCTTGCGGAATTTCCGCGCGGTATCGCCGCTCCACTTGAGTGGCCCGAGGTTCCAGCCCTCGCGATTGATCTGGCTATGCCACCATGGGCCGATCACTAGATGGTTGTTGCTGGCGTAGCCGGCTTTCTTCAGCGCCTCCCAGGCGTGTACTGCACCATAGATGTCCTCCTGATCCCACATGCCCTGGAGCCACATGGTCGGCACATTTGACGGCTTGGCTGCGACCATTTTGTCGACTGCCTGCAATTGCCAGAAAGCATCATAGGCCGGGTGCGCGACCACGCGATTGTACCATGGCAATTGCTCCAGCCCATTGGCCTGCGCCATCGCGCCAGCCGATCCCGCTTCCAGGAAATTCTCGTAATCGTCGTAGCCTTCACGCGGGATGCCTTCGCCCCCGCCCTTCACGCTCGATTGGCTGACGAAGAAATCGAGATTGCCGAGGCGAAATGCGCCATTGTGAAACCAGTCGTCACCCATCCAGCCATCGACCATCGGGCTTTCGGGCGCGGTAACTTTCAGCGCCGGATGCGGGTCGAGCAGCGCCATGGTAACCGTCCACCCGTCATAGCTCGACCCGATCATGCCGACCCGGCCGTTGGACTGCTTTACATTCTTAACCAGCCAGTCGATCGTGTCCCACGCGTCGGTGGTGTCGTCGGTCTTGCTGGGGTTGAGCGGCCCGCGCGGCGGGCGGGTCATCACATAATCGCCTTCCGAGCCGTATTTCCCCCGCACATCCTGCCACACAAGGATATAGCGACCATCGGCCCAATCGGTGTCGCCCGACCACACCGCATCCTTCATGTGCGGGCTGTTGTTGGGCGCAAAACCGCTGGCGTTATAGGGCGTGCGTTCGAGCAGCATCGGCAGATTATGCGCACCCTTGGGGATCATGATGACCGTGTGCAGCTTCACCCCGTCGCGCATCGGGATCATCACGTCCTTCTTGACGTAATCGAATGCCTCCTGAGGTTGCTGCCAATCCTTGGGTATGTCGGAGCCCGTCTGGACCATATCCGGCGTCACCTTACCCGGAGTATAGCCCGGCTGGCCTGCAGCGATCAGCGGCAAGGCGGTTACGGCGATGATGGCGGCAAGACGTGGCGACATGGTGGTTTGCTCCCTGTTTTCGCGCGCGACCGGACACCATCCGTCGCGCCGCGTAAAGGGCAAATTTACACCTTCGGCCCGAGGGCGCTTTCGCGTTCGACCAAACTCACCGGGACCCGTCGGCTCATCGGAGAATCAGCGAGCGCCATCTCGACCAGAGCCTCCCCCGCCGCGTCGAAATCCGCCCGGACGGTGGTGAGTGTGGGAAATGAGTGATTGCCTGCCGCGATGCCATCGAAACCGACCACGCCGATCTGTTCGGGACATCGCACACCGCGACGACGAAGCTGTTCGATCGCGCCGAGAGCGCTCGCATCGCAGGCGGCAAAAATGGAATCGCAGTCGATCCCGTC
Organism: Qipengyuania algicida; assembly: GCF_009828025.1. Taxonomy (GTDB): domain Bacteria; phylum Pseudomonadota; class Alphaproteobacteria; order Sphingomonadales; family Sphingomonadaceae; genus Qipengyuania; species Qipengyuania algicida. The sequence continues at coordinate 20,867 of NZ_WTYA01000005.1, read as the reverse complement.
ATCGAGGAGGAGGTCGACAGCCCGGCGACCCTGCTCTTCGCGCATCAGATCGTCGGGCGTATCGATAGTCTGCGCGGTAAGACCGGCTGCCTGCATGGCAGCGTTGAACCCCTCCAGCCTCTCGCGGAATTGCTGCTGGTACCTATCGCTCGCACCGATGAACACGGGTTTGCGGTAACCTTTACTCAGCAGATATTCGGTCAGCTGGCGCGCGCCGCCATGATTGTCGGGTCGGACAAAGGCGAGATCGTTCGACGCGCCACCCCAATAAGCGACCTTGCGCACGCCATCGTCGAGGGCGCGAAAATAATCCCACGCGGCCGCATTGGCGGTGGTCCCGATGACGATCATTCCGTCGGCCAGCCCACGATCGGGAAAATCGCCCGCAAATTCTGCTTCGCTCGCTTGATAAGACACCAGCGCCTGCAAATTGCGCCTTCCTGCCGACCTCAGCACCGCGGCGAGCACGGCGTGGGCTACCGGATTGACTGCGTCGATTGCGCCATCGAGCCGTGCGATCAGAACCACCGCAAGGCTACGGGTGCGGCCCTGCCGCAAGCTCGCCGCGCGTTCGTCGACATGGTAGTTTAATTCGCGCGCGGCTTGGAGCACCTTATCGCGCGTCGCTTCGGAGATGATCGTCGAGCCAGCAAGCGCGCGCGAAACGGTCGCCTGGCTGACGCCCGCCTTCTCGGCGACGTCGAACGAGGTGACGCGCGTGCTTTCGGTCTTCATCGCCGAATTTCCAGCATGGTGGCCGTAGTCACCGGATTGTACCCCCCGTCCAATCATGTTTTCTTGCCCAAAGGCCGCGAATTACCGAGGCTCTGTGTCACACACCGCAGGCTTTGAACAGCGCGGATCTCCGTTTCGCCACAGGCAAAGACAAGGCGACTTCAGCTAGCCGTTGCGACCAGCAGGTTGTTGGAACGATCGCGGTCGGGCAATTTATGGTCGGGGTCGACTTCGGCAGACAGAACCGTGCTGCCTGCCGGCACGAATACTTTGGTGTCGCGATTGCGGATCCAGCTTTCCACCGGCAGGCTCATATCCTCGTGCGTACCATCTGCGAAGTTGACCCGCAGCGTTGCCGGCATAACCAGCTTGTCATAGCTGCCAACAGTGATGGCCGTGCCCTTGGCCCGATGGCCATCGACCGGGGTGATGGCGTCGACGCCGAGATCGAGCGTCCAGTTGTTCGCATACCATCCGCGCCACCACCAGCTCAGATCCTCGCCCGCGCCACTGTCCATCGCGCGGAAGAAATCGGCGGGCTGTGGATGCTTGAACGCCCATGCAGCGATGAACCGACGGAATGCGGGATCGAAGCGGTCGGGGCCAAGAATTTCCTCGCGCAGCAGCCGGAGGCCCAGTGCGGATTTGAAATAGGTCACCGGATGGCGATATTTTTCGATAATCGAATCCGCTCGCGTCAGGAGAACTGGCGCGTTCGGATCCTCGATCACCGGCAGGATCTCGTCCACCGGGTTGCCGCCGCCGGGCGCGTATTCGCTATCGCGCTTTGGCCCATATTCACCGTGGTTGAAATCATCCGATTCATAGGTGTCGATGAAGGTGTTGAAGCCCTCGTCCATCCACGCATTGCGGCGCTCGTCGAAGCCGACGATCATCGGGAACCAGCTGTGCCCGATCTCGTGTGCTGTGATCCAGAAGAGCGCCTTGCCCCTGTCGTTTATCCCGTCGAACACGATGCCTGGATATTCCATGCCCGACGCGATCCCAGCGACGTTGATCGCGTTGGGCCAGGGATAGGTGAACCAGCGGCGGGAGAAATTCTCGACCGAATCCTTGAGATATTGCGTCGAGCGGCCCCAAGCTGCATCGCCAGCGCTTTCCGCCGGATAGACCGATTGGGCTAGCGCGCTCTTGCCGTCCGGCAGGTTGATGCGCGCCGCGTCCCACGCAAACGTCTTGGACGCGGCAAAGGCGACATCGCGCGTATCGTTCATATGGAAATGCCAGGTCAGCGTGCCGCCCTGCTTGGGCCGAGACGAGGCTTTGCCGATTTCCGACCGCTTGATGATGAACACCGTTGCATTGCTGTCATGCGCCTCGGCCAGCCTCTTGCGCTGGGTTGCCGTCAGCACGTCCTGCGGGTTCATCAGCGCACCCGATCCGGCGATGATCATGTCGCTCGGCGCGGTGACGTAATAGTCGAAATTGCCGTATTCGAGGTAGAATTCCTGCGCCAGATAGGGAAGCGTGTCCCAGCCGCGAATGTCGTCGTAGACGGCCATGCGCGGATACCATTGCGCCAGATTATAGACCGGGCCGTCCTTGGCCATGCCCCACGCCATACGCCCGCCCCATGCACCCGGAATGTCGAAATGCCAGGAAATACGTAGCTTGATCTGGCCACCCTTCGCAGCGAGCAGGCTTGGGAGCGTGACCCTCAGCCGCGTATCGCTCACCAGCGTCTTGGCCGGGACGAATGAGCCACCCTGCTCGATCTCGACTGAATCCAGCACGTACCCATCAGTCGTGCCGCCCTGAGGCTTCCCTGCAGCATACGCGCCCCTGCTGCCCGCGCGATAGCGGTTCTGGTCGAGCTGCAACCACAGCTCGGCAAGCTTGTCCGGGCTTTTGTTTGTGTAGGTGATGACCTCCGAACCTTTGAGCGAGGGCACCTTCGCATCCGCGTTCAAGCTCGCATGAATCTGGTAGTCGGCGCGGTTCTGCCAATATTCCGGTCCCGGGAGCCCGTTCGAAGACCGATAGACGTTGACCGCCTGATGCATGTCGAACGGGGCGAATGCGGCGACCGGATCGAATTTGTGCGCATCGGCCTGCGCGTTCGACTGCGCCATTGCCGGCAGCGAAGTCAGCAACAGTGCCGCAATCCCAATCAAATTACGCGCGGCGGTCGAGGGAAAGGCCATGGCAGTCTCGTTCTTTGCTGTTCGAAGCGGGGAGGATTTACGACACCGATGGCAGGCGTGGCCTGCGCAGCGGTCTATTTCCCGCTTCGAGCGCGCTTGTAAAGACGTGCCGAACCTCAAGCGCGAGATCAGTTGCGGCTGACCAGTTCCCGATTGATCTGGAGCGCCAGCAGGGTGAGCACAGCGCCTGATAGCAGGTAACCACCCGCCGCCAGCAGTCCAACCTTGCTCGCCAGGAGCAGCGCTGCGAGCGGAGCAAACCCGGCACCGAACAGCCACGCAAGGTCGGAAGTGAGCGCCGAGGCGGTATAACGCGACAGACCGCCGAAGTTGGCCGCCACCGCGCCTGAGCTCTGCCCGAAGGACAGGCCAAGCAGGATGAAACCGACGATCATGTACACCAGTTCACCGGTCTGCCCCGCATCGAGCAGTTGCGGGGCAAAACCGCTGAACACCGCGATCGCTGCCGCACCGACGCCGAGCAGCGTCCGCCGTCCATAACGGTCGGCCAGCCAGCCCGAAGCGATGATCGCCCCGATACCAAAGAAACCGGCGATACATTCGATGATAAGGAAGTTCGATGGCACTTCGCGGGTGAACAGGAAGATCCATGACAGCGGGAACACGGTTACCATGTGGAACAGCGCAAAGCTCGCCAGCGGCGCGAAGGCACCGATGATGATGCTGCGCCATTGCTCTTTGACAGTGGTCAGCACCGGCGCGGGCTTGAGATCGCGATTGTTGAACAGCCGCGCGTATTCAGGCGTCGTCACGATCCGCAGGCGCGCGAAGAGCGCCACCACGTTGATCGCGAAGGCCACAAAGAACGGATAACGCCAGCCCCAGCTCAGGAAATCGGCCGCCGAAAGCGTAGCGACGAAATAGGCGAACAGCCCGCTCGCCACGATCAAGCCGATCGGTGCGCCGAGCTGCGGAATCATCGCATACCAGCCACGCCGGTTTTCCGGCACGTTCAGCGCGAGCAGAGAGGCGAGACCGTCCCACGCTCCGCCCAATGCCAAGCCTTGCCCCACACGCAGGACAGAGAGTAGGATGGCCGCTCCGATACCCAATGTCGCGTATCCGGGCAGAAAAGCCATGGCGGCCGTCGAGCCGCCCAGCAGGAACAGCGCCACCGTGAGCTTGGTTGCACGCCCGTAGTTGCGATCTACCGCCATGAAGATGAGGCTGCCGAACGGTCGAGCGATAAAGGCAAGCGCGAAAATACCGAAAGACCACAAAGTCCCGGTCAATCGGTCGGTGAAGGGAAACAGCAGATGCGGAAAAACCAGGACCGAAGCGATGGCGAACACGAAGAAGTCGAAAAATTCCGAAGTCCGACCGACGATCACGCCAATCGCGATCTCGCCGGGCGCAACCCGACCGTGTGCGTCAACCGGCCCGGATCCTTCGTCGGCATCGTTCCCGACGAGATTCGCATCCATCGCCTGCCCTGCACTCATCACAAAATTCTCCAGAAATTCACTGCAGCAGCGCCATCTGCCCGCGATTGGACAAGGTCAGGCACTTTATCACCTTCGCGGCTAAATAGGTACTGGATTGCGGAAGGGGGATTGGACAAAATGTCCAATGTTGCGCTGCACCATCGATCCCTAGATCGCACGCCGATGACACGTCCAACTTTCTTCAATTCCCTGCCCAATCTCCGCAACTGGCCGCGCGTGCGGGCCACGGGTATGGCCGCAATGCTTGCGCCATTGCTTTCCGGCTGCAACGCGATCGTGCTTTCGCCGCACGGTGACGTTGCATCGCAGCAAGCCGATCTGGTGATCATCTCGACCTTCCTCATGCTCCTGATCATCGTCCCGGTGATGGTGCTCACCGTCATTTTCGCGCGCAAATATCGCGCGTCGAATGAGGAGGCCGATTACCAGCCCGAGTGGGAGCATTCGACCCAGCTTGAGCTGATCATCTGGGCGGCACCGCTCTTGATCATCATCGCGCTCGGTGCCGTCACCTGGACCGGCACTCACAAGCTCGATCCCTACCGTCCGATCGAACGAATAGCGGCGAACAAGCCGCTACCAGCAGGCGTGAAGCCGCTCGATGTCGAAGTCGTCGCGATGGACTGGAAATGGCTGTTCGTCATCCCCGAATACGGAATTGCCACGGTCAACGATCTGGCGGCCCCGATTGACCGCCCAATCCGTTTCCATATCACTTCGTCCAGCGTGATGAACTCATTCTACATTCCCGCGCTCGCCGGGCAGATCTACGCCATGCCAAGCATGGAGACCCAGCTCAACGCCGTGATTAACAAGCCCGGCACCTACGAAGGCTTCAGCGCCAATTATTCGGGCGAAGGCTTCAACCACATGCGTTTCGCTTTCCACGGTATGACCGAAGCCGGGTTCCAGCAATGGGTTGCCGAGGCGCGCCAGTCAGGGCTCAAGCTTGACCGCGCATCCTATCTCAAGCTGGCCCAGCCCACCATCGATGCGCCAGTCATGCGCTACGGATCGATCCTTCCCCAGATTTACCAGCTCGCGCTCAACAACTGTGTTGTGCCGGGCACGCCGTGCATCGCCGACCAGATGCGCCGGGACCAGGAGACGGCAGCCGGACAGACGCCAGATAGCGCCCATATGGGCGAAATGGCGATGTCCCCTCATTCCACGATGCCGGTCGGGGCAAGCCAGGATGAGGAAGCCGAAAAGCTTGCCCAGACTCCGCTCCGTGGAGCCGGGTTAACCCCACCCAGCATGCTGCCTCCGCGCCCGGTACTCGCCGAGACCCGCAGCCCCGCAAGCACCACCGACAGCCTGTGAACGAGAGTTTCGCGCAATGATTCCCGATCCCTTCCCCTATACCGGCTGGCTGTTCGGCCGCCTTTCCTGGGCAGCCATCCCAATCCACGAGCCGATCCTGATCGTTACCTTCATCATGGTATCGATCGGGGCGATCGCGGTCTTAGGCGCGATCACCTATTTCAAGGCCTGGGGAATGCTCTGGCGCGACTGGTTCACTTCGGTCGACCACAAGAAGATCGGCGTGATGTATATCGTCCTGGCGCTGATCATGCTGCTGCGCGGCTTTGCCGACGCGCTGATGATGCGTTCTCAACAGGCGATCTCTTTCGGAAGCAACCACGGCTATCTGCCCCCTCATCACTACGATCAGATCTTCACCGCCCACGGCGTGATCATGATCTTCTTCGTCGCCATGCCGCTGGTCGTCGGGCTGATGAACTATGTCGTCCCGCTGCAAATCGGCGCGCGCGACGTGTCCTTTCCGTGGCTTAACAACTTCAGCTTCTGGCTGACAGTTTCGGGCGCGATCATCACAATGATTTCGCTGTTCGTCGGCACTTATTCGACCGCCGGTTGGCTCGCGATGGCACCTTACTCTGGCAAAATGGCTAGTCCTGGCGTCGGTGTCGACTATTACATATGGGGATTGCAGATAGCTGGCCTCGGCACCTTGCTGTCGGGGGTCAACCTGGTCGCTACCATCCTCAGGATGCGTGCGCCGGGCATGAGCTTGATGAAGATGCCGGTGTTCACCTGGACTGCGCTGTGCACCAACATCCTGATCGTTGCGGCTTTCCCGATCCTGACAGTCGTGCTCGCCCTGCTCAGCCTCGACCGTTATCTCGGGTTCGAATTCTTCACCAACGTCAACGGTGGCAACCCGATGATGTATGTGAACCTGATCTGGATCTGGGGCCACCCGGAAGTCTACATCCTGATCTTGCCCTGCTTCGGCGTGTTTTCGGAAGTCGCGGCGACGTTTTCGGGCAAGCGCCTGTTCGGCTATACTTCGATGGTCTACGCGACCATCGTCATCACCATCCTGGCCTATCTGGTGTGGTTGCACCACTTTTTTACCATGGGTTCGGGCGCAGACGTCAACTCGTTCTTCGGCATCACCACGATGATCATCTCGATCCCCACTGGGGCCAAGATTTTCAACTGGCTGTTTACCCTCTATCGCGGACGCATTCGCTTCGACCTGCCGATGATGTGGACACTGGCCTTCATGCTGACCTTCGTGATCGGCGGGATGACCGGCGTGCTGCTGGCGGTGCCGCCGGCCGACTTCGTGCTGCACAACTCGCTGTTCCTGATCGCGCACTTCCATAACGTCATCATCGGCGGCGTGCTGTTCGGCGGCTTTGCCGGGATCAACTACTGGTTCCCCAAGGTCACCGGCTTCCGGCTCGACGAGAAGTGGGGCAAGCGTTCCTTCTGGCTGTGGGTAATCGGCTTCTATTTCGCCTTCATGCCACTCTATGTGCTTGGCCTGATGGGCGTCACCCGTCGGATGTCGCACTTCGACAATCCTGCCCTGCAGATCTGGTTCGAGATTGCGGCATTCGGTGCTCTGCTGATCGCTGGCGGGATCGCCTGCATGATCATGCAGTTCATCGTGACCTTCAAGAACCGCAAGCAACTTCTGGATACCTCGGGTGATCTGTGGGAAGGCCGCACGCTGGAATGGGCAACGTCCTCGCCTCCGCCCGAGTACAATTTCGCCTTCACCCCGGTGGTCCACGACCGCGATGCGTGGTGGGATATGAAGCGCCACAACTACCAGCGCCCCACATCCGGCTTCGAGAAGATTCACATGCCCCGCAACTCAGGTGCAGGTGTCATCATTGCCGGAATCAGCGTGGCTTTCGGATTTGCGATGGTGTGGCAAATCTGGTGGCTCGCCGCGATCACCTTCGCCGCGATGGCGGTGGTCGGCATCGGTCATACCTTCAACTACAACCGCGACTTCTACATTCCGGTCGAGCGCGTGCGTGAGGTCGAAGAGGCCCGCACCCGCGAGTTGGAGACGGCATGATGGCGACGCAATCCCACTCCCACGGGTCCGATACGATGAACACACAGGCCTATTTCGACGGCGATCGTCCGCTGTTCCACCTGCCCAAGGAACCGCATCATCCCGACGGCCACAGCACCATGCTGGGCTTCTGGATCTATCTGATGAGCGACTGCCTGCTGTTCGCAGGCCTGTTTGCGACGTTTGCGGTGCTCGAGCATTCCTATGCCGGCGGCCCCGGCCCCAAGGAATTGTTCGAGTTGCCACTGGTCGCGCTCAACACCGCGATGCTGCTGTTCTCCTCGATCACCTATGGCTTTTCGATGCTGGTGATGGAGCGCGGCAAGAAGAATGCGACGCTGATGTGGCTCGGCATCACGGGGCTGTTCGGCCTCGCCTTCCTCAGCATCGAGATGCACGAATTCGCCGGATTGATCGCCGAGGGCGCAACCCCGCAGTCGAGCGCGTTCCTGTCGGCCTTCTTCACCCTTGTCGGCACCCACGGCCTGCACGTCACACTGGGTACGATCTGGCTGGTCACGCTGATGGTGCAGGTGGCGCAAAAGGGCCTGATCCCCGCCAACCGCCGCCGCCTGATGTGCCTGTCGATGTTCTGGCACTTCCTCGACATCGTCTGGATCGGCGTATTCACCTTCGTCTACCTCATGGGAGTTGCGCAATGAGCGACACCGCTACCAACCATCACGGCGCAGGCGAAGACCACCTCGACCATCCGCCGCACGGCTCTTTCAAGGGCTATATGATCGGCTTCGTCCTGTCGGTGATCCTGACCGCGATCCCCTTCGCGCTGGTGATGACTGGCGTGCTCGACAAATCCGTCACCGTTCCGCTGATCCTGTTGATGGCGCTGGTGCAGATCGTGGTCCACATGGTCTACTTCCTGCACATGAACATGTCGGTCGAGGATGGATGGTCGATGCTGGCGCTGATTTTCACAGTGGTGTTCGTGATCATCACCCTCGCCGGGTCGATGTGGGTGCTCTACAATATGAACGCCAATATGATGCCGATGAGTATGCCTGTCTCCCCTGCAACGCAGGCGGCGACAGCCGTCGGCGGATAGCGCAATGGCGCAGGCGATCGGCCAACGGCGCGGCCTTTCGCTTGCGCTCGTCATGCTGGTCTTCATGGCCGGGTTTGTCAGCCTGGGGGTCTGGCAGGTCCATCGCCTCGCCTGGAAAGAAGCGCTGATCGCGCGGGTCGATGCGCGCGTTCATGCTGCGCCTGTGCCCGCACCGGGCCCGCAGGCCTGGCCTTCGATCTCTGCCAAAAACAGCGAATATCGCCGTATCAGCCTGACTGGACAGTTCGAGAACGTCCCGGCAACGCTGGTGAAAGCCGTTACCGACAAGGGCAGCGGTTTCTGGGTTATGGCCCCCTTTGCCGATCAGCGCGGCTTTACCGTACTGGTCAATCGCGGTTTCGTGCAGGACCGGAAGGCCGGTGAAAAGCCTGCTCCTACCCAAAAGCAACGCATCACCGGATTGCTGCGGATCACCGAGCCGGGTGGCGGTTTCCTCCAGTCGAACCAGCCTGCCACCAATCGCTGGTTTTCACGCGATGTATCCGCCATCGCCCGTGCACGGCACCTGACCGGTTTCGCACCCTATTTCATCGACCAGTCGGCGGGCGAAGTCGCGGCTGACGGCCCCATCGGTGGACTGACCGTCATCCGGTTTCCCAACAATCATCTCTCCTATGCCATAACCTGGTTCGTGCTCGCCGCGATGAGCCTGTTCGCGGCGGGATGGTTGATCAGGGAGCGCTTTCGTCCGACAAGCGGGTGATGGCGAGCACCACACTCACACCGAACATTGAGGACATTGTGCCTGCTGTTACCGATGCGCCCGGTGGCGAAGCGAATATGCGCCAGCTCATCGCCCTGCGCTGGCTGGCGGTCGGCGGTCAGTTCGGCACAATCATGGTGGTCTATTTCGGTATGGGCGTGGAGCTGCCGCTCGCGCCCATGCTTGCGACCATCGCCGGTCTTGTCGTGCTCAATCTGGTCAGCATCGCCAGCCTGAGACGTGGCGCCAAGGTGGGAAATCGCGAAATTTTCCTCGCGCTGATTCTTGATAACGCCGCACTTACCGCATTGCTTTATCTCAGCGGAGGCGCAACCAATCCGTTCATCTGGCTATTCCTGCTTCAAGTCGTCCTCGGCGCAGTGCTGCTCGATCGCTGGTCGGTCTGGGTAGTAACCGCGCTCAGCGCAGCCTGTTTCGTCGTACTGCTGCTCACGCACTATCCGCTCGTGTTGCCCCCAAAGTTCGCTGTAGGGCTGTTCGACCTCTATATCTTCGGGGCTCTGACCAGCTTCTTGCTGATAGCCGTTCTACTGGTCTTCTTCGTAACCCGGATCAACGACAACGTCCGCGCCAGCGACGCTAGCCTCGCGCAATTGCGCCAGCAGGCTGCCGAAGAGGATCACATTGTCCGCATGGGCCTGCTGGCCACCGGCGCGGCGCATGAGCTCGGCACTCCCCTCGCATCCCTGTCGGTTATCGCCAACGATTGGAGCCACCGGCCGGAACTCGCGGCATTCCCCGATCTGGCCGAGGAGATCGAGGACGTGCGCATCGCAGTCGAACGCTGCAAGGCTATCGTGACGGGTATCCTCACTTCGGCAGGCGAGGTGCGTGGTGAGAAACCAGAAGTGACTCGGCTCACGGCATTTCTGGACGAGATTGCGCAGGAATGGCGTCAACGATCGGGCGAACAATCTCTGCACTGCGACATCAATATCGGTGAAGATATCGCGATCGTATCCGACATTGCATTGCAACAGGTTATCTGGAACGTGCTCGACAATGCATTCGAAGCGTCCGGCAAGCCAGTCGAACTCACGGCGCGGCGGATCGATGGCGAACTGCTGCTGAGCGTGACCGACAATGGTCCAGGTTTCGATGAGGGTATCCTTCGCAACATCGGCAAACCCTATCGGTCCACTAAGCAACGTCAGGGGGCCGGGCTCGGCCTGTTCCTGGTCATCAATGTAATGCGAAAAATGGGTGGATCATTGGTCGCTGCCAATCGCCCCGCAGGCGGTGCCGAGGTGGTGCTCGCGCTGCCGATCGAGGCGATAGCCTGGAATGGGAGGGCGCAAGCGTGAGTGGCAAATCGTTGATGATCGTCGAGGACGATGCCGATCTCGCTCGAACGCTCAAGCGCTCCTTCGAACGACGCGGTTACTCGGTTACCCATGTGACCTCGCCCGCCGAACTCGATACCGCGATTACCGCCTTTGCGCCTGGTGAAGCGCCCGACTATGCACTGGTGGACCTGAAGCTGGGCACCGAATCCGGACTGGGCTGTGTGAGATCCCTGACCGGACACTCCTCAAACACGGTCATCGTCGTGTTAACGGGCTATGCAAGCATCGCTACCGCAGTCGAGGCGATCAAGCTGGGTGCCTCGAATTATCTGCCAAAGCCGGCCAACAGCGACGAAATCGAGGCCGCTTTCGGCAAGACCGAAGCCGATGCAAACGTATCGCTGGCGGCGCAACCAACGCGATCGGTCAAGACGCTCGAATGGGAGCATATACACGAGACGCTGGCGGCGACCGGATTCAACATTTCCGAAACGGCGCGGCGTCTGGGAATGCACCGGCGCACACTCGCACGAAAGCTTGAAAAGCGACGGATCAAATAGGCTACGTTTTTCGGGGAGGATCATGGGCAGATACATCGGTGCAATCGACCAGGGGACGACAAGCTCGCGCTTCATCATCTTCGACAAGGGCGGCCGCGTCGTCAGCGTCGCGCAGAAAGAGCACGAACAAATCTTCCCAAAAGCCGGCTGGGTCGAACACGATCCGCAGGAGATTTGGCAGAAGGTCCGCGCGGTCATCGGCGAAGCGATGGCGGCGAAAGATCTCAAGCCCTCAGACCTTGCCGCAGTCGGCATTACCAACCAGCGCGAAACCACGCTGGTGTGGAACCGCAAAACCGGCGAGCCGGTCTATAATGCCATCGTGTGGCAAGACACGCGCATTGCACCAATGGTGGCGGAATTTGCCGCACAGGGCGGACAGGATCGATACCGTGCGATAACCGGGCTGCCGCTGACGACCTATTTCAGCGGACTTAAGTTGCGCTGGATCCTCCAAAATGTCGAAGGCGCGCGCGCCGCTGCCGAAGCGGGCGAACTGGTGTTCGGCACCATCGACAGCTTCCTAATCTGGCACCTGACGGGCGGCGTCGACGGTGGACATAATGTAATCGACGTCACTAACGCCAGCCGCACCCAGCTGATGGATCTGGAGAAGCTGGCGTGGGATGGCGATATTCTGGCTGATTTCGACATTCCCGCATCGATGCTGCCCGAAATCGTGCCGTCATCGGCGGTTTACGGCGAAGCAACGCCGAATGCGATCCGCGGGGTGCCAGTTGCTGGCGATCTCGGCGATCAGCAGGCGGCGCTGTTCGGGCAGGCATGTTTCGAACCGGGTGACGCCAAGAATACCTATGGCACAGGCAGCTTCATGCTGCTCAACACCGGCACTGAACCGGTCTCATCCAAGAGCGGACTTCTCACCACGCTCGGCTACAAGATCGGCGATGCGCCTGCGGTATATGCACTCGAAGGTTCGATCGCGATCACTGGCGCGCTGGTCCAATGGTTGCGCGACAACCTCGGTCTATTTCAGTCGAGTGAGGATATCGAGCCGCTTGCCCGCTCGGTAGAGGACAATGGCGGGACTTATTTCGTACCCGCTTTTTCCGGCCTTTACGCCCCTTACTGGCGCGACAATGCTCGCGGGGTGATCGCCGGACTGACCCGCTTCGTGAACAAGGGCCATATTGCCCGCGCCGCACTCGAAGCGACAGCCTTTCAGGTCCGCGAAGTGGTCGAAGCGATGGAAGCGGACTCCGGCATCGCGCTGGCTGACCTCCGGGTCGATGGCGGAATGGTGGTGAACGAGCTGCTGATGCAGTTCCAGGCCGATATCCTCGGCAAGCCGGTGGTGCGCCCGGTGGTGCGGGAAACGACCGCACTGGGCGCCGCTTACGCGGCAGGTCTCGCTGTCGGGTTTTTTGCCAGCACAGATGTGCTGGTCGCCAACTGGGCCGAGGACAGGCGCTGGAGCCCGGAGATGGAAGAGGACCGCCGTAGCGAGCTTTACCGCATGTGGAAACGCGCCGTCACACGCACATTCGACTGGATCGACTAGGCAAAGATTACCGCGCGAGCCATTCGCAAATTTCATCAACGTCTTCATCGATCGGCGCTGTGCCGGACAGGCGCAGCGCGCGCTCGTCTGGAGCGGGACGTTCCAGTGCGTCCAGCTGACTGTCTAGTAGTGATGGCGGCATGAAATGATGCTTGCGCCGTTCCAGACGTTTGCGCAGCGTCTCCCGATCCGGATCGGGGAAAACGAACGCGAGTATCGGATCGGCTTGCCTCAGACGATCGCGATAGCGGCGCTTGAGGGAAGAGCAGCTGACCACGCCTCCCTCGCCGGACCGGTATTGCCGCCCTATCCAGTCCGCCACCCGGTCGAGCCAGGGCGCACGGTCAGCATCGTCGAGCGGATGACCCGAACGCATCTTAGCAATATTGGCTTGCGGATGGAGGTCATCGCCTTCCTCAAACGGATAGTCCAGCCGCTCCGCCAGCGCCTTGCCGATAGTGGATTTGCCTGAGGCAGAGACGCCCATTGCGACCACGACCGGGAGAGCTTTTCTCATACGTCCATTTTCGCCAGCAAATTCTCGATAACGACGGCGACGCCATCTTCCTCGTTGGAGACGGTAGTATGCTTCGCTTTCGCCCGGACTTCGGGATCGGCGTTGCCCATCGCAACGCTGTTACCAGCACGTTCGAACATCGCGACGTCATTGTGACCGTCACCGATCACCAGCACGTCTTCTATATGAACACCAAATGCGCGGGCGATCTCTGTGACCCCCTCGCCCTTGTTGGCCTGCGGCGCGGTGAAATCGAGGTAATAGGGTTGGGAGCGCTTGATCGTCGCGGCGCGACCGAACCGGTCGCAAGCTTCGCGCTCCAACCGCGCGAGGAGCGCTCGATCGTCGCTAACACCGACAATTTTGTCCGTTGGCATCGAAAGATCGGCAAAGTCGTCGCACAAGGTCGGTTCGACATTCGCGGATTTTCGCTCATGCGAAGCGTGCAAAGTCTCGCCACGCCGCGCCATCCACTTTTCTTCGGCGAATACCCAAGGCTCGACATACGCGGCTTCGAGCATCGCAAGGATCTGATCGGTTACGTCCTTATCGAGGCGCTCAGCGTGGGTGATAGCACCGTCCGCCATGAACAGAGTGCCGCCGTTAAACGCGCCCATAGGACCTTCGATACCGAGCCGCTCGGCGATCCAGTAAATCCCGCTCGGCGGACGCGCGCTGATCAAGGAAACTGCAATTCCGGCATTGCGCAACCGTTTGATTGCCTGTTCCGTCCGTGCGGACAGGGATTTATCGTCGCGTACGAGAGTGCCGTCGACGTCGCTAATCAAGACCTTGGGGATGGAGGCGATCATCACCCCAGCGCGTGCCATTGCCGGGCATCGCGTTCCAGCAATTCATCGGCAGCCTTCGGCCCCGCGCTTCCAGCGCGATAGGGCTCTGGCTTTCCAGATTTCCACGCCTTGCTGATCGGATCGACAATCCGCCATGCCGCCTCGACCGCATCCGCCCTCTGAAACAGCGTCTGATCGCCTGTCAGTATGTCGTAAATCAGCGTTTCATAGCCCGTGCTGCCGCCAAGCTCGAAATAATCGGCGTAGCTGAATTGCATCTCGACCGGCGTTGGCTTGATATCTGCGCCCGGCTTCTTGGCCAGGAAATCGAGCGAGATTCCCTCTTTAGGCTGCAACTGCAGGACCAGCCGGTTGGCGGGCATCGTGCTTACCTTGGCATCACGGAAATCGGCGTAGGGCACGGGCTTGAAAGTCAGCACGACTTCGCTGTCCTTGTGCGACAGCGCCTTGCCGGTGCGCAGATAGAACGGGACACCCGCCCAGCGCCAATTGTCGATCTCCAGCTTTAGTGCCGCATAGGTTTCGGTGCGGCTGTCGGACGCCACGCCATCGGCATTTTCATAGGCGCCGACCTTGTTCCCACCCACATGTCCGGCGGTGTAGGCTCCGCGCACCGTGTCGCGCTTCACGTCTTTTGCGTTGGGGATACGGATGGCATCCAGAAGTTGTGATTTGGCCTCGCGAACCGACGCAGCGTCGAACCGATTGGGCGGCTCCATCGCAGTCATCGCGAGGATCTGGAACAGATGGTTGGGGACCATATCGCGCAAAGTCCCCGTAGCATCGAAAAACTCGCCGCGCGTTCCGACATCCAACCTTTCCGCGACGGTGATCTGCACATTGTCGATATATTGCCGGTTCCACACCGCCTCGATCATCGCATTGGCGAAACGTGCAACCATGATGTTCTGGACCGTCTCCTTGCCAAGGAAATGGTCGATGCGATAGATATCCTCTTCATCGACCCAGCGCAGGATTCTCGCGTTCAGCGCCTTGGCCGATCGCGCATCATGACCGAACGGTTTTTCGACCGCGAGCCGCCGAAATGCGCCCTTTACCTCGAACAGCCCTGCCTCGCCCAATCCGTCGATTATCGGCTCGAACAATGACGGTGAAATCGCCAGATAGAAGACGGCGTTTCCAGCTCCATCCTTATCCATCCTCTCCCTGAGCTGCGAATAGAAACCGGCATCGGTAACGTCGCCGGCCATATATTGGACTTTGCCGCGCAGCTTTTGCCAAGCCTTCGCGTAACCGTCTTCGACTTCGCCGACGTCGAAATCCTCCAGGCTCTGGCGAAATTCGGCATCGCTCATTTCGCTGCGACTGACACCGAGCACCGAGAATTGATCGTCGATCATGCCCGCCGCCATCATATGGACCAGCGACGGCACCAAAAGCCTGCGGGTCAGATCGCCGCCTGCCCCGAAAATCACCAGTGTGGCGGGCGGCGCAGTCTTGTGGCCAGCCATTATTGCGGAATCTCGACGTGTCCGCCAAAGCCATAGCGCATGGCCGACAGCAGCTTCTCCCCGAAGGTGTGTTCGACACGCGAACGAAACCGCGCATAGAGTGCCGAGGACAGCACCTCTGCTGGCACCGCTTCCTCGATGGCCGCTTCGATCGTCCAGCGCCCTTCCCCGCTATCAGCCACGTCGCCGGTGAACTTGGAAAGATCGGCATCGCGAGCAAGCGCCGAGGCGCTAAGGTCGAGCAGCCATGAGCTTATGACACTGCCCCGCCGCCAGACTTCCGCGACATCGCCAACGTCGATGGTGAAGCGTTGGTCCTCGGGCAATTCCTCGGATGCCTTGCCCTTCAATATGTCGAAACCTTCGGCATAAGCCTGCATCAATCCGTATTCGATGCCGTTGTGAACCATCTTCACGAAGTGGCCGGAGCCTGCCGGGCCGGTATGGACATAGCCATGCTCAGCGCGATCATCGTCGGATTGGCGGCCCTCGGTGCGCGGGATATCACCGAGCCCCGGCGCCAGCGTCTTGAAGATCGGATCGAGCCGCCGCACGACATCGGCCTCGCCGCCGATCATCATGCAATAACCCCGCTCAAGCCCCCACACGCCGCCGGACGTACCGACATCAAGGTAGTGAATGCCCTTCTCGCGCAGCGTTTTCGCCCGACGGATATCGTCCTTGTAGAAACTGTTGCCGCCATCGATGATCGTCTCACCCTTCCGACCGGTTTCCGCTACCTTCGCGATCACGCTCTCGGTAATCTCGCCCGCAGGCAACATCACCCAGAAAATCGCGTCCTCGCCCAGCTTTTCACGTACATCGGCGATGCTCTGGGCGGCGGTCGCCAACCCATCGCCTTCCATCTGCTTGCCGATCTTCGGGTCCTGATCATAGACCACCAACTCGTGCCCGCCTTGGGCCAGACGAGTGGCCATGTTCCGGCCCATGCGGCCAAGCCCCAGCATACCGATTTTCATGATCTTATCCTGCTTGCGATTGTTCGTTGACCCGGTTGCCATCGGCGAAACGCTTTCGTTTCTCGTCGACCGCCTCCAACAGCGCATCAAATGCGTCGGAGAATTTTTTAACGCCATTGGTCACCAGATCATCGGTGATCGCCTCGAGATCGATACCGAGACCGGCCAGCTCTTTCAATTCGGCCGCAACCTCATCCTGCCCGGTCGCCAGTGTCTGTGCCACCGTCCCGTGGTCGCGAAACGCGTCCATCGTGTCAGGCGGCAATGTGTTGACCGTGTCGGGACCAATCAAAGTTTCGACATAGAGTACGTCGCTGTAATCGGGGTTCTTGGTGCTGGTCGAAGCCCATAGCAATCGCTGCGGCATCGCGCCCTTGTCCGCCAGTTTCCGCCAGCGTTCGCCAGCTATCATCTCGCAATACCACGCATAGGCGCGCTTGGCGCTGGCTATCGCAATCGTGCCCTTGAGCATTTTTGCGCGACCCGCATTGTCGCCTCCAGCCTCGACAACGGAGTCGAGTTGCTCGTCCACCTGCGTGTCGATGCGACTGAGGAAGAAGCTCGCGACACTGGCGATGCGGCCGATCGGTTCGTCTTTGGCAACGCGCGCTTCCAGCCCTTCGATAAAAGCTCTTGCGACAGCCTGATACGCTTCGACCGCGAACAGCAAGGTCACGTTGACGTTGATTCCATCCTCGATCAGCGTGCGGATCGCCGGTACGCCAGCCTTGGTCCCCGGCACCTTGATCATGAGGTTGGGCCGATCGACCATCGCCCACAGGCGGCGGGCCTCGGCGATCGTCTCGTCCGTCTTGTTGGCGAGATAGGGCGATACTTCGAGGCTCACGTAACCGTCCCGCGCGTCCAATCGGTCGTATACCGGTCGCAGCGTATCGGCAGCTTTGCGGATGTCCTCCACCGCCAGAGTTTCGTAAAGGTCGGTTGCGGCCTTGCTGCCGCTTGCCACAGCGCTCTTGATGCTGTCGTTATAGCGATCCGAATGCCCCATCGCCTTTTCGAAGATCGAGGGATTGGAGGTAACACCGGTAAGTCCATCCTGATCGACCAGCTTCTTCAGACCGCCGTCCTCGAGAAAACCACGATTGACGAAATCCAGCCAGACGCCCTGTCCGGCCTCGTTCAGCTGTTGCAAGCGGCTCATGCGTCCTCCGTCTGTTTCATAAGATCCTTCGCCTTGCGGCAAATGTTCTCGACTGTGAAACCGAATTTCTTCTGCAACTCACCGGCGGGTGCCGAAGCACCGAAACCATGCATCGCGATGATCCCTCCGTCCGGTCCAACATAGCGATCCCAACCCATGGGCGCGGCCTGTTCGACCGCAATTCGCGCAGACACCGCACGCGGAAGCACCTTCTCGCGGTAGGCGTCGTCCTGCTTCTCGAACAGGAACCAACTCGGCATCGATACCACGCGGGAACGCACGCCATCACTGGCCAGCGCTTCATGGGCCTCGAGGCACAAGGACACTTCGCTTCCGCTCGCCATCAGGATCAGCTCCGGCAGGCCCTCGCAGTCAGCAAGGATATATGCGCCTTTTTCGACACCATCGGCAGCGCAATAGCGCTTGCGATCGATCGTCGGGAGATTCTGCCGTGAAAAGATCAGGCTGGTGGGCGTGCGCGTCAGCTTCATCGCAATCGACCACGCCTCGAGCGTCTCATTGGCATCGGCGGGGCGGATTACATTCATGTTCGGGATAGCGCGAAGGCCCGCAAGCTGTTCGATCGGCTGGTGCGTCGGACCATCCTCGCCCACGCCGATAGAGTCATGCGTGAAGACAAAGATCACCGGCAGCTCCATTAGCGCGGCCAGCCGCATCGGCGGGCGCATATAGTCGGAGAACACCAGGAAGGTCGCGGTGTAGGGGCGCAGGTGGCACAGTGCCATGCCATTGGCGATTGCGCCCATCGCGTGTTCGCGCACACCGAAATGCATGTTGCGGCCACCCGGTTTGTCCGGCGCCAGTGTCCCAGCATCGTCGGACTTGAGCAATGTCTTCGTCGACGGCGCAAGATCGGCAGATCCGCCAATCAGCAGAGGTACCTGCGGTGCAATGGCGTTCAGGACATCGCCGCTCGCCGCTCGCGAAGCCATGCCTTTCGCATCCGCCTCGAAAACGGGCAAATCGTCCTGCCAGCCGTCCGGCAGCTTGCCGGAAACCAAGCTGTCGAGTTCGGCGGCGAGGGATGCGTCAGTTCTGCTCAGCGCGGCAGCGGATCGGTCCCATTGCTCGACCAACGCCTCCGCCCGCTTTTTCATCGCCCCACGGAAATGATCGGCAACACCATCGGGCACGAGGAATTTAGCATCCTCGGGCCAGCCGAGGGTGCGCTTGGTTTCGGCCACTGCATCTGCCCCCATTGCGTCACTATGCGCATCGGATGTCCCTGCGAGCGGCGATCCGAAGCCGATAATTGTATCGAGCACGATCAGTGTCGGCGCATCCCGCGTTTTGCGAAAACGTTCGAACGAATCGGCGATTGCAGTGCAGTCATTGCCATCGGTGACGTGCTGGACATTCCAGCCATAGGCCCGGAAGCGCGCCGCCACGTCTTCGCTGAAGGCAAGCGGAGTGTGCCCCTCGATAGTCACTGTATTGTTGTCATAGACCCAGCACAGATTTGCCAGCTTGAGGTGCCCGGCCAGCGACGCCGCCTCGCTCGCCACGCCTTCCATCATGTCCCCATCGCTGCAGAAATTATAGACGTCGTAGTCGAACAGGGACGTTTCGGCATCGGAGAACCGGGAGTCAAGCCAGCGTCCGGCAATGGCCATGCCGACACTGTTGCCGCAGCCCTGTCCCAGCGGACCGGTTGTCGTCTCGACACCCGTGGTGTGGCGATATTCTGGGTGCCCGGGGGTCTTCGAGTCGAGCTGACGGAACTGCTTGATGTCCTCGAGCGACACTGCGGGTTCTCCGGTCAGTTGTCCATCTGGACCGATTTCGCGAACGCCAGCCAAATGCAGCACGGAATAAAGCAGCATCGACGCATGGCCACAGGACAGGACGAAGCGATCGCGACCGGGCCAGTCCGGCCTGTCGGGATCGTAGCGCATGAATTGCGTCCACAGCGTACAGGCCGCTGGCGCAAGGCCCATGGGCGCACCGGGGTGCCCGGAATTGGCTTTCTCTACAGCGTCCAGCGTCAGCGTGCGGATAGTATCGATGGTCGATTGGGCAAGGTTTCCAGCCAAGGCTCTCTCCAGGGGAGGTATGAAACGTGCCGGGGCATCTGGATTGGTGCCGGGGTCAATAGGCGAACCGATACGGATGGGTGTTTGTTCCGTTGCCTTCTACGTCAGTTCGGTTGCTCCATGCGCACCAGTGCGGCGCTCAACCCGCTCCACTCCGGCGATATAGAGCGCATCTATCTCCGCCAGGAACAGACCATGTTCCATCACGCCGGGAATTGCGCTGGCAGGTTTTTTGAGGTTGCATCCGCAGTGAGGGCAATGCCTCGGTGGTGATCGGGATCGGGATAGGTGGTCAAGGATGGCTTGGCGCACTGCTGGCAGGCTGGGTTGGGGAGGCGGGCCGAGGACTCTGTTTTTTCCGCCCCGCCTGAGCGAGCCTTCGGGATTGCAAGAACGCGTAGGCCATCATCGACATCAAGGCATGGCGGTGAAGCCCGACCCAGGATCGCCCCTCGAAATGGTCCAGTCCCAGTTCTTCCTTGAGTTGCTGATGCGCTTGTTCGCAGATCCAGCGCGCCTTGATCGCGCCGGCGAGAGCCTTGACCGGGGTGTCAGCGGGTAGGTTCGAGAGGTAGTATTTGCGCTCGCCATTGGAGCGATGCTCACCCACCAGCCAAGCTTCCGCACCCGGCATATGCTGGGCACCGGCAGAGCCGATACGTTGGGGCGCGCCATCGGCAATGCGCACGCGCACGGCAGCAAAACGAGCCGTGAGGCGCCCTTTCGTTCCCTTGCGCCAACTGACCTGTTGCCACTTCGCGGCTTCGAGCATCGCGTGCGCGGGCCTGGATCTGACGTCCGGCACATGACGCACCCGTGGTCGACCGCGACCTGCGTCCGGGAAGATAAGTTGCACAGCTGCCGGATAGACCTTCTGGTGCCGGGGGATACCCACTGCCCAGCAAAGCCCGCGTGCGCTCAGCGCCTGCCGGAACGGAGCGGACAGCCCATAGCCGGCATCGGCCAACACGCAGCCGAAGCGCAC